>JAYSCY010000001.1:0-513285 GCA_041914645.1 Permianibacter sp.
AACTAGTAATTATCTGCCTCTGCCTGATTAGCTAGGCTGTCGGGCAGTCCGATTGAGTACGGATTCTTTCTTTAAATCAACGGCTTGGCAACCACTTTTCAGAATTCACAACCTAGGCGTTATGTGCAGACGTTGATAATCCCAGTCCTGCTGCACATAAAGCCTAGTACTCACTCCGCAAGAAGTTTGCGTAAGTCGTTGTATTTTAAACAACTTTACTCTCCAACCGATTCTACTTTCGTTGGCAAAAGCTGCTTGAATTGCATATAAACATTGGCGATTCGCTCACAGAGGTTGTGGGTAACTTCGGCTTTTCCGCCATTTTATCCTCTTCGAGAATGCAGGCCGCTCAGGGAGGAGCATTCATGGAAAAACCAAAATTGATGGAACAGGTGGTGGCGGCAATTCGTGTGCGCCATTACAGCATTCGGACAGAACAGTCATATTGCTTGTGGATCCGCCGTTTCATTCACTTTCATGGTGTCCGTCATCCACGCGAGCTCGGAAAAAATGAGGTTGAGCAGTTCCTGTCGCATTTGGCGGTGAAGCAACAAGTATCGAGTTCCACCCAGAGTCAGGCATTGGCAGCCCTGCTTTTTCTGTATAAGCAGGTTCTCGAAATTGAGTTGCCGTGGCTGGATGGCATTGTGCGCAGTCAGCGCAAGAAACGTTTGCCGGTCGTGTTGACGGTGGAGGAAGTCAGAGCACTGTTGAGTGCTCTGACGGGGGTGCATGCGCTGATGGGCAAGCTGCTGTACGGCTGTGGTTTACGGCAAATGGAGTTGCTGCGTCTGCGTGTAAAGGATGTCGATTTTGGTCTGCAACAAATCACAGTGCGAAGTGGCAAAGGCGATAAAGACCGGGTTACAACGCTGCCACAGAGCGTTGCGCAACCGCTGCAGCAGCACTTGAACGACATTCGCCGCTGGTTCGATGCCGACCGCGCTGCCGGCGCCGAAGGGGTGGAGCTTCCGTTTGCGTTGGCAAGAAAATACCCCAATGCTGCCACCAGCTGGCCATGGCAATGGGTTTTCCCAATGGATCACCTGTCTCGTGACCCGCGCTCAGGCGTTTGGCGGCGACACCACTATTACCCGCAAACGTTAAGCCGTGCGGTTCAGCAGGCCGCGCGGCAGGCACAACTCACCAAACTGGTTCGCTGCCACACGCTCAGACATTCCTTCGCCACACACCTTCTCCAGTCAGGAACGGATATCCGCATGATTCAGACCCTGCTTGGTCACAGTCATGTGGAAACCACGATGATCTATACCCATGTTGCAAAGGTCGGCGCGGGTGCGGTGAGTCCGTTGGATCGGTTGTGAGGGAAAACGAATGGCTAGATCAAAGGGAGGCACTTCGTTCACCACCGCAAGAGTTGGAGGTTCACCCTCTCCCCTAGCCCCGCTCCGCGCCCCAGCCATTCGCCGCCGGCTCATGGCGCTGCGGCGGAACGGAGCATTGCTCCGCTAATTCCCGCCCTCGCCCCCTCACGGGAGAGGGAACGCAAAGGGCAACCTAGCCGAGTTCCAGTCATTTAATTGCTGTACCCCAAAACCGGGCTTAACCACTTCTCCACTTCGGCAACCGAAATGCCTTTGCGCTGGGCCAAACTTTCCACCTGATCTTTCTGCACCTTACCCACATTGAAGTACTCGGCTTTGGGATGCGAGAAATACCAGCCGGCGACGGCGGCGGTAGGCCACATGGCGTAGTGTTCGGTAAGTTGCAGGCCAATGCGGTGCTCAGGGTCAAGCAGCTTGAACAGCGTGGCTTTTTCGGTGTGGTCCGGGCAGGCCGGGTAGCCGGGTGCAGGCCGGATGCCGCGATATTGCTCTTTGATTAGCTGCTCGTTGTCGAGTTGCTCATCTGGCGCGTAGGCCCAGAACTCTTTGCGCACGCGCTCGTGCAGGCGCTCGGCCAGCGCTTCGGCAAGGCGATCGGCCAAGGCCTTGATCATGATGCTGCTGTAGTCGTCACCGTTACGCTCGTACTCGGCGGTGAGTTCATCAACACCGATGCCAGCGGTGACGGCGAAGCCACCGACATAATCCCTCACACCGCTTGCTTGCGGGGCAATGTAGTCGGCCAGCGAACTGTGCACATCGACTGCACCATGCTTGATGGTTTGCGTGCGCAGGTGGTGCAGTGTGGCGAGCGGCGGTGTTGCCGAGTTGGCACGCGACTCATCGGCATAGACGGCAATGTCGTCCGGTTCGGTGGTGTTGGCCGGCCAGAAGCCGAGCACGGCACGCGCTTTGATGAGTTTGCCATCGACCAGCTTTTTCAGCATCGCTTGCGCGTCGTCGAATAGCTGGCGCGCGGCTTCCCCCACCACCTCGTCCTGCAGGATGCGCGGGTATTTGCCGGCCAGATCCCAGGTGATGAAAAACGGCGTCCAGTCGATATAGGGCACCAGTTCGGCCAGCGGATAGTCATCGAACACTTTTACGCCGGTGAAGGTCGGTACCGCCGGTTGGTGCGTGGCCCAATCGGTCTGGATGCCACGCAGAACCGTTTCGGCATAGGGCCGGGTGATACCACGGGCCGGGCCGCTGTCATGACGGGCACGCACGGTCTCGTACTCGGCCTTGATGTCGCGCACGTAGGGTTCGCGCAGGTCGCGCGACAGCAGCGTGGTGGCAACGCCAACCGCGCGCGAAGCATCCGGCACGTAGATCACCTGATTCAAATTGAACTGCGGATCAATTTTGACGGCGGTATGTGCCTTTGAGGTGGTGGCGCCGCCAATCAGCAAAGGCTTGTTGATGCCCTGCCGCTGCATTTCGCGGGCGACGTTGACCATTTCATCGAGCGACGGGGTGATAAGACCCGACAGACCAATGATGTCGCAATTTTGCTCGATCGCCGTTTGCAGGATCTTTTCGGCCGGCACCATCACGCCCAGATCGATCACTTCAAAGTTATTGCACTGCAGGACCACGCCGACAATGTTCTTGCCGATGTCGTGCACGTCGCCTTTGACGGTAGCCATCAGGATCTTGCCGTTGGTCTTGGCGCCTTCGCTTTTCTCGGCTTCGATATACGGTTGCAGGTAAGCCACAGCCTGCTTCATGACCCGGGCCGACTTGACCACCTGCGGCAGGAACATCTTGCCCGCGCCGAACAGATCGCCGACCACGTTCATGCCGTCCATCAAGGCGCCTTCAATGACATCGAGCGGCCGTTTGGCTTCACGGCGTGCCTGCTCGGTGTCTTCAATGATGAACGCGGTAATGCCTTTGACCAGCGCGTGCTGCAGCCGCTTGGTCACCGGCCAGTGCCGCCATTCCAGATCCTCTTCGTCCTTCTTGATGGCGCCGGTCTTGAATTTTTCGGCGATATCGAGCAGCGCCTCAGTCGGGCTGTTGCCCCCGGCTACCGGTAACCGGTTCAGCACCACGTCTTCCACTTTCTGGCGCAGCTCGGCTGGCAACTCGTCGTACACCGCCAACTGACCGGCGTTGACGATGCCCATGGTCATGCCGGCCTTGATGGCGTGATAGAGGAACACCGAATGGATGGCTTCGCGAACCGGGTCGTTGCCGCGGAATGAGAACGAAACGTTGGAGACGCCACCGGACACGCCAGCGTGCGGCAGGTTGGCGCGGATCCAGCGCGTCGCATCGATGAAGTCGACGGCGTAGTTGTTGTGTTCATCAATGCCGGTGGCAATGGCGAAGATGTTCGGGTCGAAGATGATGTCCTGCGGCGGAAAGCCGATCTCATCGACCAGAATGCGGTAGCTGCGCTCACAGATCTCGGTTTTGCGCGCCAGCGTGTCGGCCTGGCCTTTTTCATCAAAGGCCATGACCACGACGGCCGCGCCATATTGCAGGCAACGCTTGGCCTTGGCGCGAAAGTCCGCTTCGCCTTCTTTCAGGCTGATCGAGTTGACAATGCATTTGCCTTGCAGGCATTTGAGCCCCGCTTCAATGACCTCCCACTTGGAGGAGTCGAGCATCACCGGCACTTTGGCGATATCCGGCTCGCTGGCAATCAGCTTGCAGAAGCGATCGATGGCGGCGATGGCATCGAGCATGCCTTCGTCCATGTTGATATCGATGACTTGTGCGCCGTTCTCGACCTGCTCCAGCGCCACTTCCAGCGCGGTGTTGTAGTCGCCACTGATGATCAGCCGCTTGAACTTGGCCGAACCGGTCACGTTGCAGCGCTCGCCAACGTTGACGAACAGCGAACCCTTGCTGATGTTGAACGCTTCGAGGCCGGACAGGCGGCAGGCCGGTTCAATTTCGGGCAATTGGCGCGGTGGGTATTTGGCCGCAGCGTTGGCCAACAAGGCGATATGCGCCGGCGTGGTGCCGCAGCAGCCGCCGACGATATTCAGAAAACCGCTCGCCATGAACTCATCGACGATCGCGGCCATTTCCTCCGGCGTTTGATCGTACTGGCCAAAAGCATTCGGCAAACCGGCATTGGGATAGGCCGAGGTGTAGCAGCCGGCAATGCGCGCCATTTCTTTTACGTATGGCCGCAGCTCGGCAGCGCCAAGCGCGCAGTTGAGGCCAATCGACAGTGGCTTGGCGTGCGTCAGTGAGTTGTAAAAGGCCTCGGTGGTCTGGCCCGACAGCGTGCGGCCGGAGGCATCGGTGATGGTGCCGGAGATGGAGATGGGCAGCCGAAAGCCCTGGCTTTCAAAATACTGGTCAACGGCAAACACCGCTGCCTTGGCGTTCAGCGTATCGAAAATGGTTTCGATGAGGATGATGTCGGCGCCGCCGCGAACCAGCCCGTCGACTGCCTCGGTGTAAGTCTCGACCAATTGATCAAAGGTGACGTTGCGCGCACCCGGGTCATTGACGTCTGGCGACAGCGACGCCGTGCGCGAGGTCGGCCCGAGCACGCCGGCAACAAAACGCGGCTTGGCCGGATTCTGCGCGGTGTAGGCATCGGCAGCTTGGCGTGCCACCTGAGCCGCCGCAATATTCAACTCGTGCACCAGATGCTGCATCTCGTAGTCGGCCATCGAGATGCGGGTGGCGTTGAAGCTGTTGGTTTCGATGATGTCGGCGCCGGCAGCCAGATAGGCTTCGTGAATCTCGCGGATCACCTGCGGCCGGGTAATGCTCAGCAGATCGTTGTTGCCTTTGACATCGCGGTGAAAGTCTTTGAACCGCTCGCCGCGATAGTCGGCTTCCTGCAGGCCGTAGCCCTGGATCATCGTGCCCATACCGCCATCGAGGATCAGGATGCGCTGCCTGAGCGCCGCGTGCAGTGCATCGATACGCTGCTGGCGTTCAGCGGCGAGCTGCGGGCAATGCGGCTCGTGGCCGCGTTGTTGCAGATCGAGCAGGCCATCAAAGGTGCCGGCAGCGACCGGCGCATTGAAAGCAGGACGGTGATTGGCGCAAGTACAGCGAGAACTTGAAGTCACAGCGTTTCGACTCTCGGGCGCCAGCGGCGCGAAATAGGGGGCAATAAGGTCGATGGAAGCTGAAACCAGAATAGGTGGCTGTCTCAGCTGGCCAACATTGTTCGGTTCTTGGGCTTCACCCTCATCCAAGCTTCCCCTCAAGGGAGAAGGCTTTGAAGTCCTCTGCCTTGAGGGGAGAGGTTTTAAGTGAGGGTGAAGCCAGCTGGAACACCGACCTGACCAGCAACAACAAGACTCACCAATGAGCCGTCGCTGACCATACCCGGAACAAACACCGCCAGCATAGCCGTTTGGACGTCCAAATAACACCTCCCCAGCCCCTCTATATGCAGATTGCTTCTGACCTCGCCTCTACGCAAATTTGACGTCCAGACGTCCAAACGCGTACAGTTGCGCCGTCTTGATGAGGTCAGCCTTCTGCACCCGGGGTGCGGAAGGCCGTTAAATGGGAAGTCCGGTGATCACACCCTGTTCTGAACCCACTGGGTTCCAAAGCAGTGGCTGTGAAACAGCAAGTCCGGCGCTGCCCCCGCAACGGTGAATTGCCTTCTGGCAACCAGCCCGATACCAGCCTCGCTTCAAGTCAGAGCCCGCCATCGTGCGGCTCACCCCGAAGACTGCGCGGAGGGCGCCGTCGAAGGCAGAGCAAACCGTGCCGAGGCCCGTTTCATTCTGACGCCGCCGGACCGGTGCCACCCTGCTTGGCTTGACTGGTGATTCGGTGCGCTGCGCCGACCGCCACCGACCGCCACCGGCCGTTCCCTCCTCACCCGTTTCACGTTGGATGAGGATTTCATGCAAGCTTTCTTTTCACACCCGGCCCGGATGTTGGCCACCACCGCCATCAGCGCGGCATTCACGCTGACCAGCAAATTTGTGCACGCTGAACCGGATCAGCCGCTGCTATCGCCGGCGGGCGACAGCGCCGAAGTGATTGCGGTGGTCGGCACGCGGCTTCCCAGTGCGAACCTGCCCGTTGCGGCCGCCATACATGTGATCAGCCGCGACGACATCGATGCCAGTGGCGCGCAAACGCTGGTGCAGGTACTTGGCAGCATTGCAGGCCTGCAGATCAATGACAGCATCGGCAACCGCGGCCGTGGCAGCAGCATCAGTCTGCGCGGCTTCGGCGAAAACGGTGTCAACAATGTGTTGGTGCTGGTCGATGGCCGCAAGTTGAACAATCCGTCACTGGCTGGCCCCGATCTGGCCAGCATCAGCCTCGCGGCCATTGCCCGCATTGAAATTCTGCACGGCAGCGCAGGCAGCCTGTATGGCGATCAGGCCACCGCCGGTGTCATCAACATCATTACCGATCAAAGCGGTGAGGCGCCGAATGCGCTGGCGCTTGCCCGTGGCAGCGACGACAGCGAGCGCTATCAATTATCCGTTCAGGATGCCTTTGGCGATGGTTGGTCGTACCGATTGGCCGGTGAAAAATGGCTGGCCGATCACTACCGCGACAACAATCAGCAGAACTACGGCAATCTGGTCGGCAACCTCAGTTACCGGCGCAGCAATTTGTCACTCGGGCTTGATGCCCAGTACACCGACGATGATCTGCGGCTGCCCGGCAGCCTGAGTGCCGAGCAGCGCGAACAAAACCCGCGCCAAGCCAGTACGCCAGCGGATTTTGGCAACCGCAGCACGCGGGCCCATCGTTTTGCGCTGGATTGGGCCGCTGGCGAAAACTGGCAGGTCTTGGCCGATCTGCATGATCGCAGCGAGCAAGGCAACGGCGCGCTCTACGGTGGAGCCTATCGCTACCAAACCGAAATCCAGGCGGCGCAACCGCGCATCGCCGGGCAATTTGGCAACGCCCAGTGGTTGCTCGGCATCGACAGTGAACGCGCCGAAAGCGATAGCGATTACGGATTTGGTGTGACCCAAATCGAGCAGCGCACCGACGACTGGTACGGCAACCTGAGTCTGCCGCTCGCCACCCGCTGGACACTGAGCGCCGGTGCGCGGCAAAGCGAATTCGATGGCGAGCACAATCTGGCCCAGACCGTGCACGATACGATTACCGTCTGGAATGCCGGTGCCAGCGTTGCCATCACCGATCACCAACGGGCGTTCCTGCGCCGCGACGAGAGTTTTCGCTGGCCAACGGCCGACGAGAACGGCTTCATTGCACCGACCCAAAGTGCGCTGGCACCACAGCAGGCGCAATCCTGGGAACTGGGTTGGGAGTGGCACAGTAGCGAACTGCAAACGGTGCTGACCCTGTACTCGCTCGCCATGCAGGATGAGATTTTCTACGACCCGACGGCCGATGGTCCGTTCGGCCCCGGCACCGGTGCCAACGTCAACCTCGACCGCAGCCAGCGCGACGGCATCACCCTGCGCGGTAGCTGGCAGATCGGCACGGCGGTGAAAACGCACTTCAATGCCAGCGCTGTCGACGCCCGCTTTGATGGCGGCAGCTTTGCCGGAAAAACCGTACCGTTCGTTGCCGAGCAACAGCTCGGCGCCGGCCTGTCCTGGCAGGCAAGCGACAGCATCCAGCTCTATGCCGATGCGCAATACACTGGCGAGCGCTATTTCGCCGGCGACAACAGCAACAGCGGCGGCCCACTGGGCGGCTACACGCTGTTCAATGTCAGCGCGCGCTGGCAACCCGCGACTTACTATTTGGAGCTGCGTGTCGACAACGCAGGCGACAAACGCTATGACGGCTTTGCCGGCGTATCGGCATGGGGCCCGGCGTACTACTATCCGGCACCGGGACGGGAATTGGAGGTAACAGTGGGATTTGAGTTCTAAGTGATGGAGTGGTGCGAGACAATTTCGAATAGAGAGCTCACCCTCACCCAACCCTCTCCCGTCAAGGGAGAGGGCTTTTAGTCCTTCCCGACGAGTGCAGCCCGGGATGAAGGTGAACCTGCCACGCTCACGACACCAAGGAAGAAGCCATGCGCCTAACCGCCACTCAGCGCACTCGATCTCGCCAACTGCGCAAAGATATGACTGACGCCGAGCGCGCGCTGTGGCAGGAGCTGCGCGACCGGGAGAAGTTCAGTATCAAATTCCGCCGGCAGTTTCCGATAGGTCAGTACATTGCCGACTTTGTTTGCCTTGAACACAGGCTGATTGTGGAGGTGGACGGTGGGCAACATCTGCAATCTGCAGATGACGACCAGCGAACTCGATGGTTGGAACTGAACGGTTTTCGCGTGCTCAGGTTCTGGAATAATGACGTACTGAAGAACCGGCAAGGGGTTTGCGAAGCCATTTGGCAGGAGTTGAGGAAGGCATCGATTCCGGCGGAACAGAATGCAAAGAGCGAGAGGGACTAGATAAGCGGCAACTGGATAATTTAAAGGTCACCCTCTCCACAGCCCTCCCCCGTCAAGGGGGAGGGGGTTTTTAAGCCTTCTCCCTTGACGGGAGAAGGTTTGGATGAGGGTGAACCTGCAGATATGAGCCACTCCCTCAAACAAGCGCAAACAACATAACGTTGAAGCAAACCAGAGCACCGCCATGACTGACACACCAGATTCCCGCCATCAGCAAAAAATGGCAAAACTGAAAACCAATGTCGATGCCGGCATTGCCAATGCAACCACCGAGCGTGGTCTCGTGGTGCTGCTCACCGGTGACGGCAAAGGCAAGACCACATCGGCGTTCGGCATGGTGATGCGCAGCTTGGGCTATGGCCACGAGGTCGGCGTGGTGCAGTTCATCAAAGGCGTGCAATTGTCTGGTGAAGAGCTGTACCTGCGCCAACAACATCCCAACTTGCGTTTCTATCAAATGGGCACCGGTTTTACCTGGGACACCCAAAACCGTGAAACCGACATCGCAGCAGCCGAGCGCACCTGGGCCGTCGCCGAACAACTGCTCGGCGACCCGCACTGCCAACTGGTGGTCCTCGACGAGCTGACGTATATGCTGAGCTTCAAGTATCTCGACGAAGCACGCATCATCACTGCCATCCAGCAACGGCCACCGGCGCAAAGTGTCGTGATCACCGGCCGCGGTGGCGGCACGGCGCTGCGGAACATCGCCGACACCATTTCGGACGTTCAGGAAGTCAAGCATGCGTATCGAGCTGGCATCAAGGCGCGGCTCGGCGTTGACTACTGAACCGGTGATCGGCAAATCGTTTGCAAATACAACATGGCTGGAAATCGGGTGCGTGTGGTTATGGTGAGTGTGGTTTTGGTGAGTGTGGTTTTGGTGAGTGTGGTTTTGGTGAGTGTCTTTACAACGGTGTCGACGATGCTCTGCCGCTCAGCGCGCCTGCTTGCTCTGTTGGTCGTATCCAGCCTTCAGACTGCGTGCGACGCGGCATTGGCTGCTGAAAACCCCACACCAGAGCGGGTCGTCTCACTGTCATTGTGCATGGACGAACTCGTCCTGGCTCTTGCAGAGCCTGAGCACATTGCAGCGGTCTCGGTGCTTGCCCGCGACCCGCGTTACAGCCGGTTGTGGCGACAAGCACAGGCACTGCCACACCACAACGCGTTGGCCGAACAGATCGTGGCACTGCGGCCTGATTTGATCCTCGCGGCCGAATATGAACAGGGTCAGGCCACTACCCTGCTGCGCCAGCTCGGCTATACGGTGCACGCGCTGCCGACGCCCGCCACGCTCGCGCAGGTACCGGATCATGTGCGTGAGGTTGCCAAGCTTGTCGGTGCGGAACAACGGGCCGAAACCCTGCTGCGACAACTTGCGACGGAATTGGCGACAGCACGGGCGGCAGTCAATGGCAAACCCGCCTTGCTGGCCTTGAGTCTGGCGCCAAATGGCTACACCGCCGGCACGCGTTCAATCAAGAATGAATTGCTGCATCTGACTGGCTACCGCAGCGCGGCCGATGTGCTCAACTTGCCGTACGACAGCGAGCTGGCACTGGAACAATTGGTGGCGCTGGCACCGGATCGCATTTTTCTGGAAGAGCAACAGGGTGACCGGAACGCACTGGCGCAGCGCTTGCTGCAACACCCGGCCCTGATCAGCGACCACAGGACCCGACGCATCAATATCGACAGCGCCAACTGGCTATGTCCCGGGCTTGGCCTCGGTGCGGCCGCGTTGGCGCTGGCGGAGGCACACTGATGGCGGAACAGCAACAACAAGTCACCGCCCGATCACATTCACCACGGGCGGTCGCTAGCGTGCTGGCGTTGCTGCTACTGCTCCTGCTGATGCTCGCGCTGACGCAAGGCAAGGTGCCATTCACCTTGGCAGAAATGGCGTCGGCACTGCACAGCGACAAGCCGGGCATCGTTCGACTTATCGTGCTGGAAATCCGCCTGCCCCGCGCCCTGTTGGCCATGCTGGTGGGCGCGGCGTTGGCGGCGTCGGGTGCGGTGTTGCAAGGCTTGTTTCGCAACCCGCTGGCTGAGCCTGGCCTCATTGGGGTGTCGGGTTGTGCGTCACTTGGTGCGGTGCTGGCGATTTATTACGGGTTCAGCGCGCTGGCCTGGTTTGTCTTGCCGATCTGGGCCATCGTCGGGGCATTGCTCGGTGTCGGTGCCATGCTGCTGCTGGCAGGCCGGAATCGACCAATGACCACGCTGCTGCTCGCGGGTGTGGCGGTCAATGCCTTTGCCGGTTCCTGCATTGCACTGGCATTGAATCTGGCGCCGAACCCGTACGCCATGTCGGAGATGGTGTTCTGGCTGCTCGGTTCGTTTGCCAACCGCAGCCTTGCCGATTGCGCACTGGCATTGCCGTTTATTGTCGTTGGCCTGGCACTGTGCTGGCGTCATCGCCGGTTGCTGGATGCGCTGAGTCTCGGTGAAGAAACCGCACAATCACTCGGCTTTGCCGTCAACCGGCAACGCAACCTGATGATTCTGGGTGTCGCCATGGCAATCGGCGCGGCGGTATCGGTCAGTGGCAGCATCGGCTTTATCGGTCTGTTTGTGCCGCACTTGCTGCGCCCCGTTGTGCGGCACCAGCCCAGCCGGTTGCTGGCGCTCAGCACCTTGGCGGGTGCTATGTTCATGCTGCTGGCCGATCAGCTGGTGCAACTCCTGCCGACCCATCAAGAGTTGAAAGTCGGCGTTATCACCGCCTTGGTAGGGGCGCCGTTCTTTTTGCTGTTGGTGGTGCGCAACCGGAGCCTGACTTGATGAAAACCGAGTTGCCGCTCGCCGCACGCGTAACCACGGAACTGCTGCGCACCCACTCACTGCAACTGGCTTACCACCGGCAAACGATTCTGCACGAGCTCAATCTCGGCATTGGTCGTGGCGAACTGGTGGCACTGCTAGGCCCGAACGGCGCCGGCAAAAGCAGCCTGTTGAAAGCGCTGGCGGGTTTGCTGATGCCTGCTCAAGGCCGCATTGAGCTGCATGGGCGACCGTTGACGGCCTACTCAGCGGAGGCGCTCGCCACCGTGCGTGCGTATCTACCGCAGACGGCCAGCGTGCATTGGCCACAACCGGTGCGCGATGTGGTGGCGCTCGGCCGTCTGCCACATGGCCAGTCTCGACTGACCGAAACGGATGAACTGGCCATTGCGGACGCCATGCGAGCCGCCGGCGTCGATGCGTTGGCGTGGAGACCGGTCAATGAATTGTCGGCCGGCGAACAGGCCCGGGTCATGATGGCCCGGCTGCTTGCAACTGGCGCGCCGCTATTGCTGGCCGATGAACCGACGGCTGCATTGGATTTGCAATACCAGCATCAAATCATGGCGCTGTTTCGCCAGCACGCGAACGACGGCGGTAGCGCCGTGGTGGTGCTGCACGACCTGAATCTCGCCGCGCGTTACTGCGACCGCTTGCTGTTACTCAGCGAAGGGCAGCTGGTTGCCGATGGCAGCGCTGCAACGGCGCTGACTGCCGAGCGACTGCGGTCGGTCTATCACATAGACGCCAGCGTGATCCGTCACGGCCAGCTGACGCAGGTGCTGGTCGCACCCGGATAGCGGACAGCGCGGGTGCGCTGTCCGCTGAACAATCAACCGCTCAGACCGGATCAGCCAGCAAGTCGTCCAGCTCTTCCAGAACATCGTCGAGCTCGCCCAGCAAATGCTGCCGCTGTTTTTCGCTCATCGATTGCAACAAATAGAGATGCAGCGCCCGACGGTGCGCCGCCTGCTTGTCGATTGCCGCCTGATACTCGGGGCTGCGCAGACGCTCGGCCTGCAGCAGCATCTGCTCAACGGCGGCGCGGGTGGCGACCGGGTCTTGGCGCGCGGCCAGTGATTGGTCAAGAAATTCGCGCCAACGCTGGCGTGAATCCAGCGCGTAATCGCTCCAACGAATGGACTCCTGCGCCCACTGCCGGAGAAAGGTTTTCTGGTCATCATTGACGCGGCCGAGCCACTGTTCGACGTCTTCGATCAATTCGTCCTGCCGCTCTTTGACGCTCGCTTCCGGGTCAGCGTTCGCTTCGGCCAGCTCCTCGCGCATTTCCTCCGTTTCTTCATCGTAATGGGCAAAGAAATGCTGGACCTGCTTGTCATTGAGCCCGGCCGCCAACGCAACGACGTCATCCACCAGACCACTGGCACTGGCCTGCATCAGCGACTTGATTTGCGTGCTGTAAAACTGATGCTTGTCGGCATCGAGCGTGTTATTGGCAATGTCGCTGCGCAATGCCTGCAAGGCCTCGCGCCACTGCGGTAGCTGCTCACGCTGGTGCCAGCTGAGCCGCTCTTCGAGACGCTCGTCCAGCCACGCCTCCTGCCCCGACTCGAGCCGCAGATAGCGGTCGAGCTGCCAGCCGGCAATGGTATCGAGCCGTGGGTAGATGAAGCCCAGCGAACAGCCGGCCAGCAACCCGAACAGGGTCAGCAACAGCCCCGCCCGCCCAAACCGACCGGCGCGGCGCCACCAATTTGCTGATATCCGGCTGTGCAAAAACTGTCCTGCCATCGTGCCCTCCCGTATAATCGCGGCCCGTTTTACCCGGCCGCCATCCTAGACTTTCTGCCATGTCCGACCTTCATACCGCCCTGTCGCCCGCCCCTGCCACTGCCAGCACACCGGTGGATTCGGCTCGCCTTCGTAAAGACCAGTACGAACACCACAAGTTGCAAAAGCGGCTGCGCCGCGAAGTGGGACAGGCCATTGCCGACTTCAACATGATCGAAGACGGCGACAAGGTCATGGTCTGCCTGTCCGGCGGCAAAGACTCCTACACCCTGCTCGACATTCTGCGCAGCCTGCAGCAGGCCGCGCCCATCCGGTTCGAGATACTGGCAGTCAACCTCGACCAGAAACAACCGGGCTTCCCGGAAGAAGTGTTACCAAATTACCTGACCAGTATCGGGGTGCCGTTCCACGTCATCGAAGAAGATACGTACAGCGTGGTCAAGCGGCTCATCCCGGAAGGTAAAACCACCTGTTCGCTGTGTTCGCGCCTGCGCCGGGGCGTGCTGTACAACTTTGCCGCCCAGCATGGCGTTACCAAGATTGCACTCGGTCACCACCGCGACGACATTCTGGAAACGTTTTTCCTGAACTTCTTCTACGGCGGCAAGCTGAAGAGCATGCCACCGAAACTGGTCAGCGATGACGGCCGCAACGTGGTGATCCGCCCGCTCGCCTACAGCCGCGAGAAAGACATTGCCCGCTACGCGCTGCACAAAGAATTCCCGATCATTCCGTGTAACCTGTGCGGCTCGCAGGAAAACCTGCAGCGCAAGGCTGTCAAGATGATGCTGCAGGACTGGGACCGCAAACACCCGGGCCGGGTCGAAACCATGTTCCGCGCGTTGCAGAATGTGGTGCCGTCACATCTGGCCGACAGCAACCTGTTCGACTTCAAATCGATTGCCGCGACTGGCGTGCCAATGCCGGAAGGTGATCGGGCTTTTGACAAAGAGGATTTTGCCGAGCCGACACCGGATGGCGATGATGTGCCGGTGAATAGCTTGAATGTTGTGCAGTTGTAAGAGCGCCGGAATTGGTGCGCGGAACGTAAACTTCGTCCCCGCGCAGGCGGGGACCCAGCGACTCTACCACCAAGCCACTGGATTCCCTCCTTCGCGGGAATGACGGAATCTCAAGCACACTGACTAATCCTGTTGGAGCAGGCTTGGCCGCGACTTTTTCTGAAAGCTATCGCGGCAGCTCCAACCGAACACTAGCGCGGACAAGAAGAACAACATGCTCGAATTCACCACCGAAATCCTGACCATCCTGTTCTTCGTCGCGGTCTTTGCCGGCTGCATCGACGCCATTGCCGGCGGTGGCGGCCTGCTGACCATTCCGGCGTTGCTCTGGGCCGGGCTGTCGCCAGCAATGGCGCTTGGCACCAACAAGCTGCAGGGCTGCGCTGGTTCGTTTTCGGCGAGCCTGCATTTTGTCCGCGAAGGTGCGGTCAACTTCCGCAAGTTCTGGCCGGCGTTTCTGGCGTCATTGATCGGCGGCGCGCTGGGTGCGCTTACCGTGCAGCAAATCGACCCGGGGTTTCTGCGTCAGGTGATCCCGTGGCTGCTGATCGCCATTGCGCTGTACATGCTGCTGGCCAAGAAAGTCGGTGAAGTTGAAAGCCACCAGCGGGTCAGCCTGCCGGTATTCGCGGCCACCATCGGCTTTGGTGTCGGCTATTACGACGGTTTCTTTGGCCCCGGCACCGGTACGTTCTTTGCGCTCGGCTGTGTCGGCCTGCTCGGGCTCACCCTGCCGGTTGCCACTGCCCACAGCAAGGTCCTCAACTTTGCCAGCAACCTGGCGTCGCTGACCTTTTTCATCATCGGTGGCAAGGTGCTGTGGCTGCCGGGTGGTGTCATGGCCGTAGGTCAGTTCATTGGCGGCCAGATCGGTGCCCGCATGGTGTTTCGTGGCGGCGCCAAGCTGGTGCGTACGGTGCTCGTGGTGGTGTCCATCGCCCTGTCGATACGGCTCTTCATGACCAACTGATGCGATTGGTAGCCCGGTTGTCCAGCGCTGGTTTACACTCGCGCCGTGCCAACTCACCTTGCAGGATGCCGTGACTCGAAAACGGATAGTTCAGGCCAGCGCGCTGCTTTTGCTGCTGGTACTGGTGATGGTGGTGGTCCTGCAACCAGCGGAACCGACCCGACCGGTCGCGCCGGTCGACGGGCGCCTGAGTACCATTGCCGAACCGGTGCACTACCGTCTGCAACTGACGGTGCTGCCGGACCAATCCAGCTTCGATGGCGACGTCGCCATCAGCCTCCGCTTGCAACAGCGCAGCCATCAACTGTTTCTGCACGCCCGTGATCTCGATGTCCACAAAGTGGAACTGGAAACGGCCGATGGCACACGCATCGA
This sequence comes from Permianibacter sp., assembly GCA_041914645.1. Classification (GTDB taxonomy): domain Bacteria; phylum Pseudomonadota; class Gammaproteobacteria; order Enterobacterales; family Permianibacteraceae; genus Permianibacter. The sequence goes on from JAYSCY010000001.1 coordinate 15,604, forward strand.
CGGCCAATTTCAGCAGGTCTCGCCATATGGCCTCGCCCGCGTGGATTTCGACACGCCGGTGTCAGCGGGTCTGGTGACACTGAAACTGACCTATCAGGGGCACTACACCCAGACCGCCGAAGGCTTGAGCCGCTACCGGATCGACAACGACTGGTATGTGTTCAACCAGTTTCATCCGATTGATGCGCGGCGGGTTTTCCCCTGTTTTGATGAACCGGATCGCAAGGCGAGTTTCGAGCTGGCGGTGATCAGCCGCGCCAGCGACATCGCGATCTCCAGCAGCCTGCCGATTGACACCACCTTACTGCCGCAACATCGCAAGCTGACCCGGTTCAGCCCGACGCCGCGGCTACCGACCTTTCTGCTCAACCTCAGCGTGGGGCCGTTTGACGTCATCACCGGCAATGAAATCGCCGGCAACGAGGTTCGCCGGCAGCCACTGCCTTTGCGCGCCATCACCACGCGTGGCAAGGGCCATCAAACTCGCGCCGCGCTCGAGCACAGCGCGAAGTTGCTTGAAGCATTTGAGCGTTACTTTGCCATTCCCTATCCATTCGACAAACTGGACCTGATCGCGGTACCGGATTCGTCCGCGAGCGTGCTGGAGAATGCCGCCGCCATCAATTTGCGCGACGAGCTGATGCTGATTGATGCCGACGCCATTCCCGCCGTACAGGAAAATCTGGTGGCGCACCTGAGCCACGGCTTGGCGCACCAATGGTTTGGCAATCTGGTTACCATGAACTGGTGGGACAACCTCTGGCTGAACGAAGCATTCGCCGAATGGGTGGGTTACGAGATTGCCGCCACCACTCACCCGGACCTGCCGCTGCAACGCACTTTGCAGCAGGTGGTTGAGCAGTCGGTACGGCGCGATGTACTGAGCCAGGACCAAACGATTCGGCACGAAATCCGCGATGATCAGCAGGTCATTGCAGCCTTTCAATCGGTCAGTTTTTTCAAGACCGTAGGCCTGCTGCAGATGTACCAGTCTTTTCTCGGACCGGACAAATTTCAGCAGGCACTGCGCAATTATTTTGCCCGGCATGCGTTTGCCAATGCCGATGAGGCCGACCTGTTCGATGCGTTCGGTGACACCATAGCCGACCCGAGCATTCCGGCCAGCGTTGACAGCTTTCTTGACCAACCCGGCATGCCGCAACTGGAATTCGAGCAGCGATGCCAGCAACAGGCACTAATTGTCAGCGTCCACCAACGCGCCTATCAGCCGGCTGGTGTTCGTCGGGACGTTGGTCAGTGGCAGGTGCCGTTCTGCCTGCGCAATCTCGATAACGACACGCGATCCTGTCGCCTGCTCAACAGTTCCGACGTCAGCTGGTCACCCGGCTGGTCCTGCCACAGCACGGTGTTGCCGAATGCCGGCGGCGCCGGCTATTACCGTTGGCACGTCACGACCGAACAACGCCAGCTGCTACTGCAGAAACTGCCACAGTTACCTCTGCCGGAAGCACTCGATTTCAGCCATAACCTCAACGCCAGTGTTCTGGCCGGTGAATTGGCGCCGGACGATTGGCTCGCCGCCATGCCCGCACTGGCCGCGCACCCGGATCTCACGGTTTTCAAGTCCAGCTTACCGATCTGGCAACAACTGGTGCAGCACTGGGTACCGGCAACGGATCGCCCGGTCTGGCAGAACCGGCTGCGGCGTTTGTTTCAGCAGCATTTGCCCAAAGCACAGAACGACCCGGAGCTGGTCGCCTTTCGCGTGCTGGTACTGGAAGACCGCGCTCTGCGCGCCGACTTGCTCAGTAATAACGCCGCCAGCATCGACGCCTTGCTGCAACGTCAACCCTTACCCACCGCCGTCGATCCCTTGGCACTGACGGTGGCACTGATCGAACAACCGAGCCTGACGCCAAAACTGATCGCGCTGCTGCAACAGGAGTCCGATGCCAGTCGCCGCCAGCCGCTGCTGCAGGCTCTCATCGCCCTCGACACGGCCGCCTCCTTGCCCGAACGGCAAGCGTTGTTGCTGTCGCCGGCGCTGCGCGTGCACGAACGGCGGCCGCTGCTACAGGCCAGCTTGTCGAACCCGGCGCAGACTGTGCAACAATGGCAATGGCTGCGCGAGAACTTCGCCACGCTGTTGCCGCTGTTGCCAGATTACCAGCGCAGCCAGCTGGCCGAGCTGGCCGAGTCGATCTGTGATGCCGGCGGTTGGGAAGCAACCCACCAGTTCCTGCGTGAACAACAACAGGCGCTGGCGATCCCGGATACGGCCATCGCCAGCAGCCATAATCATGTTCGCCAATGTCTGGCCTTGCGCGGACAGTTTCAGCGTTATCGTTTGGAGCATGCCCCATGACTGTGCCCGTACCCGAAGCCCTTGCCGGCTTTCCGGTCTGTTATCCAATCACCGTTGCCTGGGGTGAAATGGATGCCTTTCAGCATGTCAACAATGTGGTGTATTTCCGCTATTTCGAGAGCGCGCGCATCGAGTATGGCCGGCTGGTCCGCATGATGGATTTCAAGGAACGTGATCACATCGGTCCTATCGTTGCCGGCGCCAGCGCCCGCTACAAGCGTCCGGTTCTGTTCCCGGATCAATTGCTGGTTGGCATCACGGTGACCCGCATGGCGGTCGACCGGTTCTGGCAGCAGTACCGCATCTACAGCAGCAGCCAGCAGGCCATCACCACCGAAGGCGAAGCCGAGATTGTGATGTTTGATTACGCCCATCAGCGCAAGGCACCGATACCGGCAGCACTGCGAACAGCAATAGTCGATCTCGAAGGCCGGACATTCGACTGAACCGGAGTGGCGACGCCGACAGCTCGGTGAGCTGGTGCGCTGGCTGCACCACCGACTGTGCCGATTTCGAAATTGAAATGTGATTTGACCGAAAAAGATTAGTGATGATGACTCCGTCAAGAAAACGTCTGCTGATTGGCGCCGCAGTAGTAGTGGTTGCCCTGTTGCTGATCTGGTGGTGGCGGGCGCCGGCGCCGGCTGACTCGCTGCGTGCCCGTTTTTCCTTTGTCGAGGTACTCAATGCTTCGCTGCGCGGCAAAAGCAACAGCGCGCAACTGCCCAGCAACGTCAAAGAACAGATGCCGGCTTCGCCGCCAGAAATCGAGCCGCCCACCTTGATTGGTTACGGCGAGTTCACCAGTCCGCAGCCCAACCGGAGCGCCAGCGGCGCGGTCAAACTGTTTCGGCTGGGCACCGGTGAATACCTGCTGCGACTGGAGAATCTGCAAGTAGGGCATGGTCCCGGCTTGCATGTGTTTTTCACTGGTGCCGCCGCACCACGCGCCGTTGCGGCAGTGCAAGGTGACTTTATTGATTTGGGTGAATTGCGTGCCCAGTCCGGTGATCTGAACTACGTCATTCCGGCCGACATCGATCTGCGCGACTATCGCGGCGTGGTGATCTACTCACCCTACTTCCGCGAACTCTACGCCACCTCCGCGCTCACCGAACCGGTTGCCGCTGCGACGCCCTGAGGGCACTGACCGGATTGGCCCATCGGCAACGACGCATGGCGCGGCGTTGCTGTGGCCAAGGCTGTTGTCACTCAGCGGGCCGCGGCAGTCAGCGAGTAGCAACTGAAAAATCCGCGTCCTCAGTTCTGCGTGCGAAAACCGGCACGTGAACGCAATTCCCGCCACCAGATCAGCGTCAACGCCAGCAACCAGAGCAAGAAGAATGGCCAGCGTGGCAATGGTTGCCACTGCGTACGCGCCGACAACGGCGCTGGAGCCTCCGTATGCCGTGCAGTCGCCGCACGGGCTGCCCAGGCATCCGCGTCCGCCGGCGCCGGTGTTGGCAGCACCCGCCAGACTCCCGTCACGGGTGCCACAATGTCATACCAACCACTCTGCTGCGGCGCAAAGTACGCGCACGCGCGGCCCGGCCAACTGTCGGCCTGCAGCGGCAATGACTGTTGGCGTCCATCCGGCAACTGTATCGTCAAGGTTGTCATCGCCGGCTCGGCATTGTCGATGCACAGCGCGGCGAAGCGACCAACACTGCCGATTGACGGTGGCAACCAGTTCGCCGCGGCACTGCGTTGTCCTTGCAGCGCCCGTTGCCACCACTCGGCATAGGCAAGCGGTTGCCGCGCCCACCAGCGGTGGCTGTCGAGCAGACCAATCCAGATCAATTGACCCTGTTGCCAATTGCGCACCTGCACCTCAGCGGCGTCGATTCGTGATTGCCAGGCGCCATCCGCTTGTGGATGCCAGCGTGAACGCTGCAGCACCAGCTCCGGCTGGGTGAATGGCAGTTCGGCTTCCGACCGTTCACGCCAGGCAATGGCCAGCTCACGGCTCAACTGCGCGCGCAATGCCGCGTCGTTTTCACTGCCGTCTGCCAGCAAGACCAGCGTGCTGCCAACGGCGGCATCATTCAACCAGCTACGTCGCTGCTTGTCGTTCGCCTGTTGCCAGGCACGCAGTGACAGCAGCTGCATGGCCGCGCGGGATTGACCGGCATCGGCCGCGTCACCAAAGCGATCGCGGCGTTGCAAAGACGGGCCCATGGTACTGACAAATTCGCCGCTGAAACCGGCCTGCTCCAGCCACTGCCGCAGCGCCCGTTGCTCGAAGGAAGGCGCGGCAAAGTGGCCGCGCACCAACTGCGTCGACGATGGCTGCACGGCGATGGCAACCGGTATTGTGTTCAGCGTTGCCGTATCGGCCCCAGTCACCACGACGCTCCAGTCATAACGGCCGCTGGTTGCTGGCCGCCACGACCACTCCGCCCGACCGGCCTGCACCGGCACGGTTGCAACGATTGCGTTGCGACTGTCGCGCAACTCGGCTTGGCTCGCGTTGGCGGGTGCATCAAGGACAAAGTTGACTCGCTCCCCGCTGCGAACCGTGCTGTCGTATTGCAGCTGCCACGGCGGCGGCGGCGGTGCTTGCCAATACACGGTGCGCGGCGACAGCTGAGCCCACACCGACGGCAAGAATCCGTGGCCAAACAATTGCCAATCCGCCTCGCCATTTTGTTGCAAGGCGCGCAATTCAAGCTCGGTCGGCAATGCAGATAAATGAATGAGTCGACCGCGCTGTTGCTGCGCCCAGGCCTCGGCCTGTTCGACAGTGTCGGCATTGCCGGGCGTGACGATGGCGATAGGCGCCAGTGTTTGCGGCCAGCGTGGCAGCCACGACGGTGACAGCAGCACGCACCAGGCGGCCACGGCAACAAGCCAGCCAAACTGGCGCCAGCGGTCACCCCTGGCGCGGCGCCATTGCCACACCAGCAACACCACCGCCACCACAGCGCCCAGCCATGCCCACCACGAAACGACCGCCGTCATGGTGAAGGCTCCTTGGCTGTCCGTTGCGATGCCGGATTTTCCATGACTGGACCACGTTTGGTTTGCAATGCCTGCTGCCAGCGGGCAGCCGGATCAGATACGGGTTGTGGTCGTGGTAGCGGCGGCGTCAACTGTGGCAACAACCCATCACGCAGACGCGTCGCGCATTCCTGACAGCCGGTAGCCAACGCCTGCAATTCAGCCAGTGCGGCCAGTGCCTGCTCGCGCTCGGCATTGTCACGACTGCGCAATTTGCCCTGCAGCAAGGCTTTCAGCTCGGTACGTTCTGCCAGAGCATCAGTGGCGGCGGTGCCGGTGGCAGATGATATGGCAGTCAACAACTCAGCTACCCGCTGCTGCTCGCTGATGGTCAGCGGCAGGTGGGCTCGCTGCACCGAGCCGGCGCCGGTGAAATCACCACTGAAGCGCATGGACTCTTCCAGCGGCGGCGGTGTGAACGATGTCTTGTGCAGATAGATGCGATCCGCCTGCTGCAGCGACTTGATGGCATCGAGTGCTTCATATTCTGCCGGCAAAGCGTTGTGCGGCTCACTCATGCGAAGCGCCCCTTCCGATGCCCACATGGCGCGCAAGGCGCGACGCAAAATGGTTTTGGTCGCTTCATCAAACAGCGTGGCGTTTTCACTCTCGTCATGCAGGTGACCAAACTGCGCCACCACTGAACTGCTGCCCGACGAACCACCAAAGCCACCTTGCTGATGCCCGGCTTCTTCATGGCCGGCATCACCATGACCGGCTTCGCCCTCGTCGTGTTCACTGTCCTGCTTGGCGCTGTCCGATTCCGGCGTGGCGGCCTCAAAGGACGACTCCTCGCCAAGAAATTCGCCATAGCGCAATCGCAGGATCATCTGGTCCTGCGCCAGCTTTTCACTGCGCTGACGAAAAGTCGCGAAATCAAGTTGAGCTTTCGCCCGAATCAGCGCCTCGGTATCAAGAATGATCTGACGTTGCGAACGGAATTTTGCTTTGCCGAGATCGGCCGGCAAGCGGGCACCACCTTCTGCAACCGCATCCTCGACCGGATGGCGCAACACATAGGTGCGGCTGCGCGTCTGCTGCCGGCTCGGGTTGCGGTTATCGTATGCAGTCAGGTGAAAATACAGTTCGTCGCCCGGTTCCATGCCAAGGGTGCTGACGGCGATGCGTTGCTGGTGCCGCCACTGGCGCGGATTGTTGCCGGCTGGCAAACGTTGCTCACGACCGGAAAACCGGACGTTTTCGCCACCACCACGCGCCAGCGTCCAACTGATGGTGGCGGCGCGAATGCCATAATCGTCTTCGATCTGGATGTCGAGTTCGAGCACATGGCTGCGGCTGTCGACATCCTGAGTTTCCACTTCCGGCTGACGAATGGTGATGCTGGGTGCGGCATCGGTCACCAGCAGCAAACGGCCCTGCCCGTTCGCCAGCGGCTGACCGTGCCAGCGCACCTGATAGCCGTTGCTCAAGGTGGCAGTCCAGCGACTGCACCACTCATTATCGCCCTGACCGCTGCGCGACTCGCCGTCGAGCCACTGCACCTCAATGTCGCTGGCGTTGGCAACCGGCCCCACACAAAACTCCAGCTCACTACCGTCCGGCACGGTCACATCTCCCGCGCCGTGCTCGGTGGTCGGTAACCCGGTGTAAGCCGGCGGCGTCACGGTAATGCGAATCTGCGGCGTTGTCGGCACTGACACTACTGGCATTGCTGCAGCCGCGCTGTCGATGTGCTGTCCTTTCGGCCACGCCACGAACGTCAGCAGCACCGCCAGCAACAAGGCCATGCCGGCGACCGGACGAGACACCGTGACGGTCAGCCGCTCGGCAAGCGCTTCTTGTTGCCGCGCCAGCACGGCGGCCATGCGCTGCTGCTGCAATGGCAACAGGGGCGAATCGACGCCTGCATCGACTTGCAGCAACTCGGCACTGTCCTGCAGCGCCGGCTCCAGATCATTGAGTTGTTGCCAAATGCGGTGCGGCGCCTGACGCTGCGCCAGCGTCACCAGCAACCACACCAACACACTGATGATGACCGTCGCCACCAGTGCATTCGACACCGAATACTGCGGCAGCAACCAGAGCACGCTGACCGGCAACAATGCCAGCGATGCGTACAAAGCCAGGCGACGGCGCAATTGCTGAGCTAGCAGGTGCCGGACAATGGCCGGCGCGCTCATTTCAACGGCGGCCATGGGCAAGCCTCCGCTCCAGCAACCAGCACAGCAGCGCTGCCAACAGCAACCATGAAGTCAAATCGAGATGACGGCTTGCTTGCGGCGCGATCGGCTGATTGCGGTTCAACAACTCGGGATTGATGGGCGCTTGCCACTGACCGCGCCGCAGCCAACCTTCACTCCGGTCGAGCAAGACAGCGGCCAACACCGAATCGTTACCGGGCCAGCGCAATTGCAACTGGCGGCCGGCAACGTGATAGTCCAATGGCAAGCCTTGTTCCTGATCGCGCTTCCATGCCGTCGACTGAGCGTGCCACCAGACGCGGGCACGGTCACCATCAGGACTATCAACACTCACCACCACATCGGCGTTCTCGGCTTGCCCCGTCCGCTGCCAGCGTGGGGTAGCGCGAACGGCATTGCCGGCAGCAAACCAGGCCCAATCGTCATCCGATGCCAGCACCAGCCAGGGTGGATCCGTCAATCCGGTGGCAGCGGAATCTACCGGCACGATCTGCCAGTGCAAACGCACCGGCAGCTCCGGTAGTGCCAGTGGCGCCATGGAAAATTGCGGTGGAACTTGCACAGTCACCGACGCCCACTCCGGATGCCCGTGAATAACCTGCTGCAACTCCACCAGGAACCGATCGGCGGCAGGCGTCTGGCAACTCAGATTTGCCGGCTGCAAATCCGCTCCGGCACACAGCCGATACGTCGCCGCCTCGGCGGCCCCTGCCGGTAATGCGGGATGCAAGATCGAGACGGATTGCGTACGCGTGACGGCGATCTGCAGGCTCGGCCCGGCCAGCGCCAGCACCACCAGCGTCAGCAACAACAAACGCAGCAGAAGCAGCAGCCATTCACTCAGCCGTCGGCCACGCTGCTCGGCAGCAAGATTTTGTAGAAAGCGCATCGGGGCAAATCGACTCGGTGTCTGCTGCTGACTGGCCAGCCAATGCAACAGCACCGGCACCAGCAAGGCAGACAGACCGGCGAGCCAGCCGGTTGCGGCAAAACTCAACTCCATGTTGCGCCACCTGCAGCGCGATGCTGCAACACGTTGCGCACCACCGTCTCCGGTGAATCTTCGATGGCAGCTTCCAGCCACTGCACCTGATGTTGCAGGCACCAGCGCGACCACTTGCGAAAATGTTCCGCGCGAGCGTCGAGATACCCGCCGCGTGCCGCCGCGCTGACACTGAGCGGTGGCTCGCCTTCGTAGCCAATCAGCCGGTTTGCCGAATCGGGAAACGCGCGCTCTTCGGCACTCGACAGGGCAATGGCAACGACATCATGACCGGCCACCTGCAACCAGCGCAGCCAGCCAAGACTGATATCGTCCAGAAAATCACTGACCAGCAACACCACCGAGCGCGAGCGCAGCGCTACCGAAAACGCTTTGGTATCCCGCGGTGCCGGCAATTTGCCGTCGGCGCGAACCCGGCTCAACTCGGCCACCAGTCGCTGCACTTCCCGCTGACCGCGTCGTGCCGGCAACACCAACGGCACCGTATCGCTGAGCAAACCCAAGCCAACGGCATCGCCCTGCCGCGCCGCCATCATGGCCACGGCCGCCAGTATGGCCGCGCCGAATTCGGCTTTGTGATACCGACCATCACGAACGGGAGCTTGCATCGACGCCGAGCTGTCGAGCAGCAACCAGATCGGTACCTGGCTGTCTCGTTCTGCTTCGCGCACGAAATAGCGATCGGAGCGGGCTGCCAATTTCCAGTCAATCCGGCGCAGATCATCACCGGGCTCGTACCGCCGGTATTCGCTGAACTCGAGACCGGCACCACGGGTTTGACCACGATGCGGACCATGCGAAAAGCCGGGCAGTGTGCGCCGCACCGGCCAGTTGAGCCGACGCATGCGGGCAAGGAAATCCACCGTGATCAGATTCATTCGGCACGTGGTCTCAGGCCGGCAACGGCAATTCAAGCAGCGCGGCAAATACCTGAGGCAGCTGGATCCGATCCGCTTCTGCCTGGAAACCTAGCAGTACGCGATGCCGCAGCACGCTTGGCAGCATCGCGGCCAAGTCGTCCCGCGTTACCGCCAGCCGACCATGCAGGACAGCGCGCGCTTTTGACGACAGCACCAGCGCCTGCGCGGCCCGTGGCCCGGCGCCCCACGAGACATAATCGCGGACAATTGCCAGTTCGCTGGTTTGCGGACGGGTTGCCCGCACCAATCGGGTGGCATGCCGCATCAGCCGCTCGCTGACCACCACATCGCGGGTCAGCTGCTGCAATTGCAACAGGGTTTCGGCCGACATCACTGGAGTCACCACCTGCGCATTGGCGGCGGTGGTCCGGCTGATGATCATCAATTCTTCGTCTTCACTGGGATAATCAACGTCGATGTTCAGCAGGAATCGGTCGAGCTGCGCTTCCGGCAGCGGATAGGTGCCGGCCTGTTCAATCGGGTTCTGAGTGGCCAGCACAAAGAACGGTTTTGGCAGAGCGTGAACCGCGCCGGCAAACGTCACGGACTTTTCCTGCATGGCTTCCAACAACGCCGACTGGGTTTTTGGCGGTGTCCGGTTGATTTCATCCGCCAGCAAAATCTGGCAGAAGATGGGGCCCGGCTGGAACCGGAAAAATCGTTTACCGCTGCCGTGCTCTTCTTCCAGCAACTCGGTGCCGATAATGTCGGACGGCATCAAATCCGGGGTGAACTGCACGCGGCGAAAATCCAGTTGCATGGCGTCCGACAGGGTTTTCACCAACAGGGTCTTGCCAAGCCCCGGCACGCCTTCGATCAAGGCATGACCACCGGCCAACAATGCCACCAGCAACTGTTCGACCACGGTCTCCTGACCGACGATGACCCGCGCCAGCATCTCGCGCAAATCGGCAATGCTGCGGTTCAACCCTGCTATCTGTTCTTCTGTCCAGACCATCGTCATGACGACTCAGCCTCCAAGGGCATACATGATGAGATTGACGGCAAAGCGCGTGTTGTCCTGCGCCAGCCACCGCTTGTTGCGAAAGTCATAGTCCCATTCGCAACCGTAGTCTTTGTTGCTATACAGCACGCCGATGCGGCCACCGTGTTCGATGGCTTTCAGATAGTCATGCACCAGATCATCGCCCCAGCCATTGAGCTCGACACTGGTGGCCGGCGGACCATTGAACTTGAAGAAGCTGCTGTATAGCGGGTGTGAGTTCGGGATCTTCTTCAAGCCGTCGGCGCCAAATATGGCTTTCATCTGCTCTTCAAACGAACGGGCAAACAGGCCATCGATATCGTGATTGCAGTCATCGACAAACACAAAACCGCCACGCCGCACATACTGCTCAAAATTGGTCCGCTCTTCCTTGGTAAATTGCACCAACTTGTGTCCAGCCAGATAGCAGAACGGTGCCTCCAGCATGGTCGGATCGGACAGCGCAACAATGCGCTCGACCGGATCGACGCGCAGCGTGGTGTACTGCACCAGCGAATGCAGGATGTTGGACGGCATCCGCTGGTCGACGTCCCAGTCGCCGGAGTCGTACATCAGTCTGGTGAAGTAGAAATCGTAGCTGCTCATGGATCTTGCGTTTACTCGTCACTTTCGTTTGAACTGCAGGTTTGCCGGGTCTCGCCCCGGCAGGCGAGTTCCTTTCTTTGGCGCAAAGAATGGAACCAAAGACAAATTCGCCAGGAGCGAATTTGCACGCCGTAGGCGCCGCAAGGCCAAAGCCATGGATGGCTTTGGTGCAACATGCCCGATTCCTCGCCGTTAAAACGATAAAACTGTTTTAACGGTTCCCTGCGCTACTTCATTCCAGCTGGGGCTTTTGTGACAGTACATCCATGTACAGTCACAAAAGGCTTCGGCTTCCTGCCTCGCCCCTTCGCTACGCTACGGGCTGTTAACCCAGCTTCCATTACGTTGAGCTTTGCACTTCCTTCGGTCGTCGGCTCGTCAGACGGGCGCCAATATCCAAAACCAAAACTTCAAGCCAATCACCGTCATCTGCTTACGCGAGAATGACCGCATATGCAAACAAAGGGCCGAGGCAACCAGTCCCAGCTAGAACACGGGGCCCCCTTTCGCGCCAGCCGGCGATTCGGCGCCAGCGCTCGGGTGCGCCGGCAGGGATAGCCGGCGCAGCATTGAGTCTTAAGCCTGTCCCGGCGAAGGCCGGGAGCAGGAAGCCGCATCAATGCGTGCCCGAATGCGATGGTACCGAAGCGACGGGCGGAGTCCTCCGAAGCAACCAAACCTGGTCTGGCGCGCAGGGGCGTGTTCTTTTGCTTACTTTTCTTGCACGAGCAAGAAAAGTTAGGCGCCCGCCGGTGCGCAAACCGGCAAACTCATAAACCGAGACACAGCTCATGTAACAAACTGCATCTCGTTCCCCACAGGGAATGGCGCACCAAAAGAAACGCCCGCCGAAGCGGGCGTGTTCCCTACTACATCACTACGCGCCCCTTCCCGAACGCATGACAGCAGACAACCACAACTCAAACAGCATCCGACAGCGACGTGAAGTTGAAGTCGCGAATCTTCATCGGCGGGATCATCATGATCACGGCCGCTTCATCACCGGCGATACGTTCGGTCTTGCCCAGCTCTTCAATGTTGTTGAGCATCGTCACCGGGCTTTCGTTGAAGCGGAAGTTCTTGACCGGGTACATCACCTTGCCGTTCTCGACGTAGAAGGTACCGTCGCGGGTCAGGCCGGTGATCAGCAGGGACTGCGGATCAACCATGCGCAGATACCATGTACGAGTGACCAGAATGCCTTTCTTGGTCGACTTGATCATGTCTTCCAGCGTGGCATTGCCACCGGTCATGATCAGGTTGCCCGGCTGGGCCTTGGCCTGAACACCCTTCTCTTTCGCCCAGTAACGGGAGTACTGCAGGTAATTGACCACGCCATTCTTGATGACGTCGATCTTGTCCCGCGCGGTGCCTTCCTGATCCCACGGCAGTACCGGCACGTCCGGATGCCACGGATCGGCATACAGATTGACGCGTTCATCAAAGAACTTCTCGCCAATCCGGTTGCCGCCGCCTTTCTTGCTCATGAATGAACGGCCTTCGTCAGCGCTGCGGGCGTCGAAGTTGAACACCATGAAGTTGATGATGCCAGCGGCAGCGGCCGGCTCCAGAATCACGGTGTAACGACCCGGTTCGAGCGCCTTGGCATCAACCGACTGCTTGGCTTTGGCGATGGCGATCTCGCTGGCAACGCGCGTGCTCATCTTGCTGAAGTCATCGACGTTCTTCGACACCCAGCCGGAGCCGCGACCGTCTTCGGTGCGCACCGTACAGGTGAAATCGACGCCCGATTGCTGCTGATAGCCAAACACCCCTTTCGAGTTTGCCTGAGCGATAAAGCCAGCGTTGTCCTGCATGAAGCCGGCCGCAACCAGACCATTCTTGCGCGACGGCTCAAGGCTGTCGGCCGCGGCTTGTGCACGCTGCTCGGCGGTGATGTTGGCCGTGCTTTCGTAGAACGTCTTGCTCGGTTTGTAAGTCTGTTTCTCGACCGCCGGCATGAACTCCGGATTTTCCGGTGCCAGCTTGGCCAGCTCCTCGGCGCGACGAACGGCTCGCTCCAGACCAGCATCATCGAGTTCGTTGGTGGTCACCGTGCCTTGGCGCTTGCCATAGGCAACTGCGACAACCAGTTGTACATCTTCAACCAGACCACTGGTCGATACGGTGTTGCGGGCGAACCGGATATTGCCGGTCCGGTTGCCGGTCAATGCCACTTCGCACTGATCGGCTTTGGCGAGGCTCAGCACCTTGTCACAAATGCGCTTGGCTTCTGCTTCGGTCATCATCTTCATGTTGGGTCTCCTGCTTTAGCCGATTTTGCGCGCGGTGTTGATGACATTGATGCCGTTGAACCGGGCGGTTGAAGCCCCGTGCGACACCGAACTGATTTGTCCCGGCTGGCCCTTGCCGTCAAAGAACGAGCCACCCATGCGCCAGTCGCGCTCGTCGCATATGCCGACGCAAGCGTTCCAGAAATCCTGGGTATTGGCCTGGTACGCGACATCTTCCAGCGCACCGGCGATTTTGCCATCCTTGATTTCGTAGAACAGCTGGCCGCCAAACTGGAAGTTGTACCGCTGCTGGTCGATCGAGAATGAGCCGGCACCAACAATGTAAATGCCTTTTTTGACATCCTTGATCATCTCGTCCGGGGTCAGTTTGTTTTTGCCAGCGGCCAGCGACACGTTCGGCATGCGCTGGAACTGCACACTGGACCACGAGTCGGCATAGCAGCAACCGTGTGATTCTTTCTCGCCGAGGATATGAGCCTGATCACGAATGGCCTGGTAATTGACCAGAATGCCTTCCTTGACCAGATCCCAGCGCTTGCCGGCCACGCCTTCGTCGTCGTACCCGACAGCGCCGAGCGAGCCCGGTTCGGTTTTGTCGGCATACAGATTGACCAGTTTCGAACCGTACTGGAAAGTCTTGCTCTGCCATTTGTCCAGCGTTGCAAAGCTGGTGCCGGCATAGTTGGCTTCGTAACCGAGCACCCGATCGAGTTCCAGCGGGTGACCGACCGATTCGTGCGTGGTCAGCCACATATGTTCCGGCGACAACACCAGATCATACTTGCCGGCTTCGACCGATTTGGCGGTCAATTTTTCCTTGGCCTGACGTCCGGCGGTGCGCGCGTCTTCAATGATGTCGTAGCTGTTTTTGTACAGCGTGGTGACGCCATCGGCGGCCAGCACCTTGTCTTCCGGACGGGCATCAAGCCATTCATAGCCACGGCCAACCGGCGTGCCGAGTGATTGGCGGTTGCGGAATTTGCCCGTGCTCTTGTCCACGGCCGTGGCAAAGAACGGAACCCACAGACGATGCACGTCCTGATCAATGTAGGAGCCATCGGTCGAGGCGAAATATTTCTGCTGGTTGACCTGGAACATCACTGACTGCATGAAGCTGGCACCGGCATCGAGGCCGGCTTTGTTGGCCGCGATCAGCAGATCGGCTTTTTCCTTGACCGGCACAGTGCGCCAGTCTTTCTTGAACGGTGTTTGCCAGCTGACTTCGCCCACACCCTTGACCGGCGCCAGACGCACCGGCTCGGTCAGCAGACGGCTATTGGCCTTGGCAATCGCCACGGCCTGTTGTGCGGCGGCCGCAATCGACTCCTTGGTCAGCAGATGGGTGGCGGCAAAACCGTAGCAACCATTGGCGATAACGCGCACGCCGGCACCGATGGATTCGGTGTTGACGACGTTTTCAACGTTGAGATCGCGAGTGGTGATGAATTGCTGCAGATAGCGGCCAATGCGGACATCGCAATAGCTGGCGCCGGCTTTGGTCGCGGCATTGAGCGCGGCATCGGCCAGCTCTTTCTTGAATGGCACGGCCATCGGTGACTGCAACTGCTCCGCGGCAATGGCTTTACCCATGACCGGTACTGCCATCGTGCCGACACCAAGGCCGGTGATTTTCAGAAATTCGCGTCGTTCCATTATTGTCTCCTGGCTCCCTCAGTTGGCATCACGGCAGCTGTCGGGGTGCCGGCTAAACTAGCACCGCCACCGTTCAACGCCTGCCTGCCAACCGTTCGGATTTGTTACCAAGTTTGTCGCAATTGCGACCACTCCCCCGTTACCACTTTTATGGCTTGCTGCTACAGATAAAACCCAAATGAAGACGATTCAGCCAATTTTCCGTGCCGTATTGATGACATTGACACCATCGAACCGTACGGTTGGCGAACCGTGCGAAACCGCGCTGACCTGGCTGGGTTGGCCCTTGCCATCAAAGAACGAGCCCCCCATGCGCCAGTCGCGCTCATCGCACAGCGCACTGCAGGCATTCCAGAATTCCTGGGTGTTGGCCTGATAGGCCACATCTTCGACCATGCCAATGATTTTGCCGTCCTTGATCTCGTAGAACAGCTGACCGCCGAACTGGAAGTTGTAGCGTTGCTGGTCAATCGAATAGGAGCCGCGGCCCAGAATATAAATGCCCTTCTTGATGTCCTTGACCATCTCGTCCGGCGTCAACTTCTCTTTGCCGGCGGCCAGCGAGACATTCGGCATGCGCTGGAACTGGACGCTGTTCCAGGAATCCGCGTAACTGCAGCCGTGCGATTCCTTTTCGCCAAGAATGTGGGCCTGATCACGGGTGGCCTGATAGTTGACCAGAATGCCGTCCTTAACCAGATCCCAGCGCTTGCACGGCACCCCTTCGTCGTCGTAACCGACGGCGCCGAGCGAACCGGGTTCGGTTTTTTCGGCGTAGAAATTCACCAGCTTGGAGCCATACGGAAAACTTTTGCTTTGCCACTTGTCGAGCGTTGCAAAACTGGTGCCGGCGTAGTTGGCTTCATAACCCAGCACCCGGTCCAGTTCCAGCGGGTGACCAACCGACTCGTGAATGGTCAGGAACAAATGCTCCGGTGACAACACCAGATCGTATTTGCCCGGCTCGATCGATTTGGCGGTGAGCTTTTCGCGGGCCTGACGCCCCGCAAAGCGCGCATCTTCGATGATGTCGTAGCTGTTCTTGTACAGTGGCGTCACACCGCCGGCGGCCATGATCTTGTCTTCCGGCTTCGGCTCCAGCCACTCATAGCCACGGCCGACCGGTGACCCCAGCGCCTGCCGGGTGCGGAACTTGCCGCTGGCCTTGTCGACCGCCGTGGCGGTGAACGGAGCCCAGATCCGGTGCACGTCCTGATCAATGTAGGAGCCATCGGTCGAGGCAAAATACTTTTGCTGGTTGATCTGGAACAGCTGCGAGCGCATGAAGCTGGCGCCCGCTTCGATACCGGCAGCGTTGGCCGCCAGCAGCAGTTCCACCTTCTCCTTGATGGGCACATTGCGCCAGTCTTTCTTCATTGGTGTGGCCCAGCTCACTTCACCCAGCGCTTTTACCGGTGCCAGCCGCACCGGTTCGCTCTGCAACCGGCTGTTGGCTTTGGCGATGGCAACAGCTTGCTGCGCTGCAGCAGCGATGGCGTCCTTGGTCAGCATGTGGGTGGCGGCAAAGCCATAACTGCCATTGGCGATAACCCGAACGCCAGCGCCGATGGATTCGGCATTGGTCATGTCTTCGACGTTGCGGTCACGGGTGGTAATGAATTGCTGCAGGTAGCGGCCAATGCGGACATCGCAATAACTGGCGCCGGCCTTGGTGGCTGCGGTCATGGCGGTTTCGGCCAGCTCTTTCTTGAACGCCACGGCCATCGGTGCCTGCAGGGCGTCGGCGGCAATGGCACGACCAGCCAGCGGCAGGCTCAATGCGCCGACGCCAAGGCCGGTGACCTTCAGAAAATCGCGCCGTTCCATTCCTGTCTCCTCGGATACCGCCTGCGGGTTGGTGGCCGATGCTAGCATCCCCTTGCGGTGGCGCCAGCCATGCCATGCTGGCGGACTTGTTACGAGCTTTTAATGGAAGAGGCGAAATGCCGCCTTCAATGCCGCTGACCCCTGATCATGTCAGGCACCAACACCGTATCGGAGCCAACGCCAAAACGAGGAGTGAATAATGCAGCTTGCTTACAGTTGTCTGCTGCTGGCCGGCTTGATGCCGTATCTGTGGGTCGGTTATGCCAAGTTCACCGGCCGTGGCTATGACAACCATGCCCCGCGTGACTTTCTTGCCAAACTCGATGGCGCGCGCGCCCGCGCAAACTGGGCACACCAGAATGCCTTTGAAGCATTTCCATTTTTTGCAGTCGGCGTGATTGTCTGCCAACTGGCCGGCGTCAGCGTCGGTACCATCAATGCGCTGGCGCTGGCCTTCGTGCTGCTGCGCACGCTCTATGGCATTTGCTACATCCGCGACTGGGCGACATTGCGCTCGTTGTGCTGGATGCTGGCACTGGCCTGCGTGATCGCCTTGTACGGCTTCGCGATCTCGCAGGCCTGAAATCCAACTAGCGGCGGTTTTCGTCGACCACCACGGTGAACGCAATCTTGTCGTGAATGGCCTGCCGGTTGGCGTCCCAGAACACCTGGGCAAAACCGAGCAAGCCGGTGGCGAAACCGGCGGCATAGCCACCGTAGCGATTGAAATTGTCCCAGACTGACAACGGCTTGCCGTTCAGCTGCAGTACCCGCAGGCCAAACAGTTTCTTGCCAACGGTCTGACCCGGCCAAAGCAGACCAATCAGGGAAAAATAGACCGCCGCCCACCCAAACCCAAAGCCGATGTCGTCAAGCAGGCGCAGACCGGTTTCGAGCAGGCTGAAGCTGCTTTCTTTGGCCTTTGCCGCTTTCAGGGCGTCGAGTTCGGCCCGCACTTCCGCGAGCTCGCGCTGCTGTGGTGTCAACGTAGGATCAATCGGTGTTTTCACGACCTGTACCTCCGCCGACTCGGCACTGGCTTTGCGGTCGGATTCCTCCGACGCGCCCAACCAATCCAGGCCAATCAGCACTGCCCAGCCAAGGAACACTACGGTCATCAGGGCCGGCAGCTTGCCTGCCCGGGCGGGCAGCTTGCTGAGCACGGAGTTGGGTTGCCGTTTGCTGATCAGCTGATAACTCAGCGCTGCCAGAGCAATGGCCAGAAAGAAATTGCTGGCCTGACTGAGCAGGCCGACCACGGCGCCATCCACCAACCAGGCCAGCCCGCGCGATTTTGGCGTGGCGAGCGGCTTGCCAAGCAGCTCGGGTGCGACGAAGAAGGCATCCGGCGTTACCGTATCGCGCGGATCGTTGCCGGTTGAGCCAAGCTCCGGCACCGGGCCACCGCGCGCACCTGACGCCACCGGCGCAGCCGGCACCGGGTTGTTGTTGGTTTGCCGGTTGTTGTCGGGTTGCCGGTCGTTGTTGGGTTGCAGATTGTTGTCGGGTTGCAGATTGTTGTCGGTTTGCGATTCGTTCATGGAAAAATCCCTTGAGCCGGCCGCCAGTTTGCGCGGGGTCCGCTGCAACGCCCCGGCCACTCACCGGCCATAAAAAAAGCGACCGCAAGGGTCGCCTTTTTTTGGTCCGTACTGCAATCAGTTCTGTTGAATCGGCACCAGATCCAATTCGACCCGACGGTTCGACGCACGACCGGCTTCGGTCTTGTTGTCGGCAATCGGCATGCTGCTGCCATAACCACGGGCCGAAACCCGCTCGGCTTTGACGCCTTGCGACTTCAGGTAATTGGCAACGCTCTGGGCGCGCTGCTGCGACAGTTGCTGGTTGTACTCCGCCTTGCCGGTGCTGTCGGTGTGGCCCGACACCGCCAGCGTGGTGTCCTTGTATTCGGCCAGCACTTTCGAAACTGATCCGAGTACCGGATAGAAATCATCCTTGATCGCGGCCTGATTGGTCGGGAAGGTGATATTGCCCGGCATAATCAGCTTGATTTCGTTGCCGATGCGCTGGACGCGTACGCCGGTGCCTTCCAGCTCCTGACGCAGCTTGGCTTCCTGTGTGTCCATGTAGACACCGACACCGGCACCGGCGACACCACAGATCGCGGCGTACTTGAGCGCGGTCTCGCGGTCTTTGCGGCTACCCAGCGCGCCGCAAACGGCGGCGCCAATACCGGCGCCATAAGCGGCCTTGCTGACCTGCTGCTCACCGGTATACGGGTTGACCGTGCAACCCGTTGCAGCCAACAAGGCTGCGCTGGCGGCGGCGGTTAAGAGTGTGAGCTTCAGTTTCATGGTGCGATCCTCGTTGCCTTAAGAAGAATCCAGCGGCGGCTTCTCGGCACACTCGCTGGTTGGCCGGCAGTTTCACCGGCGGGTGGTGAATGGTACCTGAATCGGTCCTGGCACCGCTGCAGCAGGCCGTTTGATTGTTAACCTGATCACGGTGTTGGCGGCGGTGTTGCTGGCGCCGGTACCGGTTCGGCCAACCGGGCACCGCCGAGTTCACGGTCAAAGAACGCCGTGATCTGGCTGAACAGATGCAAGCGCAAATCGCGACCGGTAATGCCGTGCTTGCTTCCCGGGTATAACATGAGCTCGAACGGCTTGTTGGTGCGTTGAAGCGCATTCATCAGTTCCGCTGTGTGCAGGAACAGCACATTGTCATCGGCCATGCCGTGCACCAGCAGCAATTTGCCTTGCAGCTTGTTCAGATACGGAAACACTGCACTTTTCTTGTAGCCTTCGGCATTGCTGACCGGGCTGCCGAGATAGCGCTCGGTGTAGTGCGTGTCGTACCACTGCCAATCAGTGACCGGTGCCACCGATACGCCGACTTTGAAGTCCTGCGGGGCCTGCGCCAGCATCATCAGCGTCATATAGCCGCCGTAGCTCCAGCCGAACACACCAATGCGATCGCCGTCGACCTGCGCAAGTGTGCGCAGGAACGCCACACCGGCTTGCTGGTCCTGCACCTCGATGGCGCCAAGTTGCTTGTGAATCGGCGCTTCAAAGCGGACGCCGCGCCGGTTGGTTCCGCGGTTGTCGAGCGAAAAAACATAGAACCCCTTTTGCGCCATCAGCTTGTGCCAAAAGGCGTTGCGACTCTCCCAGTTCTTCTGCACCCGGGCACCGTGCGGGCCACCGTAGACATCAAAAATCACCGGATACTTTTTGCCCGCTTCCAGATTGGCCGGCGTATACAGGCGATAGTAGAGATCCTGACCGTCGGCAGCCTTGATGCTGCCAAAACTCGGTTGAATGTCATGGGCCAGATAGGGTCCATAGGGGTGTGACTCGGACAACACGTTGTCGAGCAATACTGCCGCCTTGCTGCCATCACGGCGATGCACGCTGAGTTGCGGCGGTTGGCTGGGCGAGGAAAAATCATCGAGGAAAAACTCGCCATCGTCCGACACCGTGGTCTGGTGCCACCCTTCGCCAGCCGTCATTTTCTGGATCGGGCCGCCGTCCAGCGAAACCGTGTACAGATGCAGTTCCAGCGGTGAATCGGCATAGGCGGTGAACCAGACCTTGCCGTTGGTTTCATCGATTGCTTTCAGTTCTTCGATTTGCCAATTGCCGGTCGTCAGTGGCTTCACCAGCTTGCCGGCGCGGTCATACAGATACAAATGCTTGAAACCGCTGCTTTCGGAGGCCCAGACAAATTGCGGCCGCGTCTTCAAGAAGCGCAGATCGTGATGCAGGTTGACCCAGGTCGGGCTGGTTTCCGTGATCAGGATCTGGCTGCGCTGGGTCAGGGTGTCGTACACCAGCAGATCGAGTTTTTTCTGATCCCGGCTCTGGCGCTGAATGGCCACGCTGCGCGCATCCGGCAGCCACTGCACCCGCGCCAGATAGATATCGGGGTCCTTGCCGAGGTCGATCCAGCTGATGTGGCCATCGAGCAGATCCATCACGCCAAGTTGCACCACCGAATTGGCCTTGCCGGCACGCGGATAGCTTTGACTGACAATGGTCAGGCCGTCCTTGCCCTGCTCGTAGCGCTGCTCGATGCCAAGGCCCGAATCATCAACGCG
Organism: Permianibacter sp.; assembly: GCA_041914645.1. Taxonomy (GTDB): domain Bacteria; phylum Pseudomonadota; class Gammaproteobacteria; order Enterobacterales; family Permianibacteraceae; genus Permianibacter. The sequence continues at coordinate 36,401 of JAYSCY010000001.1, forward strand.
GGTGAACGCCAGGTACTGATCATTGGGCGACCACCAATAGCCGGTGTTGCGGTCCATCTCTTCCTGCGCAACAAACTCGGCCATGCCGAATTTGATCGGGCCGCCACCTTCGACAGTCAGCTGGCGCTCACGACCACTCTGGACATCGACCACCACCAGATTCTGATCACGAACAAACGACACCCAACGACCAAGCGAGGAAAACCGCACGTCGGTAATGTCGCCGCCATTGCCCAGCACGCGGGTAGCATTGTTCGTTACGTCCGGCGTGTGCAAATAGAGTTGGCCCGCCAGCGGAAAAAGCAGCGATTGCCCATCCGGCGACCACTGGTAACTGACAATGCCGGAGCCGGTGACCCGCTGGCGCTCGCGGCGCGCCTGCTCTTCTGCCGACAGCGTTTCGTTACCGTCGATCAGGGCGTTCGCCTCAACCAGCGGAGCAATCTCGCCGGTTGCGGTCAGGTACTGCCACAGATCCTGCCGATCACCTTCGGTGGCGCGCAAAAAGGTGATGCGCTGACCATCCGGGGAAAAGGCCGGCGCCTTCAGCACCGGACCGGACAGTGCCGGGTCCTGATAAAGCCGTTCCAGTGTCAGCTGTTCTGCGTTCACGTTCATGCCATACCCACCGCTCACGGCGGCCATCACCAGACTTGCAGCCCAACGCAACATCGGTCGCCCTTCTTGTTACTGACAGGAAAGCGGGTATTGTCCCCAGCCCGGCGCTCTGAAACAACCCAAATCGGCAACCACCGCGACCAATCGGCAGCGCATTCGAAACAGACCGTTTCTGCCGTTGCCTGCTATTGCCATGGCGACGGCCCGGCCGATACCGGATAATACGGTTCCCGCCGCCTGTGCGTCCGCGTTGCCCCTTCCCATGCATACCGTTTCCGGCCGCTGGCAATTTGGCCTGTTGCTCTCGCTGTCGACTGCGCTGCTCTGGGGCATATTGCCGCTGGCCCTGAAAACCCTGCTCGGCCAGCTGGATGCAGTCAGTGTCACCGCCTTTCGCTTTCTGACCGCGGCTGTCGTCATGGGCCTGTGGCTGCGCTGGCGCGGGCAACCGTTGCGCTGGCAGGCGTTGAAGGATCGCAAGGTCTGGTTGCTGTTTGGCATTGCCGTGCTCGGCATGATCGGCAACTACGTCTGTTATCTGATCTCGATTGATCACATCAGCCCGGCCGGCGCCCAAACGCTGATCCAGATGGCCCCGTTGCTGCTGCTGCTCGGCAGTGTGCTGATCTTCAAGGAGCCGTTCGCCAAGGCCCAGTGGCTCGGCTTTGCCGTGTTTGTTGCCGGCATGGTGCTGTTCTTCAATCAGCGGATTGCCGCACTCGCTGACAACCCCGGCTTTGTCCTCGGCCTGCTCTGGATGATCGTCGCATCGGTAACCTGGGCCGGCTTTGCACTGGCCCAGAAAGCGCTGCTGAAAACCTGGCCCTCGCCGGTGATCATGTATCTAATCTACATCGTTGCCTGCCTGCTGCTGCTGCCGTTCAGCCATTTCTCGGCATTGCCACGCCTCGATGGACTCGGCTGGTTTCTGCTGTTGTTTGCCTGCGCCAACACCCTGCTGGCGTATGGCGCGTTTGCCGAGGCGCTGGCGCATTGGGAAGCCTCGCGCGTCAGCGCCACACTGGCATTAACGCCACTGATCACCATTGCCGCCGGTGCGCTGCTCAATCACCTGATCCCCGGCAGCGTCGTGCTGGAGCCGCTCAATGGCTGGAGCTATCTCGGTGCACTGATGGTGGTGGCCGGCTCGATGGCGGCAGCCCTTTTGCGCAAATAGACGCGGTATCAACTGCCACCGTCATCGATTTACTGAGCAGTGCGAGGCGCCAGTCCCAACCGCGCTGCAACACCGGTATCCAGCGTTGCCATGAACGCTTCGACCGCTTTGGTATAGTCATTGTCCAGACCCAATTCCTGATTGATCTGGCGATGGCTGCGGTCCTGCGGCAACACCTGCACCCGCACCGCCATGGTGGCCGCCCGCGCGGCAAATGTCTGCGCCTGTTCACAGGCAATGTCGCGACGGCTGGAACAAACTGCCAGCAGCGGTCGCGCCGTACCCATCAGCACATGCAAGGGCGACGCAGCACGCCAGTTTGCCGGTTCCTTTCCAAACGCCTTGTCATACAGCCGGAAATGCCGCTCCGTCATGATGGCTTCAACATCAAATGCCGCACTGTCCAGCGCCACCGTGCCGAGCCAACGCTGCGCACCTGCCCGCTTGGCCATATCTGGCTGAGCAGAAAGCAGCGTCACCAGATGCGCACCGGCCGAATGCCCCATCAAGATCACTCGATTGCCATCGCCACCCCAGCTCGCCGCATTGCGCTGCACGAAGGCCAATGCCTGCGCGACATCTTCGGCCTGCGCCAACGGCGCCGCATCCGGCAACAAGCGGTAATTGGTCGAGATCAGCAAAAAGCCCTTGCTGGTCCAGCGGCTGACTTTGTTCTCCACCACCGCGCGCATCGCCTTGTCACCATGCGCCCAGCCGCCACCGTGCACCATCAGGATGATTGGGGCATTGCGGGCCGAATTGGCTTTGTATATGTCGAGCGTATGACGGGCATGGGAGCCATAGGCAATGTCGCTGTCCACCGTCGTGTCTTTCGGCAGTGTGAATGGCGTTTTGTTGGTGTCAGCTTCGTCGAGCTCACTTTCAGCGACATTTGCGCTGTGTGCTGGGAAACTCAAGGAGAGCAGGGTCAGGGTGAACACTGTCAGCAAACGCATTGCTGGACTGGCGAATGGCATTGAAGGTGATCCTTCCTTGATGACATTGCTTAGCTTAACGCAGATTTGAGTGTTGCGTTGACGACTGAGCGGCTACGTCAAATTTCGTGGAGGATGTGACCATTGCCGGGTTTCGCCCCGGCGGGCGACCTACTTAGTAAAGCGCATCCCTGCGCTTTACCCCTTCGGGGCTTGCGCGCAAATCTGCTCCCGGCAGATTTGTCTTGGCGCACGAAAGTAGGCAAAGAACATTGCCTGTATTCCTCGCCGCTAAAACGATGAGGCCGTTTTAGCGGTTCCCTGCGCGACTCCATTCCAGCTGGGGCTTTTGTGACAGTGCATCCCTGCACAGTCACAAAAGGCTTCGGCGTCCTGCCTCGCCCCTTCGCTGCGCTCCGGGCTGTTAACCCAGCTTCCATTACGTTGAGCTTTGCACTTCCTTCGGTCGTCGGCTCGTCAGACGGCGGAAAATCAAATGCACGCTTCGCGCTTTAAAGCAAAACGGAGGAAATAAATACCGTCGTTCCCGCGCAGGCGGAAACCCAGTGACTCTGAATCGAGAAAAGACACTGGATCCCCGCCTACGCGGGGATGACAAATAGAAATATCAAACAAAATTGCCGAAGCAGCCGACCCCAGCTAGAACCCGGGGCCCCCATTCGCGCCAGCCGGCGATTCGGCGTTAGCGGCCGGGTGCGCAAGCCCGGATGGCTTGCGCAGCATTGATAAGGCAGGACGCCGCATCAATGCGTGCCCGTAGCCGATAATGTCGAAGTGACGGGCGGTGTCCTCGGAGCAACGGAACGACAGAGCGACTCTGATGACTTGACCCGCCTGCCGGAACGATATTCAGTCGAGCTTCCGCCGCGCGGCTTCATTGTTATGAATTTCCCCACGACACCCAGTGCATAAATAAAACAAATCCTTTTTTCAACTGCTCACCTCCTATTTAAAACTCTATAAAGACAAGAGGCGAGAATGATAAACACCGCGACAATCAGTTGCTGTATTATCACCACGCCGAATACCGCCGTGCTGGGCCAATCGGTCTGTAGGAAATAGGCGAAAATAGACGCAATAGCGAACAGAAAATTCAGCGTTACCCCAACACCCGCTTTGCTAATCACCTCACGCAAAAGCAAGACAACCCACGGAATCGATTCACATACGCCAATAAACGATAAATTTTTCAGCCAAAGGCTTAGGATAGACCCGATACCAAGACTTTGATATTGCAGAGCTGCCCTCATGACTATGTAGGCAGGGATCGTCATAACAATCGAGTACCCAACAAGATAAGATAGCCACCAGTACCTTTTGAAAAGTGTTGTTACCTTATCGAAAGATTGCCCCAGCATCCTGTGTCCTCGCGAATGGACCGCCTCATCATCCATGAACTAGACTCTCCACAATCAAAACCCACACGGCACCGTCAACAACTCCGCCCTAACCTTCCAATCCGGCAACACCGACCCAACCAGCGAATGAAACGCCGGGCTATGATCAAAATGTTGCAAATGGCAAAGCTCGTGTACGACCACATAATCGATGGCCGGTAACGGTGCCCGCAGCAGCGAGATATTCAGCGTGATACCGCCGTGGGAGGCACAGCTGCCCCAGCGCGAACGCATGGCGCGGAACTTGAGCTCGGGTAAGTCACGATTGAACAGCCGGCGATGCCAGAACGCGACCCGCTCAGGTAGCCGAATCTCGGCCTCACGCAGATAAAACTTCTGCAACGCCTTGCACACCGACAGCTCATCGAGCTTGTGGGTGGCAAGCCGGATTTCGCCGTCGCCGACGCTGGCGAACCAGCGGGTGGCGGCCATCAATTTGAGCTTGTAGGGTTCGCCGAGAAAATGATGGATGGCACCGTCGTGGTATTGCAGGGCCAGCGCACCTTCACCCGCTTCGAGGCTATCGAGCCGTTCCTGCAACCAGTCACGCCGGCTATGGACGAAGGACCGGATCACACCGAGTGGCAGCCGGTTCGGCGCCCGCACCTCAAAGCTGCCGTCACGCAGCACATGCAGTGCGACGGTTTTGCGCGCCTGGCGTTGCACCGGGATGCGGACCTCACCGACCTCGAGTTCAACGAGGACTTCTTCAGCAAACAACGGTTCGGACGGACGCTGACGCAGCACGCATGACCTCAAACGAGCATAATGGACAGGAAAAGAGCGATGCAAGCATCGCTCTTTTCTTCCAACCTAGCAACTGGCAGATTGAGTACTCAGCCTCGCTCACACTAGCCACCATCCTTCCCGTCAACCATGGCAGGGTCAGACTCACGATTAAACGCTAGGACCCATCTCGCGATGTTTTCACTTTTATATCCTCTTGTCGAAATACCGTTAAATGCTAGCTGATGCGCAAAGGGCTCCCCATCACCACCGACCAAGGCAATAATATGTCGAAATTCGAGTCCATTTTTATCGTGCCTAATGGAGTCCGCTTTTTTATACTCACTTAAGGGCATGTCGACATAGCAAATATCTTTTCGACAATCAACCTCTAGCGCCTTATATTCAGTCTTGGAAATTGCATTCAACTCAGCAAAGAATTCCTCTTGCAGCCTCCAAAGCACTGCTTCCGTCTCACTTGCCCACACATCATCCCGTTCCTGCAGAAGCAATTTGTGCATAAACACCTTAAGTCCAGCGTTACTCGGATTTATTTTTCGATCAAATTCCCGGATATCCAAATTGCTAATATCAAGAATATTTGATGGTATTTCACCAACAATATCCGGATCTGCATTGTGATTTTTTGCATATATTGGCGACACTTCTTTGGCAGATTGAGCGAACATATCGGCCTCACGCGGCATTTCACCAACATGGTTGGACACATCAAAATCAGACCTTATCTTTTCATCAGCATTACCTGACGCAGCAACAGCAGCATTACCTGACGCAGCAACAGCTGTTTCGACTGGCGACCTTGATAGACCAACAAGAAATATTGTCAAACACACCAGCGCAACACTTAACGCAAGCAAGGAATTTCGTTTCGAAAGCGACATCATGATGGCACACCTCAAGACGCAAACTATTGAGAAAAAATGAAACGCCTTATCGATTATCAGTTGGTAAACAATTCAATCGTACCACGCAATCACTTACCGTGAGACTAAAGCGCCATCTCCCAAGCCACACAACAAATGGCTCTCCAGACTCCGTTGAATCACCTTCCTGAGTGCGAGAATCGTAAACCCCCTCCCGCAGGACAATGCCATTTTCATCAACCTCTGCCATGACGATATCGTGAGTACCTTCCTCGACACGTTCAATCCAATTCGTATATACCCCATTTCCGCGACCTTCCGCACTGACGACAAAGCCATCAGCAGTCTCATCACCAGCGGATGCCAGTGCAATCGGAAGTAGGGAAAGCAATATAGTAATAAATTGATATCTCAACTTTCGTTCCATTTCATCACCTCCCAAAATTTGGTGGATCGATTCGCAATCACTCAATATTCATCGAGCCAGCCATGTCCGTTTTTTGATAGTGAATTTCGATTAAATTTACCAACCCATCATATTTATCGGCGGAGCATTGAATCGCCTGGATGAATGGGCGATACAGCATTCGACAAGCACCCTAATATTTCAGTTGTATTTTTGTGTTTATTTGTATCAGTCCGTAGCTAGTTTTGATGTTACATGCTGAAATTTCTCAGTAAGCTGCCAGCGGACATTGAAAGCGAGGTAACCCTTTGGGGGCAAACTCTAAGCAAAAAAAAAGGCACCTTGCGGGCGCCTTTTTTTCAGGGGGAGGGAAAGCAGTGACTTACTTTCGCTTCGGCGGCAGATCAGTACAGGTACCTTCATACACCTCGGCGGCAAACGCGACCGACTCCGACAGGGTCGGGTGGGCGTGAATGGTCAGCGCGATATCTTCGGCATCGGCGCCCATTTCAATGGCCAGACCGATTTCGGCAATCAGTTCACCGGCATTGACGCCGACAATGGCACCACCGATGACGCGGTGCGTGGCTTTGTCGAACAACAGCTTGGTGAAGCCTTCGCTGCGGGCGACGCCAATGGCACGGCCCGAGGCCGCCCATGGGAACGAACCGACACCGTACTCAATGCCCTTGGCCTTTGCTTCTTTCTCGGTCAGGCCGACCCAGCCAATTTCCGGATCGGTGTAGGCGACCGACGGAATGCACATCGGATCGAAGTAGTGTTTCTTGCCGGCGATGACTTCAGCGGCGACGTGCGACTCTTTCGAGGCTTTGTGCGCCAGCATCGGCTGGCCGACGATGTCGCCGATGGCCAGAATGTGCGGGACATTGGTGCGCATCTGCTTGTCGACCGGAATGAAGCCGCGGTCATCAACCTTGACGCCGGCTTTCTCGGCATCAAGCAGCTTGCCGTTCGGGGCGCGGCCAACGGCAGACAGAATCATGTCGTACTTGACCGGATCTTTCGGGGCGTTCTTGCCTTCGAAGGTCACATACAGGCCATCTTTCTTGGCTTCGACCTTGACCACTTTGGTTTCGAGCAGAATGGCTTCGTATTTCTTCTCGACGTATTTGTGCAACACCTTGACCACATCGGCGTCAGCGGCCGGGATCAGCTGGTCGGCCATTTCGACCACCGAGATCTTGGCGCCGAGTGCGCGGTACACGGTAGCCATTTCCAGGCCGATGATGCCGCCGCCGAGCACCAGCATGTGCTCCGGAATCTTTTTCAGTTCCAGCGCGCCGGTCGAGTCGACGATGCGCTCATCCTGCGGCAGGAACGGCAGCGCGACCGGACGCGAGCCGGCAGCGATGATGCAGTGGTCGAACGAAACGGTGGTGACTTTGCCGTCTTTGGCGGTCACGGCCAGCATGTTCGGGCCGGTGAACTTGCCGTAACCGGTAACGATCTGCACTTTGCGCATCTTGGCCATGCCGGCCAGACCCTTGGTCAGCGAACCGACTACGCCATCTTTGTAGCCACGGACTTTGTCCAGATCGATTTTCGGCGCACCGAAGGTGATGCCGTGGTGGCTGGCCACCGCCGCTTCATCGATCACTTTGGCGCAATGCAGGAGCGCCTTGGAGGGGATACAACCGACGTTGAGGCAGACACCGCCAAGCGTGGCTTCGGCCTCCACCAGCACTACGTTCAGACCGAGGTCGGCGGCACGAAAGGCCGCGTTATAGCCGCCGGGGCCGGAGCCCAGTACAACCACCTGACCGTGAACATCACCCTTACTCATGACTTGCTCCTGATTGTTGGGCGCCTTTGCGCCCGGCCATTGCCCGGTCCGGGCTGGTTTACCGGCTCCGGGCATGAAGGTGCGTATTGTAGTCCGAGACCGACCGGCGCGGGAGCCGGCCAAGGCCGGTCCCGCGGGCTTTCGTCAGGGAAGATTCCCGTCAGAGCAGCAAACGGCGGATATCGGCCAGATTTTTGGCCAGATGGGTGATGAAGCGGGCGCCGACTGCGCCGTCGATGACCCGGTGATCGTAGGACAGCGACATCGGCAGCATCAGCCGTGGCACGAACTGCTTGCCATCCCAGACCGGCTTCATGCTGCTTTTCGACAGACCCAGAATCGACACGTTCGGCCAGGCAACGATGGGCGTGAAGTAGGTGCCGCCGATGCCACCCAGCGACGAGATGGTAAAGGTCGAGCCCTGCATGCCATCAGCACCAAGTTTCTTGTCGCGCGCTTTCTTGCTGATCTCGGCCAGTTCTTCCGACAGCTGGAACACCGATTTCTTGTCGACGTCACGGACTACCGGCACTACCAGACCATCCGGTGTATCAACGGCGACGCCGATGTGCCAGTACTTCTTCAGCACCAGCGTTTCACCGTCCGGCGCCAGCGACGCATTGAAGGTCGGGAACGCTTGCAGCGTGTTGACCACGGCCTTCATGACAAACACCAGCGGGGTCAGCTTGATGCCGCGCTTCTCGGCTTCGTCTTTCAGCGACTGCCGGAAAGCTTCCATTTCGGTAACGTCGGCATCTTCATGCTGGGTCACGTGCGGAATGGTCAGCCAGTTGCGGTGCAGGTTGACGCTGGACACTTTCTGGATGCGGGTCAGCTGTCTGGTTTCGACTTCGCCCCACTTGCTGAAGTCGATGGTTGGCAGCTCCGGCATGCCGGCACCACTGCTCGCCACCGGCTTCGGCCGGTTCAATTCGAATTTGACGAAGGACTGGATGTCTTCCTTCATCACCCGGCCTTTCGGCCCGGTCGGATTGAGCTTGGTCATGTCGACGCCCAGCTCGCGGGCAAACCGGCGAATGGCGGGCGAAGCATGGACGATCTTTTCACCAACCGCCTTGCGTTCGTAGGGGTAATCCGGCACCGGCGCGGCCCGATCGGTGCTGACCGCCGGCATTGCGGCGGTGACAACGGCGGGTGCGGCCGATGCGGCTGCTACCGTTGTTGCTACCGTAGCGGCCGCGGTGGCCGATACAGGTGCCGCCGCAGTGGCCCCGACAACCTTGATGACACCGATCACACTGCCCTTCGATACCTTGTCACCGACTTTCAGCGCAATCGATTCGACCACGCCGGCCACCGCCGACGGTACGTCCATCGTGGCTTTTTCGCCTTCGACCACGATCAAGGTGTCGTCTTTATTGACCGTATCACCGACCTTGACAGCGATCTCAATCACATCGACATCTTTGGCATCGCCAATATCCGGCACCGACACCGTTTCACTCCGCGCTGGGCCGCTGGCGGCAGGCGCGGCTGCATTAGCAACAGTCGGTGCAGCTGCAATAGCCGGGACCGGTGCGGCTGCAACAGCAGCCGGCGCAGCCGCTGCAATGGGTGCCGGCGTCGCAGCGCTCGCGCCCGCTTCTTCGAGCAGCAAAATCAGCGAGCCTTGCGAGACCTTGTCGCCGACTTTCAGTTTCACTTCCTTGACCACACCGGCGTGCGAACTTGGCACGTCCATCGTGGCTTTTTCGCCTTCGACCACGATCAGCGTGTCTTCTTTCTTGATGACATCGCCGGGCTTGACGCTAATTTCAATGACATCGACATTCTTGCTGTCGCCAATGTCCGGTACGGTAATTTCACGGATAGCCATGTCGTGCGCTCCTTACACCGTGACCGGATTCGGTTTGTTGGGGTCGATACCGTACAGCGTTATGGCATCTTTCACCGCTTTGGCTGGCACGTCACCACGATCGGCCAGCGCTTTCAGCGCCGCCACGACAACATAGTGACGGTCCACTTCGAAGAAACGACGCAGCGCGGCGCGTGAATCCGAGCGGCCGAAGCCATCGGTACCGAGCACCCGATAATCACCGGGCACCCACTGCCGAATCAGATCGGCCAGCGCCTTCTGGTAGTCACTGGCAGCAACCACCGGTCCTTCGCGATCCTTTAGCACTTTCGCGACATAAGGGATGCGCGGTTTTTCGTCCGGGTGCAGCAGGTTCCAGCGATCGGCATCATGGCCGTCACGACGCAGCTCGGTGTAGCTGGTGACGCTCCAGATATCGGCGGCGACACCGTGGTTGTCGCGCAGCAGGTCCGCTGCGGCCAATACTTCGTTCAGGATCGTCCCCGAACCGAACAGCTGCACTTTCGGTGCTTTCTTGCCTTTGCTCTTGCCCGCCACATCACCTTCACGCAACAGGTACATGCCTTTCAGGATGCCCTCTTCGGCGCCTTTCGGCATGGCCGGCTGAACGTAGTTCTCGTTCATCAGGGTGATGTAATAGAAAACGTTTTCCTGCTTCTCGACCATGCGCTCGAGACCGTTCTGCACGATCACGGCCAGCTCATAACCGTAGGCCGGGTCATAGGCGACGCAAGACGGAATGGTTGAGGCCAGGATGTGCGAGTGACCATCCTGATGCTGCAGACCTTCGCCATTCAGCGTGGTACGACCGGCAGTGGCGCCGAGCAGGAAGCCACGCGCCTGCATGTCGCCAGCGGCCCAGGCCAGATCCATGGTCCGTTGCAAACCGAACATCGAGTAGAAGATGTAGAACGGAATCATCGGGTAGTTGTTGCTGCTGTATGAAGTCCCGGCGGCAATCCACGACGAGATCGCCCCCGCTTCGTTGATGCCTTCTTCCAGCAACTGGCCCTTGATGTCTTCCTTGTAGTACGACACCTGATCGGAATCGACCGGCTGATAGAGCTGACCGACGGACGAATAGATGCCGTACTGACGGAACATGCCTTCCATGCCGAAGGTGCGCGCCTCGTCCGGAATGATCGGGACGATGCGCGAGCCCAGCACCTTGTCTTTCATCAGCACGTTCAGCAGGCGGACAAACGCCATCGTGGTGCTGATTTCGCGGTCGCCACTGCCAGCAGTCACGGCATCAAAGGCTTTCAGCGCCGGCACATCCAGCGATTCGGCTTTGGCGCGACGCGCCGGCAGGAAGCCGCCGAGCGACGAGCGACGTTCGCGCAGGTATTTCATTTCCGGCGAATCGGCCGGCGGCAGATAGAACGGCAGATCAGCCAGCTTGTCGTCCGGGATCGGCACGCGGAAGCGATCGCGGAAGGCCTTGATCGCATCCAGATCCATTTTCTTCAATTGGTGGGCAATGTTCTTGCCTTCACCGATCGGGCCGAGACCGTAACCCTTGACGGTTTTCGCCAGAATGACGGTCGGTTGGCCCTTGTGGGTCGTGGCTGCGTGGAATGCCGCATGCACCTTGTGCGGATCGTGGCCACCACGGTTCAAACGCCAGATGTCTTCATCCGACATGTTGGCGACCATCGCGGCGGTTTCCGGATCTTTGCTGAAGAAATTCTCGCGGGTGTATTTGCCACCGAAGGATTTGTAGTTCTGGTATTCGCCGTCCACCGTCTCTTCCATGATCCGGCGCAGCGCGCCCTTGGTATCACGCGCCAGCAGCGGGTCCCAGTAACGGCCCCAGATCACTTTGATCACGTTCCAGCCGGCGCCGCGGAAGTCGGCTTCCAGTTCCTGAATGATCTTGCCGTTGCCACGGACCGGGCCATCGAGTCGCTGCAGGTTGCAGTTGACGACGAAGATCAAGTTGTCGAGTTTCTCGCGGCCGGCCATGCCGATGGCGCCCATCGATTCCGGCTCGTCCATTTCGCCGTCACCCATAAAGGCCCAGACCTTGCGGCCATCGGTTTTCTGCAGTTCGCGGTGTTCGAGGTAGCGCAGGAAGCGCGCCTGATAAATGGCTTGAAGCGGGCCGAGGCCCATCGACACGGTCGGGAACTGCCAGAAGTCCGGCATCAGCCACGGGTGCGGATAAGAGGTCACGCCTTTGCCGTCGACGTCCTGCCGGAAATGCGCCAGCTGCTCTTCGGTCAACCGGCCTTCCATGAAGGCGCGGGCGTAAATACCCGGTGAGGCGTGGCCCTGGAAATAGACCAGATCGCCGCCGTTGCCCTGATCGCCCTTGAAGAAATGGTTGAAGGCAACGTCATAAATAGTGGCACTGGAGGCAAACGACGAGATATGACCGCCGAGCTCCAGATCCAGCTTGCCGGCGCGCAGCACAATGGCCAGCGCGTTCCAGCGAATGATCGAGCGAATGCGAGCTTCGATGGCCTGATCACCGGGGTAGGCCGGCTCTTTCGACGGCGGAATGGTGTTCACATAGGCGGTGGTGGCCGAGTACGGCAGGTAAGCCCCCGAACGTCTCGCCTTGTCGATCAGCTTTTCCAGCAGGTAGTGGGCGCGGTCGACCCCCTCGGCTTCCAGCACGCCATCCAGCGCGTCCAGCCATTCCTGGGTTTCGGTCGGGTCGGTATCAGGCAGTCGGTCGATCGACATGGTTGGCTCCTCAGATTATTCGGCTTGCGCGACCGGCGTCAGACCGGTCACTGGCGGTTGGCCGCCCTGTTTGTTGGTAACTTTGTTATTGGTAACTTGGTTATTGGAAATCTGGTTATTGGTTATTCGTTCGTTGGCGCGTTCGTTCATCAGTCGATGGGGAACGGGCGCTATCGATCAACCGTTGGAGTCCGGCCAGCCCCGCCTTGTCGGGCCGTCTGGCGGTTTCCGGGCAACAAACTGTCGGCAAGTCTAGGCCTGCCAACGTGAAAAACCATGGCAACGGTCATAAACCGGGTCGGGGTCAGACCAGATGGACCGGGTTTTTGTTATTTTTTTACTTGCAGGTAAGTAAATCTGAGTGCAATATCGCCGCAAGCTCGACAGCGAACGGGATCTTGAAATGTCACAGACAGGAAAAACGACTACCAGCCGGCGCGATACCCGCAGTGAAGTGCTGGCGCTGGCCGAAAAGTTGTTCCACGAACGGGGCTACCGTGGCTTTTCCTACGCCGATCTCGCTGGCCCCCTAGGTATCAAGCCAGCCGCGATTCATTACCATTTCGCCGGCAAGGAAGAACTGGGTGTAGCCCTGATCGAACGGCTGCGTGACCGGTTGAAAGCGGCGCAGAGCTATTTCGCGGCCAACCAGACGCCATGGTCAGCCCAACTTGACGCATTGTTCGACTACTACCGTCGCCATGCCGACGAAAACTGCTCGGTTTGTGCCGTGGGCATCAGCGCCATCGAGTCCGACAGTATCCCGCACAGCATGCAGATCCAGGTTCGCCTGTTGATCAAGGAGCTGCTCAACGCGACGGTCCAGATCTTGGCTCGCGGTCGCGACAGCGGCACCTTTCATTTTGATGGTCGAGCCGAGGAACGCGCCACGCTGATGCTGGCCGCACTCGGTGGCGCGCTGCAGCTGCAGCGGCTGACCGGACTGCCGCAGCTTGAAACCGTGATTGCCGAGCTCCAGCACGGGCTTGCCGTTCCGCATTGACCAGCTGTCTTTGTAGATCCAGCACGGCCCCACTCAACCAACCCTGACCATGCCAAGGCGATTCCCCCCGAACAGGCCTGGCTCTATTACTTACTTACTAGTAAATATAAGGAGACGGTAAAATGGATAGCAAGACACTGACACTGCTGCCAAACGTTGCCAGCAGCCAACGGATCCCGGTGTCTACCTTCAACTGGCAGCTGTTGGCACCGGCATTGGGCATGGCGGCTTCGATCAGCCTTGCCATGTTGAGTTGGCCGAGTGGCGCAAGCCCAACTGCAATTTATGCCAGCTTCAGCATTGGTCTGGCATTGGTCTATCTGGCATTGGTGCCATCTTGCGAGCATGGCGGCCGCGCGGCGCTGGTGCTGGCGCTTGGTCAGGCGGCACTTGGCTTGCTGTGCTGGCAGTCACCAATGCTTTTGCACGCCGGTCTGGGTCTGCAGACCGTAATCGCCACGCTATGGTTATTGCGGGAACAGTCTCAAGGCGAACGAGCGATGGCGGGTTTGATGCTGGGTTTGAGCACTGGCGCAGTGGTTGGTCTCGGCTTCGCTCTCGGCGCTTGAGTGCCAGCCACCGGCACCATCGTCTTTAGTCGTTCCCGGTGTTTGCACCCAGCCAATGCCGATCGACTGAATCCTGTCCTGCCGATACCAGCTGAGGCACAATATTGGCCTCGGCCGGGGAGGACGTATGGCGGTAGCAAAATCGTGGCGGGCGGTGGCGCTGTTCGGCGGGCTGTGCTGGCTTTGCGCCGGCACCCTGAGCACCGTGCGGGCCGGCGAAACCGATTTGCTCGAACTCGCTCGCAGCCACCGCTTTTCCGATCCACAACAGGCGCGTTACTCGCAATATCGCATTCTCAGCGGTCTGCAAGAATTGAGCGCCTTGTCGGATCAGGAAGACAGCCGCCAGCGGATCCAGGATGCCAGCGCGGCACTCGAAGCCATTGGCAGGTCCTATCGCAATCTCGGCATGCCGGTGTTAGCGGCGTTCTACTTTGATCAAGCCTTGCAGGTCGACCCGGAGTCCGGTCATTTGCAGGCTGAACTCGGCACGATACTGGTGCAGATCGGTGAAGACGATCTGGGCCGGCGCCTGCTGACCCAGGCACAACAAGCCAGCGATGCGGCTGACCACCGGCGAACGGTGGCGGCATCATGGGTATTGCTCGGCGAATACGGTACCGCCAGCAACCTGTTGCGTCAGGTGATCAGCAAAGGCAGCTCCGATTCGGACCGGCAATACGCCTGGCTGCTGAATCAGGCGCTGCAGCCCCTGCTTGTACAGCAAGCCAACCCGGATCAACCGGCCGCGGAACGAGCCAGATCAGACAAAGGCAAGCCGGAGAAAAAACCGGCCGGCAACGAGAAAGAATGGCCGGGCCTGCTGGTGCTGTTGCAGCAGCAAGCTGATGAGTCGGCCTTAGCCAGCCACTTGTTGAAAACGCAGACCGAAGACAGTGATCGCTTTCGCGAACAACTGTGCGAGGCGCTGTTCTTTCGCGGCATGTACTGGAAGCATCAGGGCCAGCGTGAACGCTCTCATGCCTATTTCAACGCCGTGCTGCAAATGAATCTGCCGTCGTTCCTGGAAACCCAGCTGGCCCGTTATTTTCTGCAGCTCGACCAGCCCGTTCAGCCCGCCGCTCGCGGTGCCTCGATGGACCCGATGCCGATTAGCTGAGGTGGTCTATTGAGAACAGCAAACTGCCGGCAGCGGCGCCGGTTCAGGCGCAACTCCCGCCCATGCGCCGTACCCGCCAGCTTGGCGGCACGCTGCCACCGCTCAGATCAGCACTCCGAACAGGGTAAACAACGCGATCAGCACCAGCACCAGCAACAAGGCCCGCTCGGCCAGCGCCATCGCCTGCGTGTTTTCATCCAGCGCATCGATTGGCAGATCCGGCCCCATCGACATTGATGCCAAGCCGCTGTCGAGCAATATGCGCTCGGCGCTGGCGTCGGCCTCCCGCCAAAACGGATGCAATGCACCGTAACCGCGAACAAAGTCACCAACCAGTGCGTAAGCCAATGCCGTAATGCGGGCTGGCAGCCAATTCAGCACGTGCAGCACGGTCCGGATCAGACGCTGATGCGGATGTCCCGGCTCAGCCTTGATGATCTCGGCGTAGGCGGTGCACAACCGGTAAAACAGGCAGGCGCTCGGGCCGGCCACGGCGAACCAGAACAGCAACGCAATAAAACGATTGTTGATTTCGGTGAGGATGAAGCGCGACACCTGACGGCCAAGTTGCGGCAATTCGTCGGTGGCATCCGCATCAACCCGTTCACGGGCATGTTCCCAGGCACTCTGGCTGTCATTGCGCTCCAGCGCGGCAAAGTACGGAGCCAGCAAGGCTCGCAGATCCTGCGGGCCGAGGCAGTACCACAGCAGACCGGTGCCGACTGCCAGATAGAGCAGCTGGCCCAGCCAGCCCGGGGTGAACCAGAGCACCAGCGCAAACAGCAATGGCAACGTGCCAGTCATGAACAGCAGGCCGCCGAGGCCTTCGAATTGCGCCGGAAATTGCCGCTGCATGAAGCGGCGAAAACGGACAAACCAGCGAAAGCTGCGGTAGGTCGGCGGCAGCCGGAAATACCATTCCAGCACCAGCACCAGCACGATGGCCAGCAATGTCATGTGACGTCCCTGAACAAAGACAAATGTGATTGGTAGCAGAATTATCGCACAGAAACGCCAAGCTGCCTGTTACGGCTGCTGGCCTGCCAACGCCAGCAGGGCGCGATAGCGCAACCAGTCAAACGACGGCCCGGGGTCGGTCTTGCGTCCGGGCGCAATTTGTTCGTGGCCGGTAATGCGATCGGACCGGATGGCCGGGTAACGCTGTTGCAACAGTAACGTCAACGCCGCCAGTTGGCGGTATTGTTCGTCGGTGTAGGGATCGGTATCGGTGCCTTCCAGCTCGACGCCGATCGAAAAGTCATTGCAGCGCTCGCGACCGGCAAATTGCGACACCCCCGCATGCCAGGCGCGCGCTGCCGTGCTGACAAACTGGACCAGTTCGCCATCACGTCGAATCAGAAAATGGCTGGACACCCGCAAGCCGGCCAGCCCGGCAAAGTACGGATGGCCATCGGTCGGCAAGCTGCCAAGAAACAGCTGCTCGATATACGGGCCGCCATACTGCCCCGGCGGCAGGCTTATGCCATGCACCACCAACAGCGACACCTCACCCGGTTGCGGCCGCTCGTCACAATGTGGCGACGGGCAATGCCTTGCCATTGGCAACCAGCCCTGATCATCGGCTTGCATCGGCACCTGCTCCCGCCCATCAAACAAAACGGGCTGCATCATGCAGCCCGTTCCAGTTGTACTTCAAGAGTGCCTGAAAGCAGCTCCCGTTTTGCTGGCAAGGTTCAGCGGCCTATCAACCGTCCGCTGCATCCTTCAATTTGCGCAGATTCGAAATGACGGCCTCAAGCGCGCGATCGAACAACGCCGCGTCATCAAGCAATTTGACATCACCACGGCGCAGCGCAACGGCCAGACCCGGCCGAGTGAACTCCGCCACCTTGACGCCGGAGCGGTTGACGAAAATGAGCTTGCCGACGGTCGGAATACGCGCGGCCAGTTTGCAACGGGTGTTGCGGTCCGGATCACGCAGCTCGATCCAGCTGCCGACTTGCAGCGCATCGACCTGATCAAGATAGCCATCGACCTCCGGCTCCAGTTCAGGCTGACTCTCCAGCACGATCTCATCAAACATCGAATCGGCATTGGCCGGGGCATTGATTGACGCAACAACCGGCTCGACGTTGATCGAGGCCAGCAACGCTGCATCTTCCGCGCTGGTATCCGGCAACATGTCGGCAAGTAGATCGGTATCACTGTTCGACGGCCGACCGGTGCTGCGTTCGACTTCGTTGTCGAGGCCACTGTCATCCGGCACTGACGGAACCACCGGCGCGCGCATAAGCTGGAAGTGCAGCGCTTCCAGATCCTGCAGCAGCGCGCTGGACTCCAGCGAGCCGTAGGAAATCGAGTCAAAACCGGCGCGCAATTGCCGGATCAAGCCGGGAATCATGCTCGGCAGCTGGGCACGCTCAGTCGGCGTACGCACGGTCACCGATTTGACCAGCACATCGGCCACTTGCGCGGCATGGCGAAACGGCTCGGAATCCGCGCCGGCACGCAAATGCTCCAGAAACAGCACTTTCGCCCAGACGTCATTCAGCAGCTTGTCCGCTACCGGCGGCAACGAACGACCACCGACTACCTGCGCCAGCACTTTATCGACCACTTGCTTGGCCGATTCGCTGCGGGCCTTGCCCTCTTCCACTTCCTTGGTACGCTTTTCGATGATCGCGGAACGCCGCCGCTCTTCTTCGCAATAGCCGCGGAACTCTTCCAGCAATTCGGTGAACAGCCGGGTGTCATCCTCAAATTCGTTCAGCACCCGCTGGACAATGGCCTCAATGCGACCCTGCAGGCCGTCTTTGCCGCGCCGCTCCGGATCCCAGCCAATACCGGCATAGGCCATTTCGTTCAGCAGCAGCCGGGCAGAATGGTTGCGGTTGCTGAAAAAGGTTTTGTCGACCAAGGCCACTTTCAGCATCGGGATCTGCAGACGACCGAGCTGGGCTTTGACATCGTCGGGCAGGTTGGCGTCACCCAGAATGAAATCGAACATCATCGAAACGATGTCGATCACGTCATCGTTGACCGCGCCAACGGCATTGGCATCGACCCGGCCACCGATTACCACCGGCAGGCGGCTGGCCAATGCGGCCCGCAGATCAACGGTCTGGCCGACCGGCATTGCGCCCGGATCATGCTGCAGGTTGGACAAGGCTTTCAGCAGCTGGGGGGTCTCGACGACCGGCATCAGCGGGATGCCAAAACCGCCGTCCATTGCACCAGTCGCCATGGCCGCCCCGCCGCCTTTCTGGCCGGCAAGCAACTCGCGCAGGGCGCTGAACACTTCGGCTTTGATGTCGACAGCATCGCCATCAACAGTCTGCTCGAGGCCATCGTCGAGCGCTTGCTTGCGCTTCGGCGCGGCCGGCGGTGCCACCGGTTTGCGCGGCTTGCGCACATGCAGATCCGGCAGCACGCCATTTTCGGCAAAGAAATTGTTCAATTCGTCATAAACCGAACCCAGCTCGGCCATGACGCTGCGTTCGAACAACTTGAACACCACCAGCTTGGCCTTGAGATCCAGACCGAGGGAGTTGGTCGCGGTACGAAAGCTTTCGCAAATGCGCTTGGGGTAAACCGGCAAGTCATCGGTTTCGACCTGGATGTCAGCCACCACGGCGTCGAACCGGCGGGCGAGAAAGCGCAGCGGTTCTTCGTTGCGCTGCTTGGCCTTGGCGACCATGGCATCAATGGCCAAGTTTTCTTCCAGCTCATCCTCTTTGACCAGGCTGAGCGCATCGAGCGAAAACGCCGCTGCCGAGGCCGGCATGGCATCGGTTCGGCCAATAAGCGAATAGAAGGCGTTCTGCAATTCCTGACGGAAGATATTTTCCATGCCCTTGCGCTTGATCCGCAGCTCGCGCATGGCATCGAAATAAAGGGTCTGATCCTTGTTATTGCCAGCCTTGTCAGCCAGATCGAACAGGGTGTCATCCGCGGTATCGAGCATGTGCCCGAACAGCTTGGTCAACGATTCCAGCGATTGATCACGGACCCGCTCAATCAGCTTCGGCAATTTCCTTTGCTCCTGGGCACGACGAGACTCGCCACCGGCGTTGAAATGTAGCATGTGGGGTTCAAAAGCCATGAGAGGTCGCTCCAGAAGCGGGAAGACGGTTTTTCCACGCCTCGCTATTACAAGCGATCCCTCGCCAGCCTGCCGTGATGGAGTGCACAGTCGACCACCAAGCCCCCCTCCAGCCGGACCACTGGCGCCAGCGCGGCGACCAATGGCAGTTTGGGAGCTATTTTACCGGTCCGGTTCGCTTGATGGCCATGCTGGCGCCTGACTTTCGCACGATGTTTGCCGGCGAACGCCTGGCCGCTGATAATCGCAGTCTTGAACGACAACCCCATTAGCCGGCATGCACAACCAACTTTCCCCCCTTTATCTGGCTCGTGAACGGGAAACCGGCGTCCGGCATGCCCTGGCCGAGGATTTGGGCCAGCCATTTGACGCTGCACTCAACCCAAGCCTGGACCTCACGGCACAGCTCGTTCCTGCTTCTGCGCTGGCACGGGCGACCATCATTACCCGTGAATCCACCGTCCTGTGTGGGCAGGCGTGGGTGGACGAAGTCTTTCGACAACTCTCAGAGGCCGCGAGACGCTCAGGCGAAGTAAGCGTTCACTGGAAATTCCCGGAAGGCGCAACGGTCGAGGCTGGCGCAACGCTCTGCGAGCTGGTAGGCCCTGCCCGCTTGTTGCTGACTGGCGAACGCACCGCACTCAATTTTTTGCAGACGCTTTCAGGCACCGCCAATGCCGTCCGCCAGTTCCTGTCGCCTTTGGCCGGCAGCCAATGCCAGTTGCTTGATACCCGGAAAACCCTGCCCGGACTACGGGCAGCACAGAAATATGCGGTCCGAGTCGGCGGCGGCGCCAATCACCGAATCGGCCTTTTCGATGCCTTCCTTATCAAGGAAAACCACATCGCCGCCTGTGGCGGCATTCAACCCGCCGTAAAGGCCGCCCGCCTGCTGGCCCGAGATGCGCCGGTGGAAGTGGAAGTGGAAACCTTTGAAGAGCTGAAACAGGCGCTGAGTGCCGGCGCTGACATCATCATGCTCGATGAGTTTGCCGATAGCGACCTTGCCAAGGCGGTGGCGATAACCAGCGGCCGCGCAAAACTGGAGGTTTCCGGCAGTGTTACGCCGGACCGACTGAAAACCATCGCCACGGCGGGAGTCGACTTTATTTCGGCGGGCTCACTGACCAAGCACGTTCGGGCAGTGGACCTGTCGATGCGAATAGCCCTTTCCGGCTGAATCGGATTAGAGCTCTGTCTGCTTTGACGACCCCAACGAAAAAAGGCCGCTCGATCGAGCGGCCTTTTTTTTATTTGGTGCCGGCAAGAGGAGTCGAACCCCCGACCTTCGCATTACGAATGCGCTGCTCTACCAACTGAGCTATGCCGGCACGGCACTTTCGACCGGTCAGCCGAAAGGCGCGCCAGTATAAGGACTCGGCCATACCTGCTCAAGCATCTGCCGGACACTCGCATTACGGATGAACAAAAAGCAGCCGTCCCTCAATCCACGGTCACTTTGCTGGCAGGCTCACCGGCAATGTCGCGAGCCACTGATGTGAAGATGCCGAAAACACAGCTGTCATCCTGACATCACGTACCGTGATCGGCAGGAATAGGACGTCTGCCGCAACCAATCCCTTAGCGGCCAATCCTTGCTCAAGCTCGGTAACACGTGGGCCGGAAAAATCGGTCAGTGGTCTTAACGCCGCGGCGAACCCGGACTTGACGTTGGGCCAAGGCTGATAACGCGTCCGGTCAAGCACCGCCGGCGTCTTGTTGTTCAGGCCAGCCAACAAATCTGAAATTTCAGCATCAAGGGCTCCCGCAGCTGGGATACCGACCCACACAGGGCCGGTCAGCGGCGTTTGCCATGGCTTGCCTTCGGCCAAGTCGACTGAGCGAACCACCTTCAGCTGGTTGCCAAAAAACACGACGTAGGCCGGACGCGCCTCCGCGATCGTCCAGACGCCATAAAACAAAGCGGCCAGCTGCACAATCACAATGATGGTCAGATCCCATTTCAGCGACGGCTTGCCGGCCTTGTACACGATCAAGGTCAGCAATGGCCCAAGCACTACATCGGCTGGCACCAGAATACTGAGCAATCCACCCGCGCCAGAGACCTCAAAGAGCGGCCCTGGAAACCACAACCCACGCATCAGTCCCCAGACCACTCCGCCAATCACTACTGAAAACCCCAGATGCAAGCCACTGGCTTTCCATCGATTCACCGACATAATCTCCTCGAATAAGGACTGACAAATATTGTCACAAGCTGCCGCAGCAGAATCTTGCCATGGCGGGCAGGTTTAGTTGAAGTTGTGGAACTGCCAAGGCAATTCTGTGCGCCGGTTCGCAAAATGCCATGAAATCTACAGGTTTAGATGCCAATGCCGGGTTGCAGCAGCCCTCCGATGACGTTAACTTGACGCTTCGGAATAGTTGGCATGGCACTTGCCTTAGCCATTACAACACTGGTCCGGCGCCCAGCAGCCTTCTCACCCGAGGCTGTCGGCGCGCCAGTGACGGATTCAGGAGTATTGCCTATCCTGAATCGGCTGGTTTCCCCTTCCCCTGTGAGGAGTTTTACCCATGAAAGCTGTGCAAAAGGGTTTCACCCTGATCGAACTCATGATCGTCGTCGCGATCATCGGTATTCTGGCTGCTGTTGCGCTGCCGGCTTACCAAGATTACATGAAGCGCTCGAAGATGTCGGAAGTCGCTGCCGCTGCTGGCGCCTGCAAGACCTCGGTTGTTGAGTTTGCAACTGCCCGCAACGTCATGCCGACCAATGCTGATGAAGCCGGTTGCGGCAATGGCGGCGCGGCTGTCAGCACCTATGTTGCCGACATTACCGTTGATGCCGGCGTTATTGATGCCGTCATTGCTGACGACAAAATCGATGCGGATTTGAATGGTCTGCACCTGCGCCTGACCCCGTGCAGCAACGAAGATGTTACTGCATGCGCTCAAGCTGGTGACGCTGAAGACATCCTGTCGTGGTACTGCTCTACCGATGCCGCTGCTGAGTTCTACAAGTTCTTCCCGGCTACCTGCCGTAACGCCGATATCTAATCTAATATTGGTGTTAAAACCAAGGCGAGCTTCGGCTCGCCTTTTTTTTTGGGGTGTTCTCTATTAGTCTAGAAGCACTATTAATGGTCATTCTTGGCCTGCCCTAACCTGTCATGGTTCATATCGATGAGTACTCCCGGGACAAAAATTGCGTTGGGCGGCCTGCCTCGCCGGCTGGTAACCGAGGGCATTCTCGACGAAAACGTTGCCCTTGATGCGGCAAATCAGGCCAGCAAGGCCAAACAGCCGTTTATCAGTTACGTGGTACAAAACAAACTCGCCAAAGCCCATGTACTGGCCAATATCGCTGCACAGGAATTCGGAGTTCCGCTGTTCGACATCGAGGCGATGGACCAGGATCTGATCCCGAAGGAGTTGGTCGATGAGGCCATCATCCGACAGCATCGGACCATGCCGCTGTTCAAACGCGGTAACCGCCTGTTTGTTGCCATCTCTGACCCAACCAACCTTGAAGCGCTGGACAAGGTCCGCTTCCACACCGGCATGAGTATCGAAGGCATCTTGGTCGAGGACGACAAACTCGGCAAAGCCATTGAGAAAGTACTGGATGCCAAAGATTCCGCAGGTGGTTTTGAGGACCTCGACGAGGATCTCGACAACCTGGACGTTGAGGCCGGTAGCGATGAGCCTGCGGGTGATGACGGCCCCGCAGGCGACGACGCACCAATTGTTCGCTTTATCAACAAACTGCTAATCGACGCCATTAAGAAGGGGGCCTCAGATCTGCACTTTGAACCCTACGAAAAGGAATACCGGGTCCGCTTTCGGGTCGACGGCATCCTGAAAGAAATGGCCAAACCGCCAGTAACGCTGGGAAGCCGGCTTGCAGCCCGCCTGAAGGTCATGTCTCGTCTTGATATTGCCGAGCGCCGGGTGCCGCAGGATGGTCGTATCAAGATGAAGCTGTCCAAGAACAAGTCCATCGATTTCCGCGTTTCCACGCTGCCGACGCTGTGGGGAGAAAAGGTGGTCATGCGGATACTGGACTCGTCCAGCGCCATGCTGGGTATCGATGCACTGGGTTACGAGCCGGTCCAGAAGAAAGCCTTTATGGATGCCATTGCCAAACCACAAGGCATGGTGTTGGTCACCGGCCCGACCGGTTCCGGTAAAACCGTTTCACTGTATACCGCCGTCAATATTCTCAATGACGAAGAAACCAATATTTCGACTGCTGAAGACCCGGTTGAAATCAACCTGCCGGGCGTTAACCAGGTTCAGGTCAACCCACGCGCTGGCTTGACCTTCCCGATGGCGCTGCGGGCGTTCCTGCGTCAGGACCCCGATGTAGTACTGGTCGGAGAGATTCGCGACCTTGAAACGGCAGAAATCGGTATCAAGGCCGCCCAAACTGGCCACTTGGTGCTATCGACCCTGCATACCAACAGTGCCCCGGAAACCCTGACTCGCCTGATTAACATGGGGGTGGCCGCCTTCAATATCGCGACCACCGTGCACCTGATCATTGCCCAGCGATTGGCTCGGCGTCTGTGCTCACATTGCAAGAAACCGGTGAAAATTCCTCGTGAGGCCTTGCTAAAAGAAGGTTTTCGCGAAGATGAAGTCGATACACTGACGCTATACGAACCGGTCGGCTGCGATAACTGCAACAAGGGTTACAAAGGCCGGGTTGGCATTTATGAGGTGATGCCAGTGTCCGAGGAGATCAGCCGTATCGTTATGCGTGGCGGGAACGCCATTGAAATTGCTGACCAGATGCGAGCAGAAGGCATCAATGACTTGCGCGCATCGGGTCTGGAAAAGGCACGGCAAGGGGTAACCAGCCTTGCTGAGATTAACCGGGTAACCTCCGACTAAGCTGATGGAACTTCGGGGCAACCCTGAAAACCTGCCATCGACAGTAGAGAACTCAGGCAAGTCGCAGTCTTCGTGCGGCGAGTTCTTGCCCCGAAATTCATTCAGCTCAGGTGATTAGTCCCAGGCAGGCCCATAACTGCCTATCAGCTCACCCGGAGCCAAGGGGCATTCAAAGCATCAGACCACTGGCTTTTCAGGTGTACCAGTGCTTCAATAGCGTGGATTTCCGGGATGAAAAGCACAGTCTCTCAAGACCTTAGCCGCTACAATTACGACAATTCCTGAACTTCTGCCAGAACCTGTGTAGGAATCGCCACCATGGCACTGCAAGCCGTCAAGAAAGAAGCTCCCTCCAAGCGTCCAGGAGCCGTGACCCGGGCGAAAACCGAGGTCGCCAAACAAAAGACCTATGCGTGGGAAGGCGTTGACAAGAAAGGCCAAAAAATAAAGGGCGAGATGCAGGCGCCCAATGAAGCCATGGTCAAGGCTCAGCTGCGCAAGCAAGGGCTGATGCCAGGCAAGATCAACCGCAAAGCGGCTGACCTATTCGCCCCGGGCAAAAAGCCAATTACCCCGGCCGACATAGCGATGATGGCTCGCCAATTGGCCACGATGATGAAAGCCGGTGTGCCACTCGTTCAGTCCTTCGAAATCATCGGTCGCGGCCATGAGAAGCCATCGGTACAAGAATTGATGATGACCATCAAAGGCGATATCGAAGCCGGTGCCCCGTTCCATGAGGCTCTGCGCAAACACCCAAAATATTTTGACCCACTGTTCTGTGATCTGGTTGGTGCTGGTGAGCAATCGGGGGCACTGGAACAGATGCTTGACCGGATCGCCACGTATAAAGAGAAGACAGAGCGCATCAAATCCAAAATCAAGAAGGCATTGTTTTATCCAGCAGCAGTATTGGTGGTTGCTGCTGTTGTAACTGCCATTTTGTTATTGTTTGTCGTTCCGATGTTTGAAGAAATGTTCAAGAGCTTTGGCGCAGACCTGCCGGCATTTACTCAATTTGTGCTTGGAATCTCGCGTTCACTTCAGGAGACATGGTGGATATATCTTATCGTCATCATCGCAGTCTCATTCACAGTCAAATCTCTCAATGTTAGTTCACAAGCATTCCGGGACGGCAAAGATCGTCTAATGCTTAAACTGCCCGTTATTGGCGTCATTCTCCACAAAGCAGCTATTGCACGTTATGCCCGTACTTTGTCCACGACATTTGCGGCTGGTGTGCCCTTAGTGGAGGCTCTGGAGTCCGCAGCAGGTGCATCAGGCAACGTGGTATACCGAAACGCTATTTTCAAGATTCGTGACGATGTCACCACCGGTATGCAAATGAATTTGGCTATGCAGGGAGCTGGTATGTTTCCCAACATGGTCGTTCAGATGGTCGCGATTGGTGAGGAATCCGGAGCCTTGGACAGTATGCTATCGAAGGTGGCGGATATTTACGAAGCGGAAGTGGATGATGCTGTGGATGGATTGAGCTCATTGCTTGAGCCCATCATCATGGCGGTACTAGGCGTGGTGGTCGGTGGTCTAATCGTGGCGATGTATCTGCCCATCTTCAACCTCGGCAAAGTTATTTGATTCTCTAATGACCTTACTCGACCTCTTTGGCGGCGACCGGATCTACTTCACGGTCGCCGTCGGCATTTTTGGCCTGCTGATCGGCAGTTTTCTCAATGTCGTGATTTTTCGCCTGCCCATCATCTTGCAACGTGAATGGCAGGCACAGGCGCGGGAAATGCTGGCAGAGACTGGCGCCAAAGCGAGCGCGCCTTATGAAGATGGCTACCCGCAACAGTTCGGATTGGTGCTGCCGCGCTCCGCTTGCCCACATTGCGGCCAGGCGATACCGGGCTGGTTGAATATTCCGCTGCTGAGCTGGTTACTGCTGCGGGGTCGCTGCCGCCACTGCAAGAACCCAATCAGCATGCGCTACCCGCTGGTGGAAGCGCTTACCGGCGTTGCCTTTGCGTTTGCCGCTTGGCATTTTGGTTCCGATACCATGTTGTTTGGTGCCATTCTGTTCACCGGCTTGTTGATCGCCATGGCGGGCATCGATTGGGATACAAAACTGCTGCCGGATCAGCTCACTTACCTGCTGCTGTGGGCGGGCTTGCTGTTCAACCTGAATAGCGGCTTCGTCCCGCTCAATGACGCCATCATTGGCACGGTTGCCGGCTATCTGAGCCTGTGGTCGGTGTATTGGGCGTTCAAATTGCTGACCGGCAAGGAAGGCATGGGCTACGGTGATTTCAAGTTGTTTGCCGCGCTTGGTGCCTGGCTCGGCTGGCAGCAATTGCCGATCATCATCATTCTGGCGGCAGTTGCCGGTCTGGTGATTGGCGGCGGCATGATGTTGCTGTCTCCGAACAAGGATCGGCAGATCCCGTTCGGCCCCTACCTTGCCATCGCCGGCTGGTTGGCGCTGTTTTTCGGACAGGATTGGATGAGTGCCTACCTGCGAGCCTCAGGCTTGTGAGCCGCCGATGATGATGCCGCTGCGCATTGCCCTGACTGGCGGTATCGCCAGCGGCAAATCGGCAGTCTCGCGTCAGTTCGCCCTGCTTGGTGTACCAGTCATTGATGCCGATGTCGCGGCGCGTGCGGTAGTGATGCCCGGCAGTACCGGCCTGCAGCAGCTGAGAACCACCTTTGGTGACGGCATTTTGCTGGCGGACGGCAGCCTGAACCGCGCAGCGCTGCGTCAGCGCATTTTTACCGACACGTCAGCCCGCGAGGCCGTCAACGCCATTCTGCATCCGCTGATTCGTGACTGGATGCGCAAGCAGGCCGAACAGCAACTGGCCCCCTATCAGCTGTTTGTCATCCCACTGCTGGTTGAAACCGGGCAAGCCGCTGACTATGACCGCGTGCTGGTGGTAGAAACCGAGCCAGCTCTGCGCCAGCAACGGCTGATGCAACGCGACGGCATCAGTGCCGCTCAGGCCGATGCCATTTTCGCGGCCCAGTCAAATGACGCCAGCCGACTTGCAATTGCTACCGACCGACTGGACAACAATGGTGATGAATTGAGGCTGGCCCAGCAGGTAGAATCGCTGCACCATCGCTTTCTGGACTTGGCCCGGCAACGGGCCCGCACCACATGACTGCCGCGCCGACCCTGCTTTGCGAACACCCACTCAACGAAAAGACCCGGGTCTATCTTCGCATTGAAGGTATCTTCCTCCGTGCCCAGCAGCTGCTGGCGGAGGATAGTGTTGCCGCCCACTATGCTGCCTTCGGAACCTTGTTCGAGCTGATGGACTCGGTTGATCACGGCGATCTGCGCGGTGACCTGCACACCGATCTCGACCGGCAACTGCAACAGCTGCGGGTGCTCGGTCGCAACCCCCAAGTCGACAAGGACAAGCTTGAGCGCTTTTTGCAGCAACTGGAAAAACTGCATCACTGGATTGTTCATCAGCAGGGCAAGTTTGCCGCCCGCTTGCGTGAAAACGAGTTTCTGCACGCCATCAAACACCGCTATGCGTTGCCGGGCGGCACCTGTGCCTTTGATCTGCCGCGACTCTATTGTTTTTTGCAACGCCCAGTAGAGGGTCGGCGCGAAAGACTGCAGCTGTGGCTGAATGAATTGCAAGGCGTGCGGACCAGTGTCGAAGTATTGTTGCGCCTGATGCGTGAGCAAACCAACTGGCGGTCGGCACAGTTTGATGAAGGCTATTTCCAGCTGGAACCGGTCCATGGCCAGCTGCTTCGTTTACGCATGCCGCTGCAGCCTGCTTGCTTCCCGGAAGTCAGCAGTGGCCGCCAGCGTTGCGTCATTCGCCTTGCCATCGCCGATGACGAAGGTGCGGTCAAGTACCTGCGCGAAAGCACGGCGTTTGATTACGCACTGTGTGGATGAACCGAGCGCTATCCCTTAGTCCGTTTCTTTTCTGCAAATCCATTGCTGTCCGAGTGTTGCCGACATGACCGATTCCCGCGCATCCGACCCTGTTCGCATTGTTGCCTGCCCGACCTGCCGCAAATCGGTACCGTATCGTCCCGACAATCCGCATCGGCCATTTTGTTCCGAGCGCTGCCGTCTGATCGATTTGGGTGAATGGGCTGCCGAGGGCCATCGTATCGCCGGTGAACCTGTGCCAACGGACGATGACGCTTCGCATTGAGACCGATGACCATGTCGCCTTGCTTATGGGTCGAGCAGGTCGAATTTACGCGTGCCTGAGCATGGCATTGCTCGACCCAATTCCGCGGGCCGACACTGACTGGCTCAGGCCGGCTCCGACCAGAATGCCCGAATTGCCGCGACGCCTTGACCTCCATGTGCCCAGCTCAGGAAGCGATCTGCCGACGTCATGCCACCGAGCGCATAGCAAGGCTTGTTGGCCCGCGCCGCCAATTCGGCAAACCCCTCCCACCCCAGCAGCGTTGCCTCCGAATGACTGGGCGTCGCAGCCACCGGTGACAACAACAGAAAATCCGCACCCAAACAGTCGGCTTGGGCTATTTCAGCCGGACTATGACAGGAAGCGGACAGCCAGCGAGGCCGTGTGGGCGGCAAGGTTGCACACCGATTCAGATTGAACGCCGACAGGTGCCAACCCTCGCAAGGCAAACCGTCTAGTACCTCCGGGTGGCGATTGAGCAGCAGTTGGCAACCATGCTGCGCCGTGATGACGTGAACCGCTGCAGCCAGGCGGCGGTACTCGACGTCGGGCAGTGAATGCGCACGCAGCTGCAGCAATCGCACACCGCGTTTACAGGCCGCATCCACCTGCCCAAGAAACTGCTCGCGATCAGCTGGCTCCGGCGTAATCAGCAACGTATCCGGCAACTGCATTGCGGTAACGATGGGACGGTTGGCCGCCGGAAATTCATATTCGCCCAATTGCTCCGTCGCAACCCACTGCAGCGGCTGGCCTTCATTGCCATGTGGCACGCCCTCGAAGGCCTCGACCCGGAACACATGCAAGCGTACGGATTTGTCCGGATAGTGATGCGTCAGGGTCAGCAGGCGTCGAAATTGGGTTGGCGTGATGGCGAGCTCTTCCTGTAGCTCGCGCACCAGTGCCGCCACCGGGGTTTCATCCGCATCGAGTTTGCCGCCGGGAAATTCCCAACGGTCGCCCTGATGCCGATGCGGTGCACGTTTGGCAAGCAGCACCTGCTGATCGGCATTGACAATAGCCGCCGCAGCCACGTCGATGATCGGTCCCGGCTCGAAGCGTGTCATGCATTGCATCTCGTTTGGCACACCAACAAATCCGAAAAAACACAGAGACCGTTGTCCCTGGTCACCAGCAAAAAAGGGTGAGCTCGCGCCCACCCTTTTCGTTCAATACCGCGTCCACTGTGCGGGCGGCAAACCTGCCATTGAATCATCGGCCGTTCAGGCGATGGTGCCATGGCAGTGCTTGTACTTCTTGCCCGAACCGCAAGGGCACAAGTCGTTGCGACCAACTTTCTGGCCGACTCGCAGCGGCGCCTGAACTTGCGGCCTGGCGACCGCTTCAGTTGCCGCTTCCGGCTCAGCCTGCATCGCACTGGCGTCCGCGTGCTGGAACTCCAGTTGCTGACGCTCGGCCTTTTCCCGCGCCTCGCGCTCCATCCGTTCAACTTCCGATTCGGTCCGTACCTGCACTCGCAACAGAATGCTGACCACATCGTACTTGATCCGATCCAGCATGCCCGAGAACAATTCAAACGCTTCGCGCTTGTATTCCTGTTTCGGGTTTTTCTGGGCGAAGCCACGCAGGTGAATACCCTGACGCAGGTAATCCATGGCGGCGAGGTGTTCACGCCAGGCACTGTCGACGTTTTGCATCAACACGGCTTTTTCAAAATGCCGCAGCACCGGCCCGCCGACCTGTTCCTGTTTATTGGCATAGACTTGTGCGGCCGATTCACGGATCCGATCACGAATGCCTTGCTCAGTCAGGTTGCCATCGGTTTCGATCCAGTTGCCAACCGGCATATCCAGACCAAACTCGGTTTTCAAACGTTCTTCGAGGCCTGCAACATTCCATTGGTCCACGACACTTTGCGGCGGAATGAACATGCTGACCACACCGTCGAGCACGTCGTCGCGCATCGCTGCAATAGTCTCTGACACGTCTTCGGCGGCCATCAATTCGGCGCGCTGCTGATAGATCACCTTGCGCTGATCGTTGGAAACGTCGTCGAACTCGAGCAGGTGTTTACGAATTTCAAAGTTGCGCGCTTCAACTTTCCGTTGGGCGTTCTCAATGGCGCGGTTGACCCACGGGTGTTCCAGCGCCTCACCCTCCTGCCAGCCGAGTTTCTGCATCATTGCGCCCATGCGCTCCGAGGCAAAAATGCGCATCAAATCATCTTCAAGCGACAGGTAGAACCGCGACGAACCCGGGTCGCCCTGACGGCCGGCACGGCCACGCAATTGGTTGTCAATTCGGCGCGACTCATGCCGCTCGGTACCGATGATGGCAAGACCGCCTGCGGCGAGCACTTGATCGTGACGTTCCTGCCACAGCCGCTTCACTTCTTCTTTTTGCAGTTCGGTGGCGTCGGCCGGCAGTGCTGCCAAATCGGCTTGCAGTGAGCCACCAAGCACGATGTCGGTACCACGGCCCGCCATGTTGGTGGCAATGGTGACAGCACCGGGACGACCCGCCTGGGCAATGATTTGGGCTTCACTTTCGTGAAACTTGGCGTTCAGCACCTGATGCCCAATTTTTTCCTGATCAAGCAGTTTGGACAGGATCTCGCTCGACTCGATGGAAGCGGTACCGACCAGAACAGGTTGGCCTTTCTCGCGCCGAACCTTGATGTCTTCCATGACCGCTTTGTATTTGTCTTTCTTGTTCAGATAAACAAGATCGGACATGTCCTTGCGGATCATTTCTCGGTTGGTCGGGATCACCACCACCTCCAGCCCGTAGATCTGCTGGAATTCAAACGCTTCGGTGTCGGCGGTGCCGGTCATGCCGGACAATTTGTTGTACAGGCGGAAATAGTTCTGGAAAGTGGTCGAAGCCAGCGTCTGGTTTTCTTGCTGGATGTCGGCACCTTCTTTGGCTTCAACAGCCTGGTGCAAACCTTCCGACCAGCGCCGGCCCGGCATGATTCGGCCAGTGTGCTCGTCAACGATGATCACTTGACCATCGCGAACAATGTAATCGACGTCGCGCTTGAACAGGGTATGCGCACGCAGTGCGGCGTGGGTGTGATGCAGCAACTGAATCGAACCCGGGCTGTACAGGCTCTCGTCTTCGGTGAGCAGTCCGGCTTCCACCAGCAATTGCTCGACCCGCTCCTGCCCTTTCTCGGTCAGGTGGGCCTGACGGCCTTTTTCATCGAGGTAATAATCGCCTTCGCCCTGATCGTCTTCCTCCTGCTGACGGGTCAGCTTCGGAATGATCAGGTTAACGCGCTTGTACAGTTCGCTGGAGCCTTCGACAGCACCGGAGATGATGAGCGGTGTGCGCGCCTCGTCGATCAGGATTGAGTCGACTTCGTCGACGATGGCGAAATTGAGTTCACGTTGCGCTTTCTGATCCAGCGAGAACGCCATGTTGTCACGCAGGTAATCGAAGCCGAACTCGTTGTTGGTGCCGTAGGTGATATCGGCCGCATAAGCCGCGAGTTTTTCTTCCGAAGGCTGTTGCGACAGGATCACGCCAACGCTCAGGCCCAACGCTTCATACACCGGCCGCATCCAGTTGGCATCACGCTTGGCAAGGTAATCGTTGACCGTCACCACATGCACGCCCTTGCCGGAAATGGCATTCAGGTATGCCGGCAATGTCGCCATCAGCGTCTTGCCTTCACCGGTGCGCATTTCCGCAATGCGGCCGGAGTTGAGCACCATGCCACCAATCATCTGGACGTCGAAGTGACGCAGACCCAGCGAGCGACGGGCGGCTTCACGGACGGCAGCGAAGGCTTCCGGCAGCAAGGCGTCCAGCGTTTCTCCCTGCGCCAGCCGCTGGCGATACAACGCGGTCTTGCCACGCAGTTCGTCATCGGACAATTGCTGAAAGGACGGTTCGAGCGCGTTGATGGCAGCGACCGATTTGGAAAACTTCTTGACCAACCGCTCGTTGCGGCTGCCGAAAATGCGGGTCAACAGGGATGCAAACATGAAGGTTCCAACGTAATGCGGATCCGCCGTAGGCGAATTCTTAGTTATTGTGAGCCCACCGTGGGCACGCTCACTGAAAAGCCCGGCGCCTGTGCAAGGCGCCGCCACAACGCTACCTCGGTGCCGACCCGCAGGCCGGCGCAAGGCGGGCATTCTAACTGCTTTCGCCGGGCGACGAAACGCGAACCCCGGTGATGGCGACACTGGCAGCGATTTCAAGTGGTGCCGGAGCACCAGCAGGAAAAATGCAGCAGACCGGGAAACGCAAACGGCGCCTACTGGCGCCGTTTGCTGGATACATCAAAATTTAGTAGTTGGCGGTCAGGTACTTGGCCGGGTTCAGGAACAGGCCGTCACGAGCCACTTCATAGTGCACGTGCGGTGCTGTCGAACGCCCGGTCGAACCGACTTTGGCAATAACCTGCCCCTTGCGGACCAGCTCACCGACTTTGACGGTCAATTGCTTGTTGTGGCCGTAGCGGGTCACCAAGCCATCGCCATGGCTGATTTCGACCAGATTGCCGTAACCATCCTTGTCACCGGCAAAGACCACAACGCCGGCTGCTGTTGCCAGCACATCGCTGCCTTCCGGCGCGACAAAATCGATGCCCTTGTGCCAGGTGGTATTGCCGTGGAACGGGTCGGTCCGGTAACCGAAGTAGGAACTGATGTAGCCGGTATTGACCGGGTTGCCGGAAATCAGCTTTTCAGTGCCCATGTGCTTGTCGAGCAGCAGGCTTTCCAGCACGGCCAGTTGACGGCCGCGTGTTTCCAGCTGCGAGTGCATGGCATCAAGCTGACCAATGAACTCCAGTGGCGAAGCGCCACCACCACCAGCGGCAACTTCACCGGTATCCGGGCCACCCAGCGCCGGGGCGGAGGAAAATTCGAACTCTTTGTCTTCCAGACCGACCAGCTCTGTGACCCGTTCACCGACTGCATCCAGTCTGGCGATATGGGCCTGCAGCCGGGCAACCCGGGCAGCCAGGGCGCTGATCTGTTGTTCCGATTCGGTGCGGGTGGTTTCCACTGCCCGACGTTGAGCTTCAAGCTCAGACTGCCAGTTTTCGACCGTGCGTTCACTGACCACGCCGTTCGGATGCAATTTGATGGAGAGCAGATAGCCGGCAAAACAGGCCGAGCCCAGCAAGCCGAGCCCGAACAGCGCCAGGCCAAGCTGGCCGGCGCGACCGAGCCGGAGGCTCTTGGCGCCGGCGCGGGAATGAGTAATCAAAGTCAGCGTCATGGATTGCAGTCTCATTACTTTAAGTGGCAAGTCTGCCCTCCTGGCAGTTTTGCCACGACCATGGCGTGTTCCGTACTTGCTGAGCGGTTACACTGGCAACGCATTATCACTCGCCCAAACAGGCATTACCGTGACGCGTTCCCCGTCTGCTCAATCGGTCGCCACTTTACTCGGTCAGCCCGAAGGCCCGCTGAAAGCGCTTTTGGACCGGTTGGCTCTTCTTGAGGGCATGGACCTTAACCTACAGCCGCTACTGCCGGCAAGCCTTCGCGGTCAGTGTCGTGTCACGTCCGTGGCCGACGTCACAGTCGAGTTGACCACCCGGCACGCCGCCGTGGCCACCCGCTTGCGCTATCTGACCCCGCAATTGCTGGCCGGACTGCAGGCGATGGGCTATCCGCAACTGCAAACCATCCGGGTCCGGGTCAGCGCTGAAAGCTGAATAAAATTTAGCCAAGTGTAGGTCGATTCGGCGCCTTCTGCGGCCCATCCCCCGGAAAATGTCCCACTGCCAAGCAAACCAGACCGCCAAAAGAACCGAAGGCCGGACACGAGTGTCCGGCCTTCGGGTACTGCCTGGAGCGGTTTTAACCAAACGGGACTGACAAACGACCTTATGCCGTCGCCAACACCGGGTTCATGATGTAGGAAATGGGCGCCCGGTGACTGTCGTCTTCAAATGTCACCAGCTCCCAGGCCTCCGGGTCTGCCTTGAGCGCCCGCAACAGCTGATTGTTCAGTGCATGACCACTCTTGTGGGCACGGAAGGCACCGATCAGGCTGTGCCCCATCAGGTACAGGTCGCCAATGGCGTCGAGGATCTTGTGTTTGACGAACTCGTCGTCGTAGCGCAGGCCGCCATCGTTGAGAATGCGGTACTCATCCAGCACGATGGCGTTTTCCATTGAACCACCCAGTGCCAGGTTCTTGGAACGCAGATACTCGATGTCGTTCATGAACCCGAAAGTCCGGGCCCGACTCACTTCCTTGATAAAGGAGGTGGAAGACAGATCGACCACTGCCCGCTGCCCGGTGTTCTTCAGCACCGGGTGATTGAAGTCGATGGAAAAGTCGATTTTGAAGCCTTCGAAAGGCTCAAAGGCCGCCAGCTTGTCGCCGTCGCGTACTTCGATTGCCTTCTTGATACGGACAAACTGCTTCGGGGCATTTTGTTCTTCGACGCCGGCCGATTGAATGAGGAACACAAACGGTCCCGAGGAACCATCCATGATCGGAATTTCCTGGGCGCTAACCTCAATATAGGCATTGTCGATGCCAAGGCCGGCCATGGCTGCCAGCAGGTGCTCGACAGTCGAAATCCGGACGTTGCCTTTGACCAGGCAGGTCGACATGGTGGTTTCACCGACATTTTCCGGGCTGGCGGTGATCTCGACCACCGGCTCCAGATCGACGCGGCGGAATACGATGCCGGCATTTATCGGTGCCGGGCGCAAGGTCAGGTACACCTTTTCGCCACTGTGCAGACCGATGCCGGTCGCCCGAATGGCGGTACGCAGGGTACGTTGCTTGATCATGCTGATTCATTGCTCCTGTGCTAGCCGGTTTTCTCGGCACCGGCTGACGCCTGGAGTTCCATCCGCTGGTGGTACCGCCGTAGCGACTCCACCGCCCGCCGCAGCGGGTTCATCCTGTTTCATGCCAGCGCAAATCGCTGGCTGGTCAAAAGGTGTGCAATTACGCACTGCTCCGGCCAGCAAGTCAAGGTGACCATTGCCGCTGGCTACAATAACCACTGCCTATTACAACCTGCCTGCCTGGCATCTGCCGGGGCAAGGTGCTGGCTGACTCGCCTGCATGCCAGCCAGCCCATTCTTATGTCCGCACTCAGAAAACTGGTACGCACTTAAAAGCACCGTCGAACTGCCGAGCCAACCGCCCCGGTTCGCAGCCGCCACCGCCCACCCCGGCAAAGGGGGAGCCGAAGTGGGCGGCGACGCTGCGAAATTCAGCGGCCGTCAGCAGCGATCAGTCGGCCTGCTTGCGCAGGAAGGCCGGGATGTCGAGGTAGTCCAGATCCGAGCCGGCGGCCATCCGCATCGGCTGCGGGTTTGGCACGCTGTTGTTGCGGATCGCGGTTGGCCGCTCCAGATCCTTGTAGTTCGGGCTGCTGCCAGTTTCCTGATTCCGCGCGGCAGCGGCTTGCTGCACCAAACGGACGGTCTTTTCTTCGACCGGCGCGGCCGCGGTGACAACCAAACCAAGACCCGTCGCCACCACAGTCACCCGCATTTCATCACCGAGGCTGTTGTCGAGTGCGGTGCCGATCTTGACGGACGCATCCATCGCGGCGAAACCCTGCAGCACTTGGCCGACTTCCTCGTACTCATCAATCAGCATGTCTTCGCTGGCGGTGATGTTGACCAGGATGCCGCGGGCACCGGCCAAGTTCACGTCTTCCAGCAACGGGCTGCGCACCGCCAGTTCAGCAGCGCGACGAGCACGGCCTTCGCCGGCTGCCACACCCGAGCCCATCATCGCCATGCCCTGCTCGGCCATTACGGTCCGCACGTCAGCAAAGTCAGTGCCGATGAAGCCCGGACGGGTAATGAGATCCGCAATGCCCTGTACGGCGCCACGCAGCACGGCGTCGGCGTTACGGAACGCTTCGGTCATTTTGGCGCCACCGTAGACGGCCAGCACCTTGTCGTTCGGAATGACGATCAAACTGTCGACCGCTTTGCGCAATTCGGTGATGCCGCAATCGGCAACTTGCGCACGCTTGGTCATTTCAAACTTGAACGGGCGAGTGACGATGGCAACCGTCAGAATACCCATGTCCTTGGCAATCTGCGCCACCACCGGCGCCGCGCCAGTACCGGTGCCGCCGCCCATGCCGGCGGTGATAAACACCATGTCGGCACCTTGCAGCATGTCCTGAATGCGCGACTTTTCTTCCAGCGCTGCCTGCTTGCCAATTTCCGGATTGGAGCCGGCGCCGAGGCCCTTGGTCAGGTTCGAGCCGAGCTGCACCGTGTGCCGCGCTTTCGACTGCTTCAGCGCCTTGCCATCGGTGTTGGCGGCAATGAACTCCACCCCTTCGATATTGGCGTCGACCATGTGGTTGATGGCATTGCCGCCCCCACCACCGACCCCAATTACCTTGATCACCGCGTTGTCCGCGGCGTTGTCCAACAGTTCAAACGTCAAAGCCATGATCATTTCCCCTTTTTTATTTCATCCGTTGCCGGATGCTTCAGTCACTGCATGACATGGTCCAGTCAACTACCCCGAGCCATGGCCCTTGCAATTGCATGTCAATCAATCGGTTTCGCAAGCCACGCTGAAACCGCAGAACCGTCTTTTTTTAAAACCCGCTGAACCATTTCTTCATTTTGTTCAGCACGCCAGCAAAGCTGTCGTCCTGGCTGCTCTTGCCACGTGGCATGGCCAACTGTTGCTGGCCATACAACAACAGCCCGACGCCGGTGGCATAAATCGGATTACGCACCACATCGGACAGCCCCGATACGTACTGAGGTACCCCGAGTCGTACCGGCACATGAAACACTTCCTCTGCCAGCTCGATGACACCCTGCATCTTGGCAGCGCCACCGGTCAGCACGATGCCGGAGGCAATCAGCTCTTCGAAACCACTGCGACGCAGCTCGGCCTGAATCAGCTGGAACAATTCTTCGTAACGCTGCTCGACCACATCGGCCAGGATCTGGCGGCTCAACCGCCGCGGTTCACGTTCACCCATACCGGGCACTTCGATGGTGTCATCCAGCGAGGTCAACTGCTTCAATGCGCAGGCGTACTTCACCTTGATGTCTTCGGCGTGTTGCGTCGGCGTCCGCAGCGCCACCGCGATGTCATTGGTCACCTGATCGCCGGCAATCGGGATCACATGCGTGTGTCGAATGGCACCGCCGGTAAAGATGGCGATGTCCGTGGTTCCACCACCGATATCGACCAGGCAGACGCCGAGATCCTTTTCATCTTCGGTCAGCACGGCATAACTTGAAGCGACTTGCTCGAGGATGATCTCATCCACTTCCAGACCACAGCGGCGCACACATTTGACGATGTTCTGGGCAGCGCTGACCGCGCCGGTCACGATGTGAACCTTGGCTTCCAGCCGGACACCGGACATGCCGACCGGTTCGCGGATGCCTTCCTGATTATCAATGATGAATTCCTGCGGCAGCACATGCAGAATCTTCTGATCCGCCGGAATCGCCACCGCGCGCGCAGCATCGATGACCCGAGCGACATCATCGTATGTCACTTCCTGATCCTTGATCGCGACGATGCCATGCGAATTCAGGCTGCGCACATGCGAGCCCGCGATGCCGGTGTACACCGAATGGATCTCGCAACCGGCCATCAGCGCCGCCTCTTCCACGGCGCGCTGGATCGACTGCACCGTCGATTCGATATTGACCACCACCCCTTTCTTCAGGCCGCGCGACGGATGCGAACCGATACCGATGATCTGGATATCGCCAGCCGGGTCAATTTCGCCGACGATGGCGACCACCTTGGAGGTGCCAATATCCAAACCGACAATCAATTTCTTTTCCGCCATTTTGCTCATTCATCTTCTCGTTGTGGAATGCGGCTACTGCTATCTCTATTGTTGCAATTCACGCTACAGACCTGCTGTCTTGACCGCCGGCGTGCGCCCCGGTGGCGCGACCGGCTCGGGCCACGCCACCGCAAAACCGGTGTCGTAACGCAAATCGACATAACGTGGCACCACGCCGTCCGCCACCAACTCCGGATACAGCTGTAGCAGCCGCTGCCGGCGCCCTTCCCAATCATCGCGGCCGAACAACAACTGCATACCGTTGTCGAGCACCAGCGTCAGCGAACCACGACCATTCAATTCCAGTTCGGTAATCCGCAAGCCCAATCCGTACAGCGCGTCATTACCGGTCCGGAACTCACCGATCGCCCGCGCCAATTGGGTAGAGGTGGTCCGCAACTGCGGCAATTGGGCAAATGCCGCGACATTGGCCGGTGCAAACGGCACCCCATCCACATCCACCAGCTGATCCGCATTCAGCCGCAACCACGGCGTCCGCTCGGTGATTTGCACATGCAACTCGCCCGGATACACCCGCCGCAAACTGGCCGATTTCACCCACGGCAACGCCACGACCTTCTGGTGCAGCGTGATCAACTCCAACGCGGCCAGCGTCATCCCGCTCCGAACCTGCATGGCAGCCAGCACTTCTGCCGATTTCACCTGGCGCAGTTCGCCGGCTACCCGCACCCGCTGCAACTGCCAGCTGTCACTGTTGCGGTAGCGTTGTTGCAACGCCATCACCAGCAAGGTCGCGCCAATCAACAACAACAACGCTGCAATGAACGGTGCCGCCGCTTTCAATCGAACGGAAAACGGTACTGCCGGACTGCCTTTGCGCGTTGCCTGAGCCATGATCTGACCTCACTGCTCCAGCGTCGGCAGCAAGATCCGCTGCACGAGCTCTTCAAACCCGATGCCTGCCACCTTGGCGGCTTTCGGCACCAGACTGGTCTCTGTCATGCCGGGTACCGTATTCACCTCCAGCACATAAAATTGCTGTGAACCGGCGTCGCGCATGACATCGACCCGGCCCCAGCCGGCGCAGCCGAGCGAATCGAATGCCCACTTCGCCAGATCGCCGAGCTGTTGCTCATCGGCATCGGACAAACCGCTCGGGCACAAGTACTGGGTGGTACCGCCGCTGTGGTATTTGGCCTGGTAGTCATAAAAATCGCGTGGCGTCTGCATGGAAATGCTTGGCAGCACTTCACCGTTCAAAATCGCCACCGTATACTCCGGGCCGCTGATGAAACGCTCGACAATTACCGTGTGGTCATAGGTCATTGCGTCATTGACGGCCTGCTGCAATTGTTCCGGCGTCCGCACCTTTGCCATGCCAACGCTGGAGCCTTCATGTGCCGGCTTGACCATCAGAATTGGCCCCAGCTTGGCGAACACGGCGCGGGCACCGGCCTCCGTGCTGACCATCGCGGCATCAACCAGCTGAAACAGTGGCGTCGACAAGCCGATCCCCTGCCAGAGCTGCTTGGCTCGCAGTTTGTCCATGGCAAATGCCGAGGCAGCTACGCCGGAACCGGTGCACGGAATGCCGAGCAGTGCCAATGCGCCCTGCAGTTGTCCGTCTTCTCCGCCCCGTCCATGGACTGCATTCCATACCCGCGAGTAGCCGCCCTGCTTGAGCGTCAACAGGAAATCTCCGACCGCATCGACGCCGTGTGCATCCACCCCGGCGCGTTGCAACGCATCAAGCACTGCCTTGCCGGAGCGCAACGACACTTCCCGTTCCGCCGACGTCCCCCCAAACAACACGGCAACCTTGCCGAACGCGGCCGGAGCCGGTAACGATTTCCGATTCATTTTTGCTCCCACGCGCGCTTGAGCGCGTCAAAATCCAGTTTTTCCGCCGCCAGTTGCTTGGCAATACCGCCAATGTCACCCGCACCTTGCGCCAGCAACAGATCGCCATCGCGCAGCACGTTCGCCAGCACATCCGGCAGTTCACCTTTGTGTTCAATAAAGATCGGGTCAAGCCGGCCACGGGCGCGAATGCTGCGACACAGCGACCGACTGTCGGCACCGGCAATCGGTGCTTCACCAGCCGGATACACTTCCATCAACAGCAGGACATCGGCATCCGACAGGACCTGGGCAAAATCTTCATACAAATCGCGAGTGCGGGTGAATCGATGCGGTTGGTACAACATCACCAAGCGCCGCGTCGGCCAATTGGCGCGCACCGCCTTGATCACCGCTGCCACTTCGCGCGGATGATGACCGTAGTCATCAACCAGCCAGACCTTGCCACCGGCAACGGCATGCTCGCCATGTGACTGGAATCGGCGACCAACCCCTTTGAATTGTGCCAATGCCCGCACAATGGCCTCGTCACTGACACCTTCTTCGCTTGCCACGGCAATCGCTGCCAACGCATTCAGGACGTTGTGGCGACCGGGCAAATTCAAACTGACCTGCAGTGGCGCCGCGTGGCCACGCCGGTGCACCAGGAATTCGCTGCGGCCATCGGCTTGCTGGACATCGGTGGCGCGCACATCGGCATCCGGATCAAAACCGTAGGTGACAATCGGCCGGGTGACCCGCGGCAGAATCTCACGGACGATCTCGTCATCGGTACACAGCACTGCCAGGCCATAGAACGGCAAGTTGTGCAGGAACTCGACAAATACCGTTTTCAGTTCCTCGAAATCGCCTTTGTACGTCTCCATGTGATCGGCATCGATGTTGGTGACGATCGAGATCATCGGCTGCAGGTGCAGGAACGAGGCATCACTTTCATCCGCTTCGGCAACCAGATAACGGCTGCTGCCGAGCCGCGCATTGGTACCGGCGCTGTTGAGCAAGCCGCCGATCACGAAAGTCGGATCGAGATTGCCTTCGGCGAGCACCGACGCCAGCAAACTGGTCGTGGTGGTTTTGCCGTGGGTACCGGCCACGGCGATGCCATGCCGGAAGCGCATCAGTTCGGCCAGCATTTCGGCACGCGGCACTACCGGGATTCGGTGCGCACGTGCCGCCACCAGTTCCTCGTTGTCTGGCTTGATCGCCGTTGACACGACCACCACATCGGAGCCGGTCACGTTGCTGTCGACATGGCCACGGAATACGGTCGCGCCCAGCTGCTTCAACCGCTGGGTCACCGCATTGTCGGCCATGTCCGATCCGGAAACCTGATAGCCCTGATTGAGCAGGACCTCGGCAATGCCGCCCATGCCGGCGCCACCGATGCCGATAAAATGGATGCGTCGGATCCGGCGCATTTCTGGCACATTGAAATTGCCATTAGCCATTGCCGTTACTCCGAAATTTTCGTTTGCTCACGAGTTGCTCACAGGCTGCTGCCACCTGTTCGGCAGCGTCGGTTATCGCGGCGGCCTGGGCCGCTTCCGCCATCTTGGCGAGGACAGCGCGCTGATTGGCGAGCTCGTGCAACCGGGTTGCCAAACTCGCCGGGGTCAGTTCCGCTTGTGGCAACAGCCAAGCGGCGCCGCGCTCGCTCAGATAGCGCGCATTCGCCGTCTGGTGGTCATCCACTGCATGCGGATACGGCACGAAAATCGCCGGCACACCGACTGCTGCAATTTCGGATACCGTCAAGGCACCGGCCCGGCAAATCACCACGTCCGCCCAGCTGTATGCAGCAGCCATGTCATCGATGAATTCATCAACCTTGATGTCAGCACGTGCGCCATACCGCGCGCGAGTTGCCTGCTGCTGATTCCGGCCTGTCTGGTGCCACACCGACACCGCGTCTGCCAGCTGGCCAATAGCAGCTGGCACCTGTTCATTCAGTGCCGCAGCGCCGCGACTGCCACCTACAACCAGCACCCGCAAGGCGCCGCTGCGATCGGCAAATCGCGCACTCGCTGCCGGCAATTTCAGCAAATCAGCGCGGACCGGATTGCCAACGGCCGGCAGCGAGGCAACACCAAAGGCATTCGGGAATGCCTGCATCACAACCGTCGCCACTTTGGCCAGCAGGCGATTGGTAAAGCCGGCAATGGCGTTCTGTTCATGAATCACCAACGGCCGGCCGCTCAGCCGCGCCATCAGGCCACCGGGACCACTAGCAAAACCGCCCATGCCAAGCACCACCGTGGCGCCGGCCGTATTCAGCACCCGACGCGCAGCGATCAATGCTGCAACGATGCGGAACGGCGCCAGCAGCAGTGCGGCGGCGCCCTTGCCACGAACACCACTGATTGCCAGCAGATGCAGTGGAATGTTCCGTGCCGGCACCAATTGTTCTTCGAGCCCACCGCTGCTGCCGAGCCATTCGATTCGCCAGCCGCGTGCACGTAGCACGTCCGCCACGGCAAGCCCCGGAAAAATATGACCGCCGGTGCCACCGGCAGCGATCAGCAGACACGGTGCGCTCATGTCAGCACCTCATCGCTGTCGGCATCTTTGCGGCCGGACTCTGCACCGGCGCCACGAACGCGTTCTGGCCGAACATTGCGGCCAACGCCAGCACGCAAACGACGCTCGAAATCCACGCGCAGCACAAAAGCGATGGCCGCCATATTGACGATCAGGGCGTTGCCGCCGTAGCTGATGAACGGCAACGTCAAGCCCTTGGTTGGCAGTGCACCGCTCGCAACACCGATATTGATCAAGGCTTGCAAGGCAAACCAGGTCGCCATGCCGACGCAGGCATAGGCCTGAAAGGCCATCTCAGCCCGCAGGGCAAGCTGCGCCACGCGCAGGATGCGCAGTACCAGTGCGACAAACAGCGCCATCACCAGTACCACCCCAATCAGGCCGAGTTCTTCCGCCACCACAGCAAAAATGAAATCGGTGTGCGCTTCGGGCAGATAGGCCAATTTTTGCAGACTGTTGCCAAGACCTTGCCCCCACCATTCGCCGCGGCCGAATGCGATCAGTGACTGGGTCAATTGATAACCGCTACCGTAGGGATCTGCCCACGGATCCAGAAAGGTTTTCAGCCGCGCCAACCGGTATTCCGCCGACAGCGCGACCACTGCCAATGCGCCGGCGGCAACCAGGCACAGCGCGACGAACTGCCAGAGCTTGGCCCCAGCAATAAACATCATGGCAAGACAGGTAGCCGTGATCACCACCGAGGCGCCGTAATCCGGTTCCAGCAACAACAGGAACGTCATGAACCCGATCACCAACAGCGGTCGCAAAAAGCCCTCGAATTGGGTGCGCAGCAATTCGTTCCGGCGCTGCAGATAGTCGGCCAGATAGACAATGACAAACAGCTTGGCGAGTTCCGACACTTGTACGGTCATGAAGCCGGCGCCCAGCCACCGCTTGGCGCCGTTGATTTCCCGACCGAGCAGCAGCACCAGCACCAGCATGACCAGACAGAGCACCAGCAACTGCATGGCAAAGCGCTGCCAGTCGCCACTGGCACGGCTCAAGATGATCATGGCGAACACACCGCCGATGGTCAGATACATGAGATGACGAATGACGAAATAGAACCCGTTGCCGCTGCGCTCGATGGCGAAAGGCATGGAACTCGATGCCACCATCAGCAGGCCGAGCGCCAGCAACAAGACCGTCAAGCCAAGCAGCAGTTGATCGACCGGCGCTGGTGTTGCCGGCTCGCGTCGCCAGAAAGCGAGTTGCTGCAAGGTCATGGCAAGGCCTCCGCTGCAGCCGCAAACCGATCACCACGCTCTTCGTAGTTGCGAAACATGTCGAGCGATGCACAGGCTGGCGACAACACAACGGCATCACCCGGCTCGGCAAGTTCCATCGCGGTACTGACCGCTTCCTCGATGCTGTCGGCGAACGTCTGACTGACCGCATCCGGCACTACCGCTGATACTTGCTCGGCATCGCGGCCAATCAGCACCACGCCACGGGCATATTTCGCCAGTGCCGGTGCCAGTGGCTTGAGATTCTGGCCTTTGGCATCACCACCGGCAATCAGAACCAACTTGCCGGTCATGATCGGTCCAAGACCGTTGATTGCCGCCAATGCGGCTCCCACATTGGTGGCTTTCGAATCGTTGTAGAAACGCACGCCCTTGTGTTCGCGCACCAGCACACAGCGATGCGGCAGGCCACGGAAGCTGCGCAAACCGTTGCGCAGCTTTTCGGCTTTCACGCCCACCGCTTCACACAGGGCGATGGCAGCCAGCACATTGGCAGCGTTGTGCTCGCCCTGAATGGGCAGATGACCGATTTCGACAAAGGCCTGATCACCCACCATCAAGAAGCGCTTGCCATCGATATGGTCAACCCGATACTCGGCCTCGGCGTGGTGCAGTGCAAACGACACACAGCGGCGCGCTCGATCAAAATCGCGGCGGGTTTCCCGATCATCGCCGTTGACCACCGCAACCGCCGCATGGTGATAAATACGAGCCTTGGTTTCCGCATAGGCTGCCAGCGACGGATACCGATCCATGTGGTCTTCACTGATGTTCAATACGGTTGCGGCGGCGGCATGCAAACTGAAGGTCGTTTCCAGCTGAAAGCTCGACAGCTCCAGCACATAGAATTCCGGGACGGGTTGCTCAAGCAGTTCGAGTACCGGGGTCCCGATGTTGCCGCCCACCCAGGCACGTTTGCCGGCGTTGTTGAG
This sequence comes from Permianibacter sp., assembly GCA_041914645.1. Lineage (GTDB taxonomy): Bacteria > Pseudomonadota > Gammaproteobacteria > Enterobacterales > Permianibacteraceae > Permianibacter. The sequence goes on from JAYSCY010000001.1 coordinate 80,946, forward strand.
CAAGTGGCCGGTCAGCATGGTGACTGTGCTCTTGCCGTTCGACCCTGTGATCGCAATGATCGGCGCGCGCGCCACCTGCACAAACAATTCGATATCGCCAATGACCGGCACGCCACGGCTGCGTGCGGCCGCAATGGCCGGTTCCGTCAGGGCAAGACCCGGTGACAGAACAATCACCTCGGCCCGAGCCAGCAACGCCTTATCCAGTGCACCAAACTTGCATTCGGCATCGGGCGCGATTTTGCGCAGCGCTTCGGCACCGGGCGGTGTCGCCCGGGTATCGGTGACGGCAAATGACACACCGCGGCTACGCAGATAGCGGGCCACGGAAACGCCTGTCTTGCCGAGACCGGCGATGACATGAAAGCGTTGTGTGTCGACCATGTTGTGCAATCCTTTCCGTGGCTTAACGCAGCTTCAGTGTGGCAAGACCTGCCAGCACCAGAATCAGCGTGATAATCCAGAACCGGACAATGACGCGCGGCTCTGGCCAACCTTTCAATTCAAAATGGTGATGAATCGGTGCCATCCGGAATACCCGGCGGCCGGTCAACTTGAATGACGCCACCTGAACGATCACCGATACCGTTTCCATCACGAACACGCCGCCCATGACAAACAGCACCAGTTCCTGTCGAACCAGCACGGCGACAATGCCGAGTGCTGCGCCGAGTGCCAGCGCGCCGACATCGCCCATGAACACCATGGCCGGATAGGTGTTGAACCAGAGAAAGCCAAGTCCGGCGCCGACAATGGCGCCGCAGAACACCGCCACCTCCCCGACACCCTTGACGTAGGGGATCTGCAGGTACTCGGCAAACACGGTGTTGCCGGTGACATAAGCAAATATCGCCAGCGCACCGGCCACCATCACGGTCGGAACAATCGCCAGACCATCGAGGCCATCGGTCAAATTGACCGCATTGCTGGTGCCTACGATCACGAAGTAGGTCAACAGCACATAGCCCACACCAAGCGGAATCAGCACGTTCTTGAAGAACGGAATAATCAGAGTGGTTTCAGCCGGACTGGTGGCATTCATATACAGGTACACAGCAGCCGCCAAACCGCAGACCGATTGCCAGAAATATTTCCAGCGTGCGATGAGGCCCTTCGGATCCTTGCGAACCAGTTTGATGTAGTCATCGGCAAAGCCGATGGCACCAAAACCCAGGGTCACCAGCAACACGACCCAAACAAAGCGGTTCTCCAGATTGGCCCAAAGCAAGGTACTGAGGGCAATCGATACCAGAATCAGGGTGCCACCCATGGTTGGCGTGCCCGATTTGCTCAGGTGTGTCTGCGGTCCGTCTTTGCGCACGGTTTGGCCGACCTGGTAGCGACGCAGCCAGTCGATCATTTTCGGACCGACAATCAGCGAAATGCTGAGCGATGTCAGTACGCCCAGAATTGCACGCAGCGTCAGGTAGCTGAACACGTTGAAGCCGTGGTAGTACTGTTCGAGATATTGCGCGAGCCACAAAAGCATCAGTGCATCTCCCCTTTTTCTAGGTCATTTGTCGGGGTTGGTCTGTTTTCAGGTACAGACAGGGCAGAAACAACGCGCTCCATGCGTGCACTGCGTGAACCCTTGACCAGCACCACGTCAGCGCTGGTCAAGGCGGTCTGGAGCGCTGCCTGCAGCGACTCCAGCTCGGAAAAATGCTGGCTACCGGCGCCAAATGCCGCGGCCGATTCAGCGCTCAGCTTGCCAAGCGTGTACAACGCGGCGACCGACTTTTGTTTGGCGTAGCGCCCCACTTCGGCATGAAGGGCAACGGCATCGGCGCCCAGCTCGCCCATGTCACCGAATACCAGCACCGGCCGCCCCGGCAGGCTGGTCAACAAATCGATTGCCGCTTTGACCGATGACAGGTTGGCGTTGTAGGTGTCGTCGATCAGCACGGCACCGTTCAGCGCCTGTTTGCGTATCAAGCGGCCACCAACTACCGGCGTTTGTTCAAGACCCGCGGCAATTTGTCCGAGCGGCAAGCCAAGCGCTTCACCGACACCGGCCGCCACCAGCGCATTCATCACATTGTGTTGACCCGGCACCGGCAACTCCACCGCGACTCGCCCGCGCGGAGTCACGAGAGTGAATGCGGCACAGGCTTCCGGATTCAGGCGGATTTGCTCAGCCCGGAGCGTGGCTGCCGCACCGCCACCCACCCGGATCGTGCGCCGAGCGCCGATGGCCGCCTGCAATATCTCCTGATGCAGTGCCTCGGTGTTCAACACGGCGACGCCATCAGCGGGCAACCCTGCATAAATCTCGCTCTTCGCCCTGGCGACCCCTTCAATGGAGCCAAAACCTTCCAGGTGAGCGGCACCGATATTGGTAATCAGTGCAATACGCGGCTCGGCAATCGCGGCGCAATAGGCGATTTCTCCGGCATGATTGGCCCCCATCTCGATCACCGCGTACTTGTGTTCCATCCCGAGCCGGAACAGCGTCAATGGCACGCCGATGTCGTTATTGAGATTACCGAGCGTCGCCAGTGTTTCACCGTCTTGGCGCAACACGCTCGCAACCATTTCTTTGACTGTTGTCTTGCCGGCACTACCGGTCAGTCCGATTACCGTCGCCGGGCAACGCCGGCGCCAGGCACGCGCCACAGCACCGAGCGCAACACGGCTGTCCGACACAACAATCTGTGGTACCGAAACCGCTTGCGGCCGCTCAACCAGAATGGCAACGGCGCCGGCGCTGATGGCTCCCGCAACAAAATCGTGGGCGTCGAACCGGTCGCCGCGCAGCGCAATAAAGAGCGATTCGGCAACGGCTTGCCGGGAATCGGTATTGACGGCCCGAACCAGCCGATCGGCCCCCATCAGTTGGCCGCCGGTTGCTGCCGCGATATCGGTCAAGCGCATTTCCATCAGCGCGTCGCTCCCAGCAGTTCCTGTACGACGGCTACTTCTGAGTACGGCGTACGCTGTCCGTTTGCTTCAACGTACGCTTCGTGGCCTTTCCCGGCGAGCAGCACCGCGTCGCCCGAACCCAGCTCGGCCAGAATGGTGGCAATGGCTTGTTTGCGGTCGGCGATAAAACGCACTGATTGGCCGGCTTTCATGCCGGCGCGAATATCGTTGGCAATGGCGAGCGGATCTTCCGAGCGCGGATTGTCGTTGCTGAGCAACACCAGATCGGCAAACCGTTCCGCCAATGCGCCCATTTCCGGACGTTTGCCCTTGTCGCGGTCGCCACCGCAACCGAACACGACTGCTACCTTGCCGTGGCAATGCAGACGCAGCGCCATCAGCGCTTTTTCCAATGCGTCGGGCGTGTGGGCATAATCGACAACCACCAATGGCTGGTCGCCGCCGCCGAAACGCTCCATGCGACCAGCAATCGGCTGAACAGTACCGAGGACACCGGCGACATCATCCAATGCGTGGCCGTTGGCGCACAGCGCGGTCAGCGCTGCCAACAAATTGCTCAGATTGAATTCACCAAGCAAGGGGCTTTGCAGCAGCTTGCGACCCCAAGGCGTGACGATTTCTGCCATGATGCCGTCGTTGCTGTAGTGAATGCGCTCGGCATGGACACTGCCGGCAATGCCGGGAATATTGTGCGCACGGACACCGTAGGCAAATTTCCTGGCGGTAATGGCCGGATCGGCCAGCAATTCGCGACCAAAGGGATCATCGGCATTGATCACTGCATGCTGCAGCGCTGGCCAAGCGAAGAGCCGGCGCTTGGCGGCGCCATAAGCTGCCATCGTGCCGTGATAGTCGAGATGGTCGCGGGTCAGATTGGTGAAAATCGCAGTCCGGAACCGCAATGCCTCAACGCGACCCTGATCGAGCCCGTGCGACGATACTTCCATCGCTGCGGCGCAAGCACCTTGCTTGAGGCCTTCTGCCAGCAGTCGCTGCAGGGCAATCGCGTCCGGCGTGGTGTGCCGACCTGGATGAAGCTCGCCGTACAGCCCGTAACCGAGCGTACCGAGCACAAAGGTTGGCCCCTGCAAACGCGTCAGCGCGGCGGCCAACAGCTGGCTGCTGGTGGTTTTGCCATTGGTCCCGGTCACCCCATACAACGGCAACGCGGCACTGGCATCGCCGTAAAGTCGTGCCGCCAACGCCGACACCCGCATGCGCAGGTTCGGCACTGCAACCACACGGGCATCACCGTTGGCGGTTTCCGCCAAGGCGACAACAGCGCCTTTGGCAAACGCATCGGCAACGAACTTGCGACCATCAGTTGTGCTGCCGGCAAGCGCAATGAACACATCACCGAATTGCACTTCGCGGCTGTCCAGCGTCAACCGGGTTACCGGTATGGCAGCCAATGCCGATGGCAGCGCAATGCCGTCAGCGGCCAGCAGTTGCTGCAGGGTCAGCGTTCCGAGCTCAGGCATCATCGCCTCCCTTGACCGGTGTCTGAATCAGGAGCGGTTGCTGGGCCAGTCGCAAGGCAGCCTTGTCATCCGGTGCGACGTTGATCAGGCGCAGCGCCTGATCCATGACGGTACTGAACACCGGTGCTGCGATATCGCCGCCATAGTGTTTGTCGCCATTCGGTTCGTCGACCACGATCACCATGGCCAATCGCGGCTTGTCACAAGGGGCAATGCCGGCGAACACCGAAAAATACTCGTCGCTGTAACCGCCAGCGACCGCTTTGTGCACCGTGCCGGTTTTGCCTGACACGCAGTAACCGCCGACTTTTGCCTGTTTGCCGGTACCGCCCTCTTTGATGACTTCCTGCATCATCTCGAGCACATCGTTGGCAATGGATTCATCCACCACCCGCTCACCGACCACACCATCCTTCACTTTCAACAAACTGACCGGACGCTTGATGCCGCCGCTGGCCAGAGTGGCGTAGGCGCTGGCGATCTGCAGCGGACTGGCAGTCAATCCGTAACCATAAGAGGCCGTGGCCAATTCAAATTTCGACCACCGCTTTTCGATGTTCAAACGGCCAGCGGTTTCGCCCGGGAAGCCGGTGTGCAGCGGCTGGCCCAAACCAAATCGCTGGTAGGTGCCAAGGAATTGTTCTTTCGGCAGGCTGAGCGCCATCTGGGCAACACCGACGTTGCTGGATTTGCGGATCACGCCGGTTACATCAAGGACGCCGTAGTTGTGGATATCACGTACCCAGGAACCACCGACCCGCATTTGCCCCGGGCGGGTATCAATAATCGTGGAGGGCGAATATTTGCCCGACTCCAGTGCACTGACCACAACAAACGGCTTGACCGCCGAGCCCGGCTCGAACATATCGGTGATGACGCGATTGCGGGCGGCGCCTTTTGGCCGATCATTGCGCTTGTTCGGGTTGTACGAGGGCCAGTTCGCCATGGTCAGCACTTCACCGGTACTGACATCAAGGATCACGGCGGAACCGGCACGCGCGCGATGCTTCTTCACGGTGTCGCGCAACTCGTGGAAAGTGAGCGTCTGCAGGCGACTGTCGAGTGCCAATTGAATGGTGCGACCCTGTTCGGCGGCCTGCAGCACCCCTTGCGATTCGACCACGCGACGTTTGCGATCCAGCAGCTGACGCTCTTTGCCCGGGGTCCCGCTCAGTTGCTCGTTGAATGCCCGCTCGATGCCTTCGATGCCCTGCTCGTCGATATTGGTGAAACCCACAACGTGGGCCGACACCTCACCGGTCGGATACGAACGGCGGTATTCGCGAGTCAGGTGCACGCCGGGCAGGTCCAGTTGCCGAATGAGACCGGCCACCGTGGGTTCCAGCTGACGTTTGGCCCAGATGAAATGCTTGTTGGCATTTTTCTCGACCAATTGGTCAAGCGCGCGAGTCTTCAAACCGAGCAAAGCTGCCAGTTGGTGCCAGGCCGTGCTCTGCCGCAGGCCGGTGGCATCGTGTTTGGTCAGAATCTCTTTCGGGTCCAGAAACACGGACGCGACTTCCAGCGAAACCGCCAGCTCCTGACCATTGCGATCGACAATGTTGCCGCGGAAGCTCGCAATCGGCAGATCACGCAGTGCCCGTGCCGCGCTTTCTTTCTGCAGGAAGGTCTGCTCGACCACCTGCAAATAGCCGGCCCGCACTGTCAGTCCGATAAAACCCAGTATCAGGACGCCGCCAAGGAAATAGAACCGCCAGTTGTACAACGGATAATTGCGCCGGACATCGGCCGTTGCCTTGGTCGAGGCTTTGCCCAGCGCCGCCGCCACCGACGGCCGCTGAGGGCTGGCAGGGCGGTTCACTGTCGGGCTTGAGCCCCCATTCGGCTTGGTGCTCATGGCTGCACCACCCGTTCGTTTTCCAGCCCCACTCGCTCCATGCCAAGTTTGGCTTTGGCCACCGACTCCACCCGTCCGTGTTCCGCAAGCGCGGCCTGACCCAACTTCAATGCGCGATATTCGTTATCAAGTTCGTCGCGTTGTTTTTCCAGTGCTTCCAACTCGGCGCGGGCCATCCGGGTTTGATGTGCGCTCCAGACCACCGCCAGTGCCGACAGCAGCGTCACCAGTGCCAATACCGCCACGCCAATGCCAAAGCCATGCAGACTGGTCAGCATGGCTTTGAGCAAGGAGGGCTGGTTCGGCGTCGCGTTCATCAGCGTTTCTCCGCGACGCGCAGCACCGCGCTGCGCGAGCGCGGGTTGCGGGCAATCTCTTCTTTGCTCGGGACAATCTTGCCGAGCAATTTGGCGCGGGAATGAATTTCACTGGCGCGAACAGGCAAGTCCTTGGGCAGATCATCACCTTTGGCTTCGCGCTTGAAATACTGTTTGACGATGCGATCTTCCAGCGAGTGAAAGCTGATCACGGCAACACGACCGCCCGGTGCCAGCACGTCCAGCGCTTGCGGCAGCACCCGCTCGACTTCGCCGAGTTCATCGTTGACATACAGACGCAGGGCCAGAAAGGTGCGGGTAGCCGGATGCTTGTGTTTTTCATGGCGCGGCAACGCTTCGGCCACGATATTGGCGAGCTGAACGGTGCGGGTAATCGGCTCGACGTCGCGCGCGGCAACAATGGCGCGGGCGATGCGGCGGGACTGGCGTTCTTCACCAAGACGATAAAGGACATCGGCGATGGCTTCATCCGTCGCCGTGGCGAGAAAGGCGGCAGCGCTTTGTCCCCGCGTGGGATCCATGCGCATGTCCAGTTCTCCGTCACGCATAAAACTGAATCCGCGCGCCGCCTCGTCCAGTTGAGGCGACGACACGCCCAAATCCATCAACACGCCATCGACCTTGCCGGTCATGCCGCGCCGTGCAATCAATTCACCGAGCTGCGAAAACGCGCCCTGCTCAATCGAAAACCGTGCATCGCTGCCAAATTTTTCTTGGGCGGCAGCGATCGCCTGCGGATCTTTATCAATGCCCAGCAGCCGGCCCGCAGGACCCAGTTGCTGCAAAATCAGGCCGCTGTGACCACCACGGCCAAACGTCGCGTCGACATAGAAACCGTCGGCACGCACTGCCAGCGCTGCCACCGATTCGTGCAGGAGTACCGTCTCGTGCATGGGTCAATCCCCTTAGAACGAGAGCGCTGGCAAATCAGCGTTGTCAGTACCGTGAGCCTCGATATCGACCCGGATCTGTTCATCCCAGCGCACGGCATCCCAGAGCTGGAACACTTTTCCCTGACCGACCAGCATCGCGTCCTTGGTCATGCCGCACTGCTCGCGCAGCACCTGCGGCAGCAACATGCGGCCGGCGCTGTCGAGTTCGATTTCAGTGGCAAAGCCCATCAGGATGCGTTTGATGCGCTGGTGCACGGGATTGGTGTTGGACAGCTTCTCGAGATCCTGTTCGAGCCGCTCCCAGGCCGGCATCGGGAACACCAGCAGGCAGGGCAGGCTCAGGTCACGGGTGATGACCAGCTGCCCGGAGCAGAGGTTTTGCAGGGCGTCACGGTGCCGGGCTGGCATGGCGATGCGGCCCTTTGCGTCTACCGAGATGGCACTTGCCCCGCGAAACACTGTTTGACTGTCCTGTCCGGCGTTGACCCTGAAACGTGATCCACAAATCGACACGTTTCCCCACTTTTCGCCACTATAGAAACGAGGGTGATCTGCGTCAAGCAAATTCCCGGTCGAAACCGAGGAAATAACGCTTGTGTGACAAGGACTTAGCGCTGGATCCCAGCTTGTGGATAAGTGCCAGTTACAAGGAAGAAAATGAAATCAAAACCTTGGGATTGGATCGTGAGAATTCACTTTAAGTGTGGCGGGCTTCCCGGCAGACAGCCGGGGCGGAAGAAAAAGTTGGGAGTCGGCCGATAAGCCGGATTCTGTCGAGGACAGTCATTCCTCTGGGCCGCCTGTCACCAGTCGGCTCAAGCAACCTACCCGCGTCCAGCGCGGGCCACGCCATTGGACGCCTATTTGGTCTTGCTCCGGGTGGGGTTTGCCGTGCCATCGCCTGTTGCCAGGGACGCGGTGCGCTCTTACCGCACCATTTCACCCTTACCTGCGGCAGTATCCGGCACCGTTGCCGGCAGCGGACTCGCCACATCGGCGGTATCTTTCTGTTGCACTTTCCATCGGCTCGCGCCGTCCAGGCGTTACCTGGCACCCTGCCCTATGGAGTCCGGACTTTCCTCCAGCACCTTGCGGCACCAGCGACTGTCTGGCCGACTCCCAGCCGTGATCTTAGCCGAAAGCCGGGCGCAGTCGCGCGCGAATTTCCGCTGTCGGCCGGAATCGAGCAGAAAGTGAGCACTCAGTTAGCCAGCGAGAATGACTGCGATAACTTTGCGCGCAGCGTTTTCAGCAAGCCTTCGGCGGCAACCGGGGCATAAGGCTGCGCCGGCACCTTGCCCCACACCGGCGCTGGCCACGCCGCATCGCCGACTTTGCGCACGACATGGTGAATATGCAGCTGCGGCACCATATTGCCGAGCGCCGCGACGTTCAGTTTGTCACCGGAAAACTGCTGCATCAGCGCTTCGCCCAGCGCGCAGGATTCAGCCAGAAACTGCGCGCGATCGATGGCATCAAGCTGATAAATCTCGCGCAAATCCGGCCGACGCGGCACCAGAATCAACCACGGATAATGGCTGTCGTTCATCAGCAACATACGGCACAGCGGCCAGTCGCCGACGACAATACAGTCAGCGGCGAGGCGTTCATGCAAAACAAATTCGCTCATATATTTGCCTTAACAACCATCATTAGCATGCAAGCAAGTCTCCGCCGCACTTTCAGCATTGTGCAAAAACTTGGCGCAAGCGCTACCGCACCCCAGAACCTGCCCGCCCGAGGGACCTGTACGCAAATAAGACAACCCCGAAATATTCAGATCAAGCTGCCAAATTTCGCCATTGAATCGAATTGAAACCAAGAAAGAACAGACTGTATTATCAAAATCATGACTATCAACGTTCACGTCATCTGCGATAGCGAGATATTGCCTAACTGCACCATCCGTAACGGATTCCGATTCGCATGCTTTTTTCTCCCAGTCATACGCCCCGTCCCGAATGACCCGCTGAATAGAGATTACCTCTCCTTGTAAGGAGATTTGCCTAGCTAGGCCTGGCACATACTCAGCCGCGAGTGCTGGCACGACAAAGAAGTGTGCACAGACCGAAATTACCGCTGCACCAAGGAAGTGCGTTTGCTCAACTCTCATTGCGGTCAGCCGCCAGAGACGATGCGCATCATCTCGGCACAGAGATAACCGCCGTAGGTACCGAGCACATAACCAAATACTGCCAGCAATACGCCAACTGGCGCCAGCGACGGATGGAACGCTGCCGCGACAACGGGGGCCGATGCCGCCGCGCCGATATTGGCCTGACTGCCGACGCACAGGAAGAACAGCGGGGCCCGAATCAGTTTCGCCACAATGAACAGCAACGCACCGTGCACGCAGATCCAGAGGAAGCCGACAAAGAACAACTGCCAGTGCTGGCCGATAGCCATGACATTCATCTGCATGCCAACGGTTGCAATCAGGATATACAGAAAGCCGGAACCGAGTTTTGAAGCGCCAACACCTTCCAGATCGCGGGCTTTGGTGAACGACAAGCCAAGGCCGCCAGCGGTGGCCAGAATGACCACCCAGAGAAAGGTGCTGTCGAGACTCCAGTTCTTCAAGTACGGATAATTTTCGCCAATCCAGCCGGCGATAACTGCGCCAACACCGTGTGACACACCGGTCACGCCAATCGCCAACCCTACCATGATCATCAGGTCATTCAGGGTCATTTCGCGCTTGTGTTCGCGCTCGAACTGCGAAACGGTTTGCAGCACGGCGTCATAGGCTTTGGTGTCGGCATTGAACCAACGATTGAGCCGCTCCTGATTGCCAATCAGGAAGAACAAGAAGGCCAGCCAGAGATTGCCGACCACGATATCGATGGTCACCATCACGGCAAACAAATCGCCCGGTGTCTGGTAGGTTTCGCGCAGCGCTGCCTGATTGGCGGCGCCACCAATCCAGCTGCCCGCAATGGTGGCAAGACCACGCCAGAGTGCATCCGGCCCTTCCCCCGTCACCGCTTCTGGCACCATCAGCGAATACAGAAACAGAATCAGCGGCCCGCCAATCATCACGCCAGCGGTACCGGTCAGGAACATCACCAGCACTTTTGGCCCGAGTGCAAACAGTCGCTTCAGATCCACACTCATGGTCAGCAGCACGAGGCTGGCAGGCAGAAAATAGTTGCGCGCGACCATGTAGAGATTGGAGGCGCTGCCATCAATGACGCCAAAAGTATTCAGCAGCGACGGCAGGAAATAACAAAGAAACACCGCGGGCACGTAGTTGTACAGGGTTTTCAACCACGGTTGCTGGCTGCGCGACGTGTGAAAAACCAGCGCGAGAATCAGCGCCAGCAGACCCATCACGACGACATCATTGGTAATCAGGACAGTGCGTTCCATCTCTTTCGTTCTATGCAGAGGGTGGCAAACAAACGGCGCCGTGAAGGCGCCGTCAGGCGAATGCGCACAGAGGCAGCGTGACGCCTCGGTCGGCAACAATGGCGCGGACTATATCATGCAGGTTGGCAGTGGCCGTTACCGTGTCGGAGGGGGCATTATCTTGCTGCGTTGCAGCAACTTGCGCTGCCGTTGCCGCTCAAGGCCTTGATTCCGTCGGCATTCGCTCGACCACTTGTACCCGTTCGCCACTGCCGACCACCGCCACCGCCTTGATTTCGATCAGCGCATCCGGCATCACCAAAGCCGTCGTGCCGATAGCGGTCCAGGCCGGGTAATGGTTCGGCATGAACTCGTCCTTTACCTTGCCGACTTTGTCGATCTCCTTGATGTTCAGGTGATAGCTGGTCAGCTCGACCACATCGCCCAGACCCGAACCTGCTGCCTCCAGGACGGCCTGCAGCCGCTTGAACACCGCCCGGGTCTGGCCTTCGATGTCGTTGGCACCAGCGCCGGCGCCGGGTTGGCCAGAGACCCAAATGGTATCGCCGACCCGTGCCGCCTGGGCGTAATGCCATTCCTGGTAAATACGCTGGGTGTTGCCCGGATTGATCAGATACTTGCTGGGGCCGCCGGTGTTCGGCGTCGGGAGGCCGCCGGCACAGGCCGTCAGCAGCGCGGTTGCGGCCAGAATCAGCAGGGTTTTCATCACTTGCGCTCCGTCGTTGGGGTGGGAAAAGGCTGGCGCAGACGATGCCATAGCGCCAGCGGGCCGGGTGCCAGAGGTGAATTTTTGCCAAATCGGCAAACTATTTGCCGGCCGGCAACGACAATCAGCACAGACGAACCGAAAAGCTGGCGCGGCTCGCGACAGCAGACCGCCTCGGCACACCACAAAAACGGAAAACCATGTTCGGAATAGCAGACGACGGCGAACTGATTGCCAAGGCGCTGGGGGGATCACAGCGCGCTTGGCTGAGTCTGGTGCGCCGCCATGAAAAGCGGGTCTACAACCTCGCCTACCGGATGACCGGCAACCGGCAGGACGCGCTCGACCTGATGCAGGAAGCGTTTCTGGCGGTCTATCGCAACCTGCCGAACTACCGGGCCGACGGCGTATTTGCCGCTTGGCTGCTGCGCATCGTGGCCAACCGGTCAGTCGATTTCCTGCGCCGCCGGCGGGGCAACCCGCTGCACAAGGCGGCCGAAGTGGACGAAGACGTGATTGTTGCGGATGACAGCAGCCACCGCAGCGTCGAACAAGACAGCCTGCGCGGCACGCTGCTGCGCGTGATGGCGCAATTGAGTCATGACCAGCGGCTGGTGGTGGAGCTGAAGTTTTTCCAGCACCTGACCTTCGAGGAGATTGCCGGCCAGCTCGGCATCCCGGAGAACACCGCGAAAACCCGTTTGTACACCGCACTGCAAAAACTGCGCGGTCACGAAGAATTGAAACATGCCTTGTGACGACACATTCATGTCACCTAGCACAACCCGCACGCAGCGCAAAAATTTGCGCTGCAATGTGAGAACCCAGGAGTTGAAACATGCGTTGTGAAGAAGCCGGCCCGCTGCTCAGCGACTACCGCGAGCACCTGCTGCCTGAGGCCACGCAGCAGCAATTGACTGAACACCTGCAGCAGTGCCCGCACTGCCAGGCCGATCTGGTCATGCTCGATACGCTGGCCAACGAAACGCGCCAGTGGCGCGACCTGCCGGTGCCGGAATGGCATCGCACCGCGTTCGCCGTACCGGAAAAACAGCGCGGTCAATGGCTGCCATGGCTGTCGATGGCTACCTCAGCGCTGTGTCTGTTGCTGGTGGTCGCGAAAGTGAATGTGCAGAGCGACGAAAGCGGATTCCGGGTCAGTTTCGGCGGCAGCCAGCCAAGCAGCGGCCAGGTGCTCACCGCCGATGCCCTGGAACAGCGCCTGAACCAGTTCAAGGAACAGCAGCAACTGACCGTCACCAATCAGCTCGCTGCCTGGGACATCAGCCGGCAGCAGGACAACCAGAAAATGATGACCGCGGTAGTCAACTACGCCCGCGATCAACAGCAGCAGGATTTGGCGCAATGGGTCGACTACTGGAAGACCGTGCGCGAACAGGATCAGGCCCTGCAGGTGAAAGCCTTCAGCGATCTGCTTACCACTCAACAGCAAAGTCGACTTGAGTTGCGCGCGCTCAAGGCCTCGTTGCAAACCACCACTGAATCGGAGGCTTTATGAATCGTCGTTCCTTCCCGGTCCGCTCACTTCTGACTGCACTGATCGCAGCCGGAGTGACCGTCAGCACTGGCACCAGCATGGCTGCAGATAGCAAGCCGGTCGCCGCCGCCAGCAGCAGCACCGAGACCAAGTACAGCGCGCTCAGCAAAGACGTGCAGATACTCGGTCAGGTACTCGAAACCGCCACTGCGCCAAAAGCCCGGCAAGGTCGCTGGGAACATGGCGGGGTCAGCGTCGAGGGTTTGTACCTCGCCGGCCAGGGCATTGTGTTTGAAGTACACCTGCCGGGCGCCCATTACGGCCATGTTTTTGCTGCACCGATGGCACCGGTCGCACCGCTGCCACCGATGCCGGTAATCGCCTACGGTGACGGCGAAGATGACGTGGATACGCCGGACGTGCCGGACACCGAAGAGATGGAAGCGGTGGTTGAAGAGGCCATGGAAGCCGCCCACGAAGCGATGAGTGAAATGGGCTATGGCCGCGGTATCGACAAGCAAACGCAAGATCAGCTGCGCGCACTGCGCGACAGCCAGCGCAAGGCGGCCCGCGATTATCGCGATCAGCAAAAGGCCTATGCCGATGCCGTGCGCAAGAACAAGGACATGAGCCAAGCCGAACGCGACAAGCTGAAAGCGGCGCTGGACAAGTCACGCCAGAACTTCGAGACCAGCCAACAGCAGTTCCGTGCCAAAGCCGAGGCACTGCGCAATGAACAGAAGCAGCAGTGGCAGGCCAAGGTCAAGGAAACCGAAGATCAGTTGCTCGATGCGCTGTGCAGCTATGCCGGCTCGACCCGTCGACTTGGCAGTGGCGAACATGTCAGCCTGATCCTGAAGGATGCCTCGGGTGACACCGAAGCCAAGCACAAAGTCTGGGTGATCAAGAAACCCGATCTGGACGCTTGCGCAACCGGTAGCCAGACCGCTGGGGTGCTGCAGAAGAAGGCCATCAGCTACAATTTCTGATGAGTCGAACAAACAAAACGGGGCGCAAGGCGCCCCGTTTTGTTTGCCGTTCAAATCTTCACCGAACGTGAAAATTGCATTGCGTGTGTGCGCAGGCTTTTAGCTCCACAGGGCGGAAAGCCCGCTGGATTTTCTGCCGCATGTTTTCGCCACCGGCTATACATGCCTCCGAACCGCTTCGCGGTCCGGTCCTGCACATTGGCCGATGCGTCAACCAGGCTGATTATTGTCTATAGGCCGCGCCATCTTTCATCACAAAGCTGACTTGCTTCAGTAGCGTAATGTCCTGCAGCGGATCGCCTTTTACCGCCACGATGTCGGCCAACTTGCCGGCCTTGATGCTGCCGAGTTCCTTTTCCTGCCGCAGCAGCGTCGCGGCGTTGATGGTGGCGGATTTGATGGCATCCATCGGGGTCATGCCGGCTTCGACCATGTAAACAAACTCTTCGGCATTGCTGCCGTGCGGGCCAACGCCAGCGTCGGTGCCGAACGCAATCTTGACGCCGGCCTTGTAGGCCTTGGCAAACGTCTTCTGGATTTCGACGCCGATGGCTGCCGCTTTCGGCCGAACCACATCCGGAAAATAGCCATCGATTTTGGCTTTTTCGGACACGAATTTGCCGGCCGAGATGGTCGGCACATACCAAGTGCCGCGCTTCTTCATTTCTGTGATGACTTCATCGTCCATGTAGGTGCCGTGCTCGACCGAATCGACGCCAGCCTTGACGGCGCGCAGCATGCCGTCTTTGCCGTGAGCATGCACCGCCACGGCGAAGCCGTAATCTTTTGCCGTTTCGACAATGGCCTTGACTTCATCGTCCATGAACTGCGGATTCATGCCGCTTTTAGCCAGACTGAGCACGCCGCCGGTGGCGGTGATCTTGATGAGATCGGCGCCTTCCTTGTAGCGCTGGCGCACCGCTTTGCGGGCTTCGTCAGTGCCGTTGACCACGCCTTCATCCGGGCCCGGATCACCGCGCAGTTCAATATTCAGGCCATTGGTCGGGTCGGCGTGGCCACCCGTTGTGGCAATCGATTTGCCGGCGGCAAAAATGCGCGGACCGTTGACCCACCCCTTTTTCACCGCTTCACGCAAGCTGAGATTGAGCCCGTCGGCGGCGCCGAGATCGCGCACGGTGGTAAAGCCGGTGTTCAAGGTGCGCTCCAGGTATTGGGTGGCACGCAGGGCATAGTCAGACGGATTCATGAAGAATCGTTCGGTGTACGAGGTCGGGCTATTTTCGCCAGCGACATGGACATGCATGTCGATGAAACCCGGCAGCACGGTGTGTTGCTGCAGGTCGTAGTACGGCGAATAGGTTGCCGGATCAAGGTAGCCGTCCTGCACCGAGGCAATCCGGTTGCCGGCAATGACGATTGACACCTTTTCCCGCACCTTGCCGGTTTCCGGGTCGACCAATTTACCGGCATGGATCAAGCTGTCGGCATGAGCCATACCGATGGACGCAAGTAATGAAGTCAGCAATAACGTAGCGCGCATGACGCGTGTCTCCGAAAGCGGTGGGAGGAAAACAGGACGGCCGAGTGTAGCGGCTTTTATCGGGCAAGCGCAGCGGTAGAATGACCGAAGACAGCGGGTCCGGCGTGCCGCACTGCAGCACGCCGACCGCTTCAGCCCGAGCTCTTCAGGCTGTCATCGCGGGTTGACCCGCGCTCGCTGTGCGTTGAGGTTGCGGTATCAAACTGTTGCATCAGATGTTGCTGCTGTTTTTCCTGCCATTGCTGATGCTGGCGGCGGATGTCTTTCAGGATCTTCTGCAGATGCCGGCGCAACACCAGATCATCGCCGGCATGCTGACTCTCCTGCTCAAGCAGTTCGATGGCACGGTCAAGTCGCTGGTAGCTGACATAGGTATCGAGTGCTGCCTGGATTTGCTTCATTTTCAACGCCCGTCGGTCCGGTGAACCGGCGTCGGCGAGATCGACGTGACGCTCTTCGGCCTGTACCAAGGGCAATACCGGCCGAGGTTCACGCACGGAGCGAATGACTGGCCGGCGCGACTGACGACGATGGCGACGTTCATACCAGAACCAGAACAGCGCACCAACGGCGGTAAGGCCAAGCAGCAACAGCAGCGGCAGCAACACCGTCGACCAGATGGAGCCGATCGCCGTGGCACCGCTCAGTGCTTTTGCCTCGCTGGCGGCGGGCCGGTCGCTGTCGCGGTTGCGGTCAACTGCACCGATAACAGCTGGCGCCGGTTCGGCAGCGATCTGATCACGAATCTCCACTGCAACCGGTGACGGCGGTGGTGGCAATACTGCCACGCTGATGTCGGCGTCGGTCGGCGGCACCGACGCCTCGGCAAGCGTTGTGGAACTTGCCGACGCTTCAGTTGCCGCGCTTGCGGCCGGCACTGCTGCCGCGAGTGACTGTTGCCGGGCATCGAGTTCGGCAAGTCGTTGCTCGAGTTCCTGCATACGCGCCGCCGTTGCACTGAGCTCGGCGCGAAGCTGGCCGTTTTCGCGGCGCAGATCGGCCAACACCAAGGCGTCCTGATCGCGCGGCAGCGGTGCATTTGGCGCCGGCGACTGAGCCTGGTTTGCCACGGCAGCCGGTGCTTCCGGAACGGCAACTGCGGCAGTGGGTACCGAACGGTTCCCGGTTGATGTCGGGGCCTGGGTCAGCGTGCCGGCAAACAGTGCATTCCAGTCCCGCCGTGAATAGCGGGCCACCGTCTCGGATGTTGGCAATTGCAACGCCATGGCCGCTTTCAGTCGATTGGGGTCACCGGCAATGAAAGCGTCCGGGTTGGCAAGATAGAGCGCGACACCAAAGGCATGCCACTCATCACCACGCGCCTTGCCCAGACGGTGCGCGAGTATCGACAGGCTGTCGCCGGTGCGCGTGGGGCCGTAGCGCAAGCTGGCGGAGGTGGATTGGGAGTCGATCGACGCTGGCGCGGCGTCCGGTTCTGCGCCAACTGCAGTCGTGGTTGCTGGTGGGGCCGATAGCGAGCTTGCGGAAGCTTCGCTCGGCAGCGGACTCACCGGTTGCTGCGAAACCACCGGTGTCGGCGTGACATCGGGCAGATCCAGCAACACGGCGTAGTCGCGCAACATTCGGGCGCTGCCCTCTTCTGCCACCAGCACCAGATTCAGCAACGGTTCGCGCAGGGCATCGCGACTGCGAAGTTGCAGCACCACCTGATCATTGCGCACCACCAACTCGGTGGCGAGCGCATCAATCTCACGACTGTAATCGAGGCCCAGCGCCGCGAACTCTTCCCGGCCACCAAGCCGGACCTTGACCGCGTCGATGCCGTTGGCAGAGACGCCCAGCACCGGGATTTCCGCCTGCAGCGGCTGGTTGAGGCGTGACTGGACCTGCAGTTCACCGAAACCTATCGGCAGTGCAGCTTGACTGAACGTGAGCCCGATCAGCAGAGCGGGCAACGACACACGAAACGACGCCATGGCTTACGTCCTTGTCTGTAGCCACCGACTGGCAGCTGACCATCCGGGATGATGGTTGACCTCTCCAGTATGGAAACAGCAGGGCGAAAGTGCAAAGAAGCAAAAAGCCCGGCACGGGGCCGGGCTTGGCGCGGAATTGCGGTTGCAAATTGGCGGTTACCGCCTTCAATCATTCCGGTGGTAAACGGTTCAGCTGAAAAAGGCTTTGACTGCCGAGTCCGGAATGGGCGCGCCGGTCGCCTTGGCGCGCTTGAGCAGGGTCCAGAAGTAACGGTAGGTGGCGCGATCGTGCAGTTCGCCTTTGTGCTGGATCGGCCCCCAATGATTGGCTTGGGCGGCCAGCAGGATCTCGGCACCATCCTGAATTTCGGAGAAATCCGGTTTCATGGCGTCGACGATGGCCTGGATCTGGGTCGGGTAGATTGACCACTGGCGCAGGAAGCCAAACTCGTAGCGGGCCCGGTGGGCATCGGCACGGGTCTGCTCGGGGTTTTTCAGATCGAGTGTCACGTTATGGGCGGGGACCACGCCATTGGCCAATGCGGCAGCCACCATCTCGGTCTTGGCGCGGGCCAGCAGCGGGTGATCAAATTGTCCTGGCGAGCGCATACACGCGGCCGGAATGGCGCCATGATGGCCGGAGACAAAGTCCATCATGCCAAAGTCCAATACCTCGACCCACGGCAAGGTGGCAATCTGCCAGACATCGTGCAGTGCACCATGGGTTTCGATCAGCACGTGGATCGGCACTTCCCGCTTCAGGTGCAACTGCCGGCACTTGTCTTGGATATAGGTGACCATGTCCTCGGCCTGGCGGGCATTGGTGCACTTCGGAATGGTGATGTAGGCAATGCGCTCGCCGGCCGCTTTCAGCAGGATGTCGACATCCTTGCGCCAGAACTCGTGGCTGTAGTCGTGGATGCGAACACCGGCCCGGTGATGCTTGTTGGCCTCGGAGTTGATGACTGCCGCCACCATTTCGGCATGCTCGGTCTCTTTGCCGGACTGGGCGCCATCTTCACAGTCGCAGGTGATGTCGAAGATCGGGCCAAGCTCGTTTTGCAGTTGCAGCGCCTTGTTGATGAGCTTTTCGCTGCCGGCGAAGTGCTCGCAGCTGGCCAGCGCCGGAAACGGGCGCTCACCTTCAAACAGGGCGACATCGGGGTGCACGGGCTTGATCACAGTGGTCTCCTTGCGACTGATCGGGTCCGGTATGGCGGGCATTTTGCCCGACTTTGGGTGAGGAAAAGCGGCGGTACTGCTTTAGTCGTACGTCCCTTGACTGGACGGGCCAGCTTCTCCGAGCCTGTATTGATAGCACAGTAAACAAACATTTCAAACGGGTATTTCAAATGAGCGTTTGAATCGTTATATTCGACGCAATCGCCCGGCCCGACCAGTGCCGGGAGGCCCGTTCTCTCGCTTGGCGGGGGGTGAGAGTCAGGGCAGACCAGACCGCAGGAGGGCAGTCGGCATGATGGCAGAACACGCATTTCTCAAAACCATCAACGAGGAATTGGTGCTGGGTGGCCCATGGCCGGGCATTCAGCTCTATTACCCACCGGTGAAATACAACCCGGCTCAGGGTATCTACGAAACCATGGAGCAGGCTGCCGAGCGCATGCGCAAATACGCGCGGGAATGCAAGGCGCACACGCTGCTGTTCGACCTGGAAGACGGTTGCCGGCAAAAAGACATGTCGCGCGACCTGCTGCGTCAGGAGCTGGCTTCGTTTGGCGAAGCTGCCGACCGCAATTTCCAGATTGCCCTGCGCATCAACCCGTTCCGCACTGCCGAGTACGAGAAAGATCTCGAACTCATCAAGGACATGTCGGCCTTTATCGACGTGATCATTCTGGCCAAAGCCGGTGAAGTCTACGGCGCCGCTGAAATTCGTGACCTCAGCGGCTGGCTGGTCAACGTCAATCCGAAAATTACCATCCAGCCGATCATCGAGCACCCGCGCAGCCTGAAGATCGCGCCGGAAATGATGCAGTTTTCCACCGTCAAGCACGTGGTGTTCGGCATCCACGACTTCTCGAAAGCGATGGCGATCCACCTGACCCCGGAAAATTGGATCAACGAGCTGCGCACCTACCTGATGATGCTGCTGTTCGAAGCCCGTATCGCCGGTAAAGGTGTCATCGGTGGCGTCGAAGTGCTGCTCAATGCCAGCGCCATGCCGGAAACCTACATCGAACCGCACGACATCCGCCGCTGGCTCGATTTGCACGGCGACCGCGAAGCGCAAATCGTTTATGCCCACGCGGTCGAAGAAGCGCAGATGGGTCTGACCGGTAAACAAGTGATCCACCCCGGCCATATTCACCTGTGCAAGGTTGCGTTCACGCCATCGCCAATGCGCATCCAGCGCGACGTCAATATTCTCAAGGCCGCGATCGACGCCGATGCCCTGCTCGGCGGCGCCATCCGCTTCGAAGGCGAAATGCTGGATCCGCCGATGTTCGGCAAGGCATTGCAAACCCTGCTGCGCGCCAACGCGCTCAACGCACTGCCAACCGAACAAAAGCAGTTCGCCATCGAAGTGCTGAAGAAACTGCCGGTGCATACGATCCGCGAAAACTGGCCGTACGGTCTGGTGTAACTATGTTCCCTCCCCTGCCAAGGGGAGGGCTAGGGTGGGGTCGCGAGCGCACGCTCGCGTTAGCGTTTCAACACGTTCTCTCCGAAGGGAAAATCGCGAGAGTCACGGAGCAACACCATGTCCGACTGGCAGTGGAATATTCCGGAACAGTTCAATATTGGCGTCGCCTGCACCGACAAGCACGCCCATGGCGAGCGCGCCGCGCATTTTGCGATGATCGTCGAAGATGCCGAGCGCGGCGAAGAGCGGGTGACCTACGCCCAACTGGCCGAACAAAGCTCGCAACTCGCGGCTGCCCTGCTCGACCTCGGCGTCAAGCGTGAAAGCCGGGTACTGATCCGGCTGCCCAATTCGATTGCCTATCCGGTCACGTTCTTTGGCACGATGAAAGCCGGCGGCATCGCCGTGCCCTCGTCGTCGCTGTTGACCGCCAGTGAACTGGCTTACCTCGCCAAGGATTCCGGCGCCGAGATCTTGGTGACCCACGTCAACATGTGGCTCGAGTTGGTCGAACAACTCGGTCAGGTCAGCACGCTCAAGCATGTGATTCTGTCCGGCTGCGACCGACTGCCGGTCGGGCTGCCGCGCAGTAAAGCCGAATTGCATGCCTTCAACGATCTGCTGCGCAAACATGCACCGCTGAAAAAGGCCGTGGCAACCAAAGCCGATGATCCGGCCTATCTGGTGTACACCTCCGGCACCACCGGCTACCCGAAAGGTGTTCTGCACGCGCACCGGGCGCTGCTTGGCCGGGTACCGGCCGCGACCAATTGGTTCGACTTCAAAGGTCAGGATCGGATTCTCCATTCCGGCAAGTTCAACTGGACCTATGTACTCGGCACTGCGTTGATGGACCCTCTTTACCATGGTCATACCGTCATCGCTTACGAAGGCCCGAACGATCCGGGCCTGTGGACCCGGCTGATTGCCAAACACCAATGCACGATTTTTATCGGCGTGCCGACGGTCTATCGCCAGATCCTGCAGAAAACCGCTGCCAGCAAAGCCGATGTGCCGACGCTGCGGCACTGCATGTGCGCTGGCGAGCACCTGTCCGATGACGTGCTGACGGCCTGGCAGGAGCGTTTCGGCCAGCCGATTTATGAAGCCATCGGCATGAGCGAATTTTCCTATTACATCTCGCATCCGCCGAGCAAAACACCGCGGCCCGGAGCCGCTGGCGTCCGACAGCCCGGTCACGATATTCAATTGCTGGATGAAGACCTGAAGCCGGTCGCACGTGGCGAAGAAGGCATGATCGGCATTCCGGAAACCGATCCAGGCCTGTTCCTGTCGTACTGGCAACTGCCGGAAGAAAACAGCAAGCTCCGTCGTGGTGGTTACTTCCTGACCGGTGATTACGCCTGGGAGGACGAAGACGGCTATATCTGGTTCATGGGCCGCAAGGACGATGTGATCAAGTCGTTCGGCTACCGGGTCAGCCCGCACGAAATCGAGCGAGTGCTGAAGAGCCACGACGGCGTTGGCGACTGCGTCGCGCTCGGCCAGCAGATCGATGCCAGCAAGACGCTGGTCGTCGCCTGCGTCATTCGCCGGCCCGGCAGTCACGCTACCGAGGCGGACTTGCTCGCCTTCGCGGAAAAGGAATTGGCGGCGTATAAAGTGCCGAAGCGAATTTTCTTCTTTGACGATTTCCCGCGCACCAAGAATGGCAAGGTGCTGCGCAAAGATTTGCTGAAACTGTTGCCGGCCTGACGGACCGCCTGCCAGAACCCGAAACGGAGTGGACCAGAATGAATAACGTGCCTTACCGCCCGCGCCGCACCATGCTGTATGTGCCGGCTCACGTCGAACGCCATCTGGAAAAGGCGCGCGGCCTGCAAGCCGACAGTGTGATTTTCGATTTGCAGGAATCGGTGCCGTCCAGCCTCAAGCTGCAGGCGCGCGAGCAACTCAAGAACGCCTTCGAGAATCCGAATTTCGGCCATTCGGAAAAAGTGGTCCGAATCAATCCGCTCTATTCGCCGTGGGGCCAGGACGATCTGCGGCTGGCGGCCAGCCTGCCTATCGACGCCATTCTGTTGCCACGGGTCGAAAGCAAACAGCAGGTGCTGGATACCCTGATGGCACTCGATGCACTCGGCGCGCCCAATATCCAATTGATGTGCAATATCGAAAGCCCGTTCGGCGTGCTGCGCGCTGAAGAAATTGCCGGCGCATCCGATCGGGTTTGCACCCTGGTGATGGGCACCACCGATCTGGCCAACGAGCTGAAGTTGAATCCGAATCCCGAACGCACCGGCCTGCTGACTTCGCTGGGCTTGGTCATCCTCGCGGCCCGCGCCCACCGCAAATGCGTGGTCGATGGTCCGCACTTCGATCTGAAAGATGTCAAAGCCGCGGAATTTGCCTGCCGACAGGCCCGCGATCTTGGCTTTGACGGCAAGGCCATCATCCACCCGGCGCAACTGACCTATGCCAACGACGCCTTCACGCCAAAACGCGGCGATGTCGATCGCGCCCAGCGCATCATCACCGCGCTGAACGAGGCCGATGCCAACGGCATGAGCACCGCCGTGATTGATGATCGACTGATCGAACCGGCCATGATTGAATGGGCGCGCCGTGTGATAGCGGTATTTGAAGCGGTGCACGCGCTAGGCCAGACTGAACTGCTCGGACAGGCCAAGCGACGCTGACAAGTTTTGCCCTCCCCCTTAGTAAGTAAGGGAGAGCTGGTTGGGGGTCGCCGCACAGCGGCAACTCCTGAAACGTCGAACCAAACCTAGCCCCTCTTTAACCAAGGAGGGGGATCTACAAGGCGGCAACCACCGTGACCATCGGCCGTTTCTTTGAAGATTTTCAACTCGGCGAACGCATCCAGCATGCGACGCCGCGTACGCTGACCGAAGGCGATGCCGCCCAGTATCTGGCACTCTATGGCTCGCGCTTTGCCCAGTATTGCGCGGCGCCCTATGCGACTGCCTGCGGCTTTGCCAGAACACCACTCGACCCGCTGCTGGTATTCCATGTTGCGTTCGGCAAAACCGTACCGGATATCTCGCTGAACGCAGTTGCCAATCTCGGTTACGCCGATCTGCGCTTCCTGCAACCGGTGTTTGCCGGCGACACCCTGTTTGTCGACAGTGAAGTGATTGGCCTGAAGGAAAACAGCAACGGCAAGACTGGCGTCGTCTACGTGCAATCGCGCGCCCAGAACCAGCACGGCGAACCGGTGCTGCAATGGCAGCGCTGGGTCATGGTGCATAAACGCGACCATGCGACGCCAACCGGGCACAACCTGATTCCGGACACCAAAGCCGCACTGACGGCTGGTGAACTACCGATTCCGGACGGTTTGAACGTGCCGGAAGAACAGACCTACTACACCGGCAGCGGCAAGACCGCGCGCGATTACCGGATCGGCGAAGTGATCAGCCACGGCGGTGGCATCACCATCGGCGAAAGCGATCACATGCTCGCCACCCGGTTGTACCAGAACAACGCCCGCGTACATTTCGACGCTGCGTACATGCAACAGCAACCGGTTGGCAAACGCCTGGTCTATGGTGGCCACATCATTTCGCTTTGTCAGGCGCTGAGCTACAACGGTCTGGAAAACGCACTCTGGCTGGCCGGCTTCAACGGCGGCGTGCACGCCAACCCGAGCTTTGCCGGCGATACCATTTATGCAGCAAGCGTTGTCAAGGACTGCCAGACAGTTGCCAACGGCCTGGCGGCACTGCGGGTCGTCACGTTCGGTCTCAAGGGTGAACCAGGTGATTTGCTGGCGACCCTGCCTGCGTTTGCCGATGGCGCCGCGTTGCCAGCGTCGGTAGTACTGAAGTGGGATTACTGGTTTCTGCTGCCCAACTGATACGTCAATCTTACGGAGTCCTCACTGACGGCGCCTGCGCCGTCTTTTTTTTGCCTGCCAGTACCGCGCGTTGTCCATGACTGACGCGTTGTTCGGACCAATCTGGCTGCGACGCCATGTTGACGGATACGAAAGCTCGCTGCGCCGGCTCACCATTGCTTACAGATACCCACAAACACGGCTCAAGAATTGTGCTGTGATGCGTTCGTCAGTGCGGTCGGTACTGACGGCGGCCTGACCGCCTTCTCAAACAGCCATTGAGGAGAGCTACACCGTGTTGATGACCACCACGCCAAATTTCGAAGGCAAAACCATTGTCGCCTACAAGGGCATCGTGACCGGTGAAACCATAGTCGGTGCCAATATTTTCCGTGACATCATGGCCTCTGTACGCGACATCGTCGGCGGCCGCTCCGGCGCCTACGAAAGCGCACTGCGCGACGCCCGCCAGATGGCACTCGATGAACTGGCCGACGCCGCCCGCGCTGTCGGCGCCAATGCCATTGTCGGTATCGATCTGGACTACGAAGTGATTGGCCAGGGCGGCTCGATGCTGATGGTGTCGGCAAGTGGCACAGCCGTCGAAATCCGCTAGACGTTAGTGCCAGCTCTCTCGCGGTGCCATCACAACGGTGGCGCCATTGTCTTGCGGTTCATGATTGCTCCACAATTGCGCGTCAACCTGAGGCGAAACGTGGCGTTGTTGGATGGAGACATTCTCATTCTCCGGAGCCAATCATGTTGTGCACGCCTTCTGATGCCTCAAGCTTTTCCAATACCGGCAATGCATTTCCCACCTTTAGGCGCGTGCTTGCGTTTGGCATCGCCCTCGCGCTAGCCGGGTGCGGTGGCGGCGGTAGCAGCGATGAAACCGAGACGGAAACCCCGACCTCCCCTGCTACCGTCGGGGCTGTTGCATTCAGTCAGACCCCACCAAGCAGCAGTGATGTCTATGCCATTTTTCAATTCAGCGCGACCGGCGCCAGCACCTATGAATGTGCGCTCGACACCGGCAACTACTCAGCTTGCTCTAGCCCTCATGTCGTTCTGCCGGTCACCGAAGGCGCACATCGGCTGCTTGTCCGCGGTGTCGACAACACGGGTGGCACGGGTCCAGCAACCGAAGCGGCGTGGAATGTGGTCAGCGTGTTGACGTCGGATCATCCCGATTTGGCCCCCACCAACGTGATGCCTGAAGCGTCCGCTGATCAAAGTTGGCGTGGCATTTTCCGCATCAATTGTGATTTCGCGCATGCCAGCTACAACGACCCCATTGTTTTTCCCAACCAAGCGGGCGCGGCTCACCTACACATGTTTTACGGCAATACCCTGACCGACCACGCAACAACCATGAACTCGCTTTACACCAGCGGCAATGCCAGCTGCCAAGGGAATGCGCTCAATCGTTCCGCCTACTGGGTGCCAGCACTGTTGGCGCCGTTATACAACGAAAGCGGCGAGCGACAATTGGACGCGAACGGAGATCCGGCATGGCAAGTGGTGCCGGCCGTAGTGGGTAACGACGACGAAGCCCATGAAGTGTTTTACTACTCGGCCGGCGTGGATGATCTCGACAGTATTCAGCCGCTTCCCGCTGGCCTGCGAATGATTGCTGGTACTGCCAGCACGCAGCCAGGGCAAGAGCAATCGACGTCGATTGTGCGGTGGCACTGTCAGACGTGGGAATCGAACGACGGCAACAATCCCAACTTCAGCGCGAGCATCCCGGAATGCGTGGCGCCGGATCGCCTGCGGTTCGATATTTTCTTTCCGAGCTGCTGGGATGGCGTGAATCTGGATTCGGCCGACCACAAAAGCCACATGGCCTACCCGACCAATAACGGCGGTCCGAATAGCACCGTGTGCCCCTCCAGCCATCCCGTGCCGGTTGCGCGCGTAAGCTATCACTATGCGTTCGGTGTGCGTCCGGAAAACTATGAGCCGGTTTCGCGTTCCAGCCGGGGTTGGCGCCTGGCATCCGACATGTACACCGTCAACGCATCGCAAGCCGGCGGTGTGTCACTGCACGGTGACTGGTTCAATGGCTGGCATCCGGAGGTGATGAAAATGCTGGTTGAGAACTGCATTCACGGTGGCTTGGATTGCCATGACGGCAACCTCGCCAACGGCACCCGTCTATCCGGTACCCAGCCCGGCACGCAGGTGATTCCGACCATCATCAACGAAGGACTTGGCGAAGGACATCATCACTAAGCAGTCACCCCACAATTCGGATCTAGCTGGAAGAAAGAAAACTCAGAACTTGTTGTGCTGTCAGTCGGCGTTTTGAAAGAGGGTCGAGTTGCTTGATGGCGTACTCAACCCTCAGCGCGCTTGAGCGGTCTGGTAACGGAAAGCTCGCCAACAATTGCGTCGGGTGGCGAGAGCGCGTGTATTTAGCTCCCTTGCCAGCGCAATGGGCGGCATAGCGTTTGGCGACATCGACCGCGATGCCGGTATAGATGCTGCCGTCTTCGCATTCGATCAGGTAAACATGCCAGCCCACAGCGGGTTCTCCAAAACGCAAGGGCCGTTCGCACGGCCCTTGCTCTGTCAGTTCACCGATTTGTTGTTCTGTACTTTGTTCTGCACGAGATCATTCAGCTCCCGAGCCATTCCTTCGCCCTTGTAGCTCGAAACCTCGTATAGCCAGCCAGCATGCCGCTGGTTCAGTTCCTCAACCGACTTCTTTACGGCATCGGTCGCGGCTGGCCCGGCTTCGGCATGAAGTCCGACATAGTGTTTGTTATTCAGCAGGTAGTGGCTCACCAGCACTATCTGGTCATCAAAGCTGACATAGCGCGAGAGTGTGGCCTTGGCGCTGGCAAAATCAAATGCCGTCGCTTTTACCACGTCAGTGGCAGCCAGTCCGTTCAGGGCGTCGCTGAGACCGGATAACAACCATGCGGCCCCCGGCTCCTTGCCGGCAGGGATCGGTGCCAGACTGAAACTATTGTCTTCCGCCTTGGCTTTGGACAACGCAAACAGCCGCTCGCCCGGCACCGGTGGACAGGGTGCGGTAATGCATTGAACAGGCAAGGCGTTCAGGCGTTCGACCAATCTGATTTTGCTGGCCGGAAGATTGATCAAATCGGTGCGCAACCAGTCAGTCACTTCCCGACTGACCGTCAGCTCGCGGTCGATCAACCAGCTCTGCGCTTCCCCCTTTATGCGAACATAGTGACCCGGCGGGCGTGTTACCGATTTTCCCACCACCAAATCGGCAACGATGCGGTCACCCGCCCTCAAGGTCAGCAGCAAGGTGGTATCCGAATCTTCCAGCAAGCCAAGCTTTTCATGCCTTGCAGGGTCAGCAGTTTTGGCTTCGGACTTTTCTGCGCTACTCAGCTGGTCCAGCAAGCTACGGACTTTGCCGGCATTGGCAACGTAACCATCCCGGTTGACCACCTGCCACTGCTCGCCATGTCGTTGCAGAGTCACCAGTGAAGTGGCGCGGGTTCCGAGCTGGATGTGATCCACCAGGCCGCGTTCTGCAGCCAGTTCGGGCAACATTTTTTCGCGGTCTAGTGCTTCCGGCTTTTGCGGACCAAGCCAGTTCAGCGCCAACACGGCGACAAGCAGGAGCGCGACAACAATACCAAGCAGATTGAAAAAACGACGATTCATTGGGGCAAGGCTCCTGATGATTCGTTTGGAAGACGGAATCGAATAACGTAATAGACAATGCCAGCATTACCCATCACGCTGACCGCCCCGGCGTTGCCGGGCGGTCAGCGCAAAGCCATTGCCTTATTCGCGCGACTTGCGATTGCGCACGTTACGCCGACCAAGCGCAATGAAGGTGGCCATGGCGATCAGCACCACTGGCACCAATGCGGTGTTGATGAGTTTGAGCTTGGTACCAAGCGCCTCGATGTCGCGATTGAGCTGGTGCTGTACGTCGCGCAGTTCTTTGCGGATACGTAACTTTTCACTCTGGAAGTCGCGCAGGGCCTGTTCTTCTTGCGGACTCAGGGTGACCTGCCCAGCCTGATTCATCCGGTTCTGCAAGTCACTGAGTTTCTGCTCGGTTTCAGTCAGGCGAGCTTGCAAGACTTCTTCCTGCGCACGGAACTTCACTTCGGCATCACGGCGCAGCTCATCCAGCTTGTCAAAGGGCCGGGCAAAACGGCCGCGGCTGCGCAATCCAATCAGATCCGGCGAGTCGGCGAACTGCTCGACACTGTTCAGCACGAAGTTGCCATTATCCGCAAAGGGCTGCGCCACTCGTTGGCCAAAGAAATCCTGCACTTGTACCCAAAAACGGTCCGACAGCAGATCGGTATCTGCAACCAGCAGTACCTGAATGCCGCCTTCGACCGCGTCGCCCCGGTGGGTTCCAGCCGAGCCGTCCGGTGCCTTGGTGAACGCACTGATCGCTGGCCCGGTCAGGTGGGCAGCAATCACCTGTTGCTTGTCGGCGCTGACAAAATCCTTTTGCAGTGCACTTGGGTCCGGCAGGAATTCGAATTTGCCGCGCTCAACCAGCATGCTGTGTGTGCCCGACACCAGCACCGGGGTCAGCGTGCTCTTGGCCTCCGCCAATGCCGTGATGGTACCGGCACTACCAACATTTATCATTTCCAGACCAGCGGTCAGGGAATGGCCGGCCGCGGTGCCATCGATACCGAGCAGGCCCAAGTGGCGAACCGGTGCGCCGCCCTGGGTCACCTGCACTGACAGTGCGCTATCCGCATCCAGCAGTACCTGATTCATGTCGATCTTGACGCCCCAGGCCTTGAGCAAGGCATTCAGATCATCACCGGGCAGCACTTGCGGGAACGGATTGTCCATGCCGCCACCGACCCGGTCCGTTTCGGCAAACGGATCGGTGAACAGCATCAACTTGCCACCATTCAATACGTACTGATCGATGGCATAACGCAGCGGCTCGGACAGCCCTTTCGGTTGCACCACGATTAGCAAATTCAAGTCTGCCGGCAACGCAGTGGCATCCGATTTGATTTCCTCGATTTTGAACATCTGCTTGAGCTGTTCGAACACAACCCAGGCCGGTCGCGGTTGCTGGCTCATCATGTCGAAGCCGCCGTTGACCTGAATCCCGCTCAGCAGACCGACTTTTGGCGGTGCGCTGCGATTCAGCTTGGTCAGCATCCGGCTGATGTCGTACTCCAGGGTTTGCTCTTTCTCCGGCTGGAGGAAGCTGACCACTTCGCGTTCGTCCACACTGTTGCTGGCAACCAGACCAAAATAGATCTTGCGATCAGCGACCGGTACGGCCTGCAGGCCATACTGACCGGCGCGATCTTCCTCTTCCGAAAACGGCGCCGGGTCAACCAGCTGAAAAACAATTTTGCCGTTGCTGATGCGTTCGTACTCCTGCAGCATCTCGCGTACCCGTTGTGCGTAAGTGCGCAGCCCCTGCAGCTCCGGTTGCGACTTGGACTCCTCGTCCGAGAAGTACAGATACAAATGCACCGGCTCAGTCAGACGGCCGACGATACGCTCGGTACCGTCCGACAGCGAATACAGGTTGTTTTCGGTCAGATCGATACGCCAACCACGCATCACCAGCGAACTCAGGATGGTCAGCGCCACAAAGGCAAGCGCCAGCAACAACAGGCCAGCGCGGGAAAACAGATTCTTGTTGGTCATGGTTTTCTCTAGATAGTCTGCGCTCGGACGATTCCTGGCGGGGTCATTCGGCTTTCTTCATGTCGAGCACAATCGCGGTGGCAATGAGCCAGGCCGCAATAAAGCCGACAAAGAAAAACACGTCACGAATATCCAGCACGCCTTTGCTGATGGCGTCGAAATGGGTCAGGAACGACAGGTTGGCGATGGCATCAACCAGCAATTTTGGCAACCAGCCGGCAAACCAGTTCAACACCAGCGGAAACCCGGCCAGCACAAAGACAAAACACAACACCACGGTCAGAATGAACGCGACTACCTGAGAGCGCGTTGCGGCAGACAAACAGGTGCCGACGGAGAGAAACGCCCCCGCCATCAGCAGACTGCCAAGATAGGCTGCGGCAATCGCGCCATTGTCCGGATCGCCGAGATAATTGACTGACAGCCATATCGGGAAGGTCAACGCCAACGCCACGGCAAGCAGCGCCCACGCTGCCAGGAACTTGGCGAACACCGCCTGCCAGAGCGTTACCGGCAGCGTCATCAACAACTCCAGCGTACCGCTGCGGCGCTCTTCAGCCCAGCTGCGCATGGCCACTGCCGGCACCAGGAACAGATAGAGCCACGGGTGGAAGCTGAAGAAAGCCAGCAGATCGGCCTGATTGCGCTCGTAAAGCTTGCCGAACTCAAAGGCAAAAACGCCGCTCATGACCAGAAAAATCACCACAAAGACCAGCGCCAGTGGCGTGGCAAAGTAGCTGTTGAACTCGCGTTTGAACAACACCTTGATGGCGTGGGATTTGGGTAGTGCAGGCAGCGACTGGGCAGGCATGGCAGTGTTACTCGCTTGATTGGTCATGGCAGCGCCATTCAGGGCCATATGTTGGGGAGTAGTATCAATGTTCATCATTACACTCCCGCGGTAACGTCACGGAAGACATCATCAAGGCGGCCGGCTTCTGCAAACAGTTGCTGTACCGGGATGCTCTTGTGCCGGACAAACTCGCTGACTTCGGCAAACACCGACTGTCCGTGTTGCGGCACGACCAACCATTCAGTGTCCGTCAAGGACTCGACGCCCCTGACGCCGCTGAGTGCCGCCAATGCCTGCCGGGTATCCGCTGTCGGGATCTGATCGGCGGCAAATACCAAGCGGGCCGCGCCGTGGTATTTCGATCGTGCCAGCAGATCTTGTGGCTTGCCATCGGCCAGCAATTTGCCGCGGGCAATGATGATGGCACGGGAGCAAACCGCGGTGACTTCTTCGAGAATGTGCGTCGAGATGATCAGGATCTTGTCTTTGGCCATGCTGCGAATGAGTTCGCGCACCTGATGCTTCTGGTTCGGGTCGAGGCCGTCGGTGGGCTCGTCCATGATCAACACTTTCGGGTCATGCAAAATGGCCTGCGCCAGGCCAACCCGGCGTTTGAACCCTTTCGACAGCGTCTCGATGCTTTGCTGCAGCACTTCTTCCAGCTGCACCTGCGCGATCACGGTGGCCAACCGTTCACTCTTGCGGGGGCCGGTGAGGCCGCGCAAATCGGCAATGAACTCGAGATAACCCTGCACCGTCATGTCGCCGTATGCCGGCGCGCCTTCCGGCAGATAGCCAATCAGCTGCTTAGCGGCAAGCGGGTCGGATTCGACATCATGGCCAAAAATCCGGATGCGCCCGGCCGTCGGAGTCAGGAAGCCGGTCAGCATCTTCATGGTGGTGGATTTGCCGGCACCATTGGGGCCGAGAAAACCCAGCACTTCACCGGGTTGCACGGTAAAGCTGAGGTTGTCGACCGCTTTGAACTCACCGAACTGGCGAGTCAGAGATTGAATTTCAATCATGTCGCGAAGCGCTCCTTTTCTGTGCGAATTGTTTTCGGTACGAAATGTTTTCTGTACGTGTTATTGGCTGCGAATGTGGTTGTTACGGTGCGCACCAAGACCGGTCATCCAGCTCGCTTGCGCGGGCATGTTAGGGTCGGCAACCGATTTTTCAAGGTCGCCATTCACGGATCGGGGGCCAGCGAGGCACGTGCTCCCTGCAAGCCACCGGTGTGGACCAGCAGGATACGACTCCCGCGCCGGAATTTTCCCTGCTCTGCCAGCTGCTGCAGGGCGTAGCAGACCCGGCCGGTGTAGATCGGTTCCACCGGTACCCCGGTCTGCTGTTGAAAATCCCGACAGAACTGTTGAAGCGCAGCCGGGCAACGGCCGTAACCACCAAAATGAAAGCTGGTCAGCAGGCGCAGTGGCCGGCGCCGCGTCAACCCTGCTGCCGCCAGAAGATGCTTGCCATCGCGTAGCAGGAAGCCTCCGCCTTTCAGCACCGCCACCGCCCAGATCTCGCCGTGCGCCTGCACGCGGGCCAGCCCGGCACTGTACGCCGCGGCGCTGGCACCGGTACCGGCAGCGGTCAGCACCACATCCGGCGCGAAGTCGACAACCGCCGACTGGGTCAACGTGTCGGCCAATCCGTGCATGGCCAGCGCATTGGAGCCGCCTTCCGGCAACCAGAACGGAACGGAGAACGAACTCAGATCAGGCGTCGGTGCGGCGCGCAGGGCACGAAACTGCTCGCGGCTGACCGGCCGCAACTGCATTCCGGCCGCCAGACAATCACGCAAGGTCGGTGTCAGCGGTGCGTCCGGCTCGGCCCGGATGAACGCAGCGGTCGCCAGACCGAACAGGTTTCCGGCTTCGGCCAGCGCATGCAAATGATTGGAATGCGGCCCGCCCATGCTGACCAGCGTACGGGCGCCCTGCTCGACCGCTGCAACGAGGTTATGGTGAAGCTTTCGGGCTTTGTTGCCGAACAGGACGGGGGAGCGCAGATCCTCGCGCAGGACCCGGACGTCGAGCCCGGCCTTGGCAAAAATCGGAAGGGAAAGGGATTGAATCGGCGCTGCAGGCAGCGCCGCGAACCATACTGCCGGTGTCAGAGGCTGGCTGCCTTGTCGTACATGGTCTCGGACAGCAGCAACCAGGAGCTATCGGCTCGGCGCCGATCTGCAACCTGCCGGCGATCCAGGCCGAAATGACCCAACAGCTTCTCGAACTCGTCATTGCGCACGCTGCGCCGCCGTTCGGCCCGGCGTTCCTGCCCGACATAGACCAGATCTGGAACGCTGGTCAGCGCACCGGGCAAGCCAGCATTGCCAGCAACCACCCGAAACACTCCGTTGGTCATCATGAGTCACCTTGGACAAATGCGAACCCGTTCACAAAATTGTGAACGGTGACATTATGCGTCATTTTCTGCCCTTGGCAAGCAACAAGGTGTGACCGGCAGCGTCAGGGCGACAAATGGCGCTCGTCGGAAGCTGTTCCTGAGAAAAAACGGCCGTGCCGTTTAGCCGCCATGGCGAGCGATATGCCAGCGTAACTGGAACGCAAAGAGTGCCAACGGGATCCAGACTGCCAGATCAAAGGCCGCGCCATTCATCGCCGCCTCGGCAATTTTGACCACCGTCCACAGCAGCAGCAGGTTCACCGACCAGCGCACCCAAAGCCGTTCGACCCACCACGGCTGCCCCTTCCAGATGGCTTGATCGGGCTCGACCACCCGCTCGCGGGGGATGTCATCGAGCAGGCCGGCCGCTTTCCAGTCCTGTTTGCGGGCGTTCACCGTAGCCTCGGTCGCGGCCTTGCGGGCCGCTTCGTTCTTGCGCCGGTAGTGATCAGATGCCAGCGGCATGGCCCCCTCCGTTATGGCAGCATTCCCGACATGCACCGCCATTGTACGCGCGCCATCAGCGGACCGATTGTCGATGTCTTTTACCGCCCCTTCTGCCGCCCCTTCAGCCACCACGTCGCCAACCCTGCCGCGCACCGTCATCGTGCTCGGCGTGGTCAGCCTGCTGATGGATCTGTCGAGCGAAACCATTCATGCCTTGCTGCCGCTGTTTCTGGTCAACGGGCTCGGTGTCGGCATCATGGCGATCGGGCTGCTGGACGGTGCCGCAGAAGCGCTGACGCTGGCCATCAAGCCCTGGGCCGGCCGGCTGTCGGATCGGCTGCGTCAGCGCAAGCCACTGACGCTGGCAGGCTACGGGCTGTCGGCGTTAACCAAACCGCTGTTCGCGCTGGCGAACGGCTTTCCGCTGGTGGTGCTGGCCCGTTCGCTCGATCGGGTCGGCAAGGGCCTGCGGGGTGCGCCGCGCGATGCGCTGATCGCCGACGTCACCCCGCCCGCCCAACGCGGCGCTGCTTACGGCCTGCGGCAGGCACTCGACACCGTCGGCGCGCTGTTGGCACCGCTGGCGGCAGCCGGATTGCTGTGGGCCTTTTCCGGCGATTACCGGGCAGTGTTCTGGTTGGCGTCGTTGCCGGCGTTTGCGGCGGTGCTGCTGCTCGCGGTGGCCATACGGGAACCGGCGCATCCGGACGCAGCGGTGAGCCAAAAAGCCCGTAGCCGCACCACCGATTCCGATCACCGCACACCAGGCCAGTTCCCGCGCGAATTCTGGTGGCTGCTCGGCTTTGCCGGACTGATCACGCTGGCACGCCCGGGCGAAGCGTTTCTGATTTTGCGCGGGCATTCGCTTGCACTCGGTGACAGCGTCAGCGCCTTGCTGCTGGCGGCCATGAACCTGAGCTACGCAGGCAGTGTCTGGCCGGTTGGTCGCTATTTTGATCGCATTGGCGCCACCCGCCTGCTCGGCATCGGCCTGACTTTGCTGCTGTTGTCACAGCTAGTGCTGGCACTCGCCAGTAATCTCGTCATGGCGTTTACCGGCGCATTGCTGCTGGGTTTGCATCTCGGTTTTTCGCAAGGCGTGCTGGCTGCGTTGGTAGCCCGATACGCCCCGGCCAGCCAGCGTGGAACCGCCTTTGGCTGGTATGCCGTGGCCGTGGGCAGTGCCTTGCTGCTGAACGGGCTGCTGTTCGGCGCGCTGTGGCAGCACCACTCACCGGCACTGGCGTTCTCGATCACGGCCTCACTTGCCGCAGTGAGCCTGCTGCTGTTTGCAGTGATGGCGGCATGGCAGCGCCGAGCTGGCCAGTGAAAGTGTACAAATTGCCATTGAGACGGGCCGCGCGCGCTGCTACAAGTCGGTGCGACATGAAAGCGTCTGTCCTGTCGTCACTGAAGCTGGTCAACGAACGTTGGCCAGCGGAACCACGTTGTCGAACATGCTGTTCGGAGAACTGCTTGCAATGATTCGTCCCCGTTTGCGTCATCCTGTTCGCGTTGCCATCGTGGCAATGGCCACTGCGGTTGCCATGGTGATACTGACCAGCACCGCTGCCTTTGCCCACGGCAGTGGTCATGCCGTGCGCTATGTCGCCAGTGATGGCACTGACCGCGGTGATTGCAGCCAGAGCGCCGCGCCGTGCAAAACGCTTGCTTATGCGTTCAGCAAATCGGGCAAGGGCGACAGCATCCGCGTTGCCGAGGGCAGCTATCACCTGCGTGGTGTCCAGCGCGTCAACCTGCTGACCGGGGTAGTGCCAATCAGTGGTGGCTACAGCCGGGCCGATGGCTTTGCCAAAGCGGATCGCCAGCGACATCCGACTTTGCTGACCGGCATTCCGGCCGACTACCGGGCCGATTTCGAAAGCAAAGGCTTTCAGGTAGTGCAGGATGGCAAAGGTGCTGACATCGCGTTATCGGTGGAAGAGACCCGCCTGGTCGGCACCTGGCAGAAAATTTCCAAGGCGGCAGTGGCCGGCCCGGCCAATTGCACCAGTGGAAAAGCCGATGTCTACGATTGTGCCAATGTCGATCTGCTGGCCCACATTCCGCTCAGCGCATTCTCGACCCGCCCGAGCAGTGCCAACGACATCTGGGGTTTCGCCGACCGCAACGATGGACGCGAATACGCTTTGATCGGCTTGTCGAACGGCACTGCCGTTGTCGACATCACCGACCCGTCCGCACCGCGCGAAGTCGGCACGGTTGCCGGACCCAGCTCGCTCTGGCGCGACGTGCACGTGTTCCAGCATTTTGATGAACCCAGCAACCGCTACCGCGCTTATGCTTACGTCAGCACCGAAGCGGGTGGTGGTGGCGTTCAAGTGATCGATTTGAGCGCGCTGCCGACCCGGGTCAGCCTCGCCTACACC
This sequence comes from Permianibacter sp., assembly GCA_041914645.1. Lineage (GTDB taxonomy): Bacteria > Pseudomonadota > Gammaproteobacteria > Enterobacterales > Permianibacteraceae > Permianibacter. The sequence goes on from JAYSCY010000001.1 coordinate 116,500, forward strand.
ATTCGTGATGTACAGTCGGCGCATACCTTGTATGTCAACGCCGACTACGCCGATGGCACTGCACTGCCGGGCACCACGCCGTCGTTATTTGTTGCCGGCTCCGATGTCGTGGTCAGCGGCAAGACCGGCAGCAGCGTGCCGAACCGCAGCCGCGGTTCCTGGCGTGCCTATGATTTGGCAAATCCGGCCCAACCGGTGTTTGTCCATCAACCAGTTTCGACCGGCAGCTACATGCATGACGGCACCAGCGCCGTCATCACCGATGCCCGTGCCAGCCAGTGTGCACCCGGTCATCAACCCTGCGAGATCCTGTTTGATTTCAACGAAGACACCCTCGATATCTGGGATGTCACCGAGCGCGCAGCGCCCGTCCGTTTGACAAAAATGCCGTATGACGGCGTTGGTTACTCGCACTCGGGTTGGTACACCGATGGCGCCCGCTACCTGATCCTCAATGACGAACTCGATGAGCAGAACAACCCCGGCGCCCGCACTCGTTTCCGCACCTTTGATCTCGCCAATCTGAGCAATCCAGTGGTGGTGGCCAACTACTACGGCCCGACTACCGACATCGACCACAACACCTATATTCGCGGTTCACGTGGCTATGTGGCGCATTACCGGCGCGGCCTGGTGGTGCTCGATGTCAACGATCCGCTGAACCTGCGCGAAGCCGGGTTCTTTGACAGCGCAGTACTGTACAGTGCGGCGCCACAGTTCAACGGTGCCTGGGGAACCTATCCGTACTTCCCGAGCGGCCAGATTGTCATCAGCGATATCGAAAACGGTTTGTATGTGGTGCGTGACAACACCGTTGCCAGCGGCAAGGGCCGATTGGGATTCGGTGTCAGCCATTACCGCGCAGCGGAAACCGCAGGCAGTTTGAGCATTCCGGTATTCCGCAGCGGCGGTGCCAGCGGCACGGTCAGCGTGCGGGTGCAAAGCGTCGATGGCACTGCCGTCGCCGGGCAGGATTACACGGCCATCGATACCGTGCTCAACTGGGCCGATGGCGAACGCGGCAGCAAGCATCTGACCCTGCCCTTGCTGGATGACAGCGACATCGAGCCCCTCGAAAGTCTGCAGCTGCAACTGACGGTCAATGACGGCGCCGAAGCCGATCTGGTCAGCCGGTTGCGCGTCGATGTGAAAAGCAACGAAAGCGCCGGCCTGATCGACTTTGCCAGCACCGCCTCCACCGTGTTCGAAAACGCCGGCACGGTAACGCTGACCATTCAGCGCAGCGGTGGCAGCAGTGGCGCAGCCAGCGTCCAGTTCAGCACGGCCGATGGCAGCGCCGCGGCCGGTAGTGATTACGATGCGGCATCAGGCACAGTAAACTGGGCCGATGGCGAAACCGGTGCCAAGACGCTGTCACTGACGGTGCGTGATGACAGCGCCAGCGAAGCCGATGAAACGTTTACCGTGACACTGTCGGCCGTCAGTGGTGCCAGCGCCGGCAACCTGCAACAAATCACAGTGACGGTACGCGACAACGACACCGCCGCAACGCCACCGAGCAGTGGTGGTAGCGGTGGTGGCAGTACCGGCTATTGGGCTGGCGTGGTGCTGCTGGTATTGGCTGCCATGCGACGCAACCGGGCGCGCCGGTCAGTCGACGGCGAACATCGAAGCCGCTGAATGCAGGCCCGCTGGAAACGACACCCTCCGCTCCAGCACCGCGAAAGACGCCCGCGGCACAGTCGGGTGCGCAGCGTTACCGGAAATCCGGTTACACTGCGCACCTCGCTGGTTCCGCCATTTCATTCCGCCTCATGACGCCGACCGCTGCCCCCGCCACTCACTCAGCTCCCGTCCTGGTTTTTGATTCCGGTGTTGGCGGACTCAGCATCCTGCAGGCCATTGCCGACGCGCTGCCGACGCTGCCACTGGCGTTTGCCTGCGACAATGCCGCGTTTCCCTATGGCACCAAATCGGAAGCCGAACTGATTGCGCGGGTTGATCAGGTCCTGCAGGCACTCATCGATCAGATCCAGCCACGGCTCATCGTCATTGCCTGCAACACCGCCAGCACACTGGCACTGGCGCATGTGCGTGAGCGCTTTGCCGTGCCCTTTGTCGGGGTGGTGCCGGCGATCAAACCGGCGGCGCAGCAAAGCCGCAGCAAGCGCATCGGCATCCTCGCCACCACGGCCACAATCAAACGCCCCTATCTCGATGACCTGATCCACGAATTTGCCAGCGACTGCCAGGTCATCCGGGTCGGCAGCAGTGAGTTGGTGCAAATGGCCGAAGCCGCGCTGCGCGGCGAAGCGCCGAAGCAGACCGATCTGCAAGCCATCCTGGCACCGTTCTTTGCCGACCCGGCCACTACCGTCGACACCATCGTGCTCGGCTGCACCCATTTTCCGTTGCTGCGCAAGGATCTGGCTGCGGCCGCACCGGCAGCGGTCAATTGGGTCGACTCGGGCGAGGCCATTGCCCGCCGGGTCAGCAGCCTTGTTGCTACGCAAAATCCCGCTGTCAATGCAGACAAACCGGCAATGACCGCCTGGATGACGGCCGATACCGCATCTTCGCGCGCGCTGTGGCCGGCACTGGCCGCCCGTGGCTTTGGCGCGCTGCGTTTTCTGCCAGTCTGAACGCCGGCTGAATGAGAGCGCCAGCCTCAGCATCAGAACAACACAAGAACAAGGCACAGCACTTGCAGCCGACTTCAATCAGCGCTACAAACACGGTATCCCTTCTGGAGACATGAACATGCGTATCCGTTTTGCTTTGCCCTTCGCCGCACTCACCGCGACCGCGCTGACGGCCTGCATCAGCGCCAGCCCGGCCAAAGTCGATGAACATTTCCTGCCATGGCAGGGCGCCCAAATGGACGAGATCATCAAAGCCTGGGGCGTACCACCTGCCACCAAGGAAGTGGCCGGCAAGCAGTATGCAGAATGGATCCGCAAAGATTTGTCCAGCAAGCCCGCCTTCTCGATCGGTATCGGCGGTTTCAATGGCGGCGGCGGCAGCAGCGTCGGTGGCAGTGTCGGTACCACCGTCGGCGGCGGTGACAAACTCAACACCTGCACCGTGCAGGTCGAGCACGATGCCGAAGGCCGCATCCTCGCCGTTATGTGGCAGGGCGACACGGATATCTGTGTTGACAAGTTCCCGGCCCGGGTTCGCTGAATCGGTCGGATTGAAAAACAAATGGCCTGCATCGAGCAGGCCGTTTGTTTTTTGTGGCCCACGTCATGGGCACGATTGCGCAATCATAATCGTACGTACGCCACCAAAAAATTCCGTTATGTCACTACTCACACGCCGTTACGGTTAATGTCCGTGCCTGCACTGGTAACCATTCGGCCCCCTCGCAGGCTTCGCTGTGATAGCTGCCGTTGCCACTGACATAGGCAAAACGCACGCCGGCAGGTAGTTGCAAGCTGAGCGGTTCCGGGCCTTTGATATCGAGCCAACCGGCGAACAATTGCATGGCTCCACTGGCACCGCTAAAACCGGTACTTTGGTTGTCGTCGCGGCCGAGCCAGAACACCGCAAGGTGTTCACCGTCAAAGCCGGCAAACCAGGAGTCGCGCTGATCGTTGGTGGTGCCGGTTTTGCCGGCCACGGCCGCGTCCGGAAAACGCGCACCGAGCGACTTGCCGGTACCTTCGCGCACCACTTCCTGCATGGCGTAATCAACCAGAAACACCGACTCGGGCTGCAGTTTCGCCAGCAACACATCCGGCCGCAGCCAGCTTTTTCCGTCATCGCGGCGAATGGAGCGAATGGCTTTCGGTGCCCGCACGGCACTGCCACTGGCCAGACCGGAATACAGCGTCGCCACTTCCATCGGGGTCAGTTCCAGCGCGCCCAGAGCCAATGAAGGCCACAGCACGATGTCGCGCTGCATGCCCATCTGACGCAATGCCGTTTCGATGGTTGGCAGGCCAACTTCCATGGCGAGTCGCGCCGTGGCCAGATTCAGCGAATCGGCCAGCGCCCGATGCAACGGCACAATGCCACGCGCGCGACCATCGTAATTTTTGGGTTGCCAGGTTGCGCCATCGTCGGCACGCATCACAAACGGCGCATCCTGAAGCCGGGTGCCCAGATCAAAGCGATTGGGTTGATTGAGCGCGGTGTAGAAAATCATCGGCTTCAGAGCCGAACCCACCGGCCGGCGAGCATCGAGCGCGCGATTGAATCCGGCAAAGCTGCTGTCGCGGCCGGCAACGATGGCCTGCAGCTGGCCACGCTTGCGGTCGGTGATCACGGCCGCGGCCTGCACCACGCCAGCCGGATCCAGTTGCGCCAGCCCTTTCTCAATCAGCAGCTCGGTCTTGCGTTGCAGCACCGGATCGATGCTGGTGAACACCTGCAGCCCGGAATCACTGGTGTCGATCTCGCCAAGTTCGGCGCGCATTTCGCGTTTGACCAGATCCAGTACCGCCGGCATCTTGCCGGACAGCGCGCGCGGCGTGCGCAATACACCCAGCGGCATGCGTTGCCAGTGTGCCAACGTCGTCGCATCAAGTTGACCCGTTTGCTGGCGCCGCGCCAGTACGAAGTTGCGCCGCTCGCGCGCCCGCTCTGCATGCTTCCATGGCGAGTAATACGAGGGGCCGCGGATGAGGCCGATCAGCAGCGCGGTTTCGGCTTCATCAAGCTCGGCAACCGGCTTGCCAAAATAGTAACGGCTCGCCAGTGCCACGCCATGAATGGCGCGCTGGCCGTCCTGACCAAAATAGATCTCGTTCAGGTACGCTTCGAGAATCTCGTCTTTGCTGTAGTTCCACTCCAGCACCAGCGCCATCAGCGCTTCACGAATCTTGCGCCACCAACTGCGCTCGGCATTGAGAAAGTAGTTTTTGACCAGTTGTTGGGTGATGGTGGATGCGCCCTGCTCGGTTTCGCCGGCGCGCAAATTCGCCCACGCTGCCCGGGCAATGGCCGTAAAGCTGATGCCCATGTGATCATAGAAATGCTGATCTTCGGTTGCCAGCAGGGTCGCGATCAGTGTCGGTGGCACGGCGTCCAGGGGCAACAGCTCGCGGTCCTCATCGGAGCGGGCCGAGAATCGGCCTAGCAGCACCGGGTCCAATCGAACCTGCTCACGGTCCTGTCCCTGTTCATCGCGCACCTGCAGCAGGCGTCCGTCACGCAGCCGGAGTTCGATGCCGCGCACCGGCAGGGCGCCGTCGGCGAAGGTGAAGGCTCGCGCCCGAATAAAGAAGGCATCACCACGCCGTGCATATTCGCCAGCATTGCGCGGCTCACTGCCGCCACTGTCCCGGTAGCCCAACAGCTTGAGCTCAAGTTCCAGATCGGCGGCACTGACCGCATCGCCTTCACGCAATGTCAGCACGCGCGCGTATACGCTGGCTGGTTCGGTCCAGCGTTGGCCTTCAAACCGGCGCGTCACATCGACGTGCAAATAGAGCAATACGACGGCCAACAGCAGCACAAACACGGCGGCCAATTTCAGCAGCCATGGCCACCAGCGTCGGTTGCCACTGCGACGGGAACGGCCGGACGGGGATTTGGCGGGGGCAGAACGGGGACGACGAGGCACGGGCAACAGACTGGCAAACGATCAGGGCGCTCACGTTACCGCAGCGCCCGGTCTGGCTCAACCTGCGCAGCAGTATGGTCCGGTGCGTTTCAATTGAGCGGGCTGCCCCTGACTCAGGTTTGCGACCGCGCCCGTCCGTGTCACGGACGGGCGCGGTCTACCGCAGTCACTTGCGCCAGTTGCGACCACGAATCCAGCCCCGACACGTTGCCGCACCGCAGCCACAGAAAAACTGCCGGTACAGTTCATCTTCCGTGCTTTCGTAGTCCATGGTCAGCATTTCACCGGCGGCGATGTCTCGGCGGGCAGTGAAGGTCAGCGTGCGCATGTCGCAGTCCATGTTTGGATCGCAGGAGTGCAGCACTTTGCCCATCACCAGCGGATCGGAGACATACTTGCCGGGTTCGATCTGCAAGGTGTAGAGCGTTTGCTCGGAGACTATCGGCCCGGTGAACGTGAACACGATTTCACCCTGGTGAAAGCCGCTGACTGCCTGCAGACCTTCACCTTTGCCATCACCGGTACTGATGACACTGACCCGATCCCGAGTCGGTTCATAGGCAAACGGCGGACTGATTTCAGCGTAATAGCGCAAACCGGAAGGCTCCATTTTGGTGCCCGGGGTGGCCGGCGCGGAGCGTGTTGCAGTCATCGGTGCTGGCATGCGTTCTCCTTAACCTTGCAAACTGTTTTCTCAGACAGTCCTGGCGGCAGGTCGACCACCAACCCCCAGGCTGCTTCCAACCATTACAAGCACGTTCAAGTCCATCACGCATCAGCACGCCACGTGATCCAGCTGGGCGTCCGGCACGGCTTCGGTTATTTGCGAATCACGATCTGATGGGTGATCTGTTTCGGCGCGTAATAGCGGTTGATCACGGCCATGACCGTTTCTTCTTCGAACCACTTGCAACTGAACACATCGAGGTACATGTCACGGGCCTGATCGTTGGTATGAACAGTCAGAGCCGACGTGGTGATGAGTTGCACGGCCGAAATACCCACCTGACAACCGTCGCCGAAGCGGGCGGCAATCGGTTCGCCATAACGGATCATGTCGATCTTGTCGGCCAACTCTTTCAGGAAATCCTTCATGGTGTCGACTGACAGCAACTGATCGTTGCAGCCTTCACAGGTCAGCATCATGTGCTTGCCGTAGTAGCGGCAGCCATTTACGGTAATATTCTTGTATTCATCCCAGGCCATGATTCCGTCCATTCCTCTGAGTTGATCGATTTCAAAACGCAAAAACCCCCGGTCCTGAATGCCCTCATGACAGCCGGGTCCTTGCCCTGCTGCTGCCACGAAAGATTCGTCTCCGGGGGTTCCAAGCCGCCACATGACGGCACGAGCAAATATGCGCCGGCCAATTTTCCGGTGCAATAAAAATGTTGGCCATCCAAATCGCGTTTGGACGGCCACTCTTGTGGCCTTCAGCTATTGCGCTTGGCGCGATCGTCGGCGGCTTTGCTGCGCCGAGTCGGTTCGGCTTCCAGCGGATTGTCGGGCCAGTAATGTTTTGGGTATTGGCCACGCATGTCCTTGCGCACATCCGGGTAGGCGTTTTGCCAGAAGCTGGCCAAATCCTGTGTTACGGCCAACGGTTGCCGGCCCGGCGCCAACAAATGCAGCAACACTTTCGCCTTGCCGCCCGCAAGCAGCGGCGTATCGCGCTCGCCGAACATTTCCTGCAACCGCACGGCCAATACCGGCTGCGGACCACTGTAATCCAGCGCAATACGCGAGCCGGTCGGCACGGTCAGGTGGGTGGGCGCCAGCCGCTCCAGTTCCTGCTGCTGGCCATAACTGAACAGACTCTTCAGTGCCGGCAGCAAATCGACGCCGGCCAGTTGCGCCTTGGTGCGCATGCCGGTGACAAAGGGGCCGAGCCACTCGGGCAGTGTGGCCAGCAATGCTGCATCGCCAAGATCCGGCCAATCGGCCGGTGCAAAGCCGTGCTGGCGCAGCCATTCGCTGCGCGCCCGCCATTGCAGTGCGGCGCCACTCCAATCCAGCACTGACAGGCCCATTTGCCGAACACCTTCCAGCAACGCGCCAGTGCGCGCTACCGGATCGGCTTCGATGGTTTGTTCGCTGAAAATCAATTGGCCCAGCGCCCGCCGACGCCTTGCGACAACGCATTGCTCGCGACTGTCCCAGACCACTTCATCGCGGGTTCGGATCAGGTTGCCGAACACGCTTTCCAGCTGCGTGGCCGACAAGGCGGCGGCGAGAAAGATCTTGGCGTCGGCGCCGACGCCATCGACTTCGGCCACCGCCAGAAATGGCTCGCGACTCAAGCCACTGCCGTCCGGCAGACTGGCGCCGATGCCACTGGCGAGTTGATAGCGGCCGCTCCTTTCACTGCGCTGCCTGGCGATGCGATCTGGATAGGCCAGCGCCAGCAGCGTGCCAATCTGCTCATCCTGATCCGCCTCGTCGGGCACTTGCATCAGACTGCGCAGGCGTTTCGCCTGTTGCTTGGCGCGGTCGCGCGCGCCGCGGTCGACGGCGCCACCGTGCACCAGCGCCAACCAGCGCGTGTGCAGATCGACATCACTGCGCTCCTGACCACGCAAGATGTCGCGCTCTTCCAGCAAGGCGGCAACATCGCAGGCCAATGCACCGAGGCCAAGCGCCTTGCCGCGTACCAGCATGTGGGCATAGCGAGGATGCACCGGCAGCCGCGCCAGCGCGCGGCCATGCGCAGTCAGGCCATCGTGATCATCCAAAGCGCCAAGTTGCCGCAACAGATCACGCGCCTGTTGCAAATGGGCCGTCGGTGGCGCATCCAGCAAACGCAAGCTGCCAACATCACGCACGCCCCATTGCGCCAGTTCAAGCGCAAACGGCGTCAAATCGGTGCTGAGCAATTCCGGCGTGGGAAACCGCGGCAGGGCGCCGTGCTGGCTTTCCTGCCAGAGCCGATAGCAGGTGCCAGCTTGCTGCCGGCCAGCACGACCACGGCGCTGTTCGGCGGTGGCTTGCGAGACGCTGACCGTAACCAGGCCAGACATGCCGCGCACGGGATCAAACCTCGCCACGCGCGCCAGCCCGGAATCGATCACGATGCGGACGCCATCGATGGTCAGGCTGGTTTCGGCAATGGCGGTGGCGAGAATGACTTTGCGCCGCCCCTGCGCTGACGGTGCCAGCGCGGCCTGTTGCTGGGCCGGCGAGGCTTCGCCAAACAGTGAATGAATCTCGGTGTCAGGCAGCCCCAATTCTTCGAGCTGTTGCTGCACCCGGCGGATCTCCCGCTGCCCCGGCAGAAAGACCAGTACGTCGCTCCTGCGCATCCCTGCGCCCGCGACACTCGCGCAGTCCTGCGCATCGTCGCCCGGCTCCTCTTTCAAGGCCCGCGAAATCGCACTGACCACTTGCGGTTCCAGATGGGCATTGGCATTGCGGCCCAAGTAGCGGGTGGTAACCGGGTAGCTGCGCCCCTGACTTTCCACCACCGGCGCGGGTACCCCGTTCTGCGCCAGCATGGCGGCAACCGCAACGCCGTCGAGCGTTGCCGACATCACCAGCACACGCAAATCGTCACGCAGGTTGTCTTGCACATCGAGCGTCAGGGCGAGCCCCAGATCGGCGTGCAGCGAGCGCTCATGAAACTCGTCGAACAGCACAATGCCAATGCCGGACAGCTCCGGATCATCCTGCAGCATCCGGGTCAGGATGCCTTCAGTCACCACGACGATACGGGTACTCGCCCCGACTTTGCTGTCACCGCGAATGCGATAGCCAACCCGCTCCCCGGCACTTTCGCCCAATTGCCGCGCCATGTACTGGGCCGCGCGCACGGCAGCAAGCCGGCGCGGCTCCAGCATCAAAATCTGCTTGCCTGCCAGCCAATCGGCATCAGGCCCACGCTGGTCAAGCAAGGCCAGCGGCACCCGGGTGGTTTTGCCGGCGCCGGGCGCAGCTGATAGCACCACGCGCGTTGATTGCGCCAACGTGGTCAGCAGGGTGGGTAGTACCCCTTCAATGGGAAGCGACATCGGCAGTGCAGTCAGGGTGGTGGGGTGGCGCATTATGCCGATGCGCACGGGTAATGACGAAACCGCCGTGCGCGCCAGTCGGCGGCATTAAGCGGTTCATGGGTGCCAATAGGCTCTCTGTCGCAGTGCAGCGAGCGTTTTCTGTATCCGTTTGTATACTTCGTCACCCGGCGCCCACATGGAAGGACCTCGTGACAGCCGCCCGGCGCTACCGCGCTTTTATCAGTTACAGCCATGCCGACCGAAAATGGGCGAGTTGGTTATTGCGCAGTTTGGAGACCTGGCGGGTGCCCCGCCATCTGGTTGGCCAGCACACTCGTCGGGGTGAAATCCCCGCACGGCTCGGTCCCATTTTCGCCGACCGAGAAGAACTCTCGGCCACTGACGATTTGCGCGCCAGCCTGCAGGCCGCGCTCGTGCAATCCGACGCACTCATCGTTATCTGCTCTCCCATCGCCACCCGATCACCGTGGGTTGAACAAGAGATCCTGTATTTTCGCGCGGTACACCCAGACGGTTTGATTTTGGCGCTGATCGTCGCCGGCGACCCGGCCGCCACTGACATTGACCTTCAGTGCTTTCCGCGGGCGCTGCTGTGTCAACCGCAAGCCAACGGCAGTTGGTCGAGCCCCGTCTACGAACCGGTAGCAGCTGACGCCCGGCCACAAGCCGATGGCCGCTATCGCGCCAAAATGAAACTGATTGCCGGCCTGCTGGCGGTCGATCTGGACAATCTGCTGACCCGCGAACACCAACGCCAGCAACGCAAATGGATCGCCATGGCGACCGCATCGCTGATCGGCATGGCGGTCATGAGCACGCTGACCGTGTTCGCATTCAAAGCGCGCAACGAAGCCGAACTAAGACATGCGCAAGCCGAAGGCCTGATCGAGTTCATGTTGACCGAGCTGCGCCAGAAACTGGAACCGGTGGGCAGGCTCGACGCGCTGCAGGTTGTCGCCGAAAAAGCCATGGACTACTACAACAAGGAATCGCCGGACACCATGCAAGCCGACGCGCTGGGGCGGCGGCAACGGGTGATGCATCTGCTCGGTGAAATCCAGGAGTTGCGCGGCAACCTTGATGAAGCGTTTGCCTCATTTCAGCAAGCCGCTGGTGTCACCGCCGAATTGCTGGCACGGGACCCTGAGAATCCACAGCGCGTATTCGACCACGCCCAGAGTGAATTCTGGGTTGGCTACATCGCGCTGCAACGACACCAACTGGCGGAAGCCAGCGCGCATTTTGAACGCTATCGCGACTTGGCCGGTCAGTTCGCGACGCTCAATCCGAAAGATGCGCAGGGACAAACCGAGCTTGCCTATGCCAACCAGAGTCTCGGCATCGTCGCGTTGCAGCAGCAGCACTATCAGTCGGCTCTCCGCTACCTGTCAGTCACCACCAAAATCTTCAACACCCTGCAAAATGACCAGCCTGATGCCGGCAATCTGCTTTACGAAACCGGCCAGGCCTACGCCTGGCTTGCCGATGCCTCGGAAGCGGCATGGCAGTTCGCCGAGGCCGAACAGCATCGGCGCAGCGAACTCAAACTGTATGAGAGCATGCTGGCCGCCGAACCCACCAACTCGCTGGCACTCAGTGGCAGCCATGTCTGCTACCGAAAGCTGGCAACGCTTGCACTCAACCGCGGCGATCTGGCCAAGGCGGCGACACTTCTGCAGCACGCCACAAACCTGATCGATCAACTGATTGCCTTGGAGCCCGACAGCACCCTGTTGCTGGAAATGAAGGGAAGAACCCAGCTCAAGGAAGTTGAGCTGCTGGTGGCAACGGCAGCCATACCGTCAAAAATCGACAGCGTTCTGAGCGATGCCAGGCAGCTGATCAGCGCACTTACCGCCCGCGACAACTCGGTCAGCGCCTGGGATGACCTGCAGTTACGCCTTCGCTACCACGAAATCAGGCAGCGTGCCCATGTGGACCAAGCCACTGCAATGCGCGAGTACCAAGACCTGTTGACAGACATCGACCGCTTGCCGCCGCATCGACGCAGCGGCCACGACACCTTGGAATTGACCCTGACATTGCACAATGCCATCGCCCAGCACGTCACCGCGCAACCACACCGCCAAACACACTGGCAAGCTGCCGTTGACGCGCTGCCCACCAACATTGAATTGTCCCCGTATCTGCAACAGCAGCTGTGCCGTGCCGCTGCCGGTCTGGATCGTCAGGACCTGCTGGACCGTTGCCAAGCGCTGCTGGCAGCCGGCTTTCGGCATCCGGAATTTGTCGCAGTGATGGCGCACACGATCAACACCCTGAGCACAGCCACTGCCTCCCCTACCCCTTTCCCAACCCGCTGATGCATTCCGCCTTCAGCCCATAAACAACAAAAGGAGTTGCCCACATGACCACCACTGTCAACCTCACCTGCACCGTTTCCGGCGACGTTGCCGGCACCCTGAATTACGTTTACAGCGGTGGCGCTCCCTATCTTCAGGATGCCAGCGGCAATCTGGATTTTTCCAACATAACCGATGACGTCGAGATCACCATCACGCTGGTGAACGGCACCCTGCAGCCGGCCGGCACAACACTGCAGTTCGACAGGACACATGACAAGCGCAACTTTTGGGTCCGCAGCGGCACTACCTGCCCCGATGACAACAACAAAGAGAACGATATTTTTCACAACTTCAAGGTCAACAGCACCGGTGACCAACTGAGTTTCAAGGACAACAACCCGGCCAAAGTGAAACCGAACGATCCACCGGCGACATTCTCCTATGCGTTGCGAGTTAAGGATCAACACGACAACTGGTATATGAATGATCCGACCATAAAGAACCGCTGAGCTCACCCCAATGGCAACCGAAGCCAGCCACACCTCGTTCCGCCGCGAAACGATACTGCTGCTGATCGCACTGCTGTTGTTTGGCTCCGGGCTGCTGGCCATGCGGCTCGGTGGCGACAGCAGTGGCCGGTTGGCAACCGATGCCTATCGGTTGCTGTTGCTGTTTGCGCTGAACGGCGACTGGGTATTCCGCGACGTCGACAACCTCTGGCTGCGCGTGCTGGCGTTTCTGGCGCCACTCTTTACCGTGATGAGCATCGTCGAGCTGGTGTCACGGACGCTGTGGCGGCGGGTCCATACGGCATTTGTGCTGGCGGGTTTGCGCCAGCACCAGGTCATTGTCGGCCTGACCGAACACAGCCTGCTGCTCGCCATTTCGCTGAGCGCCAATCCGGCCAACGGCAAGGTGGTGCTGGTCGACCGCAATCCGGATCCGGATCGTGCGGCGCGCGCACGCCGCCATGGCCTGTTGCTGGTCACTGGCGATCCAGGCAAGCCGGCAACCCTGCAGCGCGTGCGGCTCGCCAGCGCCCGGCATGCCGTCGCTTTTCTCGAGCAACTGAGTGACGCCCTGCAACTGGTGATCAATGCCAGCGATGTGCTGCGGCAGAGCCGGAAGCACAGCGGCAAAGCCGGCGCGGTTGCCAGCAGCAGCCTCGACTTCTGGATCGAAGTCAAAGAGTTGCCACTGGGGTTGCAACTCGGCGCCTATTTCAGTTTTGCCGAACTGACCGAGTATGTGCATCCCCGGTTCTTCAGCCTGGCAGAAATAGCCGTGCGCCGGATTCTGCGGCAGCACCCGCCGGACTTTTATGCCGACGCCATGGGGCAACAGCAGGTTCACCTTGCGGTGTATGGCTTTACTCGAACCGCGGCGCAGATCATTCAGGAGAGCGTCCGGCAGGTGGTGACGCTGAGTGCCAACAGGCTGCGCATCACCCTGCTCAGCAATGCCCCCGCCGATGACCGCGAACATTTGCTCGCCTTGATGCCGGCGCTGGAAACCCTGGTTGATCTGGATGTGCGCAAATTGTCGGTGTACCGCACTGGCATCGCCGAACACGACTACCTGACCCTGCCGGAGCAGGTCAGTGTGCACGTCGTCTGCCTCGACGATCCGGAGCAATCCGCCTGCGTGGCGCTGGCGCTACGCCGACTCTTGCTGACACCGCCGGAACCTTTTCGCGCACAACGTCGGCAGAATGCCCCGATCCTGCTGCGGCTCGATTCACGCGAAGGCATTGCCCAGTTGTTGCAATCGAATCCCGGCCTGCCACCTTCCAGTTCGTCCTTTACCAGCCTGTCGGAAGACGATATTCCCGACGGTCTGTTCCCCTTTGGCATGGTCGAGGACTTCCTCAGCACGCAGCAGGGTGACCCGTTTCACCCAACGGTGCTCGATCACCCACGCGAGGAAATTGCCAAGTTTTTGCATTTTTCCTACCAACTGGACAGTCAGATGCAAGATCCGCAGCACCCCTTGTCAAATGCCAAAGCCGGCACGCCGATTTATCTGCGCACCCAGCGCAACTGGCAGTCGCTGCCACCGGAGTTTCGCGAGTCCTGCCGGCAGGCGGCCGACCATATCTGGACGAAAGCCCGCATCATTCGCTGCCGGGTCCTGCGTCACGATGCTGCCGCCAGCAACATGCCGCTCGATCTCAGCGTGGAAGAAACCACTCAACTGGCGATCAGCGAACATCAGCGCTGGGTCAACGAGCGTTTGCTGAATGGCTGGGCACTCGGTGAAAAACGCGTCGATGCCGCCCGTCGGCATCCGTGGTTGCGGCCTTGGCACGAACTGCGGGCCAATGCCACAGTTCTCGACCACAATCTGGTGACGCGGTTGCGACAAGCGATGCAATACGGACGGCTCGATTTGCGTCGTGAACTGATGATTGGCGTAGTCGGCCATCGGTTGGGCCAGCAACGCAATATCGACGCCGACTACATTCGGCAACAACTGCGCAGCGCCATTCAACAGCTAATTCAGGCGCAGCCGGATCGGGCTCCCGTTCTGATCACCTCGCTTGCCGATGGCACCGACAGCATTGCTGCCGAGCTGGCGCTTGAACTCAAGATCCCGTACCTGACGCCGCTGCCATTGCCTTATGAAGCCCTGCGACAGGATTTTGAACAGGCTGACGGCATCGCGCTGCAGCGGTTTCTGAAGTTGGTGGCGGGTGCCGAACGGCATTTTGAATTGCCGCTGAAGTTTGGTGATCTGGTCGATGTCAGCCGCGCGCCCGGCCAGCGCGATGATCCCCCGGCGCGGGTGCAGCAATACGCGCTTGCCGGTGCCTGGATTGCCGAACGCTGCGACGTCTTGCTGGCCGTCTGGGACGGGCTACCCGCACAAGGCCACGGCGGCACGGCGGACATCGTGCAATGGCGTCAGCAGGGTGAAGTTCCAGAATGCTATCGCACCCCTGCCATTCACTACCGGCGGCCCAACACTACCGACTGCCAGATCATCAGGCCCGCACCGGAGCCAGGCCGTTCGGCCTAAGCGATCAGCACGCCGTAACCGATTGGTCCGGTATAAAATCGCCACTTCACCGTTGCCGCCGATGTTCCTGTCATGGCCAGCCACCGCCTGTTCTTCGCCTTGCCGCTTCCGCGCGAGGCTGCACAAATGCTGGACGCATGGCGCAGCCCCTTGCCACTGCTCGCCGGCCGCTGGGTACCGCTTGCCAACCTGCATCTGACGTTCGCTTTTCTTGGCAGCGTCGACGACAACGCGCTCGAAGCCCTGCTCGACAGCGACATGACCGGCCTGCGACCTTTTTCGCTGACATTCGGCGAGCTCGGATACTTCAGCAAACCGAAGGTACTGTTCATTGCACCGCACAGCGTACCGGATGAATTGCTGACGCTGGCCAATCATTGTCAACGCCTGCAAGGTCGCTACGGTAACGCCAAAAAAGAACCGCGCTATCAGCCGCACATCACCTTGGCCCGCGACGTCGAAGCGCCCGTGCCACCGGCGGCCATGCCACTTGATCTCAACATCGATTGCCGCCGCTTCTGCCTGATGGCCTCGCACAACGGCAAGGATGGCGTCCGCTATCAGGAACTCGCCAGCTGGCCTTTGCAAAGATCGCTGCGGCCGCAACCGCGCTGATCTGTATCCCAATGCCGTAGCCCAGATACAGCCCAAGCGGAATCCGGGATCGACTGGGCAACCGCCCCGGATTCCATTACATTCCATCCGGGCGACGCCAGCTACGACCGCTTAGCTCCGACCCTAGCTGCTTGCGCTTCGCTCCAGTAGCCCAATTAACTTGATGCTAGCTATTAGAATGAAAATATCTTTACTTTTCACGATCTGCCTATTTGCATTTCAGTCCGAAAAATCTCAGTCAGAAGAGCTGATTACGCCTCCTGACGGATGGCGATTTCCGACGGAGAAGGAGCTTTCCGACATAGAGCGAAAAGAGTCAAATGAGAGATTCGCTGCAACAAGCGGTGACTTTAACGGAGATGGAGCCCAAGACCAGGCATTCCTTTTTAAGAGCACAGAATTTAGTGGGCAAGGCCTTTTAGTTCGACTATCTGATACGAGTAGCGGGTACCGCTGGTTAACCCTCGATAAAGTTGATTGGGGGCCGGACCATCCTGACGTTAATTTGCTCATGGGAATCGAAACGCTCCCGCCAAGGAATTATGAGTATATCTGTATGGAGGTCGGTACCGATTGCGCCGTGTCCGTGAATGGCAGTCTGTTAATGGACGTGAGAAATTCCTCAATTTTGTATTTTCGCTTCGCAAGCGCCGAGTCAATGTTTTTCTGGGATGCCGAGGCCAGCACGTTCGTTAGGTTATGGCTGAGCGATTGATTGCAAGTCTCGGAACGAGTCTGATTAATGATTTCGAACGAATAGAGCTGTCGGAGACCCGGCGCATAGCGCAGTTCAGAGCTATTGTTAATCGAGCACCGAAAACTCTTTTGGTTTCACTCCCAAATCCCCTCCCTTCCCCCTTCATTTTCCCCGCTAGCGGCCGATACCGTCAGTAACGCTTTCAACAGTGAATCGCACCATGTCACCTCGCTCGCTCACTTTGCCCCTGCTTGCTGGATTGCTGGCAGCCGCTCCCACGCTGGCCGATGACCAGATTGTGCTGACCGGCGTGGCGGTCTCGCAGTGGGCCGATGCCCGTTTGCAGCCGCGCAGTCAGCGGCCACAGCCCCTGCTGCTGCGGTTCGACAATGCAAGTGGCACAGCCACCGATGAGGCGCTGGTGCAAAGTGCCGATGACGCAGGTGATCTGGAGCAGGGCGGTGTGCCACTGT
This sequence comes from Permianibacter sp., assembly GCA_041914645.1. Classification (GTDB taxonomy): domain Bacteria; phylum Pseudomonadota; class Gammaproteobacteria; order Enterobacterales; family Permianibacteraceae; genus Permianibacter. Next base: position 133,146 of record JAYSCY010000001.1, read on the forward strand.
CCTTTTTGCAAGCGGTCGTGGCGGGTCAGCTGGCCGCCAGTGGTCGGGTCGAGCGGGTGGCCAACCGACCGGAGGCCCTGACGGCGGCGGCCGAAACGGCGCAACTGCATATCCGGCTGCTGGAATACCGGCCGGCTTTCCGGCGTGGCGAAGAAGGCTCCTGGTCTCAGGGACTGGCGAGCCAGTGGTTCAGTTGGCAAGAGGAAGATCCGCAACCGGTTTCGGTCGTGCTGGCGGCCGACTGGCAGCGGCGCCCGGGCGATGCGGTGCGCCGGGTGACCGTGCGGGTGCAAAGCGACACCTGCCAGACCCTGCCCTATGCCGCCGGCTATCTGCCGGGTGCCGCCGGCACGACCATCGAGCAAGCCGAAATCGGCGACGGCAACTCTGGCCATCGGCAATTTGCCGGCCATTTCCAGCGCAGCAGCATTGGCCAGGCCACCCTGGCGGCACTGCATCAGTTGCTGGCCTGGCTGGATGACAGCACAACGGAATTGCCGCAAGTGCTGACAGTCACCGCGATTCGTGGCGAGCGCCTGCAGTGGCAGGACCCGCGCGGCTATCTGCGCCGTGGTGACGAATTGCCGCTGTATCACCGCGACAATCCGGAACGCCGAATCGGTCAGGTCCGCATCGAAAATGTGGCAGACGGCATGGCAACCGGCCACGCCATCACGCTGGCGGCCGGCAGTGTCCGCCCCGGCGATCACATTCGGCTGACCCGGCCGGTAGAAGCGCCGCTGATTGTCCCGGCCAGCGCGCCGCTGCCGAGCCGCTGCCCAAATACGACCACCAATGCAGATACGCAAGCAGCCGATACGCCGGCATCGGCCAGCATGCTTGAACCCGCCAGCGAAGAGGCCGTTACCACAGCCCTGAACCCGGACAGTTGAACTGCGCTCGATTGGTCAGAACAAGCCGCCCTGTCGCTTTGGCCGCGACAGCCGGCAAGCGCTTTGCACACTGAAGCGCGTGACGATTGCAGCAGCACAGGCGACAATGATCAGAAGTTGATCTTGCGGAACGCACCGACATGGCCAAACAGGGTTCGCGCTCGCGGGTGTATCCCAGCGCCAAGGAAACACTCGACGCCGCGCGGCAATGTCCGGACACCGAGCAAACGGGCTCCACCGCTTACAAATTGGCGTTTGCCGACGACGAGTATCTGCTGTCCGACAGCACCCGCGCCGTCCGCTTGATGCTGGAGTGGATGAAGTTTGACGAGCTGTTGGCAGCAGGTGGCGTCGAGCACACCATTGTGATGTTCGGCAGTGCCCGCATCGGCCCGCGCAACGAAATGCAGGCACGCGTCAACACGCTGAAAGGCGCACTCCATCAAGACCCTGACAACCGCAAATTGCTGGGCGAACTGGCAGCTGCCGAACGTCTGCTCGCACACAGTCGCTATTACGACATGGCTCGCGAACTGGCGCGCCGGGTGGCGGTGGAAGGGGAAAGCCAGTTTGGATTTCCCTGCCATGTCATCACCGGTGGCGGCCCCGGCATCATGGAGGCCTGCAATCGCGGCGCGCATGATGTTTGTGCCGACAGCATCGGTCTCAACATCGTGCTGCCGACCGAGCAACACCCGAACCCGTATGCGACGCCGAAATTCAGTTTCCAATTTCACTATTTCGCCATCCGGAAAATGCATTTCCTGATGCGGGCTCGCGCCATCGTGCTGTTCCCCGGTGGTTTCGGCACCCTGGACGAACTGTTCGAAACCTTGACGTTGCGGCAAACCGGACGCGTCGCTCCGCTACCGCTGGTTCTGGTAGGAAGGGAATTCTGGAACCGGGTGCTCCATTTCGATGCCCTGGTCGAGGAAGGGGTGATCAGCACCAGAGATTTGGACTTGTTCAGCTATGCCGAAACGGCCGATGAAGCGTTTGAGCTGATCGCCTCGTTCTACCGCGACTCGCCGCCAAACCACGGCAGCTAGGACCGCCGACCGGCCCGGCAGCGGGTTGCCAGCAGATTTTGCCAAGCTTGCCACGTGGTAAGGCCTTGCCCCGGCCGGAAACTGACGCGTATCCTTCACAGCCATGAAAACCCCCGTGCTGATCCTGCTCCTGCTGATGCTGATGCCGCGCCTGAACGCGGCACCGCATGCGCTCGCCTGCGCGCCGGCGTTGGCGGCTGCCGGTGCGGTGGCGACCGCGGCTGCTGCCGGTGCTGCCGTTAGCACAGATGCCCAGGCCACGCCGGCCGGCCATCACCATGGTGCTCACCCGGGTCACGACAGCATGGCCGCAGCCGATGTGCTCGAAATCGCGCCGGCCGGTCATCACTATAATCACGCGGCCGGGCAAACGGACGCGTCAACGGCAACTGCATCAGCCACGGGCAATACCGACTGTGAGCATTGCAACCAGTGCGAGCAACACTGCTCAGCCGTCCTGCCGACCGATTTGCCGCGCCAGCTCACCCACCACAGCCGCGACATTCTGCTCGCGCTGACGCCCCACACGCTGACTGGCTTCGCCAGCTCACTCAATCGTCCGCCCCGAACCGTCTAGCCTTGATCCGGTGCCGCGTGTGCCGTGACGGCTGCTGCCTGCAGCGCCGGCACGCCGGCGTATGTTCCTGATTGATGGACGAGGCAGACATGTTCTGTGGTTCCGCTTTTTCCCGCCCGGCCTTCTCGCTGACGGCGGTTTTACCATCCGGCTTGCCTGATGCAACCGATGCAAACGCTGCTACCCGACGCGCAGCGGATCGCAGACTGACCGCCCTTTGCCTGTTGGCACTGCTCAGCTTGAGCACGGTCAGCACGCGCGCCTTCGCCGAGCAGGATCTGCAAGCGGCCATAGCGGCTTACTGGCTGCGTCACCCGGATGCGCAAGCACTGGCCGCACGCACGCAGGCGGCCGACGCCGGGCTTGTCGAAGCCCGCTCATGGTTCGCCGGAGCTCCCACCGTGTCGCTGTCGCGGCTGGATGAACAACATGACGGTGGCAGTGAAACCGAACTGGAAATTGCCTTGCCGCTGGCGGGCAGCCGCGCACCTCGCCAGCAACAGGCCAATGCGGAACAGCTGGCATTGCAGGCAGAAATCCGTGCGCTGCGGCTCTCGCTCGGCGCCGAACTGCTGCAGCTGGACGGCAACCGCCGTTTGCGCGATGCGCAACTGTCACTGAGCCGGGAACGGCTGCAGCTCAGTCAGGCGTTGACTGCGAATGTCGCCAGTCGCGTCCGTGCCGGTGAGCTCGCCAATACCGATCTGCTGCTCGCCACCAGCGAAACGCTGGCGGCAGAAACGGCGCTCCTCAGCGCCGAGCAGGCAGCGGCGGAAGCCGGCAGCGCCTGGCAATTGCGAGTCGGTCAACTCCCCGCACTGATCAGCGCCGACCGCGCACCGGCCACCGGCGAAATCAGCGACCATCCCGAGCTGCAATTGGCGCTTGCGCGGGCGCAAGCAGCAGCCGCGCGCATGCGTTACACCGAGCGCCGCAGTAACGATGTCGAGCTCAGTCTGCTGCTAAAACGCGAAGACGATCCCGAGTTCGCCCAACCCGTTGACAGCGCTGGGGTGAAATTCAGCGTGCCGCTGTTTGCCGGCAGCCGTCGCGATGCCGAGTACACCCGGGCGCAGGCGGAGCGCAGCCAGGCCGATGCCGATGCCCAGCGGCTGCAGCAACAACTCACCGTGGAGCAGCAGCAGGCACGCACACTCTGGCAACGCGTCCAGCAACAACAACTCCTGATCGCGCAACAGTTGCAGTTGACTGAACAAGGCTGGCGCTTTGCCGAAGCCGCCTTTGCCGCCGGCGAGCTGCCACTGGCGGACTTGCTGCGTCAGCAACAGCGACTGTTCGATACCCGTGAACGGGTCGCGGAGCAGCAACAGCAACAGCGCGAGGCTCTGGCCCGGCTGATTCTTGCCGAGGGTCAGTTGCCATGATCCTTCATTGCACACAGCGCACTCGCGAACACGCTTCTGCACATTTTCTACCAGGGTCTTTTGGCGAGTCGCTTTTCGCGACCAACACCGCCACTACCGCTGCGCACATCGCCACGAGAATGCCAACATGAATAACGCCGTTGCCCTTTCCCGCTACTTGCCGATCCTGCTGATAGGGGTGGCAAGTCTGTTGCCCATTACGCCTGCGCTGAGCCACGGCGGTGAAGATCATGCCGACGAAGCGACGGTCGTGGCACCGATGCCGCAGGGCGGTCCACGCGCCACCTTGCAGGGCGAGTTTGCCGAAGCCGTCGTGGTGGCGGCTGACGATGCCCTGACCATCTGGCTCGATGAAAGCGACAGCAATGCACCGCTGGCCGCTACCTTGCAATTGCAGGTCGATGGCACGGAACTGGCCGTCAGTACCGAGGCCGTTGGTCGCTATCGTGCGGCACTGACCACTCCGCTCGATCACGGTCCCCACACCCTGGTGCTGACGGTCGTTACTGACAGCAACGCAGATCTGCTCAGTGGCGAATTGCCGATCCCGGAGCACGACAGCTCGGGCCAGAGTCGGCCGATTTCCTGGCTGTGGGCACTGCTGCTGTTGCCACTGCTGGCGCTGGCATTTGTCGTTTATGGCCGGCGTCAACGCGCCGTTATCGCCACGACCGGATTGATCGCTGTGCTGTCATTGGTGCTGCCACTGCTGGTTAGCCCGTCAGCACAAGCCGGCGGTGATGCCAGTGATGGTCATAGCCATGGCGACGAAACGCCAGTGGCAACTGTCAGCAGCGGCGATGCACCACGGCGTTTGCCGGATGGCAGCCTGTTTGTGCCGAAATCGGCGCAACGATTGCTCAACGTTCGTACCGAACGGGTAAGCATCAGCGATCATGCCATCAGCGTCCGCTTGAATGGTCAGGTGATCGCCGATCCGAATGGCAGCGGTCTGGTACAGGCACCGCAAACCGGCCGACTGCTGCCGGCCGGCAAGCGACTGCCAACGCTCGGCAGCAGCGTAAAGCGTGGCGACACGCTGGCGTTGCTGGAGCCCATTCTGAGTCAAACCGAACGCGCCAGCATGACCGGCGAACTGGCCCGGGTGGAAGCCTCGCTGAACGCCGCCGAACAGCGGCTGCAACGGCTGACCGGTATACGCGACAGCGTGCCGCGCCGGGAACTGGAACAAGCAGAAGTGGATGTTGCCGGCCTGCGCGCCCAGCGCGCCGCCCTCAGCGACTCCCTGCATGCCAAGCTGCCCCTGCGCGCGCCGATCAGCGGCGTGATCAGCGAAGCGGCGCAAGCCGCCGGCGCCCAGGTCGAAGCTGGCAGCACGGTATTTGAAATCATCAGCAATGATGCGCTCGCCATCGAGGCCGCCGCCTACGACGACCGTTATTTGCGTTCGGTCGAGAAAGCCGTGTTCGTGCACAGCGGCAAGGAATACCCGCTGCGCCTGCTGGGCGTTGGTCGCAAGCTGCGCGATCAGGCCGTGCCGGTGCAATTCCAGGTGATCGGTGATGCCCGCGAACTGGCGACCGGCACCATCGGCACCGTGCTCGCCGAAAGCGCCGAACAACAGCGTGGCGCTTCGGTACCGCAATCGGCGCTGCTGCGTGGTGACGATGGTCGGGCGACCCTGCTGATCAAGATCGCCCCGGAACAATTCCGACTCGTTGCGGTTACCAGTGAGCTGCTACCGGACAACCGTGCGCTGGTAAGCGACGGTTTGCATGATGGCGACCGCGTGGTCATCAGCGGCGCCAGCCTGCTGCAACAGATTCGTTAAGGATTGCGTCCATGTTCAACCAGATAGTTGAAACCAGTCTGCGCCAGCGCTTGTTCGTGCTGGTGCTGGCGGCATTGCTGCTGATTGGTGGCTTCGTGTCGTTGAAACGGTTGCCGGTCGATGTCTTTCCGGACTTGAACCGGCCGACCGTAACGGTGATGACCGAAGCGCCTGGCATGGCGCCGGAAGAGGTGGAGCAATTCATCAGCTTTCCACTGGAGTCGGCCCTGAACGGCATGCCGGGCGTGACGCGCGTTCGCTCGGTCTCCGGCATCGGCTTGTCGGTGATCTATATCGAATTCGATTGGGGCACCGAGATTTACCGCAACCGGCAATTGGTGGCCGAAAAGCTGCAAAGCGCGCGTGAGCAATTGCCGCCGGGCGTTGGCCCGCAGCTCGGCCCCATCTCGTCGATCATGGGCGAGATCTTGCTGATTGCCTTGAGCGCCGATGGCGTTGATGCCATGCAACTGCGCGAGCTCGCTGAATACAACCTGCGGCCCCGGTTGTTGGCGCTGCCCGGTGTGGCACAGGTCATCCCGATCGGTGGCGAGGTGCGCGAGTTCCGGGTGACACCGGATCCGCAGCGGCTGAGCGCGCTTGGCATTTCACTCGCCGAACTTTCCGACGCGTTGCAGGATTTCGGCCAGAACACCAGCGGCGGTTTTCTGGATCAGGCCGGCCGTGAATACCTGATCCGGCATCAGGGTCGCAACACCTCGATCGCGGATCTGCGCCGGCTGGTGGTGGCGCACCGTGACGAACATCCGGTGCTGCTGACGCAGGTGGCCGAGGTCAGCATTGCTGCGCGCCCCAAACGCGGCGACGCCAGTTTCAATGGCGCGCCGGCGGTTATCCTGTCGGTGCAGAAACAACCGGGCGCCGATACGCTGGCACTGAACCGGGCCGTCGAGTCCGAACTGGCCCGGTTCAATCAAAGCCGCGCCGAAGGCGTCAAACCGGCGGAAGTCCTGTTCCGGCAAGCCACGTTCATCGAAGCCTCGGTCAGCAACGTGCAGGAAGCGTTGCGTGATGGTGCTTTGATGGTGCTGGTCGTGTTGGTCGCCTTCCTGATGAGCGCGCGCACCACGCTGATTTCGTTGACGGCAATTCCGCTGTCGATCGCCGTCACGCTGGTGGTGTTCAGTTGGTTGGGCCTGACCATCAACACCATGACACTGGGCGGCATCGCCATCGCGGTCGGTGAGCTGGTCGACGACGCCGTGGTTGATGTGGAAAACATCCTGCGCCGGTTGCGTCAACGAGGCACGGAAAGTGTACTGAAGGTGGTACGCGATGCCTCGGTGGAAGTGCGCTCAGGCATTGTCTACGCCACTGCCATCGTGGTGCTGGTATTTGTGCCGCTGTTCGCCCTGCCCGGTATCGAGGGCCGGCTGTTTGTGCCGCTCGGCATTGCCTACATTGTGTCGGTGCTGGCGAGCTTGCTGGTGTCGATGACGGTGACACCGGTGCTGTCGTCGTGGTTGTTGCCGAAAGTGGCGGCACGCTCGGCGCATGCTGCCGGTCACGATGACAGTGCGCTGGTGCGCTGGCTGAAAGCCCGTGATGAAAAGCTGCTGCGCTGGAGCTTCGCCCACCCAAAGCCCGTGCTGCTGACCAGCGCAACGCTGGTGCTGATCGCCATCACGTTGGTGCCCTTTTTGTCACGCAGCTTTCTGCCACCGTTCAATGAAGGCACCCTGACCATCAACGTGACCATGAAGCCCGGCGTTTCCCTGGCCGAATCGAATCGGGTCGGCACCTTGGCGGAACAGCTGATTCTCGCGGTCCCGGAAGTGCTGTCCGTAGGCCGCCGGACCGGCCGTGCCGAAATGGATGAGCACGCCGAAGGCGTTCACTACGGCGAGATCGATGTCGACCTGAAACCCGAAGGCCGGCCACGCGAGCAGGTCATTGCCGATATCCGGTCACGGCTGGTGCAGTTGCCGGCCAGTATTGCCATTGGTCAGCCAATTTCGCACCGGCTCGATCATTTGCTGTCCGGCGTCCGCGCCGAGATCGCCATCAAGATTTTCGGCGACGACCTCGACAGTTTGCGCGGTCTGGCCGAAGGGCTGCAGAGTCAACTCGCACAAATCCCGGGCGTGGTTGATTTGAGCGTGGAAAAGCAGGTGCGGGTACCGCAACTGCAGGTGCAGCTCGACTACGCTCGTGCAGCCGCGCTCGGGGTCTCACCGGCGCAAGTGCTGCGCTCGCTGGAACAACTGGTCGGTGGCGAACACATCAATCAGCTTGTCGATGGCAATCGCCGCTACGATCTCGTGGTGCGCGTGGCCGACAGCTACCGCAATGCCGATGGCCTGTCTCAGCTGCTGATCGCCACGCCAAAAGGTTATGTGCCACTGACCGAAGTTGCCAGCATTCGCGAGACCGATGGCCCGAACCAGATCGGCCGTGAGCAATCGCGCCGCCGCATCGTACTGTCGGCCAACACCGACGGCCGCGCCCTGTCGGCCGTGGTGGCCGACATCCGCGCCGTAATGGACCGCTATCCGCTGCCAAATGGCTACAGCATGGCACTAGAGGGGCAGTTCCAGGCACAGGAACAGGCAACCCGCCTGATTGCGCTGTTGTCACTGGTATCACTCGCGCTGATTTTTCTGGTGCTGTACAGCCGCTACCGGTCGACCACGCTGACCTTGCTCATCATGGCCAATATTCCGCTGGCACTGGTTGGCAGCGTGATTGCGCTCTACCTTGCCGACCAGCCCCTGTCGGTGGCCAGCCTGATCGGCTTCATCACGCTGGCCGGCATCAGTGCCCGCAACGGCATTTTGAAAATCAGCCATTACCTGAACCTGTGCGCCCACGAAGGCGAACAGTTCGGGCCGGCGATGATCATCCGCGGCTCACTTGAGCGGTTGACACCGGTGCTGATGACGGCACTGACCGCGGCGTTTGCGTTGATTCCGCTGGTGCTATCCGCTGGTGAGCCCGGCAAGGAGATCCTGCATCCGGTTGCGGTGGTGATTTTCGGCGGCCTCATAAGCTCGACCATTCTCGATACGCTGGTGACCCCGGTGGCGTTTTTGCTGGTGGGCGAGAAACCATTGCGCAAATTGCTGGCCGAAGGCAACAGGGAGACGTTTTGATGAATGCCGTCAAACATTGCGCCATCAATCGCTGCGTCGAATATCGCTTGTCGCGTTTTGAAGTTCGACGGCGCGGCTGGACCCGCTTCACGCCAAATGCTCTGCGTTTGGCCGGACGCTCGGCTGGCATTGCCGCGGCAAATTTTCCACACACATCACGTTTTCCGTTTACTTGATCACTTCACCCACAGGAGCCTCACCATGAACCTGAAGTCCCTTCTGCTTGCCACACTGGCACTGTTCAGCACCACCAGCTTCGGCCACGACGACAACTGGCTCGATCAACAAAAAGCCCCGCACGGCGGCCAATACCGCATGGCAGCGCAATACCATCTGGAATTGGTACTGACTGACAAGGGCATGGACCTTTACCTGACTGACCATGCGTTCACGGAACAAAAATCGGACGGCATGACCGCCAATGTGACGGTGCTTGCCAACAAGAAAACCAGCCAACTGAAACTCGCCGCTGCCGGCGGCAACAAACTGACCGGCACCGGCAGCTACGAGCGCAGCGACGACATGCAGGTCGTTGTCGTGCTGACGGCCCCGGGCCAGAAACCGTTGCAGGCCAAGTTCCAGCCGCAGCGCAAGAAAGCCGCCGCTACAGGCGATAGTGCGCACGATCATGGCCACGATCACAGTCATGAAAAAGCCGAGCATTCGCACGACCATGATGCCGAACATAAGCACTGAGCACTGAATGCTGAACGCTGAACGCTGAACGCTGAAAAAGCAGACTCGGGCTTTCGGCCCAGCCCATCGACTCTGCTACATCATTGCAGCAGGGTCGATGAGCTTTGTTGGAAGCGACAGTGTTGACTCGGCAAAGAAGCCCGCTCACAGATTCACCTGATTGCAACGCAACTAGATTACAAAGAGACCCTGAAATGAAAACCCTGTTTGTTACCCCGCTTGTTGCCCTGCTGCTGGCCAGCGGCACCGCCTGTGCCGGCAGTGACCCGCTCACCACGATCAACGCCTTTCACGATGCCTTGACCAAAGGCGAAAAAACGACCGCGCTGGCCGAGCTCAGCGAGTCGGTGCTGATCTACGAATCCGGCCATGTTGAACGTTCACGCGCCGAATACGCCAGCCACCATCTGCCTTCGGACATGGCGTTCAGTCAGGCTGTGAGCCGCAAAGTGCTGAACACCGACAAGCGGGAATCCGGCGATCTGGCCGTGGTCACTCAAGAAACCGAGACCACCGGCCGATACAAGGACAAGGACGTGCATTTGATCGGTGTCGAGACCACGGTGCTGACCCGCCAGAACGGCAACTGGTTGATCAGCCATGTACATTGGTCGTCCCGTAAAGCACACTGAAATTCCGGGCAGTGTTGACGTCAGTGGCGGCAAATCTGGCCAGGATTGTCGGCGTGGTTACGGCCACGACTCTGGCCGGTCATGCTCAGCCGTCATATGTACCGGCCGTTGTATCGGCTTGACAGCCCTTCTGGCAACAATGCACTGTGCAACCACTATGAACGCGTTTCTGCTTGTTTTGACCACGACTGGTACCAGCACTACCCGCTTGCGGGTGGTGGGAGCCAGCGCGTAAGTCAAAACCGACAGCAGCGCAGCAAAACCCGCCACCCGCAACGGTCGCGGGTTTTTTGTTGCCCGCGTTTTACGCCACTCGCGCGTCGTTGCAACAGCGGTCAACTGACAAGGAGAATGGTTCCATGCTGGTCATGAAATTTGGCGGCAGCTCGCTCGCCACCGCCGAACGATTACAACAGGTAGTCGCCCTGACCGATGCCGCGCGTGCCCGCAACCCGGGCCCGTCGGGACAGGCAGTTGGCTTGGTGGTGTCGGCACTCGGTGGCGTCACCGATCAGCTGGTTCGTTTGCTGAATGCCGCCCTGCACGGCGACTCGGCCGATGCCGAACGGGCCGCGTTGATGCAGCGGCACCGTGATCTGCACGCCGCCATCGCGGCAGCGCTTTCCGCCGAGCTCAACCAACTGTTGCAGGACGCACTGACTGAGCGACTGATGCAACTGGACCGTGATCTGGATGGTGTCCGCCTGCTGCGTGCCTGTCCGGATGAAGTGCAGGCGCGAGTGCTGGCCTGCGGGGAACAGCTGTCGGTGCGTTTTGTCGAGGTGCTGTTGAAGGCGCGCGGACTGAAAGTACAGCGCGTCGACCCCGGCACCCTGATCCGCACCCAAGGCTCATTGCTGGAAGGAACCCCACTGCTCGATGAAATCGACCGGCTCGGCGCCGAGCTGCGCGCCCTGCCAGTCGATGTCATTCTGTTGCCCGGTTTTATCGGCGCCGATGCACACGGTACCCTGAGTCTGCTCGGTCGCAATGGCTCGGACTATTCCGGGGCCTTGCTCGCTTTCGCATTGCATGCCGATCTCTGCGAAATATGGACCGATGTTGATGGTGTTTACAGCGCCGACCCGCGGCGGGTACCGGATGCAAAACTGCTGGACTCGTTGAGCTACGAAGAGGCCATGGAGTTGTCCTGGTTCGGCGCTAAAGTGCTGCATCCGAAAACCATCGGGCCGCTGGCACTCAAGCGCATCGACATCCGTATCCGCAACACCTTGAACCCGGCCGCTCCCGGCACCTATATCGGCCCGCGCGAAAGTGTGGCCCCGGCACCGGCTCGTGGCCTGACCCTGCTGGAACAGGTTGCGCTGATCACGTTGTCCGGCCCCGGCATGCAGGGCGTGCCCGGTATTGCCGCGCGCATTTTCGCGGCGGTTGCCCGCGAGCAGATTTCCGTGATGCTGATCACCCAGGCAAGTTCGGAATTCAGTCTGAGCTTTGCCGTGCCGGCGAAGGAACGGGACCGCGCCATCCGCGCGCTTGATCAGGAGCTGGCACTGGAACGCCGCAGTGAACTCATTCATCCGTTCGATGTCATGGCGGAAGTGGCTATCCTGACGCTGGTCGGCGATGGCCTGCACCACCAGCGTGGCGTTGCCGGCCGCTTCTTTGCCGCGCTCGCCGCCACCCGTGCCAACGTCATCGCCATTGCCCAGGGCGCCAATGAGCGCTCCATCTCGACGGTGATCAGCCGCATTGACGGCGAGCGAAGCCTGCGCGGCGTGCACCAGCGATTCTTCGAAAGCCGGCAACGCATCGAAGTGTTCCTGATTGGCGTCGGCACTGTCGGTGGTGCGCTACTGCAGCAGCTGGAAGCCCAGCAGGAATTTTTGCTGGCGCATGGTATCGATTTGCGCTTGTGCGGCCTCGCCAACTCCCGGCACATGCAGCTGTCGGCAAATGGCCTGCTGGTCAGCCGCGTCCGGGATACGCTGGAGCAAGGAGTGGCCTTTGATATCGACCAGCTCATTCAACATATTCGCGGTAATGGCTATTTGAATCCGGTCATCGTCGATTGCACCAGTGACCCGGCCATTGCACGTGCGCAGCTGAAAGCGCTCGAACAGGGCATTCACGTAGTAACCGCCAACAAGAAAGCCAATACCTTGGAGATGCCGTTTTATTTGTCGCTGCGGGAAACGGCCGACCAACAGAATTGCCGGTATCTGTACGAAACCAATGTCGGCGCCGCGCTGCCGGTCATCGATACGCTGCAGAATCTCGTCAAGAGCGGCGATGTGCTGCAGCGCTTCGCCGGCATCCTGTCCGGGTCACTGTCCTATGTGTTCGGTTTGCTGGACGCCGGCGTGCCGTTTTCCGAAGCCGTCCAGGACGCGCGCCAGCGCGGCTTTACCGAACCCGACCCACGCGATGATCTGTCCGGCATGGATGTCGCACGCAAATTGTTGATCCTGCTGCGTGAATCCGGCCAGTCAGCCGAGCTTGGCGATGTCGACGTCCAGAGCATCTTTCCACCGGCGTTTGACAGCAGCGGCAGTGTGGCAGAATTCATGGCACGCTTGCCGGAGGTGGATGACTGGTTTGCCAATCGCATTGCCAGCCTGAAGGCGCAGCACAAGACGCTGCGTTTTGCTGGCGAGATTGCCAACGGCAAATGCCGGGTCGGGCTGATGGAAGTCGATGCCAACCACCCGCTCTACCCGATCAAGGGCGGAGAAAACGCCCTGGCATTTTATACCCGTCGCTATGATCCGGTGCCGCTGGTCATTCGCGGCTACGGCGCCGGTGCCGAGGTAACCGCTGGCGGCGTGTTTGCCGATATTCTGCGTACTGTTTCGTTCCACCCGGCCCGGAAGGTGTTCTGATGCGAGTGACGGCGTTTGCTCCGATTTCCGCTGGCAATTTCATTGTCGGTTTTGATGTGCTGGGTGCTGCGCTACAGCCTGTTGATGGCGCGCCACTCGGCGACTGGGTCACGGTGGAGGACGCCAGCGATTCGGGCACCGTGATCGGCGGTCCGTTTGCCCACGCGCTGCCCGGCGCTGCAACCGACAATATCGTGCACACCTGCCGGCTGCGCTATGAGCAGGAGCTCAGCAAAAAACACATCAGCGCCCGAGCCAATCTGCTGACGTTGCACAAGGCCTTGCCGGTAGGGTCCGGCTTGGGTTCGAGCGCGGCATCGGCGGTTGCGGCATTGCAGGCGCTGAATCTGTTTTATCGCAATGCGCTGAGCGAGCGTGAACTGTTGATGCTGGCCGGTGAAATGGAAGGCCGCATGAGCGGCAGCGTCCATTACGACAATGTCGCGCCGGCGCTGCTCGGCGGCCTGCAGTTGCTGGTTCCGGATGCACGGCTGTCGATTGGCCTTCCGTTGCCACCTTGGCAGCTGGTGCTGTATCACCCCGGCATCGAAGTGGCGACCCGCACGGCGCGCGCCGTGCTGCCCAAACAATATGACCTGCATACGGTGGTGTCATTTGGTCAGCGACTTGCGGCGTTCGTGCAGGCGGCAATGGCTGAGGACTGGCCGCATGCCGCGACATTGCTTTCGGACGAATTGATCGAAGCCCATCGGGCACCACTGGTGCCTGGCTTCGCTGCCGCAAAAGTGGCGGCCCTTGGTAGCGGCGCACTGGCGTTCAGCCTGTCGGGCGCCGGCCCCACTTGCATCGCCGTTTGCCCGGATACGGACAGTGCCCAGCGGGTTCGGCAAGCACTGGATCTGGCCTTTCCGGTCAACGCGGCACGCAAAGCCTGGCTGTGTCGTTTTGATGCTATCGGTGCCCGCTCCTGGCCGGGCGCCATTCCGGACCAAGCGGTTTGACAAGACGAGTGATCATGAAACTGTTCAATCTGAAACACACCGAAGAAACCGTCAGCTTTCGCGAAGCGGTGCTGCGCAGCATTGGCCGTGACAGCGGCCTGTTCTTCCCCACCAGCTTGCCGCGATTCAACGACATCGATGCGCTGCTCGCGCAGCCGTTTGTCGCCCGCTCGCAGCAGATTCTCGATCGCCTGCTCGGCGAGGAGTTTGATGCCGGTGTCATACCGCAGCTGGTCGCCAATGCGTTTACCTTTCCAGCGCCCGTCAATACCGTTACCGACAAGATTGCAGCGCTCGAGCTGTTTCATGGCCCGACACTGGCGTTCAAGGACTTTGGCGCCCGCTTTATGGCGCAGGTCATGTCGCATTTGCTCGCGCGTGGCGATCACCAGGGCCCGCTGACCATCGTCAGCGCCACCTCCGGCGACACCGGCGCGGCAGTCGCCCATGCGTTTTATGGCCTGCCGAATATTCAGGTTGTGATCCTGTATCCGAATGGCCGGATTTCCAGCTTGCAGGAAAAACTGTTCTGCACGCTCGGCGGCAATATCCACACGCTGGCCGTCGATGGCGACTTCGACGCCTGTCAGGCACTGGTCAAGCAGTGCTTCACGGATTCCACATTCGTCAGCCGCTTTGGCCTCAACTCGGCCAACTCGATCAACATCGCCCGGCTGATCGCCCAGACCAGCTATTACTTCGAAGCGCTGGCGCAATTGCCAAACCGAGACAAGGTGGTGGTCAGTGTGCCGTCCGGCAATTTCGGCAATCTGACCGCCGGTCTGTTCGCCCAGGCGATGGGCTTGCCAGTGCATGCCTTCGTCGCCAGCACGAATGCCAACGATACCGTGCCGCGTTTTCTGCAATCAGGCCGCTGGGACGTACGTAATACGGTGCCGACCCTCAGCAATGCCATGGATGTCAGTGCGCCGAACAACTGGCCGCGTATCGAGCAATTGTTTGTCACTGCCGGGCGCTCATTGAACGCGGAGCTGCGGCACGCGACGGTGACCGAGTCGGAAACGATCCAGACCATCAAACAATTGGACCAACTCGGCTACCTGGCTGAACCGCACGCTGCGGTGGCCTATGCGGGCCTTTTGCGCAACCTGCGCGCCGATGAGCAGGGGCTATTTCTGTGCACCGCCCATCCGGCCAAGTTCAGGGAAGCGGTCGAGTCGGCGCTTGGACGGCCAGTTGCCTTGCCGGCGGCGCTGGCGGAGGCCGACCGGAAACCCCTGTTGTCAAAATTCATTTCGGCCGACCTCGGCGCGTTGCAGGCCGAAATCACCGGGCGCTGGGCCTGAGCCACCGCGCGGCGCCGGATTATTGCCGGCGCCGCTCAAGCGGCGGAACCCGTGCTCGCCATCCGATTCTCGCCAAGCCGTTCCCTGCTTCGCTATTTCTTGTTACAGCCCGCCACTTGAAGCACCCCGCGCGCGCGTTAAGATGCAGACCTCAACGACCGGCCCGGAGTTCGGAACGCCGGCGCACACGCAGGAGCACAGTGACTATGAGCATCGTCAAGGCCTTGGATACCGCGGTTACCGCCCTGAACAAGATCGGCCTGACCCTGAAAGCCGAGCCGGACGCACCGGTGGTAGCGGTAATAAGCCAAATCGCCGAGCTCGGCCCGGACGACGCCACCGCCATCGCCCGCACGCTGCAGCAAGCCAGCGCCTTCAACGACATGGTGCGCAGCGAAATTGGCCAGATGACCATTGCCAACCGCTACGAAACCATTGCCAGCGATTTCAACTCGATTCGCGACGATGCCAAGAGCATGGTCGGCTACGTCGACGACGGCCGGGTTGACTGGAAAGAAAAAGCTGCGATGACCTGGATGCGGGTGACCCGCGGCAGCATTCCGGACCGCTTCGACGACATCCGCAAAACCTATCTGACCGTGGCCAAGGACTGCAAAGAGCAGATTGATCGCGAGAAGAACATTCTGTTCGCCTATCAGGAATTCCGCGTCGCGATGAAAGAGAGCGAGGTTGCCTCGCAGCGGCTGCTGAAAATCGCCAATGACAAACTCGACGCTGCCAAAGCGAAACTGCAAGCCGCGCAAGCCGCCGTCGATGCCGGCGATCGCACGCAAGGCGAAGCGTTTGCCAAACTGGAGCTCGCCCGCGACCAGGGCATGCGCGCGCTGCAGGATGAGGACCGTCGCTATCAGGTCGCCAAGGATCTGGCCGACAACATCAAGGCCAGCTACGCCGCCGGTGAAGTGGTGATGGCGCGCCTGTTGCAAACCACCGCCGTCAAGGAACGTGTCTATCAACAGGCAGTGACCTTCTTCTCGACCAACGAAACGGTGTTCACCGCGCTGTCGGCCGCGTTCACCTCGCTGCAGGGTCTGCACGAAGGCACCCAGACACTGAACGCCATGAAAGACGGCGTCAACAAGGGCCTCGAATCCATTGCCGATCTCGGCACTCAGATCCAGGTCGAGGGTCTGAAAGCCGGCTACGGCCCCGGCCTCGCGGTCGACTCGGTGCGCAAGCTGGTCGATTCGGTGGTCGATTTCCAGCAGCGCTCGTTCGAAACCATCAAGGAAATGCGCGAGCTCTCGACCAAGAATGCCGAAGAGATCGCCCTGACCGTTGAAGCTGGCAAGAAGCGGCTCAATGATTTGGTCACACATCAAGCGGTGCAGTAACCGTACGCCGTCATTCCCGCCTGCGCGGGAATGACGGCTGAGAGCGATATGCCGCTGTTTCCGTCATGTTCTGACAGGGTTGCCACGAATGACCACCACAAACGCCAAAGCGTTTGAAGAAAAACTGCTGACCATCGACCTTGTCGATGGTTTGCGCCGTGAACAGGAACGGCTCGATCTCGCTCTCAACGATGGCGAGCAGATGAAAGTACTGCGCACGCAAATCCAGGCCTATTACCAGCAGGCCGGCATCACCGTGTCCGAGGCCTTGATCGACAAGGCCATCGCGGAGCGGCAAGCCCAGCGCAACACCTTCAAACCGAACAAGCTGTCGGCCATCGGTCGCGCAGTGGCCACCACCTATGTCTACCGGCGCCGCATCGGCATCGGCCTCAGTGCGCTCGCCGTCATTACCGTTCTCGGCTGGTTCATCGATCGACAGGTCACGGCATGGCAAACCGAGCGCGAATTGAACGCGTACCGAAATGAACTGCAACAGAAGCTCGACACCTTCCAACGTGCCCAGCACAGCATCGCCAGCTTGCCGGCAACGCTGACGGCGTTGGAGTCAGCGCAGATTCCGGCACTGCCGCAATGGTCGCAGCAGCTGCAACTGGATTTTGCCCAAGCCAAATTGGCGTTGACAGCCGACAGCAGCTGTGCGGCCCTGGCGCTGCCCGCTGAGCTGAACAAGCCGTGGTCAGAGGCGGCCGAACTGGACCGCTGCTACGCCAGCAGCGAATCGCTGCAAGGCGCCGCCAGTCGCGCTCAGCAAGCCATGCAGGCGCACCAGCAACTGGCGACTGCCGTGCAGCAATACGAACTGCTAAACCAGCGCGTCGCGGCCATGCCGGCGCTGCAGGATTGGCGCGCGGTCAGCACTGCGCTACTCGCCGCGACCACCAACACGGTTGTCGGCAGCGATCGACAGAGTTTCGTCAACGCGACCGAGCATGCCGCAAAAACAGTCGACACAATCGCTACCGTCGCGGCAAATCACGCCCGCAGTGCGGGCTGCTTGCGTGATGCGACCGGACTGGCGTCTGGTGACGACAAAGCGAGCCTTACCGGACTGCTTGATACCGGGCTCGCCTATCGCGAGGCCGATCAAATCAGCGGGGTAACCGGTTGGACCGAACAAGCCGATAAGACCTGCACGTTTTTCAAAACGCCGGTGGAATTGCGCATTGTCTCTGAACGCGGCGAGAAAACCGGCGTCTGGCGCTATTACGATGGCAAAAAAGGTGCGAAGACCTACTACATCATCGTCGATGCCCTGACCGGTGGTGACAACCCCGTCGATGCGCTGATTGAGAGCGTCGAAGACCAGAAGGATTATCAGCGCCATCGCTTCGGTGTGCGGGTGGATGAGCGCACGTTCGAAGCCATCAAGCGCGACAAGCAGGATGACGGGCTGCTGGAGCAACCCGAGATTGGCCGCAAGCCGGCCAACAGTCTGCGCTGGCAACTCGCTGACGGTTTTGATGCTCAATTCATTGCGGAGTGGTAACCATGGCATCCAGCAGCAGTTTGTATAGCCGTTTGCAGTCTGCCCGCAGTGAACATGATCGGCTGCAACGGGATTACCAGCAGCGGCAGCTCAGTCTTGCCCAAGTGCAAACCGGCATGGCCGATACCTTGCAACGCATTCGTACCGTCATCATCGAAGCGATTCGCGATGGCGAACGCTTTGACTGGACCGATACCGATGAACAGGTCTCGGGCCTGTTCAAACAGCTGTATGCACGCCACGAGGCGCTCGCAAGTCAGTTGCAACAGGATGAGCAGGCCGCCAGCGCCGCCAATGAGCAGGTCAAGCAGGCACTCGCCCGTTATGAGGAGGCCGAGCAGGCGCTTGACCATCTCGACCAGCATATTGAAAACGCGACCGAAGCGCTGCCGGACGTGCAGACCCTGCGTCAACACGAAGACGAAATTGAGCTGCTGACCGAGCGCCTGAAAAACCAGAAGGCTGATGCTGACGCCGAAGCCGGCCAGAAGCGCAAGGCGTACGAATCAGACCGCTACTTTCGCTATCTGTGGCAGCGCCACTATGGCAGTGAGCGCTACCAGGCAAGTGCGGTGAGCCAGCGCTTTGACCGCTGGCTCGCCGAAAGCTGCTACTACAGTGACAACGCTCGGCAGTATCAGTTGTTGCTCGCCATCCCGGAGCGCCTGCAAGCGGCCATTACCGAATCCACCGAACAGCTGGCAGCGCTGGCCGCACAAATAGACCAGCATCGACAACAGCTGGCCGAGCAAATGCAACGACCCGCCGCCCAGCAAGCACTCGACAATGCCAGCGCTGCGGTGGCCGCGGCAAAAGCAGAACTGGCGCAAATCGCGGCGCGGATCCAGGCCAGCAAGAGCGAGTCCGGTTCCATTCAAAGCGGTGGCCATGATTTGCATCAACGCATGGCCAGTCTGGTTGATGGTGTGCTGGACAATCAGCAACTGAAACGATTTGTCGGCGCGACGCTGACCACCGTTGATGACAAGCTGCTGCAACAGTACGACAGCCAATACCGCCAGCAGCAACAGTTGCAGGGCGAACTGTCTGGACTGTCGGTGGCCCTGCAATCCGTGCTGAACGACGTGTCGGAGCTGAACTCGGCATACAACCGGGCAAAACTGCTGGAAGCCGCTGCCATAGCTGCGTTGGCAACCCGCCGCTCCAACCGGTCCGGTGGTGGCATGTGGGGTGGCGGCGGTTTCGGTGGTGGTGGTTTTGGCGGCGGCGGCTTTAGTGGCGGTGGCGGTTTTGGGGGTGGCGGCTTCAAGACCGGTGGTGGTTTCTGACACCGAATGTCTGGGCGCCGGCACGGGCCGGCGCATTTGTTTCAACCGGCACTTTCCGTTTCAACCGGCACGCAAGGCATCGACAATGTTGAGTCGCGCTGCCCTTGCGGCCGGCAGAAAGCCACCAAGCAGCCCCATGATCAGGGAAAACACCAGCGCGTTGACCACGATGCCGGGCGTCAGCGTAAAGCTGAATGCCAGTTCGGAGAACGTCTGAAAATTCATCGTCGAGATGGTGAAGAACTGCATGCCCGATGCCAGCGCCAATCCGGCGACACCGCCCAGCAAGGCCAGCAACAGCGACTCAATCAGAAACGCCAGCATTACCGCCTTTCGGCTGAAACCAATGGCGCGCAAGGTACCGACCTCACCGACCCGGTTAGCAACCGATGCGTACATCGTGATCATCGCGCCAATGACGGCACCGAGCGAGAAAATAACGCTGAGGGTAATGCCAAGGTAGCGAATGAACAACGCCATCACCCGCGACTGATCAGCGTAGAACTGGGTCTCCCGCTTCGCCTCAACGGTCAATCGTGGGTCGGCATCCAGAGCCTTCACTGCCGCGTCGAAGGACCGTGACTCGGTCAGCTTGAACGTGGCCGCCGAAAACACCACTCGCCGGAATGACTGCATCATCAGTTCGCTGTCGGCCCAAATCTCGGAATTGAAGCCGGTCTTGCCGGCATCAAAAATCCCCACCACCACCCATTCACGCTGGCCAAAGCGGATGGTCTCGCCCAAGCCACCGCCCTGAAAACGATCGGCAATGGCGCGCCCGGCGATCACCTCGGCACTGCCCGGCCGGAACATTCGGCCCTCGACAATCTGCACTTGCGGTCGCAGGATCAAGCCGGCTTCGTTGGTGCCACGAATGATCACGTTGGCGGGCTTGGCGGCTTTGTCCTTGGCGACACCACGCTTGTTCAAACTGATCAGCACCACCGATTCCTTGGCGATCAGCTTGTTGCCGTTGCGATCCGTGGCGACATGGCGATTGCTCTCGATTATTGCCGCCTGTGAACGATCCACCACACTCTGCACTTCGGTCTGGGCGCCTTTGCGGATCACGGTCACATTGTCCGCGGATCCGGTTGCGATCAAGGTCTGAGCCAGTCCGGCTTCCAGCATCAGCACCGTCGCATAGACAAACACCACCAGCGCCATGCCACCTGCGGTCAGCAGCGTGGTCAGCTTGCGAGTGCGCAAGTTGCGCCAGATATAGGAGAACGGAATACCGGCATTCATCGGTCGGGTCCCATCAGCCAATGCTCCGCAAGCCGTCGACGATACGAACCCGCGCCGAACGAATCGCCGGTGTCACCGCCGCAACCAGCGCCACCACGACCGCGCAACCGACTTGCAGCCAAGGCGTTTCCGCAGCAACGTTGAACACCGGAAAGACATTGTCGAGCGCGCCACCAAAGGCACGGGCCAGCGGATAGGTCATGGCAATGCCGATGACCGCACCGAAGGCACACAGAATCACGGACTCCAGCACAATCAGGGTCGATATGAACCCGGGCCGAAAGCCAAGTGCCTTCAGGGTCGCATATTCACCTGTCCGCTCCCGCGCCGCCATCGCCATGGTGTTGGCCATCACCGCCATGATGATCAGAATCACGACATAAGAGACGATTTCGATCGCCACCACAATGGCCTCGGTCATGGCAACAAAGCCGAGTTGAAACGCCTTCTCCGTCTCGGTGAGGGTTTCCGCCAGCGAGTTGCGAAACTCGGCATCGATGATGCCGGAAATTTCGGCGGCATTGTCCGGGTTGGCAATGCCAACGATGAATACGCCAGTGCGGTCGGCCCGCCGGGGTGCGGCTTTTTTCATCGCTTCATTGAGATAGTCCCAATGAAAGAAAAACTGATTCTCGTCGGTGTTCTGTTCCTTGCCATCGTAAATGGCGCGCAGAATGAAGCTCCACTCGCCGGGGAATATGGTGCCCTTGATCGGAATCACATCACCGAGCTTCCAACCAAACCGGTTCGCCAGTTTGCGACCAACGACCACACCGCGGCGGTCTACCAACCAGGCCTTCTTTTCTGCTTCACTGATGACAAATTCCGGGTACTGATCAAGATAGCCATTGGAAACGGCGAACTGCGGAAAGAAATTGCGCTCGTCGATATAGACGCCGCCGAACCAGTTGGCCCAGCTGACCGATTCGACGCCATCCACCTGACGAATCCGGTCCTTGTAGCTGATGGGCAGGGTAAATACGAGTGAGATGCTGCTACGGGTCACCAGCCGGGCATTGGACGCGGCATCGGCACCGGCATACCAGGCCGTAACGATGGTCTTGAGCAGGCCGAACGCCAGAATGGCGACCACCAGCCCGGTGATCGTCAGGATGGCACGCAAGCGATGACGCCAGGCATTGCGGAACGCCGACTTGAGCAGGAAGCCGAACATCGTTGGTTCTACCCCGCCACCGGATCGACTTTCAACGAGCGGGTAGTGCCGTTGCTCTCCAACGAGAACAACTCGCCCTTGTCGAGATGGATCATGGCATGGGCCGTTTCGGCCGCACGTGCATCGTGGGTGACCATGATGATGGTCTTGCCGAGTTCCCGGTTGAGTTGTTCGAGCAGCGCCAGCACATCGGTCGCTGACACCTTGTCGAGATCACCAGTGGGCTCATCAGCGACGATCAAGGTCGGGTCAGTTACCAGTGCCCGGGCAATGGCCACCCGTTGCTGCTGGCCACCACTCAACTCGGATGGATAGTGGCTCAGTCGATCACTGAGGCCCACCATCGACAATGCCAGTTCGGCGTGCTGCCGCCGCTGTTTGCGATTCAGGCTGGTCAACATCAGCGGCAGTTCCACGTTTTCCAATGCGGTCAGCACCGGCATCAAGTTGTAGAACTGAAAAATGAAACCGACATGACCGGCGCGCCAAGCCGCCAATTCACCTTCGCCAAGGCGTGCAATATCGACACCGTCAACCAATATCTGGCCCTTGCTCGGTCGATCAATGCCGGCAATGAGATTGAGCAGGGTCGATTTGCCGGAACCGGACGGCCCCATCAGCGCCAGAAAATCGCCATGCGCGACATCGAAGCTGATGTCGGCCAATACCGGTACGGCCTGACCGCCACGGTAATAGGTTTTGCTGACGCCGCGCAGCGATACCGCGGGCGTATTTGCCACGGGAGTTGAAACAGGTTCGGTGCTGAAACGGCTCATCACGTTCACTCCGCAACGGTAACCGTGGCACCTGCCTTGAGGTCGGCCGATGGATTCAGCACCACTTTGTCGCCGGTGTTGATCTCGCCGCTGATCACGTGAACATCGCCCAACTGGCCGGCAACCGTCACCGGTATCAGCTCCAGTTTGCCATCGCGCACCCGCAACAATTCGGAGCGGTTGTCGATTTTGCGAATGGCCTGCGGATTCACTCCCATACGCGGTTGCCGTTCGTCGGCCTGCAGCGCGCGCTCCAGAAACGCCACTTTTGCACTCATGTCCGGCAGTACGCGGGCATCGGTTTCGACAAACCGGATTTTGAACATCACGGTGGCCTTGCTGCGATCCACCGAGGGCACCATGCTGGCTACCTCGCCCAGCAAGCGGACGTCCGGCAGCGCATCAAGCTGGATTTCACAAGGCTGGCCGATGCTGACTTTGCCGAGTGAGGATTCCGAGACATCCGTTTCCACTTCCAGCGTGTTCATGTCCGCCATGTTGACGACCGCGCCCTTGGAATCGAGACCGGTATTGAACGGGCTCAGCACGTCGCCGACATTGGCGTTCTTGGTCAACACGACGCCATCAAATGGGGCGTGAATGATGGTGTTGTCGAATGCAACCTGAGCCACCCGAAGCTGCGCTTCAGCCGCCTGAATGCCCGATTTGCGAGCGGCGACAGCAGCGCGGGCTTGCTCGTGGCGCACCGTGGCCAGATCAAACTCCGAGGCGGAAATCAATTTCTGGCCAATCAGTTCCTGTGCCCGCTTCAGGATCAGTTCGGTATTGCGCAGCTCTGCCTCCGCTTCCAACAACTGCGAACGGGCGACAGCGACATTGGCTCTGGCTTGATCAACCTGCGCCTTCATGTCGGAGTTTTCCAGCCGCGCGATCACCTCGCCCTGCTTGACCACCGAACCTTCCCGTACGCCGAGCCATTCCAGTCGGCCGGTACCTTTCGAGGCGACGGCCGCCTTGCGCTGGGCAGCCACGTAACCCGTGGCATTCAATACCGTCAGCGGTTGCGACGGCCAGACACTGACCACGCTGGCCGTGCTGACCTGCTCGGCACGGTTGCTGCCAAACAACACCGCCACCATCACCACTGCCGCGAGTGCTGCAAGCCACAGCAAGCGGCTGCGCCAGGGATGTTGTTTCGGGGCACTCAAAACGTTGCGGTCGATTTTCAGCTGGTTCAGGTCCGTTGCCATCTTGTTGTCTTCCACACTGCGCTAAGAAATTTTCGGTGAAAATCAGGTAAGCACAGTCGCCTACCCTTGCCAGCGTCACCCAGTCGGTCGACGCTTTTTGAGCGCTAATCTGCTGTACCGCTCTCACTGCAAACGCGGCAATCCGGATCCCGCTCCAGATACAACTGCCGCCACTGACCGCGCCAGGCATCGTAGACCGTCAGCCTGGCCTTGCTATCTGCTTGCCCTACCAGCAGCTTGATGGTTTCCACGGCCTGCAATGAACCAATTACCCCGACCAGCGGCGCCAATACGCCGGCTTGGGCGCAGGTCTCGCCTTCTTCAATCCCCTCGGGAAACAGGCAGGCATAGCAGGGACAGTTGCCATTGTTCCGAAACACCACGAGCTGGCCCTCGCCCCGGATGGCGGCACCGGAAACCAGTGGCTTGCGGGCACGGACGCAGGCCGCATTCAACAGAAAACGGGTTTGAAAATTGTCGCTGCAGTCGACCACCACATCTGCTGCACTCACCAGCGTGTCAGCGTTGTCCGCGTCCAGCCATTGCCTATACGAGTGAATCTGCAGCGCAGGATCAAGCACCTGCATCCGGGCGGCAAGTGAGTCGGCCTTGAACTGACCGATACTGGCGCTGGTGTGGCCGATCTGGCGCTGCAGATTGGACAACTCAACTTTGTCGCCATCGGCAATGGTAAGGCGGCCAACGCCGGCCGCGGCCAGATACAAACCGACCGGGCAACCGAGCCCGCCCGCGCCGACAATCAAGGCGTGGCTATTGCGCAGCGCTTGCTGACCGGTGATATCGATCTGCGGTAACAGGATATGCCGGCTGTAGCGCAGCAGTTCGTCGTCGGTAAATTCCATCATCTCGTCATGCTCGGTTTGTCATGGTCGGTCTGTCATGCTCGAAACCGGCCCAGCGTCACCCGCGGTTGACCGGCCAGATCCGCCACCGTTTCAACCGCGCTGAACCCGCGCTGGCGCAGCAATCCGGCGACCGCTTCGCCTTGGTCATAACCGTGTTCAAGCAGCAGCCAGCCACCCGCGATCAGATGTTCAGGCGCGCCATCGACAATCTGCCGAATATCGTCGAGACCGTCTTCGCCGGACGCCAGCGCCGAGCTCGGCTCAAAGCGAACGTCACCTCGGGCAAGATGCGGATCACGATCGGCAACATAGGGGGGATTACTGATGATGGCGTGATAGCGCCGCTGACCAAGCGGTGCATACCAGGAACCATACTCAAACTGGACGTTGCTGATTTTCAGTCGACGGGCATTTTTTTCGGCCACACGAAGCGCAGCAAAACTGGCATCGGTGGCGGTCAGCTGCCAATGTGGCCGCTCCTTGGCGAGCGCCAACGCAATGACACCACTACCGGTACCGAGGTCGAGCAATTGCTGCGTATCCTGTGCCGGCAGCAGGCGGAGCGCCTGCTCGACCAGCAATTCGGTTTCCGGTCGCGGAATCAGCGTGTCACTGGTAACCAGAAACGGCATCGACCAGAATTCGCGCTCACCGATCAGGTAGGCAACCGGCTCACCCTGTTGCCGTTTGTGAACGAGCGCATCAAACGCTACCTGTTGTTCGCTGGTCAGGTCGCGCTCCGGCCAGGTTCGCAGATACGTCAGCGACTGATTGAGCACATGGCAAAGCAGCACTTCGGCATCGCGCCGGGCGCTGTCGCTGACCGGTGCCAAAACAATTTCCGCTTGTTTCAATGCACCGGTTATCTGCATGTCAGCCCCCTGATGCCAACGCGGCCAGCTGATCCGCCTGATACTCATGGACCAGCGGATCAATGACCGGGTCCAGATCACCTTCGACAATATCGGTCAGCGAATACAACGTCAGGTTGACCCGATGGTCGGTCAGCCGACCCTGCGGAAAATTGTAGGTGCGAATGCGCTCGGACCGATCGCCGGTGCCGACCTGCAAGCGGCGCTCATTCGCTTGCGCGGCGGCGGCTTTTTCCTGCTCGGC
The DNA here is from genome assembly GCA_041914645.1 of Permianibacter sp. Taxonomy (GTDB): domain Bacteria; phylum Pseudomonadota; class Gammaproteobacteria; order Enterobacterales; family Permianibacteraceae; genus Permianibacter. Next base: position 158,940 of record JAYSCY010000001.1, read on the forward strand.
GGCCAGCAGTTTGGAGGCCAGCAGCGACATCGCCTTGGCGCGGTTCTTGTGCTGCGAACGTTCGTCCTGGCATTCGACCACGATGCCGCTTGGCAGGTGGGTGATGCGGATCGCCGATTCGGTTTTGTTGACGTGCTGACCACCGGCGCCGGACGAACGATAGGTATCCACTTTCAGATCGGCCGGGTTGATATCGACGTCGCCAACCTCATCGGCTTCCGGCAGGATCGCGACAGTTGCCGCCGACGTGTGCACACGGCCCTGTGATTCGGTGGCCGGCACCCGCTGCACCCGGTGCGCCCCCGACTCGAACTTCAACCGCGAATAGACGCCCTGGCCAACAATGCGGGCAATCACTTCCTTGTAGCCGCCGTGTTCACCGGGCGACTCGGACACGATCTCGATCTGCCAGCGATTGCGATCCGCGTATTTGCTGTACATCCGGAACAGATCACCGGCGAAAATCGCCGCCTCGTCGCCACCGGTACCGGCGCGAATCTCCAGATAGACGTTGCGGGCATCGTTCGGATCGGTTGGCAGCAGCAGCTTTTGCAGGCTGAGTTCCAGCCGCTCCACTTCCGCCTTGGCACCCGGCAATTCTTCCCGCGCCAGTTCGCGCATCTCGGTGTCACTGTCGGTCAACATTTTTTCCGTGTCCGCCAGTGCGGCCACGGCCTGCTGCCAACCATTGAATTCGGTGACTACCGGTTCGAGCTGGGCATATTCTTTCGACAGTTCGCGAAATTTGTTGTTGTCACCGACCACGGCCGGGTCGGCCAACAGGGCCGCCAGCTCCTGATGACGCTCAACCAGCGCCTGCAATTTGCGTTCGACTGACTCTTTCATACGATAGTTTTCATTCAGGTGCGTTCAATCGGTTGCGTTCATTCGCTGTCGTTTTCGGTTTGCGCGTTTTCGGCTCGTCCGCTTTCGGCGGCTGCATCCAGATCAAACAGGTGGCGGACGGTGTCGAGGCTGTGACTGCGGCCGGCAGCGGCATCGGCGCGCAACCGCTCGCTTGGCGCATGCAGAAACTTGTTGCCGAGCCGGTGGCCGAACTGCTTCAACACTTCAGCCGGCGCGTCACCAGCAATCAGGCGCTGCATGGCCCGCTCCAGTTCCTGATTCTGGATCTGCTGCCAGTTGTCGCGCAGATCGCGGATGGTGCCGGCAGCATCACGCTCACGCTGCCAAAGCAAAAACTGCTCGACTTGTTCGGCAATGATGGTTTCGGCCTGGACCGCGGCGTCTTGCCGCGCTTTCAGATTTTCCTGCACCACCGTCGTCAGGTCATCGACGGTATACAGGAACACGTCATCGAGCTCGGCCACTTCCGGCTCGATATCGCGCGGCACCGCCAGGTCGACCATGAAAATCGGCTTGTGCTTGCGCTTCTTGATGGCACTTTCCACCAGGCCTTTGCCGAGCACCGGCACCGGGCTTGCCGTCGAGCTGATCACGATATCGGCGCGCGGCAACACACTGGCAAGCTCCGACAATGGCACCGCTTCACCGCCATACAGATTCGCCAGCTCTTCGGCCCGCGCCACCGTACGGTTGGCCACAATCACCTTGGTTGCGCCCGGCTGCACCAGATGCTGGGCGGCCAGTTGCACGGTTTCGCCCGCGCCGATAAACAGCACCGTGGTTTTCGACAGGTCGGCAAAGATGCGTTTGGCGAGCTGGGCAGCGGCGTAGGCAACACTGACCGCCGATTGACCGATTGCGGTATCGGTGCGCACCTGTTTGGCAACGGCAAAACTCTGCTGGAACAAACGCGACAATTGCTGGCCCAAGCTGCCGGCCGATTGGGCCGCCGCGAAGGCATCTTTCAATTGACCCAGAATCTGCGGTTCACCCAACACCATCGAATCGAGCCCGCTGGCCACCCGCATGATGTGGCGGATCGCCTCGGCGTCGTGTTTGACGTACAGGCAGCGCTGCAGCTCATCGCTGCTGAGCCGGCGATGTTCGCTGAGCCAATGGCGGACGTCATCCGGACTGATGTCACCGGACAGGTACAGTTCCACCCGATTGCAGGTCGACAGGATGACGGCTTCCGGGTGACTGTCGCGCGCCGACAACTCGCGCAGAGCGTCGGTAATCACCTCAGGGGGGAATGCCATCCGATCACGGATCGCCACTGGCGCAGTGACATGATTGATTCCAATCGCAAAAACACTCATTCGTTGGCGAAGATCCCGGGCGTGCGCGGCGCGCATTGTAGCACTGGCCGGTCCGCTGACGGCTTGATCCCAACCGGCTCCATTCGCCCGCCGGCACAAAACACCGGCCTTAGGTCTGGGCAGCGTCTTCGGTATAGTGGCAACCCCGATCCTGTTTCACGGTTACCCGGTCACCCGGCTACGGACTGATTCCATGCCTGTATCGCGTCATCTTCATCCTGCTGTAGGCGCCCACGCCGGTTCCTTGTTTGCCCCAAAGCGGTCGGTGTGGCCTGCGGGTCTGCTGCTCGTGCCGTTTATCGGCGTGCTGGCCGGGTGCCAATCCATGCCGGCACCAACCGTCGACGCCACGCCGATTGCACCATCGACTGAGGCCGTGACCACGGCAGCACCCGCCGCCAACGCGGCGACGGTTCCTCCGAACGGCACGACCGCCGGTGCCGATGCAGCCCAGCAGGCCCAGACTTACTATCAGGTGCTGCTCGGCCAGCTCGCCGCCCAGCGTGGCGACATGACCGTAGCGCTGAACAATCTGCTAACCGCCGCCGAGACCAGCCGCGATCTGACCCTGGCCCGGCAAGCGTTCAGCTTGGCCCAACGCCAGCGCGATCCCGGTCTGAGCCTGCGCGCCGCCACCCTGCTCGCTTATCTCGATGGCCGCAATCCAGAAGCACTGGTCGCGCTCGCCTTGGCGCAATGGCAGAACGACCAGGTCGACACCGCCTTGAATACCTTGAACAGTGCGCTGGCACTGGTCGGCAGCGTCGAAGACGAACAGCTCGCGCTGCTCGGTCGGTTCGCTCGCGTGGGCGGCCCGGCTGCCATACCGGTACTGGCCGAATTGGCCCGCCAGCATCCGCAACCGCAGTGGGTGTTGCTGGCGGCGGCAGTGCAGGCCAATCATTTTGGCGATCGGCCGTATGCCATGGCCCTGCTCGATCGCAATCTCGACGCCAACCCCGACTACCTGCGCGCCGTGCTGGTGAAAGCCGAATTGCTAGCGCAGTACGACGCCGAAGCCGGGATCGCCCTGCTGGAAGAGGCGAAGCCCCGCTTTCCCGACAATCGCGAACTGACTCTGGCCCTTGGCCGCGCCCAATACAGCCAAGGCTTGTTTCCGGCCGCCACGGCCACACTGGCACCACTTGCCGCCAACAAGAAGGATGACGAAGCCCGTTACCTGCACGCGGTCAGCCTTTATATGGCTGGCGACTGGGCCGGTGCGCTGCCCCGGTTGGAAGCCAGCGCCGAACAGGGCCACCAGAGCGGTGCGGCCGGCTGGCTTTGCGGACAAGCCGCCGAACGCCTGCAGAAGCTGAAGCGGGCGATGGCCTGCTACTACCTGGTGAAACCCGCTGATAGTCAGTACTTACCCGCAGTACGTGCCCGGGCCAGACTTCTCGTTCAAGAGGACAAACTCGACGACGCCATGGCCGATTTGGCCGAGGCCCGGCTCCAGCTCGACACCCTCCAGCTGGAACCCAAGCAGCGGCTGCGCATGCAGACCTCCTTGCTGGCTGAACAGTTGAAACTGCTCGATGCGGCCGACCGTTTTGCCGATGCCGAAACCCTGTATGCATCCGAACCGGAAGCCTACCGCCGCGCCATTGAGCCCAGTCTGCGATTGGCCGGCCTCGATCAGCACGCCGCCGCCGCAGTGCTGGAGCGCTACCGGGAACAACGCCCCGCCGCACCGGAAACTCAGCTTGAGTGGGTACTGACTGCCGTGGAGCTGCTACAGGAAAAAGGCTATGGCGCCGAGGCGTATCAACTGCTCAGCGATGAACTGAAGCAGCAGCCCGAAGCGGTCGAACTGCTCTACATCCGGGCCTTGGTTGGCGAACCACTTGGCCATCACGACCAAACCGAAGCCGACCTGCGCCGGGTGCTGGCGCTCAATCCCAATCATGTCGAAGGCCTGAATGCACTGGGTTACACCTTGGCCGACCATAACCGCCAACTCGACGAAGCGCTGGAACTGATCCAGCGTGCCCACCGGGCCCGGCCGACCAGCGCGGCCATTCTCGACAGCCTTGGCTGGGTACATTACCGCCGTGGCGAACTGACTCAGGCCCGTGACTGGCTGGCGCGGGCCTATGGCCTCGAACCAGATCCGGAAATCGTCGCCCACTATGCCGAGGTGTTGGCCAAGCTGGATGAAAAGCGTCTGGCGCGCAAACTGGTCAAGCAAACCCAGGCCCGCTTCCCGGACCATGCCGCGCTCAATGCCGTGGCGGAGCAATTGAAATGAGCCGCGACAGCCTGCGCTCGGCACTGATCGGATTCGCCATGCTGACCCTGGCCGGCTGTGCCACCACAGCCCCGGTCCTGCGCCCGCAGACCGAGCAGGAAGCCGCCGTCAATGCCATCGAAAGCTGGCAGCTCGATGGCCGCATAGCCCTGAAACGTGGCAGCGAAGGTTTTTCTGCCGGCATTGACTGGCAGCAGCGTCCCGGCGATTTCCGGGTCGAACTGACTGGCCCGCTCGGTGAAACCCGGGCCCGGCTGACCGGCAGTCCGGTTCAGGTCGTGCTTGAGCTGCCGGACCACGCGCCGCTGGCCAGTACCGATGTCGAATCGCTACTGCGCGACCACTTCGGCTGGCAACTGCCGGTGGATCGCTTGCGCTGGTGGGTGCGCGGGCTTGCCGGGCCCGGTACCGTCATCGAAAGCCGCGATGCCGAAGGCCGGATCAAGCGGCTGGTCGATGACGGCTGGCAGGTCGATTATCTGGACTGGCAGGCGGTCGATGGCCTCTGGCTACCCAAACGACTGGAAGCCCGCCACGCCGAGCTGACGGTCAAACTGGCCTTCTATGGTTGGCAATTCTGAGTCCTGCCTTTCTGGATCACACGATGACTGCCCCGATTGCCTTGACGTTGCCGTCGCCCGCCAAACTGAACCTGTTCCTGCACATCACCGGCCGCCGTGCCGATGGCTATCACCTGCTGGAAACCGTGTTCCAGTTACTCGATTACGGCGACGAGATGTCATTCTGCCGGCGCGAAGACGGCGTCATCAGCCTGACGCCCGAGCTGCCCGGCGTACCGTCCGAGAGCAATCTGGTGGTGCGGGCGGCGCGGGCACTGCAGGCCGAAACCGGTTGCCGGTTAGGTGCCGCCATCACCCTGAACAAACGCATTCCGATGGGTGGCGGCCTCGGTGGCGGCTCGTCCAACGCGGCCACCACGCTGCGAGCCTTGAACCGGCTCTGGCAACTGGGCTTGCCGGTTGACCAGCTGGCAGCCATCGGCCTGAGGCTTGGTGCCGACGTACCGGTCTTTGTCCGGGCCGAAACCGCTTATGCCACCGGGGTTGGCGAGCAACTGACCCCGGTTGAAATGCCAAGCCAGTGGTTCGCGGTTTTCACCCCACCGGTGGCCGTGCCGACCGCCGAGATTTTCCAACACCCCGCGTTGACACGTGACACCCGCCCCTGCACAATACGCGCCCTCGCCGACCGGGGCTGGTTTGAACAAACCCGTAACGATTGCGAACCACTGGTTCGCACGCTGTACCCGGCGGTGAATTCGCTCATCGAGCGACTGCAAAATTTGGCGCCAACGCGCATGACTGGCACCGGAAGTTCGGTGTTCGCGTTGGCCCGCGACGAAACCCACGCGCAGCAACTGCTTGACGCTTGCGCCCATCTGGCGCCCGGTTTCGTCGCCCGCAGCAAACAGCGCTCGGCGCTTTTTGACTGTGTGTAAACAGTTCGGTAGGGGTATCGCCAAGCGGTAAGGCAGCGGGTTTTGATCCCGCCATTCGGAGGTTCGAATCCTTCTACCCCTGCCACTTATTTTGTTTGAGCTGACAACTTCAGCTTGAACGCGCAGAACTTCTCATCCGGGCGCATGCCGCGCCAATAGCTCTGTCGGAGTTCCTTATGTCGGACATGATGCTCTTCAGCGGCAATGCCTGCCCTGAACTCGCCCACGCCATCGCGGCGCGTCTGAACACCCAAGTCTCCCAGGCTACGGTCGGCAAATTCTCCGACGGCGAAATCAACATCGAGATCCGTGAGCACGTCCGCGGCAAAGATGTCTTCATCGTCCAGTCGACCTGCAACCCGACCAACGACAACCTGATGGAACTGGTGATCATGGCGGACGCCCTGCGTCGCGCCAGCGCCGGTCGCCTGACCGCCGTCGTGCCGTATTTCGGCTACGCCCGTCAGGACCGCCGGGTCCGGTCGGCCCGGGTGCCGATTTCGGCCAAGGTGGTTGCCGACATGATGTCCATCGTGGGCGTCAACCGGCTGCTGACCGTTGATCTGCACGCCGACCAGGTTCAGGGCTTCTTCGACATCCCGGTCGATAACGTTTACGCAACGCCGGTGCTGATTGACCACATCGCCAAGCAGCATTTCAACAATCTGATGGTGGTGTCGCCTGACGTTGGCGGTGTGGTGCGGGCTCGTGCCGTCGCCAAACGCCTCGGAGATGTGGATCTGGCCATCATCGACAAACGCCGGCCGCAGCCGAACGTTGCGGAAGTGATGCACATCATCGGTGAAGTCGAAGGCCGCAACTGCGTCATCATCGATGACATCGTTGATACTGCCGGCACCCTGAGTCTGGCCGCCAATGCCCTGAAGGCTGCAGGCGCTGCCTCGGTGCACGCTTACTGCACGCACGCCGTGCTGTCAGGCCGCGCAGTCGAGAACGTTCGCAAGTCGGGCCTCGACAAGCTGGTAGTGACAGACACCATTCCGCTGCGCGCCGAAGCCAAGACCTGCGAGCAGATTGAGGCGATATCGCTGGCGCCGCTGCTGGCCGAGGCCATTCGCCGGGTCAGCGAGGAAGAGTCGCTGTCGGAGATGTTTGTTTAACTTATTTTTACAGGCATGACGCCTTGCTCATAACAGCGGTCATGCCTGTGTTGTTTTTGTGAACCAGCAAAACTGGTCCACGAAAGTGCGAAGTATCTGGTCGCGGATACCTCGCCAACCGGCAACACAATCTCGTGTTACCGGACTTTTGGAGCATCAAAATGGCTATTACGTTTGAACTCGACGCGCAAAAGCGTGACGATCAGGGGAAGGGTGCGAGCCGCCGCCTGCGTCATGCTGACTCAATCCCGGCCGTCATTTACGGCGCCGGCAAACCGGCCCAGTCGATCACCCTGAACCACAACAAGGTGATTCTGGCGCTGGAACACGAAGCGTTTTACTCGCACATCCTGACCATCAAAATTGACGGCGTTGCCGAACAGGCCATTCTGAAGGCCGTTCAGCGCCACCCGTACAAGCCGAAGGTCCAGCACCTCGACTTCCTGCGCGTGAACGCCAACGAGAAGCTGCACACCAAAGTGACCCTGCACTTCGTCAACGAAGCCGGTTCGCCTGGCGTCAAGGCCGGTGGCCTGGTGCACCACGACCAGACCGAAGTCGAAATCACCTGCCTGCCGAAAGATCTGCCGGAATTCATCGAAGTGGATCTGAGCAAGCTGGCAATCAACCAGATCGTTCACCTGTCCGATCTCAAACTGCCGGCCGGTGTAACCCTGACCGCGTTGCAGCATGGCGACAACAAGAGCGTCGTTTCCTGCCACGCCCGTAAGGGTGGTGCTGAAGAAGAGGCCGCTCCGGCCGCTGAAGAAGCGCCGAAGGCCTGATTGCCACGGTAGAATGGCCGCTCGCCTCGCAGCGATCGGTCACTGCCATAGCAATGCGCAGTCCAAAAGGCCGTTCCCTGCGAACGGCCTTTTGTTTTTTTACGGCCAGTCACGGTTGACGGCCGCTTGCACCCGAAACCGGTACCGTTTTTGTTGGTGAGCACACGGTGGCACTCAAACTGATCGTTGGCCTCGGCAATCCCGGCGCCCAATACGCCCAAACCCGGCACAATGCCGGCGAGTGGTTTGTCCGCCGGCTGGCCGACAAGCTCGGCGTGCGGTTCAATGTCGAGCCGAAATATTTCGGTGAAACGGCCACCGCGGTAGTCGGTGGTGAAACCGTTCGACTGCTGGTACCCAGTACTTATATGAACCGCAGCGGCCAGGCGGTGGGGGCATTGGCGAATTTTTATCGCATCGCACCAAACGAAATTCTGGTCGCGCATGACGAATTGGATATTCCGCCCGGCACGCTGAAGCTGAAAATCGGCGGCGGCCATGGCGGTCACAATGGTTTGAAGGACATCGTGCCGGCGCTCGGCAACTGCGCGGATTTTTACCGGTTGCGAATTGGTATCGGCCACCCCGGTGACCGTGAACAAGTCACGGGGTGGGTGCTCGGCAAAGCCCCGGCCAGTGAACAACAGAAGATGGATGCAGCCATTGATGAAGCGTTGCGCGAAAGCGACAACCTGATCAAAGGCGAGTTTTTGAAAGCACAGCAGAAGCTGCACAGTTTTGTCGGCTGACCAATTTGTCGGCCACGAAAGTTGGATTTTGAGTTGAGTGTGAGCGAAACCGCTCGCACTCAAGCATCGGAGTAACGAAGATGGGTTTCAACTGCGGTATCGTCGGTCTGCCGAATGTCGGCAAGTCCACTCTGTTCAATGCGCTGACCAATGCCGGTATCGCGGCGGCCAACTTCCCGTTCTGCACCATCGATCCAAATACCGGCATTGTGCCGATGCCGGATGCGCGCCTGAACGAGCTGGCCAAGATCGTCAATCCGCAGAAAACCGTACCGACCTCGATGGAGTTTGTCGACATCGCCGGTTTGGTCGCTGGCGCCTCGAAAGGCGAAGGCCTCGGCAACAAGTTCCTGGCCAACATCCGCGAAACCGATGCCATTGCCCACGTCGTCCGCTGCTTTGATCACCCGGACATCATTCACGTTTCCGGCAGTGTTGACCCGGCCCGTGACATTGAAATTATCAATATGGAACTGGCGCTGGCCGATCTGGATACCGTCGATCGCGCCATCAAGCGCACCGAAAAAACCGCCAAGCACGGCGACAAGGAAGCAAAAGCCGAGTACGACGTGCTGGTGAAAGCCAAAGCCGCACTCGATGAAGGCCAGCCGGTGCGCACACTGAAGCTCGATGACGCCGAACTGAAGCTGCTGCGCACCCTGGGCCTGATGACCGCCAAACCGACCATGTTCATCGCCAACGTGTTGGAAGACGGTTTCGAGAACAACCCGATGCTCGACACCGTGCGCGCCATTGCCGCCAAAGAAGGCGCGGAAGTGGTGCCGGTTTGCGCCGCGATAGAATCGGAACTGATCGCGCTCCCGGAAGAAGAGCGTCAGGAATTCCTAGCCGAACTCGGCCTGACCGAACCGGGCCTGAATCGGGTGATCCGCGCCGGTTACAAGCTGCTGAACCTGCAAACCTACTTCACCGCCGGCGTCAAGGAAGTGCGAGCCTGGACCGTACCGGTCGGCGCCACCGCGCCGAAAGCCGCTGCCGTCATCCACACCGACTTTGAGAAAGGCTTTATCCGCGCCGAAGTCATTTCCTATGACGACTTCATCAAGTACAAAGGTGAGGCTGGTGCCAAGGAAGCTGGCAAATGGCGACTGGAAGGCAAGGACTACATCGTCCAGGACGGCGACGTCATGCACTTCCGCTTCAACGTCTGATTTGCCGACCAAGCGTGATAGCCAGGCACAAGCTGCCGCGCTATCACGCCACGTTTAGTCCATTGCAGATTCCAAACGGCTGGTCTGCCACACAGCCACGCTTCACCCTGCCATATCCCCATTTCTTGAACCTGCGTACAGACTTTTGGCTGTCCGCCTGCTCAATTATTGTGCAAATCATCAGCGCAAGGGAGCCTACAATACGGTACATTCCCATACAGCATTCCCAGTTATGATCGGAGTTGCGTGCCGTTTTTCGGTCGAGACACGTGTGAGGTTTTCATGTCGATGTTCAGATTGTTGGGTGCTTTGGTATTGGTGACGCCACTGCTGATTGGATGCGGCGGCGGCGGCGGTGGCGGTGGTGGCGGTGCGCCTGCCAACCAGATTCCGATTGCGGCGGCCGGTGCCGATCAAGTAGTAGAACCGGGGATTTTGGTTACCCTGAGTGCGGCCGGCAGTCGTGACAATGATGGGTCCATTGCGACCTATCGCTGGACCCAGACCGGCGGAACCGCCGTGAGTCTGGCAGGTGCCGAAACGATCAGCGCGTCATTCACCGCGCCGGCAACACTCGGCGCGCTCAGCTTCCGATTGACTGTCACCGACAACGCCGGTGCCACAGCCAGTGATGACGTGGTTGTCAACGTCTCCATTCCCGGCATTCCGGTTTCCGTTCTCGGCAAAGCTACGTTTGACCGGGTCCAACACAACACTTCCAGCAACGGCCTGGACTTCAGCAATCCCATAGTGGCGCCGATTCGCGGCGCGGTTGTGGAATTGCTGGACGGCAACGGCGCTCTGCTCCAAAGCACTGTTGCAGATGCCAACGGAGACTACCGATTTGACAGCGTCAACAGCAGCTCGACCATTCGCGTTCGGGTGAAAGCACAACTGTTGAAAACCGGTGCGCCTTCATGGAATTTTCGGGTCGTCGATAACACCAGCTCGGGTGCGCTGTACAGCATCGTCAGCGCGAATCAAGTCGTTGGTGCGACGGATCTGACCTTGAATCTCCATGCTGCGGTAGGCACGGGTACAACCTACCAAACGGTGCGGGCAGCAGCGCCGTTTGCGATTCTGGATAGTGTCTACAGCACTGTCCAGAAAGTGTTGACCTCCCGGCCCAGCCTGAATTTTGTTGCGCTCGATCTGAACTGGAGCGTCAACAACACCACCGCGTCCGGCAACCCGGCAATCGGCGATATTGGCACATCCTTTTTCAATGGCTCTGCCATCTATATTCTGGGCAAGGCTGATAACGACACCGATGAATTTGACGACCACGTTGTCATTCATGAGTGGGGCCATTACTTCGAGCACAACTTCTCCCGTTCTGACTCCATCGGTGGTCCTCATTCGTCCGGTGACAGGCTGGATCCCCGTGTTGCGTTTGGAGAGGGCTTCGGCAATGCCTGGTCCGGCATCGTGACGGATGACCCTTTTTATCGTGACTCATCAGGGACCAATTCCGGCGTCGGATTTGTCATTAACGTCGATAACAACCCGTTTTTTGAGAGCCCTGGTTGGGCAAGTGAATCGGTTGTGCAGTCAATTTTGTACGACCTGTATGACGGCGGTGTCGAGTCCGGCGACGATATCGAATTGGGTTTGACGCCCGTGCTGGACATATTGATGGCACAACAGCGAACGACCGATGCATTTACCACGGTTTTTCCGTTCCTGACCGGGCTGAAGGCAGAAAATCCTGGCCAAGCCAGTTTGATTGACGCACTTATCGTACCGCGCAATATAACCGGGGCCGGACTCAACGATTTTGGCACAGCGGAAACCAACAATGGCGGTTTACCGGGAGTGCTGCCGGTCTATGTGGATATTGCGCCCGGGGAAACCAAAACCAATCTGTGCAGTCGCAGTTCTGAAGGCACATACAACAAACTGGGAAATCGGGTCTTCCTCCGGTTGACGGTCAGCACGCCGGGAACCTTCAACTTCTCGGTCGCCCCTGTCGCAACGAACAGTGACCCAGACTACTTTGTGTATCGTCAGGGCGTCGATGTTTCCAATGGCCAGGGAGCCAGCGACGGTGACAATGTGACGGAAACGTGGACGGGGGCACTTCAGCCCGGCGTTTACGTCATTGACCTGCATGAATATAAAAACGTTGATGACAATGAAACCAATCAGCGCGATAGCTGCTTCACCATGAGCATCATCTGAGGACTGCCGTTATGAAACTACTTGCTTCTCTTTGTGCGCTGGTGTTGATTGCCTCAGCTTGCACTGCAACCGAACCTTTGAAATATGCCAAGGCCAACACGGACTATGCCAAACCTGGTGCAGCCGTGGAGTTGGAGTATGCGTTCTCATCTGTGCCGAACACAGCAACCGGCAATACGCTTTCACTTCGATTGGTACCAAAAACTGCCGTCGATAGCATGACAGTCAATGTGACGGGCAGCGATGGCGTTAAGGTGACCAAGGACGCAAGCCTTTCGGTCGCAAAGATGGGCGCATCAGACATCAAGGAACACAAAGTCGGCATCAGCCCGGTCGCAAACGGTCGTCACTACATCAACGTGTTTGTGGAAACGGTAACTGGAGGCCAGCACATGCGGCGCGCCTTTGCCATTCCGGTTCAGGTAGGCGCCGACCAGGGCACCATGACCAAGCCGCAGGTACAAACCGATGCACAGGGCAATCCTGTTATCGAACTTCCGGCAGAGCGTCGCTGATTGCACGGCCCACGCTACTTAGCAATAAAAACAAAGGCGCCCTTCGGCGCCTTTGTTCTGAGCGGTTTTTGTCGGAGCCCTAATTGCCTGAGCAGTCAATGCTTGAACAGAAAAGGCCCTTTCCCGGTGCTCGCCATTGCCTCAATTGGGCTTCGCCAAATCAAACCGGTCCAGATTCATCACCTTGTGCCAGGCAGCGACAAAATCCTGCACGAATTTCACCCTGTTGTCGTCGCTGGCATAGACCTCGGCCAGTGCGCGTAACTCGGAGTTGGAGCCGAACACCAGATCGGCCCGGGTGCCGGTCCATTTGAGCTTGCCGCTGGCGCGATCATGGCCGTCGTAAATGCCTGTCGTGGTCGACGGCTTCCATTCGATATTCATATCAAGCAGATTGACGAAGAAGGCATTGTTCAGCGCGCCCGGCGTCGTGGTCAAAATGCCGTGCGGCACGCCGCCCGCGTTGGCGCCAAGTGCCCGCAGGCCACCGACCAGCACTGTCATTTCCGGTGCGGTCAGTGTCAGCAGTTGCGCGCGATCAAGCAGCAGTTCCTCGGCCGGCGCATTGATGCCGCTGCGCTGGTAGTTACGGAAGCCATCGGCAACCGGTTCCAACACGGCGAACGACTCGACATCAGTCTGGGCTTGGCTGGCATCAGTACGGCCCGGCGAGAACGGTACCGTGATATCGTACCCGGCTTGCTTTGCGGCCGCTTCCACGGCGGCGCCACCCGCCAGCACGATCAGGTCCGCAAGCGACACCTTTTTTCTGCCGCTCTGTGCAGCGTTGAATTGCTGCTGTATTGCCGTCAGCGCTTTCAATACCGTAGCAAGTTCGGCCGGTTGATTCACCTGCCAGTCTTTCTGTGGCGCCAACCGGATGCGGGCACCGTTGGCGCCGCCTCGTTTGTCGGAACCGCGAAAGGTCGACGCTGAAGCCCAAGCGGTGCTCACCAGTTGCGCAATCGACAAGCCGGCCGCCAGAATTTTTGCTTTCAGCGCCGCGATGTCCTGCTCATTGATCAGCTCATGGTCAACCGCCGGTAGCGGGTCTTGCCAGATCAGTTCTTCGGCCGGTACCTCCGGGCCGAGGTAGCGAACGCGCGGGCCCATGTCGCGGTGAGTCAGCTTGAACCAGGCACGGGCAAAGGCATCGGCAAACGCTTGTGGGTCCTTGTGGAAGCGACGCGAGATTTTTTCGTATGCCGGATCGAACCGCAGCGACAGATCGGCGGTTGTCATCATCGGTCGATGCTTCTTCGACGGATCATGCGCATCCGGGATCAGGTGCTCGGGTTTGACGTCTTTGGCCAGCCACTGGTGCGCACCGGCCGGGCTCTTGACCAACTCCCATTCGTATCCGAACAGCATGTCGAAATAGCCGTTGTCCCACTGGGTCGGGTTCGGTTTCCACGCGCCTTCGATACCGCTGGTGGTGGTGTGCACGCCCTTGCCGCTGCCGAACGCGTTTTTCCAGCCGAGCCCCATTTGCTCGATCGGCGCCGCTTCCGGTTCACGGCCGACCAGCGCCGGATCACCGGCACCGTGCGCTTTGCCAAAGGTGTGGCCGCCGGCAATCAGCGCGACCGTTTCCTCATCGTTCATTGCCATCCGGGCAAAGGTTTCGCGGACATCGCGACCCGATGCGACCGGGTCCGGATTGCCGTTCGGACCTTCCGGATTCACGTAGATCAATCCCATCTGGACCGCACCGAGCGGATTTTCCAATTGCCGATCACCGCTGTAGCGCTGATCGCCAAGCCAGGTATTTTCGCGACCCCAGTAGATGTCGTCTTCCGGCTCCCAGATGTCGGCACGGCCGCCACCAAACCCGAAGGTCTTGAAGCCCATCGATTCCAGCGCGCAATTGCCAGCCAGAATCATCAGATCGGCCCAGGAAATCTTGTTGCCGTATTTTTTCTTGATTGGCCACAGCAAACGCCGCGCCTTGTCGAGGTTGCCGTTATCCGGCCAGCTGTTCAGCGGTGCGAAGCGCTGGTTGCCGGTACCGCCACCACCGCGCCCATCGGCAATGCGATAGGTGCCGGCACTGTGCCAGGCCATGCGGATGAACAGGCCGCCGTAATGGCCCCAGTCGGCCGGCCACCAATCCTGCGAGTCGGTCATCAGCGCGATCAGATCTTTTTTCAGCGCCGCGAGATCAAGTTTCTTGAACTCGGCTGCGTAATCAAACTGCTCGCCCATCGGATTCGACTTGGCCGAATGCTGATGCAAAATCTTGAGATTCAGTTGGTTCGGCCACCAGTCGCGGTTCGACTGGGCACTGACCGTGGTGCGGGCGCCGTGCATGGCGGCGAAGGGGCACTTGGCTTCGGTTGAACCGGCTTGATTTGACATGATTTGCTCCATTGTCCTCGAGGTAACGCTGCAGTGGCATTGATGGCCGTATGGGCGAACAGGCGGTGTTATTCATCGACACCTGAACGACACGGCGGTGTGGATGCAGAGTAGGACGGCAATGCTGCGGACGACAGACGACTGTCACGATGACAAGCATAGGCGGCGGCAATGGCACCGCTGTGATCGCGGTCAAGCCGAGGTTTTCTGTCTGGTGCCAGGGGCCTTCACGCATGGCGCGACCACGGCTCGGCCCGAGCCCGCTGGACGGGACGGTCGCGGCCTCATTGACAGCCTCCCCCGCCATCCCCGATAGTCAGGCGCTGTTTAGCATCATGGACGGCAAGCCCATTATTATGGACAGCCAGCCATCCACTGCAGACGGCCTCTGCCTAATACGAGACCTACCATGACTCACGCCACCGCAGCTCTGGGGTCCTTGACGCCCAAAGCCATCGCGACCCTGCAACAGCAGGAGGCCGAGACCTTTTTGAGCCGCCGGCCGCAAAGCCGCGCGTTGTACGGCCAGGCTCAGGCGCATCTGCCCGGCGGCGTGCCGATGCACTGGATGAAAGACTGGGGCACCCCGGTGCCGCTGTTCATCGACCACGCCCGCGGCATCACCCTGACCGATATCGACGGGAACCGTTACCGCGATTTCTGCCTCGGCGATACCGGCGCCATGTTCGGCCATTCACCGGCGCCGGTCGCGCGGGTGCTGCGCGAACACGCCGGCGACGGCCTCACCGCGATGCTGCCCGGTGCCGATGCCGCCGCCATCGCCAGTCATCTTGCCGAACGTTTCGGCCTGCCCTACTGGCAGGTCACCGCCACTGCGACCGACGCCAACCGCGCCATGCTGCGCTGGGCCCGCGCGGTCGCCAGCCTCGATGACCCGAAACGAAACCACTCACAGCGAAACAAAGTTCTGGTGTTCAACGGCTGCTATCACGGCACCGTTGAAGAAACGATGGTGCAGTCGGACGGCGAGTGCACCTTCAACCGACCGGGTCTGGTGGGCCAGATCTTCGATCTGGCGCAAAGCACGGTCGCGGTGGAGTTCAATGACCGCGTCGCACTGACTCGCGCACTGGCGCGCGGCGATATCGCCGTGCTGCTCGCCGAACCGGTGATGACCAACTGCGGCATGGTGCTGCCGGACGAGGGCTTCTGGGCGTACGCGCAAGCCGAGTGCAAAAAGCACGGCGTGTTGCTTGCCATCGACGAAACCCACTGCATCTCCAGCGGCTGGGGCGGCTACACCGGCACCCACCAACTGACGCCGGATTTTTTTGTCATCGGCAAACCGATTGCCGGCGGCCTGTGCGCGGCTGTGTACGGGTTCAGCGCCGATATTTACGGCAAAATGAACCGGGTCAACGCGCAGCGCGAACCCGGCCACAGCGGCATGGGCACCACGCTTGCGGCCAATCTGCTGACCCTGCGCGCCATGCGCGC
Organism: Permianibacter sp.; assembly: GCA_041914645.1. Classification (GTDB taxonomy): domain Bacteria; phylum Pseudomonadota; class Gammaproteobacteria; order Enterobacterales; family Permianibacteraceae; genus Permianibacter. The sequence goes on from JAYSCY010000001.1 coordinate 175,175, forward strand.
GATGCTCAGTGAGGTCATGACCAAAGACGCCTACACTCACATGCTGCCGCTGGCCGAATACCTGGCAACGCAACTGCGCGCGCTGTTTGCCAAACACCACTTGCCGTGGTCGGTGGCGCAGGTGGGCGCCCGCTGTGAATGGATTTTCTCTCCCACTGTGCCGCGCACCGGTGGCGAAGCACTGGCCCGGGAGGAAGACCACGGGCTGGGCGCCGCATTGCATCTGGCCCTGCTCAATCGCGGCGTGCTGGTGACGCCGTTCCATCATATGTGTCTGGTGTCGCCGGTCACCGAACGCGCCGATATCGAGGCGCTGTTGAACGCCCTCGACGACAGCCTGTTGCTGCTCAAGCATCTGTCACAGCCCGGAGGCTGATCCGACTGGTTTTCCTGTGGGAGCGGGCTTGCCCGCGATTGCCGTCACCTTTTGGGAAGCCCATGACATCGCGGGCAAGCCCGCTCCCACAAAACAAATTGCCTCAGCACACAACAACAACAAAAGAACTGCAACCGGAGTCCTCAGCAATGAACAGCAATATCCAGCAGACCCTGCTGAACGAATTTCAAGCGTTTCGCCAACGCTACCCCGCCATCGAACACATCTACGCCCTGATCACCGATCACAACGGCGTGTTGCGCGGCAAGCGGTTGACGCTGGCCGAGTTGGAGGCGTTTTGCCGTGACGGCCGTGGTGTCGCCAGCTCGATCCTCTGGCTCGATATCACCGGCAAGGACATCGCCGATTACGATCTGGTCTGGCAGGACGGCGACTCCGATCGGCCCTCGCAAATCGTGCCGGGCACGCTGACCCCGGCGCCGTGGCTTGGCGAGCGTTACGGCCAGCTGCTGATGACCCTGTTCGAACCGGACGGCACACCGACACCGCAAGATCCGCGGCAGGTATTGGCCGGTGTGCTGCAGCATTTCCAGAAGATGCGGTTGCGGCCGGTGGTCGCCGCCGAACTGGAGTTCTATCTGGTCGACCCCGAGCGCACGCCGGCCGGCCGCATCCAGCCGCCCAAGAATCCGCGCACCGGCGAACGCGCCGATCTGATCCGCGGTTACGAAGCGCACGAGCTCGACGACTTCGCCGCCTTTCTGACCGAGGTGCACGACACCGCCGTCGGCATGGGGCTGCCGGCACAAACCATCATTTCCGAATACGGTCCGGGCCAGTTCGAGATTGTGTTGCAGCATCAGGACGACGCACTGCGGGCGATGGATCAGGCGGTGCTGTTCAAGCGGGTGGTCAAAGGCGTCGCGCTCAAGCATGGCTTTGTTGCCACCTTCATGGCCAAGCCCTATGCGCAGGAATCCGGCAGCGGCCTGCACGTGCACATGAGCATCATCGACGAGGCCGGCCACAATGTTTTTGCCGACCCGTCGCCACTCGGCACACCGCTGCTGCGCCACGCCATCGGCGGCCTGCAACAGCACATGGCCGACTGCATGCTGCTGTTCGGCCCGCACGCCAACTCCTATCGTCGGCTGCGGCCCGGCTGCTATGCCCCCATCAACACCGCCTGGGGCGTCAACAACCGCACCGTCTCGCTGCGCATTCCGTCCAGCGGCCCGGCCGCCCGCCGGCTGGAGCATAGAGTCGCCGGCGCCGACGCCAACCCCTATCTGGTCATGGCCGGCATCCTGGCCGCCGTCCATGCCGGCCTGGTCGGCAAGCTCGACCCCGGCGCCCCATCCGAGGGCGATGCCGGCAAGAGCGAAACCGGGGAATCGGGCAACCTGCCCAGCAGCTGGCAGGAATCCATTGCCGCCTTTGCCGACTCGGCCTTTGTCCGCCAGTACTTCCCGGCCGGCTTTATCGAGACCTACCTGGCCACCAAACAGGCGGAACTGCTGGAGTTCTATGGCGAAGTCAGCCCGCTGGACTATGACTGGTACCTGAGAACCGTCTGATCCGGGGCTTTTTCCACCCCGGCCCACTTTCGACCTTGACAGCCACCGGCTCATTTTTGACAATACGCGCCCCTCGCCGGCCTGCCGGCGAGGCCTGTTTTGGCCATCAGGCAAAACAGGACGGTGATGTAGCTCAGTTGGTTAGAGCGGAGGATTCATAACCCTCAGGTCGGCAGTTCAACTCTGCCCATCACCACCAATTCAAAAGGGCGCCGCAAGGCGCCCTTTTTTTGTGGTAAGTCGTTGTACCTTCCGACAGCTTCGATTCTCTCATCGCCCACTGTCGACATATCGCAAACTGAAACTACACCCCAAACCCCACTTAAGGCCTGCATATGAGCGCAGCCTATTTATTTTCAGCCCCATCACGTCTGCGTACAAAAAAATAAAAATAGAGCATTGAGCTAAATACAGGGAGAAGAAGCATAAATAGGAGCCACTTCTTCTTGATGGGTTTATTTGAAAAGCAGAAGTAAAGCATTGATACGAAGATAATTAAAGCCGAAAACAGCCCTAGAATACCCAAAATACTGTCGGCTAAATAAGCTTCACCGAATGAAATCTCGCTGGAACTGTATGTTAGCCGCAGGGTGTACAGCCTGACAAATAGCAAGATTGTGATCAGACAAATGGCTGAATAAAAGCGCGAAAGATTTTTACTGACCATTTTTTATCCCCATTCCACCAGCTAGAAACTTCTTTGTAGAGTTCATATGGGTTGAATGTCACTTCACCACAAATGACTATAGCGCTAACGCCAACCATAAACTCAAGATCGCTATGCCAGCGTAATCGTGCGCATGAATTGAGCGACTGTCGTAATTCGAGATTGCCGGTTCTCGCACCGGCGGGCGAGTAGCTTTCTTTGGCGCAAAGAAAGCTACCAAAGAAACATGCCCGGCTCCGAGCCGCGCTTTGCGCGGTTCCCTGTGCTGCTCATTCCGTCTGGGGCTTTCGCGACAGTACATCCTTGTACAGTCGCAAAAGGCTTCGGCTTCCTGCCTCGCCCCTTCACTGCGTTACGGGCTGTTAACCCAGACTCCACTCCGCTGCTCGGCTCGTCGAACGGGCGGCAAGGTCAACAGCACGCTTCGCGCCAAGCAAATCAACCAACGCAGCCTGCGTAGGTACGAATCCGCGTAGTGGCTTCGTACGAATGTAATACCCATGCGTCAGAAACGCTGCGCGGTTCAGACCTACAACTTCTCGGTTACCTGAAAGCCTGCCGCCTGCAATGCGTTTATGGCTGCGCCCAACTTGGCTTCACCAATCAACAAATAATCCGTGTCGTAAGTCGAAATGGTAAACACCGACACGCCGGCCTCGGCCAGCGGTTTGGTCAATGACGCCATAATGCCGGTCAGGCTGAAATCGAGCGGACCTTGCACTTTCAGCATCACGAACGGACCTTGGGTCGGCACGGCGGCCGGTGCGGCGTCAAAACGACAGACCACCGAAGTTTCGTCCGGTGTCCAGACCACGGAGAACAGTTCGTCCTGCAGCACCCGACAATCGGTACCGGGTGCGAAGCGGCAGACCGCCCAGCGCCCGGGTTCGATGGTGAGTGTCAGCGGCGCGCTCATTCGTGAGCCGCACTGATTTCGGTAGGCCGATCCAGAATCGGGGCAAAGAAAATCGCGTTCAGCAGCAGTTTGCTGCTGCCGAACCAGCTGGCGCGAAACGCCAGCGAGCTAGTGGCGAGCACCACGCTGCCGTTGCCAACCCGGTCGGCGGTGAGCGCCACCGAACCGGCAATGCGCTTGGCATTTTCTTCCGAGACGTAGCCGGCTAGCACCGGTTTGTCGGTGAACTGGGCGGCGGTGGCATAGGGGCTTTTCAGCGGCGACAGTACATCGGCGTGGGTGCGGAAAAGCGGGATCTGATCGCGCGGAAAACCAAAGCCGAGCGGATGGCTGCGATCCAGATCGGCCAGCAGTATCGCGCCGGCGATTTGCTTCTCGGCCTCTTTTTCTTCCATGCTGCCGTACGGTAAACGGGTTTCACCGCTTGCTTCGTCCTTTGGCATTTTGTTGCGGACAAAGTCCTGCTGGGTCGCCCATTTGACCGCACCGTCGAGCGCTACCAGCGTGCCACCGGCTTTGACCCACTCGCCAATGCGTTTGCCTTGTTCCTCGTTGAGTGACTTGTAGCCGCCGTCCGGCAGAATCAGGTGGCTGTAGTCATTGAGTTTGATATCGGCAAACGAACCGATATGGCTCATCGCCAAGGAGAAATGCATCCGGTAGTCGAGCAAGTGCCAGACTTCGCCAGCACCGGTCGAATCCACGCCCGAGCCGATCAGCATCAGCACCGATGGTGTACTGAGCGCCTTGATGCTGGGGCTGCCAAGATCGGCACCGGCTTCGGCATAACCGCTCTGAATGGGATATATCTCGATGGCATCCCGCGCCGCCACCTCATTCAGCAAGCTACGAATGCGTTCTGCCGGTAGCGTTTGGATGCCCATCGGCAAGATGATGGTGCCGCGACCGAGTTCGCGACTGGCGGTGCCGGAACGCACCGTCATTGGCTTGGTGGTGACCCGCAGTTTGACGCCTTCACGCAGCAGCTGATAGGCCGAGCGCGGCGCGTAGTAGGACTCCCAGCTGAAGGCATAAGCGAGTTCACTGTCACCGATGACCTTGCCAACCGGCAGCGGCAATTTCTGCAGGCGCTCGCCGAGCAGCTCTTTACGCCACTGCGATTTGAGTTCCGCATAGGGCAGGTCGAATGCCAGTGGCAACGTCCACGCCGAGACGTCATAGAACACCGGCGTCTTGAATTCGGTGCGGGTTTCAAACAGCGATTTCAGCAAACGATACTGCCGCTGCTGGTAAGGAATCACATACGCCGCATTGGCCCGAAAGTGCTGCTCGCCGACTTTCAGATCGGCGCTCAACTTGTGCACGGTGATGCCGTGGGCCAGCAGAATGCGCAGGAACTGGTATTCGCGAGCCGGGTCACTCGGCTCGGCAAAGACAATGGCATTGCCATCGTCTTTGCCGGCTTCGGCCGCGGCATCACTGTAGAACTTGTCCTGCCAGCTTTTCAGCTGTGTCCGCAGTTCATCAGCAGCGCGCAACGTCGACAGCGACGCGGTGAACTGGTTGCGAATGGCAAACGGAAAACTGACCGGACCGTTCTTGCTGTTCTGCAGGTGGCCGCGGGCACTGGCCTGTTCAAACAGAATGCCGACGCTGCCCTGAATATCCGGATAGGTCGAACCCTTGCCGTAATAGAAATCGTCGAAACCTTCCTTGCTGTAGTACAACCGCTTGTCGGCATCAAAGGCAGCAGCGTGATAGCGAGCTATGGCATCGGTGAGTTTCAGGTTTTCGGCCGGGGTCAATGGGTGCTGCCGGGCCGGCACCCCGGGCTGGAAGAAATAGGTGTTGTCGGTTCCCATCTCATGGAAGTCGCCGAGCACGTGCGGTTTCCATTCCTGGAATTTCAGGATGCGTGCGTACGACTCCGGCTGCTGCACCATCAGCCAGTCGCGATTCAGATCAAACCAGTAGTGGTTGCCGCGACCATTCGGCCAAATCTCGCGGTGCTCGGCATGGCCATTGTCCGGCACCAGCACCCGACCGCGGTAACTGTTGACCCACGACGAAAAACGCGTGGCGCCATCCGGGTTCAGCGACGGGTCGACAATGATCACTGTGCGTTCCAGCAACTTTTCCAGCGCCGGGTCCTTGCTGGCGGCAAGATAGTAGGCGGTGAGCAGCGCCGCGTTGGCACCGCTCGCTTCATTGCCGTGCACGCTGTAGCCAAGCCAGACAATCAGCGGACCGTCGTTTTTGCCAGCCGCGCGGGCGGCGCGGATATCGTCCAGCTTGGCGCGATTGGCCGGGCTGGTGAAAATGGCGTGAACCAGCGGCCGCTGCTCGTGGCTGCGGCCGATTTCCTCAACGCTGACCCGCGGTGACCGACGGGCCAGCAGATTCAAATACTCCACTTGCTGTTCCGGCCGGACATGCCATTCGCCGACCTCGTAGCCAAGCACTTGCGACGGCGGTGGCACGTCCTGATCCAGCGTATTGCTGCCGGGCACCGATTTGTCGAAGTAGTAGCTGAGTTCCACCGCCGAGACGGCCGGGACCAGTGAAACGGACAACAGGCCGAGCAGTGGCAACGACAAACGCAGCGACAGCAACCGTGACAGCAGATTCATGGACAGACTCCAGCGGGTATTTCCGGTACGGCTGCGAGCATACGCAAAATGGCAGGCCATGCCAAAGCCGGGGAAAAAGTAAGGGTATGAAGGTTTTGGCAGTACCAACTGTTGCCGTCTTTGCCTGACTGGCGCCCCACTGCCGTGAAAGCCGACGCTGACGGCGGTATCATGGCAGCCTGTCGTGGGCGCGAGGCGCCCGCCTGATTGTTGAGCTGTTGCCATGATCCGCATTTCCGAAACTGCCCAGGCCCATTTTCGCAAGCTGCTGTCACAGCAGAGTGAGCCCGATACCCATATCCGGGTATTTGTGGTGAACCCCGGCACCGCGCGCGCCGAATGCGGTGTGTCCTACTGCCCGCCCAGCGCGGTCGAAAGCACCGACGTCAAATTTGATTACGAGGGTTTCTCGGCCTTTGTCGACCCGGAAAGCGAACCGTTTCTGGTCGACGCCGAAATCGATCTGAAAACCGACACCCTCGGCTCGCAGCTGACCCTGAAGGCACCAAACGCAAAAACGCCACAGGTGGCTTCGGATGCACCATTGGCCGATCGGGTCAATTACATTCTGGAAGCCGAAGTGAACCCGCAGCTTGCTTCGCACGGTGGCAAGGTCACGCTGGTCGAACTGACCACCGATAGCGTCGCCGTGCTGCAGTTCGGTGGCGGTTGCCACGGTTGCAGCCAGGTGGATGTGACCCTGAAACACGGCATCGAGAAAACGCTGCTGGAGAAATTTCCGGAACTGACCGGCGTGCGCGACATCACCGAGCATGCCACCGGCGACAGTCCGTATTACAGTTGAGCCCCCACCAGCGGCCGATCGATTGATCGGCCGCGCTGTTTCCACCCTGAGTACGTTCCATAAAGAACCGCTTCACAGCAAAACCATAACAGCGTTCAACAACACGTGCCGCTGTCAAAGTGGCCAGTTACCGCAAGGAGAAACCGATGCGCACCGTTCTGTTTGGTGGAATCGTCATGGCCGGCATTACGCTGGCCGCTTGTCAGAGTGTCAGCCCGACCATGAAAACCGAAACGCTACCGCCCTATCCGGTCAGCAAGAAAGTGGATCACACCGATGACTATCACGGCACCGTGGTTGCCGACCCCTATCGCTGGCTGGAAACGGACGATGCCGACAGCCAGGCCTGGGTCGAGGCCCAGCGCCTGTACGCCGAAAAATATCTCGCCACCCTGCCGAGCCGTGACGACTACAAAAAACGGCTGACCGAATTGTGGAATTACGAACGCTACAGCGCGCCGAGCAAACATGGCGGCCGCTACTTCTACAGCTACAACAACGGTCTGCAGAACCAGTCGGTGGTCTATGTGCAGGACAGCGCCGATGCACCGGCCCGCGTTCTGCTTGACCCGAACACACTGTCCAGTGATGGCACGGTTGCCTTGTCCGACAGCGCGGTCAGCAAGGACGGCAAGCGCCTCGCCTACGGCGTCTCGAAAAGCGGCTCCGACTGGCAGGAATGGTTTGTTCGTGATGTCGACAGCGGCAAGGACCTGACCGACCACCTCAAGTGGGTCAAGTTTTCCGGCGCGGAATGGACGCCGGATGGCAAAGGCTTTTTCTACGCCCGTTATGACGAGCCGAAACAGGGCACCGAACTGTCTGGCCAGAATTATTTCCAGAAGCTTTATTACCACCAGCTGGGCACCGACCAGAGTGCCGATGTGCTGATTTATCAACGCCCGGATGAAAAGGAGTGGGGCTTTGGGGCACAGGTGAGCGATGACGGCGACTGGCTGATCATTCCGGTCTGGCAAGGCACTGACCCGCGCAATCGCATTTTCTACAAGTCGCTGACCGGCAAGGATCAAACGGTCAAGCCGCTGATCGAGATCGTCGAGGCCGATTACGAGTTTCTCGGCAACGACGGCTCCGTGTTTTATTTCAAAACCGATTTCAGCGCGCCGCGCGCCCGCATCATCGCGATTGATGTAAGCAAGCCGGAAAAAGCCAACTGGCAGGAAATCGTGCCGCAGTCGGCCAATACGCTGCAGACGGCCTTCATCGCCGGTAACCGTTTGGTGCTCGGCTACCTGAAAGATGCCATCAGCCATGTCGAAATCCGCTCGCTGGCCGGCGCACTGGAGCACACGCTGAAGGTGCCGGATCTCGGTACTGTTGGTGGCTTCTCCGGCAAGCGCGAAAGCGATGAGCTGTTCTATTCGGTGACCGCCTACACCCGGCCAACCACGATCTACCGACTGGATCTCGCCAGCAAGCAGGACAGCGTGTTCCGGCAACCGAAAGTCGCGTTTGATGCGGCGCAGTTCGAATCGAAGCAGGTGTTCTACACCAGCAAGGACGGCACCCGGGTGCCGATGATCCTGTCGTACAAAAAGGGCCTGCAGCAGAACGGCAAGAATCCGACCATTCTGTACGGCTACGGCGGCTTCAATATTTCGCTGACGCCGTCATTCAGCGCCGCCAATATTGCCTGGCTGGAGCGTGGTGGCATTTATGCGGTCGCCAACCTGCGCGGTGGCAACGAGTATGGCGAGGACTGGCATCAGGCCGGCATGAAGCACAACAAGCAGAATGTGTTTGATGACTTCATCGGCGCCGCGGAATTTCTCATCAAGGAAAAATACACCAGCACACCGCATCTCGGCATACACGGCGGCTCCAACGGCGGCCTGCTGGTCGGCGCCGCGATGACTCAGCGCCCGGATCTGTTCGGCGCCGCCGTGCCGGCCGTCGGCGTGATGGACATGCTGCGCTTCCAGAAATTCACCATCGGCTGGGCGTGGGTGTCCGATTACGGTTCGTCCGACAACAAGGAAGACTTTCCGGTGCTGCGTGCCTACTCGCCGCTGCACAATCTGAAAGCCGGCACTGCCTATCCCGCCACCATGGTGATGACCGCCGATCACGATGACCGGGTCGTGCCGTATCACAGCTTCAAATTTGCGGCTGCCTTGCAAGCAGCCAACAACGGCCCGGAACCGATGCTGATCCGCATCGAGCACAAGGCCGGTCACGGCGCCGGCAAGCCGGTCAGCAAACAGATTGAGGACAAAGCGGATTTCTTTGCCTTCATGGAAAAACAGTTGGCGCTGTGACAGCGGTGACCGATTGGAAACAGCAAAAAAAGGGGCGGATATTCCGCCCCTTTTTTTCTAGCGAGGTGCCGCCCGTTCAGGCAGGTTCATAGTGGGGCGCCGTTGCTATCGCGCGATTGTCAGGCGTGTCAGGCAGCGCCGCCACTGCTGGCACCACACCCAGCGCATCGCCGATCTGCCGACGCGCCTGCCGCGCCGCCTGTTCCGGCTCCATTGAATCCATCGGAGCCAGGTACTGCACATGGGCGTGCAAATCGCGTTCTGACAATACCCGCCACAGACTGCTGGCGAAATCATCGTCGCCAAGGAATGGCACGCTGTCGGCGCCACGGCCACGGTAAGCGAGCGCCAGTGGGATCACGGGTCCACCTGGCGGCAACAACCGTGCATGAAAGCGCCGCACGACACGGCCGTTACTGGTAGTGCCTTCCGGGAATATCAGCACCGTTTCGCCAGCGGCCAGGGCTGCCGCAATTTGCTCACGGACAAGCTGACTGCCATTGTCGCCATCACGTTTGCCGCGATGCAGAAACAGGGTGCCCGCCGCGCTCGCCAGCAAGCCGATAATCGGCCACCTCCGCACTTCAGTTTTGGCAACAAATCGCACCGGTTGCAGCGCGGCGATCACCACGATGTCGAGCCAGGAAATGTGATTGGCGAGCAGCAGGCTGCCACAGCGCGGCACGGCGCCAACCCGACTGATCCGCACCCCAATCACCATGCCGGCAATCCGCATCCACGGCTGCATGAACGGCTTCAGGCAACCATGCACCGGCCGCCACGGCCGCATGAGCCGCATCAGGACAAACAGCAGTACCCCGGCCGCGATCCAGCTGGCCATGGCAAACGCCCGCAGCACTTGCCGCAGGCGGCGCAGTGAGACACCAACCAGACGAAACGGGGCAGACCACTCGGCGGCGGACGCTGACATTCGTGCGCGTCCGTCAGCGCACGCCGAAATGACGGGCGTAGCGGCCATTCAAATCCGACACGTCGAGCAGCACGAACAGATCGGCACAGGCGAATTGCTCATCCCAGCACGGTTCCGTGCCAATCTTCGCACCGAGGCGCAGATAGGCTTTCAGCAGCGGCGGTACTGTCGTTGCCACGTTGGTCAGCTCACCGGCTGCCGGAATCGGGTTGACCGCTTTGACCGCAAGCGATTCCGGCAGCCGGTAGCTGTCTTTCAGCCGCTGCATCAGCGCATGAACCTGGGTGCTGTCTGCCGGCATGGGCACGCTGGCGCAGCCGAACAGGTAGCCAATCTGTTGCTGCCGAAACAGCGCGGCCAAGCCCTGCCATAGCAGCGCAATGCCGGTGCCATCGCGGTAGTCGGCATGGATGCAGGTGCGACCGATTTCGAGCAGGTCACCCGGCAGTTGCAGCACGGCATCCATCAGGAATTCACCCTGCGAATAGAAACCGCCGGCCTTGCGGGCACCGGCGCGGGTCAGCAGGCGGGTGCCACCGACCAGCACGTCATGGTCGCGATCGAACACATACAAATGTTGGCAGTGCTGATCAAACGGGTCCCGATCCAGCCCTTCGCAGTCGCGGATGTCGGCGCCCATTTCCTCGGCGAATATCTGGTAGCGCAGCCGCTGCAGCGCCCGCACATCGGCAACGCTGTCAGCAAGGCAGATCTGGAAGCGGTCCGCTTCGGCCAGCACAGCTGAACGGGAAGTTGTCATGGCAGGTCCTCGGGTATCTGGCGAGGCGCCCAGATTGCCGGGGCCGAATGTCGCCGCCATGACGGCCGGCTGACAGCTCGGTGACAGTCAATACGGCCAGGCTGTCACGCCCGGAAACAAATTCCGGACGGCACTGGTGTGGCCGGCTTGCTAGCATGGCCGGGCTTCCCCGAGCCCGGTCGCTGCCGGACTGCTGAATTTGGCCTGCCGCACAAGCTCCGCCAAACTTGGTCAGACCTCTCCCGCCCCGGCCGGTGTTCCCGTTTCAGACCGCATAGGTACGTCCATGAAAATTGGTACTTCAATGAAAAACTGGCTGATGCCAGTTCTGGCTGTCGCCGTAATGGCCGGCTGCAATACTGCGCCGGAAACCACTGCTCCGGCGGCGCCGGTCGCCAGCGCAAAGGCCGCTGCCGCGCCGGTATCCGGCGTATTCCACCCGAATTTCGACAACAGCGTCCGCGCCCAGGACGACTTGTACCGGCACGTCAACGGCGGCTGGCTGCAACGGACCGAGATCCCGGCCGACAAATCCAACTACGGCTCGTTTACCAAACTGGCCGATGACGCCGAAGCCCAGCTGAAAGCGATCATCGAAGGCGCCGCGATGGCGAAGAATGCGCCCGGCAGCGAAGCGCAGAAAGTCGGCGACTTTTATCTGTCGTACATGAACGAAGCCCAGCGTGAAACGCTCGGCCTGCAACCGATCACGCCGTACCTGAATGACATTGATGCGCTGAAAGACAAGGCCGCCCTGCTGGCTTTCTTTGCCAAAGCCCAGCGCGACGGCATCAAGACCCCACTGGTGCTCTACATCAACAACGATGAGAAAAACACCAGTCAGTACATCAGCTACTTCTACCAGAGCGGCCTGGGTCTGCCGGACCGCGATTTCTATTTCAAGGATGACGAGAAGAGCCAGTCGATCCGTGCCGCCTACCTGAAGCACGTCGAAACCATGTTCACGCTGGCCGGCTTCGCCGACCCGGCCGGCAGCGCCAAGAAGATCTACGCGCTGGAAGAACAACTCGCCAAGGGTCACTGGACCCGGGTTGAAAATCGTGACCCGGTCAAGACCTACAACAAATACGAACTCGCACAACTGAAAACGCTGAGCGCCGATGTCGACTGGGCGGGTTATGTCAATGCCCTTGGCGTTGGCAAGGAAAGCCACATCGTGGTGTCGCAGCCCAGTTACCTGACCGCCTTCGGTGCGACCATGAAGTCGGCATCGCTGGCTGATTGGAAGCTGTACGCGAAGTGGCGCGTGTTGAGCAGTTCGGCGCCGGCCTTGAGCAAGAGCTTCGATCTGGAAAACTTCAATTTCTACAGCAAGACGCTCAATGGCGTACAGCAGCAGCAACCGACCTGGAAGCGCGCCGTGCAGACCATCGACAACAATATTGGCGAAGCGGTCGGCAAGATTTATGTCGAGAAGCATTTCCCGCCGGAAGCCAAGGCCCGGATGGAAAAACTGGTGCAGAACCTGCTGGTCGCATTCGGTCAGGGCATCGACGGTCTGGAATGGATGAGCCCTGAAACCAAGAAAGCCGCGCACGAAAAGCTGGGCAAATTCACCTACAAGATTGGCTATCCGGACAAATGGCGCGATTACTCGGCTCTGGAAATCAAGGCCGATGATTTGGCCGGCAACCTGACCCGTTCGACCCGGTTCGATTACGACCGCAACCTGAACAAGCTGGGCAAGCCGATTGACCGCAGCGAGTGGCTGATGACACCGCAAACCGTCAATGCCTACTACAACCCGCCGATGAATGAAATCGTGTTCCCGGCAGCCATCCTGCAACCACCGTTCTTTGACATGAACGCCGACGACGCCGTCAACTATGGCGGTATCGGCGCGGTCATCGGTCACGAAATCGGCCACGGTTTTGACGATCAGGGTTCGCAGTACGACGGCGATGGCAACCTGCGCAACTGGTGGACCGAACAGGATCTGGCCGAGTTCAAGAAGCGCACCGGCAAGCTGGTCGCCCAGTACAACGCGTTCGAACCGCTGCCGGGCAAAACCGTCAATGGCGAGCTGACGCTGGGCGAAAACATCGGCGATCTTGGCGGCCTGACCATTGCCTACAAGGCCTATCAATTGTCGCTGGCAGGCAAGCCGGCCCCGGTTATCGACAACCTGAACGGCGATCAGCGCTTCTTCATTGGCTGGGCGCAAGTGTGGGCGCGCAAGTACCGTGATGAAGCGTTGCTGCAACGCTTGGTCACTGACCCGCATTCGCCGTCGGAATACCGCTGCAACGGCATTGTTCGCAACATGCCGGAGTTCTACGCTGCCTATGGCATCAAGGAGGGTGACAAGCTGTTCCTGGCACCGGAAGATCGGGTCAAGATCTGGTAAAGCTCCAACGCACGTGCAAGCTGCTTGTACGTTCGACACCTGAGCAGTGAAACAAAGGGCCCGTTGGGCCCTTTGTTTTTTCCGGCCGTCGATGGATGCTTGCCGCCACCCCGACGCTTGCCTATAGTCGCCTTTGTCCCCTGCCAGCTGTCGTGACTGCATTGAAGCCTGCAACCGCCACTTTCCTGCGTGCCCGCTGCCCAGCCCAAAAGGCTGACCGCCGCGCCCATCTGCTGCAACACGCGGCAGAGCTGTTCCAACGCGATGGCAATGTGCCGACGGCGGCGCAACTGGCAGAAGCCTGTGGTCTCGCCAAAGGCACGGTGTATCTCTATTTCCGCAGCAAGGAAGAAATTTTTCTGGCGCTGCTGCACGAGCAATTCAGCCTCTGCCTTGGCGATTTGATCGAACGCCTGCAGCAACCGCCGCTGGCCGAGTCAATCGATGTCGCGGCGCGTATCGTCGCCAGCTTGCGGGCGCGCGAGTTCTTGCTGCCATTGGCGGTAATGGGACCGACAGTCTGGGAGCAAAATGCATCCGATGAAGCGCTGCTTGCCTACAAGCAAATGCTGGCGGACAAATTGACGGTCTGTGCCAGACATATCGCCAAATTGCCGGATATCAGCATGGACGACGCCCTGTTCCGTTTGCACCAAGGCTACGCCCTGATGATCGGCAGCTGGCAACTTGCCAACGCCACCCCGCGCATGTGTGCATTGATGCAGGCGCACGGTCTGCACGCGTTGGTGCCGGATTTCTGGATGTCACTCGAAGACGGACTGCGCCGGATTTGGCGCTAGGGTCGGTTGCCCCAATGAGTGAACGTTCTGATGCCCGCACGCCCAGCCGGGTCGCCGTGATAGGCGCCAGCGGCCTGGTCGGCCGCGCCCTGATCAGCCAGCTGCTGAGCGACGCCGAGATCCGCGAAATCCACTTGCTGCTGCGCACACCACTGACCGACTTGCCTGCTGATACCCGCCTGCAGCAGCACCGCATCGACCCACTGCGACCGGCCAGCTGGCAGCCCTTTCTGAACGTTGATGCGCTGTTCTGTGCGCTTGGCACCACCATCAAAGCCGCCGGCTCCGAAACCGCCTTTCGTGCGGTGGATTACCAGCTGGTGCTGTCTGTCGCACAACAGGCCAAACGGGCCGGCGTACGCCATCTGCTGGTGGTCAGTGCGCTGGGGGCCAATGCCCACTCATCGGTGTTCTACAACCGTGTGAAAGGGGAAATGGAACAGGCGCTGCGTGCGCTGCAACTGCCGAAGCTGAGTCTTTTCCGACCATCTTTGCTGGCCGGACCGCGGCGCGAATTTCGACTCGGTGAACGATTGGCGCTCCTGGTGGCCTGGCTGTTGCCTGCTCGCTGGCGTGCCATCAGCGATGTCTGTGTAGCCCACGCCATGTGGCGCGTCAGTCGGGACCAGCAGGAAGCTGAACGAATTTATGAGTCGGCCGAAATGCAGCAGCTGGGTCGTTACTGACGGCAAGCTTTTTGGCGTAACAACGGCGTCAACGCAACCTTGCTGGCACGCCAAGCCGGCCTACTCGCCGACCACCCAACCCGATTCAACATAGCCGAATTGCTGCGGTGACAGTCGCTGCCACAACGGCTTGAGCAGTTGCTGGATTTGCTCCGGCACCTGAAATGGCGGGTTGATCAGCAGCATGCCGGAACCGTTCAGTCCGACATTGGCGACGTCGTCAAACACGGTCAGTTCAGCAAACCATATTTTTCGAATTTCCGTGCGCTGCAACTTCTCATGCAGGTAGCGCGCATCGGCCCGGGTCTTGATCGGATACCAGAGCGCATAACTGCCGGTAGCAAAACGCAGGTAACCTTCCTGCAGCGCACGCACTATTGCCGACCAGCTATCGGCAGCACTTTCATAAGGCGGGTCAATCAGCACCAAGCCACGCTTTTCAACCGGTGGCAGCTGCGACCGAATGGCGTGATAGCCGTCTTCATTGCGCACCTGAACCCGCTTGTGCGGTGCCATCAGATGGGTCAAATCGCGGGCCTCATCGGCCTGCAATTCACAGCAGACTGCCCGATCTTCCGGTCGCAGCGCGCGCGCGATGATTTCCGGCGAGCCTGGATAGTAGCGCCAGTCGGTTTGGCCACGGTCCTTGTTCAATCGTGTCATCAGGTTCTGCAGGACTTGGATGCCGGCCGGAGCGTCTTGCCAATCCAACAAGCGCCCTATTCCGTCCTGCCATTCGCCAGTTTCGCGCGCATGTTTGCCGTGCAGATCATAAAGTCCGCGACCGGCGTGGGTGTCCAGCACGAAGAACGGTTTGTCCTTGCGCTTGAGCGCCTCCAGCTGCAACAACAGCACGGTGTGTTTGAGCACATCGGCGATGTTGCCGGCGTGAAAGCCGTGACGATAGTTCATGCCTTACATCCATCAGAACAATGGCGCGGAAGCCCGCGCCAAATCAAAACTGCATGCTCAGACCAAGGCCAACGTCGTATTGAGACCAGACCTGTGACTGAATGTGCCAGACACAGCCACTCGGGCCACAGCCCAGCGCCGTATCACTGCTGAGCACCGTGCCGACCAAGCGGGCTTCACCGACCAACTGAAAACTCTCGCTGATTGGAAACGCAATACCGGCAAACAGCGTGAACCCCCACAGGGTTTCATCGTTGTCCCGCTCGGTGTTGACACTCAGTTGCTGGAGGCCGACCGTCGCGCCGACGTATGGACGCAGGGCGTCTTCTTTCCAGTACTTCCGCCCACCAAAGTGAATCGACTCTTGCAGCAAGCTGACCGTGGTCGTTTCGGAGGAGGCATCGCTTTCGGCGCTGGAAAACCAGAAATCGTAGGAAGTGCTTTCGGTATTGAAGTATTGAACGGTCAGTGAGGTGCTCAGCGCCTCGTCAATGCTCAACGAATCAGCCACTTCGATCGCTGCGCTTGACTCAATGCTTGGGTCTTCGCCAAATCGTTGTGCGCCAATCAAGGACACGCCTACTTCTGCTTGAACCGCCCCCACCATCACCAACGCACTTGCCAGCTGCCAGAGCTTCATTTCAGACACCCCTTTTCGTTTGCCAGTCCCGCAGGCGATCCGGCGACCACCTCAGCGCGGGAACTATAGCACGCAGCCAGCAGCACGCCATGGCGTGCAATTGCAGACGGGGCTCCGATTGTCGCTAACACAACTGCACGGTATGATGCGCACTGACGCCTCATGGGCCACGTCAGAAGCAGGCAGGTTTTCTCCGCGGGTGTAGTTCAATGGTAGAACTTCGGCTTCCCAAGCCGATAGCGTGGGTTCGATTCCCATCACCCGCTCCATCTTTATTTTTGCCCAGGCTCCATACCGTTTGATGAGCAACCTCGGTTGTTCAATTCAGACGGAATGCCAGCAAACACGCCAAAATCGCCTCAACGAAATGACGGACTCTCGCGTCTGGTCGATATTTGAAGTCCGGTGAATGAGGTCGTTTTCCAGCAAGGCTGAGCAATCTGTCGGCGCATGAAAGCTGCTGCGTGTCTCCGATCCATTGGATCGCACGGCATCAGCGCCCCCTCGCCTGGGGCCCCCAACTTTTACAATCCGATGTACTGATTTCCCTACGCACCAGCACCCCACCCTTGCATTTTGGGGTCTGCGCCGTTCCTTCAGTCAACGCTCAGCAACTTCCCTGATTTGCCGATAATCCGCCAGTACCGTGTCGACGACAAATGCAGCGCCCTGACTGGGCGAAAACAAAGCGTGGCGTTCGCCTTTCGGGTTGAGCAGGAACACCCTGACACTGTGGTCAACCAGATAGTCGGCGCTGTCTGCTTGTGGCACCACGGCATAGGCAACCCCCAGGTCGCGGGCAAACGCGTCGGTGGCGGTGGCGTCACCGGTCAGGCCGATCAATGCCGGATGAAAGAACGGCATGTACTGCGCCAGCTTCTCGACGGTGTCACGGGCCGGGTCCACGGTCGCAAAAATCAGCTGGGTGTCCTGCTGCAATTCGGGGGTCAGTTCCCGGTAGAACTGTGAGAAGACGGCCAGCGTGGTAGGACAGATGTCTGGGCAATGGGTATACCCAAAAAACACGAAGCTCCATTTGCCCTGCAGCCGACTGTTGTCGAAAGGCTGGCCGGTGTGATCCTGCAAGGCGAACGGCGCCAGCGGCTTGCCGGCCGCATATTGTTGAGCACTGATCAGTGTCGGTTCGGGTGCCGGCTGCATCATCGGCTTTAGCAGCCACGCCCCTGCCACTGCCGCGAGCACAATGGCCAGGACCACCAACCAGGAACGCACCCGATACATCGACATCGTTTCAGCTCCAGTAATGATCGACCAGCAACACCACAAACAGTGCCATCAGATACACAATGGAATAGCGAAAGGTCGCCATCGCCTGTGTGCCGGTATCGCGGAACTTGAGCTTCCAGGCGTGCACCAGAAACCACAAGCCAAGCAGTACTGCACCAATGAGATAGATCAGTCCACTCATGCCGGTCAGATACGGCAACAAGGTGGTCAGCAACAGCAGGAAGGTGTACCAGAGCACACAAGTCTTGGTGAACTCGACGCCAAATACGACCGGCAACATCGGAATGTCGGCCTTGGCGTAATCGTCCCGGCGATGTATCGCCAAGGCCCAGAAATGCGGCGGCGTCCAGACGAAAATGATCAACACCAGCAACAGCGCATACGGATGAATGCTGTCGCTGACCGCCGCCCATCCAAGCAGCGGCGGCGCCGCGCCCGACAGGCCACCGATGACGATGTTCTGCGTGGTCGCGCGCTTGAGATAGCCGGTGTAAATAAAGGCGTAACCAATCAGCGCAAAGAAGGTCAGTACGGCGGTCAGCACATTGACCAGCAGCGCCAGCACCAGCATCGACAATACCGCCAGCAACAGCGCGAACGCCCAGGCACGCGGGCCATCGACCTTGCCCTGCGGAATCGGCCGATTGAGCGTGCGCGCCATGATCGCATCGATGCGCTGATCCAGCACCTGGTTGACCACCGCGGCACTGGCTGACGCCAGCGCAATACCGAGCGTACCGAAGACCAGTGCACGCCAGTCCGGAAACCAGCTCTGCTCCGGATCAATTGCCAGGAACATGCCGATCACAGCAGTCAGCAGCAACAGCGCCACAACCCGCGGTTTGGTCAGTTCGTAGTAATCACGCCAGCCGGCGCTGCCGCTGACGGTTTCAACTGTGTTCATGCAGACTCCCGGGTACGGCCTGTTGCCAGCACGGTCAGTAGCAGACTGATCAGCAACAGGGCGCCGAAACCGTTGTGGGCTACCGCCACCCAGAGCGGTAAACCGAAAACAACATTGGAAATGCCCAACGCAATTTGCGTTACCAGCAAACCACCAATCAATCCGGCATAACCGACGCCGACACCGCGCTGACGCCAGAGCCGCCAGACCAGTGCACCGACCACCAACAGCACCAGCCAGGCACCGATGCGATGGGCACTGTGAATGGCTACCCGCGCCTGATGCTGCAGGACGCCGAATTCGTAATTGATGTCGGCAAGATGCAGCGAAAAGCCTTCTTTATAATCGCCCTGCGACCACCACTCGCCCTGACAAACCGGCAATTCCGTGCAGGCGAGCGCCGCGTAATTGGAGCTGGTCCAGCCGCCCAGGGCGATCTGGCCAATCACCAGCACCAGTGCAGCCAGCACATGCCGACGCAATGAGCTTGATACCGATAACGACGGGATTTTGCCGTGCAATTGCAGCGCCAGAACCGTCAGCAGGGACAGCGTGGTAAAGCCGAGCAACAGATGGGTGGTCACCACAATCGGCATCAGCTTCATCGTGACGGTCCAGGCACCGAAGGCGCCCTGCACGCAAACCAATACGGCCAGAAATAATGGCAGGCCAACAGGATGGCCCTGTTTGCGGTTGCGCCATGACAGAAAAGCCAAAACCAGAATGCTGAGGCCAAGCAACTTGGCGAAATGCCGGTGAATCATCTCCGGCCACGCTTTCGCCACCACCACTTGCTGATCGGGAAACAGTTCGGCCGCGCGCGCCAATTGCGATTCGGTAAGCGGTACTGTCCAGTGGCCATAGCAACCAGGCCAATCCGGGCAGCCCAAACCGGCATCGCTGAGTCGGGTCCATGCACCTAGCCCAACCACTACCACGGTCAACAGCGCCGCAAAGGTGGCCAACCAACGGGTGTGTCTGGTTGCGTGTATCTTTGTCTGTGTTGTGGCGTTCGTCACTGCAGTGTTTCCAAAAAAATAAACGTCGTGAACATCTACCGATCGCAATCGTCAACCGATCGTCACCATCAACCGATATGCGAGAACCGCAACAGCTTTTGAAAATCCTTGCGGATGTCCTTGCTGCGCTCGATGGCTTCTTGCTGGCCGGTTGGCGCCGGGTAGCGCAGCACGACGTTACCAAGCGGGTCGATGATGTAATAAGCCGGCACCGAAACGCCCTGCTGGCGCAGCTGGTCAGCGGCAGCACGCAGCACGGTGGTCTGCTCCGGTAGCGTCACACTGCCGAACTCGCCGAGCACGCCGGTGCGGACCCGATCCTGTTCCTTGCCGATACCAAGCCAGGTTTGCCGCAAGGTATACAGCTGCAATTCGCAATTCGCATCACACGGCGCCTCACCGTGAACATACACCAGCCACCACTTGCCGCCGGTTTCAAAGGCGCGGTTGTCGCTAAACTGCCATTGCCAGCTCGTGATAGCAGGAACCGGTTGCAACAGCTCGCCGCGATTGCTGCGGGTGTAGTTGTTGAACCAGCCGCCGAAATAACCGGCGTAGGCAAAAAAAACTGGCAGGACAAATACCAGCAGAATGCCGATCAGTTTCCAGCGATTGCGCAGCACTTGTTCGCGCGGCAGTTGTTTCAGTTCCGGCGACGGCGGTGTACTTGTTTGATCTGTCATATTGATTGATCTGTCATGTTGGCTCGACGGGTTCAGGCGATGGCTGACGTGACAGCCACCAGACATACATCAGCACCAGTACGGCGCTCAAAGAAAACCAGGTCACGGCATAACCGTGATGTTTGGCTGGCGTCATGCTGCTGCTGCGCCAGTTCGGTTGCAGGGCATCCGGACTGTCGGCGTCGAGTCGCAGCACGAATGGCAGGGCATTGCGGCCCTGCGCCAGCACCGGCAGCGACAACACCGGCAGGCGGATTTCGTCAGCATCCAGCGCAACCACCGGCGCCCGCCACGGCAGCGACGGCCGGTGCAGGACACCGTGCAAAAACAGCGCACCGGTGCGCAGCGCCCCAACCGGCGCAGGTTCGGGCCGCCAGCCGCGGTCGACCAGCACCTGTTGACCATTGTCGAGCAGCAGCCAGCGCAGCTCATGCACGCCACGGCCGCCATCAGCCGACTGGTTTTCCAGCACGACGCGAGGCCGCTCAAGCCACTGACCCGTCGCGCTGACCCGTCGGCCAGCCGGCTCAGTCAGCTGAAGCGCCTGTTCAAGCGCGATGGGCGGCAAACTTGCCGCCTGCGTTTGTGCCCCCTCCAGCGCCTGTTTCTGCTCGGCACGATGCAACTGCCAAAACCCGAGATTCAGGGTCAGCAACAGAAACGCCAGCACAAGCAGACTGGGCCAGAACGGCAGATGACGAAAGCGACGAAGCAGCATGATCAGGGTGGCGACATTGGCCTTGATTCGGCAGGCCAAAAACGGGGCGCAAGCTTACCACAGGCCCGGTCTGGCCCGGGCGGCTGACGGCAGGAATCACGGTGGTGTGGCGAGCTCGCAAGGGTCGCCCCGGCCGGCGTACACCGTCAGCCGGGGCCTGGGGTCGTGCCCCATTTGGAGTGAGGTCGGCTCAGCCCGGCAGCTTGCCGGTCTTGCGGTATTGCTCGAATACCCGCCGCGACTCGGCTGGCAGGGTGGTTTCAGCCAAAGCGGCTACCACCGCCTCGTTCGCCTGATTAACTCCAACCCCGTGCAAGGCCTGCAAGGCTGCCTTGGCGACCCCGGGGGCATTGCTGCGCAGCAGGCCGGTCAACAGTGGCTGGTCGGCCGCGACGGCCTGTTTTGCCAACGCCGTCGTCGCGCTTTTGGCAAGACTCGGGATCCGGCTGGCCAAGTCATATTGCGAGCCCAGCGCCTGCAGATCCTTGCGGGCCTGGTCGGCGAGCCAGCCGGTCTGCAGCTCCGCTGGCAATTGCAGTGCGGCCCGGTAGAGCAGGTCGCGGTGTTCCGGGACATAGCCATCGGCAGCCAGCAGCGCTTTCAGACGTTCACATTGCACCGGGGTCATCGCCGCGGTCAGTGACCGGTCGATCAGCAATTCCAGACTGGCGAAATAGCGTGACCGGGCGTCGGGCGTTGCGGCCAAGGCCAGTGCTGCATCAATGCGTGCGCTGTTGGTTTCGGCTGTGACCGGCAGTGTCAGCAGACTGAGCAAGCCGTCGCTGACCGGAAACACGGCCCGTTCGACCTCGGTAAAACCGACCACTTCCAGACCATCCGGATTCTTGACCCAACCTTTGCCGCGGGTGATGGGGTCTTTCATCATCGCGCTGAACGCCACCACGTAGCGACCACCAAGTGTCAGTGTCCCGGCAGTCTTGGCATCGATCAGGACGCTGACATCGGTGAACGCCGGACCGTGCAGCACCTGTTCTGCGCGCAGCGACAGATGGGTGCTGTCCGGCTTGGCCAGCACCGTCACCACCGCCACCTGGTTCTCGTCGGTGCGCAATTGCAGGCTGGGCGGGGGAACGGGTTTGGCGGCTTCGGCAGCAACCATGAATGTCAGCCCCAATGTCAGCAGAGATGACCGAAGCCAGTCCCGGCCCGTCACAGTGAAATTGCTCATCGTTCACGCTCCTGTTGTGAAACTGAATAGTGAAACTGAATAGTGAAACTGAATGGTGAAACTGAATAGTGCCACTGAAAAGTGAAACTGATTGGTGAATCGCCCCAGCCAAACGCGCTACCGAAATCAGTCGGCCTGTCAGTCAGGTGGCTGACAGCACAAGCGGCCGCGACGCAATGCCCCTGCTCTGTACGTGCCTGCACCCAAACCGGTCAGTCCGCCCTATGACCGGCATTTGTCTCATCAGTGCCAAACCAGCTTCAATGAAACCAGTCTGCCCGGCATCAACGCCGACTGACTGTCGGCCCCTGCCAGGTAGGTCTCATCGCTGGCATTGCTGACCGCAAGATTCAGCTGCCACGCCGAGCCCAGCTCGCAGTTCAGACTGCCGTCGCCATAATCCGATTCTGCCAGCACCTGCTCATCCGGACCGGGGTTCGACTTTTCGCCACGCCAAACCCAACCCACACTGAGGACACAGGCACGAAAATGCTGCTCGACCCCGATCCGAATCCGGTCGGCGGGAACATCGGCCAATGGCGTGCCGCTATCCGACTCACCCCTAATATGGTGGACGCCGAATTGCAGGCTGGTGTCGGTCGCCAGTGTCCAGCTGGCAGCCAGTGTCGCGCCATTGATCTGGCCATTGCGCAGATTGACGAATTGATTGATTTGCGGCGCCGGGTTCACCACCACCTGTTCAATGAAATCATCGATGTCCTGTCGGAACAATTGACTCGACACGGTCAGCCGATCCTGTTGCAGGGTAAAGCCGGCGCTCATCGACAGTGCTTTTTCCGGCTCCAGCTCGGTATTGCCAATCAAAAAGCCACGCGGCGTAGTGCCGTTATAAAACCGTTCGGTCAGCGCCGGAAACCGCACACCTTGACCCGCGCTGGCAAAAACCCGCCAACCACTGGCAAAGCTCCGCTCCCAGCCAAGATGGGCCGACATTGCCTGATCACTGACATCGCTCTCGCCGACCGCCGACTGCTGCAATGCGGCGGCCCGCACGCCCATTTGCAATTCGCCGCCAGCCAGTTCCGTTTCCGCTTCGGCAAACAGACTGAACTGTCCTTCCTCGCCTCCGGCAAGGGCCGATCGATAGTTGGTCGCGGTTGTCAGTTCGTTGTAGATGGCTTCGTTTGCGTCGACTTCGCTGCGGGCCTGCCATTCCATGCCCAATCGACTGTGCCAGTCTGTGAATTGCCACGGCTTTTGGGCCGAGATGCCCCAGTTGACGGCATCGTTCTCCACACGGGTATTGCTGACGCCGACACGGTGGGTGTCGGTTATCACATGATTGTCGTGCATAAAGGCCGCCGCCTCCCAACCACTGTCGGCACGATAGCTAAGCCGCACCGGCAGATGCGTTTCTTCCGGTGTTTCGGTAATCCGATTGTTGTAGAAATTGGCATTGGCGCGACCGACATCGCGCAGCACTGCCGGCAGGGCCACCAGCGCCAGTTCGCCACCATCGATTTGCCAACGCTGCTGCAGCAAGGCAGATGCCCGCTCGCCATGATCATTGATGACCTGATCATTGCCAGCCACGCTGTTATCACGTGACAACATGGCAAGCATCAGCTGGCTGTCATCATCGCCCCAGCCTGCGTAAAGGCTGCGGCCATCACCGTTGTCATCCGCCTGCATGCCGAGCGTGGCACCAGTCAGCGCTTGCGGAGCAAGTTGGACAATGCCGCCAAGCGCACCATTGCCGTAAATGCTCGACGCCGGCCCGGTCAGCACCGACGCTTGCGACAACAGCACCGGGTCGACAAAGTGGCCAGCGGTGCCGGCGCGTCGATCGGTCAATACCGGAATACCGGCGAGCAGAGTCAGCACACGCTGACCCGACAGGCCATTCAAGGACCACATTTGCACCCAGCCGCCCTGACCGTTTTCGGCAACACCGGGCAAAGTCGTCAGCCAGCTGACACTGGCGCTCGGCTGTGACGAATCGACATCGAATGTAAGGTGCTGGTTCAGCGAACCACGGGCATCGTAACCGGAAGCCACCGCACGGGCGCCCTGCACCGTCATGGTTATGGCGTCATCATCGCGCTCTTCTGCCTGCGCCACGCCACCAATCAACGAGCCCATCACCACAAGCATCACAACAGGCATCACCACAAGTACCGCTCGCATCACCACTCCCTTTATTTTTTCATCATTCCTTTGTTTTCAGACTTATCTTCTTCAGGCGCGCTCCGACTTCGCCTCTTGCTGTATCAAGCGCATGCCATTCTTCAATAGCGGCTGATAGTGAAGGCACGGTCACCGTGCCGCAACGAAAAACGCCGCAGACAGTTTGCACTGTCTGCGGCGCACACTGCACCTACCGTGTTTAGCGAACGGCCCGGCGTTGGCGGGTTGCCATTGCCAGCAGGCCAAGACCAAACAGGCCAATGGTCAGCGGCTCCGGTATCGGCCGGGTTTCCGTGAGGAAAACCTGATCAACAAAATACATCAGGTTCAAACCCTCGTAAGAAATATGTGACAGGGCATTGCTGACGAGCAGATCATCCACGCCGGCAAAACCGGCAAAGTCGTTGATGTCAAAATCGACTACGCCGTTATTGACGATGTCCAGCCAATAATACAAGTTGGCGAGCTCGCTACCGCCGGACTCGACCAGCATGTCAACCTGCAGTTCGTAGTCCGCCGTGCTGGTACCGGCACCACCCAAATCATACAGCCAGGCGGCGACCACATCGACGCTGCCATCGCCAGTTACCTGATAGCTCAGATCAACCAGACCGGTGCCAAAATCGGCCAACAGCGTCGGCAATTGACTCAAATCGCCAAACCCGTTCGGGGCAAAGTTGTAGTCGAGCATCAGCGCACCGCCGAAGTCGAATACCTGCACCACGATATTGTCGGTATCCCATTGATCGTAGCCACTGGCACCGTCCAGCGAGAATCCGCCAAACGTGAGACCGCCGGCACTGATGCTGCCACCACCGAGCAACTCGGTCAGGGTGCAGAAACCGGTATCGGCGCAACCGCTGGTATCGGCCTGAACGGCGGGGCCACCAAGCTCGACCAGCGCCGCGAGTGCACCACGATCGGAAGCGGTGATTTCATCGGCACGCGCAACGCCGCCAAACAGGCCCGCAAGCGCCAACGCCCCTGCAAGTAAAGATGGAATCGTTTTCATCTACGTCACTCCCTTGAACGCCGGCTCCTGTTGTCGGAGCCGGCGTAACTTGTTTCATGAACCAACTGTTTTGAAAACCAACCGTCTTGCGAACTAGCCGAGAAGGCTCAGTTGCACGGCGCACCACCCGGATTGGTGTACAGCGCTTGCAGTGCTGTCCGATCCTTGGTGTTGACCTTGCCATCATTATTGATGTCGTAGAGCGGGTCGGTGCTGCGCTCACGGAGTGCTTTCAACAGCAACGACATGTCATTGACGTCAACGCAACGGTCACCGTTCAGGTCACCCGCGACCGGTGCGAGCACCGGCAGCAAGCACCACTTCTGCAGCGTGCCGGTGTCGCCACCTGCCTGGTCCGTTACCGTCAACCGCCACGATCCGGCGATGTTGTCGCCATTGAAAGTGCCGAGCGGCTGGTTCGGGATCAGGTTGCCAGACAGTGCCGGTGGCGCTGCATTACAGGTGTTTTCAACCAGTGCACTGCCGCTGTCATCGAGCGTGGTGTCGAAGTCATTGGCCGAGCAACCGAAGGTCGAACCCGGTACACCGGGACGATCAACCAGATCAATCGTCAAGCCCGACTCCAGATGCAGCAGGTTGAACTTCAGATCACCAACCCAGGTGTGCACGCCCTTGACCGAAACATTCAGATCGGTCAGTGAACCGCCATCGGCAATCGCGATGGTGTTGTTGACCGAACCATTGTCCGGGATCGCAGCATTGGGCGCCGCGCAGATCAGCAGACCGGTCGAGAACGTCGACACTGCCGACGCCGCGCCGTCACCGCAGGAGTTGTTCGCGGTCACACGCCAGTAGTAGCTGGTGTCGGTATCAAGCGCCGTGCCCGGGGTGAAGGAAGTGCCGACAACCGACTCGCTGACCACCGGGCTGCTGAAATCGGCGTTGTCGTCGATTTCGATGGTGTAGCTGGTGGCTTCGCTGGCAGCAGCCCAGGTGAAGGTCGGCTGCACATCGACACCGGTTGCACCGTCAGCCGGGCCAGTGAGCACCGGTGCGGCTGGCGTGCTGTCCCAAGCGGTAACCGAGATATTGGCGAACCGTTCGGTGGTGCCTGCCGTGCCCTTGATGCGGAAGTTGTAAACGCCGGTGGCAACGGAACCGTCAGCAAACAACGAAGCAACGCTGCTGCCCGGCGGAATGACCGGGTTGACACTGAAGCCGCCCGAGAAGCCGGCCGGCAGACCGTCGTAGCTCAACGTGACCGGATCGATAAAGTCCTGATAGCTGGCAACGTTGACGTTGATCGGAGTCAGCGTGGCACCGGTCGCGGTGCAAATCTGCTGGCTCAGGTTGTCGCCGCCGAGACCAAAGGTCGGTTCACCGCAGCTCGGGAACTTGAACGAGCAAACGCGGGTGTTCCAGTTGAAGGTACCGGTGGTTTCGGTGTACTCGTTGGTCATCCAGAACGTGCACTGGTCAACCGGGTCGCTGCTCACTGACGCGTAATCGCCCCAACGGTTGACGCCGGTTTGGCCGCCAGTGCCGTCATGGCAAACCGCTTCGGTTTGCATGGTGCCTGCCGGATCGCCTGCTTCACGGCCAGCGAAATACACCGACGGGAATTTGCCGGCATTGGCCTTGGTGTAGACGATGGCAATGTTGCCCGACGCATCCATGCCGGCCGCTGGCATCCAGCGCCACATGCCGTCACCGGCATCAATGGTGCCCTGATCGGCAATGGCAGGACCGCCCGCGCCCAAGTTCAGTTGCGCCCAGCGAATACCGGCGCGGTTACCGCCGACGTCGACAGTATGCGACACGACGCCTTTCAGCCCTTCGCCCGGGAAATAGCGAGTGGTGAACCGATACATGGTGAACTGCGCCAGCGTATCGAGAGACTGACCGGTCGGAGTCGGCACGCAGTTGCGCGAGTACCCGCACAGTTCAGCATCGAAAGTTGCCGCCGCAATGCGCGGATTTTCGGTCAGGGTCGAGTTGGCCGGATTGCTGAAGTCAACGCACGCCTGCCAGCTGCGATAGCTGTCAAACGGCGAACCCCAGGTTTCGGCATCCGAGGCATGGATCACCGTGTTGCAAGTGCCAACCGGCGGCAGGTCGAGGCCTTCCAGATGCGAGGTCTGCGCGCTGAAGGTGTCGCTGCTGCCGAGGCTCCACTGAACAAAGCTGGCCGGTGAACCCGCCAGCATCGCGGTGCGGTTGAACACGGTCAGGTTGACCCCGATGAAGCTCGCGGTGAACTCATTGGTGGTCATGTAGTAGCCGTCCGGCCACAGGGTGATTTTCGGGTAGTCGTTGAACTGACCCACCGGGCTCACCACGAAATCGTAGCGGTGATACTGATCCGCCGCCGATTCGCCGGCGTCCGGGAACGGTTTGTTGTCTTTCGAAATGGCGAAGCACTGGTGGCCATCCGACGACGAGGTCGTGAACTGGCTGAACACCCAGCGATCGGCATAGCGGTCGTACAACACGATCGGGTCACCGGAGTTGTCGCTTTCGCAAACGCCACCGAAACCATCCCAGAAGGTGTTGCCAGGGAACGGACCGGCAACCAAGGAACCATCGGTTTTGCTGAACACCGACCAACCGAGGTTGACATACTGAACGTAATAGTCGGTACCGACATCGCCATTGGTATCTGGCGGTGCAATCCGGCCACCGTTGACAGCAGCGTTGTCATCGTTGCTGAAGCCCGGGAACGACAAATCGACGGCCGGGGTGTTCAGCACTTCGGCAGCGAGCGCGCCAATCGCACTTTTTTGCTTCTGCTGCTTGGCGACCAGCACATCCTGTTTGGTATCGACGCGCTTGCGGGTCAACAGCTCCGCCGGGAAGCGGTTGTTCACTTCACGGTTTTTGGCTGTTGAACTCGCTTTGACGCCGGAATTGACTTTGGCTTTGGCTTTCTGGGAATCGGCTTCGCGCTGTTCTGCGGTTTGCTCCTTGCCGACTTTTTTGACGGGGGTAACGGCGGACTTATCAGCGGGTTTCGCTGGGGTCGGTGCAGCGCCAAGCCCGAGACTGAGGCTGGCAGCAAGGACCGCCAAGCCGAATAGCTTGGTCTTCCTCATGAACTGGCACTCCTTTGACGATTCAGATTTTGAAGCCGCAGTACCGCTCCCTCCACGGCCTGACCCGGTTGAACACCGAGCCTGGGGGTTCATTAGCAAGACCGATACCGTCAGCTCGCAAACCCGCGCCAGACAAGGGCTGCCGGCGCATGCGCCAGCCTGAAAACTGGCGCCGACGGCGGCTGGTACGCTTTTTCGTCAAACTGAGTGACAAAGCAAGTGCCCACTCCGGCTATGAAGCACATCTTTAGACCGACTGATACAGATTGCACCGGCTTGGCCTGCTAATTGGCACATTCAGCGTAAAGGGATCTGACGCCAGCACCACAAAGGTGGGCTGACTTGGCGAGCCGGGGCACTGCCGCTATGCTGCCGACCTCGATTGAAAGGGGAATACCGCCATGTGGTGGGCGAAACTGTTGGTCATCGCGATTCTGCTGGCGATTCTGTTTGTGCTGTTCCGCGGCCTGTTTTTTCTGGTCAAGGACCAGGGCAGCAGCAAACGCCTGGTCAATTCGCTGACCTGGCGGGTGGGGTTGTCGGTGCTCTTGATTGTGGTGCTGATTGCAGCCATCAAGCTCGGCATCCTGGTGCCGCACGGGGTCGGCCAGTAAGCCAACCGCGACCGCGACCAGCATTCAGGGCAGCAGCTACAGGACAACAAAAAAGCCGGCATTCGCCGGCTTTTTTGTTGTCCGAACAAGACCGTCAGTGACGGACCTGCCGTTACTGCTTAGAGGCAGTACACGAAAATGAACAAACCAATCCAGACCACGTCGACGAAGTGCCAGTACCAGGCCGCCGCTTCGAAGGCGAAATGCTTCTCCGGCGAGAAATGGCCCTTCGCCATCCGGAACAACATCACCAACAGCATGATGGTGCCGAGTGTCACGTGCATGCCGTGGAAACCGGTCAGCATGAAGAAGGTGCTGCCATAGATGCCGGAACCCAAGGTCAGGCCCATTTCGGTATAGGCGTGGTGATACTCGACGACCTGCAGGCACAGGAACGCAGCACCCAGTGCGACAGTCCAGAACAGCCAGGTCCAGGCCTTGAAGTTTTCCTGCGCTTTGAGCGCGTGATGCGAAATGGTCAGCGTGATCGAAGACGTCACCAGCAGGATGGTGTTGATCAGCGGCAGGCCCCAAGGAGGCATCGCGGTCGTGGTTTCGCCACCCGGGGTAACGACCAGCGGCCAGACATTGACGAAATCCGGCCACAGCAAGTTGTGGGTTTCAACTTTCGCGCCTTCACCACCCAGCCACGGCACCACCAGCATGCGCACATAGAACAGCGCACCGAAGAATGCCGCAAAGAACATCACTTCCGAGGTGATGAACCAGAACATGCCCTGACGGAAGCTGCGGTCCATCTGCTTGCTATACAGACCACCGAGCGATTCCTTGATGACATGGTTCCACCAGCCGATCAGCATGACCAGCAAGGTGGCGATACCGGCCAGCAGAATCCAGCCGCCAAAACCATTGCCGCCGCCGAACTTGCCAGAGCTTTGCTGGACGAAATTGCCAGCGCCAAACACGATTAGCGCCAGCGCAACCGAGCCGATAAACGGCCATTTGCTCTGGGCCGGCACGTAATAATGTTCGTGCTCACCGTGCGATTCAGTATGAGCCATCTGTTTACTCCCTCGCTAAACCGGCAACGTCACAGACGTTGTGATTACTTGAATTCGTCATTTTGCTGCGACGTCGGGTTGCAGTTTGTCAGTGATGTTGTAAAGCGTGTACGACAGCGTCAAGGTGTGCACGTCGGCCGGCAGTTGCGGATCGACAATGAAGGTCATCGGCAACTCGGCACTGGCATGCGCGTCCAGCGGCTGGTTATTGAAGCAGAAGCACTCGGTCTTGTTGAAATACAAGGTCGCAAGGCCCGGACTCAAGCTCGGCACCGCCTGACCGACGATACGCTCGCCGGTGTGGTTGACGACCTTGAAATTGACCTTGTGCAGCTCACCCGGATGCACTTTCAACTTCCTGACCAGCGGCTCGAACTGCCACGGCATACCGCGATCGACGGTGGCAATGAATTCCACCGTCACGGTGCGCTCAGTATCGATAACACGGGTCTGAACCTCGGCTTGACCACCGGTCTTGCCGTTGATGCCGAACACTTCGCAGAACACATCGTACAGCGGCACCATGGCAAACCCGAATCCGGTCATGCCCAGCGCAATCGCAGCGACTTTCAGCGCCAGCGATTTGTTGCGTTGTTGCAGTTCGGTCGTGTCAGTCATGGTGCATTGTCTGCTTTATCACTGCGGTTTTGTTAACCCGGGTTGATTGGCATTACGGCCAATCAACCGTGAGCGTTCTCGTCATCCACCTTCGGTGGCGTGCTGAAGGTGTGGTACGGCGCCGGTGACGGCACGGTCCATTCCAGACCATGGGCACCATCCCACGGCTTGGCCGCAGCTTTCTCGCCGCCCTTGATGCACTTGATGATGATCCACAGGAACAGCAGCTGGGTCAGACCGAGGCCGAAGGCGCCGATCGACGACAGCATGTTGAAGTCCGCGAACATCACGTTGTAATCCGGGATACGGCGCGGCATGCCGGCCAGACCCGAGAAGTGCATCGGGAAGAAGGTCAGGTTGACGAAAATCATGCTGAGCCAGAAATGCCACTTGGCCAGACCTTCGTGGTACATGTATCCGGTCCACTTCGGCAGCCAGTAATAAACGGCGGCGATGGTGCCGAAAATGGCGCCCGGGAACAGCACATAGTGGAAGTGCGCAACCACGAAATAGGTGTCGTGATACTGGAAGTCGACCGGCGCCATTGCCAGCATGACGCCAGAGAAACCACCGATGGTGAACAACACCACGAAGGCGATGGCGAACAGCATCGGCGCTTCGAAGGTCATCGAGCCTTTCCACATGGTGGCGACCCAGTTGAAGATCTTCACGCCGGTCGGCACGGCGATCAGCATGGTCGCGTACATGAAGAACAGTTCACCGGCCAGCGGCATGCCGGTGGTGAACATGTGGTGGGCCCAGACGATGAACGACAGGAAGGCAATCGACGCCGTGGCGTACACCATCGAGGCGTAACCGAACAGCGGCTTGCGGGCGAAGGCCGGAATGATTGCCGAAGCGATACCAAAGCTCGGCAGAATCATGATGTAGACCTCGGGGTGCCCGAAGAACCAGAACACGTGCTGGAACAATACCGGGTCACCACCGCCAGCGGCGTTGAAGAAGTCGGTACCGAAGTGACGGTCGGTCAGCATCATGGTGACCGCGCCAGCCAACACCGGCATCACCATGATCAGCAGGAACGCGGTGATGAGCCAGGTCCAGACGAACAGCGGCATCTTCATCAGCGTCATGCCAGGAGCGCGCATGTTGAACACGGTGACGATCACGTTGATCGCGCCCATGATCGAGCTGATACCCATGATGTGCACCGAGAAAATGAAGAAGTCAGTGCTCGGCGGACCGTAAGTGGTCGACAACGGCGCGTAGAACGTCCAGCCGAAGTTCGGGCCACCGCCTTCCATGAACAGACTGCTGATCAGCAGCAGGAAGGCGAATGGCAGAATCCAGAACGACCAGTTGTTCATCCGCGGCAGCGCCATATCCGGCGCGCCAATCATCAGCGGAATCATCCAGTTGGCAAGGCCGGTGAAGGCCGGCATCACCGCGCCGAACACCATCACCAGACCGTGAACCGTGGTCATCTGGTTAAAGAAGTTCGGCTCGAAGAACTGCAGGCCCGGCTGGAACAGCTCGGCGCGGATTAGCAGCGCCATGAAACCGCCGGTCAGGAACATGGTGAACGCGAACCACAGGTACATCGAACCGATGTCCTTGTGGTTGGTCGTAAACAGCCAACGCGAAATGCCGGTCGGCTTGTGATCGTGGTGATCATCGTGATGATCGTGTGCGGCGTGTGCGCCCATGGTCATCTCCCCTTATTTGCCGGTTTTGAACGCAGCGACGTCGGAAGGCTGCACCAGTTCACCGGTGTTGTTGCCCCAGGCATTGCGTTCGTAAGTGATGATGGCAGCCAGCTCGACATCGGTCAGCTGGGCACCGAAGGCCTGCATCGCGGTACCGGCCTTGCCGTTGATCACGATGTTCAGGTGCGCTTGCATGTCGGTGGTCGCAATCTTCGAACCGGCCAGTGCCGGGAAGGTCGGCGGCAAGCCGGCGCCGTTCGGCATGTGGCAGGCGGCGCACTTGGCGAGGTAGGCTTTTTCACCTTCCGCCATCAATTGCTCCATCGTGAACGACGAGGCAGCAGCTTTAGCGGCGGCTTCATCAGCGAGGCGCTTCTCTTCCTGCTTCTGGGCAACCCAGGCCTCGAACTCGGCCGGCTCGACCGCGCGCACGACGATCGGCATGAAGCCGTGGTCCTTGCCGCACAGTTCAGCGCACTGACCGCGGTAGATACCCGGCTTTTCAATGCGGGTCCACATTTCGTTGACGAAACCGGGGATGGCGTCTTTCTTGATACCGAAATCCGGCATCCAGAAGGCGTGAATGACGTCATCGGCAGTCAGCAGGAAACGAATCTTCTTGCCGACCGGCAACACCACCTCGTTGTCGACTTCGAGCAGGTAGGTTTCGCTCTTTTCGGTCGGCTGATCACCGGCAGTGGTGATATGACCGGCAGCAACCGCACCAATCGCGGCGAGCGGCGTGCTGGCCAAGCTGCTGCTGTTGATGAAGGTTTCGCGCGGCGTCGACAGGTTCGAGAAAAACTCGATGTTCTGGTCGGGGTAGGTGTATTTCCACTTCCATTGATAACCACGGATCACGACGGTCAGGTCAGACTCGCTGGCATCATATTGCTTGACGAGCAGCTGGGTGGCCGGCACTGCAAACACGATCAGAATGATGAACGGGATTGCGGTCCAGAGAATCTCCAGCGCGGTCGAATGGGAAAACTTCGCCGGAACCGGGTTTTTCTTCTTGGTGTGGGCCCACATCGAATAGGCCATGGCACCGAAGACCAGCACAGCGATAACCAGCATCACAATCACAACCCAGTTGTGCAGGTGATAGGCCTCACGGCTGACTTCGGTCACGCCCTCGCGCAGATTCAGCTTGGAGTCGGCCGCCGACACCGCTGTCATGGACAGCAGTGCAAGCAAACCGGCACCGGCTTTGAGCTTGCTCAAAAAAGACATGCCTCATCTCCATACATAATGACGGGGTGGTAAGAGCCACCCCGAAAGTTTCGTCGCCGTGTTCTGAGTGATCCCGGCGACTGCGGCAGTTTGTCGCAGTTTTTTACGAAGGGGCGAATTCTACTGTCTGGACTGCATCCCCGCCACACCCCAACCCGGTGATTCGCAGGGTTTTTTCCCGTTGACTTATACTGCGGCCCCGCGCTGTTGGATGCCGCCACGTGACCGCCGACGAACTTACCCACCTGCTGCACCAGGAAATCCCCTTGGCGCGCGCACTCGAATTAGCCGTAGAGACGGCTGAAAACGATTGCGTGCGGGTCCGCGGGCCGCTGGCGCCCAACCTCAATCTGCATGGCAGTGTCTTTGCCGGCAGCATTTATTGCTTTGCGACGCTGGCAGGCTGGTGTCTGGTGCATGCCTTCT
Source organism: Permianibacter sp. (assembly GCA_041914645.1). Classification (GTDB taxonomy): domain Bacteria; phylum Pseudomonadota; class Gammaproteobacteria; order Enterobacterales; family Permianibacteraceae; genus Permianibacter. The sequence continues at coordinate 208,998 of JAYSCY010000001.1, forward strand.
GCCATCGCCATGGCATCCCGGCGGCCGTGGTCCTGCGCCACGCCGACATCCGTTACCTGCGGCCATTGACCACGGCCCCTGTCGCCGAAGCCCGCTTGCCGGAGCCGGAGGCTGTCGCCAGTTTCTTGACCGCGCTGCTGGCCGGCAAACCGGCCCGCATGGTGGTGCCAGCCAGCCTTGCCGTCGATGGCCGGGTGGCGGCCCAGTTCAGCGGCGAGTTCGTGGCGCTGCCGGAGGCCAGAGTCTAGACCCGAATCGCGAGAAGGCCGATCGCCCCTCCTTTAAACGCTTCAAGCTGCCAACTACCTGATCGGCCGACTATGCTTTCGGCATGAAGCTCCCTTTCGCCTCCACGGTCGCCGCCTTTGCACTCAGCCTGAGTCTGGCCGCAAGGGCTGCCGAGCCGGCGCCCGCTCCCCCCGCCAGCACAACGGAACCCGCGACCACCGCTGCCGCCCCGGCTGCCGGCACCTCGGCATGGCTGGCCTCCTTTCCGGCAGACCGGCAGCGGCCAGTGACCGATTTTGCCGGCGCAAATGCCTTGTTGCTGTGGCGGCCGGTGGCGCCTTGGCGCGGCGATGTGCTGTTACTGCCTGGACCAGCCAACAGCGGTCGCGCCACCAGCCTGTTGCTGCCATTGGCCGACCGACTCGCTGCGGCCGGCTGGCGCTGCTGGCTGCTGCCGCGCGAACAGCCGGACCCGATACCGGCAGACAGCAACCTGGCGACCGTCTTTTCCGTGATCCGGGCCGAGCCACCGCCGGCCTCGCGTGCCGAAGGCGTCAACAAGCCGGGTCTGTTCCTGCTCGCCGAAGCCGATACTGCCAGTCTTGCCCTGACCAGCAACCGACAACAGGCAAGTGCAATTGCCGGCACTGTCTTGCTGGTTCCGACCTTCCCGCAACAGACCGACATCGAGCCACCGGCCCAGCCAGTGCTGGAAGTGGACCGGCAGCCGACCACGCCCGCCCAGCTCCAGGCCCGGAAGAGTCGCAGCCAACGCTGGGCTCAGCAGGCGCACTACCAGTTTCATCCGTGGGTGTTACCCGCCCAGGCCGATGCCAGCCAATGGCTCGCGCGGGTCATTGACGGCTGGCTGCGTAAAACCAGCCTCGCCACGGAACAGGCCAGCGGAAACAGCGCGCAGAAGAAAGACATGACGGCGCAAACAGAAACTGCGAAGCCGTGACCGCAGCCGATTCCACGTTGCTCGAGCCACGACCACGACGAGCTGTCGGCTCGGCGTCGACCCGGCATGGCTGTACTACACTGAGCCCTCTTGCTCCAGAACCTGTCCACCATGGCCCGTATCCTGATTGTCGATGACAGCCGTTTGACCCGAATGCTGCTTGGCACTTTGCTTGGTCAGTTGGCACCGGATTGCGAAATTGCCGAAGCCAGTAGCGCTGACGCCGCCCTTGAGCTGGCGACATCACAGCGGTTCGATCTGATCAGTCTGGACATGAACATGCCAGGCCGCGACGGCCTGACCCTCGCGCCCGAGTTGAAAGCCTCCAATCCGGCCTGTCACATCGTGTTGCTGACGGCCAACATTCAGGATGCCGTGCGTCAACGGGCCAGCGAACTCGGCCTGCACTTTCTTGCCAAACCCATTGATGAAAGCAAAGCCAGAGCCATGCTGCAGTTACTCGCCGGAAGCTGAACCGTGATGGATACCAGCACAACAACGCCGCCACCGCCCGACTCACTATCCGAGCTCGAGCTCGACGCCATTCAGGAGCTGCTCAACATCGGTGTTGGCAATGCGGCGTCGGCGCTCAGCACCATGGTAGGCGAAGAGGTGCACCTGAATGTTCCGCGCATCTTGTTGCTGAAAAACGCAGACGCCGAGCGCTGGCTTGGCAGCCTGGGCGCCGGTGAGCTGACGGCAGTTACCCAACTTTTTTCCGGTGATTTTGACGGCAAAGCACTGCTGCTCTTCCCGCATGCCAAAAGCATGACCTTGGTGCGCGCCATTTTGAAAGATGAGTTGCCGGTTGATTCACAAGCAGAAATGGAGCGGGAAACGTTGCTGGAAGTCGGCAACATCGTGCTGAATGCCTGTTTTGGCACGGTGACCAATATGTTGAAACTGGACGTTGCCTCCTCGGTGCCAGTCCTGCACATGCGCAGTCGCAGCAACGTGGTGTTGCCGCCAAGCCCCAGCCAGGACTATCTGCTGATTATCAACATGCACTTTCTTATCAAGGCAAGTGAATTGACCGGCTATCTGAGTTTTGTCATGGACATTGCCAACCTGACCCGGTTCAAGCAACGCATCCAGCAGTATTTGCGCGACTTGTCATTCGACTGATGCCAGCACCGATGGCCTGCCAGTCGACGAGCCGACCTGGCAACCGTCAAAACCCGAAACTCAATAACAACACGGCTACATCCAGCCCGGGATTTGGCGTGTCGGTATAGCCATTCGAGTAATGGCGGTAGCGCAGCGACAACTCGAGCCCATTTTCAAAACCATAACCGGCGGCAAAATCAAGCGCGAACAGATTGGCTCCCGACAGATTCACTTCTTCATGCTGGGTATCGGACAAGTGCGCGAAGCCGACCCCGGCATCGGCAAACCAACGCTGCGGCTGCCAGCGCCAGTTCACTGTCAGCGCGATCACATCCAGCGTATCCGGCGCCCCCTCATGCTCGCCCTCCCAGCGTGCCCATTGACCATTCAGGTAAACTGCGTCTACCGCAGCGAAGTCAAAAGCTGTTTGCCAATCAGTTTGCCAGCGCAGATCGGCGCCGAGCACATCGGTGGAACCGATATCGCCACTTTGCAGCAGCATATCGTCCATGCCTTTACCGGCGACCAGACCGATGACGAAAGGTGCGGCCTCGTCCGCCCGGCCTTGATCGTCTACGTCATTCGCCCATGCCGAGCGCATCAGCAACAATGCCGCTGCTGTGCCAATCAGTTTGCATCCGTGCTTCACCATCTGTCTCTTTCCCACTGCTTCAGACTCCGCCACGATGTTGGCGAATGACCTGCCAGGCCTGCTGGATCTGTTGTGACCGTTCGGTGGCTTCTTTCACCATTTCTTCCGGCAAGCCCTGCGCGACCAGCTTGTCCGGATGATGCTGCGCCATTTGCCGGCGATACGCCCGCTTCAGGGTGGCCTCATCGGCATCAGGGCTGACTGCCAACAGCGCATAGGCGGCCTGCACTTCAGCTTCGGCATTGTGTTCGGCTCGGGCCTGACGAAAATGCGCTTCGCCGGCCATCTGGGCCAGCATCACCTGGATGTCGGCGGTGGCAAAACCCAGTGCGCGTCCAATGCGTTCCAGCAATTGTCTTTCGGCGTGGTGCAGCTCGCCGTCGGCCATTACCGACTGAATCTGGATCTCGAAAAACGTTTGCAGCACATGTCGGCGTCGGCCACATTCGGCCTTCAATGCCGCGAGCGCCTCATCGACTGAAAAGTCTGCCTGTTTGCCTTGCGCAAACAAGGCCATGGCCGCCCGCTGCTGACTCTCGGTCAGGGCGAAATGGCGCATCACATCGCGGGCAAAATCGATTTCGTGTTCACTGACCCGACCGTCACTCTTGGCGATGTGGCCGAGCACGGTGAACGTTGCGGTAAAAAATGCCGTTTGGGTGCGGGCCTGACTGCCCGGTGAGTAATCGACATCGCTGTCGGTGTCGAGCATGCCGCGATCAAGTTGATGGCCGATGGCAGCACCGAGCAAAGCGCCGATGTAGCCGCCCATGGCATAGCCGAGTCCGCCACCAATCACCTTGCCCCACCAACCCATCATGCCGCTCCTGCGTTATGTGCCCGTAACTGCGCGTCCAGTTCCTGCAACCGCGCCGGCGTTCCGACATCGTGCCACTGGCCACGATAGTGTTCACCGGCAATCTGTTTTGATGCCATGGCTTGTCGCAGCAGCGGCGCCAATCGCGCTTTTTCCACGACGCAGCCACGGAACAAATCCGGATGATAAATGCCGATGCCGGAAAAGGTCAGCTTGTTCGGCCCCTCCGCGTACAGCTGGCCATCGTTCAGGGCGAAGTCACCCTCCGGATGTTGTGGCGGGTTGTCGACCAGCACCAGCTTGGCGAGCTTGCCTGCTGGCAGTTGCAAGTGGGCATAGGAATAGTCACACCAGATGTCGCCGTTGACGACCAGAAACGGATCGGCGCCGAGCAAGGGTAGAGCCTTGACGATCCCACCCAGCGTTTCCAGCGCCTCGCCTTCACGCGACCACTGAACACGGACACCAAAGGCCGAGCCGTCCCCGAGCGCCGACTCGATCTGGTCGCCAAGCCAGGCATGATTGATCACAAGCTCGGTAATGCCGGCTGCACGCAACTGCTCGAGATGCCACATCAGCAGGGTTTTGCCGGCGACCTGCAACAGCGGTTTCGGGGTGTGATCCGTCAATGGCCGCATCCGTTCGCCGCGTCCGGCGGCGAGTATCATCGCGCGCATCAACGCACCTCACCCTGCGCATCCAACCGGTTGGCAACCGTCTGCTGCAACCAATCGGCGAAGGGGCGCAACTCGGCATAACGTTCGGCAACAGTGATGCAATACCGCAACGTCAGAGGCAGATCTTTCAGATAGCCGCGCTTGCCGTCCCGGTAACAGAGTCGGGCAAAAATGCCGAGCACTTTCAGATGCCGCTGCAAGCCCATCCAGTCGAACCAGCGCAACCAGGTCGCATCGTCAACTGCTGCACCGCCGGCCGCGGCGTGCCGATCGCGAAACTGCAGCGCCCATTCCTGCACCCGTGCTGCCGGCCACTCGATATAACAGTCACGCAGCAATGACACCAGGTCGTAGGTGACCGGGCCCCAGACAGCATCCTGAAAATCGATCAGGCCGGGTGTTGAGATCCCGGGTCGCAGCATCAGGTTGCGGGAATGGAAATCACGATGGCACAACACGACAGGCTGCTCTGCGGCACTGGCCAGCAACCGTTGCATGACGCCTCGATAGCGCTGCTGCTCGTCGGCACTGAGCGGTCGCCGCAGATGTTCGGCCATGAGCCAGGTCGGCATCAGCTCCATTTCGGTTTGCAAGCGGGCCGGTTCATAACCGGATAACGGCACCGGCAACGTTCCGATCTGCTGCCAATCAGCCAGCAGGGCCATCGCCCGGCCATAGAGCGTATCCACCGTCGCCTGTTGCAACTGCGCCAGCAGCAAGGTGTCGCCGAAATCTTCAATCAGCAAAAAGCCTTCGGCAAAATCACTGGCAAAAATCGTCGGGGTCGGCAGGCCGCGCTCACGCAAGGCATTGGCGAGCGCGACAAAATGGCGAGCATTTTCCCGCTCCGGCGGCGCATCGACGGCAACCACACTGCGGCGACCATCCTGTAAACGGAAATAGCGCCGAAAACTTGCGTCACCGGAAATCATCTGCCAACTGGCGCCGGCAAAACCGGCTTCGCGCCGGGCCCAGGCGGCCAGCGCGTCGGTACGAGTGGTCATGGTATCAGGCGGTGCCTGCGTGGGTGGAGCCGGCGCTGGCGCCCTCTTCGCGCACTTCAAAACTGCTGGTAATGGTGACTTTGCCCGCCAGCATCAGTGCCACCGAGCAGTATTTTTCCAGACTCAGGGCCACCGCTTTCTCAACCTGTTCCGGTTTGACGCCACGGCCAGTGACGACATAATGCGCATGGATGGACTTGAACACTTTCGGCGAGGTTTCGGCACGGGTGCTGTCGAGCTGGCAGACGCAGTCGGTGATGTCCTGACGGGCTTTCTTCAAAATCATCACGATGTCGATCGACGAACAACCGCCGACCCCCATCAGCACCATTTCCATTGGGGTAACCGCGCTGTCGCGCCCCCCGCTGCCGCTGCCGGCCGACAACAGCAGGCTGTGCCCGCTGGCCGATTCGGCGACAAAACTCAGATCATCAAACCAGGAGACTGTGGCTTTCATTGCGTATCCGCTTCCGACATGCAAGTCATGGCCTGCAAGCTTATCATCCGGCTGAGAACCCGCGCACGGATGTGATGTGATGCACTTCCCATCACGGTCCCGGAGCGTATACTTCGGCGAACCGGAACGGCAGCCCACTGGCTGCACGAGGAGATTGCTACATGGCGCTGCCGCGACGTATCGCTGCTGACCCGACGTTGGAGTGGTTCGTTTCCCATTGCCACCGGCGGAAGTACCCTGCCAAAAGCACCATCATTTATGCCGGCGACAAACCGGACACCCTGTATCTCATCATCGAAGGTGCCGTTTCGGTACTGATCGAAGACAACGACGGCCGCGAGCTGGTGCTGGCCTATTTGAACCCCGGTGATTTCTTTGGCGAAATGGGCCTGTTCGACGGTCAGGACGTCCGTAGCGCCTGGGTCCGGGCCAAGGGCGAATGCGAGGTGGCGGAAGTCAGCTACGCCCGCTTCCAGCAACTTGGCCGGGAAAATCCCGACCTGCTGCTGAAACTGGCCGGGCAAATGTCGGTCCGCCTGCGCGCCACCAGCCGCAAGGTCTCGGATCTGGCCTTCCTCGATGTCACCGGTCGGGTCGCCCGTACCCTGCTCGAACTGTGCAAACAGCCGGATGCAATGACCCACCCGGAAGGCATGCAGATCAAGATAACCCGTCAGGAACTCGGTCGTCTGGTCGGCTGTTCACGGGAAATGGTCGGTCGGGTTTTGAAATCGCTGGAAGAACAGGGCCTCATCACCGCCAAAGGCAAAACCATGGTGATCCGCGGCGCCCGCTGATCGGTAATTGCCAACCGGCCGAGCCTTCCGGCCTGATGGCCAACGTTGCGTCAAGAAGCTCGGTCATGAAATCGTCGTTAGCGGAATTGCTGCTGATCCTGGCCGTCATTGGCGGGTTCGTTTCGATCGTTGTCGCCTTCCATTACGAAGCGCTGCTTTTCATCCAGCGCAGCTTGTCCCGGTTAACCGGACGGCACCGACTGCGCATCGGCGTTGGCGTGCTGATGGCCTTGCTGGCACACATCATCGAAGCCTGCTTCTTTGCCGTCGGCTACTGGCTGGCGGTGGACAAAATGCAACTCGGCGCCCTGCGCGGAGCCGAAACCGCCACCTTACTCGACTTTGTTTATTTCTCGTTTGTCACCTATGCCACCGTTGGTTACGGCGATCTGGTCCCGGTTGGTGCATTGCGTTTCTTTGCCAACATCGAAGCATTGACCGGCCTGGTGCTGGTCGCCTGGACTGCCTCGTTCCTGTACATGGAAATGGAGCGACACTGGCGGGACCGGAAATGGCACTGAGCCAATCGTGATCGAGGCGTTACTCGGGATCGCCGGCTGCATCGGCATTGGTGTGCTGCTGCGATTGTCCAATCGACTCGGTCCTAGCCGATTTGCCGGCGGCGATGCCGCACAAGACGTCGCGCACGCGCTCAATGCCTATGTCATTCATGTCGCGCTGCCGGCACTGATTCTGGTGCAGGTTCGGCTCGCCCAATTCCAGTCCGACATGATTGTGCCGGCCATTCTGCCCTGGCTCTTGCTGCTTTGCATGGCGCTGCTGATCCATCGGGTCGGGCAACTGGCGGGCTGGCCGCGCCCGGTCATCGGGGCATTGATGTTGCTGGTGCCGCTTGGCAACACCTCGTTTCTCGGCTTTCCACTGATTCAGGCTTTTTGGGGTGACGCCGGCCTGCCTTATGCGATTGTTTACGATCAATTCGGCAGTTTTCTTGCACTGTGTACCTATGGAGTCTGGGTGCAACAGCGGTACGGTGACAGCACCGCGGTTGGCCACCGGCAATTGTGGCGACGCCTGCTGCATTTCACGCCTTTTCCAGCCCTGCTGCTTGCCCTGCTACTGCACGGTATAGCACTGCCCGCCGCCTTGGAATCGATGCTGGCCCGGCTCGCGCACAGTCTCGTTCCGGTCATTCTGGTGGCAGTGGGTTTGCAGTGGCAGCTGGCCTTGCCGCGCGGCACGGCACGGCCGCTGGCCTTTGGTTTGTCACTGAAGTTGCTCGTCATGCCGCTGCTGGCATTTGGCGTCGTCACACTGCTGGATCTTGAAGGCCCGGTCGCCCAGATCAGTGTCTTTGAAGCTGGCATGGCGCCGATGATTACGGCTGGCGCGCTGGCAATGAACGCCAATCTGGCGCCTCGGTTGGCAGCGGCAATGGTCGGTCTTGGCATTCCACTTTGCGTGCTGACGCTGACAATTTGGCATCTTGTTCTGCGATAGGCACAAGGCAAAGGCATTCGAATGACTTTCTCAGCACATGCATTATTCGTTCAAAACCTTCCCCTCCATAAAATGAACGGACTGAAATAAAGGTCTCAACAGCTCGTTTGCTCAAGAAAACGTTTCATCAACTGATGGCCGTGCTCGGTCAGAATCGACTCCGGATGGAACTGCACACCTTCGATAGGAAAATGCCGATGGCGCAAGCCCATCAAATTCTCGCGCTTGCCATCTGCCCGCTGAGTCCAAGCAGTCTCTTCCAGCGCCACAGGCAAGCTGTCGCGAGAAGCCACCAACGAATGATATCGAGTGGCCAGAAAGGGCGACGGCAAGCCCTTGAATACCCCGACACCCGTGTGATGAATGGCCGAGGTCTTGCCGTGCATGACCTGCTCGGCGCGGACAACCTTGCCACCGAACACCTGCGCGATTGCCTGATGGCCCAAGCACACGCCAAGAATCGGCAACCGGCCGGCAAAGTGTTCAATGGCGGCAAGCGATATGCCGGCCTCGTTTGGCGTGCAGGGGCCGGGCGAGATCACCAGTTGCGCCGGGCGCAGCCGCTCGATATCCGCCAGTGATACCGCATCGTTGCGCTCGACCCGGACCTCGGCACCCAGTTCGGCAAAATACTGGACCAGATTCCAGGTGAACGAGTCGTAGTTGTCGATCAGCAATAGCACCGTATCCGCCCAGTCGCAGTCACCACCGCTCAGTGCGGCAGTTTTTCCAATTGTGCTTTCAATCGGGCCAATGCCTCGTGCGTCTGCTCCAGCTCACGCAGCAAGGCGGCCTTGCTCGGTGGCAGATGGGCATCGGCGACCGGCTCGCCTTTGGCGTCGTAGAGGTTATTGATCACCACGGCAATAAACAGGTTGATGACGACAAATGTGCCAATGACGATGAAGCTGATGAAGTACAACCAGGCCCACGGGTAATGCGCCATGGCGGCCTGCATGACGGCGGTCCAGCTCTCCAGTGTCACCAACTGAAACAGCGTCAGCAGTGCCATGCCGAGCGAACCCCAGTACTCTGGCGCCACGTTGTGGAACAGATGGAACCCGGCGACCGCATAGATATAGAAGAGAATGCCCATCAGCATGATCACATTGGCCATGCCCGGTATCGATCGAACCAGGGTTGAGACAATGAGGCGCAGTTCCGGCAACGCCGAGATAAGGCGCAGCACCCGCAACACCCGCAGCAGCCGCGCGAGCGTCGCCAGTGGTCCGGTGGCAGGGATATAACTGAGCGCCACGATGCTGAAGTCGAACAGATTCCAGCCATCGCGGAAATAACGCCCCAGATTCGGCGCCACGGCCAGCAGCTTCAGCAGCACTTCCAGGGTAAACAAGCCGAGAATGACGTGGTTGATTTCCACCAGCAGGTGGTGCTGTTCGGCGCTGAGGCTGTGGGAGGTTTCCAGCCCCACCACAACTGCATTGAACAGAATCAGACCGATGATGAATCGCTCAAACCCTTTCGCACCAACCAGCGCGGCGGCACGTTGTGGCCAGGACGAACGAATGGCGGGAACAACAGACATGACGGCTTCCGTGTGAGTTCGGGTTGACGCTCAGCGTGACCAGCACGCCGGCAATTGTTCAAAGTGATCGATGACGATATCCGGCGCGCTCGCCGCCACCGGTTCACCATGGTTATAACCAAAGCTGACGGCGATGCACCGCATCGCGGCCGCCTGCGCGGCAGCCACGTCATTGCGCGAATCACCGACCATGATGGAGTCGCAAACCGCCACCTCAAGATGGGCGCAGGCGTGCAACAGTGGCAGCGGCGACGGCTTCTTCTCGGCCAGGCTGTCACCACCGATCAGCAGCGCAAAATGGTGGCGGATGCCGAGGCTTTCAAGCAGCGGCGCCACCAGGGCAATCGGTTTGTTGGTGACAACGGCCAGCTGAATGCCGGCGTGCTGCAAGGCAGACAGCTGCTCGGCGACGCCGGGATACAACGAGGAGCGCACGCAGAGCCGTTGCCGATAGTGCAGCAGGAACCGCTCGTGCGCTTCCTGCAACAGCTCGGCCGAATGGGCGGGCGCGGCGCACCAACTCGACGCTTGCAAAGCCCGCTCGACCAGCTTGCGCGAGCCATTGCCTATCATCGGTGCAATCAGTGCTTCCGTGAGGGGTGGCAAGCCGTACTGCTGGAGCGTGGCATCAACCGCATCGGCCAGATCCGGCAGGCTGTGCACCAGCGTGCCGTCGAGATCAAACAGCAGCGCCCGCGGCGCTGTCCAGGATGCCGGCATGTCAGCCGACGCGCGCCAGCTCGCGCTGCATCGAATCGATCACCGCCCGGTAATCCGGTTGACCAAATACCGCCGAGCCGGCCACAAAAGTGTCGGCACCCGCCGCAGCGATGTCCGCAATATTGTCGACTTTGACACCACCATCAACCTGCAGCCGAATTGCCTTGCCGCTGGCATCGATGCGTTCACGAACGGCGCGCAGTTTGTCGAGCGCCCCCGGAATAAATGACTGGCCACCAAAGCCCGGGTTGACCGACATGATCAGCACCAGATCAAGCTTGTCGAGCACCCAGTCAAGGTAATGCAGTGGCGTTGCCGGGTTGAACACCAGCCCAGCCTGACAGCCGTTGTCCTTGATGAGCTGGATGGTGCGGTCGATGTGCTCGCTCGCCTCCGGGTGAAAACTGATCAGGCTGGCACCGGCTTTGGCGAAGTCCGGAACAATCCGGTCCACTGGCTTGACCATCAGATGCACATCGATCGGCGCATTGATACCGTGCTTGCGCAGGGCACTGCAGACCAATGGGCCGATGGTCAGATTCGGCACGTAATGATTGTCCATCACATCGAAATGCAACCAGTCGGCACCGGCCGCCAGCACGGCGTTGGCATCGTCGCCCAGTCGGGCAAAATCGGCGGACAACAGCGACGGAGCAATGACGGCGGCTTGCTTGGCCATGACGGGACTCAACTGACACGCAACAACGAAGGGCCGATAGTGTACGGACCGACGGCCGCGCCCGCCAGCCGTTGCGGGTGGACACCACCGCCCGGTAAAGTGACCTTACTTGACGCGCGGGATCTGCGTCGCCGTAGCAGGTGAGGAAGCATGCTGACCGTCAAAGGCCAGTGCCATTGTGGCAACTTGAGTTCAGTGCTCGAATTTCCGGCTGACACCCATCACTTCACCGTTTTCGGCTGTCATTGCAGCTTTTGCCGCCTGCATGGCGCCAGCTGGATTGGCGATCCCGCCACCCGACTGACCCTGTCGGCGGAAGATCCGGGCCTGGCCGGCTGGTATTGTCATGGCGCGCTGTCCAATCACTATCTGCTTTGCCAGCACTGCGGCGGGGTCATGGCGGCATGCTTCCCGTTGGATGGCATCTGGCACGGCATCGTCAACGTCCTGACCACGCTGTTGCCACCCCTGCCGCAAGATTTCTTGCCTTATAAAGGCGGGCTGGATGACCAGCAGCGACTGGTTCTGCGCCGGCAGCGCTTTGTCCCCGACATTGGGTTTATGGGCGGACTGGCCCCCCCGGTGGTCGAAGTTATGGCGATCGGGCCGGTCGCAACCGGTATACATTCCGTCTGACCGGCAGCAAAAGATCGGTTTCAACGCTAGACAACTGCCATCCAGCTCGGTACTTTCAATACCCCCCGACAGATCTGTACCTACAATTCAGACAGGGACGAAACGTTGTTGGACTCACGTTCCGGGGGACTTGCTGTTGATTTGCGGCCCATGGCTGCCTTGGTTGTGCCTTATTAGGTGGGAACCCGATTCATGTCCGTCCATTCGAGTACCGCTGCCCTCCAGCTGGTCCGTGCCGAGCTGCTTGATCTGCTGAATCGCGCTGGCGATGGCCTCGACCATTTTGCCCAGCACTGGCAACAGCGCGAGGGCCTGGACGAGGTCATCCAGTGCCTGCTCGCCGTTCGCGGCACCTGTGAGCTGCTGGAATTGCCTGCCCCGCGCCGCTTCGCCAGCGAGGCGCTTGAGCTGATTCAGGAATTGCCGTTTGAGCCGGATAGCCAAGCGCTTACAGCCCTTGAGCGGCTCAGCTATGGCTGCGCCCTGACCGCCCGTTATCTTGATTATGTTGCCGGCAAGCGCTGCGATTTGCCGGAGCTGATGCTGCCTGCCATCAATGCCTTGCGCAGCCTGCGTCGCCACAGCCTATTGCCGGACAGTGCCTTTTTCCCGGTGCGGGTGCCGTCGGTACAAGCCCTGCTGGACAAGGGTTTTACCGAACTCAACATGATCGGCCGTCGCCAGCACTTGCTGTTCCAGCTCGGCCTCGTCCATCTGCTGCGCCAGCCACTGCCGCAACCCGGACTGACCCTGATCGGCCGGGCCTGCCAGAATCTGGCTGCCGCCGCGCCTGATGCCCGTCACCGCGAACTCTGGCTGCTCGGCCGCCTGTTTGCCCAAGCCTGTGGCAATGGACTCGCCCTGACTGCGGTTCGCCGACGCCTGTTCGGCCTGCTTGAGCGCTATCTTGCCGAGCACTTGAAGGCAGCGGCGACCACCCTGCGCTCGCAGCCACCGGAAGTGCTCTGGCGTGAACTGTTCTACCACCTGAGTTTGGCACCGCAACGGCCGGCAGGGTTCGAGGCATTGGCCTCCGCCTATGCGGTCAACCTGCGTCCGGTTAGCCAGGCAGAGCTCGCCGAAGCCCAGCTCGCCCTCGGTGCACCGGCCGAAAGCACCTACCGGATGGTACTGGAGCAGGTCCGCGAGGAGCTCACCCAGGTACTGGACGAAAACAACCACCTGCGAGTGGCAAGCCCCGGTGCCGAGATCCACGCCGTCGCGTTGACCTCGACGGTACGTCGACTCGGCAACACCCTGTTGCTGGCCGAGCAGAATTCGCTGGCAGAGACCCTGCTCACAGCTGCCGATGCCTTTGCCGTTCATCAGCACAAGCTGATCGTTGCCTGCCACAGCGCCGTGCAGACGCTGATTAACCAGCTGGCCAAGGTCAAGCTGGGGCTTGATCACCGCCTGGCCGGCAATCGGGTGCAGAGTGAACTCGACAGAACCATGGCCCATGCCGTGCCGCAGGATGAGCATCGCAGCACCGCACTGGCCGATATTCGCCATTACCTGAACGACATCACCGCCGCATTCGACGGTTACATCGCCGCCAGTGGCCAGCGCAACCAGCTCATGCAAGTTCCGGCGACCCTGCAGCAGGTCTGCCATGCATTGACCTTCCTGCATCTCGAGCGTCTGGCCGAACCGCTGCAGCAAGTGGCCCAGCTGGTTGAGGTCGCGCTGGCGCCGACAACATTGCGCAGCCTGCCGACCAGCACCCTGACCCTGATCGCTGACCTGCTGATGGCGGTCGACTACGGTGTCGAGTGCCTGCATGGCCAGCAACCACTGCCGGAACGGGTGTTGCAGTTCGCTGACAGCGCCGCCGAGGCGCTGCGCAAGGCCAATCGGGTCGCCTGACATCGGGCATCCGCGTCTGCCCACCATGCACTCGCAACCACAACCCACGGCCCGCATGCGGGCCGTGGTTTTTTGTCGCTGTTTTCCGCTTGAGCTTGCCCTCGACTGCCGCTAGGCTGGCGCACCTTTTTTGCCACCTGGTTCACGTTTGCCCGCCATGAAGGCGCGACACCCCGTTGCCCGGCATCTGCGCCAGCTCTCGGCCGATTCTTCTGCGCCCATTGCCCTGCCGCTCAAAGACCGTTCCGGCCCACTTGCTTGTCAACAGCTGCTGCGTTTGCAACCCGGCAGCCGGGCGGCTTTTCATGGTCATTACGGCGCCCTCGAAGTCATCGCCAAACTGTATTTTCACCGCAGCCGCCACGCCGCAATGGCGCGGCAGGAACTGAACGGCCTGCTGGCACTGGCCGACAGTGGCTGTGAAACCCCACCGCTGCTTTACACCGGCGCCGCCTCCGATGATGCGGTCAGCCTGTTGCTGCTGGCCTGGTTGCCGGGCGCCGTCAGCGTGCGCCGGATTTGGCCGCAACTAACCAACGATACCGATCGCCGCCAACTGCTCTGCACGGCAGCCGACGTGTTGGCGCGCCAGCACCTCGGCGGGGTCAGTTACCCCAGCCTGCAACTGGACCACCTGCTCTGGTTCGAACGCCGCATTGTCTGCATCGATGGCAACGAAGTCCGCCGCCAGCATGGCCCGTTGTCGGCGGCCGACGGGCTCGCCAATTTCGCTCGCTTCTGCGGCCAGTTCGCCCCCCGTTATGACGCCTTGCTGGCCGATGCTTTTACTGCCTACCAGCGTCAGCGCTTCGGCGCAGTCAGCCGGGACTGGCCGCGCTTTGCCGCGGCGGTACAACAGGTTCGGCGAGAGCGCCTGCAGCAGCAATTGCACGCGGGGACTCGCCCGGTCGGAACCTTGACCGGTGACCGCCACGGCCCCTGGCAGAGCTTGCGACCACAGCGCCCCCTTTCCGCCACGCTCGCTGCTGCCGTGGCAGATCCGGACAGTCTCAAGCTGCCGGTACCGGTCCGTGGCCGTGTCAGTTGCCAGACCTTGACCGACGGCGAATCCGCCATCGCAGTCACGCGCTACCCCGGCCGGGCCAGCTGGCAGCGACTGCTGCGGCCCTGGCAGCTGAGCCCGGCCCAACAAGCATTTCGGTTTGCCTTGTGCCTGCGGGAATGGGAACTGGCGGCCACGGCGCCAGTCGCCGCAGTGACCTGGCAACAAGGGCCACTGGTCGGTGACTCTTATCTGTTTGAAAGCGCCGGTCAGCAGGAGTCTCTTGCCAGTGCCATCTTGCGCGACCCCGACCACGGCAGCGCGGTGCTGATCCCGGCACTGGTGTCGCTACTGACCGAACTGCACGCGTTGCAACTCTGGCATCGCCAGCTTGGCCTCGATTGTCTGGTGCTGGACGCGGGCAAGCTACGGCTGACGGATTTGCATGAGCTGGTTCACACTCGCTCGAATGGCACATTGCGCCGACGTTACCGCCAAGGTCTGACCCGGTTGTTGGCCGAACTGGACCCACAGCCAGCCCTCCAGCGGCAACTGCAGCAGGCACTGCTTACTGCCGGCCTGCTCCCGGCAACGGAACCGGTCCAGACGGGTTGATCGACCGCCCCATTGGCATCGTCGCCATAGCCAGCAACCCGGCCATCAGCCACAGCAGCAACACATCCGTGCTTTCAGGCCGATGACCCGGTAACCAGCACTGACCGAGTTCAATCATCAGCACTGCCAGTGTCAGCCAGACCAGTACGGGTCTCGACGGCCAGCCGGCCCGCTGCGCCGTTTCCAATAACGCGCCATAGCAAAACAGTTTCTCGGCCAGGATCGGCAGTGCCAGGACAATCGGTGACCGCATCAATGCCTCCAGCGGCCAGAGATGAAACGGGCGCGGCACACTGAGCCATTGCCACGGCCACCAGCCTCGCAGCAGCAAGGCCGCTGCCAACAGCGCAAACAGAAGCGACCAGCGCCGGCTCTCCATCCGGCAACCGATGGCCACTGTCGCGACGAAACCCGCCAGCAGTGGCGCGAGCAATTCATGCGGCCGCAGACTGCCGCCGAGCAACCAGGGTTGTGGCAGCAGCACCAACAAGACAAAGCCGGCACGCTTGCCAAATCGCCATGACGCCGGCAGCAGCGCCAACACCAGCAGCCAGCTGACGGTGGCCACTGCGCAGGCGACCCAATCAAGCGGCAACCGACTGAATGGCCACAAACCGAACGCCTCCAGCCTGGCCAGAGCCCGTGCCGGTCGTTCCGGTAACAGCGGACTCCACTGCGCCAGCAGCCAGACCAACAGCAACCAACCGGCGCGACTACCGAGCCAGAACTGACCCGCCGCCTGCCAGCGTCCTGACCAGCGCACCGGCGTCAACGCGGCACCGAGGCCAAGACCGATCCAGTTCATGCCGATATCCATCAACGCCGGCTGCCGACCCGGGACGAAAATCTGCAGCCATTGCAGCACCGCCGCCAGCAGCGCCCCGGCCAGCAGCGCCAGCGCCAACACATTGCGTTCGCGGCGAGTCGGCCGGTCAGGCACCGCATCGGAATCCACAGCATCCGGGGTCGTCGCCGCAAGCAACCGCGCCAGGGCGCCAAATGGCATGAACAGCAGCAGATTGGCCACCATGTCCGGCGCCGACCAGATCGGTTCAAAGGGGATGGCTTGCCAGCGAAAGCGGAACGGGTACAACGAGACATAAACGATCAGCAGCGTCACCAGCAGCAGCAAGCGCAGCAACATACGGCGTGTGATCTTCATCCCTGTCGTTCACCCGGCGAAGAGAGTCTGTAGAATAGCGCGGAAGTTGCCGGCAAGATGCCGGCTGGCCTGGCAGATCATGGAACACGTGATCGAATTGCCGGCAACGCGCAATACTGGCCGCGACAGTGCCAGCCACGACAGGGACGCCACCACACCATGAAGGAACTGCTGCCTGCCTTGCTGTTCAACGCAGCATCACGCACTCCCGAGCAGCCCGCGCTGTTTCATCGCGAGCAATGCCTGAATTACCAAACACTGGCCACGGCGGTCGAGCAGTTCGCCACCGCACTGCTGCGGCATGGCCTGCAAGCGGGCGAACGGGTCGCGTTCTTTCTCGGCAAGCAACCGGAAACAGTCATCACTGCCTTTGGCGCCGCGCATGCCGGTGGTGTGTTCGTCCCGATCAACCCGCTGCTGAAACCGGCGCAAGTCGCATACATCCTGCGCGACTGCAACGTCCGGGTGCTGGTCACCAACAAGGCACGGCTCGCCACGCTCTTGGCCGAACTGGGTGACTGCCCCGATCTGCGTCATGTCATTGTGGTTGATGAGCTGCACGGCGAGCCGGTGCCGGAACTGGCGCTGCCCTGTGCAGACTGGCGGACATTTCATGCTGCCGAATCCCGCCCCGCCGCATCGGCGCCGCATCGCCGCATCGATGCCGACATGGTCGCCATTCTGTACACCTCCGGCTCAACCGGACAACCCAAAGGGGTGGTGCTGTCACATCGCAACATGGTTGCTGGCGCCCACAGCGTCGCCGAATATCTGCAGAACACGGCGGATGATCGTTTGCTGGCAGTGTTGCCATTGTCATTCGATTACGGCCTGTCGCAACTGACCACGGCGTTTTCGGTTGGCGCATCGGTGGTGCTGATGGATTACCTGCTGCCGCAGGACGTGATCAAGGCCTGCGCGCACTACCGCATCACCGGCCTGGCCGCGGTACCTCCATTGTGGTTGCAGCTCGCGCCACTCGACTGGCCGGCCGAAGCACAACAAAGTCTCCGCTATTTCACCAACAGCGGCGGTCATATGCCGCTTGCGACCCTGACCCAGTTGCGCAGCAAATTGCCCCACACCACGCCATTTCTGATGTATGGCCTGACCGAAGCGTTCCGTTCCACCTATTTGCCACCGACCGAGCTCGAACGCCGACCCGGATCAATCGGTAAGGCGATTCCCAATGCCGAAATTCTGGTGCTGCGTGAAGACGGCAGTGAATGCGCCGCAGACGAACCCGGAGAGCTGGTGCACCGCGGCGCCTTGGTTTCACTCGGCTACTGGAATGCGCCCGACAAAACTGCGGAACGTTTCAAGCTGCTGCCGAAACGCGAAACCGGTCTGATGCTGCCGGAATTGGCGGTGTTCTCCGGTGATACCGTTCGCAAGGATGCTGACGGCTTCCTGTATTTCATCGGCCGCAAGGACGACATGATCAAATGCAGCGGCAATCGCATTTCACCGTCTGAACTGGAAGATGTCGTCTATCGGCAACCGGGCATTGCCGAAGTGGCCGCGCTCGGCATCGCCCATGATGCGCTGGGCCAGGCGGTGGTGCTGGTGCTGAAAGTTGGCGCCGGTTACGAGGAAGCCGCGCTGCTAGCGACCCTGAAACGCGAACTGCCGACTTTCATGCAGCCGCAGAAAATCATTTTGCGCGAGCAATTGCCGCGTAACCCCAACGGCAAGATCGATCGCAAACAACTGGCCGGCGAATACGCCGACCTGTTTGGCGCCGCCCGTCACTGATGATGGACACAAGAACAATACAAGGACGCCTCATGACCAACCCAATCCACCATCCGCCACAACACGCGCCCATTACGCATTTTCCGGTTGTCGGTCACGAACTGACCGTTGCCGGTCTACCGCTGACCGAGGTGGCCAGGCGCGCCGGGCAAACACCGTTTTATGTTTACGATCGGTCGGTGATCAGTGCCCGGGTCAAATTGCTGCGAACGACACTGCCGCGCGGTTTGTCGCTGCACTACGCCATCAAGGCCAACCCGCATCCGGCGATCATTGCCCATCTGGCCGGACTCGTTGACGGCCTGGATGTCGCCTCGGGCCGCGAGCTGGCCTTGGCGCTTGCCACCGGCACTCGGCCCGACACCATTTCTTTCGCCGGCCCTGGCAAATCGGTCGAGGAAATTGCCCAGGCGGTCGCTGCCGGCATCGTGCACAATATCGAATCCCCCAGCCAACTCGAACAAGCTGCAAATGCAGCGCGCGCGCAGAATCGGCAAGCCAAAATCGCTGTGCGGGTCAATCCCGATTTCGAATTGAAGTCCTCCGGCATGAAGATGGGCGGGCTGGCCTCGCCGTTTGGTGTCGACGCCGAACAGGTGCCCGCGCTACTCAAGCGGCTCGCTGAGCTCGAGCAGGAGTTCGTCGGCTTTCATATTTTCTGGGGCTCGCAGAACCTCAATGCCGGCAATATCCGCGACGCCCACGACAACACCTTTGCGCTCGCTTACCAACTGGCCGAACAGGCACCCGGCCCGGTCAAACTGCTGAATATCGGCGGCGGTCTCGGCATTCCGTATTTTCCCGGCGATGTGCCACTCGATCTGCACGACATCAGCGCCAACCTGCAACGCCACATTGACGACTGCAAGCAACGGCTACCGCAGGCCGAAGTGGTGATGGAGCTGGGCCGCTATCTGGTGGCAGAAGCCGGGCTCTATGTCTGCGCAGTGCGCGAACGAAAAGTCTCGCGCGGCGAAGTGTTCTTGATCACCGATGGCGGGCTGCACCATCACCTTGCCGCCACCGGCAATTTTGGCCAGCTGTTGCGCAAAAATTACCCGGTCGTGCTCGGCAATCGGATGCCCAGTCAGGACGTGCCAACCGTTCAGACCTTGCATCAGCAGGCTGCGCAGGAGCCGGCGCCGGGCAATGCCGGCGCTTCCAGCCCAAGCGAGGTGGTTCACGTGGTTGGCCCGCTGTGCACGCCGCTCGATCGGCTGGCCAGCAACGTCCGGCTACCTATCGCCGTGCCGGGTGATTTGGTAGTGGTGTTTCACTCCGGCGCCTACGGCCTGACCGCCAGTCCGCGCGCTTTCCTCGGCCACCCGGATGCGGTCGAGCTGGTGCTCTGACGCGCGTTTTCGCCGCCGCCATCACGAATTGTTCGCGACAGGCTTGAACCGGCCGGCCGGCACCGGCAGGATGGACGACCTTTTTCATTTCACCGCATGTGCGATTCAACATGGCCAATGCATTGCGCTACCACCAGGGTGCGCGGCCGGAAATGGCCGGGTTTATTCCCGATGGCGTCCATCGCGTGCTGGAAATCGGCTGTGGTGAAGGCGAATTTCGTCAATACTTTCCGGACTCGGTGGAGTACTGGGGTGTCGAACCCTACGCCGAAGCGGCGGCGGTCGCGGCCCATCGGCTGCAAACCGTCCGCATCGGCAGCTTTCTGGATATGCAAGATGACCTGCCCGATGGTTATTTTGATCTGGTGGTCTGCAATGACGTGATCGAACACATGGTCGATCACGATCTGTTTCTGCAATTGATCCAGCGGAAAATGACCCCGGATGCCCGCTTGATTGGTAGCGTGCCCAACGTTCGCTACTTGCGCGTCCTGAACGAACTGCTGCTGCGACGCGATTGGGCCTATCGTGACAGCGGCGTGCTCGATCGCACGCATTTGCGATTTTTTACCCGACGCAGCCTGCAACGCACGTTCAGTTTGCATGGTTACACGATTGAGCGGCTTAATGGCATCAACGGCCTGAAGTTGTGGCCACCGACAGCCAAGAAGATCGGCCGGGTGCTGGCCATCAGCCTGCTTGGCCGCGACACCCGCTATCTGCAATATGGCTTCCGGCTGCAGCGGCAGGCCAACAGCGTTGTTGCTACCGACAACAGCGAACCCGGTCGCTACCAACCCCATCGGGAAAACGGTCGCTGAGCTGACCGGATTACCGGTGGCGCTGGGCTTGTTGCCTTGAGTCGGCTTGACTACGCTGAATGCCTCCGTCCCCGTTCCGTTCCGACCATGGCTGATCCGCAACAACGGCTGACCAGCCTGCTCGACCAGGCCGATACGCTGCTGAGCAAGCAGGCAGATTCCCCGGCGGTGCCGCAGCTGACCATCAGCCGCCAGTGGCGCGGTCGCTGGTTGCACAAGGCAGTGCAGCGCTGGCTGCAAGATGAAGCCGATCTCGACGACAGCGCGAAAACCGCACTGGCCGCCTTGCCGGAACTGCTTGGTTACACTGCCCTGCGTGGCGAGCAGCCCTGGTCGGCATTCGATGTTCCCGCCCGCCAACTGGCCGAACTCGCCGTTAACGCCCTGCGCGGGCTCGATCGTTTCAGCGGCCGTCGCAGTGAAGCCCTGCCCAGCAAAATTGCCGAACTACTGACCGCCGCCACCCGCGATCCGGATGCTGCCCTGCGCGGCTGCCAACAACTCGGCGAGCTGCTGCGCCAGCACGCCAGCGATATCCGACCGGCCGAACAACAACTGATCCAGCGCGAGCGGGCGCAGCGGCAACAACTGCAGGCCCAGCAAGGGGTCAGCCGGCTGCTGCAAAGCCACCTTGGCGACCACGCGCTGCCGGAATTCGCTCTGCCATTTTTCGATACGGCACTGCGCAAGCTGTTGCAGATCACGCACGTGCAAAGTGGCGACAGCAGCGCGGTCTGGCAACAACTGACGGTTGCCATCGATACCCTGGTCTGGGCGCTGAACGAAACTACCGAAGCGGCCGATCTGCGCACCGGTTACAGCAATCGGTTGCAGCCGGCCGTGCAATTGCTGCAAGACCAGTTTGGCTCGATACAGCACGATGCCGACACCGTCAGCGGCTTTTTTGACGCGCTCGACTTTCATGTGCTGAGCAAAATGAGTGGCAAAACACCGACCGTTTCGGTGACCCCGTGGCCGATCAGCAATGAAGAAAGCAATGCCTGGACTCGCACCGGCAACCCGCTGTTGAAGGCGCGCGCGTTGCGGGTCGGTGACTGGGTGCAGCTGCAGGTGGACGATCATCGTGTGCGCGCCCGTCTGATTGACAAGGACTTGCAGTTCGGCAGCTACCTGTTTGCCAACCTGTCCGGCTTGCGGGTGGCGCGGCTGTCGGTGGATGCGCTGGCCGAACAATTCGAAAACGGGCTGGTTCGCATCATCGATGCACGGCCACTGTTCGTCGTGGCGCTGCCGTTGCTGATCGAGGAACTGGAGAACCGGGTCTTGCAGTTGCAGCTCGATGCCCTGCAGGTGGCCGCGCAGCAACGCCAGCAGGAAGCCGCCCGGCTGCAAGCCGAACTGGAACTGGTGCGCGCCGCCGAAGCGCGCGCCCGCGAACAGGCCGACGCCGACCGCGAAGCCCGTGCGCTCGCCGATGCTGAAGCGCGCTTGCTGGTGGAATGCCAACAAGCCTGTCGACGCTTGCAACCCGGTGCCTGGATTGAATTGCGCCAGGGTCCTGTACAGGATCATGCACAGGGTCAGGGAGAAATCAGCGCGCAGCTGGCCGTCATCATCAACCGCACCGGCGAATTGCTGTTTGTTGACCGGCAAGGTCGCAAACTCTTGCAGGTGGATAACGACACGCTGGCCGGCATGCTGGCCCGCGCTGAACTGCGCATCCGCGATTACGGCCGGGCACTTGACGACGCCTTGCAGCAATTGGTCGCTGACAACCGGCAAAAACTGGAAGAGTGGCGACAATGAAAACCACCGGCGGTAACGGGCAAGTCCATCCACGCAAAAACCAGCACAGGAGAGCGCTGTGACTGCTGCTGATCAACCGGAAGAAAAACGCGAAGACCCTCGCCATCGCCGACAGGAACGCGCCTTCATCCGCATTCTGCTCGGTGATGGCGCCGCCGTTGCCACCCAGACCGAAGATCTGTCGCGCGGCGGTTTTCGCTGCGTGCTGCCGGAACCCATTGAGGCCAGCAGCATTCTGCATGTGGTGATCGAACTGGAACCAACCGGGCAACGCTTTCTGCTGGCCGCCGAAGTGCGCTGGTGCCGGCGCGAGCAAAACAGCGAACACCATGCCGGCTTTGCCCTGCTCGATGCCCGCGGCACCGATTACGCAGCCTGGCGCGAACATCTGCGGGATGCGGCGGAAACGGATGACAAGGCGTGACAAGGTAGCGAGCGGCTAACCCGGGTAGGGCGGAATACCCGCAGGTTTTTCCGCCGAATGAAGCGTTGCACCAGCGTATCGACGGCTCTGCAGGAAGACATGCGGCGGAAACGCTTCGCGGTTCCGCCCTACCATGTCCCTTGGTGCTTTCAACTATCCAGAATGTGGTTCCCGATGGCCCCATCGTCGTCAGTTTCAGCAAGCCAGAAGGAACTTGTTCGCCGAATGGCCGAGTGTTATAGCTGCACCCTGCAATAAAATCAGCAATGAGAAGAACACTACCTAACCGCATCATCACAAGCCTCAACCGGCATGCCAAGCTCTGGGGGAACATAAGCTTTGGCAAAGTCGACAGGGATTACCTCACTCCATTTTTGATTCATGTTTGTGTCCCATTTCCTAGTCCAGTACTGCATATCTGAGACAACTTTTTCCTGGCTGATGTCAAATGGGGCTAGTTGTCGTGATATCACCAACACCTCATAAGCTTTGTCCAGCGCGCCAATTTTTCCATAGTTGCTCTGCATCCATTGAAAATAGTGGACTATCGGAACTTCCAATTGTCTCTTCATTCGACACCACTCGGCGTCATACAGCAGCTTGTTTCTGGCAACAATTTCCGGCTCAATAATTTTGACCCGGTCAGGAGCAAGAGCAGATGCCGGAGGACTGGTGGCTTTGATGACGCGAAAGCGAGCGATATATGGCAATAATGGATCGGTTTGGAATGCCTCGTATTCCCATCTGCCATCCTCACCGATACGGCGGCCGCCATTTTTTCCTACTTGCGCCATCTGGCTCATGTACAGGTATATGCGCGCTGCGGTCCGTTTGTCCTGCGCCGCGAGAGCTTGTGCAGCAACAGCCTCCAAGCTGGATTTGATCTCCTGCAACCTCGCGACACGGTCATTTTTGCTGTAGCCGTCGCGGAGCAGCTCTCCTTCGTATCGCAGCGCATCATATTGCGGCCAATAGGCTTGTGACGCCCACGGTTGATCCTCTCGCTTGCGCAGGTGAATCGTCACGGCGTTGCCACTTAGCGCGGTAACACCGGTGAGTTTGGCATAGCCAGAGGTGTAACCTTCCTTGCGTGCCAGCAGGTACACCACGCGCGCCGGATCGGGCTTGCAGTCTTTCATGTACAGCCAGATCGGCACATTTGATGGCGCGGTCTGCCCGGTCAAGCCCTCAATGGCGTATCCCTTGAGTTGTCCCCACGGTGCTACATCCCAATCGTAGGCGGAGGCCCAAGCCGCACCGAGATTTTTCATGATGGCGGGCGCGTCCTGGTCACGCATGGTCGGCTCGGTGTAGCTGAACATGCTGACGTGTGGCACTACGGCCCCGGCTGCATCCAGCACTGTCACATCCACCGCAATCTCAACATCAGGTCGGCGGCAATCGATCCCTGCTCGGGTTTCAACAGCAGAGCAACCACACAGCAACATTGGTAATAAAAATACCGGAGCCAGAATGCTGCGCAAAATAGGGCCCATCTGGAACCGTCTCCTCTATACCCAACAGTTTTTTTGCCGGATGGCGATTTACATTAACGCATAGAGGGTGTCACAAGGAAATCGGGAGTGCCTCAACGCCTGACTACAATCTCCACCCGCCGATTGCGCGCCCGTTCGGCATCGCGATCATTGCTGGCGATTGGCATGGTATCCGCATGACCTGACACCGCTACCCGCGTTGCCGGGATACTGCCATCTGCCATCAACTCATGCGCCACGGATACGGCCCGCGCGGCTGACAATTCCCAGTTTGATCGGAAACGGTCGGTTTCGATCGGTTGGTTGTCAGTGTGGCCGGCGACTTCGATGCGGCCGCTAGTGCCGGCCAAATGTTCACGAATGCGCGCCAGCACCGCGACGGCTTTCGGGTCCAGCGTCGCTTCGCCGGAACCAAAACTGCCGTGCTCGCGCAGCCGCATGGTGATGGTGCGGCCTTCGGCGATCAGCTCGATGCGATTGGCGACAATTTCCGCATGTAACGCCGCCGCCAGTTGCTGGGCCAGCGCTTCGGTGTCTTGTTGCTCGCGCAGGGCCAGTTCGCGTTCCGCCACGCTCAAATTGAGCGGTTCGGCTGCGGGTGATTCAGCCGGCTGCACTGGCTCTGCCGCCACCACGGGTGGTTGTTCGGGCAACACCGGCTCCGTCTGCACCGGCGCAGCGGTTTCAACCGGTACTGCCACCAGCACCGTACCGGCTGGCGCGCCGAGTGCGCCTTGCAGCGATTCGGCAATGGCCCGGAACCGGGCGACATCCATGGTCGAGAACGACAGCAGCAGCACAAAGAAACAGAGCAGCAGCGACATCAGATCGGCGAAGGTGACCATCCAGGCTGGCGCACCGGCCGGGGGCACGTTGTCGTCATCTTCGCGGTACTCATCGAACATCGCTCAGCGCTCTTCACGGGTGTTCAGGTAGGGCTGCAATTGCGCGACGATGGCGCGCGGATTCTGCCCCTGCTGGATGCCGGCAAGGCCATCGAGCACCAGTTGCCGCAGGCGTTTTTCGTTTTGCGCAACCAGTTGCAGCTTGTCGGCGGTCGGCAGCGCGATCAGCTGGGCAATGAGCGCACCGTAAAGCGTGGTCAACAAGGCCACCGCCATGCCGGGGCCGACAGCGTCCGGGTCATCCAGATTGGCCAGCATGGCGACCAGGCCGATCAGCGTGCCGAGCATGCCCATCGCCGGCGCGACGTCGCCGAGGCTGCGAAACACCTGCGCCGCGCGCTGGTGGCGGGCCTGCTCCAGGCTGACCAGCCGGTGCAGGGCGGCGCGCACCGCTTCGATGTCATGGCCATCGACAATCAAGGTCAGGCCGCGTTGCAGGAACGGGTCCGCCACACTGGCCGACTCCAGCGCCAACAGGCCGCCTTTGCGAGCCTGCTCGGCCAGCCGGCCGATGTCACCGACCAGATCGGCGGCCGGGCTCAGGTCCGGGTGGAAGGCACGGCGCAGGGCGCGCAGTGCCAGCAGGCAGTCCGGACCATGGAAACGGCTCAGTACCACCAACGGACTGCCGACCACCACGATCAGCACCGACGGCCAGTCCAGGTAGCCGGCAATGTCACCACCCAGCCAGATCGACAGCGCCAGCACCGCCAATGCCCCCAGCCCGCCGACCAGCGTTGCCCAATCGAACACGATTCCCGCCTCCTCGTTTCACCAGCCACGGCTCGCGCACCTTTCGCCCGGTTCTGGCCAAACCAACCATAGCCGGTTTTTCAGGCGCTGCCGTGCCGACTGGCGACCTCCGCCGGCACGCAAACGGCTTGGACGGCGCTGGTCCGTTCAGCGACAATAGCGCCCCTCGCTTCACCTGCGGTTTTCGACATGGCCAAAAAACCCGCCTCCGGCTTCGATGCCCAGCTCAAGGAACTTGAACAGCTGGTAACCCGGATGGAACAGGGCGATCTCGATCTGGACGATGCGTTGCGCCAGTTCGAACACGGCGTTGCCCTGGTTCGCCAATGCGAGCAGCAATTGCAGGCCGCCGAGCAGAAAGTGCAACTGCTGAGCCGGCAAGGCGAGCAGGAAGCACTGACGCCGTTTGCTGAACAGTTTCCTTCGGAGACGGACTCGGCAGGAACCGGCTCGGCTGACGCCCGTTCATGACCGACTTTCGCCCCTTTCTCGACGGCTGCCAGCAGCGCGTCGATGCCGCGCTTGACCGGATGTTGCCGGCAGCCGGCGGCCCGACCGCCCGGCTGCACGCCGCCATGCGTTACGCCACCCTGAACAAGGGCAAGCGGTTGCGGCCGATTCTGGTTTACGCAGCCGGCGCCTTGCGACCGGCCGATGGCCCGGATCTGGATGTCGCGGCCTGTGCGGTCGAGCTGATTCACGCCTATTCGCTGGTGCACGACGATCTGCCGGCGATGGACGATGACGATCTGCGCCGCGGTCAGCCCACCACCCACATCGCCTTCGATGAAGCGACCGCCATTCTGGCCGGCGATGCGCTGCAGACACTGGCATTCGAACACCTCGCGTGCGCGCCGCTGTCCACCCAAGCAGAAGCTGTGCGCGTGCAACTGCTGCAACTGCTCGCCAAAGCGTCCGGCGCGGCGGGCATGGGCGGCGGCCAGGCGATCGATCTAGCCGCCACTGGCAAGCAACTGACGCTGGCCGAACTGCAGCACATGCATGCGCTGAAAACCGGCGCCTTGATCACTGCCAGTGTGCTGATGGGCGCCGCCTGTGCCGGGCGCTGGCAGGAAAACGAATGGCAGGCACTGACCGCGTATGGCAATGCGCTTGGGCTTGCCTTCCAGATTCATGATGATGTACTCGATATCGAAGCCGACACCGAAACGCTTGGCAAACCGCAAGGTTCCGATGTCGAGAAAGGCAAGATGACATTCCCGGCGCTGCTTGGTCTCGATGAAGCAAAGCGACGTGCGCTGGCAACTGCTGAACAGGCGGTCGGCGCGCTGGCGGGTTTGCCGTACAACACCAGCCGCCTGATTGAGTTGGCGCGTTATGTGGTGAGTCGTGGGCACTGAGCCTGCTGACACGAAAAAAATGTCCTGATTAGGTAGATGTCTCAGTGGGATTGCTACCGATTGGTCAATGAGCTTCACTCTCATCCAACCTTCTCCCGTCAAGGGAGAAGGCTTTGAAGTCCTCTCCCTTGATGGGAGAGGATTTGGGTGAGGGTGAAGCTCGCTGAAACAGCTACCCAATCAGGAAAAAGATTGTCGTTCACGCCAAG
This sequence comes from Permianibacter sp., assembly GCA_041914645.1. Lineage (GTDB taxonomy): Bacteria > Pseudomonadota > Gammaproteobacteria > Enterobacterales > Permianibacteraceae > Permianibacter. Next base: position 236,229 of record JAYSCY010000001.1, read on the forward strand.
GCGTGAACGGACAAACCGAATGGACTGAGTGAGTAGAATTAACCGATGCCTGCCGATCTGACGCAATACCCGCTGCTGTCGCGCCTGAACTCGCCGGCCGATCTGCGCGCCCTGCCGCGTGAAGAACTCGCGCAGGCCGCCGACGAACTGCGGCGTTTTCTGATCGACACCATCTCGCGTTGTGGTGGCCATTTCGCCGCCGGCCTTGGCACGGTCGAACTGACCGTCGCGCTGCATTACATTTTCAACACCCCGGAAGACCGGCTGGTCTGGGACGTTGGCCATCAGGCCTATCCACACAAGGTGCTGACCGGACGGCGCGATCAGCTGCACACCATCCGTCAGCACGGCGGCCTGCATCCATTCCCGACGCCCGCCGAGAGCGACTACGACACCTTCGCGGTCGGCCACTCATCGACCTCGATCAGCGCCGCACTTGGCATGGCCATCGCCGCCAAGCAACGCGGTGATGAGCGCTATGTGGTGGCCATCATCGGCGACGGCGCGATGACCGCCGGCATGGCGTTCGAAGCGCTCAATCACGCCGGCGCCCTCAATGTGAACCTGCTGGTGGTGCTGAACGACAATGACATGTCGATCAGCGAGAACGTGGGCGCACTCAACAACTACTTTGCCCGGCTGCTGTCATCGCGCTTCTACAACGCAGTACGCGAAGGTGGCAAGAAAGTGCTGAGCGCGGCACCGCCGCTGAAAGAGCTGGTGCACCGCGCCGAAGAACACATGAAGGGCATGGTGTTGCCGAGCACGCTGTTCGAGGAACTCGGTTTTCATTACATCGGCCCGGTCGATGGCCACAACCTTGATGTGCTGCTCGACACGCTCGGCAATCTGAAAACCCAGACCGGTCCGCGCATTCTTCACGTCGTCACCCGCAAAGGCAAAGGCTACGCTCCGGCCGAGAGTGACCCGATCGCCTACCACGGCGTGCCAATTTTTGACCCCAGCAAGGACTCGCTGCCGGCCAGCAAGCCCAAGCTGACCTACTCGAATGTGTTCGGCGAATTCCTCTGCGACATCGCCGCACAGGATGATCGGGTATACGGCATCACGCCGGCGATGCGCGAAGGCTCGGATCTGATCCGGTTCTCGAAAGAGTTTCCGGACCGCTACTTCGATGTGGCGATTGCCGAACAGCACGCCGTGACGCTGGCCGGCGGGCTCGCCAAAGAAGGCGCCAAGCCGGTGGTCGCCATTTACTCGACCTTTCTGCAGCGTGCCTACGATCAGCTGGTCCACGACGTCTGCCTGATGGATCTGGACGTGCTGTTCGCCATTGACCGTGGCGGCCTGGTCGGTGGCGATGGCGCCACCCACAATGGTGCCTTCGATTTGTCCTACCTGCGCTGCGTGCCCAATCTGGTCATCATGGCGCCCAGCGATGAGAACGAATGCCGGCAGATGCTCTACACCGGTTGGCTGCACCAAGGCCCGGCGGCGGTACGTTATCCGCGCGGTGTCGGTCGGGGCGTTATGCCGGAGAAAAATTTTACGGCCATGCCAATTGGCAAGGGTCGCATTGTTCGCCAAGGCGAGAAAGTCGCCATTCTGAGCTTCGGAGCCCTGCTGGGTGACGCATTGCAAGCCGCCGAGCAATTGGATGCCACGGTCGCTGACATGCGCTTTGTCAAACCGCTGGATGGCGCGCTGATTCGACAACTGGCACAAAATCACGACCGGCTGATCACGCTGGAAGAAAATGCGGTAGTGGGCGGCGCCGGTTCGGCCGTGAACGAGTTTGTGCTCAACCACAATCTTGCGGTCAGTGTCCGCAATATCGGCCTGCCGGATCGGTTTATCGAGCACGGCGATCCGGTGCGACTTCGTCAAGAATCCGGCGTGTCGGTTCAACATCTCGTTACTGCCGCGGGACACTGAAACTCGTCGGCAAATATTCCGCTCGATGTGGTCTGTTTTACTTGGCACTTTGAAGACATGGTCTATATTTCAGCCACGACCAAATGCTGAAAGATTGACCGTTGAACCACTCCAGTTTTGGTGCCCTTGTTCTGATCAGTTGCAGCACTAGCTGCTTGGCGGCGGCTGATTCAAACGACCTTTTCCAGCTCAGTCTGGAAGAGCTGATGTCAGTCAAGGTGGAGTTGGCGTCCCGAACCCCTGAGGCGCTTGCGGATACCGCCGCCGCCATCACGGTCCTGACCCGGGACGATATCCGCCGCAGCGGCGCCAGCAATCTGCCGGAGCTGTTGCGGCTGGTCCCCGGGGTCTACGTCACCCGGCTCGATGCCAGCAAATGGGCCGTCTCCATCCGCGGCTTTCACAATCGCTTCTCCAACAAACTGCTGGTCATGATCGACGGCCGTACCGTCTACACCTCGCTGTATTCCGGCGTGTATTGGGATGCAGAAGACACCTATCTGCCGGACATCGAACGCATCGAGGTCATCCGTGGCCCGGGCGGCAGCTTGTGGGGCAGCAATGCGGTCAACGGCATCATTAATATCATCACCCGGCATGCCGGCAAAACTGACGGTTTGTCGATTGATGCTTCAATTGGCGACAACAGCCTTGAGCAGCGCTTCGGCGCCCGTTACGGCTTTGATACGGATGCCGGGCCGGTTCGGGTGTTTGCCCAAACCAGCCGTTTTGACGGCGGCCTCTACCCGACCGCCCCATACGGCAACAATGGTTACTATCCGGTTGGCGCCGATGCCAGCGACAGCTGGGAACGCTCGCTGACCGGGTTCCGCCATGACGGCGAGCACGACGGGCAAACGTGGCAGCTGCAAGGGCAATGGCTGGAGGGTGACTTCAACCAGATTCGGATTGTCCGGCCCAGCCCGGGAGCGCCACTGCAAGCAGTGCCGGATCTTGTCACGGTATCGGACCAGGTCCTGCAAGGGCAGTATCGTGCGCCGCTGGCCAGCGGTGAGCTCAGCATTGCCGCGTTCGCCGATTTCCGCGAGCGCGAGGATGGCTCATTCACCGAGGAACGCGACACCCACGATATCGATGTCCAGTATCACGCCACATCAATGGGGCACTGGCAACATGACTGGGCCGTTGGCGCTGGCTGGCGTGAGAGTGCCGACTCGACCCACAGCAAGAGCAGTTTTGTGCTGTGGCCAGCAGATGCCTCCGAGCAGGTATACAGCCTGTTTGTCCATGATCAGATTACCTTGGTGCCGGATCGGTGGGCTGTTGCGCTCGGCATCAAACTGGAAGAGACCGAATACACGGGTTGGAGCCAGCAACCCAACCTGCGACTGCTCTGGACTCCAAAGCCACAACGTACGTTGTGGCTGGCCTTGTCTGACAGTGTCAGGCAGCCCTCCCGGTCGGAACGCGATGCCGCCATCGTTCTGCCGGGAGATGTCATTGTTCCGCTGGGTTCCGATTCACTCGAAACCGAAAATATGCGCGCGCTGGAGCTTGGTTGGCGGGAACGCGGCGAATCGATCAGCAGCGAGCTGACCGCGTTCCGGCAGCGGTATTCCGATCTGATCAGTGGCGTGATCAATGACCCGACGGAATTGGATATAGATGGCATCGAATGGGAGCTGCGCTGGCAACCGGAACGCGATCTGGATATCGTGGCGTTTGCAACCTGGTATGACGACGACTGGCGTGAGCTTGGCAAACGCCCGATAGTTCCTCGCCACAGCCATCAGCTGCGCGTCAATTGGCAGTCACCGCTGGTATTGGCCTTTTCGCTCGAATATACCCACAACGGATATTTCCGCAGCAGCACGACAACCGGGGCAGTGTTCGGCGATTTTGACGTCATCGATCTGATCGCCCGCTGGCCGATGCAGGCTGGTGAATGGTCACTGATTGCCCGTAACCTTATCGACAGCGAACGGGTTGAAGAAACCGATACGAATCGTTTGTCTTCAATGACCGAACAGAGTCTGGAGCTTCGCTATCGCTATCGGTTCTGAGCGTAGCGGTCGGCAGAAAAAAGGGACCCATTCGGGTCCCTTCGTGTTGTTATCATACATTCAGAACGTGTACTGCGCGTAGAACATCATGCTGGTCCAGTCATCACTGCCGCCAGTCGCCTGTTTGGCAGCATCTCCCGGAATCAGGTAGCCAAAGGTGCCAATCAAATACCAGGCATCGGTGGCGGCCCAATCGACCATCACGTTGAATTCATCACCCCAGTCCTCTGCCGTCACGCCAAACGACTCCGGCTCATTGAAGCTGAACTGGAAGTAGAAGACGTTAAGCGTGACCGCTTCATTTGGCGTCATTTTGGCCCGCAGCATATGGCTTTGCAGGTTGCCGTTGGCGAGCGGGTAGTTACCGGAGATCTCGCCCTGGAACCAGGTGCCGTAATCGGTATAGCCGTAGGCAAGACCGCGGAAGCCTTCATCGGTGCCGGTGTTGACGTCATCACCACTGAAGGTGGCGAACCGGTAGCTGAACGTCGGCGACCACCCCATCTTGGCCGGCGTGAACGACACTTGGGCAAAACCGCCGTTGGCTTCGATCTCATCACTCGATTGATCGACCCACTCGGCGCCAAAGCCAAGCCCGCTTTCCGGCGTGATATCAAGCCGGGCCGACAGCGTAGTCAGGCTGTCAGCGAGAAGCGCCGGCGCGTCGGCTTCAATCCAGCTGAAACCCACCCGACCGGCTTCACCAAAGCTGTGCTCAGCGTTGATGCCGTCGGCTTCGCCCTCAACCCCACCCTCACGTGGCTGGTTGGCAACGTGAAAAGCTTCCAGCAACATCTGGTCGGTTTTCAGCGACAGCAACAGCGTTTCCTGGAATACCTTGCGCATGCCGAGATACCAGCCGCCGCGCTCACCACCATCACTGGTGCCGTCGACAATCAACAAGCCGGAACCAATGCGGTAATCCTGATGGCCCATCGACACCGTGAAGGTATCGTTTTCTAGCCCGCTGAACAGGTCATCGACTTTCCAGCCAACATTCGCCTGTTCGAGCGTGACTTCGGACGGATCGTCAAGGCCGGTGGTCAAGCCCGAGGCATCTTCACCAAAGGTGCCGGTTGCCACCACGCTGAGCTTGCCGAATGCGACGCCGCCACCCAGCGGAAACTGCATGCCCAGCCACGGTTCGATACCGAGCTCGGTCCAGTTCTCGCCGTCGGCGCCAATTACCGCCTCGGCCTCGCCGAAGTAGGGGTTCGAATGAAGACTGACGGCGCCAATCACGTCACCGCCAAACTCCCACTCCAATCCGGTCGGCTTCTGCTCTTCCGCCGCCATGACGCCTTGCGCGGCAAGCAATGCTGCAGCCAGCGTCGCCAGCCGGAATCGACGATCAACCATGATGCTCTCCTTGAATTGCTCCATTAGCCAAGTTACCAGCGGTTGCAGTGCATACATCCATTCCGGCAGTTAGACCCGCCATGCCAGCTTCGCTGGCGCCTGCAACGACTTGCCTTCAGTTAACGGCGGTAAGGCTGACAAATCAAGCAACGAATAACCCGCCAAGGCAACTTTCTTGATACGGATCAAATCGGCTACGCCGCCGAATCAATGTGGCCCGATCCGGAGTGCTGCCGTGGCCACATAGATCTCGCGCAAAAACACCACCAGCGCACCAATCAACGCAATCAGGCCGATGACAAACAGCCAGCCGATGTACAGACCGACTGGCGTGCTGGTAAACGCCGCCGCAAACAAACCGACAATCACCAGACAAACCAGCAAGGCACAACTGGTGGCCAAGCTGATGGCGCGGTTCACCAATTTCGCCCGCTGCGACAACGTATGCAGCTCATCTCGGACACGTTGCTCGCGTTCACCAGTGACATGCGGAAACAAGTCTTCCAGCTTGCGGGCGCGGTCGATAATCCGCGCCAGCCGGTTGGTCAACACTGCCAGCAAGCCCGCAACGCCGGTCAACAGAAATACCGGTGCAATCGACAATTGGATTACATGAGCAATGTCATTGCTGGCCAGCTCAACAAATCCGGACGCCATATGAGCTCCCGACTCAATATTTTTTATGCCTGTTCATCAGGCGTTCCACTGTCGGCAAGGGTATCGCCGACGGCGACTTGATCACTGCCCGAACGACTCACCCAGCGCTCGGCAATCGACTGAATTTGATAATACAACACCGGCACCAGAAACACCGCCAGCACGGTCGCGAACAACATGCCGGAAAACACCGCCAGACCGAGCGTGACCCGCGATGCCGCGCCGGCGCCGCTGGCCAACACCAACGGCACCACGCCAAGGATGAATGCCAGCGATGTCATCAGAATGGGTCGCAGTCGCAGCTTGGCAGCCTCTATCGAGGCCGTCGCCACGTCGATGCCCTGTTCGCGTTTCATTTTGGCAAACTCGACAATCAGAATGGCGTTCTTGGCCGCCAGCCCGATCACCAGTACCAAACCGATCTGGGTGTAGATGCTGCTCGGCAACCCGGTCAACCACAGTGCAAACTGGGCACCAAAAATACCGAGCGGCAGCGCCAGCAGCACGGCAAACGGCACCGTCCAGCTTTCGTAGAGCGCCGCCAGAAACAGGAACACGAACAGCACCGCTAACAACAGCACGGGACCGGTCTGGCCGGCACTGGCTTTTTCCTGACGCGACAGACCGGCCCACTCATAGCCATAGCCTTCCGGCAGTTCGCGCGCCAGCTGTTCCAGCACGGCCATCGCATCGCCGGAACTGTAGCCGGCGGCTTCGGTCGCGGAAATTTCTGCTGTTGGATAACCATTGAACCGTTTCAACACCACCGGCACGCCAGCGGGCTCGGCGCGCACCAGCGTCGATAACGGGATCATTTCACCGCTGCTGCTGCGGGTATGCAGCAGCGACAGCACTTGTGGATTCGATCGGGCATCCGCTTCGGCCTGAACCGTGACCTTGTAGGTACGGCCAAACAACGAAAAGTCGTTGATCTGGACACCGCCCAGATAGGCCTGCAAGGTCTGGAATACGTCGTTCAATGGCACGTCAAGCTTCTTCGCCTTGTCGCGATCAATGTGCAAGCGATAGGCCGGCGTTGCTGCCTGGAACTTCGACATCACTTGCGCCAGTTCCGGTCGCTGTTGTGCCGCCAGCACAAAATCACCTGCGACCTGTTCCAGCTCCAGTGGCGTGCCGCCGGACTTGTCCTGAATCATCAGGCTGACCCCGCCTGTTGTACTGAGGCCCGGAATCGGTGGCGGGTTGAACGGCAGCACACGGGCATCGGCAATGCTGTTCGTCCTTTGATAAAAAGTGCGCAGCACTTGCCGAAGCGATTCACTGTCATCGGTCCGTTCAGACCACGGCTTCAATTTCAGGATCACCAGCCCGGCGTTGGGTTGAGCGGTGCCATACAGGATGTTGGTGCCGGTAATGGCCAGGGTTTTGGCGACGCCGGGGATGCCCGCCGCGATTTTTTCCACGTCGGCGACCACCTGTCTGGTGCGCTCCAGCGTGGCTGCCTCCGGCAACAACACTGCCGCCAGCAGATAGCCTTGATCTTCCTGCGGCACAAAAGTGCTTTTGACCACCCGAAACAAACCGCCGGTGGCAACAATGAGCACCAGCAGCAGCAGCATGACCCGCCCGGCGTGACGTACCGCCGCACTGACTGCCGATCCATAGCGCTCGGTCAACCGATCAAACTGCCGATTGAATGCCGCAAAGAATCGCTGGATGACGCCTGGCTCGGCGTGATGCAAGTGCGGTTTCAACAAGATCGCACACAGCGCAGGAGTCAGGGTCAGGGCGACAAATGCCGACAGCAGGACCGACACCGCAACCGTCAATCCGAACTGCCGGAACATCACCCCGGTGATGCCGGAAAGAAACGAAACCGGAACAAACACTGCACAAAGGACCAGCGCAATGGCAATCACCGGTCCGGAAACTTCGGTCATTGCCTTGATGGTGGCATCCCGTGCCGACAGGCCACTGCGCATGTGCAGTTCAACAGCCTCCACTACCACAATGGCATCATCGACCACGATACCGATGGCAAGCACCAGCGCAAACAAGGTCAGTGTGTTGATGGAAAACCCAAGCGCCAGAAAGACGGCCAGGGTGCCGATCAGCGAAACCGGTACCGCCAACATCGGGATCAGGGTCGCCCGCCAGCTCTGCAGGAACAGCATTACCACAACGAGCACCAACAACATGGCCTCAACCAGTGTGTGCAGCACTTCCTTCATCGACTCGATGACAAAGTCGGTGTTGTCATTGACGATATCGAGCTCGAGATCGGTGGGGAAATCGCCCTGCAGTCGCGCAATTTCGGCGCGGATCCGGGCTGATACATCCAGCGCGTTGGCATCCGGTGTCAGGTTGATGGAATACACGGCGGCCGGGCCACCGTTGAAAGTGCCGATTGTGGTGTAGTCCTTTTGCCCGAGCTCCAATCTGGCGACATCATGCAGGCGAACAAAACCGCCGCGACCATCGCTGCGCAGAATGATGTTGCCAAATTCTTCGGTACTGACCAGCCGCCCCTGTACCAGCAAGTTGAACTGGAAAGCTTGTTCCGCCGGCGCCGGGTACTGGCCAAGCGAGCCCGCCGGTACCTGGGCATTCTGTTCACGTACCGTCTGAACGATATCGCTGGCGATGACGCCGTACTTGGCCATCAACGCCGGGTCAAGCCAGATCCGCATGCCATATTCGGCACCATATTCATTGACCGCACCAACGCCGGGAATGCGGCGCAGCACATCGGTGACGTAAATGCTGCCGTAGTTGCGCAGGAACAGGGGATCATAGGTTCCTTTCGGCGAATGCAGCGCGTAATACATCAGCACGTCGGGGGACTGCTTGCGCGTGGTGACGCCGCTCTGGGTGACTTCCGTCGGCAACAGCGGTGTGGCAGTTGCGACCCGGTTCTGGGTCAGCACGGTTGCCATGTCGGCATCGCGTTCGAGCGCAAAGGTGACATTCAGCGAATAGCTGCCATTGCCGGCCGACAACGAATCCATGTATTGCATGCCCTCGACACCGTTGACCTTGTCTTCGATGGGTTGGGCCAGACTCTGCTGCACCACTTCGGCATTGGCACCGATATATTGGGCCGAGACATTGATGGTGGGCAGGGTAATCTGCGGGTATTGGGCGATTGGCAAAACCCGGATAGCCAATGCACCAACGATGACAATCACCAGCGACAGCACAATCGCAAAAATTGGCCGGTCGATAAAAAAACGCGCCATGATGCGCTCCTTGGCTCAGCTCGCTGTCGGGGAAGAAGTACCGGATGCAGTGTCGGTCGCGGCGTCCATCGCCGCGTCGACCGTCACTTCCTGATACGGTTTCACCTCAACCTTGCTGCCTTGGCGCGCCTTGTGATGGCCCTCGACGATAACCTGATCGTCGGCATCGAGTCCGCTGACCACAATGACGTTTTCGCCAACCACCGCCCCCAGCTTAACTGCCTTGCGCACGACCAGATTGTCGGCGCCGACCACACTGACAAAAGTCTTGTCGAGCACCGGTTGTACTGCCTTGTGCGGAATCAGCATCGCGCCCTGGGCCCGCTGCACCACAATGCGCACCCGGCCGAACATGCCGGGCCGCAACACTTCATTCGGATTGGCAAACGTCGCCGATAGCGCAAAAGTGCCGGTCTCTGCAGACAGCACCCGATCGGAGAACGTCAGCAGGCCCTGCTGATCGTAAAGGCTGCCGTCATTGAGCAGCAATCGGGCCGGTACCGGTGGTCGCTGTCCGGTCGGAGCGCGTTTCAGATACGGCACCACGTATTGCAGGTATTCACTTTCGCTCATGGCAAAATCCACCTGCATTGCTTCAGTGGTGGACACAGTTGCAAGCAGGGTTTCACCAGCACTGACCAGGGCCCCCTCTTTCACCAGCGCGCGGCCGATCCGACCGTTGTAAGGTGAAACCAGCGCCGCCTCGCGCTCCATGATGCTGGCACTGGCAAGAGCAGCCGTTGCGCCGTCATGTTGCGCCTTGGCCTGCCGTTCGGTCGCCACCGCCGTGTCGTATTGCTGGCGTGAAATGGTGCCCTTCTCAACCAGAGGCTTGTAACGGGCGACGTCGGTCTTGGCCTTGTTCAAGGCGGCCAGCGTGTTATTGACTTGTGCCTCCGCCTCGCGCACTTGCTCGCGCAGACTGTCACTGTCGATTTTGAATAGTGGCTGGCCCTGTTTGACCAGCTGGCCCTCGCGAAACTGCACCGACAGAATACGGCCGGTCACTTTCGAGCGGATTTCGGCTTCATCAACCGCTCGGATCTGGCCGACAAAATCACGCTCGACGTCAATGTCCTGAACCATTGGTTTCTGGGTGCTGACCACCGGCAACATCGGTTCCGCTTGACCGGCGCGTTCGCAGCCAGTTGCCATCAGGGCCACTGCCATCACCACAAACGCTGACAGCGTTCGTTTGTCTCGGTTCATATAACCTCCTGTTGTCAGTACCGACGGCAATGCTGGTCCTGCAGTTCTGTATTGGCGATTCGGTATTGTGGATTCGGTATTGCTACTTCTGTATTCGGGATGCGGCTCGGTAATCCGGTTGTTGCGGACCTGTTACGGCTTTTACGCTACACCCTGGCTGGTCGCTCACCTGTTCAGCTTGCCATCGGCCCTCAGCGCAGCTGGCAGGATTCGCGCCGGGACCGGAATGATTTTCCACTCGGCGCGGCTGGCCGGGACCCGCTGCTGATAGTCTGACAGCGACGTGGCGGGCTCTCGGCCACGCAACCGTGCCGACGGCAATTGCGGTAACTGTAAGCCATAAATGATATTGGTGTGTTGCAACATTGCGGCTTCAAATGGATTCACAGGCGCCACCCCGCCAGTAACAAGCGCCAGCAAATGCTGCACGCAGGCATCGAACGCCTGCCAAGGCAGCAACCGGGTTTGCTCGGCCAGCAAATAACGCCAGCCATCGCGTGCAGCGCGCAAGCGTCGGCGCAGAGAGCCGGTTTCCAGCCATGCCTGCCGTGCCGCGGCCAGCGGCGCCAACAGGCGGCTGCTGGGTCCCCGCAGCGGTACCTGAAAACCGCATTGCCGCAACGCGTCCATTGATAGGCCGGTGCAATTATTGGCGACATGATTGTAGTGCAGACGGTGATCGTACAGCTGCTGAAGAACGGCATTCAGCACCGGATACAGGTTGGCTGCCGCCGTGTTCTCCGACATGCCCGCCAGCACCAGCCACGACGGTCGGTAGTGCTGCTGGCCGGCGTTCCATTCGTGCAGATAATCGTCGAGTGGCACCAATGCCGGCAAGATGCCCTTCTCACTGAACACATCCGGGTTGTAGAAATTGGCCACCAGCAGATCCGTGATGCAACCCTCTGCCGTCAGCGGCCCAACGACCAGCGCAAAATGACCACCATGTGCCTCATCGTCATCACCCTGGGCACCATTGAGCATGAAGCCAATGCCCCAATGCGTTTGCGCGTCTGACGTGCCTTCACGCTGCCAGAGCGTATGGCAGGCAAAGCGTTGACTGGCGGCGGCATTGGCGCGCGGCAACCAGGCAAGCTTGTCCGCGGCTGGCACAACAGCAGCCTGCTGGACTCGCCACTGCTGCGGCCAAATCGTACGGACAACAAAGGTAGGTTCGCTGGTGGCAAGGTCGCAGTTGGCAACGCCTTGCCATTCACCCCGCAGGGTCAGCGTTTGGCCGGCAAAGAAACGCAACGTGTCGGAATTGATGTAGGTCGGGTTACTGGCCAACGCCGGCGACAGTGCCAATGACACCACGCGCTCGCCCCATTGGGCACGCAGCGGCGACAACTGAAGATTGGTCACGGTCAAACACTGCGAACCGGCCAACCAGATGGCAGCGGCCGGGTTGAGCCGGGCATCAACGGCCAGCCACTCATTCGCAAAATACCAGCTTGCTGCTGCTGGCAGTTGCGCAAAATCAGCTGCCGTCCGGACCGGGATGAACGTTGCAAGCTCCGGTGGCGGCACTGTCAGCATCAGTAGCGCGCCTCCAGTACCAGCAGATTATTCTGCTTCTCCAGTTTTACCGTGCTGAGAAAACTCATGCCGAGCAGGATGTCGTTATTGGAACGTGCCTCGATGACAACGGCCTGCACCTGCTTTCGCTCGATTTCGCCAACTTTTACCGATTTCAGCAGCACCTCCCATGATCGTACGGCGCCGGCTGCCGTTTGCACGGTGACCGGTTTGCCCTCGTGGCGAAACGGAATGCCGAGTCGTTCCGCAGTGGCGGCATTCATCGCCACCGACGTCGCACCGGTATCCACCATGAAACCAACCGGCGTGCCATTGATGGCACCGGTCGTGGTGTACATGCCACTGTTGTCACGGGCAATCTGCACGCGAACAACCTGCGGTGTACTGAGCGAGGTATGGATGTCGGCCGACAACCCGAGCGTTTCCCGTTTGCCGTCAATTTCCAGCACCGCCGCACTGCTATCCACCTTCAGCAATTTGACGCCTTCAGGACTGCTGTCGCCGACTTTCAGCATTCGCGATTTACCGTCGATGCTCAGCAGTGCCCGATCCGGAAATAGCCCCTGCACGCGCACGTCCGCGGCTTGCGCCAACGCCGCGAGACCACACAGCACGCTGCCTGTCAGCAGCCTGAGGGTTACCGTCATACTGCGTTCAGTGCGTGTACCACGCCACATGTCATCAACCCTGCAATTACATCGTCCATCATGATGCCGAAACCGCCCGGCAAGCGGCGGTCCGCCCACGACACCGGCCACGGTTTGGCAATATCAAACAACCGGAACAGCAGCACCATTGCCACCACATTGAACCAACTCAATGGCAGCCAGAGTGCACTGACCCACAACCCGGCCCACTCGTCGATAACGATGGCGCCCGGGTCCTTGATGGCAAAGTCTGCTGCCGTCCGGGCGCTGGCATAAATGCCCAGCCCGATCAGCGGCAAACTCAGCAACGCGTAGTGCAGCGCCGGCAGTGACCACCAGGCCAGCAGCACCAGCGGCAGCGCGGCCAGTGTACCGAACGTACCGGGCGCCTTTGCTGCCAGTCCGCTGCCGGCACCGACCGCCAGCCAGTGCCATGCGGTTCGGGGCCGAATGGTCGTTCCCGTTTGATTCGCCATTTAGGATAGAACCGCCATGTTGGATTGGATCACTATTTTGCATTGAACCAGCGGACCGGTTTCACGAACGCCACCACTCACCGCTGCTCACCAAAATGGTCATAGCCGGCACTGGCGACGGTATAAGGTTTGCCGTGCTCCAGGCACTGCAATGCGTTACCTGCCACGATCTCACCCACACGGGTCAGCGGCACACCGGCCACACCTGCCGCCGCAGCTGCAGCCGGCCAATTTTCGGCTGGAAGCGTAAGGCAGAGCTCGTAGTCATCGCCGCTGTGCAGCGCAAACGCGACCGCCGCTTCCGCAGTGCGACACTGACGTTGCAAAGCAGCGCTGAGCGGCAGTGCCTCAAGATTGAGGCGCGCCCCGACCTTAGATGCAGCCAGCACGTGTCCCAGATCCTGTACGAGACCATCGGAAAGATCGATCGCAGCGTGACTGAGCGAACGCAACGCCAGCGCTGCCTGAACTCGTGGTGTCGGTCGATTCAGTCTGGCGAGCAAGGCGACTGCATCGTCCGCATTGGCAATCGGCGGGTTGCCAAGCGCATGTTGCAAGGCCCGCCCCGCATCACCAAGCGTGCCGGTAACGGCGATGACATCGCCACGTTGAGCGCGATCGCGGCGCAATGCCGCCTGCGCCGGCACGGTGCCGTGCACGGTAACGGTGATGCTGAGTGGGCCGCGCGTGGTGTCGCCACCAACCAGCGCCACCTCGTGCATATCGGCCAGGGCAAAAAAACCGTCGGCGAAAGCCTGCAACCAGTCCGGCTCATAAGCCGGCAAACTGATTGCCAGCGTCGCCCAGCGCGGTACTGCCGCCATTGCCGCCAGATCACTGAGATTGACTGCTAGGCTTTTCCAGCCGATGTCGTACGGCGCGGTTGCTTGTGGAAAATGAACGCCGGCGATCAGTGTGTCCGTGCTTACCGCCAACGCTTCATTGGCCGGCACTTGCAACAAGGCACAATCATCGCCAACCGACAGCAGCACATCGGGTCGCTGACTGGGGCGAGTGAAATAGCGCTGGATCAGATCGAATTCGCCGGGCATGGCGGCTTCCGTTTGGCTTCCCGGTACATCATAAGGGAAACAGGCGGGCAAAGTCCTGACGGCGTCGAGTGCGAGTTACGTCAGGACTGACCGTTTCAATTTTACCGGCTCAACCCTGCGGCCGCGCCTTGGCGGCCACTTCCGTGGCACGCAGAACCCGGGCCAGCTTGTCGAGCACGCCATTGACGAATTTGTGGCCATCAGTGGCGCCAAAGGTCTTGGCCTGTTCCAGCGCTTCGTTGATCACGACTTTGTAGGGCACGTCGAGCCGCTCTTTCATTTCGAATGCGGCCATCCGCAGAATCGCCAGCTCAACCGGGTCAATCTCTTCCAGCTTCAAATGAATGGTCGGCTTGAGCAGATTGTCGAGCGCGTCTTTGTGCTCAACCACGCCACGCAGCAGTTGCTGAAAGTAGGCCGTGTCGCAGCCTTTGAAATCCTGGTCCTCCAGCAAATGCAGCTCGATCTGCTGTGGCGCGATCTGGTTGATCTGCCACGAGTAGATGGCCTGCACCGCGAAGCGGCGGGCCTGACGGCGTTCGGACGGTTTGCTCATCTGCTTGTCTCAACTTCTGCTTGTTTCAATATCAAGGGCGGAACCGCCAGCGCGGCACGCTGTACTGCATCGGTCAGTCACGTAAACAACCAATCAAGTTACCGACCAGTCACTCAGCCGATCTGCTTCAGCACACTGAGCATTTCGATGGCGGCCATGGCGGCATCAGCGCCCTTGTTGCCGGCCTTTGTTCCGGCCCGCTCGATCGACTGCTCGATCGATTCGGTGGTCAACACGCCATTGATGACCGGAATGCCTGCTGCCAGCGCTACCTGCGACAGACCCTTGGCACTTTCCCCGGCAACCACTTCAAAGTGATAGGTGGCACCACGGATCACCGCGCCCAGCGCAATCACCGCATCCTGCTTCTTGCTGGCCGCCAGCTTCTGGCAGACCAAAGGCAATTCGGCCGCGCCCGGCACCCGGACCACGGTGATATTGTCTTCTTTGACGCCATGGCGCTTCAGCGCATCAAGTGCGCCCTGCACCAATTGCTCGACAATGAAGCTGTTGAAGCGTGAAGCAACGATGGCATAGCGGGCATCTGCCGCAGTGAACACGCCGTCGATTTGTTTGATGCCGCTCATGCGGGGCTCCTGTATCTATTTTTTGAAATACTTTGCTTTCACCCGAAACCAAACTTTCCTCAGGGATCTCAGCTTCTTTCTAAGGTCATAGCGAATCTTGCGTAACTTGTGGGGCAACTCGCTTCTTGCAACAAACTTGTGACTCAATCCGAATACAATAACTGCAAACAACAGCACAGACACCAGCAAAGCACCAGACCAGGTCCATGTCACCAATTTTCCACTGGTGTAGGTTTCGCTGCCTCGCCCTGTGGTGACCATGTGGCATGCTCGCAAGCCATGCCCCAAAAATGCCGCACCAATCAATCCAAACCCGACGGCTTTCAGTATCTTGCTGTCTCGCACAACACTCCTGGTCAGCCGGCGGAATCCGGCAGTATTTAAGGCTCGACAAACTCCACCACTTCCAGCTTGAAGCCGGACAGCGAGTACTTGGTTGGCTTGCTCATCAGCCGCAGCTGATGCACGCCGAGGTCACTCAGAATCTGCGAGCCAATGCCGATACGGCGCGAACCACCCGTGCGTTCGCTGCGCGCGGGTGTTTCGCCGCGATCTTCCGCCGCATAACGCGCCAGCTGCAGCAATTGCTGATCATTACCGGCCTGCGCGGCCAGCACCAGCACCACGCCTGCCCCTTCCTGCACGACGCGCTGCAGGGTCTGATCCATCGGCCAGGCACTACTGCCGCGCTGACCGCGCAGCACATCTGCCAGCGGATCGGTGACATGGACCCGGGTCAGCACCGGCTGGCCGGTATCAACCTTGCCGTAGACCAGCGCGTGATGCAGCTGGCCGTCGATGGTGTCCTGATAAGTGTAGAGGGTGAACTCGCCGTAGGCGGTCGGCCAGCGGCATTGTTGCAGCTGCTGGACAGTCTTTTCATGCAGCGAACGGTATTCGATCAGATCGGCAATGGTGCCGAGCTTGAGGCCGTGCTCGGCGGCAAATTTTTCCAGATCCGGCCGCCGAGCCATGCTGCCGTCTTCGTTGAGGATCTCGACGATCACGCCGGCCGGTTCAAAACCGGCCAGCCGGGCCAGATCGACTGACGCTTCGGTATGGCCATTGCGGGTCAGCACGCCACCGGGCTGGGCCATCAGCGGAAAAATGTGGCCGGGCTGGACAATGTCGGCGGCCTTGGCGTTTTTGGCGACGGCCGCTTGCACGGTACGGGCACGGTCGGCCGCCGAAATGCCAGTCGAGACGCCGACCGCCGCTTCAATCGAGGCGGTGAACGCGGTGCCGTGCCGCGTGCCGTTGGCCTGCACCATCGGGCCGAGGCCAAGATTAATGCAACGCTCGCGGGTCATCGGCAGACAGATCAAACCGCGACCGTATTTGGCCATGAAGTTGATCGCTTCCGGGGTGATGCACTCGGCCGCCATCACGAGGTCACCCTCGTTCTCGCGATCCTCGTCATCCATCAGGATGACCATCTTGCCGGCGCGAATATCCGCGATCAGTTCCGGGACACTGCTCAAAGCCATTTTCGGTTCTTCCTGCACAAAACGGTTCAGCGCACGCCGGTAAAACCGGCTCGCGCCAACAAACTTTCGGTGATGCTGCTGCCAGCTGCCGGCATGTCGCCCGCCTGCAGCAAGCGCTCCAGATAACGCGCCAGCACATCCACTTCGATATTGACCAGCGTGCCGGGCTGCCAATCGGCGGCATTGGTTTCGGCCTGCGTATGCGGCACCAGCGTCAATTCAAAGCAATCGTCATTGACCGCATTGACGGTCAAGCTGATGCCATCGACGCAGACCGAGCCTTTGTGCGCGATGTAGCGCTTGATACCTTGCGGCACCCGCACGGTGAACTGATCGGCGCGCGCAGCATGGCGGCGGCTGATGATTTCGCCGATGCCATCAACGTGGCCGGACACCAGATGACCACCAAGCCGAGTGGTCGGGGTCAACGCTTTTTCCAGATTCACCCGGGTGCCCGCGCGCCAGTTTTTCAGCGTGGTCACCGCCAACGTCTCAACCGAAACGTCAGCATCGAATGACTGCTTGTCAAAACGCACCGCCGTCAGGCAGACACCATTGACCGCGATGCTGTCACCCAGCGCAACGTCGCTCATGTCCAGCTTGCCGACTGCAATCGACAGCAACACATCGCCGCCGCGCGGCTCGATGCGCTGAATGCTGCCAACAGATTGAATGATGCCGGTGAACATGTGACGGTACTCGTGACTCGATGGGTTGCTGTGGAAGCGGGCTTGCTCGCTCCCACAAAAATCGTTCAAGGCCGCAGCGTCAGCCGCAGATCATTGCCGAGCTGGCGCACATCAACCAGCTTCAGTTGCGGGCACTGCGGCAGTGCCGTGAACAGCGGCAGTTGCAGCAGCGGCCGGGCGGCATCACCAAGCAGCGTCGGCGCAACATAGAGCACCAGCTCATCAACCAGGCCGGCGGCAAGGAAAGCCCCGGCCAACGTCGCGCCTGCCTCGACCAGCACGGCGTTGATTTGCCGGTCGGCCAGCGCGGCCAGTACCTGGGCCAAATCGACCACGGCACCGTCTCCGCAACGCAGGGCGGTGATCATACCGGGGACCGGCCAGCTCTGCTTGGCGGCGGCCGGGTCATTCTCGGCAAAAGGCTGGCCGGCAAAACAGAGCAAGGTCGGCGCCGAACCATCGGCCAGTTTGCTGGCGGCGGGTAGCCGGGCCCTGGAATCGAGCACGACCCGGAGCGGTGGTTGCCGGTAGGTCGGATTGGTGTGGGCCGGCCAGTCGGCGTCAGTCAGCCGAACGGTAAGTTGTGGGTCATCAGCCAGGACGGTACCGATGCCGGTCAGGATGGCCTGATGGCGGGCGCGCAGCAGCTGGACATCGCACCGCGCCGCCTCACCGGTTATCCATTTCGATTCGCCGTTAGCGAGCGCGGTGCGGCCATCAAGGCTCATGCCAAGCTTGACCGTGACCCAAGGCCGACCGCTGCGCATCCGTTTCAGATAGCCGGGGTTCAGCGCCTCGGCCTCCATCTGCATCAGGCCGTGTTCGACCGCGACACCAGCGGCTTTGAGGATCGCAAAGCCCTGCCCTGCCACTTTCGGATTCGGGTCTTGCATCGCCGCGACCACCCGGCTGACGCCGGCGCGCACCAGCGCTTCGGCACAAGGGCCGGTGCGGCCTTGATGGGCGCAAGGCTCCAGCGTGACGTAAGCCGCGGCGCCCCGAGCCTGATCGCCGGCCATTTTCAGCGCGTTGACTTCCGCATGCGGACCACCAGCGACCTCGTGCCAGCCCTCACCGACCACCACGCCGTCGCGCACCAGCACGCAGCCGACATTGGGATTCGGCGCGGTGGTGTAGCGACCACGCTCGGCAAGCCGGAGCGCGTGGGCCATATGGAGAGCATCGTCAGCGGTAAAGGTCATGGCAGAGATCAAATGGAAGAATGGATCCAGTGTAGGTTGGGCTGAACAGAAGTGAAGCCCAACGGCAGAGTTGGAATCGGGCAAAGTCGTTGGGCTTCGCTAACACTCAGCCCAACCTAAGCGGCTTTAATGTGGTCTAGGCGCATCAAACTCATTAATTAACAAAACTAGGCCAGACTTTGCTGCAGAACCAGCAACCACCACATAAAGCACAACGTTGTCACCCGGGTGTAGCTCAGCTTGCATATGCTTGATAAGCGCCGTCTGAACAGGTAAGCGATAGGTAGCCCCTTCAACATTGATCAGCAGATCATTATCAAAAAGGTCCGCCATAGCAGGATCAACATTGACTGTCTTGAAGTAAGACTTAATAAATTGCTTTCTTTCTTCCGACAAACTTTCAATTGAGCTGCTATAGACGACCGACAACTGCCGCTTATCCATTGTCCCCATAAACCAGTTGGCGGAGGGGTCTGAACGCGAAATCTCCTCCACCCCTTTTGCAACATCGCTAATATTTGCTGGCTTGTACGAAGCATAAGAAAAGCCATCGCCGAGTACAGAAAACGACATGGAAAGCACTACAAGGAATGCAAACGCTCGTTGGCGCAAAACACCCTCCAGTCCTAAGCCGTGTGAGAGCAAAACGTAAGTCCACTAAAGCGTGTCAGTCGCCCTTCTGCAACTTCGCAATCTCGTCACGAAACTCCTGCACATCCTGAAACCGGCGATACACCGAGGCAAAGCGGACAAACGCCACCTCATCGAGTTTGCGCAGTTCGGCCATCACCAGCTCACCCAGTACTTTCGATTGCACTTCCCGTTCGCCGGTGGCGCGCAGCTTGGACATCAGGTGGCCGATGGCTTCTTCAATTTGCTCGACCGAGACCGGGCGTTTTTCCACCGCTCGCATCATGCCGGCACGCAGTTTGTTTTCGTCAAAGGGTTGCCGGCTGCCATCGTTCTTGACGATGCGCGGCATCACCAGCTCGGCGGTTTCGAAGGTGGTGAAGCGCTCGCTGCACTGGGTGCATTCGCGCCGACGGCGTACCTGGGTGCCGTCGGTTACCAGACGGGAGTCGATCACTTTGGTGTCATCGGCAGAGCAGAACGGGCAGTGCATGGCTGTCCTCTTGTGGGATGGGGTGTTGAGCTGGAGAGCAGGTTAACGGTTTGGGGCGGGAAAGCGAAGGGATGGGGGTTGGGGAACGGGCGATTACAAGCGGTTGGGGTATATCAGGTCTTGGAGCGGCAATGCCCCCACCCCAGCCCTCCCCCTCGCAGGGGAGGGAGCTGTACCGTTCCTCCCCCTGCCAGGGGGGAGGTCAGGAGGGGGGCTTGTCGAGATCCTTTTGCTAACCATGCGGTTTCGCTCACGAAGAGCCTATCTAAGTGGCCATAAAACAAAACCCCGCCGAAGCGGGGTTTTGTTTTCAGCGCAGCGCTAGAGCTTAGTTGCCATAAACCGGAAACTTGGCCGTCAGCTTCAACACCTCGGCCTTGACCCGGGCAATGGTCGCCTCGTTGGTCACGTCGTCGAGGATGTCGCACATCCAGCCGGTCAGCTGGGTGGTTTCGGCTTCCTTGAAACCGCGGGTGGTGATGGCCGGGGTGCCGACTCGGATACCCGAGGTCACGAACGGGCTGCGTGGGTCATTTGGCACCGCGTTCTTGTTGACGGTGATGTTGGCGCGGCCAAGAGCGGCGTCGGCATCTTTGCCGGACAGGTCCTTGGCAATCAGGCTGACCAGCATCAGGTGGTTGTCGGTGCCGCCGGAGACGATGTCGAAACCGCGGTCCATGAACACCTTGGCCATGGCCTTGGCGTTAACCACCACCTGCTTCTGGTAGGTCTTGAATTCCGGTTCCAGCGCCTCTTTGAAGGCCACCGCCTTGCCGGCAATGACATGCATCAGCGGGCCGCCCTGGCCGCCCGGGAACACCGCGCTCTGGAACTTCTTCTCCAGCTCGGGGTTGGCCTTGGCCAGAATCACGCCGCCGCGCGGACCGCGCAGGGTCTTGTGGGTGGTCGAGGTCACCACGTCGGCGTACGGGACCGGGTTCGGGTATTCGCCAGCGGCGATAAGGCCCGCGACGTGCGCCATATCGACCATAAAGTAAGCGCCCACTTTGTCAGCGATCTCGCGCAGCCGCTTCCAGTCCACCACCCGCGAATAGGCCGAGAAGCCACCGAGGATCATCTTCGGCTTGTGCTCGAGCGCCAGCGCTTCGGCGTGGTCGTAATCGATGTAGCCGGCCGGCGTCAGGCCGTACTGCACGCTCTTGTAGAGCTTGCCGGAGAAGTTGACCGGCGAGCCGTGAGTCAGGTGGCCGCCGTGAGCCAGCGACATGCCAAGCACGGTGTCGCCCGGGTTCAGCAGCGCCATGTACACGGCCGAGTTGGCCTGCGAGCCCGAGTGGGGCTGGACGTTGGCGTAATCGGCGCCAAACAGTTGCTTGACCCGATCAATGGCCAGTTGCTCGGCCACGTCGACGTATTCGCAACCACCGTAATAGCGCTTGCCCGGATACCCCTCGGCGTACTTGTTGGTCAGCACCGAGCCCTGCGCCGCCATGACCCGGGCGCTGGTGTAGTTCTCGGAAGCAATCAGCTCGATGTGCTCTTCCTGACGGTGACGTTCGTGTTCCATCGCCGACCAGAGTTCGGCGTCGTATTGGGCCAGCGTGGCCGGATTGCGCAGCATGTTCGATTACCGGATGGGGGTTGGGCAAAAAATGAGCGCGCATTGTACTCGATTGGACGGCCGAACAGCAGCTTACAACTGGCACCCTTGCCAGCAATTCGGCGCCGGCGTAGCCTCCGGCGACATGAGTTTTTGCCATGTAAGGAGAAATACCCCGGCGGCCAGGCCGGACCAGCAGTTCTGAACAGGAGCAGATCTGCCCGTTGTAGCCAAAAAATGTTGTACCCGAGTCAATGCAGTACGGGGTCGCGGATGAGACAGACATCCGACGACACGCCCGCCAGTGATGGCGGGACAAGAAAACGTGGAAACGTAGAAAAAAACCCTGCAATACGGAGCAACCCAGAATGAAAATGTCAAAAATCACCACCGCCCTGCTCACCGCTTGTGGCGTCTCGCTGTTACCCGTTGCGGCCTTCGCGGCCGATGATGAAGAAAAAGCCGAACGCGTCGAAGTCATCGGCTCGCACATCAAGCGATCCGACGTGGAAGGCGTCTCACCGGTCCTGTCCATCGACCGTGATGCCATTGAAAAGTCCGGCTACAACAACCTGCAAGAACTGTTCGAAAAGATGCCGGTCAACGGCAACGGCACCTTCTCCACCCGCGGCAACAACCAGGATTCGACCGCCAACGGCGGCTCGGCCATCTCGCTGCGCGGTCTGGGTTCGGATGCCACGCTCGTGTTGATTAATGGCCGTCGCGTTGCGATGAGCCCGTTTGCCGAGAACATCACCAACAACTTTGTTGACATCAACTCGATTCCGATGGCCGCCATCGAACGCGTTGAGGTGCTGAAAGATGGCGCCTCGGCTATTTACGGTTCCGACGCCGTCGCTGGCGTCATCAATATCGTGCTGCGCAATGACTATACCGGCACCGAAGTCAGCGTTGGCTACGGCAACACGACCGATACCGATGCAGATGAACAAAGCATGACGTTTCTGTGGGGCACCAGCGACGACAAGGGCAACATGACCCTAATCCTCGACTACCTCAAGAGCAGCACCTTGATGAACAAGGACCGCGGCACACTTGGCACTGCCAACCAGTCACCGCTGGGTGGCGAAGACTTCCGTTCTTCACGCGGATTCCCGGGCAGCTTTGTAGTGGATGGTGTCGCTACGGTGGATCCGGGCTGTCCTGCAGCGAACATCGCAGGCCCAAGCTGCGTTTATGACTATGGTCCGTGGAATCTGCTGCTTCCGGAAGCTGAGCGCGTCGGCCTGATTTTCAACGGCACTCGTCAGCTCTCGGACAACATTGAACTGTTCGCTGAAATCGGCATCCAGCACAATAGCTCGATTGCTCAAGGCGCGCCTACTCCTTTGGATGGCGACGCTGGCCTGACTGTGCCGGTCAGCCACCCGAATAACCCGTTCACCAGCGCGTCGACCATCGACATCCGTCGACTCCGTACCGTCGATGCGGGTGCCCGCCAATGGGATATCGAATCCGACACCATGCGCCTGCTGGCTGGACTGCGCGGT
This sequence comes from Permianibacter sp., assembly GCA_041914645.1. Lineage (GTDB taxonomy): Bacteria > Pseudomonadota > Gammaproteobacteria > Enterobacterales > Permianibacteraceae > Permianibacter. Next base: position 259,004 of record JAYSCY010000001.1, read on the forward strand.
AATGTTTTCACCGACTGGGAATGGGAAGTCGCGGCCCAGAAAGGCCGCATGGAATCGCAACAGACCGGCAACAAGAATCAGGGCTGGGTCCGGACCGACTTCCTGCAGGCAGAAATCAACGCCGGCAACTACAACCCGTTCGGTGGCGTTTACAACCCGGCCGATGTCATTGACCGCATCACCACCAATCTGGTCCGCCGTGGCGAATCGCATCTGACCTCGGTCGACGCGAAAATTTCCGGCGCCCTCTTCGAAATGGGTGATAGCGAAGCCATGCTCGCGGCTGGCGTTGAAATGACTACCGAGAAAGTTTCGGACATTCCGGATGACCAGTTCCAACGTGGCCTGATATTCGGCACCGAAGCCGTGTCCGCCGCTGCAGCGCGCGATCATGACTCGGCATTCGTCGAGTTGGCATTGCCGATGGCGCAGACGCTGGAAGTACAGCTTGCCGGCCGTTACGACAAATACGATGGCTTCGATGCCCAGTTCAACCCGAAAGTCGGCGCCACCTTCAATGCCACTGACACCCTGATGTTCCGCGCCTCGTGGGGCACCGGCTTCCGGGCACCGTCACTGGCCCAGATTGGCCTTGGACCCTCGCAGTCGTCACAGTTTTTTGCCGACACTTTAGGCTGCGCAGAAAACCCGGCCTACTGTGCTGCGACCGACTACACCATTGTGTTCAGTGGCAACCCGAATCTGGAAGCCGAAGAATCCGAATCGGTCAACATCGGTGTAGTTTGGCAGGCGACCGATGCGCTGAGCTTTACGGTCGATTACTGGTCCATCGTACAGGACAACAAGATCGCCGCTGGCGACTTCAACGCCATTTATGATCAGGAATGTGGCAATCAGGCCAGCACCATCTGTATCCGTAACGCGCCGCTGCCTGGCGACACGCTGGGTGAGTTGTCGCGCATCAACAGTGGCTATCGCAACTTGAACGAGCAAGCCACCAACGGCATCGACTTCTCGGTTGAGTACAAGCTTGCCACCAACGAACTTGGCACCTTCGACTTCAAGTTCGATAGCACCTACATGATGGAGTTCACTCAGGACATCGTCACGGACCAGGTTTCGGGTGAAGTCACCACTTACGACTGGACCGGCGAGTACGAATATCCGGAAATCCGTTGGGCGGGTAGCGTCGACTGGAGCACCGACAACTGGGGCGCCGTTGCTGTGCTCAGCTACACCGGCGAGTTCGAAGACACCCCGGACGCGGATTTTGATGGCGGTATCGACATCAATGAAAACACCTCGCGGACGGTCGATGCCTACATGCAACTGGATGTGCAACTGCGCTTCACCGGTATCCAGAACACCACGCTGTCGGCTGGCGTGCAAAACCTGCTGGATGAAGAGCCGCCGTTTGCCATTGGTGATGGCGATGGCGATTTGTATGGCTATGTATCGCAAGTGCATAGCCCAAGAGGCCAGTTCGCCTACTTCAAGGCAACATACAGCTTCTAAGCTCCGTTGGATGAGAAACGGCACCTTCGGGTGCCGTTTTTCTTTGTTCATTCCACAGACGGCGACAATAATGATCCGCCAGCTCGGCATCGTCGTATGATCAAGAGAATCGATGCCATGGTGGCGTACCCGGGACTTTTCCATCAATGAAACTCGTCTGGTTCCGCCACGACCTGCGCCTCGCCGACAACAGCGCGCTGCATGCGGCTAGTACTGGCGACAGCCCAGTGTTGGCGGTGTATGTGCTCAGCGAAAGCCAGCTCGATCGTCATGTCTGGGCGCCGAAGAAACGCGCCTTTGCCCGCGCCCATCTGGAGCAACTCGGCGCTGCTCTGGCGGCATGCAATATCCCACTGAAGATTCTGACCAGCGACAAGGTGGTCGGCCAATGGCAGTCCGTGCTTGAATTCGCCTGCCGGCACAGCGTCACGGCGATTTATTTCAATGACGAATACGGCGTCCACGAACAGAGCCGTGATCAGCAACTGATTGATGAAGCCCGCCAGCGCGGCCTGTCGGTGCACCGATTCTGCGATCATCTGCTGTTGCCGCCGGGAAGTGTGCTGACGGCGGCCAACCAGCAGCCCTATACGGTATACACACCATTCCGCAAAGCCTGCGAGGCCCGGTTGCCGCGCCGAATGGCTCTGTTGCCTGCACCCCAGCCACAACCCAAATTTGACCTGCAATCGAAAGCCGGACTGAACCTTGACCCAGTACCGGCCTTTCCCGGCGAAGCCGCTTTCGACCAGCACCAGTGGCCGGTGGGCGAAGCCGCCGCCCAGCGCCGTTTGCAGCAATTCTGCAGTGACGCCATCCATCACTATCATGATGGCCGTGATCGGCCGGATCGGGATGGCACCAGCCGGCTGTCGCCCTATTTGATGCTCGGAGTGCTGTCGCCTCGCCAGGTCTGGCAGGCGACGGCAGCGATCACGGGTGATGGTGCCAGCGGCTATCGCAATGAAATCCTTTGGCGCGAGTTCTATCAACATCTGATTGCGCAGATCCCGCGACTGTCGAAAGGCAAACCGTTCAAGGAAGACACCGATCAGTTGCCCTGGTCATACAATCCGAGTGATTTTCAGCGTTGGTGCGCCGGCGATACCGGCATTCCGATTGTCGATGCCGCCATGCGCTGCCTGAATGAAACCGGCTGGATGCATAACCGGCTGCGGATGATTGTCGCGTCCTTTCTGACCAAGAATCTGTTTATCGACTGGCGCTGGGGTGAGCGTTACTTTCTGGAGCAACTGATCGACGGCGAATTTGCCGCCAACAACGGTGGCTGGCAGTGGAGCGCCTCGACCGGTACCGATGCCGCGCCCTACTTCCGGGTGTTCAACCCGGAAAGCCAGGCCCAGCGCTTTGATCCGAACGGCGACTTTATCCGTAAGTGGGTTCCTGCCTTGCGAAATGAACCGGCCGCATCGGTTCATCTCGGTGGTCGGCGCTCCGGTTATCCGGCGCCGATGGTGGATTTGAAACGCAGCCGCGCACTTGCCATTAGCCATTTTCAGCGGCTCGGTGGCAAACCGGCGACCGCGCCCCCGGATCAACTGCCGCTGGATGTCTAAATTTCCGGTGTAAGCACCGCGATTGTTGCGGGGGCCAACACCATGCTTTATCCGAACGAGTAGCCGCCATGACGCAGTCAGCAACAAACCTGATTGAAGAAGTACAACAGCTATACCGCAATCTGCATGCCGGCAATCTCGACCGCCTCAGCCAGGTCTACAGCGAGAACGTTTTGTTTATCGATCCGTTCCATCGCATCGAAGGCCTACCCGCGTTGAAGGCCTACTTCGCCGGCTTGTATTCCAATATCAGCCATTGCGAGTTCCAGTTCGAGCGCGTGTTGCAGGATGACAGCGCCGCCATGATTCGCTGGACCATGTCGCTGTCACATCCTCGCTTGAATGGCGGCCGCACATTGCATGTGCCGGGCGTTACCGAACTGGAGTTCACCGATCGCATTACCGTCCATCGGGACTTCTTTGACGCAGGCGCCCTGTTGTATGAGCAAGTGCCGGTCGTCGGTTGGGCCATCCGTCGGCTGAAGGAGCGCATGGCATGAAGTGGCCAGCGGGCACGTCACGGCGCATCTGGCTGATTGGCGCCAGCTCCGGTATCGGACTGGCACTGGCACGCAGACTGCTGTCTGAGGGCCATCGTGTAGCGATGTCGGCCCGGCGCAGCGGACCGCTCGGTGAACTGGCCGCCGGATTCGCAGATCGGATTCCGGACCAGGAGCTGGTGGTTCCTTGTGATGTCACCCGGCCGGAAGACATTGGTGCCGCTGTTCGCCGCATCGAACAGCATTTTGGCGGTATCGACACCCTGATTTACAACGCCGGCACCTGCGAGTACCTGAATGACGGCGTGGTGGATGCGGCCCTGATCGAGCGCGTCATGGAAACCAACTTCTTCGGCATGAGCCGCTGTATCGCGGCGGCGCTACCGTTGCTGCGCAAGGGTGACGGCGCCCAAATTGCCGCCGTATCGAGCTCAGCCGCCTACCTGCCGCTGCCGCGTGCCGAAGCCTATGGTGCCTCGAAAGCGGCAATGAGCTATTTTCTACACAGTCTTCGTCTGGATCTCGCTGCCCAGGGCATCAGTGTCAATGTGATCTGCCCCGGTTTTGTCAAAACGCCGCTGACCGATCGCAACGACTTTGCCATGCCCTGCCAGATCAGTGCCGAACAAGCGGCCGAAGCGATTGTCGCGGGCCTGCGCCGCGACCAGAAAGAGATTCATTTTCCGCGACGCTTTACCGGCGTATTGAAAATGCTTGGCGCGCTGCCGCTGGGCCTGCAACAGAAGCTGACTGGTCAATTGGTGAAAGCGTGAAACTGGCAATTATTGGTGGTGGCATTTCGGGACTGTATACCGCATGGAAGCTTGGCAATCGACATCAAGTCAGCCTGTTTGAAGCCAATGACTATATCGGGGGCCACACCCATACTGTTGATGTCAGCGTGCCGAGCGGCCGCTATGCCATTGACACCGGATTCATCGTTTGCAATGACCGAACCTATCCGCTGTTTCTGCAGATGCTCGGCGAGCTCGGCGTCGGCCGGCTTGCCACCGACATGAGTTTTGCAGTGAGCTGTGGGCAAACCGGGCTTGAATACAATGGCCACAATCTCGACACCCTGTTTGCCCAGCGGCGCAATCTGCTGTCACCGCGATTCTGGCGGCTCATTCGCGACATCCTCCGGTTCAACAAACTGGCCAAGCAGGTCTTGCGCGAGCAGGCGATTAACGACAATCAAACCTTGGCCCAGTTTCTGGAGCAACACGGTTTCAGTGGGCTGGTGGTCAGCCACTATCTGGCGCCGATGACCGCCGCCATCTGGTCAACGCCTTTGAGCGATGTCAGCCAATTTCCACTCGGCTTCTTCCTGCAGTTCTGTGACAACCATGGCCTGCTCAATGTCAACGACCGACCGCAGTGGTACGTCATCCAGGGCGGCAGCCGCAGCTACGTCGATGCTCTGCTGAAACAGCTGCCAGCAGCGGTACATGCCAACAGACCGGTTCGGCACGTCAGCCGCCACGCCGACGGTGTTGAGCTGCACTTTGCCGATGATCGCCGTGAGCGCTTTGATCAGGTTGTGTTCGCCTGCCACAGTGATGAGGCGCTGGCCCTGCTCACCGATCCGTCTGAAGCCGAACAACAGATTCTGGCTGCCATTCCCTATCAGGAAAGCGAAGTGGTGCTGCACACCGACGAGCGTCTGTTGCCAAAGACCCGGCGCGCGTGGGCAGCATGGAATTACCTGCTCGGTGCCGCACCGACGGGTGGCGATTTGCCCACCCTGACCTACAACATGAATCTGCTGCAACGCCTGAGCGCACCGGAGACGTTCTGCGTGACGTTGAACCGCAGTGGCGCCATCGCACCGGAGCATGTTCTCGGGCGGTTCCGCTATTCGCATCCCCAGTTCAGCCGAGCCGCCGTCGCCGCCCAGACACGCCACGCTGAAATCAGCGGAGTGCGGCGCAGTCATTATTGTGGCGCCTACTGGGGCTACGGCTTTCATGAAGACGGTGTGCGCAGCGCCGCCCGTGTCGTCAGCACGCTGCTGGGCGCAGACTGATGCAAAGCGCGCTTTACTCCGGCATGTTGAGCCACCGGCGCGAGCTCGCACCGGCGCACAGCTTTGTCTATCGGATGCGGCTGTGCTGGCTTGATCTCGACGAAGTGGCGGCGCTGTTTGCCGCCAGTCGCGGTTGGTCCCTTCATCGATTTGCGCCCGGCTGGTTACGCCGGCGTGATTACCTGCGACCGGAAACCGGCGATTTGAAGCAAGCCGTCGGCGACGAAATTGCCAGCCAGCTCGGTGTGCGCCCCAGCGGGCCCATTCGCATGCTGACGGCTCCTCGGGTTTGGGGCATTGGCTTCAATCCGTTGACCTTGTATTACTGTTACGGCAATGACGGTATCGGCCTGCAGTTCGTACTGGCGGAAGTGCGCAATACGCCATGGTTTGAACGGCATTGCTATGCCCTTGACTTGCGCCAATCCGCGGCAGCAGAAAACCATCAACCCGCCGATCACGACAAACAGTTTCATGTTTCACCGTTCCTGCCGCACGATTTGCGCTACCACTGGAAACTGAACACCCCCGCCGACACCCTGACGGTGCAAATCCGCAATGATCGCGCTGGCGAAACCGTGTTTCGTGCGTCACTGGCCTTGAAGCGGGAAGCAGAGCTGACCCCGGCGCAACTCCAGCGGGAACTCTGGCAGCACTTGCCCCAGGGCCTGAAGACACTGGCCGGCATTTACTGGCAGGCCCTGAAGCTGATCGCCAAGCGGGCACGTTTTTATGCACACCCCGGCACGCCATCGACGCCAACTACATCGGCAAACCACCCCCGCAAGGGCAACGTAAAATCAGCCAATCCGAGTGAAACCCCCGCGCAGGTTTCCGCCAACCGTCCCAACCCGGAGCACCAGACATGAGTGCACAACTCGACAGCCAAACCCTGCCCCGACCCGACAGCCTGTTGGTGAACCGCTGCCGTCGCGCTGTGCTCGACAAATTGCAGTCGCTGCGCGACGGTGAAATCGTCGTTCACGAAGACGGTCAGCACAGTCGTTTCGGCGCCGGCAATGAGCTGCGCACCGAGCTGCACATCCTGCACCCGAATGCCTGGGCGGAAATCGCGCTCGGCGGCAGCATCGGTGCGGCCGAAAGTTACATGAACGGCGACTGGCGCTGCAGCGACCTGACCAGTCTGGTGCGGATATTCGCCCGCAACCTGTCCGTGCTCGACCAAATGGAAGGTCGGGTGGCATTTTTTACCGATCTGGCCCGCAAGGGCTTGCATTGGTGGCATCGCAACAGCCATGCCCAGGCGCGCAAAAACATCGCAGCGCATTATGACCTCGGCAACGACATGTTTGCGCTCTGGCTGGATCCCCTGATGATGTATTCAAGTGCGATTTATCCAGACGAGAGCTGCAGCCTCGAGCAAGCGGCCCGCTACAAATTGCAGCGCATTGGTGAGAAGCTGCGCTTGGGACCCAATGACCATTTGCTGGAAATCGGCACCGGCTGGGGCGGGCTCAGCATTTATCTGGCCGAGACCTTCGGCTGCAAAATCACCACTACCACCATCTCTGCTGCGCAGCACGCGCTGGCGCGCGAACGCATCGACCGGGCGGGACTTTCAGACCGCATCGAACTGTTGCTGGAAGACTATCGTGACCTGAATGGCCAGTACGACAAGCTGGTCTCGGTCGAGATGGTTGAGGCGGTCGGCCTGCAATTTCTGCCGCAGTATTTCCGCCAGTGTTCCCAGCTGTTGAAATCAAACGGCGCGTTCCTGCTGCAAAGCATCACCATTGCCGATCAGCGCTATGACTACGCGGCCAAGCATGTCGATTTCATCCAGCGCTATATTTTCCCCGGTGGCGCACTGCCCTCCAATACCCGGGTGGCCGAGTGCCTGCGCGATGAAACCGATCTGCGGCTGGTCCATCACGAAGACATCGGCCTGCACTATGCCCGCACATTGCAGGACTGGCGCGAACGCTTCCATCACCGGCTCGCCGATATTCGGGCACTCGGCTATGACGAGCGCTTCATCCGGATGTGGGAGTACTACCTTTGTTACAGCGAAGGTGGCTTCCGCGAGCGTGCCATCAGTTGCGCCCACATGCTGATGCACAAACCGCGCTGCACACTGGCATTGCCCTGATACGCCACCATGCCGATCCGTTTGCCGCCGGAACACCACCCACGCAGCGAATGGCTGGCATTGGCGCTTGCCCAAGCCGTTTGGTGGGCAGCAATTCTGACCGGTGCGGCGATCGCCTCAGCATTGTTGCTGGTGCAAGCGGCGCTGCACTGGCATGCCGGAGGTCGCCAGGCATTTCCGTGGCGGTTGCCGTTGCTGGTCGCCGCCAGCGGCTTGCTGTTCGATGCTCTGGCTGTGGCCACAGGGCTCGTGCAGTTTCGGGCACCTGTATTTTTTGGCCTGCCACTATGGCTCGCCGTGCTCTGGCTCAGCTTCGCGTTGACCGTACCGAGCCTGTTCCGACTACTGCCGAATCACACGCTGCGAGTGCTGCTGTTTGCCTGCGCCGGTCCGCTGGCCTATGTCGGCGGCGCAGCGCTGGGAGCCGCCGACGTTTTGCATCATGCCCCCTACGTTTTGCTGCTGGTCGCAGGCTGGGTGCTGCTGCCGCTCGGCTGGTGGCGGGTCAATGCACGGTTCGCAAACGCATGGAGCGGTGCACCAAACCGCGATGGCCAACGTACAGGCAAATGACGGCGCCTTGATCACGTTGCATGCTCGCCACGCTGGCAACGATCCCCAAGGTGGCATTAGTTATTGATCGCACGCCGCGCGTCATTTGTTACCTGTCGGGAGACGTCTATATGAAAGTCGCCATTGCCACGCCTGCGCCAGCAGGCATGCAACACGCGAACGCCTGGAGTGGCCGCGCCGTGGCAATGGCCTGCATGCTGGTCATTGTGACCCTGCTCGGTGCGAACGCAGCACAGGCGTCATTGCAGGTGCCAAACGCCCAATCGTTACAGCAAATTGGTGCCGGCAGTCTGCGCAAATTCGGCTTTCATATTTACGACGCCAGCACCTGGGCATCGACATCGTCACTGCCGCTCGATGGCAGCGTGGCGCCCCCCTTTGCCCTGCAAATCGTTTACGCCCGCCGCATCGAGGCGAGCGATCTCGTTGATGCGACCGCCGATGCCTGGATGGAACTGAAGCTGTTTGATGCCGATGCCAAGCGCTGGTTACAACAAGTCGCAAGGTTATGGCCCGATGTCGAAGCCGGTGACTGTCTGACCCTGTATGTGGACGACAGCGGCAGCGCGACGTTCTATTTCAACGGCAGAACGTTGGGGCACATCCATGATCCCGGCTTCGGTCCGCGCTTTGCAGCCATTTGGCTGCACCCCAACAGCCGCGAACCTTCGCTGCGCGCCCAACTGCTTGGACTCCAGACACCATGACCATACGCCTATTGCTTGCCGGCCTGCTCGGATTGCTGCTCACCCTGACCACGGCCTGCACGCCATCGGTCAGCCACTATGCCGGCGGCCAGCCTTCACTTGATTTACGCCAGTATTTCAATGGCACCGTGCAGGCCTGGGGGTTGGTGCAGGACTATCGCGACACCGTCACGCGTCGTTTCTCCGTACGCATCGAGGCGAGCTGGCAAGGCGACACCGGTACATTGAATGAGTATTTCCGCTTCGATGATGGCGAGCAGCAATTTCGGCGCTGGACGCTGACCCGCATTGACCAGCACCACTACCGCGGCATTGCCGATGACGTGGTCGGCGAGGCCGTTGGCGAAATATCCGGCAATGCCCTGCGCTGGCAATACACCTTGCGCGTCCCGATCGATGACACCACTTATGACATCGCTTTCGATGACTGGATGTTCCTGCTCGACGAGCGGCATATGTTCAACAAGGCGACCATGCGGAAATTCGGGATCAGCGTTGGCGAGGTGACACTGTTCTTCCAAAAACCGGATAGTGGCCCGGTTGTTTCTGTAGCGGAATAGACGCCCGCGACGGAAGACGCAGCGTTTTTTTATAGCGGCGCCGGTTTGCCGAACAGCCAACCCTGGCCGAGCAGGCAGCCATGCTGCAACAGGAAAGCGCGCTGAGCCTCGCTCTCGACACCCTCGGCAACGATATCAAGCTTGAGCTGCGTGGCCATGGCGATCAATGCCGCGACAATGGCGGCATCATCCTGATTGTCCGGCAAACCACGAACAAAACGTCTATCCAGCTTGATGCCGTGGATTGGCAGGTCGCGCAACTGGCCAAATGACGTGTAGCCAGTGCCGAAGTCATCAATCACGATGCGAGCCCCGGCTTCCACCAAACCAATCAGATTGCGATCGGTCAATTCGCTTCGGTCCAGCAACAGGCTTTCGGTGATTTCCAGTTGCAAACTGCCACGCGGAATCTGGTTGTCCTGCATCATTGCCACCACCCGACTGGCAAAATCCGTTTCCCGCAGCTGCCGCGCCGACACATTGACTGACACTCGCAATGCAGGATGCTGCACGCGTTGCGTGGGCAACTCCAGCAGTGCTTGGTGCAGCACTTCCTCGCCGATGGGAACAATCAAGCCCGTGTGCTCGGCGACTGGAATGAATTGATCCGGCGCCATCAATCCGTCTTTCGGATGCTGCCAGCGCAACAGCACTTCGAAACCTGCCAACGTCCGCGACTGCATGTTGACAATGGGCTGGTAGTAAAGCCGGAACTGTTTCTGGCCTATGCCGCGTCGCAAGTCCAGTTCCAGTTGCAAGCGCTGACGGCTGGCATCGTTCATCTCTGGCGAGAAGAAAACGAACCGGTTGCGACCTTCCGATTTGGCCCGGTACATGGCGATGTCGGCATTGCGCAGCAACTCATCGACCTTGTCGCCATCAACTGGCAACAGAGTAATACCAATGCTGCAGGTTACCGTGATGGCATGATCAAGCACGGTCATCGGCGCCGTCACCGCCTGCAGCAGCTTCTTCGCCAGTGTGCCCGCTTCAATACTGTCATGCAGGTTGCCGATCAGCAGGCAAAATTCATCGCCGCCGAACCGCGCCACCAAATCGTCTTCACGAACGGACCCCAGCAAGCGCTGACTGACCTGCTTAAGCAAGGCATCACCCGCATCATGGCCAAGGGTGTCGTTGATGCGTTTGAATTCATCGAGGTCCATGAACAGCAATGCCGACAGCGCTCCCACCCGTCGGGTTCGACGAATCGCTTCGGCTACCCGTTCAGTAAACAGCCGTCGATTGGCAAGGCCGGTCAGAATGTCATGAAACGCGAGGAACTCCACCTGCTCATGCGCCGCCTTGACCGACGAGATGTCTTCGAGCACCACCACGATATTGTCGATGCGGTGCGATTTACTGCGGATTGGCGAGAAGGTCGCCCGTAGCCAGAGTCGGCCACCGTCGCCACGATTACCAGCGAACTCACCCTGCCAAGCCCGCCCCTCTGCCATGGCCACACCAATCGCTTCGCGCACCAGCCGGCCGTCAGCATCATTCGGCAACAGCAGGTCCAGCATTGGCTTGCCGACCACGGCATCCAGGGTGTGAGCGAGCATTTGACCAAACCTGGCATTGATGCGCTCGATCCGGCCGACTTCGTCGGCGATGACAATGGCGCTGGTGGTTTGCTCAACCGCACGGGACACTTGCCGCATGTACAGCTGGTCGCGATGGCGCTCGATCAGCAGGCTGGCTAGCGCAGCCGCTGCCCGCAATTCTTGCTGGGCAACGGCCTGTGTTTCACGCTGCTGTCGGCAGTGGTAGAGCAGCCAGCCCAACCATTCGCCGGCACTGTCATACAACGCTTCGGCAAGCACTACCACTTCACTGCCGGTCAGTTTCGGTGCCTGGTCCGGTTGCAATGTCTGAACTTGCAACGACTCACGCACCCGCACCGGCATGCCGCTGCTTGCCAACCACAACACACCCGCCGGTGGCCGCTCGACCAAGGCCAAGGCAATGTCACGCTCGGCATCTTCCAGCGCCATGTCGTCGATCATTTCCTGCAGCAGCATCGTCAACGGCACCTCATCGGCGAGGCGTTTCAGCATCTGGGCTTGCAACCGCGAACGCTGCTGTTGCCGCGTTTGCTCGGTGATATCGGTGGCAAGCAGCAGAATGTCCGGTTTCTGATTGCCGCGCAGCGGCAGCACCTGTGCCTGCAAGGTACGAGTGCCGGTGTCCGGGTCCAGCCAATCAACGCGCGCGATCGCTTCCGGCCGACCGGTACTGCTGACCAACAGGCGAGCCTTGCGCAGCCACGGCAGTTCTTGATCCCGCAAAGCAGGCAATACTTGGTTGCTGAGCAGGATGTCACCGTCATCGCTGCGTACCGACAAATGAATCGGAAGAGCATTGACGATGTCACGCATTTGGGTCGCCTGCTGTTCCAGCCGCTCGGTCCGTTCCCGCACCTGCGCTTCCAGCGTCTGGTTGGTGGCCAGCAACGCCTGGTTCAGTTGTCGCCGCTCGCGCAACAACGTGGCAATCGCCACCGTGCCCACGGTCAGTGCAACCAGAAAGGCCTGCAGCGCCAGATGCGATAACACTGGGTCACCCAACTGGAACGGACCGCCGTCTTCTCGATGCACCAGGACAAACATCAGGCCAGTGAACAGCAACAACAAATTGAGAAAGAACAGCCGCAGCCGTACCAGCGCCCAGAACAACAATAACAATCCGAACGGCGCCAGCAGAATGCGGGCAGCGAATGTCAACGCGTCGGTGAGCAGCAACAGGGCAAGAAACCCTGCCGACAGCAACATCAGCGAGAAAAATTCAAACATCGCAGCCGTGCTGAGCTTGCGCTCTGACCAGGTCAGCAACACCGGCGTGACCAGCAGATAGCCGACCATGTCGCCGCTCCACCACAGCGTGATGCGGGTCAGAGGGTCGAGCAGAGCCATCTGGGAAAACGCCAGCAAGGTTGCGATGCCGACCATTGCCGAGAACGCACTGGCAATGGGGGCAACCACCACGGCAAATTTCAGGAAGGTGTGACTGTCGTGCAGCCGGACCGGTTGCTGGCCTTCAAACAATCGATAGACCAGCCAGGTAGCGCCGGCATTGGCTAGTGCAGAACCCACGCCACCGCCAATGGAAGCAAACCACGGCATGTCCCAGACGTAGCCGGCAATTTGCAATGCCAGTAGTTGCCCGATCACTGGCAGCCACAGCGCTGTCAGACCGTAACGCAACACTAGGGCGGCCGCGACACCTGCCGCCGGCCATAGCATGCTGACCAAGCCGCTGCCATCGTCGAAGTACAACCCGAGCCAACTGACCAATACATAGACGAGCAGCCATAGCGCGAAGGCAACCGCACTCAGTGTTGTTGATGATGTATCGGACGCAGCTTCGGACGCGGGTTGGGCCACCGGTCGGACTCCGTTCTCAGCCAGGACGGCACGCCGCTTCAGTGTAGCTGGCGGCGACGGCTTGGTACCGGTCATGGCGCGTCTTTACGGCAGGGGAACAATCCGTATCAGCGAATCCCCCTGATTCAACTGTAACGCCACTGGCAGACCCGCGGTGACGCGAGCAAACACCGTGTAATGCCAGTCGAGGTGGGGATTGCGGCCGGTATTGACGAAAAATTGCGAACCGGCGGTGTCCTTGCCCGCGGTCGCCATGCCGATATTGCCGAGCGCATGTGGCTGCCGCGACAACTCTTCACGGATGCGCCAGCCGGGGCCGCCTTCGCCGGTGCCGGTCGGGTCGCCGCCTTGCGCCACGAAATTGCCGATCACCCGATGAAAGCGGGTGTCGTTGTAAAAGCCGCTGTCAGCCAGTTTGGCGAAATTGGCAGCGGTATAGACGGCATCAGGCAGCAGCTCGATATCAATCACGCCACGCAGGGTAACCAGCCGGAAGCGCCGGCCAACTGCCTTGCTGGCTTCGGCATACGATGGCGTCGCCGCCAATGGCTCATTGCCTTCTTCGCTGACCGGTTCGGCGGTCGGCGGCGCCAGCAGACTGGCAGTCAATTCAGCGTCGGCCGGTTGCAGTTGTTGATGCGCCTGTAACAGATCCTTCAGGGCCGCAGATTCGACTGGCCGGGTCTGCAGCATCTGCAGCGCAGCAATCCGTTCAGCCGGATGCGGTGATCGCAGTGCCAGCGACAGCACCTCGCGCAGCACGGCGGGCGTCGCCCGCCCGGCCAGCACGGTGACCAGTTCGACGCGCTCGGCGGCCGTCAGCGAGCGGCTACCGATTGTCTTCGTCTGCATGCGCTTGAGCCAGGCCCGCTGATTGTCCGCATTGATCGAAGTCGACAGCGCCCGCAACAAGAAGATGCGCGCACCATCGGAACCGCTGGCGACAAACGCCTTCAACATCGCAGCGGACTGTGCCTGCACTTCCGGTTCCTTGCGGCCACGGGCGAGCGCAAACGCTGCCATTTCCGCTGCCGGTTCGTTGCCGGTCGTCAGTGCCAGCAACTGCGTGACCAGTTGCGCATCGATTACCGGTAGCGCGTCACGACGATAGCTCCAGAGCAGGCCAACGGCCTGTGCCCAGGCAGCACGCTCATCAGCGCCGATCCGGTCGAGCGGGTAGTCGCGCAGCAGGGTTTGGCTTGCAGCACCACCGCAGTTGCCGAGCGCACGCAGCAACGTCTGGCGCACCGCGAGGTCGGGTTCGAGCACCAGTCGCAGTTTCAGCACCCGCTCCTGTTCGGCCTGCAGCGTTGGCTGCTGCACATTCAGAATGCCGATGGCAAAAGCCGCTTCGTCCCGTACCGATGCCGCCTCATGGCCAAGTAACGGCAGCAACAGCGGCAAGCGCTCATCGCCGCCGATACGACCAAGGCCGCGAGCGGCGGCCACCAGCACCGCGACATCGTCCTGTGCCAGTGCCTCGGCCCAGACAGCCGCCGCCGGGTCTCGGCGGTCTGCTGCCTCGGCCAATGCCGCCACCGTCGCCGGTTCGGCCCGCAGGTGGTCCGTTGTCAGGCAGACAAACAGCAACAGAACAAGTCGGAGGGGCAGCGGGGCCGATCGGCGCATGGCAGGACTCTCATCAACAGGGACGGTACCAGTTAGCCGGCACGGTAGCAGACCCGGCCTGCCGGCGAGAAGTCTTGGGCCAGCAGCTCGAAACCGAAGTGCGGCTACGGCGCCCCCCCCACCGCTGTCGGACTGCCTGGTAACCAACGGCCGGGAGACCCACATGCACAGTCCGCCAAATGGCGCCTTTTGTCCCGGACGCAGCCAACCCTGAGTCAGTTCGCCACTGACTCAGCTACAATGCCGGCCGGTTTTTCGGCTTTCTTTTCCTCGTGAGGACGCGTCAGTGGCGCAATACATTTATACGATGCATCGGGTCAGCAAGGTCGTGCCCCCGAAGCGCACCATCATCAAGGACATTTCGCTGTCGTTCTTCCCGGGCGCCAAGATCGGCGTGCTTGGCCTGAACGGTGCCGGTAAATCGACCGTGCTGAAAATCATGGCCGGAGTCGACAAGGAGTTCGATGGTGAAGCGCGGGCGCTGGCCGGCACCAAGATTGGTTATCTGGCGCAGGAACCGCAGCTCAACAATGAAAAGACGGTTCGCGGCAATATCGAAGAAGCGGTCGCCGACATCTTGAATGCCAAAGCCCGACTCGACGCGGTCTACGCCGCCTACGCCGAGCCGGATGCCGACTTTGACAAGCTGGCCAAAGAACAAGGCGAGCTGGAGACGTTCCTTGCTGCTAACGGCGGCGATGATATCGATCGCAAACTGGAAATCGCCGCCGATGCGTTGCGCTTGCCGCCGTGGGATGCCGACGTCACCAAACTGTCCGGCGGTGAAAAGCGCCGCGTCGCGTTGTGCAAGCTCTTGCTCAGCAAACCGGACATGATTTTGCTCGATGAACCGACCAACCATTTGGACGCCGAATCGGTCGCCTGGCTCGAACGCTTCCTGCACGATTTCCCCGGCACCGTCATCGCGGTCACCCACGATCGCTACTTCCTCGACAACGTCGCCAGCTGGATTCTGGAACTGGACCGCGGCCATGGCATTCCGTGGGAAGGCAACTACTCGTCGTGGCTGGAGCAGAAGCAGGCCCGCTTGATTCAGGAAGAGCGCGCCGAAGCTTCGCACATGAAAGCGATGAAAGAAGAACTGGAATGGGTGCGGCAGAATCCGAAAGCGCGGCAGGCCAAGAATAAGGCCCGGGTCCAGCGCTTTGAAGAGTTGTCGAGCGTGGAATTCCAGAAACGCAATGAAACACAGGAACTATACATTCCGCCGGGCCCACGTTTGGGCAATCTGGTCGTCGAAGCCAAAGGCCTGAAAAAATCATTCGGCGACAAGATGCTGTACGACAACCTGACCTTCAGTCTGCCGCCGGGTGGCATTGTCGGCATCATCGGTCCGAACGGTGCCGGTAAATCGACCCTGTTCAAGATGATCACCGGCGAAGAAAAGCCGGACGGCGGCGAGCTGCGTATTGGCGACACCGTCAAGCTGGCCTATGTCGATCAATCGCGCGACAGTCTCGACCCGAACAAGACCGTCTGGGAAGAAATCTCCGATGGCCTCGATATCATCACCATCGGCAACTTCACCATGCCATCGCGCGCTTATATTGGCCGTTTCAACTTCAAGGGCAGCGATCAGCAGAAGTGGGTCAAAGATCTGTCCGGCGGCGAACGCAACCGGTTGCACCTCGCCAAGCTGCTGAAGAGTGGCGGCAACGTGCTGCTGCTCGACGAACCGACCAACGATCTCGACGTGGAAACCCTGCGGGCATTGGAAGAAGCGCTGCTGTCATTCGCCGGCTGCGCGGTGGTGATCTCGCACGACCGCTGGTTCCTCGACCGCGTTGCCACTCACATCCTGGCGTTCGAAGGTGACTCGCAGGTGGTTTGGTTCGAAGGCAACTACGCCGATTATGAAGCCGACAAGAAACGCCGCCTCGGTGTCGAAGCAGACCAGCCGCATCGTCTGAAGTACAAACCGATCGAGCGCTGATCCGTTCTGCATGAAAACAAACCCCGCCATGTGGCGGGGTTTGTTTTTTTGAATCCTGCATATCGAAGCATGTCTGCTCGCAGATCCGGCCAGCCTGTCAATGGCTGATGTACACCGCGAAATCGATCGGCAACAACACCGTGTCCGCGACCAGGCACATCGGAATGTCCCACGCTCGCACCACGACCTCACCGGGAATCACCGGTGCCGACCAGGACCGCCCCACCTCCGACACCGCCCGCTGGGTGCCTTTGTACGGATACAGATAGTGCGGCTGATCAACGTGCACCACTGCGGTTGAACAGGCTGTCAGCGCCAATGCCGACATGCCCAGCAGCAAGCGCTGTATCACGTGCATGAGGTCCTCTCCCTGTCGATGGTGATTTACTGCCCAGTTGCCGGACTATAGCAGGGTCCGCGAGCAAACGGCTTGCGCTCAACCTGTCTGTTGCCGACCCGATGGCCCGTCCGGACCACCAGCAAAAGCAAAAGGCGCCGTCGGCGCCTTTTGCTTTGCTCATACAGCAGGGTTACTGCAGATTTTGCAACGCCCGGATCCGGACTTCCAGCGGCGGATGGGTCGCGAACAGGTGGGCAATGCCACCGCCATTGCGCAAACCGAATGCGGTCATTTCCGCTGGCATGTCGACCGGCTGGCCTGACTCGGCCATCAGCCGCTGCAAAGCCGCCGTCATCGCAAACTTGCTGGTCAGGAATGCACCGGCCTCGTCGGCCCGGAATTCGCGGCGGCGCGAAAACCAGGCAACGATCATCGAAGCCAGAATACCAAGCACCATTTCGGCGACGAACGTGGCGATATAAAAGCCGAAACCAGGACCACTGCTTTCATCGTTCTTGCGCAGGAAACTGTCGACCGCATAGCCGATGATGCGAGCAAAGAACATCACGAAAGTGTTTACCACGCCCTGAATCAGACTCAATGTCACCATGTCACCGTTGGCGACGTGGCCAATTTCGTGACCAAGCACCGCTTTCACTTCGTCACGCGAGAACCGGCGCAACAAGCCCTCACTGACTGCAACCAGTGCGTTGTTCTTGTTCCAGCCGGTGGCAAACGCATTCGATTGATGGGACGGGAAAACCCCCACTTCCGGCATGCCAATACCCGCTTTGTGGGCAAGTTCGGCCACCGTATCGACCAACCAGCGTTCTTCGGCCGTGCGCGGCTGTTCAATGATATGAACACCCATCGTGCGCTTGGCCATCCACTTGGAAATCAGCAACGAGAGCAGCGAACCGGACATGCCGAATACGGCACAGATAATCAGCAGGTTGGTCAGATTCAGACCGCCAGGCTGATAGGCACTGCCGACACCCAACAAGCTCAGCACAATACCTGCCACCAGCATGACTGCGAGGTTGGTCAACAGAAACAGCACAATGCGCAACATGATTCCTCTCCGGGGCCATTGATGGCCGTTTACCGCTGCAATCTTGGGGTTGCTGTCCCCGATTGCAAGTCTTACCCATACGCGTATTAGGACACCGATTTCCGCCGTTGTCGCCCGCCAGCAACAAGCAGTAACAAAGCCACCAAAATTGAAACCGGCCAGAGTCCAAAACGAAGCCACAGCGTGTCAGGCTGCCGTGCCGCCACGGTGGTCCGCAGCACGGCGGTTTCAAACTGCGGCAACTGCTGGCTTATACGGCCATCCGGTGCGATTACGGCACTGACGCCGGTGACCGTGGCGCGAATGACCGGCAGCCCGTTTTCGATGGCGCGAACGCGGGCAATCTGCAGGTGCTGCCAGGGTCCCCAGCTGGCGCCGAACCAGGCATCGTTGCTGACGGTCAGCAGGTAGCCCGGCCGCTGTTGCAGCTGACTGACGTTGTCGCGAACCAGTTCCGGATAGGCAATCTCGTAGCATATGGCCGCCGCCATGGGCTGGCCGGCCACATCGAGCAGCGCCGGCTGCTCGCCTTCGCTGAAGCCGGACATGGGCAGATTGAAAAACTGGAACATGCCACGCAACAGCGACTGGAACGGCACGTATTCACCGAACGGCACCAGATGGCGCTTGTCGTACCGGCCACTGGCCGTGCCAAGCCCGACCACACCATTGAAATAGCGATTGTCGTGATCGAGCAGCGGCAAGCCGGTTACCAGCGCTGTGTGCTGCGCTTTGGCGTCATGATCGAGTTGCGGAAAATAATCGCCAAGATGATGCGGAAAGGCCGGAATGGCCGCTTCCGGCCAGATGATGACATCAACCTGCCCCAGCAGCGGCGTGGTCAACTCACGGTACTGTGCGGTAATGAACTGCAATTGATCCGGACGCCACTTCAGGCTCTGGGCAATATTGGCTTGCACCAGCGCCACCGACAGTGATGGCGCTGCGCTGGCGGGCTCGGCCGAGCGTGACAGCGGTGCGACATAGGGCACCATCAGCAGCATCACGGCCAGCAGGCGCAACGCGCGCTTGCCGGTGGTGGCCGGACCCAACAGTGCCAGCAGCAAGGCGGCTGTGAGTGCCACGGCAAGGCTGGCCCCATAAACACCCAATACCGGCAGCAGATGCATCAACCAGGTATCGGTTTGGCTGGCGCCGGCAAACAACCAGGGGAAGCCGGTAAACACATGACCGCGCAGATATTCGCTGATGAGCCAGAGCGGTCCGAACGCCAACAACCGTGACAACGGCTCGGAAAAATATCTGACCAAAAGTGCCCCGGTCAGTGCCGGGAAAAGGGCCAGCACGGTGACCAGACCACCAGTCAGAAACAGCGACAGTGCCAACGGCGCCTGGCCAAATTCCCGCACCGCCACATGAATCCACGACACTCCGATGGCGAACGCCGCAATGCCCCACCAGAGGCCGCGCCAAAATGCCTGCTTCATCGTTGCCTGTTGCCAGCTCAGCAACAAACCTGCCAGCGATAGCGGCGCCAACCACGGTTGATCAAGCGGCGAGAAGGCCAACGGGAACAGCGCACCGGCCAGCAGCGGCAACAACATCATTCCGGCGCGGGAGCGCAACCCGTGCAATGAGAACAAACGCGGCATCAGCTTTCACCAAAAAAATGCGCCGACACAGCGGCGCGATTACAATCCGTTTTCAGCGGCTGGCAACCCAAGCTGCCAGTCGATGTCGTCCGTTCAGACGCTGGCGGCGAGCTTCTGTTTGACCTTGATCAGCTTGATGCGGCGACTATCGCTGGCCAATACCGTCAACTCGAGATTATCGATATTCAGGTGCTCACCACGCTGCGGCAAATGGCCGAAGCGGTTGGCAACAGCACCGCCGATGGTGTCGAACTCTTCCTCGTCCAGCGTGGTTCCGAATTGCTCGTTGAACGCTTCCAGTTCCATGTCGGCGCGCACATGCCACTCGCCGTCACCGAGTTGACGCAAGAATTCTTCGGCATCGTCGAAATCGTATTCGTCGGCAATATCGCCAACGATCTGCTCCAGCACATCCTCAATGGTAATAAGGCCGGACATGCCGCCGTATTCATCCACCACCATGGCCATGTGATTACGGCTGCTGCGAAACTCCCGCAGCAGACTGTCGAGCCGCTTGCTTTCCGGCACCACCAGCGCGGGCCGCAGGATCTCGTGAATATCGAAACGAGCGCGCGCTTCCTCCGCGGGCAGCAGGCTGAACTGCAGCAAGTCCTTGGCCAGCAGAATGCCTTCGACCTGATCGCGGGTGGCGCCAATCACCGGATAGCGGGAGTGGCCTGCTTCGGCAATTTTCGGTAGCAGCTCGGCCAACTCTTCATCGGCGTTCAACACCACCATTTGGGTGCGCGGGATCATGATGTCGCGCACCCGCAGCTCGGCGACGCTCAACACGCCTTCGAGCATGGCCAGCGTATCGCGGTCCACCACATTGGTAGCAGCGGCATCGCGCAGGCAGTCGATCAGCTCTTCGCGATTCTGCAGGCCGGGCTGGAGGGCGTCACGCAGCCGGTGCAACCAACTGCGCGAACGCGGGGTACTGCCACGCGGGGTACTACTAGACGAGTCGTCGCTCATAAGAAAGGGTTAACGCTCTCCGGCGTAAGGATCGGGAATTTTCAGCGAGGCCAAAATGGTGCGTTCGAGCGCTTCCATCTGTTCGGCGTCGGCATTCTTGATGTGGTCGTAGCCTAGCAGATGCAGAACACCATGCACCACCATATGGGCCCAGTGATGATTCGGCAGCTTGGCCTGTTCCTTGGCCTCTGCGGCCACTACGCCAGCACAAATCACCAAATCGCCCAGATAGTGGTTACTCACGTCAGCCGGTAGCAGGAAGTCTGGCGCTTCAAACGGAAAACTCAGCACATTGGTCGGCTTGTCCTTGCCGCGATAGTCCCGGTTCAGTGACTGGCTTTCCTTTTCATTGACGATGCGGATGGTCAGCGCGGCTTTGCCTTCCGCATGGCCCGCGTCGTGCAGCAGCGCTGCGCGCGCCCAGCGGCGCAGCAAGGCATCGGATGGCACGTCTTGCCGCCGTGAGGCCCGCTGCACATCCAGGCTCAGTCGCAGGCTCACGTCAGATCACCCTTGCTGCCGGGTTCGCTATTCGAGCTTGCCTGCTCGGCAGCCTCTTTCAGCAACGCCTGCTTTCGCTCCCAACTTTCATAAGCGCGTACCACGCTCATGACCACCGGATGCCGCACCACATCGTCCGCCGAGAAGAAAGTGAAGCTGACCTTGTCGATGCCCTTCAACACTTCGATGGCATGGCGCAGGCCGCTTTGGCTCTTGCGCGGCAAATCGATCTGGGTGATGTCGCCGGTAACCACGGCGCGCGAATCAAAACCGATGCGGGTCAGCAACATCTTCATTTGCTCAATGGTGGTGTTCTGGCTTTCATCCAGAATCACGAAAGATTCATTGAGCGTGCGGCCACGCATGAATGCCAAAGGCGCCACTTCAATGACATTGCGCTCCATGTACTTGGCCACTTTCTCGAAACCGAGCATTTCATAGAGCGCGTCGTACAGCGGACGCAAATACGGGTCTACTTTCTGGGCCATGTCACCCGGGAGGAAGCCGAGCTTCTCGCCGGCCTCGACTGCCGGACGGGTCAGCACAATGCGCCGCACCTGTTGCCGTTCCAGCGCATCAACGGCGCAGGCCACCGCGAGATAGGTCTTGCCGGTACCGGCCGGACCAATGCCGAAGCTGATGTCGTGGTGGCGGATATGGTCGATGTATTCGGCCTGTGCCCGATTGCGGGCCTTGATCGGGCCGCGCTTGGTATAGACGGTCAGCTCATCCTTGCCACGGCTGCCAGCGTGATCGCCGTCATCGCGGACCCGGTATTGCTGCAGCAGCAAATGCAAATCGGCACGGCTGATGGCACGGGCGGTTTCGCTCAGTTCAAACAGGCTCTGCACGACATCGGCGGCGGCTTCGGTGTGCTCGCGCTCGCCGATGATGCGAAACTGATTGGAGCGATTGTTGATCTCGACCCCGAGCCGACGCTCAATCTGACGCAGGTTTTCGTCAAGCTGGCCGGCAACGGCCGCCAGCCGCTCGTTATCAAGTGGCTCCAGCGTGAAATCCAGGGTATGCAGACTACTCAAGCCGCCTCCACTTTATCGATCAACTCGCCGCGCAGGCTGTTGGTCAGCGCCTGAGTGATCCGCACGGTGACAAACTCGCCAATCAGCGCATGCGAACCGGCGAAGTTGACCAGCCGGTTGTTCTCGGTACGGCCGCAGATTTCCTGCCGGTCCTTGGTGCTTGGCCGTTCGACCAGAATCACTTGCTCGGTGCCGACCATCTTGCGGGCAAACTCCTGCGCCTGCTGGTTGAGCCGGTGTTGCAGCAACTGCAGCCGCTGCTGCTTGCGCTCGTCCGGGGTGCCGTCAGCCATTTCGGCTGCGGGTGTTCCGGGTCGGGCACTGTAGACAAAGCTGAATGAGACGTCGTAATTGATCTCGGCTACCAGCTTCATGGTGGCTTCGAAATCGGCGTCGGTTTCGCCGGGGAAGCCGATGATCAAATCGGTGGACAGCGACAGGTCGGGCCGGATCGCCCGCAGCTTGCGAATTTTCGATTTGTACTCGAGCACGGTGTGGCCGCGCTTCATCGCCGCCAGAATGCGATCCGAGCCGCTCTGGATCGGCAGGTGCAGATGCGATACCAGTTTCGGCACCCGGCCGTACACCTCGATCAGCCGATCGGAAAACTCGACCGGATGCGAGGTGGTGAACCGGATGCGGCCGATTTGCGGAATCGACGCTACCAATTCGATCAGTTCTGCCAGATCGGCTTCGCCGCCATCGTGCTTGGCTCCGCGATAGGCGTTGACGTTTTGCCCGAGGAAATTGATTTCGCGCACGCCGCGCTCGGTCAGGCTCAGCACTTCGGCCAGCACATCGTCGAGCGGGCGCGATACTTCCGGACCACGGGTATACGGCACCACACAGAAGGTGCAGTACTTGTTGCAACCTTCCATGATTGAGACATACGCACTCGGACCGTCCACGCTCGGTTCCGGGAGCCGGTCAAATTTTTCGATTTCCGGAAACGAGATATCAATGGCCGGAATGTGCTGGTTCTTCACCTGCGCAATCATCGCCGGCAACCGGTGCAGGGTCTGCGGGCCAAACACGACATCGACGTACGGCGCGCGTTTGCGGATGTTCTCGCCTTCCTGCGAGGCAACGCAGCCACCAACGCCGATCAGCAAATTCGGATTCTTGTCCTTCAGTTCGCGCCATTCACCAAGTTGCGAGAACACTTTCTCCTGAGCTTTTTCCCGAATTGAACAGGTATTCAGCAGGATTACATCCGCCTCGGCCGGATTATCGGTCGGTACCAGGCCTTGCGCATCCTTGAGCAGGTCGGCCATCCGTGACGAGTCGTACTCGTTCATCTGGCAGCCCCAGGTCTTGATGAAGACTTTGCCGGGACGGCTGGTACCAGACGCGGCGAGACCGTCGGTCTGGCAGGTGGTGGGCTGGATCTCGGTTGGCAAGATCTCGGGTGGCAGGCTCATGCAGCAAATCGATGGCGGAAAATGGGGCGCGGATTTTACCACCGCCGGCCCCGTCGTGCCGGACTGGTGGGCTCTGCAGCGGCAATTATCGGTACTTTTGCGCCAATTACAGCTTCGCCATCGGGTCCATCGACATGGCTTGCTGCGAGACCATCTCGGAAATGGCCCGTTCGGCACTGCGGCGGACCAGCTCGCCCGCCACGTCACGGAATGCCCGCTTGATCAGCGCGGCTTTCTTCAAGTCGTGGTCATCGGTAAACGGCAAGGCATTGAGCTCCGCCAGCAAAGCGGCGCTGCGTTGGTCCAGCCAGATCTGCATATCCGTCATGATGGCGCTCCTTCGGCGCGGCGGCCGCAGGGATTACACCCTACTATACCCCTGTTTTTTGCAGGGAAACCCAACTGCCATGCCGCTGCCGGTAAAAGTAGACACTTACCTTTGGATTTGCCAGTCATGCCGGCTGCTACCGCGCTAAGCTGGGGTCATGAACTACCTCGCCCACTGTTGCCTGGTCCCGCCGACGCCGGAAGCACTGGCCGGCGCCCTGCTGGGCGATCTGGTCCACGGCCCCGACCTGTCAGCCCTGCCGGACGAAGTTGCCCGATCGGTGCGGCTGCACCGCGCCATTGACCGCTACACCGACAACCACGCTGATGTCATTGCCTGCAAGAACACCCTGCAGGCGCCGCTGCGCCGCTATGCCGGCATCATTGTCGATGTTGCCTTTGATCACTTGCTGGCGCGCAATTTGTCGCACTGGTACCCGTCACCGCTCGCCACCATCAGCCAGCAGGTTTACGACGCCATTGCACGCTATCGCCACCTCGCGCCGGCCGGCACGGTTGCCCGGCTGGATTACATCAGCCGCGAACACTTGCTTGAACGCTATGTCGATGAACGCAGCATCGGCAAAGCACTGACCGGAATCGGCACGCGGTTTCAGCGGGACAATCCGCTGCATGAAGCCGGTGCCGCGGTGCAGCCCCTGTTGACGGCGTGGAACAGGCGATTTGAATTGTTTTATCCACAATTGCAGGCGTTCGCGCGGACGACATGGCAACAACTCGCCACTGACCCGTCACAGCGAAGCTGATCACGCAATCATCGTGCGACCACGCCGATGCGAACCGCACTCATGACGTTGGATTGACCGCAATCCTGCCGCTGCCAACATGAGAAGTGGCAACCGTGATTTTTTCAGTGCTGCCCGTTCGCGCGAACATGCCTGCCAACCAAATCCAGCACCCGCTCCAGACTGCCGCGCAAACGATTCAACTCTGCCAATGCCCGTTCGCCAGCAGCCATGCGGTCAGCGAGGTTGTGCCACTGCCGCCAGCATTGCGCCAGCTGTTGCGCATCCGCGACTTCCTGCACGGCACCTGCGCGCCGAAACCGGCGGGTCAATGCCGCAAAATTGAAACTGTGCAGACCCTGCACTATCGGCATCGCCAGCGCGGCCGGCTCAAGCAGATTGTGACCGCCAGTCGGCACCAGCGAACCGCCGACAAATGCCACATCGGCAGCAGCGTAGAGCGCCATCAGCTCGCCCATGCTGTCGCCGACGAGCACTTCTGTGGTGGTGTTTGCCTCATTGCGACTGCGGCGGGCAATTCTGAAACCTCGCTGTTCGGCAAGCGCAGCGACCCGGTCGAACCGTTCCGGATGACGCGGCACCAGCAGCAACGCCGCCGTCGGGATGTGCTGACGAACGTCAGCAAATGCATCCAGCACCCCTTCATCTTCGCCGGCATGGGTGCTGGCGGCAATCATTACGTAACGATCCGCGCCCAGCTGATCGCGCAAGCCACGGCCAGCATCCCGTTGCGCATCGGTCACCACCACATCGGTTTTGATACTGCCGGTGACTACCACCCGATCGGCGGCCAAACCAAGGCAGCGCAGCCGGCGGGCATCGCTGCGTTCCTGCGCGGCGACCAGGGTCAACGAGCGAAGCATCGGGCGTGTCAGAGCAGCGACTTTCGAATAGCCGCGCGCCGAGCGCCTCGACAAGCGCGCATTGACCAGCAGCACCGGCACCTTGGCGGCCGCGCAACTGGCCAACAAGTTTGGCCACAATTCGGTTTCCATGATGAGACACAGCTGCGGCTGTACCGCGCGCAGAAAACGCTGCACCAGCCACGGCAGATCATAGGGACCATAAACGTGTTGCACGCTGTCGCCAAACGCTGCCCTGACCCGTTCAGAACCGGTCGGCGTGGTGGTGGTGACCGTAATGGGAAGCTGCGGATAACGCGCTTGCAGTGCTTTGATCAGCGGCACGGCCGCCAGTGTTTCCCCAACCGACACGGCATGCACCCAGATACCGCCGGTTTGCAGCGGTGGCAGGACGGCAAAGCGTTCGCGCCAGCGCAGGCGATAACCGGGATTGACGCGACCACGCCACCACAGGCGCAGCAGCACGACCGGCAACAACAGGGCAAACAGCAGCGTATAAAGTGCGCGCATCCGGATACGGGCAGACAGGACAGGATCAGGCGCGCAGGATAGCATGGCAATCGCCGTCGCCCGACCGGACAAACGGCGGTGCCGGCAACACTCACAGACCACACTCGCGCACGGAACAACACACCATGCCGTCAAGGCTCGCACATCAACGACCGCTACGGCCCGAACCGCAACCGCGCCCCACCAATCGGCCCGGCCGCAGTTGGCTGGTCGACGTTGGTCGCGCGGCGCTGTTGCTGGCGGGTCTTGGCAGCATCGGCATGCCAGTTTCCACGGTTGCCAGCGACACCACGCCACCGACAGCGCAAGCGTCAAGCACCGATTGCCCGGCCGTTACATTGGCATACCACCAGCTGCTGAACCTGCAGGCCCGCCGCGAGCAATTCCGGCTCGCCAATCAACTGCAGGTGATCCTGCTGCCCGATGACGAAGCGCAGACGGTCGCGGTAAGCATCAGCGTGCCGGTTGGCGCGCGCGACGAACGCGCTGGCGAAAACGGCTATGCCCACTTGTTCGAACACCTGATGTTCAAGGCCAGCGCCACCCTGCCGGAGGGCGCCTGGCCGCAGGCAGTCAGCCGGCTGGGGGGCAGCTTCAACGCCGAAACCGATTTTGATCGGACCAGCTACTACGTCACTACGCCGGCACCGGCGCTGGCCCGGTTGCTGTGGCTGGAAGCCCAGCGTTTTCAGACGCCATTGCTGACCGAGGCGGCGGTGCATAACCAAGTGCAGGCGGTGCTGGAAGAGATGGCGCTGCGGGTCGACAACGTGCCGTTCATGCGCAGCGGTTCCGAGTGGTTGCTGCAGCAGTTGCGGGGCACCGACTATGACCATCTGGTGCTGGGCGATGCGGCCACGCTGCAAGCTGCCACACCACAATCGCTGACAGCGTTTTATCAACGCCACTACCGGCCGGAGCGAATGACGCTGGTGATCGCCGGCCGGCTCGATCCGGCTGCCGTGCGTGCGCAACTGCAACGCGACTGGGGCAACTGGCGCGTCGCTGGCGATGCCCCGTTGCCAACTCCGGTTGCGCAGCCATTGCCACTGGCGCTGCAAGCCGAACTCATTGATGACCGCTCACCCTGGCCGGCATTGGCACTTGCCTGGCTCACCGTGCCGGACGATCACCCCGATGCCGCCGCCATTGCCCTGTTGCAAAATCATTTGCTGAGCGGCGAACAGGCCCTGCTGCGCCAGCAACTGCTCGCCGAGCAGAAGATTCTGCAGCAATTGCAGTTGCCGCTTGAGCTACCCAAACTCGGGCTCGTTCACGTGGTGCTGGTGCCACGGGCCGGCAGCTCACTGGATTCCTTGCAGCGTGCCGCCGAACAACTGTTCGCCGATATGGCGAGCGCGCCCCCAACTGCTGCCACCGTCTGTGAACTGAAGACCACGGCATTGCGCCGCTTGCTCAGCATCAGTGAGAGCCCGCTGCTGCATGCCTACCGGGAAAGTCTCGACAACGTGCGCTGGCAACGCTCACGCCTGACTGACGAGATGCAGGCCATCGCCGCCGTCACGCCAGCGGATATGGCCCGCGTCAGCCAACACTATTTTCAACACCACACCATCGCGCTGCAGTTGCTGCCACCATGGTACGTGCGCTGGGCCAAACAGGTGCTGGAATGGCTGCCGATCAGTTGGAGTCAGTCACTGGAAGCGAGCGTGCTATGAAGCGGCGACTGCAGGTGGTTTTGCTGGCCACCGCAGCGGCAATTGTCGCCGCTTGCGCCAGCTTTTCGCGTCTGCCGGCACCGGAACTTGCGCCGGCACAAGTCCCGGTATTGCAGCCACTGAGCCATGCGCCGGAAGCCGTCCCGCTGCCTCCCCTCACCTTGCCACCCCATCATTCCGAAACGTTTCGCAACGGCATCAGTTTGACTTACTTGCCAAGCACACGGGCGCCGTATGTGTTCGTGCAACTGGCGGTCGATGCTGGCCGGCTGCTGCA
Organism: Permianibacter sp.; assembly: GCA_041914645.1. Classification (GTDB taxonomy): domain Bacteria; phylum Pseudomonadota; class Gammaproteobacteria; order Enterobacterales; family Permianibacteraceae; genus Permianibacter. The sequence goes on from JAYSCY010000001.1 coordinate 286,884, forward strand.
TGGCAGCGACGCTGATGTGGTCGCCGAATGGCTGCGCCAGCGCGGTCACGATGCCAGCACTGCCAGCTGGAACCAACGCTGGCGCGCAATCGGCGGCGTGTTATCAGTGCAGAGCGGGCCACACCGGCTGTTGTTCAGTGTCGAGGTGCTGCCGGTGCACGCCGACGCCGCGCAGGAATTGCTGCAAACCATGTGGCAGCAGGCACGCTTTGCCGACGCCGACATGCTGGCGGATGTACAGCGCAGTTTGCGTGTGCAACAACACCAAAATGATCTGGCCGGCGGCGACATCGACCGGCTCTGGCAACAACTCGCGTATGGCACAGAGCATCCGTATGGCGTGTCGGCGCTGTCGCGGGAAGCACTGCAGACGGTGACGCTGGCGTCGTTGACGGCCAAATGGCCGTCGATGCAGCGTGAACGCCAGCGCTGGCTGCTTGCAGGCACCATCGATGAGGCAGGACTGCACACCGTCCGACAGCGGTTGCAACAATTGCCGAACAGCGAACCGACCGCGCGCTGGCGTGCATCGCCAGTGTCGCCGCCGGCCAATACGTTCGTGAGCTCCACGACTGCGGACGACAGCACCGCACTGTCTCGACTCGATCAGGCTTCGCCGCTGTCCGTGCATCTGCTGCACCAGCGCGGTGCCGCCCAGGTGAACGTGCGGGTCGGCTTTGCGCTGCCATTGCCCGACAATCGGACACGCTGGAGCTGCGTTGCCGTCGCCGAATTGCTCGGCCGCTCGTTCAGTGGTCGTGTCTTTGCCGACCTGCGCGAACGGCGCGGGCTCAGTTACGATGCCGGCGGTGGCTGCCTTACCGCCCCTTTCGCCAGTGAATTTGTCCTCGACGGTGCCAGCCGGCCGGAACAGGCGGTGGCCTTTCTGCATGGCTTGCTCGGCCATCTTGCGCTGTTGCAGCAACAAGCCATCGCGGCTGACGAATGGCAAGCGGTCATCGACGAATTGCGCGGCCAAACCGTGCTGCAACTGGAAACCGCCCGGCAACGGGCCCGCAGTGAAAATGGCCAGGAGCTGCTCGGTGGCAACTGGCATTCACTGGCGGAACGCGATGCGTTCTGGCGGCAATTATCAGCTGTTGATGCCAGCACATTCGCGCGTGACTGGCTCAACGGCAATCCCGTCATCGTGCTGCGCGGTGATGCCGATCAACTGGCGCCAGTGCTGCGGCAAGTGTGGCCGGCGGCGGTGCTGGTGCGGCACGACGATGTGCCGTAGACGGGCCCAGGAAGGCCAACAAGCGGTGGATATCCCTGGAATGACAAGGGCTAATGCCGGCTTCTGCAGACATTCATTCAGCCGCGTATGATGCCCGCTCTAGCCCGTCCCCATTTGAAGGAATCTGCGATGACCCTTTCCATGTATCAAGCCTCGGTGCCGGTGTTTACCCGGGCGCTGACCAATCTGATTCACGTACTGGAAAAAGGCGCGGCATTTGCCGAAGCGAAGAAAATTGAGCCGTCGGTGCTGCTGAATTACCGTTTGGCCGCCGACATGTTTCCGCTGTCGCGTCAGGTGCAGGTTGCAACGGATATGGCCAAAGGCTGCGTGGCACGGCTGGCCGGTCTGGAGATCCCGAAATTTGACGACAATGAAAGCAGCTTTGCTGAATTGATTGCTCGCCTGCGCAAAACCATCGACTTCATCAACAGCGTCAGCGCCAGCCAGATTGACGGCAGCGAGGATAAAACCATCACCTTGCAACGCAAGGACGGTGATGCCACCCACAAAGGCCTGCCATATTTGCTGTACTACGTGCAACCGAACGTCTATTTCCACTGCACCACGGCCTACGCCATTCTGCGCCATGTTGGTGTGGACGTCGGCAAGAAGGATTTTATTGGCCAGCTGTGAGTTTCTGACTTCAGTGTCTGAGTACAGCAAAGGGCGCAAGACATTGCGCCCTTTGCTCATCAGTGCGAATTACAGCGAGCGAGACAGCCGCACCGGCACGCTCTTGTAGGCGGGCGTCTGGGTCTGGCTGCTGTGCACGCCAGCGGCAAGTAGCGCAGAGGCTTCCGGAAAATAGGCGGCAATGCAGCCCAGCGGAATGTCATAAGCAATGGCTTTGAAGCCCGTCACTCGGCGAGCAATACCATCCGCATTAACGCCCTCCATATCTACCCGTTCACCGGGTTGCAGACCACGCTTCGCCAGATCTTTCGCGTTCACGAAAACCACTCGGCGATCGCCGACAACGCCACGGTAGCGATCATTGTTGCTGTACACGGTGGTATTGAATTGGTCATGCGAGCGTATGGTCATCAGGGTCAACACGGCGTCGCCCTGTTTGTCCCCGATGTTTTTCCCGGTGTCGGTTTCGGCGCTGGTTTCAGGTAGAGCGTGGACGCGAAACTCCGCTTTGCCGCTGGCGGTTGAAAATTGCCGTTGGGCCGCGCGGTTCGGCAGCTGCAGGCGGCCTTCGCTGGCCAGCCGCTGATTGAACTGGGCAAAACCCGCGGTGACACCGCGCTGGCCCTGCTCGATAAAGTCACGGATGCGATCATAGTCATTGGCAAGTTGCTGCCAGGGCACACTGTTGGCATGGCGGGCAATTTGTTCGCCGATTTGGGCAACAATGGCCGGCTCACTGATCTGATTCTTCTCATCGATGGGTGCTTGCAAGCCACGCGAGCTGCGCACCACACTCATGGAGTCTTCTGTCGTGATGAATTGTATGGCGCCTTGGCGCTTGTCGATATCGGTGCGGCCAAGGGTCGGCAGCAACAAGCCAATTTCGCCCGGATGACAATGGGTGCGGTTGAGCTTGGTAGCGATGTGGACGGTCAGTCGACACTTTTCCAGTGCTGCCAATACGCGCGGTGAGTCGGGCGCAGCAACACCGAGATTGCCGCCGAGACTCAGCAGCGCTCGCACGTTGCCATTGAGCAGCCCATCTATGACAGCGGCAGCATTCAGACCAGCCTCACGGCAGAGTTTGGCATCCGGAAATGCCGCTTCCAGATTGTCGAGGAACTGTGCCGAGACGCTGGAGGTCGCGCCCATGGTCCGGTCACCCTGAACATTGGAATGCCCCCGTACCGGCAAGGCGCCAGCACCCGGCTTGCCGATATTGCCGCGCAGCAGCAGCAAATTGGTGATGTACTGAATGGTCGCAACGGCGTGCTGGTGATGGGTAATGCCCATGCACCAAGTGATCATCGTTGCGTTTGAGGCGACATAGCGCTGGGCAACGTCCCTTAGCGCCGTTTCGGTCAAGCCCGACTCGCGGCAGATCGTTGACCATGAGAGGTTTTGCAGCTCTTGCTGCAGCTCGGCAAAGCCGTGTGTGTGGGTCGCGATAAAGTCGTTGTCGAGAGCCGTGCCATCCTGCTCAGCCAATTCCAGAACCGCTTTGATGATGCCTTTGAGTGCGGCCAGATCACCGCCAATTCTGACCTGGTGAATTTGTGCTGCCACCGCCACGCCTTCGTTGCGCAGCAGCTCACCCACGTTCTTGGGATCGGAAAAATCGGTGAAGCCTTTCTCTTTCAGCGGATTGAAGGCAAGCACCGTTGCGCCACGCTGGGCGGCTTCATACAGCGCCACCATCATCCGTGGATGGTTGCTGGCCGGGTTCTGCCCCATCACGATGATCAGATCAGCGCGTTCGAAATCGCTGAGTGAGCAAGTGCCTTTGCCGGTGCCCAACACCTGCTTGAGCGCAAAGCCGGACGGTTCGTGGCAAAAATTGGACGAGTCGGGCAAGTTGGCGCAGCCGTAACTGCGCGCCACAAGCTGCCAGAGAAACGCCGCTTCATTGCTGCTGCGGCCCGATGCATAAAACGCCGCTTGCGCTGGCGCAATGGCATTGAGCTCGCGACCGATGATGGCGTACGCCTGCTGCCAATCGATACCGCGAAATACGCCAGTCTGCTTTTCAAACAGGATCGGCGAGGTCAGCCGGCCATGTGCTTCCAGCTCGTGGTCGCTCAAGCGTTGAAGATCGGCGGGTGTTTTACCGGCAAAGAAACTGACACCGGTTTCCTTGCGGGTCATTTCCCAGGCAATGGCCTTCTGGCCCTGCTCACAGCTGTCAACCAAGGGTTTGCCAGGTTTGTCGGGAAAGGCGCAGCCGGGACAATCGAAGCCCGCCACTTTGTTGGCGTGCAGAAATGAGCTCAACACTTTGATGGGGATGTGTTGCTGCTCGAATGCGCTGAAGGCAGAAAGGATGGCGCCGCGCCCACCGGCGGGAGCCTCTTTGTGAGACATGAGGTGAGCCCGATGCAACCGTTGCGATTGCAGATCAGATTACCAGCTCTGCTGCTGCCAAGTGGTCAGCTCGGGAACCGGTAGGGCGAATTCGGAGCCAAGCGACAATCCACCATTTCGCACCGCCAACCGAACACCAATCCGACACCGAGTTATCGGAGAAATGGTGGACTGCTGTTCGAATCCACCCTCCAAAAACATCCTACTCGCGCTATGAAACCATTTTACATGCGTTAAATCGCATTGAAATCGAAGTATGGTCGTACAGAGACCGGCAACATCGTGAAACCTAAGGCGATGGATAGGTAGTAGCGGTGATAGCCGTCGCGAACCGATAGTTTTCCAAAAGCAGTGGAAGGTTTCTGATGCACTTCGAGAGGTGGCAGTATCTGTGAGGAGGCCATCGCATGAAGAATTGAAATTGCTCTATCTCTGTGCAGTCCGGTGAAGCCAGTTCCACGAATTGGCGCCTCAATTTTCGAGATTGATATACCCACTGTTGGCCACTGCGGGTCAGAAGACGCAAGAAATGCCGCGCCATACGGCCTGAACCCAGTAGCCCCACTTAACTCAATCCACTCATCGGGCAACTCAAACTCGATGTCCTCAAATGGATGCTGAACGAGCATATGAGCCCTAGAATGCGTAATAGAGGGAATGAGCGGGGTCGAATCGCTGTGCGGCAACTACCCCCTCCCGGCCTCCCCCTTTACAGGGGGAGGAGAGCTTCAATCAAATCCCCGCCCCGCCCGGCAAACAACTGCGCAGCATCGACGAGCCGACATCGCTGAGCCATTCGTGCAGCAGTTCGCTGTGTTCGACCGGGCGGCCGGCGACGAAGCCGTGGCCGGAGCTGAGCAGGGTCTGGAACAGGCGGCAGTATTCGATCAGTTGCGGGCGTGGCAGCACCGAGCCGCGTTGTTGCAGCACGTCGGCCCAGAACACTGCCAGATCCAGTTGCAAGGCTTCCACCAGTTCGCGCAGTTCCGGCACCCGCTCGATGATGGGCTGCAGCGAGCCGAGCGACCAGCCACTGCCTTCGACGGGGTAAAGCGCCGCGCTGACTTGTTGCAGCAGGCTCGCCAGTGGCAGCTGCTCGGCTTCCAGCCGCCAGACTTCCAGCCGGGCCTGCAGCCCGAGGCAACGTTGTTCGAGCAGGGCGTACAGCAGCGCTTCCTTGGACGGAAAATATTGGTAGAGCGAAGCGATATCGAGGCCCGCCTCGGCGGCGACCGCATTGGTGTTGAAGGCGAGCAGGCCGTCGCGGCCGAGCAGGCGGTCGGCGGAATCGAGCAGGCGTTCGACAGTCTGGCGCGAGCGCGCCTGACGGGGCATACGGCGGGGAAGTACAGCGACGGCTCTGACCACGACAGCGCATCCTTGCAGGCGATTGCTAACAACAGACCGCTGCATCGCAACCTTGCGAGCGGGCGGCCAAGCCATGTCAGTGTAGCCCATTGCGGGAAATTGTCAGTACTTGCTTATGTTTGCGGTGACGCCGTTATCAGTTTGCGTGTGGTAGGGCCGGTGCTGTGCGGTTGGTGCGGCGGCGATTTACTTGGTCCGGGGGGGCAGACCGCGCTCCTTGCGCCGGGTCTTGTCCCGTTGCCGCAGGGTGGTGGCCGGACTGAGCTGGAGCGGGCGATAGACTTCGATGCGGTCACCGGGCTGAACCGGCGTGGTCAGCGGCACCGGCCGCGACCAGATGCCGACCGGTTGAACCTGCCAGTCCAGGTCCGGAAAGACGTGCTGCAAGCCGCTTTGCGCCAGCACCTCGGCCACCGTGCTACCGGCAGGGACCGTGACGGCCAGCAGGCATTGGCGCTCGGGTCGGGCATGTGCCACTTCCACAGTGACCGCGTCTGCCCCGGCGGTACCGGTCTCAGTGGCTGGCAAGGCGGGTGCTGGAGAGACTGTTGCTGGTGGTGTTGCCATAGAGGCTCCGGGCACGGGCATGGAACGAGTCCATCAGCGAGTGCACCAGTTTTTGAAAGGCGCCGCCAAAGGCCAGCCCGCCCAGCAGCGACGCAAACTCGAATTCGACGGTCAGGGTGACCCGGCAGCCCTGAGTGCCAAGCGGGACAAACTGCCACGCCCCGTGCAAATGCTTGAACGGTCCGTCGGCCAGCCGCATCTCGATATGGTGCTGCGAACGCCACTGATTGACGGTGGTGAACGACTGCTTGAATGCGGCCTTGGCCAGCGTGAGCTTGGCGCGCATGCCGTGCGGACTGCGGTCGAGCACCTCGGCTGCGGCACAGCCGGGCAGAAATTCCGGGTAGCGTTCGACATCATTGACCAGCGCGAACATCTGTTCGGCGCTGTACGGCACAATGGATTCCCGGTGGACTCGCGGCATGGCGGGCAGAAAAAGTGCAGGGATTGACTGGCCGTGGATGCTAGCACAGCCCGCTCTCTCGTTCTCGCTGAAGCAGTCCTCCATGGCGTTGGCGAGCCCCGTGGCTATAATGGCGCCCCTTGCGACTGGCGACGGCCGACACCACCGGCAGCCGACTCGCGCCGATTTTCGCTTCACCCGGCAGTAGAGCCTCATGGCAAAAGACAAATCCAACAAACTTGGCGACGCCACCATTGCCAGCAACCGCCGCGCAAACTTCGATTACTTCATCGAACAGCGCAGCGAGGCTGGCATCGTCCTGCAAGGCTGGGAGGTCAAATCGCTGCGCGCCGGCAAGGCCAACCTGACCGACAGCTACGTGATGTTCAAGAATGGCGAAGCGTTTCTGATCGGCTGCCAGATCATGCCGCTGCTGTCGGCGTCGACCCATGTGGTAGCGGACCCGACCGCCACCCGCAAACTGTTGCTGAAGAAGTCAGAGATCGTCAGGTTCCAGCAAGCGGTAGCAGCCAAGGGCTATACCGTGGTGGCGCTGTCGCTGTACTGGAAAGACAACCGGGTCAAGGTCGGCCTGGGCCTTGCCAAAGGCAAACAGGAACACGACAAGCGCGACACCAGCAAGGAGCGTGACTGGCAGCGCGAAAAAGAACGCACAATGAAAAAGCATGTGCGCTGACAACAACGGGGGCTACGGCCCCCGTTTGCTTTTGCGCAGCGAGCCAGCGGATTTGCTGGCATGACACGCTGCCGGCAATGCGCTATAAACCGAATCTCCCCCCCTCATCAAGTGACCTGACGCATGCGCACTCTCACTTTCATCGGCGGCCTGTTGATGGTGTTGCAAAGTGGCTGCGATGGTCGACCACACCAGGCGCTCGGCACTCTCGAGCGTGACCGCATCGCCCATACCGCCACCGCGGCGGAAATCATCGTTGACCTGCCGGTTTCGGAAGGCTCGCAGGTGACACAGGGACAAGTGTTGGTCCAGCTCGACGACCGCCAGCAAAAAGCCAAAGTTGCGCGTGCCACTGCGGAAGTTGCTGGCGCCGAAGCCGAGCTCGACAAATTGCGCAGCGGCGCCCGGCCGGAAGAACTGGCCGCAGCGCGCGCCAACGTCGATGGTGCCAAGGCGGCGCTGGTCGAAAGCGAAGCCAACTACACCCGGGCGCAAGAACTGGTGCAAAAGAAACTGGCCAGCCAGTTCACGCTGGATCGGGAAAAGTCAGCCCGCGACACGGCCCGGGCACGCTGGGACAACGCCCGCGAAAAGCTGCGCGAGCTGACCAATGGCAGTCGCGAAGAAGATCTGCGCCGCGGTGAGGCCAACCTGCAAGCAGCGCAGGCGGCACTGGCGCTGGAACAAAAAGCGCTGGCCGATCTGACCGTCACCGCGATGCGCGACGGCGTGCTCGACATCCTGCCGTGGAATCTCGGCGAACGGGTCACGCAGGGCAGCCCTCTGGCCGTCGTGTTGGCCGGCAAGGCACCGTTCGCCCGCGTCCATGTGCCGGAGCCATTCCGGGTCAAGATAAAAATCGGTGACAGTTTGCAAGTATCGGTCGACGGCCTTGATGAACGCATCGAAGGCAAGGTCCGCTGGATCGCCACCGAACCGTCGTTCACCCCGTATTACGCCCTGAATCAGGAAGATCGCGCCCGGCTCATGTATCTCGCCGAGATCCAGCTACCGGATTCAGCCGCCAATTTGCCCAATGGCCTGCCGGCGCAGGTCTGGTTGCCATGACCGGGCTCGTCATTGCTGCGCGCGGATTGAGCCGACACTTCGGTGAATTGAAAGCCGTCGACCAACTTGATCTGCAAATCCCGCAACAATGCATCTACGGCTTTCTTGGCCCCAATGGCAGCGGCAAGACCACTGCCATCCGGATGCTCACCGGGTTGCTGCAACCTACCTCAGGTGAGGTCAATGTGCTCGGTCTGCGGCTACCGGAACAGGCCGATGTCCTGCGCTACAAAATTGGCTACATGACGCAGAAATTCTCGCTGTATGGCGATCTGACCGTGCAGGAAAACCTGCGCTTTGTTGCCCACATTTATGGTCTGCCCGGGCGCGAACAGAAACGCCGCGTCGATGAGCTGCTGGCCACTTACGATCTGCAAGACAAAGCCAGCCAGTTGGCTGGCAGCATGAGTGGCGGCCAGCGCCAACGGCTGGCGCTGGCCGCTGCCGTGTTGCACAAACCGGAGCTGCTGTTTCTGGACGAACCAACCTCGGCGGTTGATCCGGAGAACCGGCGACGATTTTGGGAGCAGCTGTTTGATCTCTGCGATGCCGGCACCACCATTCTGGTGTCCACCCATTACATGGACGAAGCCGAACGTTGCCATGCGCTGGCCATTCTGGAGCAGGGCCACAAGCGTGCCGATGGCTCGCCAGGAGCGCTGATGGCACAAATGAATGCCCATGTGGTCGAGATCACGGCACCGGAACTGCGCAAACTGAAAGATCAATTGCTGGCCTTGCCCGCTGTTTTGTCGGCGGCGCAGCTCGGTTCCCGTTTGCGCGTGCTGGTGCGCAAGGAGGTCAGCGATGCGCTCGGCTTCTTGCGCGCCCAGCCCATGATCAGTGCCAGCGATGAACTGGCTCTCGTTCGGCCCAGTCTGGAAGATGTGTTTGTCACCAGCACGGGCACCGCCCGGCAGGAGACCGGCGCGTGATGACTCCCCATCAACCAGCCACGGGTGCGCAGCGGTTGCGGCAATCGCTGGCGCGCATTCATGCCATCGTTTTCAAGGAATTGCGCCAACTTGCCCGTGACCGGATGACCTTCGGCATGATCGTGATGATCCCGATCGTGCAGTTGCTGCTGTTTGGATACGCCATCAATACCAATGTCCGCGACATTCCGGTCGGCGTGGTTGACGAAGCACAAAGCGGACTCAGCCGCATGCTGCTGCAACTCGTCAACGGCACCCGGGTGGTCAGCATTACGCAGCATTATGCCAACGTGCCAGACGCGGAGGCGGCGCTGGTGCGGTCAGAAGTGCGGGCGGTATTGGTGATCCCGGCCGATTTGGCCGAGCACGTCGTTCGACACCCGGCCGTTGGCCGCGGCACGCCCGCCGCCAGTGACATGGAAACCAGCCGGCCGCTGGCCGGCTGGATGGTGGATGGCTCCGACACCTTGATTGCCGGCGCCATCAAGTCGCTCGGCAACATGCCGCTGACTGAGCTACTCGGCAAACCGGCCAACCGCAATGTGCCGACCTTTGCCGTTGCGCTGTACTACAACCCGGAGCAGCGCACCGCGGTCAACATTGTGCCGGGGCTGGTTGGCATCATTTTGACCATGACCATGATCATGTTTACCTCCGCTGCCATCGTTCGCGAACGCGAACGCGGCAATCTGGAAATGCTGATCACAACGCCAGTGCATTCGCTGGAACTGATGCTCGGCAAGATAACGCCGTATATCGTCATCGGTTTTATTCAGGTGTTCCTGATTCTCGGGCTCGGCTACCTGATCTTCAATGTGCCGTTGGCGGGTCGACTGCTGCCACTGCTGACCGCCACTTTGCTGTTTATTCTGGCAAGTCTGGTGCTGGGGCTGGTGATCTCCACCATTGCCAAAACCCAGCTGCAATCCATGCAGATGACTGTGTTCGTACTGATGCCATCGATTCTGCTGTCGGGGTTCATGTTTCCCTACGAAGGCATGCCCCGTGCGGCCCAGCTCATTGCCGAAGCCCTGCCGGCGACCCATTTCATTCGGCTTATTCGCGCTGTGGTGCTGAAAGACGTCGAGGTCATCGACATGGGCTGGGATATGGGCTACCTGCTCGCCTTCACCATCGCCGGTTTGGCGGTGGCATCCGTGCGATTCAAAAAGCAGTTGGATTGAACGCCCGCCGTCACAACGGCCCCCCTGCCCGCATCACCAGCCGCTGGCCGGTAGCTGTCCTGCTCTCCTGCGGAAAACCTGATGGGAGGCAGACCCTGCACCGTTGTTCGACGTCGGTATCGGCCATTCGTGCCTCAACCCTTACGGGAGTCATGGATTGTTCGGCCCAAAGGTGAAATAATCTGACGGTCCACAGGCTGCGGGCTTGAACTTCCGTTCTCTGGCCGCATCTTATGGAACACTTGGGGACGATATGGCTTCGACGGCGATATCAAGGACCTAGGTGCATGCCGAGGAGGCAACAGGATCTCGTACTCACTCTGTTGCAAACTATAGTTGCCAACGACGACAACTACGCTTTAGCCGCTTAAGGCTAAACTGCTAATCGGAAGATGCCTCTGGTACCGAAGCGCAGTCATCTACAGAGGATAAGGTTGGCAGTGCGCCCGACGCTGTCGCTCGAAAACCTACTGGGCTCGCGGATCAATAGCCTGTGCGTTGGCGCTTGAAACGCTAAATCAAATAACAGCACTAAGCATGTAGTACCGAAGTTTGCGAATTGTCGGACGCGGGTTCAATTCCCGCCGTCTCCACCAAGCGCAACGAAAAAGCCTCCCTTGTGGAGGCTTTTTTGTTGCGCTATGAATTTGCAGGTATTGAGCCCGCGGAGCGGGTTCACAAAATTGCCGGGAGCAATTTTGGGCCGCCGCAGGCGGTTCCGCGCCACGCGCGGACGAGGCTCAGGGATGAGCCGAGCAATTCCCGCCGTCTCCACCAAGCCCAACAAAAAGGCCTCCGCAAGGAGGCCTTTTTGTTGGGCTGTGATTCTGCTGGTGTTGGACCCGCGGAGCGGGTTCACAAATTCGCCGGGAGCGAATTTGGACAGCCATAGGCTGGCCTGCGCGATAGCGCAGGTGCGCGCCATGGACGGCAGCGCACCATTCCCGCCAGCAGCCCGCTGAACAGCATTGTCAAAACGCGTCGTCATTTTTCTTTGCCCACGATATCGGGAGTTGGGTCCGCGTAGCGGGTTCACAAGAATTCGTCTGGAACGAATTTTCGCGCAAGCCCCAAGTGGGATTTGCCGCAAGGATGTGGCGAACCAAATTGCCGGGAGCAATTTTGGGCCGCCGCAGACGGTTCCGCGCAAGGCGCGGACGAGGCTCAAGGATGAACCAAGCAATTCCCGCTGCCTCCACCGAGCAAAAAAGACGGGCTGCATCCAAGCGTGGCCCTTTTTCTATGTACGAAACCCGACGCACGATTAAAGAAAACAGGGTAATCGGCACATCAAATGGAGCAAAGGGCATGACACTTACCCTATTGCCACCGGCAGAACCGAACGGACGAAATTTTGTAGAAACGCCGTTACTTTAATTGACAGGGCCGGGTTAACAGCCTATGCTGGCATCCACTATTATTGTCGTAACGGCGTTTTTGCAAAATGACACTTGGCGAATTGGCCGACGTGCAGATGGGCTACCCCTTCCGGTCGCGCCTCGAGCGCGACCCGCAGGGCGATGTCGCCGTGATCCAGATGAAAGACATCGACGACGCCAACCTGCTACATGCCGAAGGAGCTATCTGGGTAACACTGCCGAAGGGCAAGACCCACCACCTGCTGCGCGCGGGCGATCTGCTGTTCCGCTCGCGGGGTCGCAGCAATGGTGCGGCGCTGGTAGCGGAAAGCATTGGCCCGGCCGTGCTGGCGGCGCCAATGCTGCTGATCCGGCCTCACAAGGTGCTGCCCGCCTACCTGTGCTGGTACATCAACGCACCAGCTACTCAAGCCCAACTGACAGCGTTGGCCGAAGGCACCTCGGTGCAGATGATCAGCGCCGAAGCACTGAAGGCGCTGGAGGTTCCGCTGCCTTCGCAGGCCACACAGCAACGCATCGCGCAAGCCGCCGCCCTAGCCGAACAAGAACAAACACTGCTGGCCCGCATCGCCACCCTGCGCCAGCGCCTGACTGCACACATGCTGATGAAGCTTGCCCACCCATCCCCAGAAAGGGCCACCCAATGACCGACCAGCTCACTCAACAAGACGTCAACAACACCGCCTGGGCCGCCTGCGACACCTTTCGCGGTGTCGTCGATCCGGCGCAGTACAAGGACTACATCCTGGTGATGCTGTTCCTGAAGTACATCAGCGACCAGTGGGCCGACCACTATGCCGAGTACAAGAAGGAGTATGGCGACAACGAGGAGCGCATCCGCCGCAAGCTCGAACGCGAGCGTTTCATCCTGCCCTACGTCGAGTTCAAGGACGAAAAGACTGGCGAGGTCACCGACCGTTTCCTGGCCGACTTCCATGCCCTTTTCGAGCGGCGCAAGGCGGCAAATCTCGGCGAGCTGATCAACATCGTGCTCGACCATATCGAGGAGGCCAACAAGGCCAAGCTCGAAGGCGTATTCCGCAATATCGACTTCAACTCCGAGGCCAACCTCGGCAAGACCAAGGACCGCAACCGCCGCCTGGAAAACCTGCTGGGCGACTTCGCCAAGCTCGATCTGCGCCCTTCGCGCGTGTCTGAAGACGTGATCGGCGACACCTACATCTACCTGATTGAGCGCTTCGCCTCGGACGCCGGCAAGAAGGCCGGCGAGTTCTACACGCCCAAGCAGGTGTCCAAGCTGCTGGCGCAACTGGCCGCGCCCAAGCCCGGCGACCGCATCTGCGACCCCACCTGCGGCGCCGGCGGCCTGCTGGTCGAGGCCGCTGCGCTGGTCGAGCAACAAGGCAGCCGCGACTTCGCCCTGTTCGGCCAGGAGGTCAACGGCAGCACCTGGGCGCTGGCGCGCATGAACATGTTCCTGCACGGCAAGGATGCTGCTCGCATCGAATGGGGCGACACCCTCAACAGCCCCGCGCTGGTGGAGGCCGACCGCCTGATGCGCTTCAACGTGGTGGTGGCCAACCCGCCCTTCAGTCTCGACAAATGGGGCGGTACGGAGGTCGAGGCCGACCGTTACAGCCGCTTCTGGCGCGGCCTGCCGCCAAAATCCAAGGGCGATTACGCGTTCATTACCCACATGATCGAAACCGCGTTGCCGCAAGAAGGCCGCGTGGCCGTGGTGGTGCCGCACGGCGTGCTGTTCCGGGGCGGCGCAGAGGGCCGCATCCGCCGCGCCCTGATCGAGGAGAACCTGCTCGACGCCGTCATCGGCCTGCCGGGCAACCTGTTCCCCACCACCTCGATTCCGGTCGCCATCCTGGTCTTCGATCGCGCCCGTGAAAAAGGCGGCGCCCGCGAGGCCTGCCAAGACGTGTTGTTCATCGACGCCAGCCGCGACTACCAGTCCGGCAAGAACCAGAACGCCCTGCTCGACGAGCACATGGCCAAGGTGCTCGCCACGTTCCGCACCCGGCAGCCGGTGGACAAGTACGCCCACGTCGCCAGCCTGCAGGAGATCGCCGACAACGACTTCAACCTCAACATCCCGCGCTATGTGGACACCTTTGAGGAAGAAGAAGAAATCGACGTCGCCGCCGTCGAGCAGGAAATCGAACGCCTGGAAGGCGAGCTGGCCGAGGTGCGGATGAAGATGAAACAGTATCTCAAGGAGCTGGGCATATGAGTGGCGGCGAACTGATCCTCTACACCGCCGAGGACGGCAGCGCCGCCATCCAGCTGCGTGCCGAGGACGGCACGGTGTGGCTGACGCAGGCAGAAATCGCCACCCTTTTCGACACCACGCCCCAGAACATCACGCAGCACACCAAGGCTATCTATGCCGAGGGCGAGCTGGCCGAGGGGGCAACCTGTAAGGAACTCTTACAAGTTCGCCAGGAAGGCGGCCGGGCGGTCAATCGTAGCCTCAAGCACTACAACCTCGACATGATCTTGGCCATCGGCTACCGCGTGCGCTCCCCGCGCGGCACCCAGTTTCGCCAGTGGGCGACTACCCACCTGCGCGAATACCTGGTCAAGGGTTTCGTGCTGGACGACGCCCGCCTCAAGGAGCCCGGCGGCTGGGACTACTTCGACGAGCTGCTGGCGCGCATCCGCGACATCCGCGCCTCGGAAAAGCGCTTCTACCAGAAGATCCGCGACATCTACGCCACCGCCGTGGACTACGACAGCAAGTCCGAGGCCGCCCTGCTGTTCTTCAAGAAGGTGCAGAACAAGATGCTCTGGGCCGTCACCGGCCACACCGCGCCCGAACTCATCGCCGGCCGCGCCGACCCTGCTCTGCCCAACATGGGCCTGACCACCTGGGCCGGCGGCCGGGTACGCAAGCAGGACGTCACCGTCGCCAAGAACTACCTGAGCCGCGAGGAGATCGAGGCACTCGACCGCATCGTGGTCATGTACCTCGACTACGCCGAGGACCAGGCCCAGCGCCGTCGCACCCTGACCATGCGCGACTGGGAAGACAAGCTCGACGCCTTCCTGCAGTTCAACGAACGTGAGGTCCTGACCCACGCTGGAAAACTGCGCGCAGATGTTGCGGAAAAACTGGCGCTGGAGCGTTACGAAAGTTTCGACGCCGCCCGGCGCGAGGCGGCGCGGCTGGCAGCCGATGCCGAGGACATGGCTGCGCTTGAGCAGACAGAGCGGCAGTTAGAAGGCAAGGGGCGGGGGAAGCGGAAATGAACTGGCCACTTGTACTACTCGATACGCTGACCGAACGAGGCAGCGGCCACACACCTAGCCAAAAATATCCTGAGTACTGGAATGGCGGAATCAAGTGGGTTTCTTTGGCGGATTCGTCAGCGCTAGACAAGCGCTACATATACGACACTGCAAAGAAGATCTCCAAACTGGGGCTTCGTCACTCATCCGCTGTACTGCATCCAAAGGGAACGGTGATTCTTTCCCGTGATGCTGGGGTAGGAAAATCTGCAATCCTCGGTGACGAGATGGCTGTCAGCCAGCACTTCATCGCTTGGCGATGTGACGGCAATCGAATTTGCAGCGAATACCTCTACCAATGGCTGCAGTCCGAAAAGGCCCAGTTTGAGCGGATCGCAACAGGCTCAACTGTTAAAACCATTGGACTCGGGCACTTCCAGAAGCTGCGCCTTCCAGTGCCACCAATCGAGGCGCAGAAAAGCATTGCGCGCGCACTCGACACTTGGGACACCGCCATCCAGAAAACCGAGCAACTGATCGCGGCGAAGGAGCGTTCAAGCAAGGCGCTCATGCAAAAACTCTTTCGGGCGGACTCCTTCCCACGGCGCCGGTTATCAGAGTTCACCAGTCGGGTCACGCGCAAGAACGTCGAAGGTGACGGCCATCCGCTCACGATCTCAGGCGCAGAGGGCCTGGTCAGCCAGTCACGCTACTTTGGTAAACGCATTGCGGCTGAGAAAACCGAGCACTACACGCTACTCAAGCGCGGCGAGTACGCCTACAACAGGAGCTATTCCGCCGGGTACCCACTTGGCGCGATCAAGCGGCTCGATGGACTGGACGAAGGGATCGTCTCAACCCTGTACCTGTGCTTCGCACTCAATGAATGTAATGCCCCCATGAGCGACTATTTTGCCAATTTCTGCGAGGCGGGCGGATTTAATCATCAGATATACCAAATAGCCCAGGAAGGCGCTCGAAACCACGGCCTCTTGAATGTCACTGCTGACGATTTCTTCTCGATGGCGATGCCCGTACCTCCAGTCGAGGTGCAGCAACGCGTGGTTAAGGCACTTGGAGCAGTCATGCAAGAGCTTGCCTTACTGCGAAATCAACTCGCGGCACTCAGAACCCAGAAACGCGGCCTGATGCAGAAGCTTCTCACCGGCCAGTGGCGTTTGCCCGTTCAAGAGGAGGCCAACTAATGGCGCGAGGCTTCCAGCAGCATGACCCGGATCGCGATGGCACCCTCGAGATCGAGGAAGTCCATCCCAACTTCGTCGAGGTTTACTTCGTACCGCCGGAGCGGAGTCTGGTGGCGGCTGGACTCGACCCGACGAGAGCGAATAGCTACCGGACCAAGCTACTGGAGATCAACGGCCAGAACAAATTTTTGACGATCCATCCGATCAGTACATTCGGCGACCGATCCGATTTCCTGAAGCCGAAATATGACCAGATTGAGCGCATCACGCTCGACAACACAGACATCATGCTTCGGTTCGACGGGACCGTGCCTACGACACCGGAGGACGTGCTTGATGTCCTGGAGAATCTGCCCTCCGCGTTCACCAAGGACTACGCTTACGGGCTTGGCCTTGCGAAGCCTTACCGCTTTATCATCGATGCGGTGGAAGAGCTGTCGGATTGCACTGAAATTGTCATCACCGGCAAACACACAACCGGTCCCGCCCCAGCCGGTGACGGAATCTTCTACATCTCCACACATGACTTCGAGCAGGCGCGCGTCGAACTGAACAAGATTGACCGCCACGCGCAATCTGCGGCTCGCGAAGTGAAATGGACTGCGGCCCACAACATTCTAGCAGAACGGCTCGGCCTGCCAATGCAGGAACCGAATGTAGGCCGCCACCCCTATCGCAAGCTTTTCACTGCCGTGGCGGAAGGCAATGAGGAGCTGTCCGAGGGGGATCAGAACGCCGTCATCGGCGCCTTGACTAGCCATGCCGCCGATATCGCTGAGGATCAGCCGGAGAAACTGGCGAAGCTGCGCGGCGACATCGAGCTTGTGACGCTTGACGCCTTGATCAAGCGATATGAGGAGATGCTCGGTGAGAATCTGAACGAAGATCGCTGGCAGGAGTTCTTCAATGAGAACCCCTTCATCCTGAACATGGCTTTCGGCTATCCCGTGATCAAGGTGCGGGACCAGGCATCGGTTGGTGGACGCAAGCTGTCGGGCGACGGGGAAAAGATCACTGATTTTCTGGTGAAGAACAGCCTGACCAACAATACGGCGATCTTCGAGATCAAGACACCACAGACGCCGATTCTCAACAAGACCCCGTTTCGCGATGGGGTTTACACGCCATCGGCCGACCTGTCGGGTTCGATCAATCAGGCGCTCGATCAGAAATACCAATTTCAAAAGCAGATTGCCCAGATCAAGGACAACACGCGCCTTTACGACATCGAGTCCTATGCCGTGCATTGCTGCCTCGTGATTGGCAAGACCCCCGATGGCGATGACCGGAAGAAGTCTTTTGAGCTGTTCCGGCGCAACTCCAAGGACGTCGAGATCGTGACCTTCGATGAGTTGCTGGAAAAACTCAAACAACTAAGCGCCTTTCTGCGCACGGCCGAAGCGGAGAGCTGATCATGAAGTTTGCCTATATCGACGAATCCGGCAGCGCCGATGAAGGTGATGTGTTCGTCATGGCGGGCCTGCTGATCGATGCCTACCGCCTGCGCAAGTACACCAACCGCTTCGATCAGGAACTGGAAGCCTTTCTTAACAAGCATCCTGGCGCGCCGAAAGAGCTCAAAACCAAAGCCTTCATCAACGGCCGTGGCGGCTGGAACACGGTGTCTGCCAACGACCGCAAACAATTCCTCACCGACATGTGCACGCTGGCTGCGGAAGTCTCATCGATCTATGGCTTCGCTATGTCGTTCGAGCGCTTCAACGCGGCCTGCGCCAGCGGTATCTATACCATGCCGTGTGCCGGGAATTACTGGGCGCTCAATGGCATGTTCGTCAGCGGACTGATTCAGAAGAAGATGCAAGGCAAGTCCAATAACAAAGGACTGACCGTCCTCATTTTCGATGACAACAAGGCCCATATGCCAAAGGTGTCGGACGGGCTCTATCTGGCCGAGCCGTGGTTCGATGCCTTGTACCAGCAGACGAGGAAGATCAGAGGCAAAAATCAGTGGTGTGCGCTGAAGCAGCCTGATCGCTTCGACCACATCATCAATACCGCCTTTGCGATCAAGTCGCAACACTCCTCGCTAGTGCAGGTGGCGGATGCCGTGAGTTACGTGTATCGCCGCCATCTGGAACTCACCACACAGCCGGAGGCTTACGCCGGTGAACGGGCCTTTTACACCGGCCTGGTGGCCAGTCTTGATGCCAAGCGCGAGCGGCTGGGCCGCACACCCGATGCCGAGTGCATCGATTTCTACAACGCGGTCAAGCACCCCAACTGGGCGCTTTAGGGTATGACGATGGACAGCTTCCGCTTCGACGAAAAATACCTCTCCCAGATCCCTGCCCTGCAGGTGCTGGTCAATTTGGGCTACCAGTATCTGACGCCCGCCGAGGCGCTGGCCGCACGGGCTGGCCGCGCCAGCAATGTGTTGCTGGAAGAAATTTTGCGCGAGCAGTTGAAGAAGCTGAACCGCATCCAGCACAAGGGCGGCAGTTATCTGTTCAGCGAGGAGAACCTCCAGAGCGCCATTCAGCGGCTAAAGAACGTCAAGTACGACGGCCTGCTCAAAACCAACGAGGCGGTCTATGACCTGCTGACACTCGGCGTAGCGCTGGAGCAATCCATCGAGGGTGACCTGAAGAGCTTCACGCTGAATTATGTGGACTGGCGCAACCCGGCCAACAACGTCTATCACGTGGCAGCCGAGTTCGCCGTGGAGCGCACTCGCAGCGTCGAGACCTGCCGGCCGGATGTGGTGTTGTTCGTCAACGGCATCCCCTTCGCAGTGATCGAGTGCAAGTCGCCGAAGGTTGAGGTGACCCAGGCCATTTCGCAGACCATCCGCAACCAGCGCGATGAGTACATCCCGCGCTTGTTCACCTATGTGCAAACGGTGCTGGCGGTGAACAAGAACGAGGTTCGCTACGCCACCACCGGCACGCCAGCCAAGTTCTGGTCGAAATGGAAGGAGAACGTGGCGGACGCCAATCTCGCGCCACTGCTGGAGCGCCCGTTGCCGGCGTCGATCAAGGCCTCGCTGTTCGATCTGGCCTTTGCCGAGCTGGGTGTGCGCGAGGAGACCGCTCCCTACCTGGTGGGCCGGCAGGTGACCGAGCAAGACCGCACGCTTTACGCCCTGTGCCGCCCGGAACGACTGCTGGAAATGGCGTGGGCGTTTACGGTTTTCGACGGCGGCGTGCGCAAGATTGCACGCTACCAGCAGGTGTTCGCCATCCAGGAGGTATTGCGGCGGGTCAAGCAGACTGACGACAGTGGCAAGCGCCGGGGCGGCATCGTCTGGCACACGCAAGGTTCGGGCAAGTCGCTGACCATGGTGATGCTGGCGCGCGCTTTGGCTCTGGAGCCGGGCATCCGTAACCCGCGCATCGTGCTGGTAACCGATCGGGTGGATCTGGACAAGCAGCTCGGCAACACCTTCGCCGCCTGCGGCCTCTCACCCGACCGGGCCGAGAGCGGCCGCCACTTGGTGGAGCTGGTGGCCGACGGCAAGGCGCACATCGTCACCACGCTTGTGCACAAGTTCGACAAGGCGCTGGCCTACAAGAAGTTCAGCGATGCCTCACCCGACATCTTCGTGCTGGTGGACGAAACCCAGCGCTCCCAACTGGGTAGCTATTCAGCGCGCATGCGCCAGATGTTCCCGAATGCCTGCTACATCGGCTTCACCGGCACGCCGCTGCTCACTCGCGAGAAGAGCGACGTGGCCAGGTTCGGCGGCGTGATCCACACCTATGCCATCGACCAGGCAGTGGCCGACGGCGCCATTGTGCCGCTGCTCTACGAAGGACGCATGGTGGAGCTGGAACAGAACCAGGCCGCCATCGACATCTGGTTCGAGCGCCACACCCAGGGACTGACCGTTCAGCAAAAGGCCGACCTGAAAAAAAAATACGCCCGCGCCGAGATGCTGAACAAGGCCGAGCAGGTGATCTACATGCGCGCCTTCGACATCAGCGAGCATTACCGTCAGAACTGGCAGGGCACCGGCTTCAAGGCGCAACTGGTGGCGCCCAACAAGACGGCAGCGCTGCGCTACAAGGCGTTTCTGGACGAGCTGGGCGCGGTCACCAGCGAGGTGATCATCTCCCCGCCTGACGAGCGCGAGGGCTTTGACGAGATCGACGCCGAGGAATCCACCGACGCGGTGGTGGCCTTCTGGCAACGCATGATGAAGCGCTACGGCTCGGAAGAGGACTACAACAAGCAGATCGTCAATGCATTCAAGTTCGGCGACGAGCCGGAAATTTTAATTGTGGTGGACAAGCTGTTGACTGGCTTCGACGCGCCGCGCAACACCGTGCTGTATCTGGCGCGGCGGCTGAAAGATCACTCGCTACTGCAGGCCATTGCCCGGGTGAATCGCTTGTATGAGGACGAGTCCGGCAGCAAGACCAAGGACTTCGGCTACATCATCGACTACGTGGGTGTGCTGGGCGAGTTGGACCAAGCGCTGACCACCTACAGCGCCCTGGAAGGATTCGAGGCGGCGGATCTCGAAGGTGCGTTGACCTCGATCCATGAAGAAACCAAAGCGCTGCCGCAGCGCCATGCCGAGCTGTGGGATCTGTTCAAGACGGTGAAGAACCGCCAGGACGAGGAAGCCTTCGAACAACTGCTGGCGAACGAGAAACTGCGCGCCGATTTTTACGAGCGGCTCTCCGCCTATGCCAAAACCCTGGCCATTGCGCTGTCGAGCGAACGCTTCATCACCGAGACGCCCGAACAGAAGCTGCGCGCCTACAAGAACGACCTCAAGCGCTTCGTCAATCTGAAGGCAGCGGTGAAACTGCGCTATGCGGAATCCGTCGACTACCGCGATTTCGAACCGCGCATCCAGAAGCTGCTGGACACGCACATCTCGGCCTCCGAGGTGGTGCAGCTGAACGCGCCAGTGAACATCTTCGACGAGGCCGCTTTCCAGAAGGTGGTTGAGGAGCAAGGCGCGGGCAGCGAAAAGAACCTTGGGGCCAAGGCCGACATGATCGCCCACGCCACCAAGCGCGCCATCAACGAACGGCTGGAGCAGGACCCGGCCTTCTACGAAAAATTTTCCAAGCTGATTCAGCAGGCCATCGACGACTATCGCGCCAAGCGCCTGTCCGATCTGGAATACCTGCAGCGGGTTACCGAGATCAAGGACGCTGTGGTTTCGCGCAAGGGCGATGACCTGCCAACGGCACTGAAGGGCGACGCCGACGCGGCTGCCTTCTATGGCCTGTTGCGCCCCTTCGTGGCGAACCATCTCAGCAACGACGAGCAGGCTCAGAACGCATCCGCCGAGGCTGCCATGGCGGTCTGGGATATTTTTCGGCGCAACCGCAAGGTGGGTTACTGGGATGACCTCGACGCCCAGCGCCGGACCATGAACGAGATCGACGACTACCTCTACGATGAGGTCAAGGGCGCACGCGGTATCGCGCTGTCCACCGAAGAGATGGACGAGATCATTGAGAAGACAATGCAACTCGCCCGCCACCGGATAACCGGGTGAAGACCATGACCGGAACACTGACCTGGGGCACCGACACGATCCGCTACGAGCTGTGCTTTCTCGCATCGAGGCAGACTCTGGCCATCGAAGTCCACCCCGACAGCCGCGTGCTGGTACGCGCTCCCATCGATTGCCCCGAGGCACTGATTGCTGAGCGGGTGCAGAAACGTGCTGCATGGATCAGCCGACAGCTGGCCGAGTTCGAGCGCTACCGCCCTCGCACGCCAGCAAGGCAGTACATCAACGGCGAATCACATCTCTATCTCGGTCGGCAATATCGACTAAAGCTGATCTCTGGGGAGGCAGCCAGCGTCAAGCTGACGCGCGGCCGGCTTCTGGTCATGCTGCCCGGCGAGCCGGAACCAGAGCGCGTCAAGGCCCTGCTGCACCGCTGGTATCTCGACCGCGCACGGGCTGTTTTCACCGAAATGCTGGACACCAGCCTGCCCCACTTCAAGGGCATCGAACTTCCGCGCCTGATCGTGCGCGCCATGCAATCACGCTGGGGCAGTCTGTCACGCGCCGGCACCATGACCTTGAATCTCAACCTGGTGCGCGCCCCCCGCCCCTGCATCGAGTACGTGGTGACCCACGAGTTGTGCCACAGCCGGCACCGCGACCACGACGCGCGGTTCTTCAAACTGCTCGGGCAAGTAATGCCTGACTGGAAACAACGCAAGCAGCGGCTGGAAGCGGCGCTGCTGTGAGGGGGCATCAGGACAACAAATGGCCCTCGACCAGTTGGTCGTCGAGGGCTTGAGCAGAAGCTACGTCAAGTCGAAGGCTGAACCGGCATCACGGTAGAGCCACAATGGGGCAGCCTGAAACTGACCAGCGAAGTCCTTCTGCATGCGCAGGTGAATGAAGAGGAAGCCACAGCCGTCGTGGCACCACTGAAGTCGCTGCACGACTTACGCAACAAGATGAAGGGTCACGCAAGCAGCTTAAATGCTAAGTCGCCCCGTGAGACGATGATTGCCAAGCACGGCGATCTGAAGTCGCATTTTCGTGCCCTCGTCGAAGACTGCGACCGCACCATTGATTTGATGACGGAACTCACTGATGCGGGCGTTCGTTGACCTGCACTGATTTGCTCAACGGCGCTTTCGCTGGTGTTCCACAATTGTCTGCTGGCGCCAGCACCGGTCCGAAATGACTGACCGAGCGCCCAGTTCCGCGGTCAACCATCCGCCACCAATTGCTAGTCTCACCGCGTCTCACGCTATAGCAAAAAAGCCCGGGAATTCCGTTTTTTTCCGGCTGCACCATTACGCATCCCTCCAATCCCATCCACTGCACCACCGTTTGGCGGTATCTGCAGGACATGGGGTGTTGCCTTGCATGAATTGATTACGCAAATGGCGGAAATAACAGCTCCGTCAATCAAAGCTTGGGCATCCTGCCGTTGCAGGCGGTTCATGGAAGTGCTGTGTCTGAATCGGTCCAGTTCTGCTGGATCTATTCGCCATTTTTCTGCAGTTGTTGTTTTCGCCAGCGCGCTGGCGGCACACCAGTCCAGCGCTGAAAAGCTCGATAGAACGGACTGACTTCGGCAAAGCCAAGCGACAGCGCGATATCGCTTAGCGCCCGCGAAGTATGCGCAACGGCATGCAATGCCGCCGCGCAGCGCACTTCATCCAGCAAGCGTTCGAAACTTTGTCCTTGTTTGGACAGCCTACGTGCCAGCGTCCGCTCACTGAGCCTCAGGGCGCGCGCCGCGACCGCGCGCGTGGGCAGCGTTGGCCCAAGTTGCATTGCCAGCCATTCACGCAAGTAAGGAACCGCAGCGCCGGCTTCACTGAGCGCGGACAGTTGCGCCGCCGCGTAACGTTCGTGCAGCAGCGCGAGTTGGGCATCGGCTTGTGGCAGCGGCAGATCGAGCAGCGCGTTATCGAGCAGCAGACCGTTGAATGCCTGCTCGAACTCGACCGGACACTGAAACACCTCGCGATAGCCGGAAGAAGCCCCGAGCTGGCTGTGACTGCATTGCACTTTCAACGGTCGCGCCGGGGTCGCGGTGATCCAACGGGCAAAACTGATCACGGCGGCCAGTACGGCTTCGATCTGATGCGGACTGAACGCGAGTTCACCTTGCCTCGGGTGGTAGACCAACCAGCTGGCCGCCTCACCGGCCAGCAACTGGAAGCGGCCGCCGTCGGAAATCAACCGCTGGTACTTCTGCACCTGCGTCAGTGCTTCGCGCAGCGTCGCTGACGACTGCAACAAGAAGCTGACCACATTCAGGCTGGCCGGGCCGACCAGCGCACCCGCTTTCAGCCCAAAACCGGCATCGCCGGTGCAGCGCTCGGCGGCTCGCCAGAGCCGGGTGATGTCATCGATGGGCCAGCGTTCACGCGCCAGTGCGGTCGGGGCGATGCCGGCGCTCGCCAGCAACGGGCCCTGGCTGACCCCCAATCGAGCGGCGGCCGCGATAACGGTCTGGACCCAGCTGAGCGATACGGTGGCCTGCAAAGTCAATTTCGATGGCCTGCAATGTCAAGCATGGCCGCATCTTAGCCGGCTATCTTGGACGGCAACAGGTGGAAGTGCTTGCCGAGGCGGAGTAGACCTCGACGGTATGCCCCATCACCCGACCCCCTCCCACGAAGCGGGAGGGACTTAAACAGCCAAGCTTGCTTGATCGGCCCATGCGCGCATTTGCACTTACACGGGAGACGTGATGACCCACGCGCCACATTCGGATGTGCTGGTTGTCGGCGGCGGCCTCGCCGGCATTGTCACCGCGCTCGAGCTGCTGCGCGCCGGCAAGTCGGTGACGCTGGTCGATCGTGATACACCCCAGCGCTTCGGCGGGCTGGCGCTGTGGGCGTTCGGTGGCATGGCGCTGGTCGGCACCCCGCTGCAAGCGAAATTGAAAATTCCGGACACGCCGGAGATCGCGCTGCGCGACTGGCAGCGTTTTGGCGAATTGGAGCCAAACGATCACTGGCCGCAGCGATGGGCGCGCCATTACGTCGAGCATTCGCGTACCGAGGTGTACGACTGGCTCAGCGGCGAAGGCATCACATTTTTGCCGGCGGTGAACTGGGTCGAGCGCGGCCGCTTTGGCGAAGGCAACAGCCTGCCGCGCTATCACGTGGTCTGGGGCACATCGCGGGAACTGACTCGTTGCCTGATCGCTGCACTGACCCGAGCCAACGGCAAGGGCCGTTTGACCTTGCTGCATCGACATCGGGTCACCACATTGGATCAGGTGGCCGGTCGCATCACCGGCGCGGTGGCCATCAACGAAATCACTGGCGCGGAAATTCGTCTGCCGGCCGCACAGGTTGTGCTGGCAATGGGCGGCATCAACGGCGCGCACGACGAATGCAGACGCAACTGGCCGAGCAATCGGCCCATGCCAGCCACGATGCTGAACGGTGCGCATCCGTTTGCCGATGGCACGCTACATCACCATGTTGAAGATCGGTTCGGCAGCAGGATTCGCAACGCCGGTGAGATGTGGAATTACGCTGCCGGCTTTCCGCATCCGTATCCACATTTTGACGGCCACGGCCTGTCGACCATTCCGTGCAAATCGGCGCTCTGGCTCAACCACAAAGGCGAGCGCATCGGGCCTGAGCCGCTGATCACCGGCTTTGATACCCACTGGCTGTGTCAGCGTGTGGCCGAGCAGGAAAAACCATGGACCTGGCACCTGTTGAATTGGCGTATTGCGGCCAAGGAGTTCGCCATTTCCGGCGCCGAGCACAATCAGCGCATTCGCGACAAGCAGTTTCCCGCATTTGTGAAAGAGCTGTTGCTTGGCAATCACCGACTGGTGCAACAGATGCAGCGCGAAAGTCGGCATTTTCTGGTGGCCGATACACTCGCCGACCTCGCCGGCATGATGAATGCACTGACCTGCTCGCATGATGTCGACCCGGCGGTGCTGCAAGCCACTGCCGACGCGTTTGACGCCAACTTTGCCAATGGCAACAAACTGGAGAACGACGATCAGATCCGGCGCATCCTGCACGCGCGCCAGTGGGGCCCGGACAAACTGCGTACCTGCAAGCCGGCGCCGCTGCAACAACCGGGAGCCGGCCCGTTTATCGCCATCCAGATGCAACTCATCACCCGCAAAAGTCTCGGTGGCTTGCAAACCGATTTGCAAAGCCGCGTGCTCGATAGGCACGGCGAGCCGGTGCCGGGCTTGTATTGTGTCGGTGAAGCCGCTGGCTTTGGTGGCGGCGGCGCCAGCGGCAAGCGCTCGCTGGAAGGCACGTTCCTGCCGGGCTGCATTCTGACCGCGAAGGCGGCAGCACGATCGTTGGTGGCGCGTGGGTGATCCCAAACACCGCACGAAGTGACGGAGCATTAGGTCCCCCTCCTGTTAAGGAGGGGAGCAAAAAAAATTGACGGAGAACAACCATGGCCAATGGCGCCCAAGCCCTGATGAAAACGCTGGTTGATGCCGGCATCGAGGTTTGCTTCACCAACCCCGGCACCAGCGAAATGCATTTTGTTGCCGCACTCGACAGCGAACCGCGCATGCGCGCCGTGCTGGCGCTTTTTGAAGGCGTCGCCACCGGCGCCGCCGACGGCTACGCCCGGATGGCCGACAAACCGGCAGCAACGCTGCTGCATCTCGGCTGTGGCCTTGGCAATGGCCTTGCCAATCTGCACAACGCCCGCAAAGGCAAAGTGCCGATGATCAACATCGTCGGCGATCACGCCACCTACCACGTCCCGTATGACGCGCAATTGCAATCGGATATCGAAACGGTGGCACGCAATGTGTCGCCCGGTTTTGTCCGCACTGCCAAAACCACTGCCGATCTGTGCAAGGATGCGGTGGACGCCATTGCTGTCGCGCGCGGTCTGCCCGGCCAGGTTGCAACCTTGATCTTGCCCGCCGATGTGTCGTGGGGCGAGGGTGGCAACCCTTGCCCGCCACCGCCGCAACACCGCCCGGATGGCGCGGATGACGCCACCGTTGCCACTATTGCCGGAGCCATCCACTCGGGAAAGAAAACCGCGCTGCTGCTCGGCGGCCGAGCCCTGCGTGAGCCCAGCCTCCTCGCTGCCGCCCGCATCGCTGCGCACAGCGGTGTGAAATTATTGGCCGAAGTGTTTCCGACCCGGCTTGAACGCGGCGCCGGTTTGCCCACTGTCGAGCGCATTGCCTATCTCGCAGAACTCGCCGGGGTGCAACTTGCCGAGTTTGAACTGTTGATTCTGGTGGATGCGAAAGCGCCGGTCTCGTTCTTTGCCTATCCCGGCAAGAAAAGCTATCTGGTGCCGGACAGCTGCACCGTACTCACCTTGGCAACGCCTGCACAGGACAGCGCGCTGAGTTTGCAGAAACTCGTCCATGCCCTTGGCGCCACGCACAGCGAACCGGCATTGCAACCAGCGAGCCGGCCATCGCGTCCGCGTGGACCACTCAGCGCCGAAAAAGTCTGCAAGGCCGTCGGCCACCTGCTGCCGGATAACGCCATCCTGATCGACGAGGCAATCACCTCCGGCCTGCTGCTGTCGGCGATGACCGCAGGCGCGCCACGCCATGATCTGATCACCCTGACCGGTGGTGCCATCGGCCAGGGTTTACCGAATGCTGTTGGTGCGGCAATCGCCTGCCCGAACCGGCCTGTCGTTGCGCTCATCGGCGACGGCACTGCGATGTACACGATTCAGTCGCTCTGGACCATGGCGCGCGAACAACTCAACGTCACCGCGATCATTTTCAACAACGCTTCGTATTCGGTGCTCAATGTCGAACTGGAACGAGTCGGTGCGGCGGAAATTGGCCCGAAAGCAAAATCGCAACTGGATCTGGGCGGACCGGTATTGAATTTTGCCCAGCTGGCACAGGGCATGGGTGTGCACGCGGTGCGTGCTACCACAGCCGAAGAGTTCAACAAGGCATTGGAATACGCGTTGGCCATGCCGGGTCCGCACCTGATCGAAGCGGTCGTCCCGGAATCACTCAGTGGGGTGAAGCGAAAAATCCTGCCGTGGTTGCTGCGCACCTTGCCGAGCCTGCCGAAGCCGCTGGCGAAGGCGCTGAAGCGGAAGATCGCGCCCTGAAGCGATGGCCGCCAAAAACCGTCAAACGACTGCCAATGCCGTTCGAAAGAACCAGTCTGTCATTTCCGTCTGGGCAGAAATGACAGACTGCTTTGCATGCAAAATCAAGTCATCGACCGTGGCGATTCTTTCTGCGGCGTTGCGGTTCAGCTCTTGTACTTCACCGAACAGCCATACGGTTTGCTGGTGCTGACGCTGACCGGTTTGCCGGCGGTGAGCTCGGCGAGTGCCTGCGGCACGTACTGAGTGGCTTTCGGAATGTCGGCTTGATCCGTGCTGGCAATGCTGTCGATGCCACCGTTGTAGCGCAGCACACCATTGCCGTCGATCACATACATGTGCGGTGTCGTTTTGGCACCATAAGCGCGGCCGGTG
Source organism: Permianibacter sp. (assembly GCA_041914645.1). Classification (GTDB taxonomy): domain Bacteria; phylum Pseudomonadota; class Gammaproteobacteria; order Enterobacterales; family Permianibacteraceae; genus Permianibacter. The sequence goes on from JAYSCY010000001.1 coordinate 315,018, forward strand.
TCACCACTCGGATCGAGCAGATAAGCTGTCTGCCTGGCGCCCGTTTCCTTGCGGATGGCATTGGCTTGCGCGCCGTCGACGTGACCCTGCAGGCCAGGCGCGCCTGAATTGATCGTCAACCACACCACGTCCTTGCTGGTCGCGTCACCCTGCTGAGTTTGCATGTTGCGCGCACCATAATGCTTCTTGACGAACGGGCATTCGGCATTGGTCCATTCGAGCACCACGGTTTTGCCTTTGAACTCGGCAAGGGTGCGGGTCTTGCCGTCACTGTCGGTGAGGCTGAAACCCGGTGCCGGTTGGCCAACGACACTGGCCTGTGCTGCGGCCGACAAGCCGGCAGCGATAACACTGGCAAGCAACAGATCTTTCATTGCATCTCCTTGGCGTGATGGGAAGAAAAGGGGTTTGTCTGCAAATCAGTTTCGGGGTTTGGCGACAGCGCTTGCCGGACGATCTTCAGCTTGCGCGGTGAACAGCAGTGCGCGGTCCCCTTTCACCAGCAGCCAGTCACTGCGGGTCGGCAAGCCGGCAAAATAATCACTGCGCTTTAGCGGCGTTTGCCACGATCCGGCGAGCAGTTGCCAGCGTGGCAACACACTGTAGCTGATCAGTTCCTCTGCCAGCGGAAACAGCGTCCACGACGCAAGTTCGGACGGCACATCGGCGCCAGCGAGGGTCAACAACAGAGCGCCATCGTTGTCGGCTCGCAACACGGCCTCAATGGCGCTTGGCTGAGGCTGACGCAAGGCACTGCGGGCAAAGTCACTTCGCCAGTGCTCATCGACCTGCGGCGTGCCGGTCGCTTGTACCGGCACGCTGAGTGCGTAGTCGGCCGTGCCGGGAATGCATTCCGATTCACAGATCAGCCAGCGTGCCTTGGCACTGATCAGCAAGCGGTCACCGGCAAAATTGGCGGGCACCGACAACCGCACCGGCAGCAACGTCCGACCGCTGTAGCCAAAGTTCACAATTGTCTCGCTGAGCGGAAACCGCTCCGGTGCCGGCCAGTCGATTCCCGACACCTGCACGCCCGCCGGCACACTCAACTCAATTTCGGTCTTGAGTCCCGAATCACCCGGGTTGCGCCAGTAGGTGTGCCAATGCGGGTCATGTTCGAGCAGCAGGCCAACGGTCAGCACCGAGCCTGGCTGAGCCGTGGTCTGTGCCACCACCAGTCGCGACTGCAGGTGCTGGGTTTGCCGCAGCTCGGACGCGGCCAAGACACTGCTGTTGGCCATTGCGAGCAGCCAACAGGTCAAAAGCAGCATTCGCATGGCGTGGATCGACACAGGAAGCCTTGTCGGCATGGTGGACCTGCTCGGTTGTACGCGGTCGGGGGCAGTGCGATCAGAGTATCCGAGCGGCGGTGGGTTCCCCACGTCCGTTCATCGCGTCAGGGCTTCCGCCTGCCGCAACGCTGTTTGGTACCCGGCCCGGCATCGGAGCTGCTGGCACCGCCAACGCTGCTATATTCCACGCCCTCATAAGCCCAGCCCGGTCCAGCCGCAGAAAACCACCGATTTTTCATCAGGACTGGACCAAAGCCGGATGATTCCCACAGCGGTTTTCCGGATAATGGACAAACGTTTGAATGCCGACCTCGGCGCTGCCCCTCCACCCCTCGCACTGGATGCCCGCTTCTATGAATACCGCTTTTCGCAAGTCGCTGACTGGTACGTCCCTGGATTGGTTTGACGCCCGTGCGGCGGTCGAGGCGCTGAAGCCCGGCAGCTATGACGGCCTGCCCTACACCGCCCGCGTCCATGCCGAGAACCTGGTCCGCAAATGCGACCCGGCCATGCTCAATGACTGCCTGCTGCAGCTGATCGAACGCCGGCGCGATCGCGACTTTCCGTGGTTTCCGGCCCGTGTCGTTTGCCACGACATTCTCGGCCAGACCGCGCTGGTCGACCTCGCTGGCCTGCGCGATGCCATTGCCGATCAAGGTGGCGACCCGGCGAAAGTGAATCCGGTGGTGCCGGTGCAATTGATTGTTGACCACTCGCTCGCGGTCGAATGCGGCGGCTTTGATCCGAACGCGTTTGAGAAAAACCGCGCCATTGAAGATCGCCGCAATGAAGATCGCTTTCACTTCATCAACTGGACCAAGAAAGCGTTCAAAAACGTCGATGTGATCCCACCGGGTAACGGCATCATGCACCAGATCAACCTGGAGCGGATGTCGCCGGTGATTGGCATGCAAGACAACGTTGCCTACCCGGATACCTGCGTCGGCACCGACAGCCACACCCCGCACGTCGATGCGCTCGGCGTGATCGCCGTTGGTGTCGGTGGTCTGGAAGCGGAAAACGTCATGCTCGGCCGCGCCTCGTGGATGCGTTTGCCTGACATCATCGGCGTTGAGCTGACCGGCAAACCGCAGGCCGGCATCACCGCCACCGACATCGTGCTGGCGCTGACCGAATTCCTGCGCAAAGCCAAAGTAGTGGGCGCGTATCTGGAATTCCGCGGTGAAGGTGCAGCGGCACTGACGCTCGGTGACCGCGCCACCATTTCCAACATGGCACCGGAATACGGTGCCACTGCAGCCATGTTCTTTATCGATCAACAGACGCTGGATTATCTGCGCCTGACTGGCCGCACCGACGAGCAAGTCAAACTCGTCGAAACCTATGCCAAGCAAGCGGGTCTCTGGGCAGATGCCCTCAAGACCGCACAGTACGAACGCACGCTGACATTTGATCTCTCGAGCGTGGTCCGCAACATGGCCGGCCCGTCGAACCCGCACGCGCGCGTCGCCACCACCGATCTCGCTGCCAAAGGCATCGTCGCACCGTACACCGAAACCGCCGGCCAAATGCCGGACGGCGCCGTCATCATCGCTGCCATCACCAGCTGCACCAATACCTCGAACCCGCGCAACGTGATTGCCGCCGGCCTGCTGGCACGTAACGCCAATCGCAAAGGTCTTGTGCGCAAACCGTGGGTGAAAAGCTCACTGGCGCCGGGCTCGAAAACCGTCGAGCTGTATTTGCAGGAAGCCGGTTTGAAAGCGGATCTGGAAAAGCTCGGCTTCGGCATCGTTGCCTTTGCTTGCACGACCTGTAATGGCATGAGCGGCGCACTCGATCCGAAAATCCAGCAGGAAATCATCGACCGCGATCTGTATGCCACCGCCGTGCTGTCCGGTAACCGCAACTTCGACGGTCGTATTCATCCGTACGCCAAACAAGCCTTCCTTGCGTCACCACCGCTCGTCGTCGCTTACGCCATTGCCGGCAGCATCCGCTTTGATATCGAGAAAGATGTGTTGGGTCACGATCAAAACGGCAAGCCGGTAACGCTGAAGGACATCTGGCCGAGCGACGAAGAAATCGACGCGATTGTGAAAACCGCCGTCAAGCCGGAGCAGTTCCGCAAGGTCTACGAACCGATGTTCACGGCAGCTGTCGCCAGCAACGAAAGCATCAGCCCACTCTATGACTGGCGCGCACCGAGCACCTACATCCGCCGGCCGCCGTACTGGGAAGGCGCGCTGGCCAAGCCGCGTACGCTGACCGGCATGCGTCCGCTCGCTTTGCTCGGTGACAACATCACCACCGATCACCTGTCGCCGTCGAACGCAATCATGCTGAACAGTGCCGCCGGCGAATACCTGGCCAAGATGGGCCTGCCAGAAGAAGACTTCAACAGCTACGCCACCCATCGCGGTGACCACCTGACCGCACAGCGCGCGACGTTCGCCAATCCGACCTTGATCAACGAAATGGCCGTGGTTGATGGCGCAGTCAAGAAAGGCTCGCTCGCCCGCGTTGAGCCGGAAGGCAAGGTCATGCGGATGTGGGAAGCCATTGAAACTTACATGAACCGCAGCCAGCCGCTCATCATCATCGCCGGCGCCGATTACGGCCAGGGTAGCTCGCGTGACTGGGCCGCCAAGGGCGTGCGTTTGGCCGGTGTCGAAGCGATAGTCGCTGAAGGGTTCGAGCGCATTCACCGCACCAACCTGATCGGCATGGGCGTGCTGCCGCTGGAATTCAAAGCCGGCAGCAATCGCAAAACCTTTGGCCTTGATGGCACTGAAACCTTCGATGTTATCGGTGCCCGCAAACCCCGTGCGGATCTGACGCTGGTCGTACACCGTCGCAACGGCGAGCGCGTTGAAGTGCCGGTCACCTGTCGTTTGGATACCGCTGAAGAAGTGTCGATCTACGAAGCCGGTGGTGTTCTGCAGCGATTTGCCCAAGACTTCCTTGAATCGAACAAGGCCTGAACATCATGACGCATAAACCGCAAATCAAAATTCCCGCGATGTATATGCGCGGCGGCACCAGCAAAGGCGTGTTCTTCCGCTTGCAGGATCTGCCGAAAGCCGCACAAGTGCCGGGCCCGGCGCGCGATGCGCTGCTGATGCGCGTGATTGGCAGCCCGGATCCGTACGGCAAACACACTGACGGCATGGGCGGTGCTACCTCGAGCACCAGCAAGTGCGTGATCATCGGCAAGAGCAGCAAGCCGGACCACGATGTCGATTATCTGTATGGTCAGATCTCGATTGATCAGGCGTTTGTCGACTGGAGTGGCAACTGTGGCAACCTGAGCACCGCGGTGGGTCCGTTTGCCATCACCAATGGCTTTATCGACCCGGCGCGCCTGCCGCAGAACGGCATGTTCGCGGTGAAAGTGTGGCAGGCCAACATCGGCAAGACCATCATTGTCCATGTCCCGATTCAGAACGGTGAAGTGCAGGAAATCGGTGACTTTGAACTCGATGGCGTGACCTTTCCGGCCGCCGAGATCGTGCTTGAATTCATCGACCCGGCTGATGAAGGCGAAGGCGATGCCGGCGGCTCGATGTTCCCGACCGGCAATCTCGTGGATGAACTCGACGTGCCCGGTATTGGCACCTTGAAGGCCACAATGATCAACGCCGGCATTCCGACCATTTTCGTCAACGCCAAGGACATCGGCTACACCGGCACCGAACTGCAGGACGCCATCAACAGCGATAGCAAGGCGCTCACGATGTTCGAAACCCTGCGTGCCCACGGTGCGGTCAAGATGGGCCTCATCAAGGATATCGCCGACGCCGCCAAGCGCCAGCACACCCCGAAGATTGCTTTCGTTGCACCGGCGACCGATTACAAGGCATCAAGCGGCAAGCAGATCGCGAAGTCCGAGATCGACCTTTGCGTACGCGCGCTGTCAATGGGCAAGTTGCACCATGCAATGATGGGTACCGCCGCCGTCGCCATCGGCACCGCCGCGGCGATTCCCGGCACGCTGGTGAACCAGGCGGCCGGTGGCGGCGCACGTGAAGCGGTGCGCTTCGGCCACCCGTCCGGCACCCTGCGCGTTGGCGCGCAAGCCGAACAGGTGAACGGCCAATGGGTGGTCCGCAAGGCCATCATGAGCCGCAGTGCTCGAGTGCTGATGGAAGGCGCCGTGCGGGTACCGGCTACCATCATCAGTGGCTGACCTCACCCGGATGGAAGAACGGCGTTGCAGATGCAACGCCGTTTTTTTTTGCGGGACAGTGATTTACCGGAACGATGCAATCGTCGCCTTGGTGTTGTTCAGCACCCGAGTATTGTCGCTCTTCGTTGCAGTTCCCATCGCCTGGCCACCGTAGGTCTTGAGCGGGTTAGACCAGTAGTTGATGCGCGGGCAACCCGATGTGCAGTTGTACGCCATGATCGTCCGCCATGCGCTGGTCGGCGAGCGATAGCCATGGCCATAGGCATACGGCGTCGTGGTCGGATCCGCAGCAGGGTCATGACGGGCGCTTTGCAGGTGACCGATCTCATGGGCGAACGAGTAATAGCCCGTGGCACAGTCATAGTGCACAACCGCGAACGCCGTGCTTGCCGTTGCGCCAATGGCTTTGGCGATACCGCAGGATGCGCTGTCATTGAGGATCAGCACCGCCACGTCGGCCTTGTAGGTGTCTCGCTGGGTGTGGATCTCGTTCATGTAACTGTCGGTCTTGGACGCATAGCGGTCACGGTCCGTTGTCATGTTGCCGCTTTCGGTGTAACTGGTCTGTGCGCGATGTACCACGCGCGCAGTAATTCCGACGCCACTGTTGCTGTAACCAGTATTGGTCTCCGCGACCGCCAGATCAATCAGGCCGCTGATGTTCGACACCGCGTTCTTGGCTCTGGGCGTGTAGTTCACCAGCAAGTCAATGGTGGTATTGGCCGCTGCGGTTACGTTGTTGGTCTGGACAGGCGCCAGTTGACGATTGACCGCTTCTTCGAAAATCGCCGCGTAATCGGCTTCGGGGTGATCCGCCGGCATCCGGCTTTCATCCACTTCGATCACCAGATGCTGCCCGCTTTCCAGTGACCGCACGTTATAGCGCTTGCCGGCATGGCGAATGGTGCCGGTGATGAGGCCATCATTATTGACGAAGACACTCTCGGCGCCTACGCCGTTACGCTGCAGTGCTTGCTGGCCACCGCCACTAGCCTGCCCGACCACGACTTCAGCCGTGCTGGTCTTATAGCGCTTGTTCGTGTTGATGGAAACCGACTCGCCGCTCGGCAGCGTCACGTCAAACTGTTTGCTCGCCCAGGCCTTGGAATTGGCACGCAGGCCATCCTCGACGCGTGTGTTATGGAAGGCATTGCGATACTGCTGAACGCTCGCATAATCCTTGCCTTGCGCCAACATGACGACGTCTTTGTAGAACAGCGGCTCCCCGGCAATGGCAAGCACAGGCAACAGTCCAACACCGGCGAGGCCGGCCTTCATTAGATTTTTCATGTTTGTGAACCTGCAAAGAATTATTGATTGAATATGAAGCCAGACGGCAAGCAGGCATTCCTCCGTAGCCCCTCCCGCAGGAAGGGCGCGGCGAATATGTAACATAGTCATATGCAGCAAAATGTAGAGAAACTTGTCAGTAAGAATCAGATTGTACAAAGTGCTGAACATAGCCATCTGATCGCGGCGGCGCTTGCCGCTTTCACCAACTATTGCGGCGCAGCAAACTTGCTTTTCTTCGGGCCCAATCGCTGCGAACGACCGGTCGCTACCATCCACGTGGCGAAGAATGCAACTGATAAGTGATCGCAGTGAGCAGTTACTGCTATGGAACAACGAAGGGCGACGCCAACAGATCGCCAGGCAAGCACTGAAGCCACGTCAGTTGCTGTTGGTCATGACGACAAAAGGAGGGGACTACGCCGCGCAAGGTCTCCGTTCCCGTGCGCGCTAAGCTGACCGGGCGGTCGAACTGATTCAGCGCCGGCCCGGCATCCGGGCTGAGCGTCTGGGTACGCTTGACATGGAACCGGCCACGACCTTCATTGCATTCGCCAAGCCGCGGTATTTGCCGTGCCATAGCACTTAATGTTTTGCCACGGGCCGAACGCTGGCAATCAATGTGAATCCCAACCACCCCATGGGCAAATACGCCAGCAGCAGATCCACCGCAATGAACCAGGCCGGCGCCGGGATCATGAATGCTGCCATGATGCCGCCGACCAGAAACAACGCGCCGATTGCCAGTGCCAAGGCTCTATGCTGACTGGCCGCCAGCAGCGTGACGACGATGGCACCCGTCAGCGTACCGAGGGCATGAGCGAGAAAGGGAAACAGGAAGTGTTTGGGTTCAAACAGATGGATGTTGGCGGCAAGACTTTCAACTTTGGTGACATCGACGCCTGCTGGTGGCGCGATCACCTGACCACTGATCGCGATAAGGCTACCGTTCACCAGCATTCCGATTATCACGGCACCAACAAACGCAACAGTATTTCTCAGTGTGCTGTTCATGGTGAAGACTGCCCTCCGTTTGTATTTTTTTTCTCCGTTGCGCAAACTTTCAATGCATCCCCGCGCAACAATCGGACCGGCACTTGCCGTTTTCTCAACACCGAACGGCTATGCCCCTTTACTAATCAACCACTATTTGTCGCTTACCCTTTTTTTGACTGCACCCGCCGTTAATTCTCGCAACGCATCAGTGCCTATCCACCTGGCTGTTGCATCCTTCGAAGCGGCTAGTCGGCTGGCAACGACAATCGCTTCGGCATTCAGTGCTTTATTGCGTTTGCCAATGGCGCGTAACGCCATGTTCACGGCCTTCTTGACGAAGTGACGGTCATCGCTCGCTGCCGACTCAATCAGCTCCAGGCCTTTCTGAAATCCGGTATCGGCAGCGGCCTTGTCATGTACGGACAGGCACCAGAACAAGGCAAAGCCCGCACGCTTTTGAAATTCACCGGACTTTTTGGCCCACTGCTCCGCCTTTTTCCAGGCATGGGGTGTTTTGTCGAACAAGGCAAAGCACAAGGTGTCGCAGACCGCCCAGTTGTCGAAGTCCTTGAGCCAGCGGTCCATTTGCGCGGCTGTCACCTGCGTTGGCTCTTCGACATAGGCACTGAGCATGCGCGCTTCGTAGAGACCGGTTTGCCACAGTGCCTCGGCGAGCAGATGGTTCCGTCCCAACTGTTTGCCAACCGCCTGAATGTCGCCCATCTTGACACCCAGGGCGTGAGTGTTGGGAATGTTGAAACGGCTCATGCCATCACGCACCGACTTGCTGCTGCGTTGCCGGAGAGCGGCCAGCGCGGTTTGCAACAGCACGTCGGTGCTTTGCGGTGGCGGTTTGCGGGCTCCGCTGGCAGCCACGGTTTTGCCATCAATCGAACGCTTGCTGGGAGTCAGTCGACTGCCGCCACCTTGTGGCTTGCTGGCGGCTGGTCTCTTGCTGCCGACAGGTGCTTTTCTGCCAACTATCGCTTCGACCGTTGTCGCGCGGCGCGGCCGTGTGCTGAGTGCCATACCCTGCCCTGCATGCTCGCTGCTTATGCCACACAGCATAGAGTGCTTTACTGAGCCGGACAATTGCGCGACACACGCGTCGCCAGCAGAAAAAGCGGGACACCGAAGTGTCCCGACAAAAGATACTACCGCGAATTATTGGTAGACCCGGATATAGCCCACTTCGATATTGTTGCCCATGGCCCAGAACGCCGGCCAGATACCCTGGGTTTGCGGCAGCTTCAGTCGAGCCTCGATCCGGCCATGGGTAAAGGTTTTCTTGTTTTTGCTAACCCTACTGGTCGAGATGTGCGTGCAGCTGCCTTACCAGCAACCATAATTGGCCGGATTGTCGCGCCGCACCTCAATGACAAGCCCATTGCTGCCCCAGCCGCCCGTTTCAAAGATCCAGTTGTCGGTGCTGATGCTGTTGAAATCATCACTGAGCGACAGAGTACCGGCGGCACGACGAACGATAATCGAAGTGACCACATCATCGAAGCCGGCATGGCTGACCCCGATACAGTTGCTATCGCCGAGGATGGTGGCCGAGCGGCCAGTGAAATTGTCATGCTCGTAGAGGACTGCCTCGTAACCAGCAGCGATGCGGATGGGTGACGCATCATCGTTGACAAAGCCGCGCGCGCTGCGCGGCAAGATTGTGAGCGCCTGCCCCGATCTGCGCGACCCAGCCCTCAGTTGCCGGTATGGCAAAACTGCCTAGCACCGTCGCAACGATTCAGTCATCGCGGGTGAGAACTTCCAGCAATTCAATTTCGAAAATGAGTGAGGAATTCGGTTTGATGAGCGGGCCCACTTGCCGTTCACCATAGGCAAGCGGCGCCGGCACAAACAGTTTGCGCTTGCCCCCAACCTTCATGCCGATCAGACCCTGGTCCCAGCCTTTGATGACGCGTCCGGAGCCAATCACGCACTGAAACGGCTTGCCGCGATCATGCGAAGAATCAAACGGGGTGCCGTCTTCCAGCCAGCCGGTGTAGTGCGCGGTGATCAGCGCGCCTTTGCAGACCGCTTTGCCTTCACCCAGTTGGATGTCGGTGATTACCAGCTCATTAATCATGTTTGCATTCCTGTTTGGCATTCCGCATTGGCATGCAGCGCATGGTAACCCAGCGCAGGTCGGGCCTTGATGCCTGACTCACAGCGGTCGACGTTGCCGGCAAACACCATCAAGACTGCGCGCTCAGGTCGCTGCCGTCTTCCTGTGCTCGGGGTCAACGTCGGGCTGTTCCCCTGGCGTCAGCCGCCCCGGCTCTTATGCCGATCGGAAGGCGCAATTGGGCCCCAATGTCCAGACCGGTGATGGACCGCATTCGGCATTGACAGGCCCGAGGTCGATATGTACTTTACCAAAAGGTTAATTAACGTAGGGATTGTAGGAATGGCCTCCGACCACCTCAGCGCCACCTTCGCCGCCCTGGCCGACCCGACCCGGCGGGCCATTCTGGCCCGGCTGGCCACCGGCGAGCATGCGGTGACCGAACTGGCAGCGCCATTTGACATGACCCTGCCGGCGGTGACCAAGCACCTGAAAGTGTTGGAAAAAGCCGGTCTCATCACCCGTAGCAAAGCCAAGCAGTGGCGACCCTGCAAGCTCAAGGCGCAGCCGCTGCAGGAAGTCGCTGGCTGGCTAGAACAGTACCGACAATTCTGGGAACAGCGACTGGATCGGCTGGATGCGTATTTGCAGGTAATGCAACGTCAGCAGCAAGACTTGCCGCAACCGGAGCCAGCTCCAGCGGTAAAAGCAAAACGATCAACGGCCAGGAAAAAAGCGGACTGAAGCCGACAGGGCGTTGTCAGTAGCCTTGATGGTACCGTGGCGCAAAATCGGTCCCGTTTTGACAGACTGGCCGGCACCGTTACCGACGCAGTGACGGCCAATCGCCTCACGGGACGATGTGCAAGAAAGGCAAACAGGGCGCGTGCCTTGGTGCAACCGAGCCGTCACGGCCGCCTTCCCTGAAAGACGGAATCACCACACCCAGACAAGGAGATACCTCGATGAAATATCAGGGAAGCTGCCATTGCGGCAAGCTGGCATTTGAAGTGGAAGGCGAAATCGACAGCGCACTGGCCTGCAATTGTTCCATCTGTCAGCGCAAAGGTTCGCTGCTGTGGTTCGTGCCGAGGGCGGCATTGCAACTGAAAACACCGACCGATGCCGCCAGCACATACACCTTCAACAAACACCATATCAAACACCACTTCTGTCCGACCTGTGGCATGCACCCCTATGCAGAAGGAGCAGCGCCGGATGGGTCAGTCACTGCTGCCATCAACATTCGCTGTCTGGAAGATATCGATCTGGCAGCCATACCGGTGCAGCACTATGACGGTCGGGCGCTGTGACCCCCGTGCGCTCCGATTTGAGGAAAATTGAGACTGGCGTCATCACGTGAGCATAGCGGGATAGCGGCCTGCAGCCTTCGACATCGGAGCCGCCATCCGTGCAGCCGATTGCACATGGCGCCAGCGCCATGGCTGCCGAACGTGCTGGTTTCTGGCGAACGTGCGGTGACTTGCTGGTTTCGTTGGCGACAACCGATGGGCCAATCCTTTGACTTGACGTGGAACACCCGGAATCGATTGCAACAGGACTCTGACCACGTATGAAAGAACATTTGAATGAACGCGAACGCTGGCTGGCGCTGATGGTGCTTTGCCTCGGCGAGTTGATGATTGTGCTCGATACCACCATCGTCAATGTCGCCCTACCGTCGATTCGACAGGATTTGCTGTTCAGCGAAACCTCGCTGGTCTGGGTGGTCAACGCTTACATGCTGACCTTTGGCGGGTTCCTGTTGCTAGGTGGCCGGCTCGGCGACCTGTATGGCCAGCGCAAGATGTTCCTGCTCGGCTTGATTCTGTTTACGCTCGCTTCGCTGGCTTGCGGTCTTGCCCGCTCACAGACAATTCTGATTATCGCGCGCGCCATTCAGGGACTGGGCGGTGCCGTCGTTTCGGCGGTGGCGCTGTCACTGATCATGAACTTGTTCACCGAAGCCGCCGACCGTGCCAAGGCGATGGGCGTGTATGGGTTTGTCTGTGCCGGTGGTGGCAGTGTCGGTGTGCTGCTTGGCGGGCTGTTGACGGATCTGCTGAGCTGGCACTGGATTTTCCTGGTCAATCTGCCGATTGGCATTGCGGTCTATCTGCTGTGCGTGCGCCTGCTGCCCAATCTGCCGGGCCAGGCCGGTGACGACAAACTGGATATCGCTGGTGCCATCGCTGTCACCAGTTCGCTGATGCTGGCCGTGTACGCCGTGGTCAATGGCAATGAAGCCGGCTGGGATTCCATTCAGACGCTTGGCTTGCTCGCCTGCGCCCTGACGCTGATGCTCGGCTTCCTGCTGATCGAAGCAAAAGTCAGTCATCCCCTGATGCCGCTGGCATTGTTCAAATTGCGTAACGTGGCGGTGGCCAACATAGTCGGCGTGCTGTGGGCAGCGGCCATGTTTGCCTGGTTCTTTATTTCAGCGCTGTACATGCAACTGGTGCTGCATTACACCCCGATGCAGGTCGGGCTCGCGTTTCTGCCAGCGAACTTGATCATGGCGGCATTCTCGCTTGGCTTGTCGGCAAGGATTGTCATGCGCTTTGGCATTCGGGCGCCGCTTGTGTTTGGTTTGCTGCTGGCCGGAATCGGTCTGGCGCTGTTTGCCCGGGCACCGATCAACGGTGAGTTCTGGCGCGATATTCTGCCCGGCATGGTGCTCTCTGGCATCGGTGCCGGGATTGCGCTGAATCCGGTGCTGCTGGCAGCGATGAGCGATGTCGAACAAAGCGAATCGGGCCTTGCATCCGGCATCGTCAACACCTCGTTCATGATGGGTGGCGCACTGGGGTTGGCGGTGTTGGCCAGTCTCGCCGCCGCGCAAACCCACGGTGTCAGCGCTGGCGGTGCCGATGTGCTCACCGCGTTGAACGCCGGTTATCAGCAGGCCTTTGTCATCGGTGCCGGTTTTGCCTTGCTGGCAGCATTGCTCGGCGGCCTGCTGTTGCGAGCCAACGATCAGGCGCCGGCAACGGCGCTGCATGGTGAGCAAGCCCCCACAACGGCAGATTGACTCGCGCCTGTATCAGTCGGGTTGAACCATCACCACTATGGATCCAAGGAGATCACCATGTCACAAACCGCTACTTTCAACCCGAAACTGGATCTCGTACTGGAACGGGTGGTCGATATTGCGCCGGCGCTGGTCTGGCGCGCGTGGACGGAACCGCAACACCTGGTCAAATGGTTCACCCCGAAACCGTGGGAAACGGTCGAATGCGAGATCGATCTCAGGCCGGGTGGCACGTTCTACACGGTGATGCGATCACCGGAAGGCGAACGTTTTCCCGGCACCGGATGTTATCTGGAAGTGATCGCCAATCGCCGACTGGTCTGGACCAATGCCATGCTGCCGGGTTACCGTCCGGTAGGCCGCAAGACCGGTCCCTCTTCCTGTGGCGATTTTCTCTTTACCGCGATGCTCGATCTGGAGCCGGTTGGCACCGGTACCCGCTACACCGCAACCGTGATCCACGCCGAGGAAGACGGCCGCAAGCAGCATGAAGAAATGGGTTTCCACGATGGATGGGGCACCGCGCTGGATCAGCTGGTGGCGTACATGAAGAGTCTTTGATGGTGCGCCAGAAACGCGGCCACGACAGAATTCCGATGAGTTGACCCAGTCAACGCGGCGTCACATTCCGCAACGGGTCTTGTAACCCCGGCGATCTCGCAGTGCCGGCATGTAAGCAACGATGGCGACCATCGCCACCACGACAAGAACCGTGATCACGGCAGCAATCGTGACAACAAAAGGACCTGCAAAACATGAGCGACTTACCGCAACTCTGGTTACCCATTCTGGCGACGGCCATTTTCGTCTTCATTGCCAGCAGCCTCATCCATATGGTGTTCAAGTGGCATAACTCGGACTATCGCCAGATCGGCAACGAAGACGAAATTCGGGCCGCGGTTCGCAACGGCAAGCTGGTGCCGGGCCAGTACCATTTTCCGTACTGCAAAGAAATGAAGGATATGCAGGAGCCGGCCCAGCAGCAGAAGTATCGCGAGGGGCCGATTGGCATTCTGACCATTATTCCAAATGGCATGCCGAACATGGGCAAGATGCTGGGCTCGTGGTTCGTATTGAATCTGATTGTGGCGGCCATTGGCGCCTTGCTGGCGGTGCAGTCGTTTGGCTTGCAAGGCAGCAGCCATTACGCCGGACATCTGGTTGGCGTGCTCACGTTCATGGCATACGGCGTTGGCAGCGTCTGTAATGCCATCTGGATGGGCAAGACCTGGAGCAGTGTTGCCAAGGATCTGCTGGACGCGCTGATTTACGGCACCGTGAGTGCATTGACGTTCATGTGGCTGTGGCCCTGATCACCGCGCAACTCAGGCATCCATGTCATAAGCGGCGGCAGTGTTTTCATCGGCACCGCCGCCGTTGCTTTTGATGACATGCGGGTAATGATGACAGTGCCCGCATGTGATCAGTATGACCGATACCAGGCGTGCACTTGATTCAACTAGGCGGCGGGCAGCTGCCTGCCGCATCTACTGACAGACGTTGCCATCACCGCTATGCTTCGACACGGATGCTGCGGTGCCTGCAAGGAATGCCGCCCATGTCGACCACAGTCACGCTACCACTCTGGCTGGTCCTGCTGCTGCTGGTGCTCAGCAGCTGGCTGCTGGCCAGCCGGTTGTTGATGCCGTCCATGCGCTGGCTCATGCGGCGCCGGGTCAACAAGGTCATCCACCGGCTCAATCAGCGTCTGCATATCTCCATACGGCCTTTCCAGCTGACCAAACGGGAAGCCCTGATCGACCGGCTGGCCTATGACCCGAAGGTGCTGGAAGCGGTCGCCGAACATGCCACCGAAAAACAACTGCCGCGCGAACTGGTCCAGCAACGGGTGCTGAAGTATGCCCGTGAGATCGTGCCGGCGTTCAATGCCTACGTCTATTACCGGGTTGGCTACGCCATCGCCCGTCGTTTCGCCCGAATGTTGTATTCGGTGCGGGTAAAGTTTCACGACGGCAACAAGCTGGCGGGCATCGACAGTTCGGCCACCGTTGTGTTCGTCATCAATCACCGCAGCAACATGGACTATGTGCTGGTGGGGTTTCTGGCCGCCAAGAGCACCGCGTTGTCGTACGCCGTTGGTGAGTGGGCGCGCATTTGGCCATTGCAGCAACTGATCCGCTCGATGGGCGCCTATTTTGTCCGGCGCAACTCCAAAGATCCGCTTTATCGCCGGGTACTCGAGCGCTATGTCGGCATGGCCACCGAGCAGGGCGTGTGTCAGGCAGTGTTTCCGGAAGGGGGCTTGTCGCGCGACGGCAAGCTGCAACCACCCAGACTCGGCATTCTCGATTACATGCTGCGCGGTTTCGGGCCCCGCTCCGAACGCGACATCGTTTTTGTGCCGGTCGGCATCAATTATGACCGGGTGCTGGAAGACCGCACGCTGTTGCGGACACTGGACCCGACGGCAAAGCGGCGCAGCGGCCTGTATGCGCTGCATACCACGGTGAAGTTTGCCGGTCAGTCAATGTGGTTGATGCTGCGCTCGCGCTGGCAGCGCTTTGGCTATGCCAGCGTGGTGTTCGGCGCGCCACTCAGCATGCGCAGCTGGTGCACCGAGCGGCAGCTCAATCTGGCGCGGCTCGACAAGGAAGCACGCATGGCCGCGGTCAGTGAGTTGTCGCTGCAGTTGATGACACGCATTGATGAGGTCGTGCCGCTGCTGCCGGTGCCGCTGGTGTGCTCGGTACTGCTGCAGGCAGACGGCGTCTGGTTGTCGGCATTGACGATCAAGGCCCGCTGTCAACAGTTGTTGAGCCTTGCTGGCCAACTGCACTTACCGGTGGTGATCCCGTCGGCGTTGCAGGAAAGCCAATTCGATGCCGCCTTGCACATGCTGCAGATCCGGCATTTGGTCGAAGCATTCGACGGCAGCTACCGGGCCAATGCCAGCGAGCTGAAGGTATTGAACTATTATGCCAATACCTTGCCGCAACGCTTGCTCATGGCTACCGACTGCAGGGTCGAAGTCACAGCGCCCGATGCTGAACTGGCACCGGCACTGACCGCGAGCTGAATCTCCACTCCAGCCAAAGGAGCATGTCATCATGAACCGCGTCGCAAACAAAGTTGCCGTCGTAACCGGTGGTGCGGTGGGTATTGGTCGCGCCTGTGTCGAGCGTTTGGCACAGGAAGGAGCTTCGGTAGCGATTCTGGATATCAACGACAGTGCAGGACAGGCGCTGGCGGCAAAACTGAGCGGGCAGGGTTTTGCGGTGGCTTTTTGGCATGCCGACACTGCCAACGAAGCACAGGTTCAGCAAGTCATCACCGAAGTCGTGCAACGATTTGGCAAACTGAACGTGCTGGTGAACAACGCCGGCATTGCCGGAACGATCAAGCCAACTCATGAAATCACCGAGGCAGAATGGGATCGGGTGCAGGCTGTCAATGTCAAAGGCGTGTTCTTCTGCACCAAGCATGCAATTCCGCATCTGCAGCGTGCCGGCGGTGGCAGCATCATCAACCTGTCATCGATTTGCGGTTTGCTCAGCACCACCGGCGTGCCGCCCTATCACGCATCAAAAGGTGCCGTGCGATTGATGACCAAGAACGATGCCATGCTTTACGCACCGGACAAGATCCGGGTGAACTCGATACACCCCGGCTATATCTGGACACCGATGGTCGAGAATTTTTTGCGCCAATCCAGTCCGGATCTGGAAGCAGCCAAACAGGCCGCTGGCTCGCTGCACCCGCTTGGCCACATGGGTGAGCCGGATGACATTGCCTGGGGCGTGGTATTCCTCGCCAGTGATGAGTCCAAGTTCATGACCGGTTCTGAACTGGTCATCGACGGTGGCTACACCGCACGCTGATTCAACGCACGGTCCGAGCTGCGCGCCGGGACAGGTGGGGTCCGTTTGCTTTCGCTGATCAGCCACTGGCCGTGGCTGCGACGCCGTTCCAGCCGAGCCCCTCCGCAAGATCAGGTTCCGCCAGATCAGAGCCCGTCAGGTCAGGATCCGACACATGACGGGCCGGCGTTTCAACGCCCTGACCAGCCGATTGGGCTGCCACACCCTCAGTTGCACCAACACGTGCCGGCAACGTCGGCGGCCCCTGCAAAACCAGCCCTGACAGTCATTGACGGCTCTTCGCCCCGACATTAGAATGAGAACACTTCTCATTTAGGTTCGTTCTTGTATGAACTCCTCTGCGGCCGTGGCCGTTGCTGCTCGGTCCCCCGAAGGACGCCGGCCCCGGCTGGCGGTCGTGCGCCCATCGGTCGACCCGGCTGGTGCCAAGGATCAGCGCGGCCCTGCCCGGTTGCTGGCGTTCGCGGCAGCCACCGCGCTGCATGCCGGCCTGTTGTTCGGTTTCGGCGCATCGAGCCCGGATCCCAAGCCGGTAGAAGTCGGCAGCCCGGTGATCGAGCTGAGTTTTGAGCCGGCCATCGAGCCGGCAATGGCAGCAGCAGCCACGCCGGTTCCGCCGGCTCCGGCCGAACCGGCTCCCATTGCCAAACCCAGAACCGAGGTGAAGGCCGCGCCTCAGCCGGTTGCACTGAAACCCGATGCGGCCCTACTGACAGAGCCCGCCGCACAACCGGAGACCGACAGTGCCAGTGCCGTCGCCGCCACGGTTACGCCGGCGGTTACTGACACCACCACAACCGCCAGTATGACCGCGATTGAGCCGAGCCCGACCACCCGCTTCACCGGCGCGCCAGCGCGCAACACGCGCAGCTATTACGGCCAGATTGCCGGCTGGATAGATGCCAACAAGGAGTATCCGGTTGCGGCCAAGAAGGACAAGGAGCAAGGCACGGTGGTGGTGAGTTTCACCATTGATCGCAATGGCCAGCTGCTCAGCAGCGCCATCAAGAAAAGCTCCGGTTTTCCGCAACTCGACCAGGCCGCGCTGGCAACGCTCACCCGCGCGGCGCCATTTCCGCCCATTCCCGATTTCATCGGCAAGGACACGTTGAGCATTGCCGTGCCGATTGATTACTCGCTCATTACCAATTGATTTGTGGATTTTCCAATTTCCGGATTCTTAGCAAGGAGAGAACAGTGAAGAAGTTAGCCTCGAGCGCCATCAAGGCGCCGAAAAGCCTGCGCCAAGCCCCGAGCTCACGCAGCGGCCTCGTCGCCTGCAGCGCCTTGACGCTGGCCGTCGCGCTTGCCACCGGCAACAGCGCCTTTGCCCAGCCGGCTGATGAAGAAGAAGTCACACTCGACACCATCAAGGTGAAAGACCGCACCGTCGACACCAATCCGTACGCCGAAGAAGGGGCGCCGTACAAGGCAAAAACCTCGGCCGACGAGCGCCACACCCGGCCGCTGGCAGAAACGCCGCAGAATATTTCCGTGCTGACCAAAACCCAGATTGAAGATTCCGGCTATACCGATTTGCGTGAAATTCTCGATGCCCAACCCGGCATCACGCTCGGCACCGGTGAAAACGGCAACGCTTTCGGCGACCGCTACATCATCCGTGGCCAGGAAGCACGCAGCGACGTGTTCGTCGATGGCTTGCGTGATCCCGGCATGACCATCCGCGAAAGCTTTGCCACCGAGCAAATTGAAATCTCCAAAGGCCCGAGCTCCAGCTTTGCCGGTCGCGGCACCGCCGGCGGCGCCATCAACTCGGTGACCAAGCAGGCGAGCACCGCGTATGACTTCACTCGCGTCTCGGCCGGTGTCGGCACCGATGAGCACACCCGGCTTACTGTTGACAGTAACCTGCTGCTGAGCGATTACTCCGCGCTGCGCCTGAATGCCTTGTACAGCTACGAAGAAGTGCCAGACCGGGCACCGACCGATCGCGAGCGCAAAGGACTGGCGCTGTCCGGCTTGTTCCAGCCACTGGAAAAACTCGATCTGGTTGTCGACTACTACGGTTTGCAAGCGAACGACAATCCGGATATCGGCGGCTATTTGCGAAACGGCGTGCCGGAAGCAAACGTGCCGGTCTATGCCCAGTCGCAGGATTTTCTCGAGTCTGACGTCAACACGCTGACCGCGCGGCTGCGTTACACCTTTACGCCGGACCTGTATCTGACCAACGCCACCCGTTACGGCACCACCGAAAACGGCTACGTCGTTACCGGTGCCCGTGGCAACACCACCGACGTCACCAACCCGGGCGGCGTGTACGCCACCACGACACTGAGCACGCATCAGGGTTGGCAGGAAGTGGACTATCTGGTCAACATGACCAATCTGTTTGCCGACCTCAACTGGGGCAACTTCCTGCACGAGTTCGTCTTCGGCCTGGAAGTGTCCGACCACAAGGTCGTGAACGGAATCTACCGGGTCGTGAACTCTGGCCAAAACTGTATCGTTCGTGGCACCACCACGCCGAGTTCGACCTGGTGCGCCACCGATGCCAGCGGCAATGCCGTTGCCGGGTTGAATACCATCATGAACCGCCAGATCACGCGCGGTCCGTGGGATCAGGACTGGCAGGCCGAAGCCGTGTCGGTCTCGGTTCTCGACACCGTTGATCTGAGCGACGACTTCACGTTGTTTGCCGGCCTGCGTTATGACGAAACCGAAGTCAGCCTGAAAACCCAGAACACCACCACGGAAGTGCTGACCGGCAACTACAACTACACCGATGGCATGTGGAACGGCCACGTTGGCGTCACCTATGACGTCAGCCCGGATGCCAACATCTACCTGAGCTACTCGACGGCAGCGGATGTCAACGGTGGCGAATCCGATGTCGGCACCAGTGGCGGTTACGGCGGTCTGATCACTTACAACGGCAGTGCCGCCGGCGCCAAACCGGAACAGACCGAAAACATCGAGCTCGGCACCAAATGGAACGTGATGGATGAAAAGCTGTTGCTGACCGCCGCCATTTTCCAAATCACCAAATCGGATGTGATGGAAGGCGCCAGCTACGACTCCGCCGGCACTTTCAACACCGGCAAGAACCGTGTCACCGGTATCGAGCTGGGTGCCAGCGGCAACATCACCGACAAGTTGAGCGCGCAGGCTGGCATCACCAGCATGGATGCCGAAGTGCTGGAGTCGTTCACGCCAGCCAACGTCGGCAAAACCCTGAGCAATTTTGCCGAGCAATCGGCGTTTGCCCAGCTGCGCTATCAGCTGTCCGACAAGCTGGCCATCGGCGCTGCCACCAAGTACGAAAGCGAGCGTTACGCCGGCCAACCTGACACCGCTGCGGCATACAACGCCACCACCGGCCAATACAGCCAGCCGGTGCCGGCATACACCGTGTACGATCTGTTCGCCGACTACAACTTCAGCGAGACGTTCGATGCGAGGCTGAATATCGGCAACGTGACGGATGAAGAGTACTATCTGGCGGCGTATCGGTCGGGTTCCTTCCTGTACTACGGCGATGCTCGCAATGCGCGACTGACCTTCAATTACGAGTTCTGACGCACCAATAGCCGGAGCGCTAGCCCAAGTCAGTGCTCCGGCTGTTTTTCTTTCCTGATTAGCGCGATGCCGTTGTAACCGAACTACTTATTGTCGATCTGTCATCCCCGCGCAGGCGGGGACCCAGTGTCTTTGCATTAAAGCCGCTGGATTCCCGCCTACGCGGGAATGACGGAAAGATTACTATCTGCATAGCACGAGTCAGGCCTTCCTTGGAGGAAGTAAGCCATGCTGCTTGTCATCGAAAACATACTGAGCACTGCCGAGGTGCAGGAATTTCGCACCGTGTTGGCCACCGCTCCATGGTCGGACGGCCGCAGCAGTGCCGGCACGCTGTCCGCGTCAGTAAAAGACAATCAGCAGCTCGATGACCGCAGCGAGGCCGCCCAGCAGCTGGGCAACCGCATTCTTGCCACGCTCGGCCGCCACCCGCAGTTTATTTCTGCCGCGCTGCCGAACCGGTTCTTTCCACCGCGCTTCAATCGCTACACCGGCGGCGGTCATTACGGTGCCCATGTCGACGGTGCGCTGATGTATTCGCAAGCGCTACCGCAAGCCGTGCGCAGTGATCTGTCAGCCACGTTGTTTCTGACCGACCCGGCCGATTACGACGGCGGCGAACTGGTGATCGAAACGCCGTTCGGCGCCCAGGAAGTGAAACTCGCTGCCGGCGACATGGTGCTGTATCCATCAAGCAGCCTGCATCAGGTCATGCCGGTGACGCGTGGCGCTCGCATCTCCGCCATCATGTGGTTGCAAAGCATGGTGCGCGATGCCAATCAACGCGGCCTGCTGTTCGATCTGGATCAATCCATCCAGTCGCTGACCCGTCAGCGCGACAAGCAAGATCCGGATCTGCTGCGACTCACCGGCGTCTATCACAACCTGTTGCGTGCCTGGGCTGAAACCTGAGAGTTGCCCCCTGAGCACGCGCACCACCCCATTCATTTACCGGAAATTACTCATGCATCTCTGGAGTCTGTTCGAGAAAGGCGGCCCGATCATGTGGCCGCTGCTGGCCACGTCATTGGTTGCCCTCACCGTTGTGCTGGAGCGGCTGTTTTTTATTGTCCGTGAGCGCCGGCGTCGGCAGCCGGCCTTGATCGCCGACATCCTGCTGAAAGTGGAGCGTGGCGAGATACCGGCCGCCATCGGCGCCGGCGATGGCAGCAGCGACTTTGTCGTGCGCACGCTGGTGCATGGCCTTAAGCACCGCAGCACCGGCATGTCGAATGCACTGCTGCAATCGGCCAATCTGGAGCTGCGCCGTTTTGGTCAGGGCCTGACCGTGCTCGACACGGTGATCACACTGGCGCCGCTACTTGGCTTGCTCGGTACCGTCACCGGCATGATCAGTTCGTTCGGCCTGCTCGGCGACACCGAGCTCTCTGCCCCTACCGCCATCACCGGCGGCATTGCCGAAGCGCTGATCGCCACCGCTGCCGGCCTCGGCGTTGCCATCATTGCGCTGATCCCGTTCAACTATCTCAATGGTCGGCTGGAAGATGCCCGCCACGAAATTGAAGACAGCTCGACCCGACTGGAGCTGATGCTGCGGCCCGCCGAACGGACCGCACAATGAAAATCCCGTCGCCGTATCAGCGCAAGCGCGCCCGCATCGAGATCATCCCGCTGATCGACATCATGTTCTTTCTGCTCGCCACCTTCGTGGTGGTATCGATGTCGATGGTCAAGAACCAGGGCATCGTGGTGAAACTGCCAACTGCCGAGACTAGCGCCGCGCAGGAACGCAGCGAAGCGGTGACCATCTCGATTACCGAATCCGGCGAGGTCTATCTGGATAAGGACGTGGTGACGCTGCCAGAACTGCAGGAACGGCTCAAGCGCGCCAAGCAGACCACGGCCGATCTGGCCGTGTTGATCAACGGCGACGAGAAAGCGGATTTTGGTATTGCGGTCGGCGTGTTTGATCAGGTTCGGCTGCTGGGCATCAGCAAGGTATCGGTGCAGACCAAGAAGTGATGGGGCTTATATATGGGCTGCGGATGCTGACGTTTGATCACGCGATGCAGTCCACCACACGAATCACCATGTAGGGACGAATCTGCGCAGCAGTTCGGACCTACATGTACTGACTCACATCAAATTACTCACCAGTCGCCTTGTGTCTTCTGTGCTCAACTCGAGTTAGCCGACCTTCTTTCATCAATAAACCTATTATGCTGTAGCTCAAGTAGTCTTTTGAACCGCCGCCATAGTCTGATTGTAGGCCGAGATATTTTGCTGCATCTGAGTTTGATATGCCACCCTGGTTGGCTTTTGCTAGCTCCATAATTGCCGACTTCAACAACTCCAAACCCATCTGGGATTTTTCATAGCATCCAGCAGGTATATTGACTCTGACGTTTTTAGAAATATTATCAGGATTAGGCCTTACTCTATTGGTGAGCAGCCCTCCCTGCGACCGGATGCCAAACGCTGATATCAGCTCAGCTTCAATTTTCAGCGCCTGTTGTTCTGTAAGATTATCGGAAATGATCGTGTGAATGACCTTATTACCACTTTCGATGATATCCGCAATCAACGCCCCTTTCTCTGAGTCGTCGAGATTTAGCTGATGTTCCCACGCCCTGTTACCCGTACCTTTCCCAATGTAAAAGGGTTTCGATGGCTTTTCTCGAGGGTCTTTCAAGGCATAAACATAAAACGGATTTTCTGCCATATTTCTACCCAGTGTCGTAGGTTGGGCTGAGGCACGAAGCCCAACATTCTACGGATGGACAATACGGAGCTACGTCGGAAGCTGCAAGCTCAGGTTGGGTGGGTACGTTGGGCTTCGCTGGCTCTGCCCAACCTACAAAGCTAGACCCGCAACAACCCACGAAATCCTCGGGCAGCATAGTATGACTGCGCACCGTTGTGGTAGACGAACACGGTGTCATAGCGTCGATCGCAGAACAGGGCACCGCCCAGCTTTCGGATCTTGGCGGGGGTCTGCACCCAGCTCGATGTCTTGGCATCGAAGCAGCCAAGCGTTTGCAGCTCACGGTACTGATCTTCAGTCAGCAGCTCGACGCCCATTGCGGCGGCCATTTCAATCGCGCTGCTTTCCGGTTTGTTTTCCTTTCTGGACTCCAATGCCTCCCGATCAAAGCAGACGCTGCGACGCCCGGTCGGGCTTTCTGCCGAGCAGTCACAGAAGAGGAATCCACCCGACTTTGCATCCTGACCAATGACATCCGGCTCGCCGCCGCTGGCCTCCATCGCCTGCAGCGATTGCAGCTTCTCCGGATTGGCGTCGAGTCGTTTCTGAACCGCTTGCCACTCCACGGCCTGGTGACGCTCCATGTGCTGCTCAAACCGCGTTTTCAAAGTCGCAAGCAGGGCTTCGGTCTGTTTCTTTGTCAGGCTCATGAGTCTTCGTCCATTGAGGTCGGTCGCCCCCTCTCCCCTGCCATCTCACACGAAGTGAGAGGGAGTGCATGCTGAGGCTCGAATAACATCTCGTTCGCGCAAACGGCGATGGCTCGACTTTATCTGCCTGAATGTGTGCTGGCAAATGCACGGGCCAATCACTGGTAGCTCAGCGCTTCAGCCTTTCCGGCAAACACCCGGTAACTAAATACCGTGTAACCGATGATGGTGGGCAGCACGACCACGGCGCCGGCGAAGATCACTTTCAGCGATTCTGGTGCGCTGGCAGCTTGCCAGAGGGTGAGTTTGTCCACCACCAGATACGGGAACAGGCTGTAGGCAAGACCGTAGAACGCCAGCAGGAACACGCCGATGGTGCAGTAGAACGGCACTTTCACGCCGTACTCGTTGCCGGTGGCGAGCCGGGTTGGCAGCCGGCGCAAAGATCGCCAGATGGTGTAGAACAAGGTAATCGTGGCCAGTGGTATCGGTGCGAGCAACACGACATAAGGCAGCACAAACCATTTGCTGAAAATGCGTTCGCTGAGCCACGGCGTCACCACTGAAATGGCAAGTACGCCGACCATGGTGAACCCGAGCGCGGTTTGCGCCCAGCGAACTGCCTGCAACTGCAAGGCGCCATCGGTTTTGAAGATGAGCCAGGTCGCCCCGAGCAGGCAGTAGCCCGCGGCCAAGCAGATGGCGATCATGGCGGCAAAACCATAGGCCGCCAGCGACGACTCAAAACCGACGATGTAATGGCCGAGCATCCAGCCTTGGCTCCATGCTGCCAGCAGCGAACCGGCAAAGAACGCGCGATTCCATGCCTGCTTGTGTGCGGCGCGGGCCTTGACCCGAAAGTCGAATGCAACCCCGCGCAGAATCAACCCCACCAGCATCAGCGCCACCGGAAAATACAGCGCACCAAGAATCATGCTGTTGGCGAGCGGAAAGCAGGTCAGCAGAATGCCGATGCCGAGCACCAGCCAGGTTTCGTTGGCATCCCAGAACGGGCCGATGCTGGCGATCATCCGGTCTTTTTGCGCAGCGGCTTGCTCGGGCGTTTCGGCATCGAGACTGGCGCGCGGCAGCAACATGCCGACGCCGAGGTCGTAACCGTCCAGCACCACATAGGCAAGCAGCGCGAGACCGAGCACCGCCATGAAGATCACGGGCAACCATTGGTCGAAGGTCATGGACATTGTCATGTTGCGTCCTCAGTTGGTGGTCGGCAAGGCGTCGGGGTGTTGCCCTGCGCGTGCGTGAGTGGCTGGCGCGTTGGCATAGGCGGCCTTGCGCGCCAGATGGAACACCACCGACACATAGGCAACGATCAGCACCAGATACACGGCGAGATACATCGCCAAGGTCGTGGCAACCATCGGTGCCGGGATCGGAGCTGCGGCATCGGCCGTTTTCAGCACGCCATAAACAAGCCACGGTTGCCGGCCCATCTCGGTGACATACCAGCCGGCAACCGTGGCAAACCAACCGGCGAAACTCATGCCAATCAGCAGCCGTTGCAACAGCGGCGGCAACTGACGGCCCTGGCGCGCCTGCAGGCGCAATCGCCAGACGCCCCAGGCACTCACCACCAGCATCAACAGGCCGATGCCGACCATGGTGCGGAAGGCCCAGAACACCGGCCCAACCGGCGGATGTTTGCCAACAAAATCGTTGAGGCCTTGCACTTCGCCTTGCCGATCGTGAGTCAGATAAAGACTGGCCAATTCCGGAATGGCGATCTCAAAACGGTTTTCGCGCGCAGCCGAATCGGGCAGCGCAAACAGCACCGCCGGTGCGCCACGCTGGGTTTGCCAGATGCCTTCCATTGCAGCGACTTTGGCCGGCTGGTGCTGCAGGGTATTCAGGCCATGCAAATCACCAAGCAGGATTTGTGTTGGCACCAAAACGGCAGCCATCACCAGACCCGTACGCAGTACCGCCAGCACGGCATCGCTGCGCTCACCGCGCCACCAGCGATAGGCACTGATGCCGGCAAGCAGGAACGCAACCGTGACGAAACAGGCGGTGAACATGTGCGCGAAGCGATACGGGAAAGAAGGATTGAACACAATCGCCCACCAGTCGGTGGCATGCGCGATGAGCTTGCCGGCCTCGTTGGCGCGCAGCTCGAAGCCGGCCGGCGTTTGCATCCAGCTGTTCAGCGCCAGAATCCAGAACGCGCTCAGGCTGGTGCCAACCGCGACCAGCACCGTCGCCAGCGTGTGCACCCGGTTGCTGACCCGGTTGGCGCCAAACAGCATGACGCCGAGGAAGGTGGCTTCAAGAAAGAACGCGGTGAGCACTTCATACGCCAACAGCGGGCCGGCGATATTACCTACCGTTTCCATGAAGCCCGGCCAGTTGGTACCGAACTGGAAACTCATGGTGATGCCGCTGACCACGCCAACGGCGAAGGTCAGCGCAAAAATCTTGACCCAGAAGCCGTAGGCCTCGCGCCATTTGACCTGCCCGGTGCGATTGAACCGCAGCTTGAAAAACAGCAGCACCCAGGCCAGCGCGATGGTGATGGTAGGGAAAAGGATGTGAAAGGTGATGTTGGCGGCGAACTGGATGCGGTGCAGCACCAGAGCGTCGGCTGCGGCAACTACGGTTTCGGTCACGACCGGCTCCTGCCCGACGGGCTTTGATCTAAATCAATTCATTGTATTCCGAATTTTCAGTACTTTGTGAATATTGATCAAATATGTTTAGCCAACCGGGAGGCATGGGGGCAATCCGCAGTTCGGTGTGGGGAAGACGGAGGCTGAAGGGCTAGGCGAAAAGGGAGGTCAACGTACCAAAACTATGGGCTTATTCTTGAAAGTAAGCGCTTCTGTCTGGTTCAATCATATTGAGCTTAGCCACCCCTAGCCCCTCCTTGTCAAGGAGGGGGACAGAAGCGGCGGCCGGATAATTTGGTCAGCCCTCGCCCCCGGTCAGCATGTCCTTGGCCTTGTCTTTCAGTGCCAGCAGCTTCTGTACTTTGCTGCCGAGGCTCATCAGCTGGAGCATCGAGTCGGGCGACAGCCGCTGCAAATCGTCGAACCAATTGTTGGCGAGCTCGGCCAGCTCGTACATCTCGCGCATCCGCTGCTGGGCATACTGCTCGGTGTCTTCGGACGGGCTCGCCAGCAGCGATTGCCGCAGCATGCTAAGGGTGGGTTCCACTTCGCGGCGGCGCCGCTCGGCGGCGATGGTCTTGAAGATGTCCCAGACGCTGCCCAGCGCGGAGTAGTACTCGCGCCGGTCTCCGGGTTTGCGGGTCAGCCGGACCAGCTGCCAGGCCTCCAGCTCCTTCAAGCTCATGCTGACATTGGAGCGCGAGATGCCAAGTGCCTCGCCGATGTCGTCGGCGTTCAGCGGGGCTTCGGTGACAAACAGCAGGGCGTAGACCTGACCAACAGTGCGGTTGATGCCCCAGCGGCTGCCCATCTCGCCAAAGTGGGCAACAAAGGATTCGACCAGTGGTGTCATCTTGGGATCTTTCGCCATTCTTGAAATGCGTGAACTTTAACATGGCGTGGTTTTGAAAAACGGCACGGCTTTGACCAGCGCCAAGGTCCGGATTGCCCGTTTTTGCTAAACAGACCGTATCAGCATTCGCCGCGCCGCCACGACTTGATCCGACCGGTTCGGCCCTCATTTCGACACACCTGCATCCCGCTGCCCACCTGATTTGGAGTTGTCATGCCTTCCCTGTTTGATCCCTTGCGCGTCGGTGCGCTGACCCTGCCCAATCGCATCATGCTGGCACCGCTCACGCGTGCCCGCGCCGGTCGCAGCCATATCCCAAATGCGCTGATGGCCGAGTACTACAGCCAACGCGCCGACGGCGGCCTGCTGATTGCCGAAGCGACCATGGTGGCCAGCAATGCCAGCGCCTTCACTGGCGAACCGGGCATTTTCAACGACGCCTGTGTTGCCGGCTGGCAGCTGGTCACCAAGGCCGTGCATGCCAAAGGTGGCCGCATCCAGTTGCAGATCTGGCATCCGGGCCGGGCCGCTCACTCACTGCTCGATGGCGGCGTGCAACCGGTATCCAGCAGCAACAAAGCCATTCGTAATGACACCATCCACACGCCGGAAGGTGCCAAACCCTATGAAGTGCCGCGGCCGCTGCGGACCGATGAAATCGCCGGCATTGTCCAATTGTTTGCCGAGGCGGCCCGACGCGCGATGGCGGCCGGGTTCGACGGCGTGCAGATCCACGGCGCGCACGGCTATCTCATCGATCAATTCCTGCGCGACGGGGTCAATGACCGCACCGATCAATACGGTGGCAGCATCGAAAATCGCGCCCGCTTGTTGCTGGAAATTACTGATGCGGTGATTGCGGCGATTGGCGCCGACCGTGTTTCCGTCCGGGTGTCGCCACTGGTGGCGTTCAACGACATGGTCGATAGCGAACCGGAAAATTTGATGGCCTATGTGGCGCAGGAATTGTCAAAACGACAGATCGCGTTCCTGGAATTGCGCCACGCCAATCAGGCATTGCCGGCGGAACAGTCGATGGCACGTGTCGTGCGCGCAAACTTCAACGGAGTATTGGTGCGCAACGGCGGCTTTGACGGCTTCAGTGCCCGGCAGGCGCTGGCCGATGGCAGCGCCGACGCAATAGCCTTTGGCAGCAGTTTTCTTGCCAACCCGGATCTGGTAGCGCGGTTGCAGCAAGGCAGTGCATTGAATGCCATGGACATGGCGACGCTGTATACCCCGGGGCCGAAAGGTTACACCGACTACCCGACGCTGGCGGCGAGTGCCTGAGGTGTAGCGGCGTTGAGGGCGTTGTGCGGGCGCCCGTTCAATCATGCTTTGGCACCGGATTGTTGTTGATGGCAACAAACCGGTGCCGACTTACCCGGTCACGGCAGGCGCTGACGTGGCACTGGCCGGCGTCTTCAGATAGTGCGCCACGGCGGTTTCCACGTTATAGAACATCTGCTGGCGTGGAATATGCTCACCAAGTGGTGAGCGCTCAAGCATGGCCAATACTTCCTCGTTTGGTGCCGCGATAAGCAGACCCACGCCACGCTCGCGCTGCTGGCGTTCGCCATCGACCAGCATTTTCAGCGCGGTGTATTCCAGATCGAACACGGCGCTCAAATCAAACAGAATCATCCGCGGCTGGTGCGTTGCGATCAGTTCCCGCATAGTCTCGGCCACCCGCTCGGCATTGAGGAAAAAGATCCGCCCCTCCGGCCGCACGATCAGCAGCCCGTCGATGGTTTCATCATCAGGGTGCTCGTCGGCTTGCGGGCGGAAAATGTTGGTGCCGGGCTTGCGCACCAATACGTGCACTGGCGGATTGGCCACTTGCTGGCCGAGGGCGATAATCGACACGATGATCGCCACCAGAATGCCCTGCAGCGTGCCGAGCAGAATCACACCGAGCAGTGCGGCTACCGCCCAGTAGAACTCGGTGCGCCGCACCCGGTACACAGCCTTGAAATCGCCCAGATGCACCAGCCCGACGGAATAAATGATCACGACGCCGGCGAGCGTGGCGTTGGGCATGTAGGCAATGTAGGGCGCCAGCAGAAACATCACCAGCAACGTCATCAGCGCGGTGACAATGGCGGCGACCGGCGTCATCGCCCCTGCCTGCCGCGCCACGGCCGTTTGCGAGGTGCCACCGCCTGCCGGCATGGCACCAAAAAAAGCGCCGACCACGTTGCCGACACCGGTTGCTGACAATTCCACATTTGGTTTTGGCATTGGCTCCTTGTCACCCAGAAACGCCCGACCCACGGCGATGGTTTCGGCAAAACTCATCAGCGCGATGCCGGCAGCAGCCGGCCACATTTGCTCGACCAGCGCGAGTGGTGGCACTTGCACTGCGGGCAGGCCGGTCGGAATGGCGCCCACCAGTTCAATGCCGATTCCCGACCAGCCCGACAGCGCCGCACCGGCAATGCAAGCCGCTACCACCAGCACCGGTGCCGGCCATTTCGGCCGCAGCTTTTCGATCAGGATCAAGCCTAGCATGGTGCCGAAGCCGACCAGAATCGTTGGCCACGAACTGTCTGGCACCGCCCGGACGATCTCCGCCAGATTGTGCAGAAAGCCGCCCTTGCTGAAATGAATGCCCAGCAGCTTCGGGATCTGATCCACGACAATGACAATACCGATACCGGCCTTGAAGCCGATCAGCACGGGTTCGGAAATAAAGTTGGCAATGAACCCCAGCCGCAGCACTGACGCAAAAATCAGCATCGCGCCCACCAGCAGGCTGAGTGTCGCAGTGGCTTGCAACAGCAACACCGGATCACCGCTTGGCACGGCGATGGCCAATTGCGCACCGGTCAGGATGGCAATGGTGGTGGTGGTGCTGACGCTGAGTGGCCGCGAGGTGCCAAGCACGGCATAGATGAGCATCGGCACAAACGCGGTGTAGAGGCCAACTTGCAGCGGCAACCCGGCAATGGTCGCGTAGGCCATTGCTTTCGGGATCACCACTGCGGCGGCGGTCAAACCGGCGACGACATCAAGCCGCAGCCAGTCACGCGGATAAGCCGGCAACCATACCAGCAGAGGTACCCAGGTGCGGAACCAATCACGCATCGATGTCATTCGCTAGAATCGCTCTTTGACGTATTTCAGCTCGTGTTGCGGCTCAACATAGTTGCCGGGTTTCTGACGTTTCGGAAAAACGATTTTTTCCTGTGGCAATGCCTGATACGGAATCTTGCTGAGCACATGGCTGATGATGTTCAGCCGGCCACGACGCTTGTCATCGGTGCGGGCGACAAACCACGGCGCGAAACCGGTATCGGTCGCCTTGAACATGTCATCGCGTGCACGCGAATAGTCATACCAGTGACTGTAGGATTTCAGATCCATTGGTGACAGCTTCCAGATCTTGCGGCCATCATCGACCCGAGATTTCAGCCGTCTGGTTTGCTCTTCTTCACTGACTTCGAGCCAGTACTTGAGCAAAATGATGCCCGAGTCCACCATGGCCTTTTCGAACAGGGGCGCCCCAGCCAGGAATTTCTTGGCTTGCTCCTCCGTGCAGAACCCCATCACCCGTTCAACACCCGCCCGGTTGTACCAGCTGCGATCGAAAATGACCACTTCGCCCGCCGCCGGAAAATGCTGCACATAGCGCTGCAGGTACATCTGCGACTTTTCCCGCTCGGTTGGTGAGGGCAGCGCCACGGTGCGGAAAATGCGCGGACTGACCCGCTCGGTGAGCGCCTTGATGGTGCCGCCCTTGCCGGCGGTGTCGCGACCTTCGAAAACGATGATGACTTTCAGGCCCTTGTGCACCACCCACTGCTGCAGCTTGACCAGTTCCACATGCAGTTTTTCCAACGCCGCTTCATAGTCTTTGCGCGACATCGGCTCATTGCCTGCTGCGGCCGCCTTGTCCTTGCCCTTCACTTTCTTGGCCATGCTGAACTCCCTTCTGTTCAATTGTCGGTGCCTGCTGATCGACGCTTGCCAGTCAATGCCAGCGCGTGTGCCAGCTCAATTCTGTTGTTCGTTCTCCATGGCTTTTTTGCTGATCTCGCTATAGAGCGCCACCAGCTTGCTGACCAGTGGCTGCAACTCCGGATGCCGGGACATCAGCGTCTTGGCCGCTTCAGCGTCCTGAAAAACCTGCTGCATGAACTCAAGATCCGCTTCACCCAGTTTCTCACCGCGGTTGACCTTCTCCTTCAACTCCAGCGCGCGCGGCAACCGAAAGGTGGTCAGGCGATTAAGCAGGGTGGTGATGACGCCGCTGTCATCCTGTGGCGTAGTCATAGGAGGCTCCCGGTCGATACGTCAGTTGGCTGGCGGGTGCAGTGAGGTGGCGCAGTGAAGTGGCACCGCTGCGATGGCGGCACGTGAACGTGCAATGAAGCGTCCGTACCGACCCTAGTTGTGTAGCACAAAGCACCGGGGGGCAATCGGCAGCAGATCAAAAAGGCCGCCTTTGCGGCGGCCTTTTGGTGGAACCCGGCGAACTTCAGCCGGCGCCGAGCGCAACGACAATGCGATAGGTCAGCCACGAGGCCAGATAGGCTAGGCCAAAAAGATAACCGGCCATCAGCAGCGGTGTTTTCCAGCCGCCGGTTTCACGTTTGGCGGTAGCAAGGGTGGACAGACACTGCGGCGCAATGACGTACCAGGCCAGCAGCGACAGCGCCGTGGCGAGGCTCCACTGCTGCGCGATGAGCGGCGCCAGCAACTGCACCCCGGCATCATCGGTGGCCGCGATGGCGTAAACGGTACCCAGTGCACTCACTGCCACTTCGCGCGCAGCCAGACCCGGCACCAACGCAATCGAGATCTGCCAGTTGAAGCCAATCGGCTCGAACACCACGGCCAGCAGCCGACCAAGCTGACCGGCGTAGCTGTAATCGATGGCGGGACCCGTGGCCCCTTCCGGTGCCCCCGGGAACGTGCTGAGGAACCACAGCATGACGGTCAGCGCCAGAATGATGCCGCCCACCCGCGACAGGAAGATCCACATCCGCTGCCACAAACCGATAGCGATATTGCGCAACGCCGGCCAGTGATAGGTTGGCAATTCCATCATCAACTGGCGCACTTCACCGCTGGCGGTGAGCCGTTTCAAAATCCACGCCACGGCCAGCGCCAGAATGATGCCGGCAAAATACAGGGCGAACAGCACCAGGCCCTGCAACGACAGGCCCCCCCAGACCTCGCGCTGTGGAATGAAGGCACCAATCAGCAAGGCATATACCGGCAAACGGGCCGAGCAAGTCATCAGTGGGGCGATCAAAATGGTGACCCAGCGATCACGCGGATTTTGAATGGTGCGGGTCGCCATGATGCCGGGAATGGCGCAGGCAAAACTCGACAGCAACGGAATGAACGAGCGACCGGACAAGCCAACACCGCCCATCAGGCGATCCAGCAAAAATGCCGCGCGTGGCAGATAGCCGGATTCTTCCAGCACCAGAATGAAGAAAAACAGAATCAGGATTTGCGGCAGGAAAACAATGACACCGCCGAGCCCGGCGATCAGGCCGTCGATCAGAAAACTGCGCAGCAGATTGTCGGGCAGCATCGTCGCAATGCCGTTGCCGAGCGCAGCTGTCGCCTCTTCGATCATGGTCATTGGCACTTCGGCCCAGCTGAACACCGCCTGGAAAATCAGGAACATCACCAGCAGCAGCAGCGGTGGACCAAAGACCGGGTTGAGCACGATGCGATCGATCTGATCACTGCGTTCACTCGGCAGCGTGTGGTCAAGCCCGAGCGCCGTCAGGATGCGCTGCACATCGGCGTGATCCTGTTCGAGGCTGGTGTCGCGCCGCTCCGGCATCGCCGGCGCCAACCAGCTATCGGCATCATCGAGCACTGCACGCAAACTGTCGGCACCGGCGTGACGCACTGCCACCGTCGATACAACAGGAACACCCAGTTCGCGCGCCAGCGCGTCGGCATCAATCCGCAATCCTTGTTTGCGCGCCATATCGGCCATGTTGAGCGCCACCACCATCGGCAGGCCCAGTCGCTTGGCTGCCAACACCAGCCGCAAGTTGCGGCGCAGGTTGGTGGCATCGACCACGCAAATGATCAGCTCGGGTTTGGGCTCGTCGGCCAGCCGCCCCATCAGTACATCGCAGGTGACCTGCTCGTCCGGGGAACGCGGTTGCAGGCTGTAGGTGCCAGGCAGATCCAGCACCCGCATCCGACGACCATCGGGCGTGACGAACCGCCCTTCCTTGCGCTCGACCGTCACCCCGGCGTAATTGGCGACTTTCTGCCGGCTGCCGGTCAGCAGGTTGAACAACGCGGTCTTGCCGCAATTGGGGTTGCCGACCAGAGCGATATGGCGGGCCTGCAACAGGTTGTTGTTCTGGGAAAGCGGGTCGAGTGCCATGGCGTCCATCAGTTCGGCTCCACCGCTCGCACCCGGACGCATTCGGCCTCGGCTTTTCGCAGCGCAAAGGTCGACAGGCCAATCCGCACGGCCAGCGGCTCTCCGCCGGGCATGCCCCGCGCCAGCACCGCCACCGCCTCACCCGGCAAAAAACCGAGCTCAGCCAAGCGCGATGCCATATCGGCATGGCTTGCATCAGAAGTAAGTGCTACCACTTCGTAAGGACGACCGGTTTCAGCGGACGCCAGCGACAGCGCAACAGCCTGCGGCGAGGAGGAATGGACCATGGCAAATAAGATGATAATGATTCGCGTTTGCCATGATCGGCGCCGCCGATGATGGCGTCAAGTCGGCAGATCAAACTACCGGCAAAAAGTGGCGGCTCAAGGTCGACTCATGTTCCAGGTAGCTGCAATTGAGAATCAGTTTTCGACGTCCGGGCTCGGGATCTGGGCCGGGGTGACAGATTCTCAAAGGCTTGGAGCGACGCGAACGCTTCTTCAGATAAACGTGAGGTAGGGGATGATTTGACCCGCAAATGTGGTCAGCACCCGGAACACCGGCACGCCAGCGATGCTCAGCACGATCAGGCCGAGAAAAACCATGGTGCCGTAGCGGGCATTGAACACGTCGTATTGATAGCCCAGCCGGGGCGGCAGCGCCCAGGACAGGATGTAGTGGCCGTCGAGCGGACCAAGCGGAATCAGATTGAACAGCATCAGCAGCAGATTGATTTGAGCCATGACCAGCAGAATCAACGCAGCATTGGAATCCTGGGCAATGACGCCACCGCGGGCGGCCCAGACGTAGAGGTTTATGGAAACGATGGCAAGCAGCAGGTTCATGGCCGGGCCGGCGGCGGCGACGGCGGCGGAACCCCAGCGCTGCCGAATCTGCCGGGGGTTGAACGGCACCGGCTTGGCGTAGCCGAAGCCGACCAGTATCACCATCAACAGACCGAGCAAATCGATATGGGCCACCGGATTCAGGGTCAACCGACCGGCCTGAACCGGTGTGCTGTCACCAAGCAGCGTTGCCGAGGCGGCATGACCGAACTCGTGCAGCGACAGCGACACGATGATGGCCAAAACGAACAAACCGAATACCTGCCATTCACCGGCAAACAACAACGACAGCAACACTGCCCTTCCCCTTGATTAATACCATTGCCGCAATCGGACAAGCGGTGCGGCATTGTCCTTGGTTTGCTGCAGCCTTGCAAAGGCCACTCACAGTCAGCGCGCCGGCACCATCCTTCGCTACCGGTATTGGTCGGTACCGACTGCAAAAAAAACCCCTGCTGCGCCAATGCTGATCAGTTAAGCGCGAAGAGAAGCCGCAGAGGGCACGTTTGATCCCCCTCCTTATCAAGGAGGGGGAGACGACTCCATTCCTGAACGGCATTGCCTGCTGCGGCCATTTTGCTTTCATCAAGCGCGGCCCCCTGCGACCAATTCTTGTTGGCAGGGTCTTGGTGGCAGCTACTTTTTCAATTGCGCCGGAACAAATTCTTCCAGCACGGTTTTCTTCAGCAAACTTGGTGGCACCAGGCCCTGCGCCAATACAAAGTCATTGAACGCTTGCCGGTCAAACTTGTCGCGCAACATCAGTTGTGCCAACTGGCGAGTTTCCATCAAGCGCTGATAGCCGTAAAAATAGGAGGTGGCCTGGCCGGGTGCACGGAAGGTGTAGCGCTGCATTTCCTGGGTTGCCATTGCCTCGGACCAGCCAACCTCTGACATCAGGAAGCTCTTGACCTCTTCCGGGCTGATTCGACCAAGGTTCACCAGCGGATCAAGGAATGCACGTGCCGCACGCAACATGCGCGCCTGCAAGGCAAACAGCTGGCCATCGAGCGGTTCAAACTGTTGCACTTCAGCCTCGGCATAGAGCGCCCAGCCTTCGACATTGACACTGTTGAAAGCAAAGACAGCGCGCGCCGTCGAAACTCCCATCTCGATCATTTTGGCAAACTGCAATTCATGACCCGGGCGTGCTTCATGAGCGGTCAACGTCCAGGTACCACCTTGGTGGGTAAAATCATCGAAGCTGATCGTTTTGCCGCTGGCGTCCGGCGGCAAGCCAGTGGTGAGGACAAATTCACCGTATTCGCCGGTATTGCCAATCAATCGCGGCGGACTCATGTGCGGCGCCAGCCGGCTGGCATTTTCTGCCGGCGTGGCAAGGCGGATGACGGCTTTGCGATCCGGCAAGGTAACAACCCGGTTGCTCTTGATGGCGGCTTCAAGCTGAGCCAGCCGCTCGCTATACAGCGGCATCACCTGCTCCGCCGGGATCTGCTCTTTCTTCAGGGCACGCATCACCGCCCGGTAGTCGGCGTCGGCAAAATTACGCTCCTTGGCAATTTGCGCCGCAGTGATGTTCATCTGATTGCGAATTTCGGCGAATGATGTCAGTGATTTTTCAATCAGCTCCTCCGGCGAGACATCAACGCCGAACTGATGCAGATTGTCGGCGTAGACCTCGGCCGGCAGCGCATGGGTGTTCCGGGCGCGCGGCACAAGCTCCTTGTTCACCCATTTGCCATAGGCATTCAGCTGCTTTTCCAGAGCGGCATATTGTTTTTTCCAGTTCGGCAATCCGCTCTTGGCCAGCAGCTCTTTGATGCCTTTCAACAACTCTGGCGCTCTGGCCTGATTCTGCTCAATTTCTCCGACATAGGGCCCAAGCAGGCTCGGATCCGCTTTGAGGCGCGCCATGGTGCGCTCGATCGCCAATTCCGTGAACGGACGATAGCCTTTGGCGAGCCCGGCGTACTTGTCCAGCCGCACCGACAGGGTCTTCTGCCGTTCGTTCGGGATGCGAGGATCAAGCATCTGTTGCACGACATTGAACAAGGCGTCATGCACGTCGAGGTAGGGGAAGAAATATTTCCGGTTCAGCTCCATGCTGGACAGCTGATTGTTGGCCGCGCCAATCAGAATCTCGAGATCCTGACGCACGCGCAAATCCGTTTCCTTGGCCAACTGCTGCTGCAGATCGGCGACAACCGCACGAATATCCTTCACGTTTTCATCAAATCGGTCGTACGACAAATCGCTGATCATCTCGTCGTAGCCATCCACGCCCAGCTGACTGGCGCTCTCCGGCGCATACTTGGCCATGACATTCAGCAGCTTTTGTGAATGGGCATTGCTGATGTCGATCCAGCCCCGGTCAGCTGACGGTGTTGATGATGCTGGTGCCGGAACGGCCTGTTGCCCGGTATCCGTTTGCGCTGCCGTTGCTGCAACGACAGGAGCAAATGCTGTCAGTGTCAAACCGATACTCAGCACCATCGCGTTTTTGAACGCAAGCATGAAAGCCTCCTTTCCTCATCCGGCCGGTGCCGGGTTGATGTGATGCGGCAGCAACAGTCGTGCCGTTTCGCCGCTGTTGCATTGGCCTATTGCTGCACCCGCTTTCGCGACGTCATCGACAATAGCCCACTGCCGTTGCGTTACGCCACCGCATCCTTGGTCCAGCAACAACGGTGAAATGCCAGAGCAACCGCCACAGCCGCTTCGGACAAGTGCACTCAGGCCAGCGGCAAGGCACTGTCGGATCGACATAACGTATCGTGCAATTGTGATACCGCCAACGCCGCAGGATGCACCTGCTGGCTGCCGAGCCGCTCGACAAACTGGCAGGCCGCAAAGCGACTGGCCGCCGCATCGTATTCGGCCAACCAGCGATTTCGTTCCGGCAAACGCTCGGCTGCCACCGGCCAGATACCGGGTCGGGGTCGCATATGCTGGCTGATGCCGATGCGCCATGGTTTTGCGCTGACTCTAGCCCGGAAGCAACGCTGGTTGCGGCACATTTGCTGGTACAGAGGATCGGTATTCAGTGCCTGAAAAAATGCCGCCACGTCATCGCCAGCCGGATCAAAAATTGCGTGCATGGCCAGTATTCGAAAGCCTGCAGGTGTGCGGTATACCCGCAAGTGCCAGTCCGGGTGCGCGCCACTGAACGCACGGATGCGTCGACGCACCCGCTGCTCGGCGCCGCCCGTGATGGCGAGCCAACCGCGATAGGCCGCATTGGCGAGCGGATAGCTCAGCAACAGCCCGAGCATCAGCAGCGCAAACGCCCAGCCCCACCCCATCCCGGCAAGGCCACTGGTAAACACCAACGCCACCACCGCCAGCAAGGTCCCGGCGATGGCACGGCCCGGCACGGCCCGTTCAAAATCCACATCGGCAAACAGCACATTGGCGTTGTTCAGACACAGCGCACCATAACTGTTGCGGGTGATCACGCTGTCACCGTCGCGACGGACAATCTCTTCCCGGATCGGCAATCCGTCGGCACCGTTGTAGGGCACTTTCGGTTCACGCCGGGCCAGCGGCTCACCGGCCTGCAACCGGCTCATCGCATCGCGAACCCGCTCGTCGGCATGTTGCTGGGCGGCTTGTTGGCTTTCGTCGGACCAGCCAAACCGACGGACAGTGAGCTGGCGCTTGCCCTGCCGGTGCTGCTGGCGGGCCTCGGCCCAGTATTGCGGAACAATCATGTGGCGCTCCTCAGCGGCACAGGCACCACGCGGGAACCGGTGCGGTTTACAGCCGTTTTCTTCCAGCCAGCCTTCCCTGCAATGCGGGCCGTGGTCGAGCCAGCCTGCCGTGCACCGCCGTCGTTGCCGCCGCGCAAGTTTTGCTGTCCGACCCTGACAACAGCCGCTATCTTAGCCGGCACGGCGACGACCGGACCTTCAGCACCCCGGCCACCGCCCTTTTTTTGTGGCTGCGCAGGCAGGCGACCGACCGGATTCACCGCAAGGGGTTTCCTGCCGACAGGTGCCTGCAACCGCATTGCTCATGACAGCATCGCTCACGACAACAAGAGAGTTCTTCCCCATGATGGACTTGGTCAACACCATTAACAGCTATGTCTGGAGCCCGGCACTGATTTATCTGTGCCTCGGCGTCGGCTTGTACTTCTCCATACGCTCGCGCTTCGCCCAGTTGCGCCATTTCGGTGAAATGTTGCGGCTGATGTTCGATGGCAAATCGACCGATGCCGGTGTCTCGTCGTTTCAGGCGTTGACCATGACGCTGGCGGGCCGGGTCGGCACCGGCAACATCGCCGGCGTTGCCACGGCGATCACCTTTGGTGGTCCGGGCGCCATGTTCTGGATGTGGATGGTGGCCTTCCTCGGCGCCAGTTCCGCCTTTGTTGAATCGACGCTTGGCCAGGTTTACAAAGAAAAAATCGCCGGCGAATACCGCGGTGGCCCGGCCTTCTATATCGAAAAAGGGCTCGGCATGAAGTGGTATGCGGTGGTGTTTGCCATTGCCACCATTTTCGCCACCGGCGTGCTGCTGCCGGGCGTGCAGGCCAACTCGATTGGCGCCGGTCTGAATCAGGCAATGGGTGTTGATGTCAACGTCACCGCCGCTGGCCTTGCCATACTGCTCGGCTTCATCATTTTTGGCGGCGTCAAGCGCATCGCCAGCTTTGCCAGCACTGTGGTGCCGTTCATGGCGCTCGGCTACATCATTGTGGCTTGCGTGATCATCGCACTGAATATCGGCGAATTGCCGCATATGTTTGCCTTGATCATCAAAAGCGCATTTGGTTTTGATGCCGCGTTCGGCGCGCTGCTGGGCCTTGCCATCAGCTGGGGTGTCAAGCGCGGTGTGTACTCGAACGAAGCCGGTCAGGGCAGCGGCCCGCATGCGTCATCGGCTGCCGCCGTTTCCCACCCGGCCAAACAAGGTCTGGTGCAGGCGTTCTCGGTGTACATCGACACGCTGTTCGTTTGCTCGGCCACCGGCTTCATGCTGCTGATCACCGGCCTGTACAACGTTGAAGGGCCGACCGGCGAATTCCTGCATCACGGTGTCGCGGGCGTGGCCGCTGGCCCCGGTTATGTGCAGACCGCGATGGAACAGATGATGCCGGGCTTCGGCGCCATTTTTGTTGCGGTGGCGCTGTTCTTCTTTGCCTTCACCACCATCGTTGCCTACTACTACATTGCCGAAACCAACATCGTTTACCTGACTCGCCGCATTCAATTGCCATGGCTCACCATGTTGCTGAAAATCGCCATCATGGCAGCGACTGTTTACGGCACGGTCAAAACGGCAGATCTCGCCTGGGGCCTCGGTGACATTGGCGTCGGCTTGATGGCCTGGCTCAACATCATCGCCATCATCTTGCTGCAGAAACCGGCGTTCCTCTGCTTGCGTGATTACGAAGCGCAGCGGAAGCTCGGCCTCGATCCAGTCTTCCATCCGGAAAAGCTCGGCATCAAAAATGCCGATTACTGGACCGGCCACCGCGCCGAAGACAATCGCGAGAAGGAGCACGCCGGTCAATAAACGGACCACTCGCCAAAAAAATGGCAGCCGATGGCTGCCATTTTTTTTGCCTCGGCAACCCAGCTGAGCCAGACAAAGGCTCTCGTGCTCGACAATGCGCTGTAAAATTTGCTGACGCGGCGCAACGAAATTTTTTGGACTTACGTCGGGTTCGATTACCAATTGATCTGATCAAGCGGCCAAGTCAGTTCTATACTCCGGGCACCCTACCCGAGGGATAACAAGACGAAGGAGCGCACCCAATGCAACAAGACAACTCGATTTCCACACGAAAGCGACTACTGGCAGCAGTCACCGGCCTGCTCGCCTGTCTATCAGTTACGGCCGAGGCCGGCCTCATCCGTGGCGGTGGGGGAGCAGTTCAGCAGGACTCATTCAACGAAACCGTTGTGCTCTACGATGACTCCACGGTCGATTACCGGGCCAGTCGCATCGTTTCCGGCACATCGGTTGGCAGTTATTCCCGCAACAGCCTGCATTTCCCGGCTTACGCGACGCCACCGGAGTTGTGCTGGGACGCGATCAACCGGGACGTCCCCGGCGTTGAAACCCGTACCGAATGCCATTACGAATATTACCTTGATGAAACGCTGGAGTTGATGGGCGCCACGGACTATCACATCAATGGTGCCGACTACCTGCTCACTTGGTTTATCGAAGGCATGGGCCAGAGCTGGAGTTTCAGCAGCAACTCGCTGGATTTTGCCCACCTGCTGATGGCGATGCCGGACGACATGGGGCCGGGCGAATACTTGGCGACGTTTACGTTCAGGCAAATCGCGCCACAGGGATACGGCCTGTTCCGGTACAGCAATATTCTTGACCCCTACCGCTGCGATGAGACCGACAATCGGGACGGTACCGGCTCGGAGATCGTCTGCGGCCAGATCGGCTCCTATTGGGTTGGTGGCTGGACAGAATGGACCGACAGCGCCAGGTTGGTCATTTTGGACCGGCCAGTCGATGTACCGGCGCCGGCCGGGTTGCTGTTGCTGGCCAGTGGTTTGCTGCTGATGGCAGGCCGTCGACGCCAATAGATCCTTCCCCCGCCCCGAAACAAAAAGCCCGGATGATCCGGGCTTTTTTTCTCTGGTGAATCGAGGTGTTCCCTTCGTGGCTCAAGATCACTATCGTTTTTCCAGCAGTTGTCTGGCTTTTTCACGCTCGCTGGCGAGGCCGGTATCTATTGCAGCGAATGCCACCTGTGCACGCGGCTCGGCCCGAATCTCTGTCAGCACCGGATCCTGACGGGTCCACCATTCACGCCAGCCACGTGCTACGGCTTGTTCGAGTTCGGTGAGTGCCATACTCTTGTCGCCGTTCAATGCAGCTAGGCGCGCAGCAAGGTAATCCAGATTCATGCTTATAAGCCCCTGCTGGCGGGCTGCTCGCAACAGCTCGCTGCAACGAGATATCAGCGCCTCTGCCTCACTACCACGCTGGCTTTGCCGAAGCGCATAGGCAAGCTCGATAGCCGGACTGCAGGCGGGGATCACCGCTGACGGCGAGGCTAACGCCCCCGCTTCAATACGACCATAAGCCGCAACCAGCCGCTCGCGACCACGAACAGGGTCGCCCACCAGATAGTCATACCATCCCGCTTCGAACATCAGCCATGGATCATCCGGTCGCGCCTGTAATTCGAAGTCCATGTGTCGGAACAATCCGGCATGATCGCCACCAAGCAGCAGAAATGTTGCGGTATAGAACGGATCCGTAGCGAGCGGCTTTGCTTCTTCAAGAAATCCAAGCATCAACAACACGCTTATATAGCCTTGTAGGTAATTGTGGTTGTCTGGCGACAGTTCCAAGGTTCGCTTCCACT
The DNA here is from genome assembly GCA_041914645.1 of Permianibacter sp. Taxonomy (GTDB): domain Bacteria; phylum Pseudomonadota; class Gammaproteobacteria; order Enterobacterales; family Permianibacteraceae; genus Permianibacter. Next base: position 356,597 of record JAYSCY010000001.1, read on the forward strand.
CTCTTAGACTCAATGCCAGCTCACCGTTTTGGTAGGCAGCATCCGCCAGTCCATAATGGCCCATCGGAGATTCCGGGAATTGTTCGATCAGACCTTCAAACTGCGTGCGTGCCTCGCCAAATCGTCCACGCAGCGACAATTCAAATCCGTGATTGAACATCAGCGTCACAGACAACGGATCCAGCGCCAGCGCTTTTTCCAGCGACTCCATCGCCTCGATTTTTCGATTGAGCCGATCCAGCACGATATAGCGCCACATATGAGCAATAGCCAAACTTGGATTCAAGGCGATGGCCTTGTCGTACATTGGCAAGGCATTTTCGTCCTGCAGCTTCAGCTCCAGCACCTTACCCTGGATTGCATAGGCCTCGGCCAACTCCGGTGCTCGGGTCAGCGCCTTGGCAAGATTTTGTTCAGCAAGCTGGCTGGCAATTTCTGGCTCCAGGATACCGAGCCGACTCTTGCCCTTGGCAAGCAGCACGATGCTGTCGGCAAGACCGACATAGGCTGCTGCGTACTCCGGATCGAGGCCGAGTGCCTGTTCGAACAGTTGCCGCGCCTGCTTCATTGCTTCGGTGGTCTGCTTGCGATACTGCTCGCGGCCCTTCAGATACAACACATAGGCATCACTGCTGGCGGTGCGGTTGCTGGTCTTGACCGCGCCGGTTTCGAGGTAGACATCCTGCAACAGGTTGGCAACGGACCGGGCAATCTCTTCCTGCACGGCAAACATGTCGGTCAACTGGCGGGAAAAGCTTTGCGTCCACAGCACTTTGCCATCGGCGGTATTGACCAGCTCCACCCGCAGCTTCAGCCGATCACCGGTCACCACGATGCTGCCGCTGAGCACGCTGGCGACTGCCAGGGTCTTGCCGAGTTGAACGGGGTCCATTTGCCGTTTGGCGGCGATAAAGCTTGAACTGGACGCCGCCACCTGCAATCCATGCCGTTGCCCTAACAGACTGGTGAGTTCTTCCGCCACGCCCTCTGCAAAATGCAGCTGATCCTGGTCCGGGCTCTGATCGCGGAATGGCAGCACCGCAATGGTGGGCGCCAGCTCGACAGCCGCTGTGCCTTCCTGCTCTTTTTGCAGATCAGTCGCAATACGCTGATACAGCCACCACGACACTGCCAGCGAACTGGCGACAATCAACAACAAGCCCAACCAATGCCAGAGACCCAGTGCGGCCGGTTCGGTATCAACATCCGCGTCGGCGGCAGCAATCCGCTGCCAGCCGCCGTCGGAGAACTCATAAAACCAAGCGAGATAGCAGACCACCGGAAATCCGCCGAGCAGCACCACTGCGGCCAGCGTCTGATAGACCGGCGACAGGTTCAACATTGGGAATACGGCCGAGATGACTTCCAGTGCACCGAGCGTCATGCCGCCGTAAATGGCAACAGAGCGAATGACTTTGCGACGGCTCAGTTCAGCAAAGAATCGGTTCAGCATGAAACATCCTTGTTTTGCTTTGGCATTCCTGAACAAGTATTGGCCAGTGACGGTTGGCTGCGCGTCAACCTGTGGTAGCGATGAACACGTTCACCATTTGGTTATCATTCCCTAACGAAAGCTATTGTTGATCTTCTCCAGCACCTCGGTGGACGGCACCAACTCTGCACCGGTCAACCGATTCAACGGCAGGGCGCTGGTCTGCAGATGCTGGTGCAAATCTTCCGGCTCTGGCTGGACGTACAACAGGCCCGTGACAACTTCACCGCGCGCTTCATGCGTGTGCAGGTAGTTCATCACCTGAATGCGGTCATGAACATCATAGTCCAGATGGCGCTTGCGCAAACGCAGCAGGCTGCCGTCGGATTGCCGCACCTCCTGCATCGCGCCGGCTTCGTAGCGGACGGTTTCGGCCTCGGCGGCCGGAATGATGTCGATCCGGTTGATGGCGTCGTTGTGCTCGCGGATGTAGTCGTAGCTCTTGGTAGAGCCGGCATGGTTATTGAACGCCACGCAGGGCGAGATGACATCAATAAACGCCGCACCTCGGTGCGCAAAGGCCGCTTCCAGCAACGGCACCAGTTGCTCTTTGTCACCGGAAAAGCTGCGGGCAACAAAGCTGGCGCCGAGTTGCATGGCCATCATGACCAGATCCACCGGCGAATCACTGTTCTCGACGCCTTTCTTCGATGCTGAGCCCTTGTCGGCGGTGGCAGAGAACTGCCCTTTGGTCAGGCCATAGACGCCATTGTTCATAACGATATAAACCATGTTGACGCCGCGCCGGATGCTGTGCACGAACTGGCCAATCCCGATCGAGGCCGAGTCGCCATCGCCGGATACGCCGAGGTACATCAGCTCTCGATTGGCCAGATTGGCGCCGGTCAATACCGAAGGCATCCGGCCGTGCACGGTATTGAAGCCGTGCGAGCCACCGAGAAAATAGGTCGGAGATTTTGACGAGCAGCCAATACCGGACAGTTTTGCGACCCGATGCGGCTCGATATTGGCATTGAAGCAGGCTTGCACGATGGCAGCGGAAATGGAATCGTGACCGCAGCCGGCACAGAGCGTCGAGATGGCGCCTTCGTAATCGCGTCGGGTGAACCCCAGGGCGTTGGTTGGCAGCGACGGATGATGCAGCTTTGGCTTGGCAATATAGGTCATGGTGCCACCTGCCGTGCATTGCTGAGGGGATGGGCAGCCGATTGATTCTTTTCCGGGGCCAATCGCGTACGCAGCTGGTCGGCGATAAAGTTGGCGGTGATCGGTGTGCCGTCGTAATGCCGAATTGATTGCAGCACTGCCGGGTCAATCTCGCATTCGGTGACCAACATATTACGCAGTTGACCATCGCGGTTTTGTTCGATCACAAACACTTGCCGATGCCGCTTGATGAAAGCCAGCACCGAATCGGGAAACGGAAACGCCCGCAACCGCAGCAAATCAACGAACAAGCCCTGCGCCTGCAGCAAATCACGTGCTTCGGTCATGGCCGGACTGGTTGAACCAAAATAGAGTACACCGACAGAAGTTGCGGTGCTGGCGGGCTGTTCCACCGGCGCCGGCACCAGCGCCTTCGCGGTTTCGAATTTGCGCAGCAAACGTTCCATGTTGTCGACGTAATCACTACCCTTTTCGCTATAACGCGCAAACCGGTCTTTGGTGGTGCCGCGCGAAAAATAGGCGCCCTTGCTCGGATGGGTGCCCGGCAGTGTGCGATACGGTATGCCGTCACCATCGACATCAAGATAACGACCGAAAGTCTTGCCAGCTTCAAGCTCGGCAGCCGTCATGATCTTGCCGCGTTGCAACTGCCGGCCGGGTTGCCAGGCCAGCGGTTCACACAAGCGGGTGTTCATGCCGATATCAAGATCTGACAACACGAATACCGGCGTCTGCAGTTGGTCAGCCAGGTCGAGTGCCGCCGCCGCAAAATCGAAACACTCTTTCGGATCTTCCGGAAACAGCAACACGTGTTTGGTGTCGCCATTGGAGGCATAGGCGCAGGCATACAGATCGGCTTGCTGGGTGCGCGTTGGCATGCCCGTCGACGGACCACCACGCTGGATATTGATGATGGTGGCTGGAATTTCGGCGAAATAGGCCAGGCCGATAAATTCGGTCATCAGCGAAATGCCGGGCCCGGAGGTGGCGGTAAACGCCCGGGCACCGTTCCAACCGGCGCCAATCACCATGCCGATGGAAGCGATTTCGTCTTCGGCCTGGATGATCGCGTAGCTTCGTTCGCCGGTATTGGGGTCAGTGCGGTACTTGCTGCAGTATTTCTGGAAGGCATCCACAACGGATGTGGAGGGTGTTATCGGATACCAGGCACAAACGCTGGCACCGCCGTAGAGGCAACCGAGCGCGGCGGCCGAATTGCCATCTACAAAAATGCGATTGCCAACCTTGTCGGCACGCCGGACTTTCAACGGAAAATCGGTCGCCGCCTGCTGGGCATGGATCGCATCGTGACCAAGCCGAAGTGCCTGCTGGTTGGCCCCCAGCAGTTTTTCTTTGCCGCGGTACTGCTCACCGAGCAACGTGTCGATAACGGCCAGCTCGATATCCAGCAGCGCCGCCAGCGCGCCGACGTAGACAATATTTTTCAGGAGCTGCCGCTGACGCGGGTCCTGCCAGTTTTCGGTGCAAAGCGCAGTCAGCGGCAGACCAATCCGGTTCACCGAATCCGGCACCGATCCGGGGTACAGCGGTTTGCTGCTGTCGTAAAACAAAAAGCCACCGGGAACGATTTCGGCAATATCTTCGGCAAATGTTTGTGGGTTCATTGCCACCATCAGATCGCAACCGCCACGGCGGCCGAGATAGCCCGCTTCGCTGACCCGCACCTCATACCAGGTCGGCATACCTTGGATGTTCGACGGAAAGATGTTGCGCGGGCTCACCGGGACGCCCATGCGCAAAATACTGCGGGCAAACAGCTCATTGGCCGACGCCGATCCGGAACCATTGACGTTGGCAAACTTGACCACAAAATCGTTAACAGCAGGGGCAAGCAGCGTCATGCGGTTTTCCTTGTGGGCGCGGTGACCGGACTGAACCGTTCGCTGATTTTCTGGCAGGGATGGCCGGCCTGGGCGGTATGCAGCAAAAACTTCTGCATGTCCCAGGCACCGGTCGGACAACGCTCGGCACACAGTCCGCAATGCAGGCAGACGTCTTCGTCCTTTGCCATGATGCGGCCGGTTTTCAGGGTGTCCGAGACGTACAGGTCCTGACTGAGGTTGAGTGCCGGCGCTTGCAGGCGCTGACGCAGCTCGGCCTCGTCGGCATTGTGAGTAAACGTGATGCAATCCATCGGACAGATATCGACACAGGCATCACACTCGATGCATTTGCTGGCGCTGAACACTGTCTGTACGTCGCAGTTCAGACAGCGCTGCGCCTCCTTGAACGCAAGCGCGGCGTCATAGCCAAGCTCCACTTCAATGTCGATACGCTTGAGCGCCACGGGCAGTGACTGCAGCGGCACCTTATAGCGACGGTCGTTGGCAATGGCGTTGTCGTAGCTCCATTCGTGCAAGCCCATCTTCTGGCTGATCAGCTGCACCGCCGGCAGCGGTCGCTCCGCCACCGGCAGGCCCCGGCAGTGCCGGTCAATCGACAGCGCTGCCTCGTGACCATGGGCGACGGCCCAGATGATGTTCTTCGGACCGAACGCGGCATCACCGCCGAAGAACACCGTCGGCAAGGTTGACTGGAATGACACTGCATCGACCACCGGCATGCCGTGCTGATCAAACTCGATGCCGAGATCGCGTTCGATCCACGGGAAGGCATTTTCCTGACCGACCGCGACCAGGACTTCGTCACAGGGCACAATCACTTGCGGTTCACCGGTGGCGACCAATTGGCGGCGACCGCTGGCATCTTTTTCGGCGCGCACCGGCTCGAATGCCATCGCCACCAGTTTGCCCTGCTCGACAACAAACGCGGCCGGATTGAGGAAATTGCGGATGCTGACGCCCTCGTGCACCGCATCTTCCTTTTCCCACGGACTCGCTTTCATTTCGTCGTAACCGGAGCGGACGATAACGCTGACTTCCTCGCCGCCGAGCCGGCGTGCGGTGCGACAGCAATCCATCGCGGTATTACCGCCGCCGAGCACAATCACCCGCTTGCCGACGCGACTGACGTGGCCAAATGCCACCGAAGCCAGCCATTCGATACCGAGGTGCACTGAGGCGCTCGCTTCGTCGCGACCGGGCAAGCGCAAATCGCGCGCGCGCGGTGCACCACTGCCGACAAACACGGCGTCGAAATTCTGTGCCAGCAGCGCCCGCAGACTATCAATGCGCTCACCGCCGCGATATTCCACCCCGAGCGCCAGCACATAGCCGGTTTCTTCATCGACCACCGATTCCGGCAAGCGGAATTTCGGGATCTGGCTACGGATGAAGCCACCGGGTTTCTGTTCGGCATCAAACACGGTGACGGCGTATCCGAGCGGCGCCAGATCGCGGGCAACCGTCAATGAAGCGGGGCCGGCACCGATGCAGGCAATGCGTTTGCCATTGCTCGGTGCCGGGATCGGCAAGTACTGCTGAATATCGTCTTTGTTGTCGGCAGCAACGCGCTTGAGTCGGCAGATGGCGACTGGCTGGGCCTGCTCTCCGGGCTCGACCCGGCCTCGTCGGCAGGCCGGCTCGCAGGGCCGATCACAGGTGCGGCCGAGCACGCCGGGAAACACATTCGAACGCCAATTGATGAGATAGGCGTCGGTGTAACGGCCGGCGGCAATCAAACGGATGTATTCGGGAACGGGGGTGTGGGCCGGGCAGGCCCATTGGCAATCAACCACCTTGTGAAAGGTGTCGGGATTCGTGATGTCGGTCGGCGTCACCGTGCATGCTCCGTGGCAGCGCGGCCAGCATGCGGCAGCCACTGCAAATGGACCTGATATGCAACCTGTACAGCATATAGCCGTGCACGACAGCCGCCCGGTCAACTGGGTTGGCTAGCAACGCCTTCACTGTCGCCCGCCAACGCAGGCCTGTCAACCGGGACGCTCGCACCGCGCGCTGGTCCAGCCACGGACAAAAAAATGCGGTGGTGCCGGTTGGCACCACCGCGTCCTTCAGGTCAAGCCGCCTACTGCACCAGACAGATCGCGTCACTGCCGGCGAACGGCACACCATTGTTCAACTTGCCCGAGACCGCCGCACTCGCCTGACCCGGGCTCCAGTTGTCATCGTCGTTTTCAAAATGGCAAACCAGATCCGGGTTGCCGTCACCGTTTTGGTCGGAGCGCGAACAGAGCGGGCCTTTGCCACGGACCCGGACCCCGAGCGATCCGAGTTTCAGGCTGTCGTCGAGCCTGATATCACTCACGGCAAAATCGGCGGTGCCAAACAGTGCCACCGGGATCACACCATTGCTGCGCGGATTGATGCAGTTGTCGACCGAACCCGGCTTGATGTCGATGCTGACCGACAAAATCTCGGGGACGAAGTCGCAGTTCTCGCAGGTGGGAGCAATGCTGTCGGCCAAGGCCCGCACGACTGCTGCTGGCGCATTCGGATCAAACGTTACCCGTAGCGTGTGCGAGGCATCGACTACACCGTTGACGGCTGGTATCGGTGCCGTCGAACTGGCCCACTGCCAACGGCCGCGGGCAGGCGTTTGCATCGAGGTGGCAACAATGAAACGTTGCCCAGCCGCCAGCGTGACGTTCTGCGCCGGCAAGGCCGTGCCGTCACCCGCCGCCGGTTCACCGCCAACAGCGCAGCGACGAACTTGCAGCACTTCGGCCTGGGTGCCGCTCTGCAGGTCGGGACTGGTAAAGCTCGCGACGCCCATGATGGAACCCGCCGGCCACGGCGAGCCATCCGGCAGGAAATGGCTGGCTTCGGCACCGCATTGCAACGTGTTGAATGTGCCTATGGCGCCGACCGCAACCGGCGGCACCAGCTCACTGTCGATGATCGACAGCACCGCCCCGATGGTGGCGCCGCCAGGCCGCATGCCGACCTGCCCGGGGAACGTGCCGGCATCGGTCCAGTTGCTGATGATGTCGTAGCTCAGATCGACAATCAGCGGTAGCGATGTCGGAACGGTGCCGCTGTATTGATATTGCTGGAAGGCCAGCAAGTTGGAGTTGGTACGGCCAACATCGGTTGGGGTTGAACTGCCGCGCAGAATCGGCAAGGCCGACGGCCCGCCGAAATTGCCTGACCCAAATACCGTGCCGAGCGCGTTGCTGCCGTAAACAGGGTTGTAGGTACGCGAGAAATTGCCCGCGCCCAAACCACCGCCCTGATCGACTACCAACGGTTGGGCAGCCCCCGCAAGCACACAGTCATCGCGGAAGAATTCCGAGGCAGGGTTAATGTCTGGCACCGAGCAATCGCGCCCGGACAGGAAGTAATTGGTACCGTAAGTCGGCACGGCAACCGCGTCCAGCGAACCCAACAGGCAGCCGTCGGCATTGCAGATCTGGAAAGCTTCCACTTCCAGCGTGGTCAGCCGCGGATCCGGCACTACCGGCAGCGCCGCACCGGTGAAAATGTCGAGATTGGCGGGCAGCGCGCTGCGCACAATGAGGCCGATACTGTTGGCGGCGGTATCGGTCAGCGACACCGTGAAGCCGTCGAATGCCCCCGGCACACCGTTGCGCACCGGATCATCAAAATTGTCGCGCAGGAACATGAAGGCCGTGCTGGCATCGTAGCCGGGTTCGGCCGTCGGCTCGCAGGGTGCGCAGGTGGTGCCGAGATACACCGCCATTTTGACGCTGGCGCCGGAATATTCGTAGCGAGTGCCGCCAGCGCTACCGGCTCGGGCTCGGAGCAGCGGTTCGCTGGTATCGAACGTCAGCACCACCCGGTATGGCATGCCAACAGTGAAGTCGGCCGGATAGCTGCCGGCCGGCCAATCGATGGCCGTGACGGTGCCCTGAAACTCCCACGAAGTCGGATAGGCCTGAACCAGCCCCGACCAAAATGACCACAACAGCGCCATGAACACATGACCGAGCCCGGGCCGCAGACGGTGCGCCCGGGGTTGAACGGCGGAAGACTCCTGCGTGCAATTTCTCATGATGCGACATCCCTCCATCGTGTTTTCACGAATGCCAGACAGTCGCCGGGCCGCTGAAAATTCGGCCGAAGAAGCAAGCGAAACCGCTGACCGCCATCTGACGGTGTGCACCAAGCGCCCGGTTCGGGCGCGCCGCCAAACGGTCGGAGGTCGCAAGCATGCAATGTGCCGCGACAAGATAAACGCGACCGATCAAGGTGTTAGCCATTTGCTGCACGCGCAGCACGAAGGCCGGCACTGTTGTGGTTGTAAAGCGCATCGACGCAGCTTGGCCGTACCAATTGGGTACGGCTGACATGTCCCACCGTGCCTGCTGGCAAGACGTGTGGTGCCGGTCAGTCCTTTTCCTTTTTGCGACAGGCACCCCACAGCGCCGGAACCTGTAATGCGGACCGCAGCAATTTGTGCTGCAAGTGCTGTGCGCGAGAAACCTGAACGGGCCAACAGGCAAAAAATGGCATTAGCGATTATCTTTGATCCAGATGGGCGCAACCCGCTGGCCACCGTGGCAGCGGTCAGCCGCCCCCAACAAAACAACCCGGCGACCCCATTGGCATGTTGGCCTCACTGCGTATCCGTACTCTCTTTCTGCTGTTGGTCGCGACCGTTGCCGTGCTTACCGGCGTGCTGGCATGGCAAGTCAATTACCGCCTGCACGAACACAGTGAGCGCGCCTCCGACATTTTCACCAACAACCTGGTGCCGCTGCGCGCCATCAAGCAGATGTCGGACTATTACGCCGTCACCGTCGTCGACACCATTCAAAAAGTGCGAAATGGTGACCTGACAGCGGATGCGGCCATCGCCATTCTGGCCAAAACCAATGCCGAAGCCGATCTCACCTGGAACTACCTGCGCGAGGTATTTCACGAAACCGATTCCACCGCCATCCGTGAAGTGCCGCCGTTGCTGGCCGATGCGCGTCAGGCTGCCGAAACCGCCGTTACACTGCTGCGCCAAGGTGGCGGTGAAGCGCTCGACGTTTTCGCCAGCCAGGCCTTGTACCGGGCCGTCGACCCGCTGACCCGCCGTCTGAACCAGATGGCCGAGTTCAATGTCGGCCGCGCCACCAGCGATCACCAGGAACTGCGCAATGCCCTGGTCAACAGCCGACGCTTGCTTCTGGGCGGGTCACTGGCGCTGATCCTGACCGGCGCTGCGATGGCATTCTGGCTGCAGCGCCGCATTGTGTCGCCGCTAAACGATCTGCAACACCACTTGAAGATCATGGCCGCTGGCGATTTGCGACAACGGATCGGCACCGATCAAATCGGAGAAATGGCCGATGTCATGCGCGCATTGAACGAGTTGCAAGCAACGTTGGCCCAACATCGCGAAGAAATCGAGCAAGGCAGTATCCGGCTGAACAATATTCTGGAAGGCACCGAAGTCGGTACCTGGCAATGGAATCTGCAAACCAACACGGTGGTCCTGAACGAACAATGGGCGGCCCTGCTCGGTCGAACGCTGGCTGAGCTGCAACCGGTCAGCATCAATACCTTTGTGGCACTGACGCATCCCGATGATTGCCAGCGCGTCATGAAGGCAGTCAGCGATCACTGTGCCGGCCTGAACCAGAATGTCGACTGTGAAATCCGGATGAAACATCGTGACGGCCACTGGGTCTGGATACTGACCCGCGGCCGGGTCATGACCCGCACCCCGGATGGCGCGGCCGAATGGCTGCTTGGTACCCATTCCGATATCAGTCGGCAAAAGACCGCCTTTGATCTGGTGACAAAACTCGCAATGGTGGCCTCACATACCAGTAGCGCGGTGGTGATCACCAATAATCAAGGCGGCGTTGAGTGGATCAACGACGCGTTTACCCGGATGACGGGCTACTCGATTGCCGAGGTCAGTGGCAAACGGCTCGGTAACGTTCTGTCTGGTCCGCGTACGGACCGGGTTGAGCTTGCCCGCGCCCGGGAACAAATGCTGACCGGCAATCCTGTCAGCACCGAGCTCAATGCCTATACCCGTGCCGGCAAACGATTCTATCTCGATATCCAGATCCAGCCGGTCCACGATGGCAACGGGCAGATCAGCAATTTCGTTGCCATCCTGAATGACATTACCGAGCGGCGGAACACCGAAGACCGGTTGCGCCGGCAGAACGAACTGTTGACCCATTTCAACCGCGGCACCAGCATCCTGAACGGCTCGCTCGAATCGAGGCTGCGACATCTTTTGCGGGCAACCGCACAAACCCTGCAAGTCGATGCCGTGTCGCTATGGGACTATGATGAACCGCAGCAACAACTGGTCTCGCGCGCCAAATACGATCTGCTAACGGACCAGTTCCTTGTTGATCCGCCGCTGCCGACGGCACAAGCCAGCCGCTATCTTGAAACCCTGTCAAAACAGCGCCGAATCGTCTCCCGCAATGTTTGGCTGGATCCCGCCACGGCTGATTTGATCGAACAAAATCTGGTTGCTCCCAACGTGGTGGCGTTGCTCGATACCGCGCTGTTTCGCGCCGGCAGGCTGACCGGCGTGCTGTGCTTGGAACAAAGTTATGTCGAGCGCAACTGGGAGCATGATGAGCAAGTCTTTGTTGGCTCTGTGGTGGATTTGATTCAGGTCTGGAAAGAACAGGATGAAGTGCAGCAACAGCAGGTGTTGCTGGAACAGACTGGGTCCATCGCCAACGTTGGCGGCTGGCAACTGGATATCCCCAGCCAGCAGGTCACCTGGTCGACGCAGACCCGTCGAATCCATGAAGTGGATGACAGCTTTACTCCAACCGTGGCCACTGCCTTGGCATTTCACGATCCATCGACACGGGACCGATTGGAGCAAGCCGTGGCTGCGGCAATGGAACACGGCACTCCATGGGACTTCGAAGGCAAGCTATATACCGCACGTGGCCGCACCATCTGGGTTCATATTAGCGGTGCGGCGCGATTCAGTGACGGCAAGCCCGTTGAACTCTATGGTGCCGTGCAGGACATTACCCATCAAAAAGAAATGGAGCGGAACCTGCTGGCAACGACCGCCCTGCTCAGCAATGTGTTGTCATCGGCATCGGAAGTGTCAATTATTGCGACCGATCCGCAAGGCACCATCTTGCTGTTCAACCGCGGCGCCGAGCGCATGCTCGGTTATGGTTCAGAGGAAATGGTTGGCAAGCAGAGTCCGGCCGTTCTGCACGACATGCTGGAGGTGGAGGCGCGTGCGGCAGAGCTGTCTGCCCTGACCGGCGAGGCCATCAGTGGTTTTCAAACCTTCGTTTACCAGGCCGAACGGGTCGGCTCCGAACATCGGAACTGGACTTACATCCGCAAGGATGGCAGCAGATTGCAGGTTTCGCTGGTGGTCACCACGATGCGCAATCACGATGGCAAGATCAGCGGCTATCTCGGCATTGCGCAGGACATCAGCGAGCGCGCACGCATTGAGCAGATGAAAAATGAATTCATCTCAACGGTCAGTCATGAATTGCGAACACCGCTGACCTCGATCAACGGCGCATTGAAGCTGATGGCCAGTGGCGTGCTGGGTGAACTTCCGGATCAGATATATCAGCTGCTGGCAATAGCCCAAAGCAATGGCGATCGGCTATCGGCACTGATCAATGATCTGCTGGATATGGAAAAGGTCATCGCCGGCAAGATGAGCTTTCAACTGCAGGCGTTTGCCGTCCAAATGCTGGTACGAGCCTGTCTTGACAGCAACAGCCAGCTACAATCGATGTATCAGGTCCGCTTCGTGTTACATGCGGGTGACGACAATCCCACCATACGGGTAGATGAACTGCGTTTCAGCCAGATCCTGACCAATCTGTTGTCCAACGCCGCCAAGTTTTCCACGCCGAACAGGGATGTCAATATTCATATCGAAGTTGCGGCCGGCACGGTTCGGATTGCGGTACAGAACCATGGCATTGGCATTCCCGCTTCGTTCCGCAATCGCATTTTCACCAAGTTTTCCCAGGCTGATTCGTCGGACCAACGCCACATTGGCGGCACCGGTCTGGGTCTTGCCATCTCGAAGGAACTGACCGAGCGCATGGGAGGCCGGATCGGTTTCGAATCAGAGGAAAATCAAGGTGCGCTGTTCTTTGTCGAGTTCGACAGGGTCAGTCAGGACTGATCCGTTCATGGCGCGCTGCGACAGGCGGCAATCACCCGATCGATATCGGCATCACTGACATCAAGATGGGTGACCAGGCGCAACCGATACAAGCCAGTCGTGACAATCCCGTGCTGCTTGAGGTGCTCGGTAAATGCCGCTGCGCGCTCCTTTGCGACGGTCAGAAAAACCATGTTGGTCTGCGCCGGCTCGACAACAAGGCCAGGAATGCCGGCAAGGCCGTCGGCCAATCGCTGGGCGCGGGCATGATCATCGGCAAGCCGGTGCACGTGATGCTCCAGTGCATACAAACCTGCCGCTGCCAGCACGCCCGCCTGCCGCATGCCGCCACCGAGCATCTTGCGCCAGCGTTTGCCAAGCTGGATGAAATCCCTGCTGCCGAGCAAAACCGAACCCACTGGCGCACCCAGTCCTTTTGACAGGCAAATGGACACGCTGTCGAAAGGCTTGGCCAATTCCCGCTCCGGTTTGCCACTGGCGACCACGGCATTGAAAAAGCGCGCACCATCAAGGTGACAGGCCAGTCCGCGCGTGCGTACCAACGCGGTCGCGCTTTCGATGTAAGCCTGATCAATCACCCGGCCATGCCAGGTATTTTCCAGCGCCAGCAATCGGCTGCGAGCGAAGTGCGGATCATCCGGTTTGATCGCCGCCTCGATTTTTGCCAGCGGCAGGCTGCCGTCCGTCGCCTGCTCGATCGGTTGCGGTTGAATGCTGCCCAAGACAGCCGCCCCGCCACCTTCATATTTGTAGGTGTGCGCGTCCTGCCCAACCAGGTATTCGTCGCCGCGCTGGCAATGGCAAAGCAGCGCAATCAGATTGGACTGGGTGCCACTCGGCACGAACAGGCCGGCCTCAAAACCCAGCCGCTCAGCCAACGTGGCCTGCAAGCGATTGACGGTCGGGTCATCGCCGAACACATCGTCGCCGACCTCGGCAGCGGCCATGGCGGCGCGCATGGCCGCGCCGGGCCGGGTGACGGTATCGCTGCGCAGATCGATGACAGACTCAAACATGGTTGCGTTTCGCTCCAACTGACAATGGCCGGCAGCCTACCACCGCGCCAGCACTGGACCAACACTGAACCAACACCAGCACCTCGTGGTGGACAGTCTTTCTCCACCGGCTTCATGGCCCAAGCGACCGTGGCGGACGTATCATGGCATCCTGTCCCGATGCTTGCCGAACACCATGTCCGACGCTGCCGTTCCTGCTGTCCCCGCCACCGCGGTCGCCACTGAAGCCAAGTCACAAACCACTGCGGCGGTGCTCGCCACCCTGCTGCCCTTCCTGAAGCCATACCGTTGGCGAATCGCGCTGGCGCTTGCTTGCCTGTTCGCCTCCAAGGTCGCCAACCTTGGCGTTCCGATGCTGATGAAGTCGCTGGTCGATGGCCTCAACGTCGAGCCCAGTCTGCTGGTGTTGCCGGTTGCCTTGCTGCTCAGTTACGGTGCCGCCCGGATCTCGGTCAGCGCGTTCAACGAGATGCGCCAGATCGTCTTTGCCCGGGTCATGGCTCGCAGCGCCCGTACAGTGACCCTGCAAGTGTTCCGGCATCTGCATGCATTGTCGCTGCGCTTTCATCTGGCCCGCCGCACGGGCGGCGTCTCGCGGGATGTCGAACGCGGCGGCACCGGCATTTCCGATCTGCTCGATTGGACGCTGTACACAATTGTCCCCACGCTGCTCGAAGTGGTGCTGGTCACCATCGTGCTGGTCGTAGCCTACGATGTCGGCTTTGCCGTGATCACGGTCATCACGCTGATTTTCTATGTTATCTGGACATTCAAAGTCACCAGCTGGCGCAACAAGTTCTATCGGCAGTCAGTCGAAGCCAATACGGCCGCCGGCGCCAAAGCGGTGGACTCGCTGCTCAATTATGAAACTGTCAAATACTTCAACAACGAAGAGCATGAAGCCAAGCGCTTTGACGAAACGCTGATTCTGCAGGAAGAGGCCAACGTCAAGGCACTGAAATCGCTGGCCGTACTCAACGTCGGTCAAGTCAGCATCATCAGCCTGGGTGTTTCCGCCATGATGTGGCGGGCGGCAGACGGCGTTGTCTCCGGCACCATGACCATCGGCGATCTGGTGCTGGTCAATGCCTACTTGCTGCAACTGGCTGCACCGCTCAACCTGCTCGGCATGATGTACCGGGAAGTGAAACAGGCGCTGACCAATATCGAGCGCCTGTTCAACCTGCTGCACGAGAAACAGGAAGTGGCTGACAAGCCGGATGCCACCACCCTGAACACCCGCCATGCCGAAATCGTTTTCGACAATGTCCACTTTGGCTACGATGATCGGCGTGAAATCTTGCACGGCGTCAGCTTTCGCATCGCGCCCGGCAAGACAGTAGCGGTTGTCGGGCACTCCGGTAGCGGCAAATCCACCCTCGCCCGTCTGCTCTATCGCTTCTATGATGTCGGCGGTGGCGCAATCCGCATCGACGGCACCGATCTGCGCGATCTGAGTCAGGACTCCGTGCGTCGCGCCATCGCCATCGTGCCGCAGGACACCGTGCTGTTCAACGACAACATCCTCTACAACATTCGCTATGGCAAACCGACGGCCAGCGATGAAGAAGTGTACGCCGCCGCCCGCTCGGCTCACATTCATGACTTCGTGGCCAGCCTGCCCGATGGCTACCAAACCGAAGTGGGTGAGCGTGGCCTGAAACTGTCCGGTGGCGAAAAGCAGCGTGTCGCCATTGCCCGCGCGTTGTTGAAGAACCCCGCCATCCTGATTTTCGATGAAGCCACGTCGGCACTCGACTCGCGCTCGGAAAAGGCTATTCAGTCCGAATTGGATCGGATCGCGGTTGGCCGCACCACCCTGGTCATCGCCCACCGACTGTCGACCGTAATGAATGCGGACGAGATTCTGGTGCTCGATCACGGCCATATCATCGAGCGTGGTACCCATGCCGAGTTGCTGGCCGCCAACAACCACTATGCCGCGATGTGGCTGCTGCAACAGCAACAACCGGAAACGGCGGAAACGGAGCAGCCGGTTTCCTCAACGTGAACGCGACTCGCCCGGGGGTTGTCAGCCTCCCGGCAGCGAGCGCGGCTTCATTCCATCACTGGCCCGGACTGCGCTGATTCACCACGGATGTCGCTCGCCTGCAACATCCCGTTATTCTATTCTAGCCTGCCCCTCACCTTCGGCTGACTCTGTCATGCCCGACAACGTTGCACCAACGCCTGCCCACGGCATTCGTTTCATCGACGCACTGCTGTTCTGGTTGAAGCTCGGTTTCATCAGCTTCGGCGGACCGGCCGGACAGATCGCCGTGATGCATCAGGAACTGGTGGAAAAACGGCGCTGGCTGTCCGAGCAGCGTTTTTTGCACGGCCTCAATTACTGCATGATGCTGCCCGGCCCCGAAGCACAGCAGCATGCGACGTATATCGGCTGGTTGCTGCACGGCCGCTGGGGCGGACTTGCTGCCGGCATTTTGTTCGTCTTGCCATCTCTGCTGATACTGATTGCGCTGTCGTGGATTTATTACCGCTATGGCCAGGTGCCCCTGATAGCTGCACTGTTCTATGGCATCAAACCGGCGGTCACGGCCATTGTTGTCCATGCTTGCTGGCGCATTGGTTCACGGGCGCTGCGCAGCGGTTGGCATATGGCGATCGCGGCGTCCGCGTTTGTCGCCTTGTTTGCTTTCGATACCCCGTTTCCGCTGGTGGTGCTTGCGGCGGCCTGCGTAGGGTTGCTTGGTGGACGCCTGGCGCCGCAGCACTTTCAGGCAATGCCCGTGCAGCACGGTGCAGGAATCCGGCAAGCAGCGGTACTGGACGATGACACGGCATTACCGCCGCACGCGGTGTTTCGCTGGTCGCGCCTGCTGCGCACAGTGCTGATCTGTTTCACGTTGTGGCTGTTGCCCTTGCTGTTGCTGCAGATTCTGTTTGGCTGGCACAACAGCCTGACCCAGATGGCCTTGTTCTTTACCAAAGCCGCCTTGCTGACGTTCGGTGGCGCTTATGCTGTGCTGCCCTATGTCTATCAGGGCGCCGTCGAACAATTTCGCTGGCTCACTGGCGGCCAGATGATCGATGGCCTGGCGCTTGGCGAAACGACACCGGGCCCGCTGATCATGGTGGTGGCGTTTGTCGGATTTCTCGGTGGTGCGCAAACACTGGCACTGGGCGCCGGTAATGAGGTGCTCGCTGGCATAGTGGCAGCATGTGTGGCGACCTATTTCACGTTCCTGCCGTCATTCCTGTTCATTTTCGCCGGCGCACCGTTTATCGAATCGAGCAAGAACGAGATCCGGCTGACCGGTCCATTGTCGGCCATCACCGCTGCCGTAGTAGGCGTCATTCTCAATCTGGCGCTGTTCTTTGCCTGGCACGTGTGGTGGCCAAACGGATTGTCAGGGCCGCTTGATTGGCACGCGGCTGGCTTGACCGTGTTGGCGCTGTTGGCGCTGTTCCGGTTGAAATGGAGTGTCTTGTGGGTGATCGCCGTGTCGGCGCTGGCGGGGGTTTTACTGCAGCAAATACCGTCACTGTTTTGAGCAGCAGGATGGAGGCGCAACGCCCCCGTCCTGCTGTCACCACCTTCAGATTTTCGCTTCGTTTGCCTTGACTGGCTCGCTGACGGCCATCGGCTTGGCCGGTAATTTCAGAATGCCGGTTGCCAGCGCAGTGCCAAGCAATATGACCAGACAGCCCGCAATCATGTTGCCGGTGATCGACTCCTCCAGAAACAGCAATCCCCACACCATACCAAACGCCGGGATCAGGTAAGTCACCGACACCGCTTTTGCCGGGCCGACATGCGCTATCAGCCGGAAGAACAGGATGTAGGCGATGCCGGTACAGGCAATGCCCAGCAGCAACACACTGAACCAGCTTTTCAGCGACGGCATGGTGTCGGGCCAGTAGATCAGTGCCAGTGGCAACATCAGGATGGTGGCGGCGATCTGGCTGCCGGTGGCATTGGCAAACGGATTGACGCCGGACAGGTGCCGTTTGGTGTAATTGGCGGCAATACCGTAGGAAAACGACGCGGTCAGACCGGCAATGATGGCCCAGCCACTGCCACCGTCCTTGAAGGAAATCTTGCCCCAGACCAACACGGTGACACCGAGAAAGCCAACAACCAGTCCGAGCACGCGGGCGACGGTCAGCCGATCCTTGAGCCAGAAATACGCGACGATGGCCCCAAACAGCGGCACGCTGGCATTGAGCACCGAAGTAAAGCCGGCCGTCAGCGACAAGGTGGCAAAGGCAAACAGCGTAAAAGGTATGGCCGAGTTCAACACACCCACCACGGTGAAGTGGCGGTTGTTGCCCTTGAGGCTGGCAAGATCGCCGCGCACCCGCAATACGATCAGCAGAAACACCATGGCAATGGCGACCCGGATGAAAATCAGCGGAACCGGACCAAACTCCGGTGCTGCAATGCGCATCAGCAGAAACGAGGAGCCCCAGATCGCGGCGAGGATCAACAGTTCTATGACATCACGTGGTTTCATGGTGACTCCCGTTTCATATCTATCAGGATGACGAACGTCCGGTATCGTCATTGTCCGGCGCACTGACAACAGATGCTGCCGAAAACTGGACAAGTTGTTGCCGCCGGCATTCCGCCACAAAGCGGTTCAGCAATGGCAAGCCTCTTCACTCAGCACGGCATCCCAATACGGGTTGTCGCCGAACACTTCGAGAAAGTAATCAATTGCCGCTTTCACTTTTGCTGGCAGATGCTTGCGGTGCGGATACAGGGCATAAATGCCTTCCGGCCGATGGGTCCAGTCACTGAACAGGCATTTGAGCCGGCCCGCTGCCAGATCATCGGCGACGCAGAAACTCGGCATCCGGGCAATGCCCTGTCCGGCCAGAACCGATTCGCGAATGCCGAGCAGAAAATTGCTGCGCACCGGCCCCGACACGTACACCGATTCTGAACGACCATGGCCGACAAAATCCCAGCGACCGCCGACCGCACAGGACGACAACAAGCAGGGATGTTTTGGCAAATCAGTCGGTGATTGCGGAGTGCCGTTGCGGGTCAGGTAATCCGGGCTCGCAACGATGACATTGCGCGAGGTGGTCAAGCGGCGCGCAATCAGGCTGGAATCGACGGGTTCGCCGACTTCGATGGCCAGATCCAGCGCGTCGGCAATCAGATCCAGCGTGCCGTCGACAAACACCAACTCGACTTCGACTTCCGGATAGCGGTGCTGAAAACCGGGCAGCGCCTTGGCAACCTGCACCAGCCCAAACGACAGCGGCACGCCCAGGCGCAAGGTGCCGCGCGGCGCCGATTGCAACTGGCCCAGATGCTGTTCGGCCTCTTCTGCCTGAGTAACGACCTCCCGGCAGTAGGCATGAAACGCCACCCCGGCCTCGGTCGGTGTCAGCTTGCGGGTGGTCCGGTTCAATAAGCGCGCACCAAGATGGGTTTCCAGCCGGGCAACCGCCTTGCTGACGGCCGCTTTCGACAAATCGAGATCACGGGCAGCAGTCGAGAAGCCGGCGGTTTCGACCACTTTGGCAAAAACGGCCATGTCGGCCAGGCGTTCGGTCAGGGCCATTTCAGGGCAGCTCCGGGGCAAGGCAAGGGGGACGACTGGCGGCAAGCTTACGCCTGCTGCGGTCGCCGATCAGCCGCTTTTGAGAAACAGTGAGGTGACTTATGACCTGATTGTGCTTCAGACAGCCACAGGAGGAGACTGCAATCCGGCCACATCGGCCGTCATTTCGTCAGGAGGACCTCATGAAAACCCTGTACGCCCATTGGCTTGCCGCTTTGCATCAGCAGAGCAAGAACCAGCTTGCTGCCCATGGCTACCTGTCGACCGAATCCGCCTTGCGGCTGGCCGGCAAAAGCGCCGTCGCAACGGCCACCGGCGCCGCGGCACTGGCACGACGGCCACCAGCCACGGCGCTCGGCGCCTGCTGTCCAGCCGGCTGAGCTGCCGTCGCCTGATGGTTAGGCTGTTGCTCATTGGCCATGCGATGCGGGCAACGGCCGCTGGCTGGCAAACAGAGGCCGGTCAATCCGGCACAAACCGCATTGCCACCGAGTTGAGGCAGTAACGCCAACCGCTGGGCCGGGCGCGTTCCAGGCGCGCCCCGGCACTTTCAACATCCAGATCGGTCGCCGGTCCATCCGGAAAGACATGGCCGAGGTGGCTGTCACAGCGCTGGCAGCGGATTTCGATCCGCACCATGCCGTGGCTCATGTCCTTGATGTAGCGGATATGGTGCGGATCGAACGGCGCAAAAAAGCTCGGCCAGCCGGTGCCGGAATCGAATTTGGCGCTTGAGCTGAACAGCGGCAGGTCGCACAGCCGGCAGAGGTAGGTTCCGTGCTGCTTGTTGTCGAGCAAGCCACCGCAGAACGGTCGCTCGGTGCCGTGATCAAGCAACACCCGGCGTTCGTCCGCGGTCAGCGTCGCGGCTCGGCGCTCACGTTCTTCTGCAGCCAGTGGCAACAGCGAGTGGCCACTGGCCGATTGCGTCGGTACCGGCCCCGCTGGCAGCGGAGCTGCTTGCAAGGGCCCAGATTGCGGTGGAAGGGTTGCCATCATGTTTGCTCCCGCTGGTCCTCGGCAAAGTACTGCTGCAGCTTTTCCAGCTTCGGCAGCGCTACCGCCTGGACATACGGCTGGAACGGATTGCGCGCGGCAAAACGTTGATGATACGCCTCGGCCGGATGGAACTGCGTCAACGGTTCCAGGGTGGTGACGATTGGCGCCGAAAACACCTCGGCGTGCGTCAGTTGCTGCAGATACGCGGCAACATAGTCGCGCTCGGCGGCGTCATGCCAGAACACGGCCGATCGGTATTGCCGGCCACGATCATGACCCTGACGGTCTTTCTGGGTCGGATCATGGGCCACGGCAAAAAACAATTGCAGCAATTTGCCGGCATCGACGCGCGCCGGATCAAACCGGATCCGGATCGCTTCGGCATGATCGGTGTCACCACGACAGACGGCCTCATAGTTGGCGGTCTCGGCACTGCCGCCGGCATAGCCGGACTCCACGCTCACGACCCCGTCAAGCGCGGCAAACACCGCTTCGGTACACCAGAAACATCCGCCTGCCAGCACCAGCTCGGCACAGCCGGCTGGCGCTGCCTGATCGGGCAGCGCCAGCGCATCGGGCGTGACCCGCAGGGCACCGAAACCGCTCGTTGATTCGCTCTTCATGCTGTCGTACTCCGTTGGGGATGTCGTTGCTGTTCCAAGCCACGTTTGACCAGGGTCTGCGCTGGGCAACCCTTTCGCCGCTGCCGCATCACCGTTATGCTGCTACGCATTCCCCCTTGCTTCAGATGATGCCGGATGCGTTCACGTTACAAGGGTCTGTTCCCGGCAGTGCTCGGACTGATCGCGGCGCTGCCCATCAGCCAGGCGATGGCAACCGAGCGCGTACCGGAACCCATCACGGTGGCCGTGGCGGCCAGTATGCAGCCGGCGTTCACCGACCTGTCGGCGCAATTCACTGCCAGCACCGGACGACGGGCACAGGGCAGTTTTGGCGCCACCGGCAAATTGGTCGGCCAGATCCTCAATGGTGCGCCATTTCACCTGTTGCTGGCGGCGGACATGGAGTATCCGCAGCAACTGCACACCGCCAAAATGACCTTGCAGCCGCCGCGACCGTACGCGGTGGGTTCTCTGGTGATCTGGACCAGCCGCGATCTGCCGCTCGATGACTGGCCGCGCTTGTTGCAAAGCGATCAGGTCAAGCATATTGCCATTGCCGATCCGGACACCGCACCGTACGGTCGGGAAGCCGCGCGAGCCCTGCAGCATCATCGCCTGCTGCGGGCCTTGACGCCCAAACTCGTCTATGGCGAAAGCGTCGGCCAGACCAATCAGTTCATTGTTACTGGTGCGGCCGATATCGGCTTCACCGCCCGGGCCAGCGTAGCCAGCTCGGCAACCATCGGTCGCTGGCGGGAAGTCGCGCCGGAAAGCTACAGCCCGATCATCCACGCGGCCGCCCTGCTGCACTACGCTGCCGAACATGAGCGGCAAACCGCTGAAGCCTTCTATGAATTCTTGTTCAGCCCGGTAGCCACCGCCATTTTGCAGAAGCACGGCTACCGCGGCGTGACGCTCTGACTAGCAGCCCCCTACATGAATGAATTGTTCGGTACCCTGACCCGTCTTGAACAAGAACACGGCGTGCTGCTGGCGGACGTGCGAGTGACCGTCGATGGCCAGCGCAGCACCGAGCTGACCACCTTGATGCTGCAAGCCGGTACAGTGGCCTGGCAACCGGGTGATGCCATTGCGTTGCGGTTCAAGGAAACCGAAATTGCGCTCGCCAAAGGACTGCAAGGCGATATTTCGCTGCGCAACCGGGAACGTGCCTGTATCACTGCCATCACGCCCGGCAAATTGTTGACCGCCGTGCAGTTGCAATTTGGCAACTGGCCGCTGACCGCCGTCATCACCACCGGCTCGGCCCAACGTCTGCATTTGCAGGTCGGTGACGACATTGAATGGCTGGTCAAAGCCAATGAAATGCAGATCCAGCGACAGCCATCGGCAGCGGAGCCCGGCGCATGAGTTGGCAACCGTTTCTGTTGACAGCGCAGCTGGCGGCCATCACCACGGTGCTGTTGCTGTTGCTGTGCATTCCACTGGCGTGGTGGCTGGCATTCTCCGGCAGCAGTTCGCGGCGACGTGATGTCATCGAAGTGCTGTGCAATCTGCCACTGGTGCTGCCGCCCACTGTTTTGGGCTTCTATTTGCTGCTGGCGTTCAGTCCCCGCACGCTGCTTGGCGCCACCCTTGAACAATGGTTTTCGGTTCGGCTCGCCTTCAGCTTCACCGGCCTCGTGATCGGCTCGGTACTGTTCAGTTTGCCCTTCATGCTGCAACCGCTGCTCGGTGCGTTCCGGCAAATTCCGCAGCAACTGATTGAAGCGTCACGCTGCTGTGGCAAGTCGGAAGCGGTAACGCTCTGGCGCGTGGTGTTGCCACTGTCCCGACCGGGGCTGCTTGCCGGCATCGTGCTCTGTTTTGCTCATACTGTTGGCGAGTTTGGCGTGGTGCTGATGCTCGGCGGCAACATTCCCGGCGAGACGCGGGTGGCGTCGATTGCGCTCTATCATGAAGTCGAAACGCTCAATTACGCCGTCGCCCATCGCTATGCCGCCACGCTGGTGATTTTTGCTTTTGTGGTGTTGCTGGCGCTGCGCCGGCTGCAGCGCCGTGATGGCAGCAATCGGGTGGTGCCCTGATGCTGCACTTTGATCTGCAGAAGACGCTTGGCAGTGGCAACAGCGCCCGGACCCTGGCGCTGGCTGCCGAATTGAATCCGGGCGAAGTACTGGCACTGAGTGGTCCTTCCGGCATTGGCAAAACCACCCTGCTGCGCTGTCTCGCCGGTCTGGACAGGCCCGATCACGGTCATATCCGCTTTGCCGATCAGGTTTGGTTTGACGCCGCCAGCCGGCAACAGCTGGCCACGGCCAGACGCCGCATCGGGTTTGTCTTTCAGGATTACGCGCTGTTTCCGCACCTGACCGTGCGCCAGCAATTGCGCTATGCCCAGCGCCATGCCGACGCCAACGCCATCGACCGCTGGCTCGATTTGCTGGAGCTGACGGCGCTGGCCGAGCGCCGGCCGGGCCAACTTTCCGGTGGTCAACGCCAGCGCCTCGCGCTGGCCCGTGCCTTTGTCGGTGAACCGCAGTTGCTGTTGCTCGACGAGCCCCTGTCCGCACTTGATGCCGACCTGCGGCAAGACATTCAGCAGCGTCTTGCCACCGCATTGGCGGCACAACCCACCACCACAATATTGGTCAGCCACGATGCCGGTGAAATCATCCGGCTGGCACAGCGCATGATTCAGTTGAGCCCCGACAGCGCCCCACGGATCGGCACGCCCACCGAACTGCTGCTCGGCAACCTGACGCCGGGGCGCTGCACTGTGCACGCCACCGTGCTGGCGCTGCTGACCGGCGACGTCATGACCACCGCCGTGCTCGGCATTGGTCATGATCGGATCACGACACTGGTCAGCCAGACGGAAGCGGCCCAGCTGGCTGTTGGCCAGCCGGTTCGGGTCGAACTCAATGGCACCAGCGCGATTGTCGTACCGATTGCCAGCACTGCAGGTCAGCCGGGCGTCACCGCAAGCGTGTGAACATGTGAGTGTGGGTGTGCTGGCATTGCTGACTGGCGCGACAGGTGCGGCAATCACGTCGGTGTTGCCGCGTCGCCAGAGACGGTTTGAACGAATGTCCGCCGGGGCACGTCGTCGCTTTACACCGACGGTGTCAGGCCAATGCCCTTGCCGGCATACATGGCATGATCGGCAGCGGACAACAGCGCATCCAGCGAATCGCCATCGACAGGATAAGCGGCCACGCCAATGCTGGTGCCGACCGTCAAACTGTCGGTACCGAGCAGCAACGGCTTGGCCAGTGCCCCGTGCACACGCTTGAGCAGCGAGTCGAGTGACGGCCCGGGTTCGGTATCGGGCAACAGCGCGAGAAACTCATCGCCACCGATGCGCGCCAGAAAGTCGGTTTCGCGCAAGCAGTCCAGCAGTTGCCGTGCAACATGGACCAGCATTGCATCGCCGGCAGCATGACCAAACTCGTCATTGATGCGCTTGAAGTCGTTAAGATCCAGATTGAGCAAGACAAATGGCCGCTGGCTGCGCCTTGCCATCGCCATCATCTCGCTGGCGCGTTCATCGAAGCGCAGGCGATTGGCGACACCGGTCAGCGGATCGTAGCGGGCAAGTTGCTGGATCTGATAACGATCAATGATCAGCATACCGACCATGATGCCAAGGATCAGCGCGACCAACACGCACAGCGCAAGCAGCGCACCAATTTGCCAACTTTCATGCAGGCCACTCCACCCCGTGCGTGGTCGCGCCGCCAATTGCCAACTACCGCCGGGCAGCACCACATCCAGCAACTCGGCATCACCGTCACTGAACAATTGCTCACGACCAAAAAACACATCGCCTTGAGCGCCAAGGCCGTCGCGGCCACGCAGGGCAAACTCGACGTCGCGGCTCTGTTCAAGGCCTGCGCCAAGCAAGATCGGTTGGGGATCCAGCGCCACCGAGACCAGCCCCCAGTAGCGCACATCGGCAGTTGTCTGGGTGACCAGCACTGGCACCCGGTTGATCAAACCGAGACCGCCTTGCGCCAATTCTACCGGACCGTTCAACACCGGTTGCCAATCGCGCATCAACCGCTCGATGGATTCCCGCTGTCCCGGTGTCTCGAGGTAACGCAAACCAAGCGCTCGTTCGTTACCGGCCAGTGGGTAGATAAACCGGATTACGTTGTCAGGTGCGACAGCCAGGCTGCGGATGTTCGGTCGCAGCCGCATCAAGGTGGCGGCGACCCGCTCGAACTGGCTGGTATTGAAATCAGGATTGGCCGAGATGAACGCAGCCATGCCCCAGCCCAAATACAGCGAGCTGTTCAGCTCACTCTCCAGCCGTGCCCTGACCGAACCGGCTTCCGCCAGAATCGCGTTGCGTTGCACTTCCCGGCCACGCTCCACCTCTTGCCACACCAGATAGCTGCCCAGCAGCAACGCGACCAAGCCAGCGGCCAGTCCGCCCAGCCAGGCACGCCGTCGACCTCGCCGGCGTTCCACATCCGGCTCCGCCCTGATGGCCTTTGTCAGCCTCACGCTGGTTCCTCTTCGCCCTGTTCGACCTTCAGCATAGGCCAGTCTGACCGGCTTGCCATGCCGAGTTTGCCCTGCCTGACCGTGACGGGCCGGTCGACCCGTCCGCCTGGGTCGGCTGCAATGTTCGTTTACAACCGGTCACCGGCTTAGCATCTCTTTAGCATTTTCTTAGCAGCCATTTAGCAACGTCAGCAACACCTGCTCGCTACGATCCCCCCCGTCGATACCGCAGCCATTGCTGCCGGCAACAGGACAGCCGCTCGCGCGTATCCAACGTCGCAACGACGAGCTCGATCACAGGAGTGAATGCAC
Source organism: Permianibacter sp. (assembly GCA_041914645.1). Taxonomy (GTDB): domain Bacteria; phylum Pseudomonadota; class Gammaproteobacteria; order Enterobacterales; family Permianibacteraceae; genus Permianibacter. The sequence goes on from JAYSCY010000001.1 coordinate 382,170, forward strand.
CATGAATCAGCATCTGGTAAGTCCGCGTTATAACGTCTACGCACTGGTCCACAAAGGCTTGCGCGCCTACATGATGGATACCCTGGCCCGGGTCGGCCGCACCGACTGGCAGAACGACGATCACTGCGCCAGCACACTGACCGACGTGCGCAGTCTGGCGCTGGTCTGCCAAAGCCATCTGGAGCACGAGAATGAGTTTTTGCACACGGCGATGGCCGCACGCGAACCGGGCTCGGTCAATCAGGCGCACGATGATCACCTAGCGCACGAAATTGCCATCACCCGCTTGCTGCGCGACTGCGATTGTCTGGCACAGTCACCACGCAGCGCACGCGCGCCACTCGGGCACCTGCTATACGGCAAGCTGGCCGTGTTCATTGCGGAAAACTTCCAGCACATGGCGATGGAGGAGACGGCGCACAACGCGGTGCTCTGGCGGCACTATCGCGACGATGAGCTCATCGCCATCGAACAGGCCATCAAGGCTCATATCTCGCCGGAAAAAGCGCTGGTCTTCCTGCGCTGGATGTTGTCAGCGACCCAGCCGGCCGAGCGTCTGCACATCCTGCAGGAAATGCAGGTGCACGCCCCAGCCGTCGTATACCAGGCGGTCCTGAACAGTCTGCAGCCCATGCTCAGCGACACCGACTGGCAAACGCTGCAGCGCTCGCTCGCACAGCCGTTGAGTGAATCCGGAACCACTCCCGAAAGCAACGCCCGGGCGCACGAGCCGAGTCCAATGGCTGCAAACCGGGTTGATCATGCCGCCACTGATGCAGCCGTGGCAGATCGCGATTTTGCCGACTGCGATCCGGCCGAGCTTGACGCGGTGAGCAATCTGCAGCGTCACCCTGTCCGCGCCCCGCAAGCGGCCTGACGCTCAACCATTGGCCTGCAATCACGGAGTGTTCACCCGACCGATTGCAGTTCCAGCGGCCGTCGGACCTGCAGGCGAAACCGGCCGCGACCGGTTTTTTCAATGGCAAGAAAGTCACAGCGCTCCGACAGTCGGCGCGCCAGCAGGATCAAGCGGGCTTCCAGATTATCGGTCAATTCTGGCAGCCCGAGGGCGGCATCCATGCGCAATTCGCGGTTGCTGAACTCATTGCGACCGCTGCTCTGCTGGCAGCAAACCAGCTTCCACAGAATGGCACCGGCGACGCCCTTGATGAGGTAGTCTTCGTCGAGAAAAATGCTGCTGTTCTGCGGATAGTAGCGCACCACAACCGGTGTACCCGTCACAGCCGCTGCAGCAACGTTGCTGCGTGGATGAGTAGCAGTTGGATTGCAGACTTCCTCCGGGTATGCCGTGCTGACTGGCTCCCCACTGGCGGAAACCGTGAGTGCATCCGGCTCTTCCGCCTGACTTGCCAGCAAGGCCTGCAAACGCAAACCGAGTTGCTGCGCCAGCGTCACCAATGCATCTTCTTCGTCATAGCTGAAGCGACATGGCTGGCTACTTTCGACAAACAAGACACCAAGCAGGCGATTGCTGGCCACTATCGGAATGGCCAGCTGGCTTTCGCAGTCTGGCAAACCCGGATACGGTATTTCCGCGGCCAGTTCCGCCGCACGCCCGGCCTCGACCAGCGTCTGTCGAATGGCGCAACTGTAGGTGTACTCGCTGCTCTTGAAAGCGATGCGTACCGGCGCCCGATGCAGTGCGGCAACACCGATCACACCTTCGCCGACCGGAATCTCCCAGCCGATACCAGCGGTCGAATAGCCGTGACTGGCCACGGTGTACAGACACCGGCCGTTTTCGTCCGCCAGCAGCACCATGCTCTGAGCAATGGCAAACCCGCGCTCAAGCTGCACCAGCAACTCATCAAGCAAGCAGGCCACGTCTGAGCATTGTTGCAAGCGCTCGGCGGCGTGCCGCAGCGGCGACAGCAAATTGCGGGGCGGCGGCAACGGCAACGCATCGACGGCGACCGGTTCAATATCCAATACCTGATAAATATCGGCGCCTTGCAACTTGAATACGCCAGTCATGCCGGAGTGCGACGCAATGCCCGCCAATTTGACCTTCATGCGTTCGAACAGCGGACCGCTCTGCTCGGTGCGCAGATAGTGCAGATGCAACACATAGGCCTGCGCCGTCTGCGGGTGCAGCACGTACACCGTGGCAAACGGATTCGCCAGAATGTTTTCCCGGGTCTTGTTGAAAAACTGAAAAGACAGTGCGACGTGTTCGCAGTCTACGTAGTCGACTTGCGAAACATAGGTGACATTTGGCGTACCGTCGGCAGCGCAGGTCGCAATGGCACTCGGGATAAAGCCTTCGAGGCAGCTGCGGATCTGATCGACGGTAAGCGGAGTTGGCCTCATGACAAGCGCTCTCCGGCACGCGGCCCCGGGGTCTGATCAAATGCCTGCAGGGGCGTGAAAACCAATGCCACCAGATCGGCGTCATCGCCGGCAAAAATCTGATGCCCGAGCTCGGCCGGTTCATTGAGCAAGGCAATATCGGCGGCGAACGCTTCAGCACTGCGCTGCACGAGGAAACGATCATCGGGCGACGGCGGTTCAAGGCGGGCATGCCGCGCTTTCAGTTGCAGGGTCTTGTGCGTGCTCGGCAGGCAAAACGCCACCGCGACCTGACTGCCGCGACGCAGCGCCGTCAACAGGGTCGGACAGTGGCTTGGCCGCAACAGCACCGTGACTTCGCTGGCCGCCGGCAGTTGCCGCACCCGACACCCCACGGCATGCGCAACGGCCGCGCGGCGGCTGGCATCGGCCGTTGCCACCAGAATGGAGACACCGCGTTGCATCAGCGCGATTTCGGCCGGCGTCAGCAGGCGAACCTCAGTTGGCAGGGTCGGATCAGCCATGGTCAGGGATCTCGTCAGGAATAGCGGGCCGCACGTCGCTCTGGACCATGGCGGCCACCTGTAAACTATGCCCTGCTGTCGATCGAAAAACCATGCCGAACAGGGGGCACCTCGTTGCCACGGCAACCAAACCGTTGCCGGGTTATCTTTCGCCCCCGTCGGTTGGTTCGGCGACCGCTTTTCGGCGACAATGCCGGGATTGCCCTGTTGCTGCCGGAGTTTGTCATGCGCCGTATCACCCTGTCCCGCTACCTCATCGAACAGCAACGCGACCACGGCGCCCTGCCGGGTGACCTGCGGCTGTTGATCGAGGTGGTTGCCCGCGCCTGCAAGGCCATCAGCGTAGCCACCGGTAAAGGCGAACTGGCCGGCGTGCTTGGCAGCGCTGGCAGCGACAACGTCCAGGGCGAAGTCCAGAAGAAGCTCGATGTGCTGTCCAACGACATCCTGCTCGAAGCCAACGAATGGGGCGGCCATCTGGCGGCCATGGCGTCGGAAGAAATGGAAGACCCACACCCCATCCCGAACCGCTATCCAAAAGGCGAATACCTGCTGGTGTTCGATCCGCTCGATGGCTCGTCGAACATCGACAACAACATGTCGGTCGGCACCATTTTTTCGGTGCTGCGCTGCCCGGAAGGCATGGAGCCGACCGAGCAGGCGTTCCTGCAACCGGGTGCCCAGCAAGTCGCGGCCGGTTATGCGGTGTACGGCCCGTCGACAACGTTTGTGCTGACCACCGGTCGCGGCGTCGACGGCTTCACTCTGGATCGCGAGCAGGGTTCGTTTGTTCTGACCCATCCGCAAATGACCATCCCGGAAGACACCAAGGAATTCGCCATCAACATGTCGAACCAACGGTTCTGGGAAGCACCAATGCAGCGTTATGTGGCTGACTTGCTGGCCGGCAAGGACGGCCCGCGCGGCAAGGACTTCAACATGCGCTGGGTCGCCTCGATGGTGGCCGACGTACACCGCATCCTGACCCGCGGCGGCATTTTCCTGTACCCCATCGACAGCAAGACCCGCGACAAGGGTGGCCGGCTGCGGCTGATGTATGAAGCCAACCCGATTGCCCTGATCATCGAACAAGCCGGCGGCGCTGCCACCACTGCACGTCAGCGCATTCTTGATCTGCAGCCGACCAGCCTGCACCAGCGGGTTGCGGTTGTGCTGGGTTCGCGCAATGAAGTGGCAGAAGTCAGTCGGTATCACAGTTGAACTGACAACGTCGGGCAGTGTTGCCGCCGCAATTCGTAACGGGAAGCGATCTGGGTGAGTGTCGTGGTGGGTGCCAGCGTGCCGTCGGCCAGTGACAAAAACCACACATCGGCACGCCAATGGCTGCAGTGTGTGGGCCACCACGCACGACGATTAATCCACCGGTTGTTGCCGGTTTGCCTGCTTTGGCAACTGCTGCCGGTGCATGCCGCCGAGATCCGCTTTCACGCCCCTGAAGAACTACAGGAATTGGTCAGCACCCACATCAGTCTGACCGTTGAAGAAGCCGATGCCGACGATGCAACGGTGCGGCAAACCTTGTTGCTGCGCGCCGGCGCCGATGTCGCGGATCTGCTGGCCACCGAAGGTTATTTCACCAGCACCGTTCAGTGGCGGGGTCGACTCGCCATTGACGTGCTGCCGGGCCCGGTTGCACGGATCGGCAGTGTGCAGATCAGCGTGCAGGGCCCGCTGGCAGACAGCGAAAAAGAGAAGCTGATCGCGGCGTGGAAGCTGCCAGGCGGCGCCCCTTTCAAGCAATCGATCTGGAGCAGCGCCAAGCAGGAGCTGGTGCGGGCGCTGTCGGAACATTCCTACCCCGCTGCCAGCCTGGTACACAGCGAAGCCCGCGTTGATCGCGAGACCCGGTTGGTGGATCTGACTGTCGCGGTGCGTTCCGGGCCCCGCCATGTCTATGGCCCGGTAGTAGTCGAAGGGCTGTCTCGCTATGACGCTTCGCTGGTGACCAGTTTCACCGACGTGATCAAGCCGGGAGCACCTTATCGTCGTGACGATTTGCTGACGCTACAAACCGGCTTGCAAGGCACCCCGTATTTTTCCACGGTCAGTGTCAACATCGACAGCAGCGAGGCTGACACCGATGAAACGATCGTGGCGCCGGTGCGGGTTCGATTGGTGGAAAGGGCCCAGCACCGCGTTTCGTTCGGTATTGGCGCCAGCTCCAATACCGGACCGCGCGCGCAGGTTTCCTATCTGTATCCGGACTTGTTTTATCAGGCCTGGGATTTTGGCGCCGGCATCATTTATGAAAAGGAAGAGCAGACACTGTTCAGTGACATCTTTCTGCCACGCAAGGTGGCCAATGAGCAGGACAGTTTCGGCGCCCAGTTTGAGCACTCCGATATCAACGATCTGGAAGTGTTTGCGCAGACGTATAGTGTCGGCCGGTCAGTGACCGATGACCGGCTGGAAACCCGCTACAAACTGACCTTCGAACACTCCACCGAACAACCCGGCCGGGTTGAGGAAACCAGCCGGGTCGCACTGGTTCCCAGTCTCACCTGGACTTGGCGCAAGGTGAACAGCCTGACCAAACCTACCAATGGCGGTAACTACTATCTGGATCTCGCCGGCTCCACCGACCAGATCATTTCCGATACCTCGATGCTGTTCGTCAACGCCCGCGTTCAGTACTTCTATCCACTGGCCGAGCAACTGATCTGGATTGTTCGCGGTGAACTCGGTGCCACGGTGGCGGACAATGTCGATGACGTACCGCAGCGTTATCTGTTTCGTACCGGCGGCTCCAACAGCATCCGTGGTTACGACTATCAGGATATTGGTGAGATCGTCGATGGCGCCGTGGTCGGTGCCGAACGGCTGGCGGTGTTGAGCACGGAATGGAATTACTGGCTGAACGATACTTGGGGGGTCGCGCTGTTTTACGATATCGGCGATGCTGCCACGACCCTGAGCATGGATGCACTGAACGCAGGCTATGGCATTGGCGCTCGCCTTTCCACGCCAGCCGGGCCGTTTTCCCTCGATATTGCCCAAGGCGACGAAGATGACCGTACCCGTTACCACTTTTCCATTGCGATAGCGTTCTGAGCCCCGTGGAAACCCCATGCTGAAACGCTCCCGAACCGTCTTGCGCTGGCTGCGCCGCCTGCTGCTGCTGGTGCTGGTGTTGCTCGGCGTGCTGCTGTACACCCCGGCAGGCGTTCAGCTGGCACCAGCCATTCTGGCGCGAGTCACCAACGGCCTGGTGCAGATTGACAATATCGGCGGCACGCTTGCCGGTCCGTTGACGGCGCAGCGGGTCACCATTCGCAACGACAAGATGCACCTGCGTTTTGATGCAGTGCAGGTCGACTGGAATGTCTACGCTTGGCTGCTCGGCAAGCTTGAGGTCTCGCGCCTGTCGGTCGATAGCTTCACGCTGGCCACAAAAGGCAGTGGCACCTATCAGGATCCCGCCCGGTTCCGACTGCCCTTCCCGATGCACGCCGACGTGCTCGCCATCGGCACCTTGCGTTGGCAGAAACAACTCGATTTTTCCGATCCGGGCCGGTTGTTGTTTTCCGATATCGAGGGCCGCTTTGCCAGCAACGGCCGTCAGCATACGGTGGCCGCGCGCGGCAGTCGGCAACGGTTGCAGCTGCAAACAAACCTGCAACTCGATGACGATCGGGCAATGGCCATGGCCGGCGACATCCGTGGCCAGTTCAGTGAAGCGGATCAGCGGCTTGGCTGGCAACTCACGGTCGATGGCACATTGCCACGGTTGATGCTTGCCGGCGACCTCAAAGGTCATGCCGCCAGCGGCACGCTCGAGGCAACCCTGACCCTGTTCCAACGCCAATGGCTTGAGGCGCTGACCCTGTCGGCGAAAGGGATCAACCTCGCCAACATCACCCCTACCGCGCCGGAAACACGACTCGATATCGAAATGCACGCAGCGCTCACCGACCGCACTGCCATGACTGGCCAAGTCGCCGTCGTCAATCAATTGGCCGGCGCCTGGAACGAGCAACGATTGCCACTCGACAATCTCACTTTTCGCATCGATGCCGATCTGGAGCAGCTTGCGCTGCGCGAAATCGCGATACAGCGCGGCACCGGCAAGCTGAACGGCGATGCAACGCTGCGTGATGGCCGCTGGCTCATACAATGGTCACTCGCGAAACTTGATCCTTCGTTGCTGCATTCACGCCTGCCGGCGCGGATGCTGGATGGTGACGGAACGCTCGCCATTATCGGCGCGGAGCAAACCGCCGAGGTTCGTCTGCAACATGGCGGCGATCGCCTGACTGCCCGCCTGCAAAATGATGCCACCCGGCTGCAACTGGAGGCGCTTGAAATCACTGGCAACAGCGGCAAGGCTACTGCCAGCGGCGCCCTCGCCTGGAGCAGTGGTCGCGATTTCAATATCGACGCCCGTATTCAGCAACTGAACCTGCAGCGCTGGTTTGGCATCGCCGACAGCGAGCTGAATTTGACCCTGCAAAGCAAAGGCAGCCTGCAACCGCGCGCTAAAATCGAACTCAACTATGCGTTGCCAGACAGTCGCATTGCAGGCGTCACCGTACGCGGTAATGGCAATCTTGCTTGGACAGGTGGCAGCGCCGTTCGTACCGACTTGTCACTGGCGATAGGCGACAACACCCTGACCGCCAAGGGCGATCTTGGTGAACAAAACTCCCGCCTGGAGTTCGCCATTGCCGCGCCTCAGCTCAAGCTGCCGTTCCTGCAAGGCGATCTGCGCGGAAATGGCCACCTCAGCGGCACGCTGGCCAACTTCAGCGCTGCGGCCAGTGTTGTTTCCACGCGCCTCGATATCGGCGAGTGGTTGCATGTACGGGCGCTCGACTGGCAATCCTCGCTGCAATCCGAGCCTGATGCCCCGTTGGTCGTCAATGCCTCACTGACCGATTTGCAGTTGGCTGATGTCGTGCATCTGACCGATGTCACGATTACTGGCGAGGGCCGCACTCGCCAACACACGCTGTCATTGCGCGCCCACAGCGAACGGGGTGACTGGCTTGTCGGCGTTGCCGGTGGCTGGCAAGCGCAGCGCTGGGAAGGTTTTCTCAACCAACTGGAATTGCACGCTCAGGAAGATCTGCTGCTGCTCGCGCGCAGCCCGCTGCTAATCAGTGGCAAACGCACGGCGCTCGGCCCGGCGCGTTTCCAGCTGGGCGGTGGCGAGCTTCAGTTGCAGCAATTGCAATGGCAAGACCGGGCACTGAGCACGGCTGGCACGGTCACGGCGTGGCCAGTCACCCTGCTGATACCAAAACGATTCGCGGAGTCCGATCTGCGTCTGGCCGGCAGTTGGGATCTGCAGTATCGCGCTGGCGCGCCAACCGGTCGAATCAACCTGCGTCGCGATAGCGGCGATTTGCGTTGGCGCGACGGCAAGCTCTATGACCTTGGAATCGACCGGCTGGCACTGGACGTGGAGGTTTCGCCGCTGGCGCTGGACATCGAGGGAGCATTTCATGGCAGCGAGATCGGCACGCTGGAGCTGCAGCTGACCACGCCACTGCGGGCCGCCGTGGAGGACTTCGGTGATGCCCCGGTTTCCGGGCTGCTGAACTTGAACAGTCCGGATCTGAAATTGCTTGGCCCGCTCATTTCCACCAACATCGTGACCGCCGGCACGGCCGAAGCGCGGGTTGTGGTGGCCGGCAGCTTCAACAAGCCGGCCATCAACGGGGAAATTGTCGGCCGCAACCTTGCCGTGAATTCACTTGGCACCGGCATGCGCCTGAAAGATGGCGACCTGAACGTCGCCATTGAAAATACCACCGTGCGACTGGAGCAGCTGCGCTTCACTGATGATGGCCGCCAGAAACCCCGGCAGAAGCAGCTGGCAGCCATAGGCGGTGGCGGCATCACCGGCAAAGGGGAAATCGATTGGCGAAAACAGACCGGGACACTGCAACTGCAGTTTGACCGGGTTGGTGTCATGCAATTGCCGCATCAGTGGATACGGTTGTCGGGCACCACCGAAGCCAGCTACCAGCAAGGCAACATGGCGCTGACCGGCAACCTGCGCGCTGACGGCGGCAGTTTTACGCTGGCGGGTCGCAACCGGCCCACCCTTTCTCGCGATGTGATTGTGAGCGGAGAACAACCGCCTGAGCGCACCACCACATTGCAAGTGGATATGCAGGCTGATCTTGGCGAGCATTTTTATTTTTCCGGCTCCGGTATCGAAAGCCGACTCGAAGGCAAACTCAACTTCACTGCCCGGTCCGACAATCCGCTTCGTGCGACTGGCACCATTGCGACGGTCGACGGCAAGTTTGATGGCTATGGTCAGCAACTCGATATCGAACGTGGTCGCCTGAACTTTCAGGGGCTGATCGACAACCCCGGGCTCGATGTCAAAGCAGTACGGCGCAGCAGTGCGATCACCGCGGGGGTTGAGGTGACCGGCACCGTTCGCGATCCACGGGTGCGACTGGTGTCGGACCCGGACATGCCCGATGCCGAGAAATTGTCATGGCTGGTGCTGGGCAAAGGTCTGGAAGATATTGGGCCGAATGATCCGAGCATTCTGATCGCCGCCGGTGGCGCCTTGTTCGGCGACAGCGATTACGCCACCGTCCTCGATTTGCGCCGCAAGCTAGGCTTGAAATTCGGCTTCCGCACCGGCTCACTCGGTGAAAGCACCGCCGGCCCGCGCAGTCGCACCATCGATAATGATGACGCCAGCGGCAGCGGAACCGACAGCATCATGACTGTCTCCAAGGAAGTGATCAGTGGTGTCCGGATTGGCTTCGAGCAAGTGGTCGGAACCAACGAAAGCATTGTGTTGTTTACCTGGTCCATCAGTGATTCGCTGTCACTGGAGACGCGCTCCGGCCAGAACAACTCACTCGATTTGTTCTATACGATTGTGCTCGGAAAATAGCGGCACGAGCCAGACAGATAGCGCCTTCATGCTGCTGTCTTGAATGCGGCTTCATGTTTGGCCTTGTGGCAGACACCGACATAGAAACAAGTCAACAGCAACGGTTTAGCGCGCCACGCCAATCTGGCGACGATCGAACATCATGCTGCCCACTTTGCCGCCGACCAAAGCCGCCATCAAAAATACTAACGGCGTCGCCACCATGAACCATTGCGGATACGGCATGCTGGCCAAGTTAAGCAAAGCCAACCCGAACAGCAGGCCCGTGACAATGACCGCGTGACGCCAAGGTTTGCCCGGTGCCAGCCAGGCACTCAGGATCGCCGCATCAACCGCACCAAAGAACCACGCCACCCATGTCATCGCCAAGGCACCAACGGGTGGGGTTACCATCGTGTCGGCGTCGGCCACACCGAGAGTGGCAGACGGCGGATAAACCTGCATGCCGGCCCACTGCAGTATCGCGATAATCAGGATACCGATCGCCAGCCCCGTCAATACCGAAGCAATGCTGCGTCCCACCCAGGTAGCTCCTTCTTCCCCGTCATTTCCGTGACCGCCCCAGCGGCAACGGCATTTGGCCCAAGCGCGCAATAGACACTATCGGATGCAAACAAAAAGGGCGACCTCGCGGTCGCCCTTTTTGTTGAAACATTACTGCAATTTGAACCGTTTTTTTGCAATCCGTCGGTGATTAGGCCTTGCGCTGGCGACGCAGTGCGAAGCCCAGCAGACCCAAACCCAACAGCGCCAAGGTTTCCGGTGCCGGCACATCGATGCGGGCCTGGGTAATCAGGCGGCTGAAGCCCGGCACGTAGCCTTCTTCGGCGCTGCAACCGGCTTCGCCATCTTCCGAGCACGCTTCGGTGGTGAAAATGGTAACCGTGCCATCGCCATTGTCGGTCACGAAAGTGCCTTCGCCAGCCAGGAAACGGAAGCTCAGAATGTACAACCGGCCATCAACCCAGATTGGAATCTCTGCCTGAAGCACACCGGTCACGAAAATATCGTCGCAGGCGCTTTCAAGCGGATTCGGGCCGGGGCAATCGTCAGAATCAGTGTTGAAGGTTTCGGTAAACGCCACACCGTTGGTACCCGGTACGTCAAAATCGATCGGCGAGACGATCTCGAACAGGCCGTTGATATTGACCGAGCTCATGTACCCGCCGGCGGCGGTGATGATGTGGTTGTAGTGGTCGAAATAGTTGATATCGAACCAGCCACCGCCAGTGATGATGGTGCCAGCCAAGTTGGTGATTTCCAGATAGCTCTGGGCGTCGTCCTCGTTGATGGCCGACGGCGTGCCCCATGCCAGTTGCTCGTAATCTTCGCCGCCACTGTTCAGATCGGAGAAACCCAGAGCACAATCGTTATCGCCAGCACCTTCGCCATTGCTGCAGGTCCAAGCACCGTCATTGTCAAAACCGGTGGTGGTTTCGAAATCCCAGTCAGTAATAATTTCTGCAGCACCGGCGAACCCGGCACTACTTAGCAGCAACCCTGCCGCCAACCATTTGAACGCTTTCATATCGACTCTCCATGTGAATACACAACTCAGTATTGCAATGTGTAGTGCACAGCCTGTGCCAATTCAATTAAATCCTTTAAAATCAATTCGTTACGCATACCGGCCGTACCACTTTGATGATGACTTGTAAAAGCCCCTGACAAGGTAACCGAAACTGTCGTTCCGGTTACCTTGCGTACCGGACTATCCGCGACCCGCCCATTCCGGCAACCGGCGCTTGACCGCCTTGTTTTTGAGCATCACGTACTGCGGCAAGCCGTTGGCATACGGAGGGTAGGCCTCCCCCTGGATCAGCGGTAGCAGGTACTTGCGGCAAGCCGGGGTGATGTGGAACCCATCCGGGCTGATGAAGTTGGACGGCATCTTGCGTTCGACGTTGGCGATGTCGCTCAGTTGGGCCATGCCAATTTCCCAGGCGTATTTCGCGCCTTTCTTGCGCACGATAACCGGCATCACCGCATTGTGACCCTTGACCGCAAATTCGACTGCTGCTTTGCCCACCGCATAGGCCTGTTCAAGATCCGTTTTTGAGGCGATGTGACGGGCCGAGCGCTGCAGGTAATCGGCGACGGCATAGTGATATTTGTAGCCGAGCGAGTCTTTCACCAGTTGGGCGATGACCGGCGCAACGCCGCCCAACTGACTGTGGCCAAAAGCATCTTTGGTGCCGGCTTCGGCGAGAAACTTGCCGTCCGGATTCTTGACCCCCTCCGACACCACCACAGTGCAGTAGCCGTATTGCTTGATGCAGGTGTCGACTCGCGCCAGAAACCCCTGCTGGTCGAACGGCACTTCCGGAAACAGGATGATATGCGGTGGCTGGCCGGCTTTTTCGCTGGCAAGACCACCGGCAGCAGCAATCCAGCCGGCATGCCGGCCCATCACTTCGAGCACGAAAATCTTGGTCGAGCTGGTCGACATCGACGCCACATCAAGGCCGGCTTCGCGAATCGACACCGCAACATACTTCGCCACCGATCCAAAGCCGGGGCAGTTGTCGGTGATCGGCAGATCATTGTCGACCGTTTTGGGAATGCCGATGCAGGTCAGCGGGTAGTTGTTGTCGGCGGCGAATGTGGCAATCTTGTTGGCGGTATCCATCGAATCGTTGCCGCCGTTGTAGAAAAAATAGCGAATGTCGTGGGCGCTGAACACCTCGAGCAAGCGCTCATATTCAGCACGATTCTGCTCGGGTGATTTCAGTTTGTAGCGGCAGGAACCAAAGGCACCGCCCGGCGTGTGCTTGAGCCCGGCAATCGCCTCCTTGCTGTCGGCACTGGTGTCGATCAGGTTTTCATACAGCGCACCGATGATGCCATCGCGGCCAGCGAATACCTTGCCGATTTTTTTCGGGTATTTCCGCGCTGTTTCCAGCACCCCGGCGGCCGAGGCGTTGATGACGGCAGTCACCCCGCCAGACTGGGCGTAAAACGCGTTATGGACCTTCGCGAGGGTTTTCCGGGTACCCTGTACTGCCTTTGCCATGTTGCCTGCTCCTGATTTTCTTGGTGCCAATCATCGTGACGCGCTGGGCGCGCCGATCCACAGCCGGCATAATAGCCCGGTCACCTTCAGAGTTTGTTGCATGTTGCTCCTGTTGCGGCTGTTCTGGCCGATCTGCCGCCTCCGCCAGGGTCCGCAAGACCTGCCCGCCAGCCCGGCGCTGTTGCACCTGCTGGTCGGTCTTTGCCTGCTGGCCGGCGTGCTGTCATTCAGTATTTCCCAGCCACTCAGCCAATCGCTGCTGCGCGCTGTGGTGTCGATGGCCATCAGCCTCGGCATCTGGTTGCTGTTGCTGCGCCTGTTGGTGGCACCGGCTCGCCGCTTGCAGACACTGACCGCCATCTATGGCTGTGCCCTGATCCTGAACCTGCTGTTGCTGCCGGTGGCGGTGTTGCTGGAGCAGCGCCGGGATGCACCCGGCCTGCTTCCCCTGCTGCTGCTCGCCATGCTGGTCTGGGGCCAGATCATCAATGGCCATATCCTGCGCCATGCGCTGAACTGGCCGCTGGCCGCCGGCGTGGCCGTCGCGGTCGCCGTTTTTGTTTTACGCTATGGCAGTTTTGCCGTCCTGTTTTCCTGAGCGGATTCTTTCATTCCCATGCACATTCACATTCTCGGCATTTGCGGCACCTTCATGGGCGGACTTGCTCTGCTCGCCCGCGAACTTGGCCACAGCGTCAGCGGTTCGGATGAAAATGTCTACCCGCCGATGAGCACACAACTCGAACAAGCCGGCATCGCGCTGCAATCGGGTTATGCACCAGACACCATTCCGGCCGGCACCGATCTGGTGCTGGTTGGCAATGCGCTGTCGCGCGGCAACCCGGCGGTCGAATATGTGCTGAATCGCGGCTTGCGCTACCAGAGCGGTGCCCAGTGGCTGGCCGAGGCCGTGTTGCAGGAGCGCTGGGTGGTCGCCGTGGCTGGTACCCACGGCAAAACCACGACCACCAGTCTCGTGACCTGGATACTGGAATACGCCGGTCTGAAACCGGGCTTTCTGATCGGCGGCGTCGCCAGCAATTTTGGCATCTCGGCACGGCTTGGCAATGCACCGTTCTTTGTCGTTGAAGCGGATGAATACGACACCGCGTTTTTTGACAAGCGCGCCAAGTTCGTCCACTACCACCCGCGCACCGCCATTCTGAACAACCTCGAATACGACCACGCTGACATCTATCCCGATCTTGCCGCCATCGAAACCCAGTTCCATCACCTGCTGCGCACCGTGCCCGGTGAAGGCAAAGTGATTTACCCAGCCAGCGATGCGGCGCTGCAGCGGGTAATACAGCGCGGCTGCTGGACGCCGGTCGAAACACTCGGCGCCAGCGGCTGGCGCGCCGACAATATCAGCGCCCACGACAACAGCTTTGACGTGATCTGGAACAACGAAAAACAAGGCCGGGTCGAGTGGACACAACTGGGTGGCCACAATCGCGACAATGCGCTTGCCGCGCTTGCTGCCGCCCGCCATTGCGGCGTGCCGATCGCGCAGGGCATCGACGCGCTGCGCCACTTCAAGGGCATCAAACGCAGACTGGAATTGCGCGGTGAAGCAAACGGCATCCGTGTCTATGACGACTTCGCCCACCACCCGACCGCCATCGCCACCACCCTGGCCGGTCTGCGCGCACAGGTCGGCGACGCCCGCATCCTCGCCATTGTCGACCCGCGCTCCGCCACCATGAAAATGGGCGTGCACAAAGACACACTGGCGCCCTCGCTGGCTGGGGCCGATGCCGTGCTGCTGCACAAACCCGACAACCTGAAATGGGAAGCCAACTTACCCGCCGATTTCAGCAAGCCGTGGCAGACCTACAATGAAGTGGACGCGATAGTCGCCGCCGCCAAGGCTTGGTGCAAACCGGGCGACCATGTGCTGGTGATGAGCAACGGCGGCTTTGGCGGGATACACGAAAAGCTGCTCAGTTCATTGGCGTAGAATGCAATGCCGGTCCGTTAAAAATTGTAGTCATTCCCGCGGAAGCGGGAATCCAGCGACTTTATACAAAGTCACTAGGCTCCCGCCTTCGTGGGAGCGACGGATCAATGCTCAACAGTTCGGCATTGGACGTAAGGTGCGTCATGACGCACCGTCGGTTGTCACGGCTTGACGCACGAAGCTCGCAGTTCATGGACCGCCCGAAGCGAGTCATTGGTATTGCAACCCGCAGCAGGAGCTGAGACTTATGAAGGCAATCACCCTCGCCCTGACCGGTGCATCCGGTGCGCCGTACGCGCTGCGCCTGTTGCAATGCCTTGCCAGTCACTACGACAAGATTTATGTGCTGCTGTCGCCACCGGCCCGGGTCGTGCTCGCCACAGAGTCGGATTTGAAACTGCCGGATGCGACTCGTGAATGCCAAACCAAACTGGAACAACATCTGCAACTGTCACCCGGCAAAATCGAAGTGCTGGCGCGCGACAACTGGTTCAGCGCCGTCGCCAGCGGCTCCAGCGCACCGAAACAGATGGTGGTCTGCCCCTGCAGCACCGGCACCCTGTCCGCCATTGCCGTTGGCGCCAGCGACAACCTGATCGAACGCGCCGCCGATGTGGTGATCAAGGAAAAAGGCCAGCTGATTCTGGTGCCGCGCGAAACGCCATTCTCCGCCATACATCTGGAAAACATGTTGAAGCTCGCCCAGCTCGGCGTGACCATCATGCCTGCTGCACCAGGCTTCTATCACAATCCAAAGTCAGTCGATAACCTGGTGGATTTTATGGTGGCGCGGATTCTGGATCATCTGGGCGTGCCGCAGGCGTTGGCACCGAAATGGGGTTATGGTGGGGAATAGGTTTTGTTGTAGGTAGGGCTGAGGCATGAAGACCCACAGTTCTCCAACTATGGAAGACTTCTTTTGGGCCTCACAGCTCAATCTGCGGTGCTCAATAAATTCGGTTTGGCTGATAGAAGAGGCGTCCCGTGGCTTGGATCAATCAAATTTCGCTGCTAATCGGCATTTGGGTCGCGATACATGGCATCAACTCATGGAGACGAGAGCATGTAGGAAAAAGGCGCTTGGAGTTGGCGGAGGACACCCTTTCCCTCTTTTATGAAGCATCTGATGCGATCAAATATCTCAGGCACCCAATGAGCTTTTCGCATGAAACCGAGGATGTTGAGCGACAACCGGATGAAAGTGAGGGCGAATTCAAAGCTAGGAGAAATGCATTTGTTGTGTTGCACCGATATAACAAGCATCAAGCCCTGTTCAATAGACTCCACGCATCCCGATATCGATTCATGGCACAGATAGGTAAAGAAAAGTCCGCTCCGTTCGACGATATTCGAGAGATCATCAACGAAATTCTAGCGTCGGCGAGAATTTTAGCGAGACTTTGGGCTAGGGGTCATTTTCAATCTGACGAACAGAAAATTCAACACAGAGCGCTATTAGATAAATATGAGGGGATTTTTTGGGAGGGTATGATAGATAACGACCCAATCACCCCAAGGTTAGAAAGCGCAATCAGCAACATGGAAGAAATATGTCAGTCCGTCATCGAAAATAAGGGATCGCTGTCAAACTTTTGGGGTAAATCTCGTCTTAATCGCAAGAAAAATATGCAGTAAAGGAAGGTGCGATTGGCGCAGCGTGACCGATAGAATGCCACTTTATGGCCAACCCCCGAGCGACAACGCTGCGCAATCACACCTACATGACCGGCTAGCCAATAATTTCCGACAAATCCCGCCTCAGTTCACGTAGCGGACAATGGCGGATTGTCGCGAAGCTCCGAATCCGCCCTACAAATTCGACTAACCGATAATCTCCGGCAAATCCCGCCGCAGCTCTGCGGCCGGCACGGGTACGCCGACAAAATAGCCCTGCACTTCTTCACAGCCGAGCTGGCGCAGTCGCTCACGCTGCACGCTGTTCTCGACGCCCTCGGCCACCACGGTCATGCCGAGTTTGTGGCCCAATTCGATCAGGGTGGCGGTGATGGCGACAGCGGTGGCATCGCGATCCATGTCGGTGACGAAATCGCGGGCGATTTTCAGCGTATCGAAACCGTAGCGGCGCAGATAGGCAAAGGCGGAGTAGCCGGTGCCGAAATCATCGAGCGCCAGCCGGACGCCGAGGCTGCGCAGCGCCTGCAGCGGCAAATGGTGCAGTGGCGCGTTCAACAGCAGGCTTTCGGTCAGTTCGAGTTCCAGCACGGCAGGGTTCAGGTTGAACTCACGCAGCAGGGCATTGACCCGTTCGGGCAAGTCGGCGCGCTGCAATTGCCGGGCGCTGAGGTTGACCGATACCCGCCACGGCTTGCCGAGTTCGCGCCACAGCGAGGCTTCCCGGCAGGCTTCGCGCAACACCCAGTCGCCGATGGCCTCGATTAGGCCACTGTCTTCGGCAATGGCAATGAACTCATCCGGCGGTACCGCACCGAGCGTGCTCGACTGCCAGCGGATCAGCGCTTCAAATCCGGTGACGCAGTTTTGATTCAGATCCCAACGCGGCTGGAACCATAACTCGAGCTCGTCCCGTTCGAGCGCCCGGCGCAGTGCGGTTTCCAGTTGGAGCCGGCGCGCTGCCGGTTCGTCCATATCACGCTCATAAACTTGCCAGGTGCTGCGGCCGCGATGCTTGGCCCGGTACATGGCGATATCGGCAAACTTCAGCAAGGTTTCGGCATCACGGCTGTGGTGCGGGAACAGACTGATACCGATGCTGGGCGAAACCCCGACTTCCTGTCCGCTGAGCGAAAACGGTGACTGGAATCCGCTCACAATTTGCGAAGCGAGCGATTCGGCCTGGGTGACCGAGCCCGGTAGCAGCACAATGAATTCGTCGCCGCCAAGCCGCGCAACAAAGGTGTCGTCATCGACGCACTGGCGCAGCCGGCTGGCCACTTCCTGCAGCAACCGATCACCCTGACCGTGACCGAGCGTATCATTGACGTGCTTGAAGTGATCGACATCGAGGAACAGCAAGGCAAATCCGGCTGAACTCTGTTGCAACAGGGCTGATTGCAATTGTTCCTGAAACAACTTTCGATTCGGCAGGCCGGTCAGAAAGTCGTAATTGGCGAGGTAGCGCAGTTCATTTTCGGCGCGACGGCGACTGGTAACATCCTCCAGCACGCCGACGTAACGCAGCTCATTCGACACCGGATCGGTAATCGCCTGCAGATCGAGCGACATCAGGCATTCGCGGCCATTTTTCAGCCGCTGCCACAGTTCGCCCAGCCAGCGACCATCGCGTTCAAGTTGCGCCCGCAGCTGTTCATAAAAAGCCGGCTCATGTTGATGCGAATTGAAAATCGCGGAGTCCAGACCAAGCACATCCTCGGCGCTGTAACCAAACTGCTCGGTGAAGGCCTGATTGACTCGAAGGATACGGAACCGGGTGTCGGTGACCACCACACTCTCGGCCATGTGCTCCAGCACCGTGGCCGACAGCTGCAGTTCCTGATCAAGCAGTTTGCGGCTGCTGATGTTGCGGATCATGCCGGCGAAACGCAGCGGCGCGCCGTTGTCATCACGTGCGACTAGCCGGCCGCGGTCCAGTACCCAGACCCAACTGCCATCCTCATGCCGCAGCCGGTATTCGAGTTCGAAATTGTCGCGTCGACCGGCCAGATGGCCACCAATGCTGCGCAGTACCCGTTCCCGATCATCGGGATGAATGCGATCAAACAGCGCGCTGGCGGTGGCTGGCAATTGTTCATCGCGCAGGCCCAGCATGTCGGCAATGCCAATGCGGGTAATCACGGCCGTCTTGAGGTTCCAGTCCCACACGGCATCACCGGAGGCCCAGAGTGCGGATTGCAGATGTTCGCGGGTGGTTTGCAGCGCCAGCCATTCGCGATCGCGCTGGCGGCGATTACGTTGTTCCCAAAACAGGATGCCGGCCAGAATACCGGCCGCCAGAATGGCCCCGGACGCGGAAACCGTGATGCTGACATCGGTCGCGGATGCGGCCATCGCCGGCAGCGGCCAGGCCAGAACCGGTGCCGACGCGGCAGCCAGCCCGCCAAGCAGGCGCAGGCAGGAGGCAGGGCGGGATCCAGCAAAAGGCAGTCGAGCGGCCATTGTCATCGGTTTTCTAAGCGGCGCGGCCGGACTATAACGACTTGGCTTCCAACGCGGCAAACCCACCGGGTTTTTTTCTGCTTTTGCCGGCATGTTCACAGTTCCGGCGCGGCGATCCGGCACTTCGGCGGCTGACCGTCAGCCAGCTGGAATCCGTCTGATGCCGACGGCGGCCGCTTACCGGACCCGAAACAGGCTGCGGCAGCGCCGGCACTGCCAGCGCGAAAACCGGTGCAGGCTCAGCCACAACCCCAGCAGAAACAGACTGATCCCGAATGGCCAGCCGTGTTGCCGGAAGAACATCAGAATGCCGGAGCCCAGTGCCATCGACGCGACGCTGATCGCCGCCCAGACCTGCAGGCCACCGGCAATTGGCCGGCGCTGAACCCGCATCAGTTGACCGTGACAATACGGACACACTTGCGACGCGACCGGACGACCGGCCGACTCAACTGACACAGAACGGGACATGACCTCGGCCACCATGGCCTCCATGGAAATTCAACTGACCAGCGCAAACTGCGCAAAAGGCCTGCAACAGGCCGGACGTTGAGCTTAGCAAATGCAGTGCCTTGCCCACTAAATTGCTGTTTTCATTTGGATCTTGGCAAGCGTGATCAGCTTTCCGGCGAATGACGGTTAAAAAGGCTGACACTTCTGCACCCGCTTGCTCCCGCCCCTTGTTGCGGCGCAGCAGGAAACGGCTGGTATGGCGAACCGGCAAAGATTTGTCGGCGTCCGATGCAGCGTTTCCAACTTTTCAGGTATAACCGGGGCACTGTTTGTGCGCTTGCCATTGCCGGCAGCGCCGGACAGCAGCCGGTCGATGAGGGCTGTAAGTGCGGCAACGCGCGTACAGCGACCGGACTGCGGGCGTCAGGCCTTGGCCTGTCGCCACCAGCAACATCGAACAACCGACTTAGCAAAAAGAACATCGGTGGCATCGGGAAGTTGTTGAATCAGGTCAGCGGAGCGCGGTCATTCGCTCGCCGTTGAACCTTTGAGTGGGGACTTGTGCCGGCACATCATCACCCTGTCGGCTTTCGCTGAACCTGACTCGGCTTTCCGCAGCACCCGAACTACTGCGTCACGATCACGTGGCGCCGGTTTGTACTGCTTGAAGGAGAACGTTGGATGTCAGGTCTTACTTTTGCGCTGATATGCGCCGGCGTCGCCGTCGTGTACGGCGTGCTGATGAGCAAATGGATTCTCGGCCAGGCCGCCGGTGATGAGCGGATGCGAGACATCGCCGCCGCCATTCAACAAGGCGCGCAAGCCTATTTGAATCGCCAATACACCACCATCGGCATTGTCGGTGCGGTGCTGTTCCTGATCATCGGCTTCGTCCCTGCGCTGGGCTGGCCGACTGCGATCGGTTTCCTGCTCGGTGCCGTGTTGTCGGGCCTGGCCGGTTATATCGGCATGAACGTGTCGGTGCGCGCCAACGTGCGCACCGCCGAAGCGGCCAAGAGCGGCCTGAACGCCGCGCTCAACGTCGCCTTCCGTGGCGGTGCCATCACCGGCATGCTGGTGGTCGGCTTGGGCCTTGGTGGTGTTGCCGGTTACTACGCCTGGTTGCAACACACCGCTGCTGAAGGTGCAGCGCTCAGTGATGTCATTCACCCGCTGATCGGTTTGGGTTTCGGCTCTTCGCTGATCTCCATTTTCGCCCGTCTTGGTGGCGGCATCTTCACCAAAGGCGCCGACGTCGGTGCCGATCTGGTCGGCAAAGTCGAAGCCGGCATTCCGGAAGATGACCCGCGCAACCCGGCGGTGATCGCCGATAACGTTGGTGACAACGTCGGCGACTGCGCCGGCATGGCCGCCGACTTGTTCGAAACCTACGCCGTTACCATCGTTGCAACGATGCTGCTCGGCGCGCTGATGATCAAAGGCTTTGCCAGCGAGGCGGTGCTGTATCCGCTGGTGCTCGGTGGCGCTTCGATTTTGCTCAGCATTGTCGGTTGCTTCTTCGTCAAGCACACGCCCGGTCAGAAGATCATGACGGCGTTGTATAAAGGCCTGTTCGTCTCCGGCGTGCTGGCGATTCCGGCGTTCTGGTATGTCACCGGCTGGGTGATTCCGGACAATGCGCTGAACGCCGTGATGGGTATCGAAGGCGGCGGTCAGCTGCGCTTGTTCCTGTCGTCGATCATCGGTCTGGCGCTGACCGGTCTGCTGGTCATCATCACCGAGTACTACACCGGCACCGATTTCGCGCCGGTCAAACATGTCGCGCAAGCATCGACCACTGGTCACGGCACCAACATCATTGCCGGTCTTGGTGTATCGATGAAATCGACTGCCTGGCCGGTGCTGGCGGTGTGTCTGTCGATTTGGGCGGCGTACTCGCTGGCCGGTTTGTATGGCATTGCCATCGCCGCAACCGCGATGTTGTCGATGGCTGGCATTATCGTTGCGCTTGACGCTTATGGCCCGATCACTGACAACGCTGGTGGCATCGCCGAAATGGCCGAGCTGCCGTCGTCGGTGCGCGATGTTACCGACCCGCTGGATGCGGTGGGCAATACCACCAAGGCCGTGACCAAAGGCTACGCCATCGGTTCAGCTGCGCTGGCGGCACTGGTGCTGTTCGCTGACTTCACCCACGCGCTGGAAGGTGTTGGCAAGGTCTATGAATTCAGCCTCAATGATCCAGCCGTGATCATCGGCTTGTTCATCGGCGGCCTGATTCCTTACCTGTTCGGTGCCATGGCGATGGAAGCCGTGGGCCGCAGTGCTGGCGCCGTCGTGGTTGAAGTGCGTCGCCAGTTCAAGGAAATCCCCGGCATCATGGAAGGCACGGCCAAGCCGGATTATTCGCGCGCGGTCGACATGCTGACCAAAGCCGCCATCAAGGAAATGATGATTCCGTCCTTGCTGCCGGTACTGGTGCCGATCATCACCGCATTTGCGCTGAACTGGCTGATGGGTGATGGCGCTGGTGTGCGTGCGCTTGGCGGTGTGCTGATGGGTACCATCGTGACCGGTTTGTTTGTCGCCATTTCGATGACCACCGGTGGCGGTGCCTGGGACAACGCCAAAAAATATATCGAAGAAGGCCATTTCGGTGGCAAAGGCAGCGAAGCACATAAAGCCGCTGTTACCGGTGACACCGTCGGTGACCCCTACAAGGACACCGCTGGCCCGGCCGTCAATCCGCTGATCAAGATCATCAACATTGTCGCGTTGCTGATTGTGCCGCTGGTCGCCTAATCAGCGCGTCAGAGAAACACTGAACAACAAAAAAGGCAGCTTCGGCTGCCTTTTTTGTTTCTTGCCTCTCGCACGGTCAGAACTGACTTGCCTGCGATTACTTCTTGCGGAACGCAATCTCGCCACTGACCACCGACGCCTGAATTCGGCCAGCGCCGCTGCCGACTTTGATATTCAGGCTTTCGGCGCCGGTAAATTCAGCCTCTTCCACCGCATCATTGGTCAGCTCGTTGATGATGTCGCCACCGGGGCCGGTTTCGGCTTCGATGCGGACGTTTGGTTCGCCGACCGCAATGAGTTCGATATCGCCGCTGACACTTTCGAATTCCATGTCCACATCTTCGGTCAGCGCCGACTGCACTTTGACATCACCCGATACGGAGGAGAAATCGCCGCGCTTCAACTTGCCTTCATTGATAACCTTGACATTGCCTGACACGCTTTCGGCCTCAAGCCGCTCGGCGGTGATATGGCTGTAAATGTCGCCGCTGACCGTTTCAACCGACACATCCTTGCCGGCGCCGCGCAGTTCAATATCACCACTGACGCTTTCGGCGTCGACTTTATGGCCGAGCTTCTCCAGCTTCAGGTCGCCACTGACAGTGGTCAAATCGGCACCACCGGCAATGTCGCGCACATTCAGATCAGCCGACACCAGCCCGATATTCAGGCTGTTGCCGCGCGGCACCTTGACCGTGATCTTGGTACCTTCACCACGATTCAGATTGTTCGGTACTTCGTCCTCGATGCGAATGGCGTTACCGTGCCGTTCGAAAACGAACCGCTCGCTTTCGCTGTCGCGAACGCCCTCGACCGAGACCTTGTTCTGATCCCAGCCCAGCACGGTCACCGAACCGCGAACCACCTCGATGTGCACCTCGCCTTTGGCATCGGCATCGAGGCTCTGATTGACCGCTTCCGCAGCGTTGGCGCTGCCACCCAGCACGGCCAGCAGGGCGAGGGAAATAATGCTCAGCACAGTTTGGTTCTTGCTGCTTGTGTTCATCTTGAACTCCTGATCGTTGCCGACTGCATGCGGATTAAACCTTGCACACAGTTTCGTGGTTTTCGGTGGCGTCAGCGTTAAGCTATCGGCCAGTTTTCAATTACCTGCTGTTCTGTCATTAGGACGCGGGTTGCCGGCATCCCGTTTGTATCAACTGGCTATTTTTTTGCGGTCGAACTCAGATCGCTACCCGCGAGGCGTTTTCGGCAATCTGATAGACCTCGAGTTCTTTCGCCAGTGTCTGCCGCATCAACTGCTGCAACGCCGGATCGTCCGGCCGCTTTTTCAGCGCCTTGGCCAACTCCTGATGAGCGTTCCGGATAATCTCCAGATTGCGTTCAACAATGACGGCCGTTTCCGGATCCAGCGCTGCACGAACCTTCGGCCATTGCTCGGCATAGCTGACCCGGGCCTGACTGTAGGGTGATTCCAATTGCTGCAACAGTTGTTCGGCAGTGGCTACCGACAGCTCGGTTTGCCGCTGCTGGTACAGCTGCCAGGTCAGCGTTGCCGACAGCACACTGACCAATACGCTCGCCGCCATGGCAAGGGGCAACCAGCGCTGACGCGGATTGCGATCGAGTTGCCGGGCGACCTCTGGCCACAGGTCCCGCGCTGGCGTCAATTCAGCCGGCAAGGACTGCAGTTGTCCTTGCAACCACGGCGGTGTTTCGGTCTGCACGCTGTGCAGCCCGGTTACGCTGGCATGGGTTGCATTCGGATTGCTTGCCTTCGATTCGGGTGTATTCGGATTCATTGCAGCATGCCTCGCAGTAATTCCCGGGCCCGGAACAGTTGGGCCTTGCTGGTGCCTTCGGCAATGCCGAGCAGCGCCGCCGTTTGATCGTGGCTATAGCCTTCGACATCGACGAGCACGAACACTTGTCGTGCCCGCACCGGCAATTTGGCAATGGCCGCTTCCAGATCACGCGCCTCGCCCGGTGTTTCATGGGTCAGGGTTTCCGGGATTTCGTCATCGCCGCTGCCCTTCTTCAACCAGCGCAGCCACGGACTGTGCTTGCGCTGATACGAGATGACGGCGTTGGCAGTGACCCGGTGCAACCAGGTGGAAAATTTGGCTTCACCGCGAAAACTGTGCAGCTGCTGCCAAGCCTTGATGAACGCATCCTGAGTCAGTTCTTCTGCCAGCTGCCGATCACCGAGCAGGCGTACACAGAGCGCGTAAACGCGGCGGTGCTGGCTGCGATAAAGCTCGGCAAAGGCGGCTTTGTCACCGGCCTGGGCCCTCGCGACCTGCAAGGCAAGCAAGTTGTCGGCGTCATCGGCAGCCGGTACGGGCCGCAGCGGTATCGGGGACGAAAGGGAAGTCTCGGAGCGATCCAAGGGCGCAGTCTCCAGCGCGGCGCTTGTTTGCACGGATGTTCCTCACTCTGTGCTGGTTGCAGGGATAGACGCAAGCACCGAGCGAGGGGTTTAAAGGACTGCCGAGTTTTTTTGGCTGACCGTCGGCCTGCTTACTGGCGGCCGGGCACCGGTTGCGGATAGTAGCGACACAACCAGGCCTCGCCCCAGCCGATGTTGTGGTCATTGCTGCAGGCGGGGTCGAGCCGTTCCGGGTCAACGCAGCCACGCCTGTCTTCCCGGCAATAGGTCTGCAGAATGGCGGTCTTGCGCATGGCCACGTCCGTGCTCAGGTTGGCCGGGAAATCCTGAATCGGGTAGTCATCATGCAGGCGTACGGCCCGAACCCGTGGCAGATCGGCGATGGCAGCCAACACCAACCGGGCGACGATCACGTGATCCGGATGGGCACCTTCGCCGCCTGGCCGGCTGTGCCGGACCGGGAACGAGCGGTGCGGCTGCAGGGTCAGCAGGGTGTCCGGATCCCAATCGGCTACCAGTGCCCGCAACACCGCCTGCAGCTGCGACCGGTCATAACGGACTCCGGGGTGGCTGCCAATGGTCTCGGTTGGCAGTTGCTCGACATAGAGTTGGTACAGACTCGGCGGTAACCGCGGTTTGATGTTGTCATGAGCCCCACAGGGCAGGTGCAGAAAGCTCAGCGTGATACGCGGCGAACCGGTCAGCGTCAGCTGTTGCACCGGATGACCGGCAAAGGTTTGCCATTGCTCCTTCCAGCGCGCCTCGGGTCGCCCGGCCATGACGGCATAAGCCGCCTGCAAGCCAGCCTGGCGGGCACTGTTGTCGTTGCTGTCGGTGTAGCCGCTGGTGACCACCACGGTCTGCACGCAGGCACCACGGGCAATCGCGGCATCGATGGCAGGATTGAGGAAATAAAGATCGTCGTCGGCATGGGCAACAACCGAGAGCAACCGGCTGCCAACGCAGGGATCGACTGCTCCAGCGCCCGCCGAATCGACCGCTGCGACGGCCGCTGTCTGGTGCGCCACCAGCAGGCCAAGCCCCGCCAACAGCCACTTCGACGTGTGCCGCATCGGTGTCAGCGCGCCTCGACCGGAAGCAGCACGGACAAGGTGTCGCCATCTGCAAATCGAAGCACCACCGTGACCTTGTCGCCGGCATTCAGCGGTGCCTTCAGCCGCATCAGCATCAGATGAAGACCGCCCGGTTTGGCCTGGATCTCGCCCCCAGCGGCGAGCGGCACGCCGTCAACGTGGCGCATGCTGGCAACGCCATCGCGCTCCACCGTTTCATGCAACATGGTCATGCCGGCACAGTCACAGTCGGCGTCAACCAGCACCCGGGCCGGGCCGGCATTCTTGAGGGTGAAATAGCCGGCCGCAGGACTGCCCGGCGGTGGCAGCCGGATGTAGCCATCCTTCATGCTGACACCGACCGCATCGGATGCGCTTGCCAGCGTGGCCCAAACCCCTAACAACAGCAGCGCGCGGCGCATGATGCTTTCCGACCAATCGAAGAGGCCGTGGATTATACGGGCCTTGTTCCTGTCAGGGAATTTGTCAGTTGGCATTCGCCTGTCTCACTAAGGCGTTGATTTGCCAACACTGGAGCGGTTCTTGCTGGACTTTCTCCGGCGCCGATTTCTTGCTGCAACGGCACCTTTGTACAGACGTCCCCGTACCTGTCACAAAGGAGTAGGCCCGCATGATCCGTTCCCGTTTCCCCTCACTCAGGCAGATGCTGCTCGGCTGCCTGCTTGCTACATTGGCCAGTCTCACCCTGACCAGCCCCGCTCAGGCCGGTCCGATTCATTACTTCACTGCCAGCATGGATGGCAGTCAGGAAGTGCCGCCAAACGGCTCGACCGCCACCGGTTACGCCCAATTCTGGGTCGATGCCGACAACATGACGATCGACTGGTTGCTTGACGTCAGCGGTATCGCTCTCGATCAAATCACCGGGCTGCACATTCACTTTGCACCACCGGGTGTCGCCGGTCCTGTCGTGATCAATTTCAGCGGGCAATTGTCGGGCTCGGATTTGTTCGATCTCGACACGCTGGCGTTAATCGACGGATACAGCAACTACTACGTCAACCTGCATACCAGAACCTTTCCCGGTGGGGAAATTCGTGGCCAGTTGCGGGTGCCGACTCCCGCGTCGCTCTGGTTGCTTGCCGGCGGCGGCTTCACCTTGTTGCTGGCGCGCAGGCGCAGCAAACCATAACCAGAAAAAAACGCGGCAACAGCCGCGTTTTTTCACACCGGGCAATGCGGCTCCTTGGCACGATCCATCAGCAAGGCCGCCAGCAAGTAGACAATCAACACTGCCGGGAAAAAGAACACCAGCGCCACCAGCGCAATCAACCGCACCACCGTACGCGACCAGCCGAAATGGTCGGCAATGCCGGCGCACACGCCAAACACCTTGCCACCGTCGGCCGCCCGAAACGGACCGCGTCCGTGCTGATAGTGCTGATCGTGCACAGAGTGACTTTCAAAATCACGGTCAGAATCACGATCAAAGCCGCGTCCATGGCCAGATCGAGCCGGCATGGGCCGGCCACAGTAAGGGCAATCGGACATCATCTCACCTCAGTTGCAGAAAACCGATTTCACACGCCAAGCCGCGCCATGACGACAGCGACACCATCAAAAGCGTCGCCAACGCTCATAGATCACCACCAGCACTGCGCCCAGACCAAACACCAGCACGGGGCACAGCCAGCACCACAACATCCCTGCCGAATTGATCACGAAGCGGTGCCTCCCTGCCCGTTCTGCCTTGCCGCATCAGTTGACACTGGCGGCGCCAACACATCGACGGCCGGTTGCTCGACAGCCATCGGCGTCCGTGCCACCGGCAGCGCCGGCAGGCACCGCTCGGCACTGACAAATTGCTGTTCATAACGCTGCAACTCGCGCCAGACCTGCGCGCTGGCCGGCGCCGTTGGCCGGTGCTGCGGCCAACGCTCACCGATGGCAAGAAAGCGCTGCTGCAGCGCGCTGACCCGCGCATCCAGTGTTGCCAACAGTTCGCGCTGACTGGCGAGTTGCTGTTCCGCTTCTTGCTGCCGTTCGCGCCAGCGCGCGAGCTCGGCATCGACCTGGCCAAGCAGGTCTGGCCGTGCCGCGGCAATCACCGTTTCCCGATAGGCCGACCAGCGCGCCACGGCCTTGGCCACCGATCCGAATTCGCGGCTCAGCAGCCGACAACGGCCATGTTCCTGATGCTGCAATCGCTGCAAACGGCTCAAGGCCTGCTGCATTTGCTGCAGGCCGCGACGTTCGCGCCAACTGGCGCCCGTCATGATCCGGTTTCGAAGCAATTCGGCCATGTCACCACTCCTGTGGCTGGCGTCGGCGCGCCCCGGCAGGCACCGGTTTCGCTGACGACGCTCATCGGGATATTCGCGTCTGGATAAACGGGCTATCGCAACCGCTGTGCCAACCACGCAAACGAAGCTAACTGATTGAGCAGAAAAGAAAAACGGCGAGGGAGCAAAATGGGATGGGAGGAAAATCACCATGTTCTGGCGATTTTCACCACTGCAGAGTGAGGACTTTTAACCCGAAACGGCGCGGCGGAGGGACGCCTGCAACCGATTTCGGTTCACGATGCGTTGGTAACGGCTACCGTTTCGGCATCAGCTTCCTGCGCGGCGGTTACCGCTGCCAGCGCCGCAAACAACACGTCGATACCGGCACCGCGTTTGTGCGCCTGTTCGGACAGCACCCGCCGGAACAGCCGACCGCCGGGTTGGCCGTGATACAACCCTAGGATGTGCCGCGCCAGATGCTGCAAGCCACTACCATGCGCCAGCTGAAAGCGGGCGTACTCGGCAAACTCGCGCAAAACGTCAGCACGGGTCAATGTCGGTGGCGCGTCACCGAACAAGCGCGCATCCGCTTCGGCCAACAGCCAGGGATTGTGGTAGGCCTCGCGGCCGATCATCACGCCATCGACATGCTGCAAATGCTGCTCGATGGCAGGCCACTGGGTGATGCCGCCATTGATGATGATCTCCAGCAGCGGAAAGGTCTGCTTGAGCCGATACACGGTGTCGTATTGCAGCGGCGGAATTTCCCGATTCTGCTTTGGACTCAGCCCGGTCAGCCAGGCTTTGCGGGCGTGGACGGTGAAACTGTTGCAACCCGCTGCCGCCACCGTGCCGACAAACAGCAGCAGTTCGTCCCAGGAATCCTTGTCGTCGATACCAATGCGATGCTTGACCGTCACCGGTACCGAGACGGCCGCCTGCATCGCTGCGACACACTCGGCCACCAGCTCCGGCTCTGCCATCAAGCAGGCACCAATGCGACCTTCCTGCACCCGGTCCGACGGGCAACCGACATTCAGATTGATTTCGTCGTAACCATAATCTTCGGCAATGCGGGCGCACTGGGCGAGCTCGGCCGGATTCGAACCGCCCAACTGCACCGCCACCGGATGTTCAGCTCGATCAAACTTCAGCTGGCCATCACGGCTGCCATGCAGAATCGCCCCGGTCGTGACCATCTCGGTGTAAAGCAACGTGCGTTTGCTGATCAGGCGCAGAAAGTACCGGCAATGCCGGTCGGTCCAATCCATCATCGGGGCGACACTGATACGACGCGAAAAGCTGACTGCCACAAGCTCACCCCATTCCGATGTTTAGCGTCACCGCCGGCGACACGGCGCGTATTGTAGGGGCTGTGGCCGAACATTGCAGGCAGTAAGCAACTGTGATTTTACGGAATTCTTAAGAACCGACGGTGGCGGCAATCGTTAGTCTGCGAACCGCTGGCCGCCCATCGCTACCCGAGCTGACGAGCGCAACGACAGTGCCAGCTGATCACGCAAAGGAAAGCCAACATGAACCGTTACCATCACGCACCCCGTTTCACCCACCGGCGCGGCGCGCGGCGCCGGTTGCCACTGTCTGCAGCATTGCTGCTGACCGTTGCCATGTTGCCGGGCGGTGCGAGCGCCGAGTCGAACTCGACCACTACATCCGACATAGCCCGCGGTCGTTACCTCGTCACCATCGCTGGCTGCAACGACTGCCACACGCCAAATTATCCCGAAACGGCAGGTTCGGTACCGGAGTCACAATGGCTGATCGGGACGAACCTGGGCTGGAAAGGGCCATGGGGCGTCAGCTATCCGATGAACCTGCGACTGTCGGTACAGCAATACAGTGAGGATGATTGGCTGAAGCGGGCCTCATCACCGATGCGGCCACCGATGCCGTGGTTCAACCTGCGCGACATGGCTGAACGCGACCAACGTGCGCTCTATCGCTACATCAAGAGTCTCGGCCCGGCCGGTCAACCGGCACCGGCAGCCTTGGCGCCAGGTGCTGCAGTCACCACGCCTGTCGTCTCGTTTGACTGAGCAGTGCCGTGAGTCATTCGCCATTCGCGTAGGCAACAGTCGGTGCCGCCTGCTGTGCTATCGTTGTTGCAATCCGCTTGCCGCAGCGATGGCCATGCACCGACTCTACACCGCCGACAATCCGTTTGAAGCGCATCTGCTGCGTGGCTATCTGGAAGCGCACGGTGTCAGCGCGCAAGTGCAGGGTGATGTGCTGTTCTCGATGCGCGGCGAATTGCCGATGGGGATGGATACCCTGCCCAGCGTCTGGGTGTTGCATGCCAATGAACAGGCACGCGCCGCCTTGCTGTTGGAAGAATGGCGCGCCGGCCAGCAGGCCGGCGACGATGACAACTGGCGTTGTCCGAAATGCGGTGAAGAATCGGAAGGCAGCTTTGCCGCGTGCTGGCAGTGCGGTGAAGTGCACCCCTGAATCACGTCGACACTCGCACCGTTTTTTTTACGCCGCGATGCAGCCAACCGCTTCAGACGGGTTGACGTTGTGCATCACGCTTGTGCATTGCCAACCGCACGACGGACAAACGCCGCCACTTTCTCCGCAAGCGGCAATCGCGCCCGTCCGACCAGCAAACCGATATGCCCCGTTGCAAAACGCTCGACGTTGACATCAGCGAGACCCTGTTCGAGCAAAGCCAACGACGCTGCCGGTGGCACGATATGGTCATGGTCGGCGAGCAAAACTTGCACGGGCATCGACAGCGCCGACAGCGCAACCGGCCGTTCCTCCAGCATCAATGCGTTCTGACACAGGCGGTTATCGCGGTAGCACTGGCCCGCATAGTCGGCCAAGCCCGGACCACTCAACAGTGGACCGGCCATTAACCAGTGTTCCATGCGCAAAAAAGCGGCGAAGCTGTCCGGTTGGGGCACCTGCAGCAGCAGTGACAGGTATTTTCCCACGCGCAAGCTGAACGGTTTCAACTGCAGGAACAGCAGATTCAGCAGTGCCGGTGTATGCGATTGGGTACTGGCGAGCATCGGCAACGACCCGGCCAAAAGGGGTGAGCGGGCCCAGGCTGACAAGCGATCCGTGTCGGTGTGAAAATCCACCGGCGTTGCTGCCAATGACAAGGAGGCGATCTGCTCGGGATGCAACGCGGCATACATCATCGCCAAGGTACCGCCCTGACAAATTCCGAGCACTGAAACGGCAGACAGCTGGTCGTTTTCTCGCACGGTTTGCACGGCACGAGCCAGATGCGTTTGCACGTAAGTGTCCAGCGTGTTGCCGTTTGCTCCGGCAGCGCCCCAGTCAAGCAGATAGACATTCAGGCCCTGCGCCTGCAACGCCGCGATCAGCGATTGTCCCGGCGCCAGATCCAACACCGTGCAGTCATTGACCCACGCATAAACCAGCAACACCGACGGTGCCGGCACGGCGGTCATTTCGGTCGCGGCATAACGCAGCAAGCTGACGCCGTTCTGTTGCCAAAGGCAGGTCCGCGCACCAACCTCTGCTGCCACGGGCCGCTGCAGTGCCAGCGCGGCAAGCCGACCAGCCTGCTTCGCCAATGCCGTCAATTCCACTTGCCAAGCGGAAGGCACTGATGCGGCCGGGATCAAGTCCGCCACGATCGCCTGCGCTGACACTGCAGGCAGCAGCGGTGGCAAGTTCAACGATGGCCACAGTTCGTCGTGCAGTTGCTGCCAACAGCGCAGCCCATGAGCAAGCGTTGGCAATGCGGCGGCTTGGTCTTCTGTTGGTTTTTTTTCCGCGGCTATTACCGATGGTTTTGCTGAGGCTGTTGGGGATGGTTTTGCTGACGTTGTCGAAGCAGCTGGTTGCTGCGGCAGCCTTTGCACGGCCTCACACCAACGCGGGACCAGCTGTTGCAACAATGGCAACCACGGATGACCGACGAACGCCTGCTGGAGTTCGCGCTGCCGCACTGGCGATGCGAGCAGCGCTGCCCACACCGGCGCAATGGCAAGCAAATGCTGATAGCTGTACTGCAAGCGCCATGCGCACAGACTGGCACTTTGTTCAGCGGTGAACGCCGGACCACTCTGCCCAAGTACCAAGGCATCGTCGTCCGGCACATGACCAAGCATCGCCAACAGCGCGGCGGCGCGATTAGGCAGGTGGGGGAATAAAGTGGAGTGGTCAGGCAGCATGATGGCCGGCAGTATACCGGCCATCATGCTGCGCCGCTGCGAAAGGAAAGTCGCGCGAACAAAATTGCCAAATGACGGCAAGCCCTGACTTGCTTACAGCACCACAAAATCATCCAGCAGAATCACGCCGAGCGGCAGGCCGCCGCCCACCTCGTCGCGAGCAATGGCTGTGTAGATACCGCCAGCCTCAACATTGACAGCAAGCGGGCCAATGGCGGCGGTCTTGCTGCCGGTCGGGGTAATCACCACGTCATAGGCGCCGGCTGCCAGACTGACATAACCGGTCTCGGCCTTGAACGGGACATTGCTGAAAGCCGGTGTCACATTCGTCAGCACCGTACCGGGCGCCACCACATAGATGTCGACCGGGCCTGCCGTCGGACTGCCGTGGACCAGCCGCACCCGGGCTTCGGTGGCAACGCGGCGCCGATTGTCGGTCAACACCAGTGGCTCGATGTTGGCCAGATTGCCCACTGCCAGCACACTGGCGACGGCACCGGCCTGCAGATCCAGATCGGCGTTGATGGCAACGATGCTGTTGTCGGCATCGGCAACCACTTTGACGTTGTAGCTGTCGGCCGGCACCGTCACGTAGCCAGTGAAGTCCGGATAGGCCAACGCATTCACCAACGGCGAACCCAGATCATTGTTGACGACCACATCAACCGCTGGCGCATCCGGCGACGCGTGCACCACTCGCAGTGCAGACGGGGTCATGGCATCGCGCAGGATCGTTGCATTGCCGGTCCCGCTACTGACCAGCAGATTGATCGGCGAATAGCTCGCGCCCAGTTCCGTGTTCAGAATATTTTCCGTCGCGACGATCAGCAAATCGCCACCTGCCAGCGGCACCGTGCCACTGTCGAACACCACGGTGTTCTTGTCACCGGCCGGCGTGACCCGTATGCGATAGTCGGCATTGGCAACGCTGACCGGCCCGAGCGATTGCTTGAAGGCAAAACTGCCGAGCGGGCTGGCTTGCGTCAACGGGTCGGTCGGTGCGGTGACATAGACGTCGACTTGCGGCGCATTCGGTGCAGCGTGATAGACCGTTACCCGGGTCTGGCCACTGGCGACTGCGACATCATCGATGGCGAGCACTTCAAGCGCCAGATTGGCGGCGCTGCCCACCGCCAGCGCGGTGTAGATTTTGTCGGCAGCAAGTGACAGCGTCACCGGGCCGAGCACGGTCGGCGTGCCCGTCGGGGTAATGGCATTGACCGACACCGAATAGGCCGCTGCTGCCACCGTTGTGAGCGGGGAAATCGCCTCGTAATCAACGTTGCTCAGCAAGGTGTTGCCACTCACCACGACATTCACCTTGGGCGCATCGGGCGAGGCGTGCACCACGCGCAACTTGGTGTTCTGCACCGGCGGTGGTGTGAAGGTGGGCAGCTCATCGTCATCGTCGGTGAGGCCGCAGCCTGCAAGGCCAAGCGCCAGCAACGGGGCCAGGTACCAGAAACCGCGCCGTCCAGCGCGGGCGTTGTCGAATTGAAAGCGAAACATGATGGTGCGTTCTCCCTGATCCGGTTGGACACATCCCGCTCGTGACAACTGGCGGTCGTTGCCAATACGGTCGGCTCAGGGCAAAACGATCACGTCGGCAGCGGTTCTGCCGACCTGGTTGGCACTTTCGGGATCACGACGGCATTGCGGTGATCCGAGCCGGTGCCGGCGTCGTATCAACGACATCCAACCGCCAGGAGACCGTGCCATGTCACGGAATACAGGCAACGCGTCCGGCACCGGCTACAATGGCAGCTCCACCCCGTCCGGCCGGTTTGCGCCACGCATGGTAGTCAACAACGTCGACAAGGCTCGCGCCGAGAATTTTGCCAATTGCCTGACCCGCATTGCCCGGGATCGCAGCACCGAGGCGTTTGCAACGCTGTACCAATATTTCGCCCCTCGCGTCAAAGCCTATTTCGTCCGGCTCGGCGCCGATGCCGCATCAGCCGAGGAGCTGACCCAGGACACCATGCTGTTGGTCTGGCGCCGCGCGGAAACGTATCAAGCCGACAAGGCGGCGGCCAGCACCTGGATGTTCACCATCGCCCGCAATCGCTACATCGATGCCAAGTGCCGTCGCATTGGTCCGACGGAATTGCTGCCGGTCGATGATCTGTGGCCCGTGCTGGAAGACGACAGCATGCCGACCGATGAACAGGCTGACCTGATGCTACGCGGCAAGGAATTGCGACTGGCCATGGGAAATTTGCCGGCAGCGCAATCCGAAGTGATCGAGAAAGCGTATTTTGAAGACAAATCCCACCAGGAAATCGCCGATGAACTTGGCGTTCCCGTGGGTACGGTGAAGTCGCGCATCCGCCTCGCCCTGCAACGGATGCATGCCAGTTTTGTACAAGGTTGAGCTTATGACTGTCAGTCACCACCCCACCGCCGACTGGTTGCTCGCGTACGCGAGTGGCCACATGGACAGCGCGCCCGCACTCGCGACCGCGGCACATCTGGCCACCTGCGCCAATTGCCGGCTACAACTGTCGACCCTGAATCGCCTCGGCGGCGATTTGCTCGAGCAGCTGCCGCCCTGCAATCTGGCAGAAGGCAGCCTGCAAAAAATCCTGCGTCGGCTCGACGACACCCCCGCCACCAGGTCGCCGGCCGCCAGCCACCCTGCCACCACGTTCCGCAATACCGTGCAGGGTTTGCCGGCGCCGCTCGCCAAGCTGTTGCCGGACGGCCTGCCCAAGCGCTGGACCCGAATCAGCGGCAGCCTGAAACAGGCCACCCTGAAAACGCTTGCCGATGGCACCATCGTCGCGCTGCACCACATTCGCGCTGGCGGCCGGGTACCACAGCACAGTCATGACGGTACGGAAATCACCCTGGTATTGAACGGTTCGTTCTCCGATCAGATGGGTTTGTACCAGGCCGGCGATTTCATGGTCGCGGATGAGACGATCGATCACACGCCAACGGCGGTTGAGAACGAAGACTGTTTGTGCCTGACCGTGCAGACTGCACCGCTGCGGCTGACCGGCCCTATCGGCCGCTGGTTCAATCCGCTGGTCCGGGCATTGCGCTGAGCCGATTCCTTCGCAGCCACAACCAACAGAAACGGCGCCCAATGGCGCCGTTTCTGTTGACTGGTCTGTTGCGGGTTAACCGGGTACCGATCGCTCGATACTCAAACCCGGAAATGCGAGACGTCTTCCTGCAACGCGCCGGCATAGCCCACCAATTGGGTACCGGTGCTTGCACTGGCGCGAGCCGCATCGGCGCTCTGGTTGGCAATCCCGCGAATCGCTTCGACATTGCGGGCAATATCTTCGGTCACTGCAGTTTGCTCTTCCGCCGCGGTGGCGATCTGGGTGTTCATGTCAGTCAGCCGCTGCACGGAATCGGCAATCGCCTGCAGTGACGCCTCGGCTGCTTTTGCCCGTTCGACACTGGTATCGGCTTTGCTGCTGCCACGCTGCATGATATTGACGGCATTGCGGGCACCAGTTTGCAGGCTTTGAATCATCGATTGGATTTCATGGGTGCTTTGCTGGGTACGCGCGGCCAGCGTGCGAACTTCATCGGCAACCACCGCAAAACCGCGCCCCTGTTCGCCAGCACGCGCGGCCTCAATCGCGGCGTTGAGGGCCAGCAGATTGGTCTGTTCGGCAATTCCTTGAATGACGTCGAGCACCTTGCCGATACTGGCCGTTTCCAGTTCGAGTTTGTGAATGGTTTCCGAGGCAGTGCTGACATCGGCCGCCAGGTCTTCGATGGCCTGCACACTCTGGCCCACCACCGTGCGCCCTTCCTTGGCACTGTCGTCGGCGCTGTGCGCTGCCTGTGCCGCCGATGAGGTGGTGAGTGCAATCGATTGCACCGTGCTCGACATTTCGTGAACAGCGGTCGCCACCTGCTCAGTGGCGCGGTGTTGATCACTGATCAGGCTATCGGCACGACCGGTGATGGCACCGAGCTCACCAGCCGCCCGGCTGACCGCCGTGGCATTGGCAACGAGTTGCTGCAACGTCTGTTGCAGCTTGCCGACAAACTGGTTGAACGCGGTGGCCACCTGACCAAGTTCATCGCGGCTCTCCACTTCCAGCCGTTGGGTCAGATCGCCATCACCATGCGCGATGGCATTGATGCGGTCGAGCAAGTGCCGAATCGGTATGATGATCATCGGCGGAAAGATCACCGCCAGCAAAATGCACAGCAGCAATCCCGCCACCAGCATGGTGATGCCGAGCACGTTGGTGCGTTGCCGCGTCGCGACGACTTCGTCATCGGCAGCTGTGGCGGCATTCATGATCAACTCGCCCATGCGGTCGATCGTATCGCGGGTGCGCTGGAACTTTTCCGCCGACCGGTCGACCGTTGCCGTATCCGCGCCGCCCGCCAACAACGCCGTCGAGCTCTGCTGCCAATCGGCAAAGGCCTGCTCGAAATTGCGCAGCTCGGTCTGGATTTCACGGTTGTCCGGATGCAGCGCAGCCGCCTTTTGCACCCGCTCACGGGCCTGCCCCAGATTGTCGCGGTGGTCGGTCCGCTGCTTGTCGGCACTGCCGACCCCGGCCAGCAGTGCCCGCTCAGCGACCAACGCCTGATACAAATCGCGGTCTGCCTCCAGCACCAGATTGACACTGGGCAACAGCCGACCCGACACATCAAGCGCCAGCTCGCCAATACGCGCGGTGGCTGACATGGTCACGGTCACGACGGCAATCAGCATCACCGCCAGCAGTACGATCGGCAGCAGCAACTTGCGCCGGAACGGCCAGTCTCGAAAGCCGAACATAAGCAAACTCCCTGAACAACTCGTCAGGAAGTATAGGCAGGGATAAGGAAATGACGCGGGAGCGGCGGACTAGTAGCCCTTGACCGAATAGTCGACGGTGAACTCGACATGATCGATGCGGCGGACATCGGTTTCGATGCGGCCGTCATGGTGCAGGCGCAGCAAACGGTAGCCGGGGCTTTCGGTATCGGCCTGGAAGCTTTCGGACTGTGGCTTGAACTGGACACAGGTCGACGGTGTGGCCAGCAGGCGGATGCCGTCCTGTTCGCGGTCGAAGGCCTGGTGGATATGGCCCCAGAGAAGGCCGCTGCGCATCGGATGCGCCTGCAGCATGGCAAGCAAGGGCTCGGGGTTATTCAGGCCGATGGTGTCGAGCCAGAAACAGTCAATCGGCACCGGGTGATGATGCAACACCACCAAGGCATGGTGGTCCGGGAATTCGGCCAGGGCCTGGCGAACCAGCTCAAATTGGTCATCCCGGAGCTTGCCGTACACCCGGCGCGGCACCATGGAGTCCAGCAGGATGAGCTGCCAGCGGCCGACCAGAATACGCTTGGCGGCGGACCAGGGCCCGCCGGTCAGTTCCGACGCCATCAGCGCCGGTTCATCATGATTGCCGGGAATCCAGAATGACGGCGTCTGCAGCGCGTTGACGCCATCGCGCAGCCGCCGATAGGAGCCAGGGGTTCCGTCCTGCGACAGGTCGCCGGTGGCCAGCAACAGATCCTGCCGTGGCAGTTTGGCAATATCGGCCAGCACGGCCGACAGGCTGAAGGCCGTTTCAAGCCCCAGCAACTTGCCATCGGCCTCGGCATACAGATGGCAGTCGGTGATTTGCACCAGCTCGACCACGCCATCCTTTTGTGGCGTCAGAGTGTGCACGGTGGCCGCGTTCATGCCAGTCGCTCCGACTCCATCCGGGCCCGGGCAGCCAGCAGTTCGCGTCGGCAATGGATGGCCACCTGCCGGCGCTGGCAGGACGCCAGCCATTCGGTCAGAAAATCGGTCATCCGCTGTTTTTCGTCACGTTGCGCCATTTGTGCATTTGGGTAGGGGTAAGCACCCTGCATTACTCGACGGTTGTGCCACTGTAGCACCTCGGCCAAGCGGGCATCATGGTACAGACGCACAATCATGCGACGTGAGCCCTGCAGCCAGCGCGAGTTGCCCACCGTTGCCGGATCACGCTCAAGGATTTTCAGGGTTGTGGTGTAGCGATCTTCCTCGACCGTAACCAGTTCGAGCGCCCGCCGGGCGCCGGGGCGGCCGGCAACGTTCCCGATGGCCAGCAAGGCCGTCAGGGTCTGGAAGTTTCGTTCGCAGCCGGCCAGTAACCGGTCGAGATCCGGTACATAACGGCGCGGCGGCTGCTGCACTCGATGCAACACGCGGGTCATGGTCCAACCTTAGCGCGAAATGACAGGCAATGCGAATGACCAGCGCACACTCCACCGCTTCGCAACGTTCTGTTACCAATCGACCCCGTGAATACGCAGCCACTGCAGGGCCAGCACGGTCATGGCGTTCTCGACATGGCCTTCATCCAGCCACTGAAACGCGGTCAGGCGCGGTACCACATGAATACGGATGTCCTCGTGCTCTTCCGGCAGGCCGCCGTGGCCGGCCAGTTGTGACGCATCAACCTTGGCGGCATAGACATGAAACAGCTCATTGCAGCAGCCGGGGGTGGTGAAAAATTTGCCGATGTAATGCAGCGAATTCACTTCGCAACCGGCCTCCTCCATCGCTTCGCGACGAGCGATTTCATCGGGTGGCAGGGCCTTGTCGAGCATGCCGGCGACCATTTCCAACTGCCATGGGGAGCGCTCACTGGCGACCGCGCCGATGCGAAACTGCTCGACAAACACCACGGCGTCCAGCGACGGGTCATACAACAACACCGACACGGCGCCACGGGTGATAAATACCTCGCGGGTGACCGGCTCGCTGACGCCGCCGGCAAAGCGCTTGTGTCGGAACACCGTCCGCTCGACCCGGAAATAGTTCCGGTACAAATCATCACGGCTGACGATTTCGAAATCATCACGACCAAACTGGGGCTTCATGGCAGTCGGACTCCTTGCTTCCTGCTCATTGTGGACAGCAAAAGGGCAGGTGAAGACCTGCCCTTTTTTGGCTCATTCGTTGTCGCGACTCAGGCCTTGTTGAAGACATCAGCACCCGATTCGCGGAATTCCCGGGCCTTTTCTTCCATCCCGGTTTCCAGCACCACCTCGATATTCTGGGTGGCGATGGTCTCCATGCCGTGTTCGGCGGCGTAATCGCGGACGTCCTGGGTGATTTTCATCGAGCAGAACTGCGGCCCGCACATCGAGCAGAAATGGGCCGCTTTATGGGCGTCCTTCGGCAGCGTTTCGTCGTGAAATTCACGAGCGGTATCCGGGTCCAGCGCCAGATTGAACTGGTCTTCCCAGCGGAATTCAAAGCGCGCCTTCGACAGCGCGTTGTCACGCACCTGCGCTCCCGGATGACCCTTGGCCAAATCCGCCGCGTGGGCGGCAATCTTGTAGGCAATGACGCCATCTTTGACATCTTTCTTGTTCGGTAGGCCAAGGTGTTCTTTTGGCGTCACGTAACACAGCATCGACGTACCGAACCAGCCGATCATCGCGGCGCCGATGGCGCTGGTGATGTGGTCGTAACCGGGCGCGATATCGGTGGTCAATGGTCCCAGCGTATAGAACGGGGCTTCATGGCAAAGCTCCAGCTGCTTGTCCATGTTCTCCTTGATGAGATGCATCGGCACGTGGCCAGGACCTTCAATCATGGTCTGGACGTCATGTTTCCAGGCGACTTTGGTCAACTCACCAAGCGTTTTCAGTTCACCGAACTGGGCTTCGTCGTTGGCGTCGTAAATCGAGCCCGGGCGCAGGCCATCGCCAAGCGAGAAGCTGACGTCGTAGGCCTTCATGATTTCGCAGATCTCTTCGAAATGCGTGTACAGGAAATTTTCCTTGTGATGCGACAAGCACCACTTGGCCATGATCGAACCGCCGCGCGAAACGATGCCGGTCATCCGTTTGGCGGTCAGCGGCACATAGCGCAGCAACACCCCGGCGTGGATGGTGAAGTAATCGACGCCCTGCTCGGCCTGTTCGATCAGCGTGTCGCGGAAAATATCCCAGGTCAGTTCTTCGGCCTTGCCGCCGACTTTTTCCAGCGCCTGATAAATCGGCACGGTGCCGACCGGCACTGGCGAGTTGCGAATGATCCATTCACGGGTTTCGTGGATGTTCTTGCCGGTGCTGAGATCCATCATGGTGTCGGCACCCCAGCGGATACCCCAGACCAGCTTCTCGACCTCCTCTTCGATGCTCGAACCGAGCGCCGAGTTGCCGATATTGCCGTTGATTTTCACCAGGAAGTTACGGCCGATGATCATCGGCTCCAGTTCCGGGTGGTTGATGTTGGCCGGGATAATCGCCCGTCCGCGCGCCACTTCTTCGCGAACAAAATCGGCGGTGATGAGCTTCGGAATGGCAGCGCCGAACGCCTGGCCCGAATGCTGGCGCAGCAACATCGCTTCTCGCACCGCTTCAATGCGCGAGTTTTCGCGAATGGCGATGTATTCCATTTCCGGCGTGATGATGCCCTGACGGGCGTAATGCATCTGGCTGACGTTGGCGCCCGACTTGGCGCGGCGCGGCACGTGCAAAAACTCGAAGCGCATGTGCTTGAGGGCGGCGTCGGCGTTGCGCTCACGACCGTAGCGCGAGCTGAAATCGGCCAGCAGTTCGGTGTCGTTCCGCTCATTGATCCAGCCTTCGCGCAGCCGCGGCAGACCACGGCGAATGTCGATCTGAGCCGTCGGATCGGTGTATGGGCCGGAACTGTCGTAAACGGTGATGGCGGAGTTGGCCTCCGGGCCACGCTCGGTCGGGGTGTCGGTAACGCTGATTTCGCGCATCGGCACCGCCACGTCGGGCCGGCTGCCGGTCACGTAAATCTTGCGCGAGCGGGGGAACGGGCGCGTGCAATCCTCGGAGACAGTGGCAGTCTGGGCGAGAAAGTGTTCCGGCAGGGCATTCATTACGGGTGACCTCAAGGCGAACGGCAGGCCGCCGGGACGGCGGTAGCAGGGACAGTGGTGAAAACGGCCGCAACTATACCGAGCCGGGTTCAACCCCGGCAAACCGCAGGGCTTTTCTTTGCCGGTACGACCATTCGCCGGCGCCGCCTCATGCGGCTGTCGCAGCGATGCAATTCGGCCAATTGATCGTCGTCAAATCCACAGGGCAAGCCTGGCAAAAACCCCTAGGGAAACTGTCGTAAGCCACAGAACTACAAGGCAAAACCTGCGGCAAAACGCCTGCGAAATGCCCACAATCTGTTACACTTGCCGGGTTGTTTGCGCCCTGTTCGCCCCCTAACCTGCCGGCCATGTTACGTGCCGGTCGGGTCTTTGTGTGCCTTGGCGCCCAGCCCCTTTCGTCGCAACGGAAAGTCCGGACACCATGAACATCGAAAAAGCCCGTTTCAACATGGTTGAGCAGCAGGTACGTCCCTGGGATGTACTGGATGGTCGCGTGCTCGACCTGATGGCCAGCCTGCCGCGTGAACAGTTTGTGCCGGCCGAATACGCCGGACTCGCCTTCGCTGACGTTCGCATTCCGCTTGGCCACGGCCAGGAAATGCTGCCGCCACGCGAAGAAGGCCGGATTCTGCAGGCCCTGGATGTTCAGCCGGGTGACACCGCACTGGAAATCGGTACCGGCAGTGGCTACCTGACCGCCCTGCTGGCGAGCTCGGCCCGTCATGTCTACAGCGTGGACATTACGCCGGAATTCGTGACCAGTGCCCAGAGCAAGCTGAACAACCTTGGCCTTGGCAACAAGGTGACGCTGGAAGTCGGTGATGCCTCGGCCGGTTGGGACCATTACGGCCCGTACGATGTCATCGCCATCACCGGTTCGCTGGTGAAAGTGCCGGACAGCCTGCGCCGCAGCTTGAAGATCGGTGGCCGGATGTTCTGCATCGAAGGCGATTTGCCGGCCATGACCGCCAAACTGATCACCCGTACCGGTGACCAGAGCTGGACCGAAACCTGTTTGTTTGAAACCGTGGTGCCGCGACTGATCAACGCACCGCAAAGCCCGCAGTTCCAGTTCTGAGCGCTTGGCCGCGCGGCAGCAACGGCGTTGACGACAACGCCAGCTGCCACGGGCGGCAACCCTCAGGTTCTCGTGCTCAGGATGACGCGTCCGGTTTCGCTTCAGGTTTCGTTTCAGGTTTGAGTCAAGGCCTGGCTCAAGGCTTTGCAACGACATTGCCGTCACTGGCAAACGATTTGCCGCCGGCCAACGTCTCAGTGACGGTGGCCGACTGTGGTTGGTTTGATAGCAATTCTGAAAAGGACGAATCTGATGTTCAAGCGTATGTTTCGCGTTTCCCTGACCCCGGTGGCGGCTGCGCTCGCCATTGCTGTGGCGTTGCCGGCCGGTGCTGAAGATCTGGTTGCCGTCTATCGCGATGCCCTGCAAAACGATCCGCAGTACCTCGCCGCCAAGGGGCGCTCTGACGCCGCTGCCGAAGGCGTTACTATCGCCCGCTCAGTGTTGCTGCCGCAAATCGGCCTGACCGGTTCGCTCAGCGAAACCGACAGCAATTCCTCCGGTAATCAAGTGTTCGGCTCGACCATTTTCCCGAGCAACACCGAAGGCACCTCGACCAACGAAGCAATTACCCTGCGCCTCGATCAGGAAATTTATCATCACGACAGCTGGGTTGGCCTGTCACAGGCCAAGAAGCGGGCCAAGCAGGCAGAACTGAGCTATGCCGGCGAACTGCAGGGCCTGATCATCCGCGCCTCGCAAGCCTACTTCGATTTGCTGGCTGCGCAGGATGGCGTCGAACTTGCCGCCGCCGAACTGGAATCCATCGGCAAGCAACTGGAACAGACCAAGCAGCGTTTCAATGTCGGCCTGATCGCCATCACCGATGTGCATGAAGCGCAAGCGCGTTACGATCAAACTCAAGCCAACTTGATCGTCGCCCAGAACACGCTCGACAATGCCAACGAAACGCTGCGCCAGATCACCGGCAACTATTACAAGACCCTGAGCCGGGTCCGCAAGGATCACCCGCTGGTGACGCCGGAGCCGGCCAACCCGGAAGACTGGGTCAAGGTCGCTGAAGAGCAGAACATCAGCCTGCTGGCCCAGCGGCTCGGCGTTGAAGTGGCCCGGGAAGAGATCAAGCGCCAGCGCGCTGGGCACTACCCGACTGTCGATTTGAACGCGACCTACCGCGACGCGACCAATGACGGCGATAGCACCGATCTGACGCCACCGATCAGCACCAGCCAGTTTG
This sequence comes from Permianibacter sp., assembly GCA_041914645.1. GTDB lineage: Bacteria > Pseudomonadota > Gammaproteobacteria > Enterobacterales > Permianibacteraceae > Permianibacter. Next base: position 425,107 of record JAYSCY010000001.1, read on the forward strand.
ATAACACCAACGAAACGACCACGGTTGGCGTGCAGGTCAGCGTGCCGATTTTCGCCGGCATGCGCACCATGGCATCAACCGATCAGGCCACCGCAAATTTTGTGGTTGCCTCGCAGGACATGGAAAAACTGCATCGCGAAGTGATTCGTGACACCCGCAGCTCGTTCCTCGGTTTGACTGCTGCCATCAGCACCATCCGGGCGCTGACCCAGGCCGAAGTGTCGGCACAAAGCGCCTTGGAAGCGACTCAGGCGGGTTTCGATGTCGGCACCCGGACCATCGTCGACGTGTTGACCGCCAACTCCAACCTGTACAACGCCAAACGCAACCTGTGGCGCGCCCGCTACGCCTACGCCATGAACATCCTGAAACTGCGTCAGGCCGCCGGTACGTTGACTGAGGCCGATATTCAGGCCATCAACAACTGGCTCGAAGTGGCAACGCCAATCAGCCCGACCCCCGTGGCTGGGTAATTGTCAGGTCCGGAATCGTTACCGGAAGTGACCTTGCCCGATCGTTCTCGATCACGGCACCGACAAACGCCCGTCAACAACCGTTGACGGGCGTTTTGTTTTGGCCCGCCACCTGCCGGTAGGCGACGTCAGGTAACACAGTGCCCGCAGCACGGTTTGTCCGGGTACCGGAACGGGGCGGCTTATCCGTCGGGCCTGTTCTTCAGGCCTGCTGCCATCTGCCTAGCATGGACCTTCAGCGGTGCCTGCAAAAAGTGCTTGACCTTGCCACAATGGCAAGGTGGACAGTGCCTTCCGAAGGCGAACTGACCTGAGGAGGCTCTCATGAACGCCGTGTGTGAAATCCCTAGCTCCCGGACGTCAAACACTCCGACCAGCGCTACACCGACCAAGGAGGCAGCAATGCCCAGCAGCATCCAACTGCCCATCCTCGGCATGACCTGCAGCAGTTGCGCCGGGCGTGTCGAGAAAGCGTTGGCCAAGGTTGCCGGGGTGCGCGCCGTATCGGTCAATCTTGCCAACGAAACGGCCTACCTCGACACCGAACCGGGCGTCAGTCGGGCTGTGCTGGCTGCCGCCGTGGCCGAAGCAGGTTATGAAGTACCGCCAGCGGTCAATCGCACCGTGACACTGACAATCGCCGGCATGACCTGCGCCAGCTGTGTTGGCCGGGTCGAGAAAGCATTGAACAAGGTCGCCGGCGTCAGTGCAGCGAGTGTCAACCTGGCCAGTGAAACCGCCACGATCAATGTTTCCGAAGACGTTGCCGTCGACAGCCTGATCGCGGCCGTGGCCGATGCCGGTTATCAGGCCAGTCTGGCGCAACCCGCGCAATCGACCGCTGTCGCCACCTCTGCCCAAAATACCGGCGTGGAACAGAAAGCCGATCAGGAAAAGCGCGCCGTCATCGTCGCCACGCTGCTGTCCCTGCCGCTGGTCATTCCGATGCTCGGGGAGCTGTTTGGTCAACATTGGATGCTGAATGGCTGGATTCAGCTGGCACTGGCAACACCCGTGCAATTCTGGCTCGGTGGCCGCTTCTACCGAGCCGGTTGGAAAGCGTTGAAAGCCAAAGCCGGCAACATGGACCTGCTGGTCGCGCTCGGCACCAGCGCCGCGTTTGCGTTGTCGCTCTATCACCTCCTGTTCGTCAATCACGGGCCGCATACGGTGCTGTACTTCGAAGCCGCAGCAGTCGTGATCACGCTGGTGCTGCTCGGCAAATATCTGGAAGCGCGCGCAAAGCGCCAGACCACCGAAGCAATTCGTGCGCTCGCGGCACTACGGCCTGACATTGCACGGGTGCAACGCAATGGCCATGAAAAGGAATTGCCGATAGCCCAAGTCGTGGTCGGCGATCGGGTCATTGTCAAACCGGGCGAACGCATTCCGGTCGATGGCATCGTTGCGGATGGCAGTAGCCATGTCGATGAATCCCTGATCACCGGTGAAAGCCTGCCGGTCAGCAAATCGGTTGGCGATCCGGTCACTGGTGGCGCCATCAATGGCGAAGGGTTATTGCAGCTCACCACCACCGCAGTCGGCGCTGAAACGGTGTTGTCGCGCATCATCCGTCTGGTCGAAACGGCGCAAGGTGCAAAAGCACCGATTCAACGATTGGTGGACAAGGTCAGCGCCGTGTTTGTACCGGTTGTGCTCGGTATCGCCGTGGCGACATTCATTGGCTGGTGGGCGTTTACCGGCAATATGGAGACCGCCATTCTGAATGCAGTTGCCGTGCTGGTGATTGCTTGTCCGTGTGCCCTCGGCCTTGCGACACCCGCCGCACTGATGGCTGGTACCGGCGTTGCCGCCAAACACGGCATCCTGATCAAGGATGCGGAAGCGCTGGAGATTGCACACCGCGTCCAGGTTGTCGCATTTGATAAAACCGGAACCCTGACACTCGGCAAACCGCAAGTCGTTGCGATCGAGACAGCGACAACCGAGCGAAAAGAAATTCTGGCACTCGCAGCGGCACTCAATCAGGGCAGTGAGCACCCGCTGGCAAAGGCCATGCTGGCAGCAGCAGAAGTGGAGTTTGTCTCGGTACCGGACGCCAGCAACATTCGCGCCTTGCCCGGTCGCGGCATTGCCGGCCAGGTCGGTTTGCTCGAACTTCGCCTCGGCAGTAGCCGACTGATGCAGGAGCTGGCCATCGATACCAGCGCCTTGCAAAGCCGCGCCGCGGCGCTGGCCAATCAAGGTTATACCTGCTCCTGGCTGGCCGTCGCCGGCGACAAGCCACGCCTGCTCGGCTTGATCGCCTTCGGTGACACGCTGAAACCGGAATCGGCACCGGCCATCACCGGCCTCAATGCACGCGGCATTCGCACCGTGTTGATCACGGGTGACAATGCCGGCGCCGGCAATGCGGTTGGCAAGAAGCTGGGCATCAGCGACGTGCTGGCAGAGGTCCTGCCGGCTGACAAAGCCGATCACGTCAAAGCACTGCAACATGCCGCACATGGCTCTGCGCCCATGAATGCCCACCACCGTCGGGTCGTGGCCATGGTCGGCGACGGCATCAACGATGCGCCAGCGCTCGCTGCAGCCGATGTCGGCATCGCCATGAGCACCGGCACGGACGTCGCCATGCATACCGCCGGCATCACCCTGATGCGCGGCAACCCCCTGCTGGTGCTGGATGCAATTGACATCTCGCGGCGAACCTATCGCAAGATCCAGCAGAACCTGTTTTGGGCTTTCATCTACAACATCATCGGCATTCCGTTGGCAGCGTTCGGCTTGCTCAACCCGGTAATCGCTGGTGCAGCCATGGCTTTCTCCAGCGTCAGCGTGGTCAGCAATGCGTTGCTGCTGAAACGCTGGCGGCCGCTCGCGGATCGCGCGACAGGAGGTGCATCATGATGTGGCTGATGTACCGCCCGGCGTCGAGCCAACAAAGCGACACGCCGGCCACCGATCCCGCCCGATTCAGTGACCGTGAACTTGCCGTGCTGACCGAGCTGCTGCAAGCGCGCAGCACGGAGCAGAAACAAACGCCACCACCCGTAGAAACACCGATTCTCAAGGAGCGTGCCGCATGAACATCGGACAGGCATCCAAAGCGACCAACGTATCGGCCAAGATGATTCGCTACTACGAAAGCATCGGACTCATCCCAAAGGCGCTGCGTTCAGTGGCCGGCTACCGGCATTACAGCGAAGCCGACCTTGGCGCGCTTCGCTTCATTCGCAGCGCGCGCAGGCTGGGATTTCCGCTGGAGAAGATCAGCGAGTTACTGACGCTCTGGCGCAACGAACACCGGCCCAGTGCCGAAGTGAAGGCGGTTGCCGAGCAACATATCGTTGAACTGAACCAGCAGATTGAAGAGTTGATCCAGATGCGCGACTTCCTGCAACAGGTCGCCAATGCCTGCCCCGGCAGTGACGACCCGCATTGCCCAATTCTGCAGGAGCTGGCCCAGCCGCATTGCCACACAGCAAAGGTTGGTAGAGTACCTCAAGGCTGAATGCGGCCCAGCGCATCGATTGCTCCGTTGGTCCGAACCCGCGCGTCGGCTTCGGACAAAAAACAGTTACCTTTCTATCAAGCCACTTTGCGGATTTCCGCCTTTGCCTGCGGCTCCTCATTGGAGTGCCGCAGGCCTCTTTTGACTACCAACACAGCAACGGCACTAACCTGTATCAGGGAGAGTGACATTGTGCGACTGGCGAAATTCTGATGGCGCGTCAAAGTCCATGCGAAAAAAATAGGTAGTTTGGAATACCATATCGAGTTTAGTTTGACAGCAACTCGATTGCTGTTGGTCATCGTGTTGTAGCGCCCGCGGCCAATGCACCCACCGACACGCTAGAAGCCTTTTCAGAATGCATGGAGCTAGATGGCCCGCGCGCATGCGGTGCTTAGAATCCCCATTTACTGCGTGCATGCTCCAGCTTCTGCGCTCCTCTGAACGCCCCGCCATCGCCCGAATCATTTTGAGATGGCGTCCAGTTCTCAGAATGCCTCCTGACAAACCCAAAGTGCAGATTAGGATGGTTGAATTCCCATGCTTATGGTCTATCTTTTTGACCAGACAGGTCCAATCGGGCACGACCATGCGAACAATGTTGTCCGCCGTCATTTTCGCGGCCGTTTCTTGCCCTTCTCGCGCCTTTGAAGAATATGATTTGTTTTCCCTGTCACTTGATGAATTGCTACAGGTTCGCGTTGCGACCGGCACTCAAGTGCCAATCTGGCAGACCCCCTCTACAGCAACAGTGATCACGGCAGCCGACATCGAAGCAATGGGCGCGCGCACGCTTGAAGAGGCGCTGGCCATGGTGCCGGGTTTGCACGTTTCCAATGCTTCACCTTTCATGACCGCCAAGTTCATTTTTCGCGGTATTGGTACGGATACCTTCAACCCGCAGACATTGGTCTTGATTAATGGGCTGCCGATGACTTCACTGATGCGCGGCGACCGCAGCAATGCCTGGCGCTGGTGGCCGGTCAGCGCGGTGTCGCGCATTGAGGTGATTCGTGGCCCGGGTTCAGCTCTGTATGGTGCTGAGGCTTTCGGCGGCGTCATTAACATCCTGACCCGCGACGGCGACAGTGGGCAGCCGGGAGAGTTTGCGCTACGCGCGGGCAACTACAACAGCCGCGAAGGTTGGTTGCAGCAACATTGGCAAGTTGATGAGCTGAGCGTATTCGCCGGTTTTCATTACCTCAGCAGCGACGGCCCGGATGAAATTATCAACAGCGATTTTCAGAGCCAGATTGATGCACTGGCAGCTGTCTTGCCGGGCGTCACCGATCGCGCACCCCACAGCTTGGCCCCGGGCCCGACTGAACAGTCTGTGCAGGGCTGGCAAGCCCTGATTGATCTGAATTGGCAAGACTGGCGATTGCGGATTCAGGAAGATCAGCGCAGCGGAATGGGCGTCGGAGCGGGGGGGGGCCGAAGCACTCGACCCACGCGGCGAGCTGGCGGGCAAACGGCAAACCACCGAGCTTGTCTACCATCATCCCGCCGGAGACAGACACTGGGAGTGGAACGGCCGGTTGTCGTCCTATGTACTGCAACAGGAAATCGAGGAGCCGACCCTGCTGTTTCCGCCGGGTGCTTTTGCCATTGCCATACCATTTCCGGATGGTGTCACAGGCAATCCGGAATTTGACGAGAGCCGCTGGCGCGGCGAGTTCTCGGCCGTTTATACAGGCATGACGCATCACCGTTGGCAGTTTGGTGCCGGCTATCAATACGCGGCCATTGATTCCGTCCGCGAAACCAAGAACTTCACCCTGGTGTTGCTGGATACCCCTGCTGGACCAACACCAGTTTTCGTACCGCTGGGCGGTGTAGTCGATGTCACCGATACGCCGTTTGTTGCCTTGCCGGAAGGTGATCGGCAGTCAGGCTGGTTATTCGTTCAGGATGAGTGGCAGCTCTCCAATAGCTGGCAGGCCACCGCTGGCATTCGCTACGACAACTACACTGATTTTGGTGACAGCACCAATCCGCGGGTAGCGCTCATATGGAATGGTAGCCGCGAGTTCTCCAGCAAACTGATGTACGGCACGGCATTTCGTGCACCGAGTTGGACTGAGCTGTATGCCATCAACAATCCAGTCATTCTCGGCAACCCGGAATTGCAACCTGAAACACTTAACAACTGGGAGTTAGCCTTCGATTACCGCCCGGATCCGGCGTGGCGGCTGGCACTGAACGTGTTTGATTACCACATCGAAGACGGCATCGCGTACTTGCCCGGCCCCGCTGGGCTGACTGCGCAGAACACCAATCAAATTGATGGTCACGGCGGCGAATTCGAATTTAGCTGGCGACCTGACGCGGCGCACTGGCAATTGCTGGGCAATGTCAGCTACCAGAGCAGTGAAAACAGTGATACCGGCGCAGCCATCGGCAATGCCCCCAACTGGCGCAACTACCTGCGCTTTGATTGGCAATTTATTGATGACTGGCATGCTGATCTGCAATGGACCCACGTCGGCGAACGCGAACGCCCGGCAGGCGACTCACGCTCAGCCCTCGAAGGATATGATCAAATTGATGCACAGCTGCGTTGGTTTTTGAACGATCGTCTGCAGCTGACGCTGAACTTGCGCAACGTCCTTGATGCCGATATCCGGGAACCGGCGTCGGCCAATATTCCCGATGACCTACCGATGGCGGGCCGTAACGGTAACGTTGAATTGCGACTGAAGTTCTGAACTCGCAGACACAAAACTACCGAACAGGCAACGCCTGATCAGTTAAATGAGCCCGTCACTTCCGCGAAGGCGGAAATCCAGCGTCTTTTAGGGAAAACTCTCGGCTCCCGCCTTCGCGGCAGTGACAGAAAAAAACTCAACTGACTGGTAGAACGCAGGACAGTGTTTTTTTTCTACTGGTACCGATCCATCAGGAGACTTTCTCACCCGCCGCCTGCTTATCGGCATGATACGAGGACCGCACCATCGGACCCGAGGCCACGTGAGTAAAGCCCAGCCCACGCGCGATCTCACCCAGCTCATCAAATTCCTTCGGCGTCACGAAGCGCTTGACCGGGTGGTGGTGGCGCGACGGCTGTAGGTACTGGCCCAGCGTCAGCATGTCGATATCGTGGGCGCGCATGTCTTTCAGCGTTTCGACGATTTCTTCATTGGTTTCGCCGAGGCCCAGCATCAGACCGGATTTGGTTGGGATGCCGGGGTAGCGGGCTTTGAACTCTTTCAACAAGGTCAACGAATGTTGATAGTCGGACCCCGGACGCACCGATTTGTACAGGTGCTTGGCAGTTTCGAGGTTGTGGTTGAACACGTCCGGCAGACCGTCCTTGAAAATCTCTAGCGCGACTTCAAGGCGACCGCGAAAATCCGGTACCAGAATTTCCAGCTTGGTGTTGGGGTTTAGCGCGCGCGCTTCACGGATGCAATCGACAAAATGCTGGGCTCCGCCGTCGCGCAGATCGTCACGGTCAACCGAGGTGATCACGACATATTTCAATGCCATGTCGCGGATCGACTCGGCCAGATGCTTCGGCTCGGTTTGGTCCAGCTCGAGCGGCCGGCCGTGGGCGACGTCGCAGAAGGTGCAGCGACGGGTGCAGATGTCACCCATGATCATGAACGTCGCGGTACCGTGACTGAAGCATTCCGGCAGGTTCGGGCAGCTCGCCTCTTCGCAAACCGTGTGCAGCTTCTTGTCGCGCAGCATGTGCTTGATGCGATTGATCTGATCGCCGCTCGGCAGTCGGACCCGGATCCAGTCCGGCTTGCGCGGCATTTCGACCGTCGGTTCTATCTTGACCGGGATACGGGCCAGCTTGTCGGCAGCGCGCAGCTTTTCACCGGGTACGGCCTTGGCAGGCTTATCCACGAACAGACTCCATCAAAACAATTCAGAACGGTAGCGGGCAGGTTCGCCCAGCGGTTCAGCGACACTGGCCGAGCGGGCGGCATTATAGCCCAGCCGACTCAGCAAGGCCTTGATGAGAACCGGTTCTACCGTCTCCAATCGTTCTGGTCCGCGCTCTGAACCGTTCCGCGCGGCCACTTCGGTCGAAAGCATGGTCATTTGAAGGCCCTGATAACCACAGGGGTTTATCCGGAAAAACGGCTCCAGATCCATATGAATGTTGAAAGCGATGCCATGAAAGGTACAGCCGTGCCGGACCCGCAGACCAATGCTGCAAATTTTTGCACCGGCATTGTTACCACTGCTGAGATAGACCCCAGGCGCATCCGCACGCGGTGCGGCCGCCACGCCGAAGGCTGCACAGGTATCGACGACGGCATTCTCAAGCGCGCTCACCAGTTCCCGCACACCCATTTTTTTCCGGCGCAGGTCGAGCAGGAAATACACCACCTGCTGACCGGGGCCGTGATAGGTCACCTGGCCCCCACGATCAACCTGCACCACTGGAATATCTCCCGGCGCCAGCACATGCTCGGCTTTGCCAGCCTGGCCTTGGGTGAACACCCGTTCGTGTTCGACCAGCCAGATCTCATCGAAGCTCGACTCGTCGCGGGCATCGGTCAGTGCTTTCATCGCCTGCCAGATGGGCTCGTAAGGTTGGCGGCCCAATTGGCGCAGCAAAACGGTTTCAGTCAGGGACGATGTCACAGCGAGTTCCAGAATCATTACAGGATGATGCGTACACCGCGCACCGCGCGCAGCGAAGCATAGACTGATTCGACTTGCGGTTTGTCGGCGAAGTGCACGGCAACAGTTACCGACAGGTATTTCCCGCCCGCGCTCGGCGTCAACCGATGGGTATAGTCGCCCGGCAGAATGGCGTGGATCGCTGCGATCACATCATCGGCAAAATCGTCACGGCTGTCGCCCAGCACTTTCAGATCGAGTCGGCATGGGAATACCCACGGATCTTTCTGTTCGGTCATTGCCCCACCTCGTTCACTGCTTGGGCAGGAGCGAGCCAGCTCGCTCCTGCAGGAAAACCATCAGCGCAGTTTGTCGTCGTAAAACCACTGCGCAAATTTGGGATACAGCGCGGTGCCCGGCTCGTACTTCAGCTCGACACCATTGAGCCGGTTGATCCGTCGCAGTTCGCGCAGACTGCTGCTGATCCATATCTCGTCGGCCTGCGGCAACTCGGCCTCGGCAATGGCCCGTTGTTCGACCGGTACCCCGTGCTTGTCGGCAAGTTCCAGAATCACGGCCCGGGTGATGCCCGACAGCATGCGCGGCTGCTCCGGTGGGGTAATCAGCACGCCACGACGCACGATGTAAAGATTGCTGCTGCTGCCTTCCAGCGCTTCGCCATCACGCACCATGATGGCCTCGTCGGCACCGGCATCACGTGCCTGCTGGCGTGCCAGTGCATTCGGCAACAGGTTGACCGATTTAATGTCGCAGCGCTGCCAGCGGATATCCGGAACCGTGATCGCACTGAGCGGTGGCCGTTCGGGACCGGCCAGTGCATCGGGCCAGGGCGTGACATAGGCAAACACCGAAGCGGCACAGCCTTCGGTAAAGAAATGATCGCGTTTGCCCGCCACGCCACCACGACTGATCTGGAGGTAGAGACTGGCATTTTCAAGTTGGTTGCGGGCCAGCAACTGCTGTGCAATCTGTTCCAGTTGGTTATCGCTGAGCTCGCAAGGCAGTGCAATGGCGGCCAGACTCCGGCGCAGCCGCGCCAGATGCTGCGACCAGCGATGCAGGTGGCCGGCATAGATCGGCACAACTTCGTAGATGCCGTCGCCGAACAGAAAGCCGCGATCAAACGCCGACACTTTCGCCTGCTCGGCCGGCAGCATCTCTCCGTTCAGGTAGACGATCATCTTTGCTGCCCCTCCTGCAAACGCAAACGGGCCGAAACGGCCCGTCCTGATGCGTACGACATGTCCTGACTCAAATCCGCGCGGTCAGTCGGCAAATTTGCGGCTGAACCAGTCACTGACCTGACGCATGACGCTGCCTTCCGGCACATCGTCAAGCGCGACCAGCGGATGCTGCGCCACATCTTTGCCATCAAGTTGCAGGAACAACTTGCCAACCACTTGGCCTTTGGCAATCGGTGCCTGCAGATCCGGCAACACGCTGAAATTCGCTTTCAGATCCTGACGACGACCGCGCGGCAGCACCAGCGTGGCGGACTCGGCCAGACCCACGCTGACAGTTTCGCTGTCGCCGTACCAGACTCGCGGTCGCGTCAATGGCTCACCGGCCTTGACCGCCTGCACCGTGTCGAAATTGCGGAATGCCCAGGTCAGCAGCTTTTTGCTTTCGGTGGCGCGTGAAGCCATGCTCTTGCCGCCCAGCAAGGCGACAACCAGACGCATGCCGCCTTGAGTTGCAGAACTGACCAGGCAGAAACCGGCAGCGGCCGTGTGACCGGTCTTGATGCCATCGACCGCAAGCGAGGTATCCCACAGCAGGCTGTTGCGATTCGGTTGCTTGATGCCATTCCATTCGAATTCCTTTTCCGAATACCAGCGATAATCGTCCGGAAAGTCGCGAATGATGGCAGCGCCAAGCAGGGCCATGTCGCGCGCCGAACTGTAATGCTCGGGATGCGGCAGGCCGGTGACATTCATGAAATGGGTGTTGCGCAGGCCCAGCTTGCCTGAATAGCGATTCATCAGATCGACAAAAGCTTCTTCACTGCCGGCAACGTGTTCGGCAACCACAATGCTGGCATCGTTGCCCGACTGGATGATGATGCCCTTGTGCAGATCATCAAGCGAAACCTGCTTGCCGACTTCGAGGAACATCAGCGAGTTTTCGGCGGCATTGCGATTGAGCTTCCAGGCTTTCTCGCTGACGGTCGCTGTATCACTCAGCGAGACCCGGCCTTGCGCCACTTCGGCAGCCAGCACATAGCTGGTCATCATCTTGGTCAGGCTGGCCGGCTCACGACGGCTGTCGGCATCCTGCTCGGCCAGCACCTGGCCGGTGTGGTAGTCGATCACGATCCAGGCAGGCGCATCGATCAATGGTGCTGGCGGTGCGCCAGCCAGTGGCGAGGTACCAGCGTGAGCAAGCATCGCGACGCCGCTGGAAAACAGGCAGGCAAGAAAACGCAGGGACGATCGAGTCATGGGTGGTTTCAGCTTCGCGAAATTGATGAACGGCAGTGGCCCCGGTCAAGTCTGAACCTGAGCCTGCAGGTTGCCAGGCGCCAGCAGGTTCCAGGCCGGGACAATCGGGTCCGGCAAGGTCGGGCCGGATTGTACCGAAAGCCCCGACCCAAGAAAAACCTCAGGGCATCACAATTGCAGGTTGCCCATAACCTTTGTCGACCAGGTGCTCACGCACCTTCTCGGCATAGTCACGCCGGCTCAGCGGCCCGACTCGAACCCGATAGACGTCGCCGTCTTCGGTTTCACCCGGATAGACTCTGACCGGGTAACCCACCAGAGGTTGCACCTGAGCCGCCACCTCATCGGCGCTGTCTTCACGCCGGAACGAACCGACCTGTACGAAAAACGGGCCTTCTTCCGCAACCGCCGCACTGCCATCACCCTCGGCCAAGCGGGTGTTCGGCTGTTTGTCTTCGCCATCCAGCGCCTGAATTTCGACCCGGGCAGTACCGGTACCGGTCATGCCAATCTTGTGGGCGGCGGCGTAGGACAAATCGATGATGCGGCCATCCTTGAACGGGCCGCGATCATTGACCCGCACGATCACGGTCTTGCCGTTGTCGAGATTGGTCACCTTCACATGCACCGGGATCGGCAAGGTTTTGTGTGCGGCCGTCATTGCATACATGTCGTACGGTTCGCCACTTGAGGTGCGCTTACCGTGAAACTTGTTGCCATACCACGAGGCTATGCCACGTTCAGAAAAACCATCGGCCGAATCGAGCACCCGGTAAGTCCGCCCGAGCACGGTATACGACTCCGGATTGCCATAGCGACTGGGCGGCTCCTTGCGCGGCACCGGCTCTTTCACATGGCGCAGATCAGGCGGAACCGCCGGACCGCTGTCGGCTTCTTCCCGGACCGGCGACGAGCCGCAGCCAATCAGCAGCGTCAGCACCAGTGACCCAATCACGGTACGCAGCATGGTGCTGCGTTTCACATTGTTCATGACGCAGTTCCCAGCACGACGTCTGGCGTCGACATCGCTGCTTTCAGTTGCGCCGCCAACTCCAATACAGCCCGAGCATAGAGCGGGCTCTTGTTGTAACGGGTAATCACCCGGAAATTGTTGAAGCCGAGGTAGTAACGGCGCCCTTCGTCCTCATCAAACGCTAGCAGCGCTGCTTGCCAGTTGGCTTGCATCGGCAACGGCGAGCGCAGGCCGGCCGCGAACAATTCATCGAGCGGTTTCAGATCGCGTTTCGGAAACAGCAGCTCGGCAGCAGGCGTCGCCGGCATTTCCACCGGCAACATCAGCGCACCGCCGGGCTGCCAGCCGTGCACGACAAAATAATTGCCAATGCTGCCGATGGCATCGGCTGGGCTTTCGAACAAATTGATTTTGCCGTCGCCGTCGAAATCAACGGCCCATTTCCGGTAGCTGGTTGGCATGAACTGGCCCATGCCCATGGCGCCCGCATACGAGCCTTTCGGCGTGGTCATGTCCCACTGCTGTTCCCGCGCCAGCAAAAAGTACTGAGACAACTCGCCGGTAAAATACGGCGAGCGCGGCGGATACGAGAACGCAAGCGTGCTCAGTGCATCCAGCACCGGATGCTTGCCCATGTTGCGGCCATAATTGGTTTCAACGCCGATAATCGCGACAGCAAACTCTGCCGGCACGCCGTACTGCTGCTCCATGCGAGCCAGCGTTTCGGCATGTTGCTGCCAGAAGGTTATGCCGTTGTTGCGCCGGGCGTCGGTCAGAAAAATGAGCCGGTAGTCTTTCCACGGTTTGACCGCTTCCGCCGGCTTGCTCATCAGGGTCAGAATGTCGTCGCGCTTCTCTGCCTGTTCAAGCACTGCCATCACATCGCGTTTGCTGAACCCCTGCAAGGTCATTTGCTCGGCAAACTGGCTTTGCGGCGTAACCGCACAACCAGCCAGCCAGGTGGTCAAAACAATTGCGGCCAAACGCCTGTTCATCTGCACGCCACCAAGGTCCTGTCAAACAATTCAATTTCACCCACAGCCGCCGGCTCAACCATCATGATGACTAGCTGGTCAACAAGCGGCGATGCGTGTGCACGGACATCAGCACACCAAACCCGGCCAGCAAGGTCACTGAGGCGGTGCCACCAAAACTGACCAGCGGCAGAGGCACACCAACCACCGGCAGGATACCAGACACCATGCCGATGTTGACGAACACATAGACGAAGAAGGTCAGCGACAGTGCGCCGGCAAGCAGGCGAGAAAACGTGTCCTGCGCCTGATTGGCGATATAGAGCCCGCGCATGATGATGAACACGAACAAGCCGAGCAGCAGCAAGCCACCGAGCAGTCCGAACTCCTCGCCGATGACTGCAAAAATGAAATCGGTGTGGCGCTCCGGCACGAATTCAAGTTGCGACTGGGTGCCCTGAAAATAGCCCTTGCCATACAGGCCACCGGACCCCACCGCAATCTTGCTCTGGATGATGTGGTAACCCGCGCCACGCGGATCACTTTCCGGATTCAGGAACGTCAGCACACGCTGTCGCTGGTAGTCATGCATATAGAAATACCAGAGCAGCGGTGCCAGCGCCGCCGCAGCAACCGCCAGTGCCGCCAGCAAGCGCCACGACAAACCGGCCAACCACAGCACCATGAAGCCGGTAGCGGCAATCAGCAATGCCGTACCCAGATCGGGCTGGACAGCGATCAACACCACCGGCAGTAGGATCAGGCCGCCGGCGATCGCGATGTGACTCAGTCGCGGAGGCAATGGCCGCTCGGCAAAATACCAGGCCAGCATCATCGGCACGGCAATCTTCATCAACTCGGACGGTTGAAAGCGGATAAAGCCGAGATCAAGCCAGCGCTGGGCGCCTTTGCCGATGACACCGACTGCATCGACAATGATCAACATGATGACGCCGATAATGAACAGCGATGGCGCCCACAACTTCAGCAGGCGTGGCGGAAACTGGGCAATCACCGCCATGATGCCAATGCCGATGGCAAAGCGTGCGGCCTGCTTCCACATGTAGTCTTCGCCGCCGGCGCTGTAGACCACCAACAGCGCGATCGCCATCAGCAGCAACAAGGCACTGAGCAGCATCCAGTCGAGGTGAAACCGCCACAGCATCCCGTAGCGATCACGGTTTGCCTGCAAACGCGAACTGTAGTCCATCATGGCGGTGCTTCCCGTTTCACATTATCGAGGTAATGGTCCATGACCCGCCTGGCAATGGGCGCGGCGCTCGATGCGCCACCACCGATGACGTTTTCCACCAGCACTGCGACGGCAATCTGCGGTTTGTCATAGGGCGCAAAACCGATAAACAAGGCGTTGTCGCGAAACCGTTCATCGATCTTGGTGGCGTCATACTTTTCGTTCTGGCCGTACGAGGTCACCTGCGCCGTCCCCGTTTTGCCGGCCGCAACGTAGTTGATGCCCTGAAACGCTTTCCGGGCTGTGCCGTTTGGCGCCATGGCCACATCACGCATTGCTTCGCGCACCAGCGTCAGGTACTGCGGGTTGCTGATCTCGGGTTGCTCCGCCGCGAGTTTGGCGAGCACTGGCTGCCGCTGCTCGCCAGTGCCAATCGCATTGACCAGCCGGAGTTCGTAACGGCGACCACCATTGGCGAGCAATGCCGAGGCGTTGACCAATTGCAGCGTGGTGCTGCTCCAGTAGCCCTGACCGATGCCGACACTGATGGTTTCGCCCGGATACCAGGCTTCCTTGCGCACGCGCCGCTTCCATTCCCGGCTCGGCAACAAGCCGCGCACTTCTTCGCCGACATCGATTCCGGTCAATTGGCCAAATCCAAACCGGCGCATCTGCCCGGACAGATCATCGATGCCCATCCGGTTGGCCAGATCATAAAAATAGGTGTCGCAAGACTGGGTAATGGCTTCCTTCACATCAAGCCAACCGTGCGCAGGCAAGCCCTTGTTCAACACCCAGTCGCGATAGCGCCGTTCATCGCCCGGCAACTTGAACCAACCCGGATCGAACATCTTGCGATCCATCGTGGTCGCACCGGTAATGAGACCGGCAAGTGCCAGATGCGGCTTCACGGTGGAGCCCGGTGGATAGACCCCGAGCAGGGCGCGGTTGTACAACGGTACGTCCGGCGATTCCAACAGGGCCTTGTAACTTTGCCGATCGATGCCGGTGACAAATGGATTCGGGTCGTAACCCGGTGCGCTGACCATCGCCAGCACGCCACCGGAATTGGGATCGATGGCGATCACCACGCCACGCTGATCACCGAGTGCCGCCAGCGCCGCCAGTTGCAGACTGCTGTCGAGGTGCAAATGCAAATCGCGGCCGGGAATCGGCGCCACCCGGTTGAGAACGCGCACCACCCGTTCATGGACATCGGTTTCCACTTCCTGGAATCCGACCACGCCATGCAGCACATCCTCGTAATACTTTTCCAGCCCGAGCTTGCCGATATGCTGGGTGCCTTTGTAGTTTTCCTCATCGAGCGATTTCAGCTCGTCGACATTGATGCGACCGACATAGCCCAGCGCATGCACCAGTTGCGGACCAAACGGATAGTGACGGATCAGCCGGCCGGTCAGGCGCACGTTCGGGAACCGGTGCTGGTTGACCGAAAACACGGCGACCTCGGCCTCACTCAAGCGTGAGCGAATGGTGGTCGGTTCGCGTGGCCGCTGTTTGCGGTCCACGTCAAAGCGTTCGATGTCGTCCTCGGTGACCGCAATCACCTCGGCAAGCGCCCGCATTGTGAGATCTTGTTCACTGCGTTTTTGCGGCAGGATTTCCAGCGAGAAGCTGGAGCGGTTTTCCGCCAGCAAGACGCCGTTTCGGTCATAGATCAGGCCACGGGTCGGTGGAATCGGTTGCACGCTGATCCGGTTTCGGTCGGCCAGCGTCCGGTATTGGTGGTGTTCAATGATTTGCAGATAGAACAGCCGACCGGCCAGCACCAGCGTCAGCAAGCCAATGACACTGGCGGCGATCGCAGCCCGGACGAAAAACAGGCTGGTTTCCGCCACCGGATCTTTCATCCGCACCCGGCGGCTCATGCTTGGCTGCTCGTGCTGGTGATGACCAGAAATACCGTTGCTGACACCGACACAACTCCGTTGACGTTATTCATGCCATCAGGCGCGATGATAAGGGTGATTGCTAAGCACCGTGTGGGCCCGATACAAGGCTTCGGCGACCACAATGCGCACCAGCGGGTGCGGCAGCGTCAGCGCCGACAACGACCATTTCTGTTCCGCTTTCGCCAGCAGTGCGGGATCGATACCGTCCGGTCCGCCGATGATCAAGGCAATGTCGCGACCATCCTGACGCCAGCGCTGCATTTCGTCCGCCAGTTGCTCGGTGCTCCAGTTGCGACCTTTGACGTCGAGCGCGACCAGACGTTCATTACCCTTGATCTGGGCGAGCAACAAGTCGGCTTCCTGGCTGCGCAACTTGGCGACATCCGGCTGCCGGGCCCGCTCAGGCAACTTCAGCTCGACCAACTCCACCCGGCATTCATGGGGCATGCGGGTCGCATATTCCTGAAACCCGGCGGTAACCCAGTCAGGCATTTTGGTACCGATGGCGAGCAAACGAATGCGCATGGGTGGGAATGACGTTAACGACGTGGCAAGTGGAGGTTGTCAGCCGGCAGCCAGCTGCCGATGCCCGGCAGGACATCGTCAGGGCGCGACTGCCACCGAGAAAGCCTATTGCTGATTCTGTCCTGCTGCTTCAATTTCACTGACTCGATCTGGTCGGTTTGGTTACGGGTTCTGTTATGGATTCTTTTACGGGTTTGGTTGCCGAGCGGCTTGCTCGGCCCAATCGGCCTGCCAGAGTTTTTCCAGCTGATAATAATCGCGCGTTTCGCGCAGCATCACGTGCACGATGACATCACCCAGATCAACCAGAATCCATTCACCTTCGCGCTCGCCTTCCACACCCAGTGGCATCACCCCGGCAGCCTTGGCCTTCTCGACGACATAATGGGCAATGGCCTTGCCGTGGCGGGTCGACGTGGCGGTGCAGATCACCAGATAGTCAGCGATGCTGGTCAACGCCCTGACATCGAGCAGCGACACTTCGCGTGCCTTGCTCTCTTCCAGTTCGTGCAACACCAGCGCTTTGACAGAATCAGCTTGCATACAAACCTTGCTCTTGAATGTAATCCGCGACCGCAGCCGGTAAATGCGCCGGGTAACGTTCGCCGGCGCGCAGCGCCTGACGAATGGCGGTCGCCGACGCCGGGTGTTCCGGCATCGGGCAGAATAACACGTCACCTGCGTTTGCCTTGGCGAGCGTTGCCGGTGACAACGGTTGCCGCGCCTGCCAACCCGTCATCAGCAGCGCTGGCACTGTCGTCACGGTCTGAGCCGATCGCGGCAGAACAATCAGCACAGCCAATGCCAGAATCGTCTCCGGTTCGCGCCAGCTCGGCAAGCCACAGTACGCATCCCAGCCAAGAATCAGTGCAGGGCGCTCGCCTCGGGCAATGCAGTCCCGCAACGTCAACACACTGTAACTGGTCCCGCCGCGACGCAACTCGCGATCATCGACGGTCAGTTCCGGTTTGCCGGCACAGGCCCGCTGCAACATCGTCAACCGTTGCTGGTCATTGGCGCCGGGCTCCGCCCGGTGCGGCGGCAGTGCCGCCGGCATCAGCGCAACGGACTGTCCGGCGGCACGCGCGACCGCGCTGGCTACCGCCAAATGACCGTCGTGCACCGGATCAAAGGTGCCGCCATAAAGCAGTGTCGGTACTGTCGCCATCTGCGCTGCTCAGCTGCTGGCAGCGGCCGGGACCTTGATTCCGGCAAGGGTCAGCAAGATCGCCTCCAGCGTCAGCCAGGCATCGCCACGGGCAACGCCTTTGACTTGCTGATCCAGCAGCGTCAATTGCCGGGTTTGCTGCTGGGCGCCGGCAACGCCAAGTCGACGGGCAACGCGTTCAAAAACCGGCAAGCGCGAGCTGAAAACGCCAACATCCTTCCACGGGTCACCAATCGGCTGACCGCGCGCCTGCCGCGCCGCAATGGCATTCAAACTGCGGATGTCACGGTTCAGGGCGCCCAGCAGCGCACGCAAGTTACCTTGCTCGTCGTCATGACGCAGCGCCTGCGCCATGCGCAAGCTGCGACCGGCATCACCGCGCAACGCCGTGTCGACCAGTTCGAACAGGTTGTAGCGGGCATTGTCAGCGGCAACGGTGGCCACTTGCGCGGCACTCAGCGTCGCGCCCGGAAACAGCAAATGCAGCTGCTCAATCAGCTGATGTGCCGCCAGCAAATTGCCTTCGCAGCATTGCACCAGCAGGGCCATTGCGTCCGCCTCGGCAGTCAGTGAGCGGGCTTTCAACCGCTGTTGCAACCAACTGGGCAATTCATTCAGGCCGATGGCTGGCAAGGTGACCTGCGCACCGCGCTGTTCCAGTGCCTGTACCCAGCGCGCGTCCTGATCCTTGCGATCCAGTTTTGGCACTGCAACTACCAGCACGGTATCGTCAGCAAACCGGCCCGCCTGTTCGATCAGGGCAGCCTGCGCTTCGCGATTCGGGCTGCCGCTGAATCGCAACTCGAGCAGCCGTTGACGGGCAAACAGACTGAGCGTGCCGGTATCGGCAAACAGCGCATCGAAATCGAAATTTTTGTCGACGACATGGCTTTCGCGCTCGCCGAAACCACGGCTGCGCGCCGCTGTCCGGATAAGGTCAAGCGCTTCTTCGATCAGCAGCGGTTCGTCGCCGCTCAGCAGATAGCACGGCAGCAAGTCGCGTTCGAGTGCGCCGTTCAGCGCACTGCCATTGATCTTCATTGGCGCTCGGGTTGCGGTGGCGTGGTGACCGCCGTTGAAGGCTGCGCGGCCAGATAGCCCACCTGGCGAATCAGTCGGGCGGCAATGTCGCGACGCATTTCCTGCATCAACAACGCCTCTTCTTCGGCTTTGCCGAGCAATTCCGCGTTGTCGAAGTTGTATTCCCGCCGGGCATCCAGCGTACGCTTTTCGGCATCGGCCAGTTGTCCCGAGGCGGCCAGCGCATACTCAATGGTCAGGATCAACTCGTAATCGGACGCGCGTCCGGTGGTGTTGACCGTCTGCACCCGTCGCTTCAGTTGCTCGTTGCGCAACTGAATCACCATGGCAGCCTGCTCAGCAGATTCGGTCAGCACCATATCGGACTGCTCGATGCTGTCTTCCAGCACTTGCTCGAAGTCACTGTAAGGCGCGCCACTGTCGACGAACACCGCAAGCCCGGCCACGCCCGCTTGCGCGCCACGCAAATGAAAGCCGCAGCCAGCCAGAATGAAGCTGACGCCGCACAACGTCAGCGCCAGGCACGCACGCAGGCCATTCATCAGCCGACCACCAGATTGAGCAGTTTGCCCGGCACGTAAATGACTTTGCGCACCGCTTTGCCATCAAGCTGACGCTGCACCCCGTCCTCCGCCAACGCCGCTGCCTGGGCCTGTGCTTCGGTCGCCGTTGCCGGCAATTCCAGCTTGGCGCGCAGTTTGCCATTGACCTGCACCACCACCGTCACGCTGTCGCGCACCAGTGCCGACTCATCCACCTCAGGCCATGGCTGCATGTGCAATGACGTGTCGTGACCCAGGTGGTGCCACAACTGCTGGCAGACATGCGGGGTGATGGGCGACAACACCAGCACGGCTGTTTCAAGCGCATGCTGCACCACCGCGCGGTCCTGCTCGTCCATCGCGACAAATTTGTTGACGGCGTTGAGCAACTCCATGACGGCCGCGATCGCCGTATTGAAGGTGTAGCGGCGCTGCATGTCATCACTGACTTTTTTCAGTGTTTCGTGGATCTTGCTGTACAACTCGCGTTGCTGGGCATTGAGCGCGCTGGCATTGAGCGGCTGCACCAGACCGTTGATGCGGTGGCCATAGACCGCTTTCCACAACCGGCGCAGAAACCGGTGTGCGCCTTCGACACCGGCGTCGCTCCATTCCAGCTGCAGTTCCGGTGGTGCTGCAAACATCATGAACAGGCGGACGGTATCGGCACCGTATTTGTCGATCATTGCCTGCGGATCGACGCCGTTGTTCTTCGACTTCGACATCTTCTCGGTGCCACCGATATGCACCGCCTGACCATCCAGTTTGTACCGGGCCGCAACCGGACGCGCCTTGTCATCCAGCTCGACTTCAACATCGGCCGGGTTGAACCACTGCTTCTTTCCGTCTTCAAGCCGGTAATAGGTTTCTGCAATCACCATGCCCTGGGTCAGCAGGTTGGTGAACGGCTCGTCGGAATCGACCAGACCTTCGTCGCGCATCAACTTGTGGAAAAAGCGCGCGTACAGCAGGTGCAGAATCGCGTGTTCGATACCGCCAATGTACTGGTCGACCGGCGTCCAGTAGTTGGCGCGATCATCCAGCATTTTGTCGGTGGCATCCGGGCAGCTGTAACGGGCGTAATACCAGCTCGACTCCATGAAAGTGTCAAAGGTGTCGGTTTCGCGTTCGGCCGGCTGGCCGCAGCTCGGGCAGCTGCATTTTTTCCAGTCGGTCATTTTCTTCAGCGGCGAACCGTCACCGGTAACGGTGACATCGGTCGGCAGCACCACCGGCAGTTGCGCTTCCGGCACCGGCACCGCACCGCAGCTGGCGCAGTTGATGACCGGGATCGGGCAACCCCAGTAGCGCTGGCGCGAAACGCCCCAATCACGCAGGCGGAAATTCACTTTCTTTTCGCCGGCACCTTTTGCCTTCAGGTGCGTTTCGATGGCAATGAAAGCGGCCGCAAAATCGAGCCCGTTGAATTCGCCGGAATTGACCAGACGGCCCTTCTCGGTGAACGCGGCCTTGCTCAAATCACACGGTTCGCCATGCATCGGCTCGATGACCTGATCAATCGGCAACTGATATTTGCTGGCGAATTCCCAATCGCGCTGATCGTGACCCGGTACTGCCATGACCGCGCCGGTGCCGTATTCCATCAGGACAAAGTTGGCGGCCCAGACCGGCACCTTGCGGCCACTGATTGGGTGGATGGCAAACAGGCCGGTGGCAACCCCTTTCTTGTCCATGGTGGCCATGTCGGCTTCCATGGTTGTCTGGGTTTTGCAGGCGGCGATGAACGCGGCAAGTTCGGCATTGCCATCGGCCATGGCCAGCGCCAGCGGGTGCTGGGCGGCAACCGCCACATAGGTGACGCCGAGCAGGGTGTCGGGGCGGGTGGTGTAGATTTCCAGCGTTTCGCTGCGACCGTCGATGGCAAAACGGATGGTCATGCCTTCCGATTTGCCGATCCAGTTTCGCTGCATGGTCTTGACCTGATCCGGCCAGCCGGTCAGCAGATCCAGATCACTCAGCAGCTCTTCGGCGTAATCGGTGATTTTCAGAAACCACTGCGGAATTTCCCGGCGCTCGACCAGCGCGCCCGAGCGCCAGCCACGACCATCAATGACCTGCTCGTTGGCCAGCACGGTTTGATCAACCGGATCCCAGTTGACCACCGCCATGCGTTTGTAGGCGATGCCTTTTTGCATCAGCTTGGTGAAGAACCACTGCTCCCAGCGGTAATACTCGGGTTTGCAGGTGGCAAGTTCGCGATCCCAGTCATAACCGAAACCCAGGCGCTTCAACTGACCTTTCATGTAGGCCATGTTGTCGTCAGTCCAGGCGGCGGGCGCCACCTGATTCTGGATGGCGGCATTTTCTGCCGGCAGACCGAAGGCGTCGAAGCCCATCGGCTGCAGCACGCTCTTGCCAAGCATGCGCTGCACCCGCGAAATCACGTCGCCGATGGTGTAATTGCGGACGTGACCCATGTGCAGCCGGCCGCTCGGGTACGGGAACATCGACAGGCAGTAGAACTTTTCCTTGTCGCTGTCTTCGCTGGCCGCAAAGGCATTGCTGGCCGCCCATTGCGCCTGGACGCGCGGCTCAATCTGGTCGGGATGGTACTGCTCTTCCATTATGGTCATGGCAGGGGGGAACTCGTCGGAAAATCAAGGTTTTACTGATAATGTGAAGCTTACCTTACCCACCCCCACCCTTGCCATTGTAGGCTCACGCTCCCTACTCTGGCCGGCCCGACCGACTGGCCTTGCGGACACCGAAGAAATGAATTGGGACGTTGTGATGGTTTATGCCGGCAAAGCCCTGCTGCTGCCGCCGGGGGTCAACCTGTTGCTGATGGTGCTGGCCGTATTCATCGGCCGCAAATGGCGCCTGCTCGGCATCACGCTGTTCGGGGTCGCCTTTATCTCGCTGATTGCCCTCAGCCTGCCCATCACTGCCCAGGGGTTGATGGCCAAGGTCCAGCCGGTCAGCGCCCAGCGGCTCAGCCTGTTGCCGGACAATCTGGAGAAAACCGCCATCGTCGTGATCGGGGCCGGTCGCCGCGGCAATGCCCCGGAATTCGACGGCGCCGACACGGTCAATGCGGCCAGCCTGGAGCGGCTGCGCTATGCCGCCCGCCTGCAGCGCCAGACCAAGCTGCCAGTGCTGTTATCCGGCGGCAAGCCGTTTGGCCAGGCCACCCCGGAAGCGGTGCTGATGAATGAAGTCTTTATCAGCGACTTTCGCGGCGCCCCCAACTGGCTCGAATCCGACAGCCGCAATACCGCCGAGAACGCCAAATTCAGCGCCCGCATTCTCAAAGCCAACGGCATCCAGCAGATTTTCCTGGTCACCCACGCCGCCCACATGGCCCGTGCCCAGATCGAGTTCGAACAGCAGGGCCTGACAGTGCAACCGGCCCCACTCGGCTTTCATGCCCCCACGTCCGGCAAAACCGGACCATTAGCCTGGCTGCCGAACGCGGGCGCACTGGCCAACTCCAGCGAAGCCCTGCATGAAATGCTGGGCCAGCTCTGGTACGGAGTGAAAGACTGATCCTCGACCGGGTCATGAACCGCCATGACAAAACAGAATGACCAAAAAAAAGGCCACGCAAGCGTGGCCTTTTTTTCTGACCGGACAATCAATAGAGATTGATCTTCAACCCCAGACGGAAATCCGCACTGGTATCACGGTTGGCGAATCGGCTGATCCGCACTTTGTAGTTACCGGTGGTGGTCGGGGTGAAGTTGACCACTTCGAACGGATTGTCCCACGACGCCGAGCCACCGACATAGGCACCGGTCGGGCTGTAGATCGCGATATCCAGATCCTGGCCAATCGGGTGCGCATCGGCGCGGTGATCGTAGGTGTACGTGCCGCGATTCATCCAGGCAATCGCAACACGGACCGGGCGGGTCGTGCTGGTGATATTGAAGGTGCGCTCGATGTAGCCGTCAGCGACGCCATCACCAGAATCGAAACTGCTGAATGAGCCGTTGCTGCCGGTGTAGTAATAGGTCCAGCCATCGTAATAGGCGCTGAGAAAATCGATGCCGCCGTGACCGACCTTGTCAAAACCACCGGTGATCGCATCGGTAGCGCCGCCAATCATGCTGGCATACACCACCTGCGGCCGACCGACATAAACAGAAAACCCGGACATCATGTCAGCCGCAAAACCGGCGGCGTGTGGCGAGGCCATGCTGGTGCCGGTCATGGTGAATCCGCCAGCGGCGATGCTGGTGCCCGGTGCCGAGAATTCCGGCTTGGCACTGCCGAGCTCAGTGTTGACGAATGACGACGAGGCATTGAT
The DNA here is from genome assembly GCA_041914645.1 of Permianibacter sp. GTDB lineage: Bacteria > Pseudomonadota > Gammaproteobacteria > Enterobacterales > Permianibacteraceae > Permianibacter. Next base: position 448,693 of record JAYSCY010000001.1, read on the forward strand.
GGTGTCGGTGGCATCGTTGTAGTTGCCAACGGCCATCACGTTCAGGCCTTTCGCGGGTGAAATCACATTGCCGGTGCCACCACCGTTGTTGCCGGCGGCATTGAAGATGGCGATGTTGCTGTTGTACGCCAGGTTGTCCCAATCGCGGTCCAGCGTCGAATAATTGATGGTGTCGTTACCGCCATTGGAACGGTTGGCAACGCGAATGGCCGGATTGCCGCCGACGCCATCCAGATCGGTGCTCAGCGGCAGCACGGCGCTGCCGCGGCAATAGATATAGGTAGACGGTGACACCGCCCGCAGGATGCCGAACACATTCTGTGAGTGATCGGTTTGCGAACCGGCCAGGCGATCGTAGTTGGTGCGGCCCGCTTCATCGGCGCAGCCACTTTCCGTCATGTACATGCCGATGCCATTGCCATGCAGGTTGCTGTACGGCAGCGCGTAACTGCTGACATTGGTATCGACCATGGCGGTGGTGATTTGATCTTTGACCGGAAACGCCAATTCGATACCGGCAATTTCGCTGTCTTCGGCAGCAATCAGCTTGCGCAGTTGCGGCACCGGCAGCTCCAGTGTGACCGTGGCGCCGCCGTTGGCCATTGCTGCCAGCACGGCCTTGTCAGCGCGCAGATCGTGGCGGGCGGCAAAGCCAGCCCATTGCTGCTTCTGCAGGTCGGTCCGCGCCTGACGTTCGGCCCGTTCCTGTTCGCTGGCCCGGGCATTGGCGCGGGCAATTTCAGCGCCATATACCGGCTGACCGTTGTAGCTTTGCTGGGTCATGCGGCCACGGACAAATTCAAACCCGCCAAATTCCGTTGCCGTGCGCGGCGCAGGTGACCGGTCGGTCAGTGCGACGTTGACCGCAACGCGCTCGGTCTCGTCAACCTTGGTCAGCTTGTCTGCCAGGGCTGCATCCACCACCCGACGCTGAACCGCTGGCAACTGTTCAACCTGCTTGCCATTCTGGCGAATGGTTTCGCGCACTGAACCATCGGCAGCCATCACTTTGTCGAAGTGATAGCTCACCCCATTGATCACCTTGCTTTTGCGGCTCAGCACATTGCCATCAGCCGCGAAAGTCGGCATGGCTGGCATAGCTACGGCGCATCCGAGCGCCATCGACACAGCCATTGAAACAACATTACGAGGAGAGATTTTCATACGCTTACAGTCCTTTGCATAGCTTGCGTTGGGCCGGCAGCGGGATGCTGCCGACCGTCCATGCCCCATCACGCAGCGGGAAATACTGCCGCAACGGGTTTGCATCGGAACGGTCACATGGGAGTGAGCGACGAAAGGCATTCCCATGGGAACAACGGTACTTGCAAAGAGCGAATACATGCTGCGCAGAAGAACGTGCCAGGTCGGCACCGTACGCGTAATGACAACATCCCTGTCCTGCCAACCATCCTGACCGCCGTCCACAATCCATTGCGTAACGGGGCCTGCGCATCCTAGTGAGGCAAGGAAACCAACACAGCCGGAATCGACTGCTATCGCTGTGCGCCTCGGCTGTTGTGCTGTGGGAAATCTCGCACACGCAATCTGGTACAGAAAACGAAATCCATGCGGTAGCGGTACGTGTTGTCAAGCTGGCTGTGCCAGATTTCGTTTCAGTAAACCGCGCTGTTCCGTAAGCAATTGCCCCATTGGATTGGCACCTCGCGTGCCGGGCTCCATCCTGCCAACGTCACTGATTGCTTAAGGCAATGCTGCAGCACAGTCCTGATGCCCAGTCCTGATGCCCAGTCCAACAGCATCGCAGCATCAGCGCGGGATGTGCTCATGGTCAGGCATGGCTACCAATGCTTGCGCAACGCCTCGGCACATTCATCGGCGGGCAGCGGTTTGGATAACCAATAGCCCTGCATCTCTTCACAGCCTTCGTCGCGCAGGAACTGCAACTGATCATTGGTTTCGACGCCTTCGGCGACCACGGTCAGTTTGAGCGAGTGGGCCATGGCGATGATGGTGCGGGTGATGGTGGCATCGTCGGGATCGATGGTGATGTCGCGAACGAACGCCTTGTCGATTTTGATGGTATCGATCGGCAGGCGTTTGAGATACGACAGTGACGAGTAGCCGGTGCCGAAGTCATCAACTGCCAGCCGCAAACCAAGCTGACGCAAGGCGTTGAGGCGGCCAACGGCTTGTGCTGCATTGGCCATCACCAGCGATTCGGTGATTTCCAGTTGCAGCCATTCCGGTGCCAGCAGGCAGTCGCTGAGGATGTCGGCAATGCGGCCAGCGAGATCGCCAACCATCAGCTGCCGTATGGAAATGTTGACGGCGATCGGCACCACCGGCACGCCTTGTTCACGCCAACTCAAAATCTGACGAGCCGCTTCCCGCAGCACCCAGTCACCGATTGGCACAATCAGCCCGGTTTCTTCGGCCAGCGGAATGAATTCGTCCGGCGCGACCCGGCCAAGCTCTGCACTGTCCCAGCGCAACAACGCTTCAAGCCCGGTCAGTTCACCAGAACCGATATTCATCTTGGGCTGGTAATACAGCTTGAATTCATCACGCTCCAGAGCCCGGCGCAAGGAGGTTTCCAGTTGCAGCCGACGACGCATGGTGTCATTCATGGCACCGACGAAGAACTGGTAATTGTTCCGGCCCTGATCCTTGGCGTGATACATCGCGATGTCGGCGTTCTTGAGCAAGGTGGCGCTGTCGTCACCGTCATCCGGGAAGACGCTGATACCGATGGACGGCGACACCACCACCTCGGTATTGCCGAGTTGATAAGGTTCGACGAACGCCTTCAGGATCTTTTCCGCAACCACACCGGCCGATTCCAGTGACACTACCCCTTCCAGAATCACGGTGAATTCGTCACCGCCCAGCCGCGAGACCGAATCGTCTTCCCGCACCGAGCCTGCCAGCCGGCGCGCAACCTGTTTCAATAGCGAGTCTCCGGCCGAGTGTCCGAGCGAATCGTTGATTTGCTTGAACCGGTCGAGATCCAGAAACAGCAATGCCACCCGCTGATTCTGCCGGCGCGCATGCGACAACGCATGCCGCAGGCGTTCATGAAACAGCGTCCGGTTGGGCAGACCGGTGAGGGTGTCGTAGTTGGCCAGCTGGCGCAGTTCGTCTTCGTAGCGTTTGCGCTCGGTGACATCTTTCATGGTGCCCGCCATGCGCAGCGGTGCACCGGTGGCATCGCGCTCGACCACCCGGCCGCGATCATGGATCCATATCCATTCGCCGTTGGCGGCGCGCATCCGGTATTCGGCTTCAAACGAATCGACTTCGCCGCGCAAATGGCGCTGAACGGCAACCGGCAACATGTCCGCATCGTCCGGATGGATTAGCCGATCACGCCAGGCCTCGTCGGTTTGCACTTGCTGCGGACTGTAACCGAGCAGGCGATCCATACCGGATCGAAAGATATGACCGGTGCTGAGCTGCCAATCCCAGAGCGCATCGCCAGAACCCCACAGCGCCCACTTGAGTCGTGACTCGGAGGCGCGAACCGCCGACTCCGCAGCGAACCGTTCCCGGTTGCGGTTCCGTGTTGCCCACCACCACCGGCCAATCAGCAAACCGGCGGCCAACAAATAGCCGGCGATTGCCCAACGCGATAACCACAGCGGCGGCACGACCACAATCGGTACCACCAACGGTTGCTCGGACCAGACCCCGTCATGGTTGGTGGCCAGCACTTCAAGCTGGTATCTGCCGGCATCCAGATTGGTGTAGATGGCTTCGCGTTTGTCAGCCGCGTTGACCCAATCGCGATCGAACCCGACCAGGCGGTAGCGGTACTGCAACCGATGCGGTGCCAGAAAATCGAGCGCAGCAAATTGCACGGCGAGCACCCGATCTTCGTAGTCAAGCCGCACCGGACCGGACAACACGCCAAGCACGCTCTGCACGTCGCCACGACCAATCTGGATGCTGGTGACATGCAGCGGCGCCGCGGTGCGATCGAGCTGAATATGGTCCGGCACAAAGGCATTGAAGCCGCGAGTACCGCCAAAATAGAACTTGCCGTCATGGCCACGGATGGCAGCGCCACCGTTGAATTCGGTGCCCTGCAAACCGTCATGACGGTCATAGCGCACCATCTGCCCGGTTGTTGGCGAGTAGCGGGTAATGCCGCGATTGGACGACAGCCAGATGTGGCCCTCGTCATCTTCCAGCGCGGCATACACGGTGGCATCGGGCAGCCCCTCTGCCACCCCGATATGCAGGAAGTGTGGCTGGTCGGCAGCGGGATCCGTGAGGCGGCACAGACCGCTGTGGGTCGCGATCAGCAACTCGCCCGCGCGCGTTTCACTGAAGTGCCGGATCAGGTTGCCGCAAAGCGAATGCGGCTGGTCAGCATCGTGCCGAAAGGTCTGCAGCTGACCGTCAGGGCGCAACCGGTTGAGTCCGTTGAGCGTGCCGATCCACAGGCTGCCATGCCGATCCCGGTACAAGGCCAGCACGGTATCGCTGGCCAATTGTTGACCCGCAGACGCGCCGACGTGAAAGCGACGGCCGTACTGCCCCCAGGCAGGCATTTCAAACAGACCGTTTTCATTGCTGCCCAGCCACAACCGGCCATCGGCATCGCGCCATAACGCGCGGATATTGTTGTTGCCACTGCGGATGGGCAGCGCCGGCGCCAGCTCCGCCCGGTTCAGCCGGGTATCGAATCGGAACAACCCAGCCGAGCTGCCCAGCAACAATTTTCCCGGTTGCTCGGCAATGATGGCTTGTACACGCAGTAAGCCCTCACGTTGGTCGGCTGGCAACGTGTCCCGCAGGGCTTGGCTGTGATAACGATAACTTTCCTGACGCGGATCCAGGCTCTTCAGGCCGCCGTCATCCATCCCCAACCACAGGCTGCCGTCCGGTTCCTGCCACAGCGTGCGGATGTGGTTGCGCAACTGGTTGTCCAGCTGGCTGCTGTAATCGCGATACAGCTCAAACCGGTCACCCGCCGCGTAAGCCCTCGCCAAGCCCTGCAGGGAAGTGCCCACCCAGAGCATGCCGGCCCGATCCACCAGCAAACTGGGCAGATTGAGGTCCGGTAGGCTGGACGGATCGGTGCCATGCGGACGAAAGCGGTCGAGATGGTTGCGGGCGGTGTCATAAACCGCCAGGCCCTGATTCGGCAGACTGAGCCAGAGCCGGCTGCGGCCATCGCTGGCAATGGCGCGCACACCAGTGGTCAGCACATCGGGTGCATTGAGCGGCCGTATGGCCGTGGTCACGCCAGCGGGCCATTCCAGCAAGGTCAAGCCCTGATTGCTGCCAACCCAGATCTGCCGGTGCTGGTCCCGAACCAGACTTAGCACATGGCGGCCAATACCGACGCCCGTCACCGGCACCACCACGCCAGCCGCATCGACATGCAACAGACCATTGGACATGGTGCCGACCAGTGCGCCGCCGACCCCATCTGCCAGCACGGCCGCCGTACTGATGCCATGGGCAACATTGACGCCGACATCAAGCAGCTGTGGTTGGAAATCGGCAAACCGGACCCGGACCAACCCTTCGGTGGTCACCAGCCAGAGCCCGGTCGGGTCGGCCGCCATTGCCTTGATGTTGGCACGGCCGCCTTGCAGCGCCGCCAGAGACCGTGGCATCGGCAGCGGCTCGCCACGTTCCAGATCAAACAGGCCGAGACCGCCACCGTTGGTGGCAATCCACAATCGATTCTCGTGGTCCTCGACCAGTGCGGTGACAAAACTGGAGCGCAATTGCAGTGCCGGGTCGCGCCCGGCGTAGACATCCACCAGCTGGTAACCGTCGTATCGCTGGATGCCGCCCTGGGTACCAATCCACAGGTAGCCCCGGCTGTCCTGCAACAGGGCGTTGACGGTGTTTTGCACCAGTCCTTTTTCGTTGTCGATGACATCGAATACCAGACTGTTGCCGGCGAATACGATTGCGCACCCGCCGGTCAACAGCCAGCCGATGCCTGCAAGCCACCACTTGATCACGCCAGCCATCACCTTCTGAGACCCTTGCACAAGGATAGACGCTGGCAGGCCATTGCCATCACGATCAATCGTTGATGGAAAAAAACGGCACTCGCGGCGTCACTGCGCAGAGCAACTCATAGGGAATGGTAGCGGCCGCACTGGCCACCAGCTCTATCGGCAATTCCGGCCCCCACAGCACAGCGCGGTCGCCGATGGCAATGTCGGGGGCTGGGCCGAGATCGACGGTCAGCATGTCCATCGACACCCGACCGACCAGCGGACAGAGCCGATCCTTGACGAACACCGGAGTGCCTGACGGCGCATGGCGCGGATAGCCGTCGCCATAGCCCATGGCGATGATGCCGAGCATGGTGTCGCGTGGCGCTGTCCAGGCAGCGGAATAGCCAACCCGGTCGCCCCGCTTGAGGGCACGCAGCGCAAACACTTGCGACTCCAGCGTCATCACCGGTTTGAGACCATGATGGGCACCGGTGCGACCCGGCAGCGGCGAGCAGCCATACAACAGCAGGCCCGGCCTTACTTCGTCGAAATGGGTTTCCGGCCAGGCCAGCACCGCCGCCGAATTGGCCAGGCTTTTTGCCCCCGGCCAGTTGCGCGTCAGGGCGCGAAAGGCTGCCAGTTGCTCGTTGGTTTCTGGCTTGTCGATTTCATCGGCACAGGCCAGATGCGACAACACGCCGACCGGTTGCTGCAACCAGGCCAGACGCGACAGGCGCTCATATGCATTCGCCGCCTGATCGAGCGGAAAGCCAAGCCGGTGCATGCCGGTGTCGACTTTCAACCAGACTTTCAGCGGGGTGTCAGTCGGGGTGTTTTCAAGCGCGACCAACTGCGCTTCGTGATGCACCACGGTACTGAACCCGCGCGACGCCAACAGTGGAATTTCCCGCGAAGCAAAGAAGCCCTCCATCACCACGATTTCGGTGGTGATGCCACCATCACGCAGTTCCAGCGCCTCTTCAACACAGGCGACACCGAGTGCATCCGCCGATTTGAGTGCGTGGGCAACACGCAACAAGCCATGGCCATAACCGTTGGCCTTGAGCATCGCGATGATCCGGCGCTTGGGCGCCAGTTGGCGGATACAGTGCAGATTGTGTTGCAGGGCGCTGATGTCGATCAGCGCGCGGGCGGCACGCATGAGGAGTTCCGTTCTTGTTGATGGGTGATGAAGCACGACATGCCGATGTACCGACTACCAACTACCAACTACCGGCAAGCACTGCCAAAGCGGCGCTGCTACTCCATCAATGCAGCGCCAACCACAAAACGATCAATACTCGGCCATTTCCGGCGCGAAATTCTTGAACCGGGTGTAGCGGCCCTGGAAGGTCAGCTTGATGTCGCCAATCGGGCCGTTACGCTGCTTGCGGATCAGGATTTCGGCAATGCCTTTGTTGTCCGGCTTGTCCTTGTGATAGACCTCGTCGCGGTAGATACAGAGGATCACGTCGGCGTCCTGTTCGATAGCGCCGGATTCGCGCAAGTCGGCCATGACCGGTCGCTTGTCGGTGCGCTGCTCGAGCGAACGGTTGAGCTGCGACAGCGCGATCAATGGCACTTTCAGTTCTTTCGCCAGCGCCTTCAGCGAGCGCGAGATTTCCGAGATTTCCGCCGTCCGGTTTTCCGAAGCACCATCCGACTGCATCAGCTGCAGGTAGTCGACCATGATGAGGCTGAGGCCGCCGTGTTCGCGGTGCAGCCGGCGGGCACGCGCCCGCACTTCCAGTGGCGACAGGCCAGCGGTGTCATCGATGAACAGGTTGTTGCGCTCTTTCAGCATAGCCACGACGCTGAACACCCGGTCCCAGTCTGGCGAATCCAGTTGGCCCGAGCGCACTTTCGAAAAATCGATGGAGCCGAGCGAAGCAATCGAACGCATGATCAGCTGTTCGGCCGGCATTTCCATTGAGAACACCAGCACCGGCTTGTCACCGCGCATCATGGCGTTTTCACACAGGTTCATCGCGAAGGTGGTTTTGCCCATCGACGGTCGTGCCGCCACGATGATCAGATCGCCTTTCTGCAAGCCGGAGGTTTCGTTGTCGAGATCATCAAAACCGGTCGACAGGCCGGTCAGGCCGCCGGTCTTGCCGACTTCCTCCAGGTGATGGACAACGTTTTTCAGCATGCTGCCGACAGCGCGTGGACCGGTATCGGCCTTGGTGCGTTTTTCGGCGATGGCCAGCATCTTGGCTTCGGCCTGATCGAGCAGCAGGTTGGCCGAGTTGCCTTTCGGGAAATAGCCGGTATCGGCAATCTCGTGCGCTGCCGAAATCATTTCGCGCAGCAGGGCCCGTTCGCGCAGGATATTGGCATAACTGAGAATGTTGGCCGCACTGGGAGTGTTCTTGGCCAGCTCGGCAAGATAAGACAGCCCGCCGACAGCTTCGGCCTCGCTTTCCCGCTCCAGTTGTTCGAAGACGGTAATGGCATCGATTGGATGACCGTCGCCCGCCAGCCGGGCAATGGCGCGAAAGATCTTGCGGTGATCGTCGCGGTAGAAATCATCCGCAACCACCGCTTCCGACACGCGCTCCCAGGCGCCCGGGTCCAGCAGAATGCCGCCCAGTACCGCCTGCTCGGCTTCAAGCGAGTGCGGCGGGGTCTTGATGGAGTCGAGGTCGCGATCAGCCATTCCGGCAAGTCTCGGTATACGTCAGAAAAAGGCCGGCCATTGTAGGCCAAGGCATTGGTGCCGGGATCGAGGCACCCGCAGATATACAGGTGCGACACAACTTATTCACAGGTTTATCCCATTCTGGCTGGTAGGTTCGCCCAGCCCTTCATTGGAAGCGGAACCCGCGCGCCAGCAATCGGCGGGTCAGCGGTGCGAACATCAGCACCAGCGGGAACGCGATTGGCCAGGCGACCAGAAAGGCATGGCTCCATTTGCCAAGAAAGCCGTCGACCCAGCCCAAATTGACCAGGGTCAGGATGCCGGACATGCAGAACGCCATGAACAACGACATAAACCCGGCAAACAGCAATGGCTGCCAGCGTGCTGGCAGGGTGATAACAGTCACAAGACACTCCCATGACAGTAAACGGGTATTGAGGGACGGCAGAATATCCCGCACGCTCCCCCCTTTGCACCGGATGCAAGCTGCCGTTCCGGCGTCGCGATGCCCATGACGACCCACCGCTGAGCACACGAGATCCATGGAATGACCTTGCCACCGATACCCGAGTTCCATGCGCTGGTCGCGTTGGCCCTGACCGGCTTCGCGCTTTACCTGTTCCGGCGGGAGGACATCCAGCTGGAAACAGCCTGCCTGTTTATCCTGATTTTGCTGGCGGTCAGTTTCGAGTTCTTTCCCCATAAGGGCCCACACGGCACGCTGGATGCCATCAGCGTGTTCCAGAATTTCGGTAACGAAGCGTTGATCACCATTTGCGGCCTGATCATGGCGGGCGAAGGCATTTCGCGCACCGGCGCGCTCGAGCCGGTCGGGCGCTTGCTGGCCCGGTTCTGGCGCATCAGCCCGACGTTTGCCCTGTTGCTGACCCTGCTGGTTACTGCCGGTCTCAGCCCGTTCATCAACAACACGCCGATGATGATCGTCATGATTCCGGTGCTGGTAACGGTCAGCGTGCGCGCCGGCCTCAGCCCCAGCGGCGTATTGATGCCGACCAATCACGCCAACCTGCTCGGCGGCATGGTCACCACCATCGGCACGTCCACCAACCTGCTGGTCATCGATGTGGCCAGCCGGCAGGGCGTGGCCGAAATCGGCATGTTCGATTTTGTCTGGCCGGCGTCGATTGCGGCCAGCATTGGCGTGCTCTACCTGTGGTTGATTGCGCCGCGGTTGTTGCCGCCTCGTCCGGTCGCACTCGACCGTTCACCGCGCATGTACAGCGCCCAGCTCCATGTGCTCGAGCAAAGTGTCTGCGCCGGCCGCAATCTGAAAGACACCGTGCAAAAAACCAGTGGCTTGCTGGTAGTGGAAAAAATCCTGCGCGGTGACGACATCCTGGATAGGCCGATGCCGACAGAAACGCTGTACGCCGGCGACCGCCTGGTTGTCAGCGACAGCCCGAGCAATCTGAAGGAGCTGGAGAAAATGCTGCGCGTCACCCTGATCCCGGGAGAACTGCGCAGCGAAGTACCGGGCCGCATGTTGGCCGATGATCAGCAATTGGCCGAGGTGGTGATTGCCCCCCATTCACCGTTGGTCGGCAGCAGCCTCAAGGCTGAACGGCTGCTGGAAAAATACCAGCTGCTCTGTCTGGCGCTACATCGGGAAGGCGTCAAACTGGATCGCCCCCAAAGTGGTCTTGCCGATGAAATCTTGCGGGTTGGTGATGTGCTGCTGGTGCAGGGAACCAAGGCCCGGCTGCAAACCCTGAAAAACGAAGGTGACCTGCTGATCCTCGATGGCAGCCTTGATCTGCCCCGATCACGCAAGGCGCCACTGGCCATCCTGATCATGATGTGCGTCGTGGTCAGTGCAGCAATGGCTTGGTTACCCATTGCCATCAGTGCCCTGTGCGGCGTGTTGCTGATGATCCTGACGCGCTGCATGAAATGGCATGAGGCGGTGCAAGGCCTCAGCATTCAGGTGATCCTGGTGATGACCACCAGTCTGGCGCTGGGCAATGCCATTCTGTACTCGGGCGCTGCCGACTGGCTGGCGACCCTGTTTGTCGCCCTCAGTTTCGGTGCCCCCGCGCCGATTGTGTTGTCAGGCCTGATGCTGTTGATCGCCATCTTCACCAACGTGGTCGACAACAACGCCGCGGCTGTCATCGGTACGCCCATTGCCATCGGCGTTGCGCGCCAGTTGGGTGTCGACCCCGTGCCTTTCGTGATCGCGACGCTGCTTGCCGCCAACTTGTCGCTGGCTACCCCGATGGCCTACAAAACCAACATTCTTATCTGGAATGCCGGTGGCTATACCTTCAATGACTTTCTGCGTGTCGGCGTGCCACTCATCCTGTTGATGTGGCTTGCCCTGTCGATCATCGTGCCGTGGCATTTCGGCCTGATCGGCAGTTGACGATACGGGGGCCGGCTCGCGCCTTCGGCTCCAGCGCCGCGTACCATCACGCCCGCGCAGGCTGCCAAAACGGTTACTCGAACGTGCCGAAAGTGCGAGTGGAATCGTGGTCACGAGATAACCAATTGGACAATTTCTCGCCGGCTTCGCTGCCGTTTTGCAGGCGCGGGCAACGAGACGCAGCACCTCGACAAACAGCGAAAGACCATCGCAAAAAGCGGTCCCCTCGTACAATTTGGTACTTCTGTCATTCATGACACAGCACGCAGAATGGGGGGGAAAGGCCAGCTATAAAGGGTGCCCTTTGCCTCCTCGTCTGACCAATCATGACCGGGCTGCGAGCTGCCTCACCAACACATCGTCTGAAAACGCTGCATCGGGTTGTGCTGCCGCGCTGGCTGACCTGTGTGCTGCTGACGGGTGCGTTCTTGCTGACCGCGCCGGTGCATGCCGTCGACAGCGAACCGGCCGAGCTCTATTGGACCGCCGTTGGAACCGCGGCAGGTGAACGCTGGCCGACCTCTGCCGAAGCGGTCACCGCCAATTGCCAGCGCCTGCGCGCGGCACCGCCGACCTCGATCAGCGCGATAACCCGAGTGGTTCGGTGCGGAGAACGGCTGCAAGCCATCAGCGCCAGTCGCATTCGGGTCGATTACACGCTGGAAGCCGACGACCGCACGCTCGGGGTCAAAACGCTCACCGACAGTCAACTGACCCTGCAACGAAAAGCCAGCTGCCCGAATCGTAACTTTCCCCACCTGCGAGACAGCGACAACAACCGGCAACCTCCGAGCTGCTGGCGCTGTTCGCCGGCAGATCTGCAACTGCAGCCCCCCCGCTTTGTCGGCACCGACACCGTGCGCTGGTATCGCAACAATCAGTGCCCACTCGAGATTCAGCCGGCAGTCGCCAATACCAAGGTTCGCCCGGTGCGGCCGCCCTTGGCGACCGGCCTCAGCGGTCAGGATGAAGTCAGCTTCCGCCTGCTGCGTGATGCCGGTCATGGCCGCATCGCCGAATTGCGCTTTGCTGATGGCCGGAGCCTGTTGCTGATTGGTGGCGGTGAACCCGATGCCGTGTTGCTCGGCGCCGACGCCAGCGCTGGCAGCATGTCGTTGCATCAGGGCCAATGGCGTTGGCAGCGCACTGATGGCGCCGAGTACCGCTTTGCCGGCGATAGCCTGGTGTTCCAGCCGGCACAGGAAAAACGCCTGCGCGACGGGCGCCGCTGGCAGTTTGTCTGGCAGCAAATGGGTGCCGGCACTGATCCCGACGCCACCCCGCGATTCCGGCTGACCGCCATGCTCGATCCAAACGGCCAGCGTTACGAGTACCGGTATGACCGCAGTGGCAAACTTGCCACGGTCACCCTGCAACAGGTTGGCGCCAGTCGTCGGCTGGCAAGCCACAACAGTCAACAACCGCCCGCCGGTGGTAGCGAGCAGACAGGTTTTGCGACGGCAGAACCCTGAGCACAATTCGTCAAAGACATGGCTGCCGAGCGTCAGCGGCAAAAAGAAAAACGGCACCCGCAGGTGCCGTTTTCGTTCGCCGGAACAGTGACCGACAGTCAGCAGGACTCAACCGGCCAGACCGACATAGACGTTTTGCACGTCATCGTCTTCGTCGATCGCTTCGAGAAAGGCTTCGACTTCCGCCAGCGCCGTGGCATCGGTCAGCGTCACCGGATTTTTCGGGACATAGCCGAGTTTGGCCGACGTTACGTTGAATCCGTGTGCGGGCAGCGCCTTGGCAACGGCGTCCAGATCGGTCAGCTCGGTCAGGAACAATACGCTGCCGTCTTCGTTGACTTCCACTTCCTGGGCGCCAGCTTCAATGGCCGCTTCTTCCGGATCGAGACCGGCTTTGGCCGGCGTCGCTTCAATAAGACCCAGGTGACGGAAATCCCAGCTCACCGAACCGCTGGCGCCAAGCTGGCCTTTGCGGAACAGCATGCGCACGCTCATTGCGGTGCGGTTCTTGTTGTCGGTCAGGCATTCGACAATCACCGGCACCTGATGCGGGGCAAAGCCTTCGTAAACGACCGTTTCGTAGTTGATCACTTCATCCAGCAAACCGGCGCCTTTCTTGATGGCGCGTTCCAGCGTGTCTTTCGGCATGGACGCTTTCTTGGCCTGATCCACAGCCAGCCGGAGCTTGGGGTTCATGTCAGGATCAGGGCCACCGCGTGCTGCAACCATGATTTCCTTGACCAGTTTGGTAAATTTCTGGCCTCTGGCATTGGCGGCTTCGACTTTGCCCTTGGTCTTCCACTGTGCACCCATGACCTGACTCTCTGTAGTTGAAACGGATTGCGTTGAAACGGCTTGCGCTCGTTGAACGGCCCCGGGGCCTGCAGCAGGCTTGGGGGGTCGGCAGTATAAAGGGCCGGCCGGCTGGAATGAACCGGGCAAATGCCTGCCCGAGCCTTGTCTTGCGCCGGATCAATCCGCCGTTGACGAGTGGGTGCAAACCCGGTTGCGGCCCTGGGCCTTGGCCTGGTACAGCGCCACGTCGGCCTGTTTCAGCAGCGATTCGACGCTCAGGCCGCCACTGTACTCGCTGACCCCGAAGCTGGCGGTAACCCGGTGGGGATACCGATTGATCTGCAGCAGGTCGCTGTCGAGCAACTGGCGCAGCCGTTCGGCCTGCTCGACAGCCTCGGCTTCATTGGTATTGGGCAGCAGCAGCAGAAACTCCTCACCGCCCCACCGCGCCACCACATCCTGTTCGCGCACCGCTGCCTGAAACGCTCGCGCCAGCGCCTTCAGCACCTCGTCGCCAATGTCGTGACCGAACTGATCATTGATGTTCTTGAAGTGATCGATATCGACCAGCACCAGCGAGCAGGTGCCGCCGGCGCGCTCGATCCGCGCCACTTCGTTCTGCATACGCTGCGCCATCGCCCGCCGGTTGATCAACTGGGTCAGAAAGTCGGTGCGTGCCGTTTGCTCCAGCAACTGCGCCATTCGTTCCCGCTCGACAATTTCATTCTGCAGCTGGGTGTTGCTGGTCTGCAGCTCGGCGGTGCGCTGCGCGACCCGCTGTTCCAGCTCGGCATGGTGACGCTGGACCCGATCGATCATGTGGTCAAAGGTGACGGTAAGTTGCGCCAGTTCGTCGCCAGTGCTGATCGGGCTGGGTTCGTCGCCCTGCGCCAGCGTCAGGCAGCGCCGGTGCAACGCATCGATGCGCTTGAGAAAGTTGCGCGACAACAGATGACCGAACAGAAACGCCATGACGATGGACAGCACCAACGACAAGATGCCGGTGCGCCTCAGCGTATTCAGCTTCTGCTCCACTTCATCGGCGCGCATGTCGATGCCGATGGCATAGCGGCCATCGCTGCCGGCAATCGGTGCGTAGCCGGACATGAACGTCCCCCACTTGTCGCGGATCAGTTCGCGGTCACAGCTCGGGACCGAAAAGCCCTGCAGCAGTGCGGGCGCATCGACCACATAGATCTCGCCGGGCTGCGCCGGATCTTCCGGATCGGAGTCGAGCACGAAGCGCACCTGCTCGCCATCACGTCGCATCACATAAATGAAAGCGATATCCGGATTGGACCCGACCAGCTCGCGCAGCAGCAGCACGCCATCGCGATACGCGGCGCTGTCCTTGTCGGCAACCGTGACGATTTGGTCCAGCGTAGCCGGGCTGACCGAGCGCGACAGCAAGGCCGCGCTGTATTGCAGGCGCGTCTGCAGGCTGCCGAGCAGACTGTCGATGGCACTCTGGTAGAAGTAACTGCCAATGCTGCCGGATACCAGCACAATGGCGAGAAAGTGACTGAAGAACAGCTTTTGCCGAGTTGAAAATGTCATCCGTGGCGCTTCTTTTTTTGTGGCCAATTGCGGTTGGCAGATTGTTGTTCTGGCGAATCGTCTTGCGGGCATTGCGGGTGGCAGGCTGCTGCTGACGGTACGTGGGTGGCGACCCCGTGGCCAGAGCAACGCGCTGCCGAGCGGAGCCTACAGGAAAACCATGCCAGGGCGACAGAGGGCGCGTCCCGATGACCGGCTACTGGTGCGGACGTTTGACCAGTTCTGGTTGGAATGGGTAGTCTCGCCGGGCACCCAAAACGGGTGATGCCGACTCGCCTGCAAGGACTGTCCCACCCCCATGATTATCGGAATTGATCTTGGCACCACCAACAGCCTGGTCGGTGCCTGGCGCGATGATGCGCCTCAGCTGTTTCCAAACGTCCATGGCGAGCTGCTGACTCCCTCCATTGTCGGGCTCGATGACGATGGCCAGATTCTGGTTGGCAAGGCCGCCGGCGAGCGGCTGCTGACACACCCGCTGCAGACGGTGGCGGCGTTCAAGCGCTACATGGGCACCCAGCACACGGTGCGGCTTGGCAAGCGGGATTTTCGTCCGGAAGAATTGTCGGCGCTGGTACTCAAATCACTGAAAGCCGACGCCGAAGCGGCGCTCGGTGAACCGGTCACCGAGGCAGTGATCACCGTGCCGGCATATTTCAGTGATGCCCAGCGCAAAGCCACCCGTATTGCCGGCGAGCTGGCCGGCTTGCAAGTCGACCGACTGCTCAATGAACCGACCGCCGCTGCGATGGCGTACGGTCTGCATCAACGTGATCGCGAAAGCAAGTTCCTGGTGTTCGATTTGGGGGGTGGCACCTTCGACGTGTCGATTCTGGAAATGTTTGACGGCGTCATGGAAGTGCGGGCCAGTGCCGGTGACAATTTTCTCGGCGGCGAAGACTTTGTCAGTGCGCTGGCACAGGATTTTCTGAAGCAGCACCTGAGCGCCAACGAGCTGGCGGCGGTCAACAGCCAACCGGATCTCGTGCAGAACGTCCGGCGTCAGGCCGAATTGACCAAGCGCACGCTGTCACAACAGGCCAATACCACCATGACCGTCCGCTGGCAGGACAAGGTTTGGCAGAAGACCTATAGCGAAGACGACTTCCTGAAACTGGCCACGCCGTTGCTCGACCGTCTGCAAGCACCGCTGGAGCGGGCGCTGCGAGATGCCCGCATCCGCGCCAGTGAACTCGATGAAATCGTGCTGGCCGGCGGCGCCACCCGCAAGCCGATTGTGCGCAAACTGGTATCACGACTGTTCCAGCGCTTTCCGCAAGTCAATGTCAACCCGGACGAAGTGGTAGCGCGCGGGGCGGCCGTGCAAGCCGGGTTGAAAATGCGCGCCGCCACGCTTGATGAAGTCGTCCTGGTTGATGTCGCGCCGTACACGCTCGGAGTTGAGACCAGCAAGCGTTTGCCAAGCGGGCAGATCGACACCGGTCATTACTCTCCGATCATTGAACGCAACACCGCCATTCCGACCAGTCGGGTGGAAACCTTCACCACCCTCAGCGACCAACAGAAAGTAGTCAAGTTCGACGTCTATCAGGGTGAATCACGGCTGGTGCGTGACAACGTTTACCTTGGTCATCTGGAAGTGCCGGTGCCGCCACGCAAATCCGGCGAGGTCCAGATCGACGTGCGCTTCACTTACGACGTCGATGGCTTGCTGGAAGTGGAAGCCACGGTTGAACAAACCGGCGAGCAGCGCCGCGTCGTGATTGAAGGCAATCCTGGCGTACTCAGCAAGGACGAAGTCAGCCAGCGCCTGCAGCAACTGGGCGAACTGAAAATCCATCCGCGCGATCGGGATGTCAACCGGGCCCTGGTTGCCCGCGGTGAGCGACTGTATCAGGAGGCCCGTGGCGACCTGCGCAGCGTGATTGGCGAGCGCATGGCGGCCTTTCAGTATGTCCTGTCGCAGCAGGACCCAACCGAAATCACTGAAGCCCGTCACCTGCTGAACCGGTTCTTCGACGAGATCGAAGGAGAGCGTTTCCTGTGAGCCATTTTGTCTGGGACACGCTCGGCATTGCACCGACCGACGATGCCCGCGCCATCAAACGCGCCTATGCCCAGCGACTGAAGCAGAAGCGCCCGGAGGATGACGCCGAGGCATTTCAGCGCTTGCGCCATGCCTATGAATGGGCCTTGCACTGGGCCGAACAGGCAGCTGATGAAGCGGCCGTGGTCGCTGCAGATTCCAACCCTGTTGACGACAGTTCCGCCCATGCCACTGCGCACACAACCCTGGCTACTGTCACGCTGACCGAGCCCGTTACATACCACGACACCGTTACCAATCCGGTTGCCACCGATCACAGCGGCCATGCTTCATCCGCGTCACCGGCCGCAGCAACACCACCAACTCCAACACCATCAGCACAACTATCGGCTGCTGCCGAGCTGGCGTTCGAGTCGGCCGTGCCCGCCATGCTGTCGCAGCTCGATTCAGCACTGGCGGTCAATGAAATGGCGGCCGTTCGGGCACTCAAGCACATCCACGCGCAGGCCAGCCTCAGTTTTGCCGAACGCGAACAGTGGGAGCTGGCGGTATTGGCCCGGCTCGCTGAACGCGATCCGTTTCTGCTCAATTTGGGTCAGGCTGCCGCCACCCTGTTCCAGTGGCAGGATCGTGACAGCCAGCAGGCGCTGTTCCGTTTGCAACCACAGCAGACACATCGGGTGTTGTCGCTGCTGGCGGCGGAATGGCAACGCGAAAGCCTGATGCAGCGATTGACCAAAGATCCCTTGTCACTGGAAGCCTGGTCGCTGCTGAATGGCGTGGCGAGTCGCTGGGAAATCTGGAAAGCGCGGCTCAGCCCGGCGTTGATGCAACGCATTGCCGACATCCTGTTTCTGTTGCAGCACGAGGCCCCGGCACTCTGGCAGCAAATGGAGACGTTGCCCTCCGCGCAATACTGGCAACAGGCACCGCAACCGCGCCTGAGCCAGAACACTTACCTGACTGCGCTGATCGCCGCATTGGTGGTGTTTTTTGTTTTGTTGCGGGCACAGGGCATGGCGGTGGCGCTGGTCTGTTTTGCAGGCGTCCTGTTCGGCTGGAGCGCTGCCGTCTACGGCCTTCAGGTGCTCGATGAAAGATTGCGAAGCAATACCAAGCGCCGGCTGATTGCGGCTGGCAAGGTCCTTGCTGTCCACGTTGCGTTGATTCTTTGGTTGTTGCTCGATATTGAATCCGGCCTGCTACTGCTGTTGGCTTGCGTAGCACTCTGGCCCATTGTGCTGGTGGCCAGCGGTTGGTGGCCACAGCCACTGGCGGCCTTTTTTGCCAACCGTTGGCTGTTGTTGTTGCTGTTTATCTGGGCAGCAGGGCTGATATTTAGTCTGGGCAAGGAGGAAGGTGTTGAGCGGCTTGCCCCACTTACCCTGCTCTGCCTGAACCTGTTCCTGTTGATGCAGGCCGTGAAAGAAACACTGTCAGAAGCGAGCGAGCAGTGGCCGGCCAGATTTCAAGAGCAGCTGCGCAACGCCGGCATTGCGATCGGCGCGGCCTTGCTGGTGCTGGCGCTTGCGTGGCCGGATAGCGTCGTGCTGGCAGCGGTATTGTTCGCGCCAGTTGCACTGTTTGCCGCCGCGTGGCGACCGCCGGAACTGGCCATCAACAAGGCCGTGCGGATCGGCATTTTGATTGGCACTTTCCTGTTGGTGCCGCGCCTGATTGGCCTGCACCCAACGCTCAGCACGGCGGGCCGCTATGTGCTGCAATCCTTTGTCATGATGCTGGTGATCAGCCTGCTCTGGCAGCTTGCCCATCGCTGGCAGAGCAAACTTGCCTCGTCACAAACCCCACTGTCCTGACGCGCTCATAGAGAAACGAAAAAGGCAGCGTGATGCGCTGCCTTTTTCGTTGCCGGTTAACCGAATTATTTCAGCGGCAACTCGCTCAGTATGCTGAACACATCGGTCTTGGCCATGGGGCCGTCGGTAAAATACTTTTCGTTGATCACGAAAGACGGCACGCCGTTGACCCGGAACCGCTGCACAAAGGCCTTGGCGGCCCGCACTTTGGTATCGACATAGAAGCCGTTCATGGCCTCGCGGATCTGCGCCTCCGGCTTGCCAAACTGCTGCAGAAACTTCACCGCGTCAGTTTCGTTATGAATCGGGCTGTGGCCGGCGCTCTTCAAATGGATCAAGTCAAACAACGGCTTGTGCATCTGCTCGCCGATGCCAAGCGCCTCGGCGGTGTAGAACAGCTTGATCAGCCAGCCACCTTCATCATGGACGCCGTAGTGCGGAATGCGGACAAACTTGATGTTGGCAGGTTTGGTTTTGAGCCAGTCCGCCATGCGCGCTTCCAGCCCGAAACAGGCCGGACAGCCGTAGGAAAACACTTCGACGACGGTGGGTTCGGCGGTTTTGCCCATCGGATCGGCAACTTTGTAATGAACGCCTTCTTTCCAGTCGCCGGCCACTGCCGGTACCGCCAGCATCACCGTGGCCACCAGCGTGGCGGCCCATTTTGCCAATCCCGTCATTTGAGTACCCCGTGCAATCCACAGTTGTCAGTCGCCGGCCGGCCCAGTCAGCCAGCCCGGCGGCATTGTAGCCATAGCCCCGCAAGCAGGTGGAGGCCGCCGGTCGGCCCCGGCTGCCGTTCGGTACGGGTCGTCATGCCCGGAAACCATGCCAAATCCGGTCGAAAAAGCTTGTCAGTTGCCCGTACAATCCGCTCCCTGCCATCCCGCCATCGTTTGTTGGAGTCATCATGTTTGCCAGCCTGCCCCTGTTGCCCGCCGATCCGATCCTTGGCCTCTCTGCGGCCTATCAGGCGGACCCGAACCCGCGCAAGGTGGATTTGGGCGTTGGCGTGTACAAGAACGATGCCGGCCTGACCCCCATCATGACCGCGGTCCGCAAGGCCGAAATACGCCGGCTGGAAACCGAAACCAGCAAGGTCTACACCGCTCCCGGCGGCTATGCCGGCGCCAATGAAGCCTGTGCCGCGCTGTCGTTCGGCGCCAGCCACGCTGCCATCAAGGCCGACCGTGTCCGTACCATCCAGACCCCTGGTGGCTGCGGTGCGCTGCGAGTGGCCGCCGAGCTCATCAAGCGGGCCAAGCCGGATGCCCGCATCTGGGTCAGCACGCCGACCTGGGCCAACCACGTGCCCTTGCTCGGCAATGCCGGCCTCGAGCTGAAGGAATACCCGTACTACGACTACCAGAACCACGCCATCGCCTTTGACCGGATGATGGCCGTGCTGGCGACAGTGCCGGCAGGTGATTTGGTGCTGCTGCACGCCTGTTGCCACAACCCGAGCGGCGCCGATCTGTCGCCGGCCCAGTGGCAGGCGGTGGCCGAGCTGGCCGTCAAGAACGGCTTCGTGCCGTTTATCGACATGGCCTATCAGGGTCTCGGTGTCGGCCTTGACGAAGATGCCTACGGCGTCCGCTTGCTGGCCGAAAAAGTGCCAGAGCTGATCGTCGCCGCGTCGTATTCGAAGAACTTCGGTCTGTATCGCGAACGCGCCGGTTCACTCAGCGTCGTTTACGCCGACAGCAAACAAGCCGCCGCTGGTTACAGCCAGATGCTGAACGTCACCCGTGGCATGTACTCGATGCCACCGTCGCACGGCGCCGCCATTCTCGACGTCATTTTGCACGACAGCGCGCTGACCGCCGAATGGCAGGCCGAACTGACCGGCATGCGCACTCGCATCCAGAGCCTGCGCGAGCAACTGGTCAGTGCCCTGCACAGCCAGCAAAGCGAGCGCAAGTTCGATTTCATCGCTGGCGAGCGTGGCATGTTCTCGTTCCTCGGTTTGAGCGAGGCGCAGGTGGCACGGCTGAAAAACGAATTCAGCATTTACATGACCGGCAACAGCCGCATCAACGTCGCCGGCCTCAATGCCGAGAAGATCGCCTACACCGCCAGCTCGATCGCGACGGTCCTGCGCTGATCGCCAGCACGGTATCGGCGCGATCAATGCTCGACCAGTGTTTAACAAAAACAAAGGCGCTGACATGACGCTGCGGGTTGCCATCAACGGCTTTGGCCGCATCGGCCGGACGCTGCTGCGCGCGTTGCAGGCTTACGAACACGCCGGCGCCTTCACGCTGGTCGCCATCAACGAATTGGCCAACGCCGATGCCATGGCGCACCTGTTGCGCTACGACAGCAGCCATGGCCGGTTTCCCGGTGACGTTCAGCAAAGTGGTGACGAGCTGTTTCTGAACGGTCAGGCCATTGCGCTGTTGCACGAACCTGACCCGGCCAGGCTGCCGTGGCGCGCCCTCGGCGTTGATATCGTGTTTGATTGCACCGGTGCGTTCTCGCAGCGCGCCGAGTTGCAAAAGCACATCGATGCCGGCGCCGGCACCGTGTTGCTCAGCCAGCCCGGCGCCAGCGATCTCGACTTCACCGTCATTTACGGCGTCAATGATCAGGGGCTGAAACCGGAGCACCGGCTGATCTCGAATGGCTCCTGCACCACCAATTGCGTGGTGCCTTTGCTGCAAACACTGGATCAGCAATTCGGCATCGACAGCGGCACCATCACCACCATCCACGCCGCGATGAACGATCAGCGCGTCATCGACGCCTATCATGACGATCTGCGCCGCGCCCGCGCCGCCGGCCAGTCGATCATTCCGGTCGATACCAAACTCGCGCTCGGCATTGAACGCATCCTGCCGCACCTGCACGGCCGCTTCGAAGCGATCGCGGTGCGGGTGCCGACGATCAATGTCACCGCGATGGATGTCAGCCTGACCCTGCACCGCGACGTCAGCCGTGAAGACATCAACGCCAGTCTGCAATACGCCGCCGAGCACGCGCTGCGCGGCATTCTGGCTTACACCGATGCACCGCTGGTATCGGTCGATTTCAGCCAGGACCCGCACTCCTGCATCGTTGATGGCCTGCTGACCCGGGTCAGCCACAAACGGCTGGTCAAATGCCTGATCTGGTGCGACAACGAATGGGGATTTGCGACCCGCATGCTCGACACCGCGCGCGCCATCGCCGCGGTGCGGCAATAAATCGGCAAATCACTCCGCTGAGAAAAAAGAAAACGGCGCCGATGGCGCCGTTTTCTCTAGTGCAGGAACCTTCGCCAAACGACGGCTTTACTGAACGGTATAGCCCTTGCCGGTCAGGCAGGCCGCTGAGGCCTTGTCAAATTCGACCTGTTTGGCCTGCTGTTCCGCTGTAGAAACCTGCTGCTGTGCTTTAGCCGCATCTTGCTGGGCTTTTTCCTGCGTCTTTTGCTGTTCAGCCGCTTTGCGATTGGCTTGCCGCTGCATAACCAGACCAGCCGCCGCCCCCGCACCCGCTGCATCACTCGCATCGTTGTCGGACAGCTTCGCGACACCGGCAGCGATTGCCGCACCTTTTACGGCGCCCCCTTTCATCGGCTCGGGTGCTGGCGCGGTGGTGGCCGGTGCTGCCGCAGTTGCTGCTGCTGGCGCCGGGGCGGAGGGATCAAAGCCGGTCTGCTGAACCGCCCATTGTTTGCAGGCCGCTTCGTCGATGGCCTGTTGTTCCGGTGTCTGGCCCTTGGCCGGAAACACGTATTGCTTGGCCGATACGACCGGCACCACCACCAGCACGACACCAGCCACCATCCAAAGAAGGGTTTTCATTGCTCACTCCATTGTGAATTTACCCGCAATACAGACTCTAGCCAGCTGTCGCCTCGCTGGCGAGTCCTTCGACCAGCCCGTCTCTTGTGGAACGACCGTTTATTGTCGAACCGGCACTGCACCAACGCCGGCGCAGGCCGTTACTGGCGAATTCCCGATCCCCGCCTACACTTGCCCTGCCCTAAGCCATCGGTGCCCAGCCGAGGCCATTCTTCGCGGGGGCTGACTGCTCCCGCCCTGTACCTGTTTTCTGGAGATTCGCCATGCGTAAGTCCGTCCGCATGCTGTTGACTGCGGCCGCAGTCGCGGCTTTGACCACCCCGGTTTCCCTGCCCACCTACGCGGCTGACGCTGAAATGGACCGGCTGGTGGAAAGCATCTGTTCGTTCGCCACCGCCAACGACCGCAGCGCACTGCGCAAAAAGCTCGACTCTGCCGATCTGGATCTGCGCCGCATTTACGGCGGTATAACCTGCAGCGGCAAGAGCTTGCTGCGCGCTACTACAGCTGCCGGTGCGCTTGATACCGCCACCTTTATCGCCACCAAACTTGGCAAGAGTCTGCTGATGAAGCCGGAGGCCGACGGTCTGAATATCGTTCAATGGACCGAGAAGGAAATCGCTGCTGGCGACGCAGCCACCAAAGCCAAGCTGCAACCGCTGCTCGATCTGTACAAATCCGAACCGCAATAAGCCAGCGTCTTTCGTCAGCCAGACCAGGCAAAAAAAAAGGCGAGTCAACGACTCGCCTTTTTTTTCTGACGGTGGCAAGCAAGCCTGCCACGTCCCATGTTGCCTGCCATCAGGCGGACCTCGATTCTGAGTGGCCCCTGATCAGCGGTAGAGCGAATACAAATCCCGCTCCTCACGATCAATGCGCGACAACAGGGCTTTGCCAATGTCGCCTGCCTCCGCCTCAAACTGCCGGATGGTCTGCAGGTCGGGCTTGGCGTCATTGTATTTGTTGCAAAAACCCACCACCGCCCGGCTGATCGCATTCATCTCGCGGCGAAAGTCCCGCATCAATTCGACATTGGTTTCATCACCGGCCAACGTCTGCTCCAGATACACATAGAACCGCACGTTCTCCTTGATGATATGGCCCTGAAACTGAGTCTTGAAGCTGGCCAGCTGGGCCCGAAAAGTGCGAATCTCACTGGACCGGAATAACGGCACCATCTGGGTAAACTGCGCAACCAGTCCGACGTGATCCTGCTTCAGTTCGTCCACCAGCTTGCTGTCAAACTGAATCTGATTGGGTATCGCTGCCGCCATCGGCGGAGCGGCTGGCGAAGCGTCTTCCGCCGTCGCTGCCGCATTGCCCTGACCACGCTCAGCAAACAATTTGAATATTGACGCCATCACACACCTCCGACACCAGGTTCAACCACGGCTTCACAAGCCAGCCCTGCAACAACGAACCGCGATATCTGTTGCACCAAGACAGCACCAACAAATTGAGCGGTAACACATTGCACACGGGAACATCTTATGTAGCACCAACCGCAGCTGTTCACCAGCATCGACTTTGTTGCGGCAACACTACATTGCGAGCCATAGCGATACATCTTGATACGCCACCAGAGGCGTCATCTAAAAGATGCTGTAAATTCAGTGACTTTCCAGTGTAACCAGTGCTGCAAATCCGGCAGCGCCAGACAACAACTGCATGTATCCGTACCACGCTGATTCGTCGTTGTTTGTAGCTTTGACGACTTCGTCACATCTCGATTTCCGCCGAGCGACTTTGATAGAGCGGTCGGAGCAAGGGAGTCGCCCGTCACAGGTTGTTAAACCAGACCCGTCAACGAGGAGGCTTCATGTCATCACTTTCCGCTGCTGTCCAGTTTGTCACCCGCAATCGTCGCAATCAGGTCAGCGACACGGTGCGTTTGCAGAAAGCCATGGATGAACTTGAGCACCACCCGGTTTTTCAACAAGTGCGCAATCTGGATGACCTGCGCACTTTCATGCGCTGGCACGTCTTTGCCGTCTGGGATTTCATGTCGCTGGTCAAGCGGCTGCAACGCGATCTCACCTGTGTCGGTGTCCCGTGGATGCCACCTGCCAATGCCAAGGCAGCAAGGCTCATCAACGAAATCGTGCTGGGCGAAGAGTCGGATGAAAAACCCGGCGACGGACACGCCAGTCACTTCGAACTGTATCTCGACGCCATGCGTGAAATCGGCGTTGAACCGCAAGAGGTGCTGACCTTCCTGCGCCTGTTCAGTCAGGGCATGCCACTGGAGCAGGCGCTGGAAAAAGCTGGCGCCCCGCTGCAGGTGGTCCGGTTTGTTCACTCCACCATTCAAACTGCCTGCCACAGCCAGACCCACGAAGTGCTCGGCAGCTTCTTTTATGGCCGGGAGAATGTCATTCCGCACATGTTCAGCGCCCTGCTGAACGACTGGACAGTCGATGCCAACTCGGCACCCACTTTTGTCTATTACCTGAAGCGCCACATCGAGCTGGATGGTGACTCACATGGCCCTGCCGCCGAACAATTGATCGATGAACTGCTGCAGGATGATGTGGTCATGCGTGGCGAGCTGGTGGCCGCGGCACTCGATGCCGTGCAACAGCGACTGGCGCTGTGGGACGCACTGGCCGAGCAACTGCGGGCGGATCACAAACGTTACAAGCTGCCGGCGTGAGCGCCGGCCGGAAACGAGGCAGCAGGTCACCACTGCGCATTCAATCCATTGCGCGCCGACTCTGCCTCTTTCCGCTCGCCAACATCGCTTCAGGAGGAGAGTGAATCATGCCAACTGCCCGCACCAGCCTCATGCTGTTTGCCGTTTGCTGTGGTTTGTCCGCCGTGGCCAGTTCGAGCGCCACTGCCGCCGAAAGCAGTGGTCAATGTCAAAACGGCATCACCCAGCGCAGCACCGTGATCGAAAGCATTCTGTCGCTGGGCACGCAACTGTCGCTTGGCCGGCTGTGCGGCGTGCAGGAAACCACCTTGCACCAACTCAAACAGCAAACATTGTCCCGCTATGCCGACTGCCTGCAGGCCATGCAGATCAAAGGCACCGAAATTCAGGATGCACTCGAGGCCGGACGCCCCGTCGCGCACGATGCCTTCAAACACGCCACCAGCAAATCGCTGCTGTGCGAACAGGTTCGTTTGGCGGCTCAGTAACTCCCTGCCCCCTTCCCGCCGTGGCCCCCAGCCACGGCGCTTTTTTTTTGCTTTAGCAAAGCGGCTGCCATCACGCTGTTTGCGTTGACATATCGCTGATTGGACTCAGGCGTCTCTTGCCCTATTTTGATGACCTCGTGTTTCCCTCAACTAATTCCATTAGGCGAAGTTCACTTTGACAACCTTCTTCAACTTTCTCTCTCTGGACAATCTACCCGGACCAAAACAACAAAAAGGGCGAGTCCCAGACTCGCCCTTTTTGTAAAACCAATCCACCTCACATCTTCGGCTTGGTATCAATCTTCTTGCGCAGCCGGATGTTGATCATCTCGACCGTCACTGAGAACGCCATGGCGAAGTAGATATACGGTTTCGGGATCTTGAAGTCCAAGCCTTCGGCGACCAGCGCGATGCCGACCATGATGAGGAAGGACAGCGCCAGCACTTTGATGGTCGGGTGTTTCTCGACGAATTCGCCGATGGCTTTGGCGGCCAGCATCATGACCAGCACGGCGACGATGATGGCGATGACCATGACCGGAATATCGTTGGCCATGCCGACGGCGGTGATCACCGAGTCGAGCGAGAACACGATGTCGATAATCGCGATCTGGACCAGCGTGCCCCAGTAGTTGGCGTGGCGGACGTGCGGGCCTTCATCGTCATCACCTTCGACCGCGGCGTGGATTTCCTTGGTGGCTTTGACCAGCAGGAACAGACCACCGCCGATCAACACCAGATCACGACCGGAAATTTCGAACTGGGTGATTTCAAACAGCGGCGTGGTGAGCCGGGCGATCCAGGCCAGTGACAGCAGCAGCAGGATGCGGCTGATCATGGCAAGGCCGAGGCCGAGCACGCGGGCCGAGTTGCGCTGGGCCGGCGGCAGCCGGCCGACCAGAATCGAAATGAAAATGATGTTGTCGATGCCGAGGACAATCTCCAGGGCAGTCAGGGTACCGAGGGCGATCCAGGCCTCGGGGCTATAAATCCACTCAAGCATGATGAACCATTGGGTTGGGGTGATCGGGGTTGGGGTGATCACGCACCTACCACAGGCCACAAGCGGCCCGGGCAGGCAGAAACAGGGCGGCAAGGATACCGGAGGGGGCCGGGGGGGCCAAGGAATTATGGCGGGTTGGTGGGCAGTCGGGCCTTGGTCTGGGCGGTGGTGTCGAACCCTCGCTGTTCCGCTCTGGCCACGGAAGCGGGAGGACCACGGGCTCGCATCCGCGACCCCGGGCGGCTGCATGGCGAGGGAGAAAACCCAATGGCTTGGACGATCATGCCGATTGAGCCCTAGCCGTGGTCACGGCGCAGTGGCAGCATTGTGGTCTGCCTGCGCGGCAGGGCCGGCCCGCGGGAACACGCAATGCCGGTAACAACAGCACGCATAGAGGGAAGGCGAATGTCTGAACATGTTTACCCGGTGCCGGCCAGCATGGCCGCCCATGCCAAGGTGACGGCGGCGTTGTACGAGGCACTGTGCAAGCAGCATGGCGATGACCCGGAACGGTTCTGGACCGAAATTGGCCGCCGGCTGGACTGGACGACACCGTTCAGCAAGGTCAAGGACGTCAGCTTTGCCGCCGAGGATTTGCATATACGCTGGTACCACGACGGTGAGTTGAACGTGTCGGTCAACTGTCTGGATCGGCATCTGGCCAAGCGCGGCAATCAAACGGCACTGATCTGGGAGCCGGACAGCCCGACCGAGGCCGCCCAGCACATCACCTATGCCGATTTGCATGCCCGGGTGTGCAAGCTGGCCAACGCGCTGAAAAAACGCGGCGTCCGGATGGGCGATCGGGTCACCATTTATCTGCCGATGATTCCGGAAGCGGCAGTCGCCATGCTGGCCTGTGCCCGCATCGGCGCGGTGCATTCGGTGGTGTTTGCCGGCTTCTCGCCGGAGGCACTGGCCGGCCGGATTGAGGATTGCCAGTCCAAGGTTGTGATCACGGCTGATGAAGGCCTGCGCGGTGGCAAGACCATTCCGCTGAAAGCCTGGGTCGATACCGCACTGACCAAGAAAGGCACCGAGTGCGTGCAGAATGTCATCGTGGTCAAACGCACCGGCGCCGTCTGGCTGGAGCACGCCGGCCGCGATCTCAGCTACGAAGCGCTGGTGGAAAAAGAAAGTGCACATTGCCCACCGGAGAGCATGGGCGCCGAAGATCCGCTGTTTATCCTGTACACCTCCGGCTCGACCGGCAAACCGAAAGGCGTACTGCACACCAGCGGTGGCTACCTGGTCTGGGCCTCGTTCACTCACGAAATTGTCTTTGATTATCACGATGGCGATGTGCACTGGTGCACTGCCGACATCGGCTGGATCACCGGCCACAGTTATGTGGTGTATGGCCCGCTCTGCAACGGTGGCATCTCGCTGATGTTTGAAGGGGTGCCGAACTACCCGGACTTTTCCCGGTTCTGGCAGGTGGTGGACAAACATCAGGTCAATATTTTCTACACCGCACCAACCGCCATCCGGGCGCTGATGCGGGAAGGCGAAGCGCCGGTGCAGAGCTCGTCGCGCGCCTCGTTGAAACTGCTTGGCACGGTCGGCGAACCGATCAACCCGGAAGCCTGGGAGTGGTATCACCGGGTGGTTGGCAACGACAAACTGGCGATTGTCGATACCTGGTGGCAAACCGAAACCGGCGGCATCTTGATCAGCCCGTTGCCGGGCGCCACCGCCATGAAACCGGGCTCGGCCACCAAGCCGCTGCCGGGCGTGCTGCCCGCCATTGTCGATGCCAACGGCGTGATCCAGCACGGCGAAGTCAGCGGCAACCTGGTGCTGCGTGACTCGTGGCCGGGGCAGATGCGCACCGTCTACGGCGATCACCAGCGTTTTATCGACACCTACTTCAAAACCTATCCCGGCATGTATTTCACCGGCGACGGTGCCCGTCGCGATGCCGACGGCTATTACTGGATCACCGGCCGGGTCGACGATGTGCTGAATGTGTCCGGCCACCGCATCGGTACTGCCGAAGTGGAAAGCGCGCTGGTGGCACACAAGCTGGTGGCGGAAGCGGCCGTGGTGGGTTGCCCGCACGACATCAAGGGCCAGGGCATCTATGCCTACGTGACGCTCAAACAGGGCGAAACCGGCAGCCCGGAACTGGTTGAGGAACTGCGCCAGACGGTCGCGCGCGAGATTGGCGCCATTGCCAAACCCGATTACATCCAGTGGGCACCCGGCCTGCCGAAAACCCGCTCCGGCAAAATCATGCGGCGCATTCTGCGCAAAATTGCTGAGAACGAGTTCAGCAGCCTCGGCGATATCAGCACATTGGCCGACCCGGCCGTGGTCCAGCAGCTGATTGACAACCGACTCGTCCGCTGACGGTTGGCGCCGGTGTTCCGGTTGCAGTGGCCGTTTTGCCAGTCACCGCGTGTGATCTGCCCTACGCCAACGACCGTAGGGCGGTTCGCGCGCGGCGAAACCGCCGGCGGCAGCGTGATGGGCGCTACCGCACGCTAGCCGTTAGGCGATGGCCCGGGCATCAACCGACCAACGGCATGTGCCTTGCCTGCCCCCAGTCACCGCACAAACGGGAAAACTTCAACAACAACCGATAGTTGCACGCGCTGCACTGAAGCGTCGGAAACTCGTCGCAGCGGAAAGGCTTGTGCCCGGTCGCGGCGCTGAATATGCTCCGTTGCTGCGCCGCCGCAGGCGCCAACGATGGAACGCTTTCCCGAGCAAAAGAAGAACGGATCAGGAACCCGCACATGTCCGATATCAGAACCATCAAGAAGTACCCGAATCGCCGGCTCTACGACACCGCGATCAGCAGCTACATCACGCTGGGCGATATCAAGGAACTGGTGATGTCCTACACGCCGTTCCGGGTGGTGGATGCCAAGACTGACGAAGATCTGACGCGCGCAACGCTGCTGCAAATCATTGCCGAAGAAGAAGAAAAGGGCAGCCCGATTTTCAGCACCGATATCCTTTGCCATTGTATCCGCATGTACGGCGACTCCATGCAAGGGATGGCCGGCCGCTTCCTCGAGCAGAGCATGAAGCTGTTCGAAAGCCAGCGCCGCGACGCCACCGACCCGATGAAGGCGATGTGGACTGCCAACCCGATGCAATTCATGCAGAACATTGCCGAACAAAACCTCAGCATGCTGAAAACCATGCAGCGCAATTTCTTTGTGCAAGAACAAACCCGCAAACCGGCCGAACCGCAGCCGGCAGAAACCACCAAGCCGACCGAAAACAGCTGACCGGCCAGCAACCGGCCCCGGTCCGTAGCAAACGGGCCGGCAAGCCGTTGCCGGACACCGAATAAGGTCAATTGACCGGCCCCATCGTCCCACCAAGTTGAAAAGCGGCAGACTACTGCTACGTTTTGTAGACCGGTATCAGCGCGGAGTTCCGAACAGGTCCCGCCAAAACAGGTTGAAAATGTGGCTTCTGCCTTTCCCCGCCATCTAGCTGGCTTTGTTACTGGCACCCTGCTTGGTTTGCTCGCCTTGATGCTGTCCGCGCCCAGCTGGCTGGCCGTGCTGCTGTGCTCGATCGGCGCAATTGCCGTCTTGTTGCTGTGGCCACAGCCCGCACCGGTGGTTGAGCGCACCACCCTCGTGGCGGCAGAGCATGCCAGCGCGGCCGAGCCGTTGCTGGCTGAAGCGGCCGGGTTGCTGTCCAACCACACCGCAATCGCTACCGCCAACTGCCAGCAGCTGAACAGCCTGATGGCTGATGCCATTGGCAAGCTGACCTCCGGCTTTCTGAAACTCGAACAGCTGGCCCGGCGGCAGCATGAGCTGGCCGATCAGCTGACCCATCAGGACTCCAAGCAGATCCCCGGCGCCAGCGAGACCGACTTTCACACCTTTATCACGGAAACCTCGGCAACCCTGACTGCCTTTGTCGATTCAACCGTCGAGATCAGCCACACCTCGGTCCAACTGGTTGACCGGGTTGGCCACATCAGCAAACTCATGGAAGGCATTTTGAAGGCGTTGAAAGACATCGACGCCATTGCGAGCCAAACCAACCTGCTGGCGTTGAATGCCGCCATTGAAGCGGCCAGAGCCGGTGACGCCGGTCGAGGCTTTGCGGTCGTTGCCGATGAAGTTCGGGCATTGTCGAACCGTTCCAGCGGGCTCAGCTCCGACATACGCAAGGTGGTTGGTGATATCGAACGCGGTATCAGTGAAGTCGAGCAAAGCATCAGTATGCTGGCGTCACGCGACATGAGCTTCGCCATCACCTCGAAGAAGCGCGTTCAGAACATGATGCAAACGCTTGGCGCCATCGACACGCTGGACCAGCAAACCGCCGTACAGCTGTCACAAATCGTCGATGAATTGAATGGTGCTATCCACCAGACCGTTATCGGCCTGCAATTCCAAGACATGGCAAGACAGCTCATTGACAGTACCAGCCACGAACTGCGACAGCTCGGCACCGGACTTGGCGCCACGCACGATGCCTGCCTCAAGCAGCAACTTGGCACCTTGCAACTCTGGCTTGCCGAAGCGCGAACCACCATTCAGAACAGGCAGGGCCAACCGGTGTCACAAAGCAGCTTGCAAGCTGGCGACATCGATCTTTTCTGATCCACACCTGCCGGCAGCCGCCGACAGCCAGCGCCTGAGTGAGGCACCCCATGGACAACGCCAATACCTGCATCATTCGCCTGAATGGGCGCTTCGATTTTGCCTGGTTTGCCCGCTTTCGCGAGCTCTATGAACCGGCATTGACCAACGCCAATATTCGCGAAATACAAGTCAACTTTGCCGAAGTCAACTATATCGACAGCTCCGCGCTGGGCATGCTGATGTTGCTGAAAGAAAAAGCAGACAGTGCCGGCAAGAAAATCCGACTGGTGCAAGTGCACGGCCTCGCACGCGAGCTTCTGACCATCGCCAACTTTCAGTCGAAGTTTTCGATGGACTGATCCATGCAAACCGTTGAAACCCGTTTGCGGGTGCTGGTCATTGAAGATGACCCCTTGCAGAGTGAACTGCTCGCTGTGTTTGTGCAGTCGGCCGGCTATGACGTCGTGACCGCCGCGACCGGCAAGGAAGCATTGAACCTGTTTGTCGAGCTGCAACCGGACGTGGTGCTGCTCGACTACGAACTGCCGGACATGTCCGGAAAGCAGATCGTGGAGCAGTTGCGGCAGACCCAGCAACAATGGCTGCCGATTTTGTTCCTGAGTGCTCACCATGACGTTGCCGTGCAGCGCGACTGCCTGAAATCCGGCGGTGATGACTACATCACCAAGCCATTGGACTTTCCCATCCTCGAAGCCAAAATGCAGGCCCTGTGCCGGCTCGCCCTGATGCAGCGGACCATCCGGGCCCAGACCGACTTGCTCGAAGCGCACATCCGCCAGGAGGAGCAGGAAGCCGCCGCGGCGCACTACCTGTACGAGCGATTGGTGACGCCTTCTGGTCGCGTCTATTCAGGCGTGCACCAGTGGATACTGCCGGCGCAAAAATTCAGTGGCGACATGATTTGCTCCAGCATCGGGGCCAATGGTCATATCTACCTGCTGCTGGCGGACGCGACCGGCCACGGCCTGTCGGCGGCGATCGGTCTGATTCCGGTGACGCAAGTGTTTTACTCGATGACCGGCAAGGGCCACCATCTGAGCACCATCGCCCGTGAGATGAACCGGCAAGTCAGGCAGTTCACCCCGAGCTACCGTTTTGTCGCGGCGATACTGATCGAAATCGACCCCTTTCAACAGCAATTTGAAATCTGGAACGGTGGCATGCCGAGCGCCATGTTGTGGCATCGACCCACTGGTACGGTGAGGTTGCTGCCATCACGTCATGTCGCAATCGGCCTTGACGCCGATCACGAATTCAATGCCGATGTCGAACACGGCCAGTATACAAAGGGCGATCAACTGCTGGCCTTTTCTGATGGCTTGGTTGATGCCGAGAGTCCGGCCGGTGAGCGCTTTGGCATGGCCCGAATTGAACAGGCATTCAGTCATGAGTCCGGCCAGCAAAAGCTCAGTCGCTTGCAAGAAGCGCTGTGCCGGCATCGAGACGATGCCCCGGCACTCGACGACATTGCCATGGCATTAATCGACTTGCCGGACTCCCGCATACTCGACGCGGATGACGGCAGCGCCGATATCGCCGCGGGCCTTGCCCCCTGCGAATTGAAGCTGACGTTGCAGGACCGGCAAATCGCCCAGTTTGATCTGCTGCCGATGGCCGTGGAGTGGATGCGACGAGTGGGCCTGCCGCAAGGCAAGATCGCACGTTTGCACACGGTCCTGATGGAGCTGGTAACCAATGCCATCGATCACGGACTGTTGCGACTGGACAGTGCCCTGAAAGAGCAGACAGACGGATTTGCTGCCTACTTTATCGAACGAAACCAACGTCTGCAGGCACTGAAGCAGGCGCGGCTCGACGTGTCACTGCAACTGATTCATCACGCAGGCAAGCCCGTAGCCCGGATAGAAATCAGCGACAGTGGTCCCGGTTTCGATCACACCAGCTTGCCGCAACCCGACAGTAGCGAGGCCATTGCGCGCAAATCCGGCCGCGGTCTGCAATTGGTTCGCTTGCACTGCAAATCGGTTACCTATCACGGCAATGGCAACACCGTGACGGTCGAACTGGATTTGTAGTTGTCGACCTGACAAAGGGGGTGCGCTGAAGACGGTCTGCAGTGATGGCACGCTGCTTGGTTGACCGCCTTGATCACCGGCAAAAGCCATCTAGACTTAACCGAAAGTACGGTTTTTCCGTTTGCCCGCCTGCGTCAGTTGCACTGTGACTGGCACAGCCTGCGGGCGTCTGTCTGTCAGGGTGCCCTGCAATGAAACAGATTCTGGTTGTCGATGACTCCACCTCCATTCGGCAAATGGTGTCGTTCACCTTAAAAACCGCAGGTTATGGCGTTACCGAAGCCGTGGATGGTGTCGATGGCTTGAACAAGGCCAAGACCTCGCGCTTCGATTGTGTCTTTACCGATCAGAACATGCCGAACATGGACGGTTTGACCTTGATCAAATCGCTGCGTGGGCTGCCTGGCTACACGAGCACCCCCATTCTGGTCCTGACCACCGAAGCCAGCGACAGCATGAAGATGGCCGGTCGCGCAGCGGGCGCCACTGGCTGGATGGTGAAACCGTTCGACCCGCAAAAGCTGCTCGAGATCGTCAAGAAAGTGCTGCCCTGAGTCGCGCTACTGCCCTCAACGAGGATGCTGTGAACATTGATCTGAGCCAATTCGTCGGCGTGTTCTTTGAAGAAACCGACGAGCACCTTGCCGAGATGGAGCACCTGCTGCTCGCCATCGACAATCGCGCGGCCGATCCCGATCAGCTCAACAGTATTTTTCGTGCAGCTCACTCCATCAAAGGCAGTGCCGGAGTCTTCGGCTTTCAGGCGCTGACCTCCGTCACCCATGTACTGGAAAACCTGCTCGACCGACTGCGCAATGGCACCATGAGCTTGCAGCCCGGCATGATCGATGCGTTCCTTGCTGCAGCGGACACCCTGAAAGCGATTGCCGCGGCCTACAAGCAGGGGAACGAACCTGACATGGCGTCGGCCAACCGGATGTGTGAGCGCCTGGAAGCATTCAGTCAGGGAGCTCCGACAGCCGCAACGGAAACAGCCTACGGCTTGTTTGCCGAACCAGCCGCTCCGGAAACCGCGTATGGCTTTTTTGCCGATGACGTCAACGCCGCTCCCGCTCCCAGCACAACAGCGCCTGTCGACGAAGCCTTCGGCTTTTTCACCGAGCCAGCACCAACGGGCAGCGTGCCGCCGGACGCAGGCTACGGTTTCTTTGCGCCCGAACCGGCCAAGGACCCGGTCGCGCAATATGTCGAGACGGTAATGAATCCGGCGGCAGCGCTCGCCACAGCACCTTCCGCCACAGCACCCACCGCAGACGCGACCCACATGACTCGCAGCAACACAGCGCCCCAGCCGTCGAGCGAGACCGGTTCAGCGTCATCAGCCGCTCGCAATACCGCCCCGCCAACGGTCGCTGCGTCGGCAAAAAAACTGGATGCCGGCGAGTCGACCTCGATCCGTGTCAATACGGAGAAAATTGACCAGATCATCAATCTGGTTGGTGAGCTCGTGATCACCCAGTCGATGTTGGCGCAGACCGCCAGCGAACTGGTCAGCGGCAGTCACGAACGGCTGAACGAGCGGATGAAAACGCTGGAGCGCAACACCCGCGACTTGCA
This sequence comes from Permianibacter sp., assembly GCA_041914645.1. Taxonomy (GTDB): domain Bacteria; phylum Pseudomonadota; class Gammaproteobacteria; order Enterobacterales; family Permianibacteraceae; genus Permianibacter. Next base: position 483,428 of record JAYSCY010000001.1, read on the forward strand.
AGAAGCGGTAATGTCGATCCGGATGATGCCGGTATCGTTCATCTTCAACCGGTTTCCGCGTGTGGTGCGTGATCTGGCCCAGAAACTCAACAAGCAGGTCGAACTCATCATCGAAGGCGAGAATACCGAACTGGACAAGGGCCTGATCGAGAAGCTCGCCGACCCATTGACGCATCTGGTGCGCAACAGCATCGACCACGGCATTGAACTGCCGGCACACCGGCGCGATCTCGGCAAACCGGAACAAGGCACCATTCGGCTGACCGCCTACCAGCGCAGCGGCAGCATCGTCATTGAAGTGATCGACGACGGTGGCGGCCTGCGCCGCGACAAAATTCTGGCCAAGGCGCGCGAACGCAACTTGCCTGTCAGCGACGACATGCCGGACAGCGAGGTGTGGCAACTGATTTTCGCGCCAGGATTCTCCACTGCAGAGCAGGTCACCGATGTCAGCGGTCGCGGTGTTGGCATGGATGTGGTCAAGCGCAACATCCAGGAAATCGGCGGCCGCATTGATATCCAGTCAATCGCCGGTATTGGCAGCACCATCAGCATTCGGTTGCCGCTGACCTTGGCGATTCTTGATGGCATGGTAGTTGCGGTTGGCAGCGAGCGTTATGTCATACCCCTGGTGTTCATCAGCGAATCATTGCAGCCCACTGCTGACGACATCCGTTCACTGACCGGGTCCGGTCAGGTCATCCGGGTGCGCGACGACTATATCCCGCTCAGTGCCCTGTACCAGCACATGGGCATCACCCCGCTGGTGACCGACCCGACCAAGGGGCTGCTGGTGGTGCTGGAATGCGAAGGCAAGAAACTGGCGCTGCTGGTTGACGAACTGCTCGGCCAACAACAAGTGGTCATCAAGAGTCTGGAAAGCAATTATCGCCGCGTTGATGGCGTAGCCGGCGCCACCATCATGGGCGACGGTCGCGTCGCCCTGATCTTGAACATCGAAGCGCTGATTCAGCGCTACAGCAAGCTGCCGCCCATCACAGCAGCGGCCCTACTCAACAATCAGCGAGGCGCCGCATGACCGCCGCAAAAGCCGAACAAGCCAGTGACAGCCCACCACTGGAAATTCTCACCTTTACCCTCGGTAGCGAGGAGTACGGCATCGACATTCTGAAGGTGCAGGAAATTCGCGGCTACGAAACCGTTACCGCCATTGCCAATGCGCCGGCCTTCATCAAGGGTGTCATCAATTTGCGCGGCACCATCGTTCCTATCGTGGACCTGCGTCTGCATTTCAGTCTCGGCGAAGCCAGTTACAACGAATTCACCGTCGTGATCATCCTGAATGTCGGCCGTCGCACCGTTGGCATTGTTGTCGATGGCGTTTCCGATGTGCTCACTCTGGCCGGTGACCAGGTCAAGCCGGCACCACAATTTACCTCGGCGATCAACACCGCCTATATCCGCGGACTCGGCACCGTGGAAGAACGCATGATCATCCTGCTCGACATTGATGGGCTGATGCGCGGTGCCGAGATGCAATTGTTTGACGAAATCAGCAGCGACTGATTCCAAATCGGTTAACGCCACGCAGGCGGCGCCCGCGTGGTCAACGGAGGGTAGGTTATGCGGGTAAATTCACCAGTAACAGGCCAGGAACGGCAAATGCGAGATGGCGAGTTCATCGTCTCGAAAACCGATCTGAAAGGGCTAATCACCTACGTCAACCCCTACTTCTGCGAGATCGCCGATTTCACCGAAGACGAGCTGATCGGCCAGCCGCACAACGTTATCCGGCATCCGGACATGCCGGAAGAGGCGTTTGCCGATCTTTGGCGGACGCTCAAGTCAGGTCGGCCCTGGACCGGTTACGTCAAGAACCGGACCAAATTCGGTGATCACTACTGGGTGCTGGCCAACGCCACGCCGATTTACGAAAACGGCAGTATCACGGGCTATATGTCGGTGCGCAGCAAGCCGGATCGGGCCATGGTGAGCCAAATTGAGAAAATCTATGGCGATTTCCGTGCCGGCCGTGCTGATGGCTTGACCATTCAGGAAGGCAAAGTCGTTTCCACGTCACGAAAGGCACGCCTTGCCGCCGCCATGCATAACATGGCCATTTCGACTCGCCTGAAATTGATCACCGGCATGCTGCTGCTGTTCATGATGACAATTGGGTTTGTCGGCTTCCTCAGCCTGAGCCAAGCAAATGAAGCGTTGAAGTTTGTCGATGCCAATCGACTGCATCCGATGGCGCAACTCAAAGCCATTTCGGATGCGTATGCCGTGGATGTGATCGACGCGGTCAACAAGGCCAATGCGGGTATCTTCACCGCAGAGGAAGCGGCAGCATCGGTACAGAAAGCTCAGGATACGGTGAAAAGGGAGTGGGCGGCGTTCAAGGAAACCGACCGCGGTGAAGCAGCACAGCAACTCAGTGCAGAAGCAGAGGCGCTGTTTACGCCCGCTAACACGGCCATTATGTCGCTGACCGAAAAACTGAAGACCATGACTGGAAGAGCGCCCAACAGTCTCAACGACTTCGATGGCGCGCTGTATGGGCCCGTTGATGCCATAGGCGGCAAGATCACCGAGTTGATAGAGCTGCAGATGACCCTGGTTGACCATGACATGGAAGCCGCCGACAGTCAGTTCAGCACCATGGTAACGATGATGCTTGGCATTCTGGTGCTGAGTGCTGTGTTGGCTGCCTGGGCAATTACCGCCACCACGCGCGTCATTACCAATCCGATCATGACGGTTGCCGGACAGATGCTGCGCATTGCCGAAGGCCGGGTCGACCAGGTCATCGTCAAGGATCGCGACAACGAGTTTGGCCGATTGATCGATTCATTCCGCTCGCTCTACATCCGGCTGGGCTATGACCTGGCAGAAGCACGTGAGCAATTGAAGCGCAGTACCGTGCTGCAAACGGCACTGGACAGCGTTTCCGCCAATGTCATGATCGCCAATGCCGACGGCAATATCGTCTACATGAACAAGGCGGTCGGCACCATGTTCAGTCGGGCGGAAACGGACATCCGCAAAGAGCTGCCGCAGTTTGATGCCAATACCATATTGGGCGGCAGCTTCGACCGCTTCCACAAAAACCCCAGCCATCAGCGCAATTTGCTCGGCAAGCTGCAGAGCACCTATCGCAGCACCATCAAACTGGGCGGCCGCACACTGACCGTCACGGCCAGCCCCATCATTGCCAGTAACAACAGCCGCCTGGGTACGGTGGTCGAATGGGCAGACCGCACCACTGAGGTGGCCGTTGAAGAAGAAATTGCTTTGTTGGTGAGCAACGCCTCCAATGGCGAGTTCGGCAGCCGCATTTCGCTCGCCGACAAGGAAGGCTTCTTCCGTCAGTTGTCGGAAGGCATGAACATGCTGCTCGAATCAACTGAAGCCGGCATGCGGGATATTCAAATGGTGTTACAGGCGATGGCCAAGGGCGATCTGACCAAACAGATCAACAAGGACTATCGTGGCTTGTTTGGTGAAATGAAAAATGCTGCCAACGAAACCAGCAGCCAGCTGACCGATGTCGTGATGCGTATCCGGGAGGCAACCGACACCATCAATACGGCGGCCAATGAAATTGCTTCCGGTAATACCGACTTGTCGAGCCGGACCGAAGAGCAGGCCTCCAGTCTCGAAGAGACCGCCTCCAGCATGGAAGAGCTGACATCAACGGTGAAACAGAATGCCGACAATGCCAAACAAGCCAACCAGCTCGCCGTCAGCGCCTCCGATATCGCCCAGCGCGGCGGCACGGTGGTGGGCAATGTCGTGCATACCATGACCGCCATCCATGAAAGTGCCCGCAAGATTGTCGATATCATCACGGTGATAGATGGCATTGCCTTCCAGACCAATATTCTGGCGCTGAACGCTGCCGTTGAGGCGGCACGAGCCGGCGAACAGGGCCGTGGTTTCGCCGTTGTTGCGGGCGAAGTGCGCAACCTGGCCCAGCGCTCGGCGGCGGCAGCCAAGGAAATCAAAACGCTCATTTCCGATTCGGTCGAAAAAGTCGAGAACGGCAACAAGCTGGTTTCACAGGCTGGCAGCACCATGGACGAAGTGGTCACGGCGATTACCCGTGTCACCGACATCATGTCGGAAATTGCCGCGGCATCGCAGGAGCAGAGTCGCGGTATTGAACAGGTCGGTGCCGCCATTACGCAAATGGATGAAGTCACCCAGCAGAATGCTGCCTTGGTGGAAGAAGCGGCAGCCGCTGCCGAATCACTGGAAGAACAGGCGCGGCAACTGGTCGATGCGGTTCGCTATTTCAATACCGGCGAGTCTGCTGTCGTCGCCACGCAGAAGAGCCGGCGGTCCGTACCGAACGCCAACACCGGTCGCGGCAAGAAGGAACCGCAGCGGATCGAGAGCAGCAGGGCGCGCTTGCCGCCGAGTGATGGCGATGATGAGTGGGAACAGTTCTGACAGCGGTCAATGTCAGTGCGGCAACCAGGCGAGATGGCACGTGAGTTTCCCTATACCCGACAGGATTTCGAGCGGGTGCGGGAGCGCATCTATCGCATTGCGGGCATATCGCTGAGCGACGCCAAGCAGGATTTGGTGTACAGCCGGCTTGCCCGGCGCTTGCGGGCGACGGAGTGTCGCGACTTTGTCAGCTATCTGGTGCTCGCCGAATCCGACCAGGATGAGCAGCGCGAGTTCATCAACGCGCTAACCACCAACTTGACGGCGTTCTTTCGCGAGCCGCATCACTTCGACGCGTTGGCCCGATTCATGGCAGCGCGCCCCACTCCGATCAGCATCTGGTGTGGTGCGGCGTCGACCGGTGAGGAACCCTATTCGCTGGCGATTACCGCCGCAGAAGTGTTTGCCAGCCTGTCGCCACCCGTGCGTCTGCTCGCCACCGATCTGGACACGGATGTGCTCGCTACCGCCGGCCGTGGCATCTATCCACTGGATCGGGTCGAGCGATTATCTGCCGAACGGCTTCGGTCGTTCTTTCTGCGTGGCAAGGGCGCACAGAGCGGCTTCGCGAAGGTGCGGCCCGAACTGCAGCAGATGATCAGTTTCAAGCAACTGAACCTGCTTGCTGAACGCTGGCCGATGCGACAGCCTTTCGATGTGATTTTTCTGCGCAATGTGTTGATCTACTTCGACAAGCCAACTCAAGCAACGGTGTTGCGCCGCTGTGCCACGTTATTGAAACCGGATGGCATGCTTTTTGTCGGTCATTCGGAGTCACTGACCCATGTCGCCGACTGTTTTCAACCACTCGGCAAAACCATGTATCGATTGCAGCCGGGTAAAAGCGCATGACAGACGACGCCACCCTGCTCGCGCCAAATCGCTACTTCGACCGTCATTTTGACCGCGAGGCGGTCAAGATTTTGCCAGGCGAGTATTATGTCACCTCGCGTGACATGCTGGTCGTCACAGTGCTCGGTTCCTGCATCTCGGTCTGTCTGCGCGATCGCGATTCGGGTATCGGTGGCATGAACCACTTCATGCTACCGGGAACACTGGATGCGAATGACCCCATTGGCGCATCGGCTCGTTATGGCGTGTTCGCCATGGAAGTGCTGATCAACCACCTGCTGAAGCTCGGCGCCCGCCGACACCGGTTTGAGGCCAAGGTGTTTGGCGGCGGCAATGTTCTGCAGGGACTGACTGCGACCAATGTCGGTGTGCGCAATGCCGAGTTCGCCGCCGAATATTTGCGGACGGAGCGAATCCCGATTGTTGCCAGCGACACCATGGGAGACTGGCCTCGCAAGGTGTATTTTTTTGTTCAGGAAGGTCGAGTCATGGTCAAGAAGCTGCGTCAGATGCATAACAACACCATTCTTGACCGGGAAGCCGAGTACGGCAGCCGGCTGCGCAAGACCCAGGTTGCCGGTGAAGTCGACCTGTTTACCTGAACGCGTTGCGGCTGGGCTTGCATCGCAAACCGTTTGAGACTGGAACATGGCAATTAAAGTTCTGATCGTCGATGACTCGGCGCTGATTCGCGCCGTGCTCAGCGAGATCATCAGCAAACAGCCGGATATGACGGTGGTCGGTACCGCGGCCAACCCGTTTGATGCGCGCACGCTGATCAGCCAGACCCAACCGGATGTGCTGACGCTTGATGTCGAAATGCCGCGCATGGATGGCATCGAATTTCTCGAGCGTTTGATGCACGGCCACCCCATGCCGGTGGTGATGGTATCGTCATTGACCGAGGCCGGCGCCGACGTGACGTTGCGTGCGCTCGAACTGGGCGCGGTCGATTTTGTCAGCAAGCCAAAACTGGCCCTGCGCGAGGGCTTGCTCGCCTACGCCGACGATTTGTGCGAAAAAATCCGCGCCGCGGCCAGCGTTAAGGTGCATCGACGACGCCGCAATATCGAACCGACCGTGACGCGGCCACAGGTGCAGTTCCGCGGCACCGAGAAACTGATATTGATCGGCGCTTCAACCGGTGGCACAGAAGCCATCAAGGAAGTGCTGATGGCGATGCCTGCCAATGCCCCCGGCATTCTGGTGACCCAGCACATGCCACCGGGATTCACCCGCTCCTTTGCCGAGCGACTTGATCGCCTGACCGCATTGACCGTTCAGGAAGCGCAGGGCGGCGAACGCATACTGCCCGGTCATGCTTTCATTGCCCCTGGCGACAAGCACCTGAAAGTCGTCCGCAGTGGCGCCAATTTCATGACCCAGTTGAGTGATGAGGCGCCGGTCAATCGCCATCGGCCGGCAGTCGATGTGTTGTTTCACTCCGCTGCCCAAACGGTGGGCGCCAACGCGGTGGCTGCGCTGTTGACCGGCATGGGCAAAGATGGCGCTGAAGGCTTGCTTGACCTGCGCCGCTGCGGTGCGTTCACTGTTGCTCAGGATGAAGCCAGTTCGGTGGTGTACGGCATGCCACGTGAAGCGTTTGAACGCGGCGCCGCCTGTGAGCAATTACCGCTGCAGGAAATCGCCGCTGCGTTGTTGCGCGCTGCCGGCGGCGTCGTGACCCGGATTTGACTCACCATGACGGCTACTTCCCGCTCAGCAAGCTGGCTTCGCCTGTGGCGACGACTCCGCTTTTTTGGCTATATCAGCAGCATTGGTGTGCTCAGCCACCTGCTGATGCCGATGGCACCGCATGTGATGCCGTTTTTGCTCGGCAACATGGCCGTCTCGGTACTGGGTCAGCGACTCGGCCTGTTCTGGGGCCTGGCCAGCGCCGTCTTGGTGATGCTGCCCATCAACAGCCTGCCTGTGCAACTGTTCACCCTGCTGCAACTGGTGCTGGTGGTGGCGTTGACCCGCTGGCGCCCCTTGTCGCTGCGTCAGCGTTTGGTTTGGCAGGTGTTGTTGCTGATCCCGGTCATGGTGGTCATTGCCCAACCGCAAGTGGAGGCGCCACTGCTCTGGATTGGTGGCGTGCTGATCCTGCTGCTCGGGTTGGTGACAACCGAAATTGGTGCCCGCCTGATTATCAATGTCACCGATTCAGGTAGCAGCAAACCCTTGCCCTTTGAATCGTTGCTGGCCCAACGGATCACGGTCGCCTCGGCCGCTCCGCTCTCACTTGCGGTATTGCTGGTTTTGCAGCAAGTGATTGACCGTCAGATTGACAACCGCCTGGATGCTCTTGCCAATGAAGCCGGCGCAATGGCGCGCGCCACCGCCAATCACCTGACAGAACACAGCCGGGTCATCCAGACTCATGCCGCCACGCTGCCACTCGACCAACCCGACTTGTTCCGGTCGCGATTGCAGGTGATTGGCACCCATCACTTCGGCTTCCTGACCCTGCTGGTCGCCGACAAGAACGGCAATCTGCTGGCAAGTTGGCCGGAATCAAAATTTGCGGGGACAGGGGTCAGTGACCGCGATTACTTCCGCTTGCCACAGCAAACCCTGCGGCCGTATCAGAGCGAGATTTTTCGCGGCCGTGGCTTTGGCAACGACGCCATCGTCGCCGTCAGTGCACCGATACTTGACTCGCAATTGCAGTTTGCCGGCCTGCTTGAAGGCTCACTGAACCTGACCAGTCTCGGCGACACCTTGCGCCGGGTTGCCGATGTCCGCGGGGTGAGCTTTGTCATTCGCGATAACCGCGAGCAGGTCGTGTACAGCACTCATCCCGATTTTGCCGCACTGGATGACGCGCGCAGCAGCCCGCTGTTGAAACTGAAACCCGACCGGCACGCGCACGCCAAAGTGGCCGGCGCCAACATCGGCTTCAATGCCAGCCTGGTCAATCTGCTGGCTGAACAGGCAGTTCCGCTCAGTGGCTGGCACATCAGCACGATCAGCAACTACTTGCCACTCGCCCATGCCTTTGCCGGTTACACGCTGGCCGCAATTGTTCTTTGCCTGCTGATGATGGCGGCCAGTCAGCTGTTTTCGCTGCGCTTTTCACATCTTGTGGCGGCGCCGCTGGCCGAGCTTACCCAGCGCGTTCATGCCATCGATCTGGACAATGCCGACACCTTGCATGCCATCACCGTCAAAACGCCGGTGCTTGAGCTGCAGCAACTGGCCGCGGATTTCGACCAATTCATCAACCGATTGACTGGTGTCCATGCCGAGTTGCGACTGTCACTGAATCTGCTCGACAGCCTCAATCAGGAGCTTGAGCAGCGCGTGCAGGACCGGACCATGGAACTGGTGGCGGCCCGTGATCAGGCGCAACACCTGATGCAGGTCAAGTCGGCGTTTCTGGCCAACATGAGCCACGAATTGCGAACACCGCTGACTGCCATCATCGGCTTTGCGAGGCAGGCCCTGCGCGATCCGTCACTCAGTGAAAGCAGCCTCGACGCGCTCAATACCATTGAACGAAACAGTCAGTTCCTGTTGGAAATCATCGCCGACATCCTTGACGCCACCAAGCTGGAGTTTGACAAACTCGAACTTGAACAAATCGAATTCTCGCTGCTGGCACTGGTGCGCGATGCCTGCAAGGACATTCGGCCACGGGCTGACCAGAAAGGCATTTCCCTGCGTTTTGCTCCGGCGTTCCCGTTACCGGAAGTGGTGTGCGGCGACCCGGTTCGGGTAAAGCAAATCCTGCTGAACCTGCTCAGCAATGCCGTCAAGTTTACCGAACAGGGGAGCGTTGAAGTAACGCTGGGCACTGACCCGGATGGCGTGGAATGGACGGTGACGATTGCTGACAGTGGCATCGGCATCGGTGCCGAACAACAGCAGCGACTGTTTCAGCCATTCATGCAGGCCGATCAGTCGACCACACGCCGATTTGGCGGGACTGGTTTGGGTTTGTTCATCAGCAAGCAATTGGTGATGCGAATGGGTGGAACCCTGATGCTGGAAAGCCGCGAAGGCGTCGGCAGTCGCTTCTCCGTTACTTTGCCTGTCAATGTCGACCCGGTACGCTGGCTTTCCGCCGCAGACCGGGTGCCGGAAAGCATGGCACCGCGCCTGTTGCCGAACTTGCCGCCGGCCCTGCGCGGTCGCGTGCTGGTAGCGGAAGATGTCGAAGATTTGCGCCGCCTCGTGGTTGCCATGGTGAGCCGGACCGGCGCTGACGTTACTGCCGTTGAAAATGGTGCGGCAGCGCGGGATGCCGCGCTCGAACAGCGCTTCGATCTGATTCTGATGGACATGCACATGCCGGTACTCGACGGACTGTCTGCAGTACGGCAGTTGCGGCAGCAGGGTTACGTCGGCGCCATCGCTGCACTCACGGCGGATGTGCTGGCAACCGACATCAGCGATTTTCTGGCAGCAGGCTGTGACGAGGTGCTGTCCAAGCCGGTGGAGGAATCGCGCTTGCAAGAACTGCTGCAAACCCATTTGGCCGCCGCCGCTGGCAGCGAGCGTGCCGACACGAAGGTTGACAACAGCAGTGTAACCAGTGAACCGGCATCGGCCGGCGGTTCCGCGCCAAGCAGCGCTGACACGTTGCAGAACCTGCTCAAACAGCTCGCCGAAAAATTCCTGGCGCGGCTGCCGACCGACCGCGCGACCCTGCAGCAGCAACTTGAATCCGGCGACACCACCGCAGCCATGACAACGCTGCACCGGTTGAAAGGATCGGCAGGGACTTTCGGCTTTCCCGCCATCAGCGCGGCCGCCGAGGCGCTGTACCGCAGTCTGCAGAACACGGACGCCTCGCCTGGCGATACCGCATCGCTGGGCACCGCCATGTTTGCCGAGATTGATGCCGCGCTGGCAAATGCCGAACGGCGCTGATATTCAGCCGACTTGCGTGTTGCGAATTGCCAGTTCGGCTCGGCTCGGCCAGTCGTCCGGCATCACCAGAATCGCCCAGCCATTGTCGAGCTCCAGACTCAGCAGTTCGCTGACCGGTGTCGGAATAAATGGTTGCCACACGCTGCCACGACTTTGCCCGGACAACCAGTCACGGCGTGGAAACAACCGCGCCGACAGCGGCCTGCTTTGCACGTGATGTTGCAGCCATTGCCGCCATTCTGTGGCTGTCGCCCAAACGCCGCGCAGGTGTGCCGAATCGGCAGCCGCCGGCGGTTCCTCCCGATTGAACAGCGGGTAGTACAAGCGACCTTTCACGATGGCCCGATGCGCTGACACCACCACGCCAGCAGCTGCCAGCGTTGCCAAACCGGCCGGCGTTTCCGTAATCGCCAACTGGTGTTGCAGACGTCGCATTTTGCTCGCCAGGGTATCGGTCAGATTGGGACCAAGCCAATGCTGCGGCTGCCTGGTGTCGCCGACACCAAGGTAAAACTTGACCGCCAGCTCCCAGTGTTCGGTGATGTTGTCGGTGACGGAATGCACCAGCAGATCCAGTTCGCCGAGCACGCGACCAACGGGTTTGTGTTCGTCGCTGGCAGCCACTCGCGCCCAGTCGCGGACCGGGAGATTGGCAGCACACAACTGCCAGTCCGGATTGCCTCGCAACCAGTACTGCCAGAGGGCTTCGAACTGACGCCCCAGACGACCATGCCCAATGGACTCCGGTTCTGTCGCTAAACCGACCGGCCAGCGCTGCCAGAGCTGATGAAACTCGACAGCGGAAAATGATTGCGCTGTTGGCAGCTGTGACGCTGCCAACAGCGGTGGTGAGGCAATCGCCCAATGTAGTGCATGCTGCCACACCGGATCGTCGCCACCACCTGTGCTCATCTTGCACTCACACCACGCTCACGAGCCATCGTGATTGGGGTGTTCGGCTCGCCGTTGTCTCCGGTCCGCCCGGTGTTCTGCCGTCGACCAGATCGACGCCACGATGCTGATCAGCAACAAGCTCAGCACCACACCCAGCGACCATACCACCGGCACCTTGTAGATATCGATCAGCAACATCTTGATGCCGATAAACGCCAGCACCAGCGCCAGGCCATATTTCAGCAGGCGGAATCGTGCAGCAGCACCCGCCAGCAGGAAGTACAGCGCCCTCAAACCCAGAATGGCGAAAATGTTTGAGGTCAGTACGATAAAGGGGTCAGTGGTTATGGCGAAAATTGCCGGAATCGAATCGACCGCAAAAATGATATCGGTAACGCCGATCAGCACCACGACCAGAAACAGCGGCGTGTAGACGCGAACGCCGTTTTCCTGCAGCCATAACCGCATGCCTCGGTAGTCGTTGGTGACGCGCAAATGCCGGCGCATCCACTTGAGCACCGGGTTGGCTTCCAGATCAGGCGCGGCGTCGGCAAACACCAACATCTTGATGCCAGTGACCAACAGGAAGACACCGAACAGGTACAGCACCCAGTGGAACCGGGTGATGAGCCAGGCACCGATCAGAATCATGATCACCCGCAGGATGACCGCGCCGATCACACCAATGACAATCGCCTCGCGCTGCAGCACCGCTGGCACATGAAATGCCGTGAAGATCATCAGGAAGACAAACAGGTTATCGACCGACAACGATTTTTCGATCAGGTAACCGGTCAGGAATTCGCCAGCTTTGAGGTTGGCAATTTCCCGGCCAGCGGTGCCATCAAGCCACCACCAAAGTCCGCCACAGAACACCAGTGCCAACGCCACCCACAACACTGACCACCAGAGTGCCTGTTTGAACGACACCACTTCATCTTCGTGCTTTTTGACGCCGCGCAGATCGAGCGCCAGCGCAAACAGGACAAACATGGCAAACCCGGTCCACAACCACGGATTACCTATCGTTTGCATGTTGTCACCTCAACGCTGCAAATGGCGAACAAACCGGTGCCGTGACCAGGAATAAACCATGGCCGTGACAGGTCAGCAGGGAAACGGGACGGTAACGACACAACAACACTCCTTGGATGATGGTGGTTGACAAGCAAAACCATCAGGCAAGGGATTGGTGAAACAAAGAATGCCTTTGCCGGATGGCAAAGGTCTCGCTTGCACCCTGTTCAGGCGCCATATCCACCAGCAGTGGATTCCGTACCCGAACAAAGCGCCCACCGTGCCGGGGAACAGGAGGTTCCCGTGATGACGACCATCGGTGGTTCAGCTACTCCCCTTTGGGGTTGCAGGCACGAGTCTAGGAAGCGGCCACTGGCGCGTCAACCAAAACCGGTGCTTAGGGTGATGCTACGAGCCGATGCGGCAATCGGATCAGACCCGAGACGAGGAAATTTTCAGGTCCTGTTTTGGCGGCAACGGCAGCATCGGGTTTCCGGCGGACCGAAGGCAACTACGTGGGTGTAACGGGCCGGATGGAAGCCGGAGCGGCTGCTGTCTGGCTGACCGGTCGTGGTGCCGCCCCCGGTGGCATGCCGCGGGGCAGGGCAGACAAGGCAGCGTGGGTGGTGGATGGGCCGCTACCGCCGGTGCGCGCCACCGGACCTTCAGAACGGGGAAAAAAGAGGTCGACCATCTGGCCGACCTGGAGACCCAAATCCTGCTGAACGGGCGCCGGATGCGCCCGGAATTACAGTGATGCGGCGGCGGCGCGAATACTCACGCAGCGGTAGCCATTGCGCATCAGCAGGCCAGCACCGGCCTGATTTTGGGGACAGGCACCATCACGGTTGCTCGGCAACTGGATTTGACCACAGCACGAACAACCGAGCAGACGGACCCGCCCTTTCGAAAACGTCACCCACTGGTGGGCCTTGTACTCTTCCATTGCTGCCTCCTGCATGTTCCATCCGGGGAACCGCGTCCGGGATGACGCGATCTCACGGTGCACAGTATCGGTGGCCGCGGGCCACTGCGCTGCACGCTGGAGGCACCAGCGCTTGTCCATTTTTCTGCCGTTCTGTTGTGAGACATGGCGCACAAACATTGAACCCATGTACTAGCGCTGGCAGGTACGGCCTTACTGATACAGCCGCTGCATCATGTCGGCAAACTGGTCGAAGTAGAGCGCTTGCGGGCCATCCGACAGGGCCTTTTCCGGCTCCGGATGGAACTCCACAATAATGCCGTGCGCTCCCACGGCCTTGGCTGCCTGCGCCAGCGGCACCACCAGATCACGACGGCCAGCGGCATGGGACGGGTCAACAATGATCGGCAGATGGGTCAGTTCGCGCAGTACCGGCACCGCGCTCAGGTCCAGGGTGCTGCGGGTCGCCGTTTCAAAGGTCCGGATACCACGTTCGCACAGGATCACCTGCTGATTGCCGCCGGCCAGAATGTACTCGGCCGCTTGCAGCCATTCATCAATGGAGTTCATCAGGCCGCGCTTGAGCATCACCGGTCGGTGGCATTTGCCGAGCTCTTTCAACAACGAAAAGTTCTGCATGTTGCGCGCCCCTATCTGCAGGACATCGGCCTGCCGCGCCATCGGTTCGATATCCTCGATGCTCATCACCTCGGTGATGATCGGCAAGCCATGCCGATCGCCGGCTTGTTTCATCATGTCGAGGCCCGGCAGGCCGAGTCCTTGGAACGCATACGGTGATGTCCGTGGCTTGAAGCAACCACCGCGCAGCACTTTGGCGCCGTGTTGGGCGGCCCACGCCGCACAGCTCTCAATCTGTTGTTCCGACTCGATTGAGCAGGGGCCGGCCATGACAATGAAGTCAGCGCCAATCCGCACGCCGGCGACTTCAATGACCGTATCGTCAGGTTTGTGTTCACGACTGGCCAGCTTCCAGCCCTTGCCGGCCTTGACCGGTTTCTTTTCCGGTGCTGATTTGATGGTCGCCGCGTTCGATTGTGCCGCTGTGGCGCTGGTGGCAGTTTTGCCAACAGTAGTCAGGGCATCCTGCTCATTGATTTCGCTTTGTGCGAGCACCGCCACCGGCACTTGCGCCGGCGGCAATCGCTCGCTTGGGTAGCAGCCAAGCACACGCAACACCCGCGTACAGCGGGTCAATGCCTGCAGCGCGTCCTGCAGCGCCTCGCTTTCGACATTGCCTTCGCAATCGAGGAAAAACATGGCCTGCCACGGTTCGTTCGGCATCGGCCGCGATTCGATTCGGGTCAGGTTGATGCCGCGGTCGCGGAACACCAGCAACGCGTCTGCAAGCGCGCCCGGTTGTTGCCAAGTGCAGAACATCAGCGAGGTCTTGCTCGGCACCGACACCGGCACGGCCTGCAACTTGCGCGACAGCACGACGAAGCGGGTTTCGTTGTCGGCGCTGTTGGCAATGGCATCGGCCACCACCACCAACCCGTAATCGGCGGCGACCTCCTCGCTGCCAATCACCGCCAGTGCTTCACTGCTGTCGGCGACCTGACGCAAGGCATCGGCAGTGCTGTCGCAATAACTCAGTGACAGATGATTGGCCTGCAGAAAGTCTTCGCACTGTGCCAGCGCCTGTGGGTGACCGAGCACCTTGCGGATCTGATTGACCGTTGTGCCTGGCTTCGCCAGCAGCGAATGTTTGATCGGCAGATAGTGCTCGCCCACCACGTACAGATCGCCATCACGCAGCAGATCGTAAACCGCGCTGATTGCCCCGGTAATACGATTCTCGATCGGCAACACCGCGTAGTCGGCCTCGCCCTGACGCAACAGCTTCACCACATCGCGAAACTGCGCGCCGGCTTTCAGATCGAGCGCGCCGATGGCAGCAAACCATGCCTGCGCCGCCAGCGCACTGTAAGAACCGGCACCACCGAGCACGGCAACTCTGGCGGCGTTCGGTAGCGGGCTCAAGGTGGCCCGCTGGGCGCGCAATGATTCTTCTATGACGGCATGAAAAATCCGGGTGACATAGCCGGGATGCAGACCCAGCTGCTGGGCTTTCTGCACATGTTGGCTGAGCAGCTTCTCCTCCCGAGCCAGATCGCGCAGCGGCAACTGCGAACCGATTTTGCTTTCGGCCACCGAGCGCGCCAGCTGCTGGCGTCTGGCCAGCATATCGAGCAGATCGTTGTCGAGGGCGCTGATTTGTTCGCGCAGTTGTTGCAGGGGCTGCGGGGTGGCGGTTTCGTTGTTCATTATGTTCTCCGGTCCAATTTGAATTCGTCAATCGGTTGTTAGGCAGCTTGCTCGTCAAACAGACGCGTGATTGCCACCAATGCCGGGTCTCGGCAATTGCTCCTGCATTGCTCTACCTCCGGCATCCATGCCGTCGTCGCCCCGGCGGGCGAGGCACTTTTCTTGGCGCAAGAAAAGTACCCAAAAGAACATGCCCGACTCCTCGCCGCGCAAACAACGCGCGGTGCCCTGCGCTACTCCATTTCGTCTGGGGCTTTTCAGACAGCACATCCCTGTGCAGTCTGAAAAGGCTTCGGCTTCCTGCCTCGCCCCTTCGCTACGCTCAGGGCTATTAACCCAAACTCCATGACGTTGCTCGGCTCGTCAGACGGGCGGAAGCAGAAAACCAATCGGTTCCGCCGCCGAAATAACTCAGGGCAAAAAAAAACCTCCCCGGCTGGGGAGGTTTTTGGCGTCGCGTGGCGTTTTCTGCAGTCGCGCTTCAGCCCTCCCCGGCTCGCTGGAGAGTAAAGCTAAAAAAGTAGGACTGCAGACGCGTGTTCATGGCATCGAGACTAGGGGCTGGCAGGTGAGCCTGTCAACGACGGTGATTATGGCGGCTGGTTATGAGCTGGCTATGAGCCGCTCATCACGCGCCGCTCTTGTTTACTACCGCCGCGATGGCGACCAGCAATTGCTTGAAGGTACCCCACCATGGCGTAAATGGCAGCATCAAAAGCAGCAGCGTCGCCAACATGGTGGTCGCAACCGACATCGACTTGCCAATGGTTCGTAGTTGTCGGGCCGCCCAGAACAGCGCAATCACCAGCGCCAGGTGAAAGACCAGTGGCCACAGTGAGGCCAGCGGCAAACTCAATGACGCACCGACCGCAACGCCGGGCAACAGGTAGGCCGGTGCCCACAACAGGCCGCCGAACAGATTGGTTGGCCAGTACCAGCGCCACGGAAACTGCAGCAGGCCAGCGACAAATGGCAACACCGCCCGGATCGGCCCGACAAAGCGGCCGAGCAGCAGGCTCAGGACGCCATAGCGGACAAACAGGCTTTCGGCCCGCTTGATCAACGGCTGGTGGCCGGCAAAAAACCGCGAGGTCTGAATGCGCTGGCTGTGGCTGTGACCCAGCCAGAAGCCGACCGCCTCACCGATCACCGCGCCGACATAGGCAGCCCAGACGATTGGCCAGAACGGCAGGTGGCCAGCACCGACCAGCGTGCCAAGCCCCATCAGCAGCAGCCAGCCGGGCACAAAAAAACTGATGATGATCAGGGATTCGAGAAAAGCCACGACCGCCACGACCAAGGCCGCCCAGGTCGGGTGCGCCGTCGTCCAGGCCAGCAGGGAATCCACCATCGCGCGTCTGTCCGCTCCACCGAAACGGAGCGGAGCCTAACACAGCGTCGTGACACTGGCCGCCCGGCCCTGCCGCCGGGGTCGCAGAACCGCGGGCCGGTGGTATCCTAGCCGGCCATTTTTTTGACCCGTTTCAACCCGTGCCCGCCGCCATGACCGGCCAGCACCGGTCCGCCATAAGGAACCCGTCGTGAGTGATCGCCTGAAAGTGCTGCCGCAATACCTGATGCCCAAGCAACTGCTGACCATTCTGGCCGGCAAGGGCGCCAGCGCACAGGCCGGTTCGCTGACCACCTGGGCCATCCGCAAGTTCATTGCCCGCTACGGCGTCAACATGGCCGAAGCGCAGAACCCGGATCCGGCCAGCTACCAAAGCTTCAATGACTTCTTTACCCGGCCTTTGAAAGAGGGCGCTCGGCCCCTGGCGAACAGCGCGCTGATTTGCCCGGTCGATGGCGCCATTTCACAAGCCGGCCCGATCAACGGCGATCAGATTTTTCAGGCCAAGGGCCATCAGTATTCAACCAACACCTTGCTCGGTAACGATCCCGCACTCGCCGCGCAATTTCAGGACGGCCTGTTCGCCACGCTATACCTGTCACCAAAGGACTATCACCGCATTCACATGCCTTGCCAAGGCAAACTGAAATTGATGCGTTACATCCCCGGCGATCTGTTCTCGGTCAACCCGCTGACGGCGCGCGCGGTGCCCGGGTTGTTTGCCCGCAACGAGCGAGTGGTGTGCGTGTTCGACGGCGAGCACGGCCCGTTTGTGCAAGTACTGGTTGGCGCCACCATTGTCGGCAGCATGGCGACAGTCTGGCACGGTATGGTCAACCCGCCACGGCCGGGTGTGATCTCGGAATGGCGTTACGAGGATCAGGACATTGTGCTGGAGCAAGGCGCCGAAATGGGCCGCTTCCTGCTTGGTTCGACGGTTGTGGCACTGTTCCCGAAAAATGCTTATGCGCTGAATCCGGATTGGCAGCCGGCGCGCGCGATTCGGATGGGTGAAGTGATGGCGACGAAAGCCTGAGTGCGGCATCGTATTGCGAACGCGGAGCGGCAATTACCCCCTCCCGGCCTCCCCCTTGACAGGGGGAGGAGAAGTACAGTTCCCTCCCCTGTCAAGGGGAGGGTTAGGGTGGGGTAATTGCCGCTCCGCGCATTCAGCACTGTACGGATTGTCCAAAACCCCGACATCACGGCAGGATCAAGTCGATTGCAACTGGGCACTGGTCAACAATCTCTGCTGTTGCAACTGCGCCATCACCACCTCCACCACCCTTCCCACCATCACTAGCGTCGGACTGATCAACGGAGTCTCTGTCAGCCGTTCATTTATTGTCGCCAACGTCCCCGTCAGCACCTGCTGATTCGGCGTCGTGCCTTGCGCGATCAGCGCCACCGGCCAATTGGCCGGCAAGCCTTGCGCTTGCAGGGCCGCACAGAGCTGCGGCAAACGCGCCAGCCCCATATAAATCACCAGCGTCTGATCACGGCGTGCCAGTGCTTCGCTGCTGGCCGGTAATTCACCGTGCTGATTACAACCGGTCAGGAACAAGACGGACGATGCGTAATCGCGATGGGTCAGCGGAATGCCGGCATAGGCCGCGCAGCCCAGCGCGGCGGTGATACCCGGCACCACTTCCACCTCGATGCCGGCGCGCCAGAGCGTCTGCATTTCTTCGCCGCCGCGACCGAACAGAAACGGATCGCCACCTTTCAGACGGACCACCTGCAAACCCTGCCGCGCATACTGCACCAGCAAGCGCTCGGTCTCCTGCTGGCTGACATGGTGATCACCACTGCATTTGCCGACATAGTGCTGTCGCGCCCGCGCTGGGATAAGCGCCAGAATCTCGGCTGAGACCAGCCGGTCGTACAAAACTATGTCGGCATTGGCGAGCAAGCGGGCGGCTTTCAACGTCAGCAAATCCGGATCACCGGGGCCGGCTCCAACCAGAAAGACTTTGCCATTCTTGTTTTGGCGCGCGCGCGCAGCCGGCATCAACCATTGCAGGCCGCGTTGCAACCAGAGCCCACTGTCGGCAACGCTGTCGAATAAATGCCATGGCAAGGATTGGCGCAGGCTGATCATGCGCTGAAGGCCGGTCATGCGAGCACCCTCGCTTGCGGTTCGGATTCGATCAGCCGCTGCAGTGCCGGCAGGCAGGAGCCGCAATTGCCGCCGGCCTGACAGATACGGGTCAGCGCGGCCGGCGTCCGGTAACCGGCCCGAATATGCTGACGCAGAGTCTGCTCGCCGACCGCAAAGCAGGCACAAACAATGGCGCCGGTTGCGACCGTGCCGTGCGGCGGCAAACCGGACAGCAAGGCTTTGCGATCGGCGACTGACAATTCGGTTTGATTGAACAAACTTTGCAGCCAGTGCCGGTCCGGCAACGACGCGGCCTGTGGCGCGACCAGCAAGCAGGCCTGCAGCACACCCTGCTCGACCCACGCCGCCCGCCACGCCCCACGGGCCGAGTCGCCCCATTGCAACCATTCACGGTTGGGCAAGCCAGCATTCGGCAGCGTCGTGCCGAACAAACCCCGCAACAAACTTGCCACGTCGAGCTCGCGATCATCGGCCAGCTCATAGCGCGTGCAAGACGCTGAGGGGATGCGGGTCCAGTAGCGGCAGAGCGGCTTCGTCGGCAATGGTTCGCGGACAAGCAGAAATCCGTACCAGCGCATCGCGACAGGTGTCACCCGTACCGGTGTGTGTTTGAATTCCGGTTGGCCGGATAGCGGATCGCGGGCCGAGCTGACCACCGCATCAATGCGCGCGTGCGCACTGAATTGATCGTTCCAGTGTATCGGGGCAAAGACATTGCCGGGCCTGATACTGTCATCCGACTGTACGCGCAGCAGCACATCGCCGTACGGGCTGCTGATGACGGCAAACTCGCCCTGGCGCACACCGTGGCGCGCCAGATCCTGCGGGTGCACCTGCAGCAATGGTTCACTCTGATGCGCGTTCAGTTTGCTGGCACGCGCGGTACGGCTCATGGTGTGCCATTGATCGCGCACCCGGCCGGTATTCAGCGCCAACGGAAACGCGGTTGACAGCGCATCGGCTGCGGCTCGCGGTGTCAGCGCCGGCATGTGCGCACGGCCACCAGCGCGCGCAAAGCGACCATCGGCAAACAGCCGCTCCGTCCCGATGCCATCCGCGCCAACTGGCCATTGCACCGGTTTCAAATGGTCATAGCCCTCGGCAGACAATTGCGCCAGCGCGCCAAGGCGAAACACCCGTTCGCCGTTGTTTTCAAACTCCGACAACCGGGCATGTTCGAGAAAGATTTCGTGCGCCGACTGGAAGCCAAATGCCTCGCCGTAACCGAGCCGCTTGCCGACTTCGCAAATCGCCCACCAGTCTGCTTTTGCTTCGCCGGGTGGCGGCAGAAAAGCGCGCTGGCGCGAGATGCGCCGTTCAGAATTGGTCACCGTACCGCTTTTTTCTCCCCATGCCAGCGCCGGCAATCTGAGCTGCGCCAGTTCGACAGTGTCGGTATGGCGGACAAAGTCGGAGGCAATGACCAGCTCGCAGCGCGCCAGCGCTTCCTTCACCCGGTTGGCATCGGGCAGGCTGACCACCGGATTGGTCGCCATGATCCAGACCGCCTTGATCCGGCCCGCATGAATGGCATCGAACAGATCCACCGCTTTCAGGCCGGGCGCTGTCACAAGATTCGGTGCCGACCAGAACCGCTGCAGCCGATCACGATCTTCAGCCGAGAACCCCATGTGCGCTGCCAGCGTGCTGGCCATACCGCCCACTTCCCGGCCGCCCATCGCATTCGGTTGCCCGGTCAGTGACAGTGGCCCTGCGCCCGGTTTGCCGATGCGACCCGTCAACAGATGCGCGTTCAAAATGGCATTGACTTTGTCGCTACCCGCACTGCTCTGGTTGACGCCTTGCGAGTAACCGGTGACCACTTTTTTGCTGGCGGCAAATTTGCGGTAGAAGCGCAGCAGTTCTTCTTCGCTGATACCACATTGCTGGGCGACGGTGCTCAAGTTCGGCGCGCTGCTGCGGGCGGCGGCAATGGCCTCGGACCAGCCGTCGACATGCTGCTCAAGAAAACCAAAGTCGATGTGGCCGTACTGCACCAGGTGACTCAACAAGCCATTCCACAACCAGACATCGCTGCCGGGCGCCAACGCCAGATGCTGATCGGCAATGACCGTGGTTTCGGTGCGGCGCGGATCGATGACGACGATGGACAGATCCGGCCGCTGCACTTTGGCGGCTTTCAAACGCTGGAACAGCACCGGATGGCACCAGGCCAGATTGCTGCCGGTCAGCACCACCAGATCGGCGAGCTCCAGATCGGTGTAGGCAGTCGGCATGGCATCGGCACCAAATGCACGCGTCTGGCCGACCACTGTTGACGCCATGCAGAGCCGGGAATTGGTATCGATGTTGGCGCTGCCGACAAACCCTTTCAGCAGTTTGTTGGCAACATAATAGTCTTCGGTCAGCATTTGCCCGGAGGCATAGAACGCAATCGCCTCGGGCCCGTGTTCGGCGCGAATGCGGGAAAACTCGCCAGCGATGCGATCCAGTGCGAGCTCCCAGCTGATGCGCTGGCCGTGCCACTCCGGATACAGCAAACGATCCTGCGGACCGAGCGTGTCCGCCAGGGCTGAACCTTTCGAGCACAGCCGGCCGAGGTTGGCAGGATGCGCCGGATCGCCCTGTACATTGATCTTGCCGTCAGCCTGCTGCTGCACCAGCACGCCGCAACCGACACCGCAGTACGGACAGGTGGTCTGAGTGCTGCACGGCGCGGCCATCGCTCACTCCACCGTGTTCAGACGGGCGCGCGATTCACTTTGCGGTTGCCGCGCAAGAAACACTTCACCCGCCACCACCTTGACCGGGAAACGTGGCACGCAACCGACATCGGGCGCCTTGGCATCACCACTGTCCAGATGCACCTGCCAGGCATGCAAGGGGCAGCTGACCAACCGCCCGTGCACGATGCCTTCCGACAGCGGGCCACCCCGATGCGGACAGCGATCCAGCAAGGCGAACACCTCATCGGCACTGTTGCGAAACACCGCCACATCACCGTGCAGCGTGCGGACTACGCGCGCGCCCTGGCGCGGAATGCTGGCCAACGCGCCAACGGCTTGCCAGTTGGCGTCGTTACCGCTTGCCAGAATGTCGTCATGGGCTGTTCGAACTGGTGAATTGGCATACATGTCGTTGTGCTCCCGCGCTTCCATCATTCAGGTTTGATCAAGGCATTCACTCAGCAGTCAACTGAGTTCAACAATCGGGATGAATTTGTCACGCGCTGCCGGCGTCGCCAGTTCCGCCCACGGGTCGACCTGGAAGAACGATTGCGAATCCCGGAAGCGTTGCGCCAGCTGGCGACGCCCGTCGTCGTCCTGAACGACGCGCTGCTGAACATAAGCGAGCCCGACGCGCTCCAGATAGGGCGCGGTGCGCTCGAGATAGCGGCCCTCGTCGCGATACAACTGCATGAAGGCCAGGCAGTACTCTTCGACCTGCTCCATCGTTTCGACGCGGCACAGCACCTCCGTGCCGCGCAGCTTGATGCCGCCGTTGCCACCGACATGCAGTTCCCAGCCGGATTCAATGGCAATGACGCCAAAATCCTTGATGGTGGCTTCGGCGCAGTTGCGCGGACATCCGGAAACGGCCATCTTGAATTTGTGTGGCGTCCAGGCACCCCAGGTCAGTTTTTCCAGCCGGATGCCCATCGCCGTGGAGTCCTGAGTACCGAACCGGCACCACTCGGAACCAACGCAGGTTTTGACTGTGCGCAGTGCTTTGCCATAGGCGTGACCGGAGACAAAGCCGGCACGGGCCAGATCGGCCCAGACACCGGGTA
This sequence comes from Permianibacter sp., assembly GCA_041914645.1. Lineage (GTDB taxonomy): Bacteria > Pseudomonadota > Gammaproteobacteria > Enterobacterales > Permianibacteraceae > Permianibacter. The sequence goes on from JAYSCY010000001.1 coordinate 505,920, forward strand.
AATCTTCCTTTTTTACGCCAAGCAGATCGAGTCGCTGGCCCCCGGTGACCTTGACGGTCGGGATCTTGAATTTGTCGACCACATCGGCAATGGCGCGCAGTTCGGCAGCACTGGTGACCCCACCCCACATCCGCGGCACCACCGAATAGGTGCCGTCTTTCTGGATATTGGCGTGCATGCGTTCGTTGACGAAACGCGCCTGCGGATCGTCAATGGCATCACCGGGCCAGCTGGCAATCAGATAGAAATTGATGGCCGGACGGCATTTGTCGCAGCCATCCGGTGTCTGCCAATTGAGCGCGGCAAATACTTGCTCCAGCGCCAGCAGCCGCTGCGTGCGAATGGCTTCACGCACCTCGTCATGACTGTGCTCGGTGCAACTGCAGAGCGGCTTGCGGGTTTGTGCCTGATAACCATCGCTGGCCGTTGCGGCCAGCAGCGCTTCCACCACCGGCGTGCAGGAACCGCAGGAAGAAGAGGCTTTGGTGTGGGCGCGCACCGCGTCGAGCGAGTTCAGCTTCTTGTCGCGAATGGCATTGACAATCGTGCCTTTGCAGACGCCGTTGCAATCGCAGACCGCGCGCTCATCTGGCCAATCCAGCACCGCCGGTTGCGACTCGGCGCCAGCGCTGATCGGCCCGAACAGCAAGGTGTCGCGCAGCTCGGCGACGTTCTTCTGCTCTTTCATCAGTTGGAAATACCAACTGCCATCGACGGTGTCGCCGTACAGCACGGCGCCAATCACTTTGTCAGCACGCAGCACAACCTTCTTGTAGATGCCGCCGGCCACATCCTGGTAGACAATGCTGTCGGTGTCGGCACCGCCCTGAAACTCGCCGGCCGAAAACAGATCCACACCGGTGACCTTCAGCTTGGTCGATGTTACCGAGCCCTGATAGCACGCCTGCATGTCACCAAGCAGATGTGCGGCGCACACTTTGGCTTGCTCATAGAGCGGTGCCACCAGGCCATAACACTGGCCGCGATGCTGGACACATTCACCGACGGCATAAATTGCCGGATCCGATGTTTGCATCGCATCCGAAACCAGCACGCCACGCTCGCAGGCGATGCCGCTGGCCTGCGCCAGTGCAATGTTTGGCCGAATGCCGGCTGCCATCACCACCAGATCGGCGGGCAGACTGCTGCCATCGGCAAATTGCACCGCTTTTACCCGCTCGTCGCCGAGCAGACCCTGGGTTTGCGCGGCCATCTTGAAGGCAATGCCACGTGCCTCCAACGTTGCTTGCAACAACTGCGCGGCAGCGGCATCGAGTTGCCGCTCCATCAACGTTGGCAGCAGGTGAACAACAGTTACCGACATGCCACGCCGCAGCAGACCGTAAGCCGCTTCGAGGCCAAGCAAGCCGCCGCCGATGACAACGGCATGGCGATACTGCTGACTCGCTACCAGCATTTGATCGACATCGCGGGCATCGCGATAGCTGACCACACCGGCCAGCTCCCGACCCGGCACCGGTGGGATAAACGGCAGCGAGCCGGTACCGAGCAGCAGCCGATCATAAGGCAGCAGCAGGCCGGTATCGGTGTGCACGGTCTGGGCCGTGCGATCAATGGTCGTGACACGGCAATCGGTGTGCAGGGTGATGCCGTGTTCGGCATACCAGCTGCGCGGATGAATCAGGATTTCGTCGAACGCTTTCTCGCCGGCCAGCACTGGCGACAGCAGGATGCGGTTGTAATTGCCATGTGGCTCGGCACCGAGCACGGTAATGGCATAACGATCCGGCGCCTGCGCCACCAACTCTTCGATCACTTTCATGCCGGCCATGCCGTTACCGACCAGCACCAGTTGCTGCTTCCGTGCCGCTGTAGTTCCTGTTGTCATGGCATCCTCCGGTGCAAAAAAAAAACGGTGTCCGTGCACACGTCGCTAAATGGACGTGCAGCGGACACCGTTGTCTCGGATTTGGTTTTGCAAAATCGGGGCCAGCCTGCAAAGGCTTGCCGGTTGACAAGCACTCGCGAATACCGCTGCCGACACCGAGCATCAGGATCGGCGCGCACGCCGGCCTGTATTGCGCCAGCGCCAACCGCAAGCATTTGGCAACCACGGCCGCAGGCAAAACCCGCCGACCGGCCACACCGCGACCGTGGCTTGCACCAAATGCATGCCCCATTGCCACGCAATCCAGCCGGGATTGCACCAGAGCGGCGCAACGCATTCCCTTCGTGTCGGCAGCGTCGCGTGCCTGACAACAACACGGCCCGTGGTTTGCATTCTGAGCAGCGATACCGAGAGCCACGAAGGCGCACGGCAGCACGAGGCGCAGCAATGCGGGTACTGGTTGTAGTCGATGAGCCCAGCGAAAGTGAAGAGCAGCACGCCGGCGAACATGCCGCGCGTGGCGCTGACGCCGTGGCCGCGCTGCGGGCAGCCGGAATCGAGTCGGTGCAGGAAATGGCGGGCGCCATCGGCTTGTTGCGCCGGGTTGCCGATTTTCAGCCCGATATCATCCTGATCGACACCGCCTCGCCATCGCGCGATGTGCTGGAGTCGCTGTGTGTGGTCAACACGTTCGCGCCGATGCCGATGCTGATGTTCACTCCGGATGATTCCGACGCCAGCATTCGGGCAGCGCTGGCGGCCGGGGTCACCGTCTACTCGGTCACGGGGGTGGACACCGGCAAGCTGAGTTCGGTGTTGCGAATCGCCAACGCCCGCTTTCAACAGCAACAGCAACTGACTGAGCAACTCGCCAGCAATGCCCAGAAACAGCAGCAACAGCGGGCAATTGACACCGCCAAGGGGCTGATCATGGCGCGCGAGAATCTAGATGAAGCGGCGGCCTACAAGCGCCTGCGCGCGCTGGCCATGAACAGCCGACGGTCACTGGCCGAAATAGCCGAGGACTTGCTGCGTCAGCCGCCAGCATAAGGCGGTACTCGCCCCCGGTTGGGGCGGCGAGTTGGTGCAAGCTGATTCAGGCTGGTGCAATGTCGCGCGCGGCACAGTGTTGCAAGTCAGCGGCAATTGCCCCGGCCGACGCGGCAAACACCACCGCCACAACGATGTGGTGTTTGATCCCGCGCGGCTGGCACGGCGCTTGCTCAAACACACTGGCAGATGTCGAAAGGCATCCCGAGTTTTGCAGTCCGACCCACTGCATTTAAGACAATTTGTAGTTGAATGGACAACGGCGTCCCTTGCCCTGCTGACCGCAGGACAACGGACGCCTTTTTTTTTTGGCCGCGACCGGTTCACGGAATCTGTTGACTGGATTTCGTTGAGTGGTTCCGTCGCTTGATCTTATTTTCTTGCACAAGAGAGCCATCATGTCGCTACCGCCCCGCTGCAATCATGACGCGATCAATCCGATGCCCGGTTCCACCGCCAACCAAGTTGCTGGCGCAAACGAACTGACTGACACCATCAACAATGGTCGCCGCAGTTTTGGCAAGCAACTGGCGATAGCTGGTGCCATGGCCATGACCGGACTGACGCCGGGCCGGCAGGTGTGGGCGGCCGGCACCGACAAGCCGGAAAAGACCAAAGTGAATGTCGGCTTCATTCCGCTGACCGATTGCGCCTCGGTGATTGTCGCTTCACAAATGGGTTTCGACAAAAAATACGGCATCGAGATCGTGCCGAGCAAGGAAGCCTCGTGGGCGGCCGTGCGTGACAAGCTGGTCAATGGTGAGCTGGACGCTGCCCACGTGCTGTATGGTCTGGTCTATGGTGTCCACCTCGGCATTGGCGGCCAGAAAAAGGACATGGCCGTGCTGATGAACCTGAACCACAACGGGCAGGCCATCACGTTGTCGAAACAACTGCATGATGGCGGCGTTCGTGATGGCCTGAGTCTGGCCAAACACATCAAGGCCAATCCGCGGGAGTACACCTTCGCCCAGACGTTTCCGACTGGCACTCATGCGATGTGGCTGTATTACTATTTGGCCAGCCTCGGAGTGCATCCGCTGCGCGATGTCAAAACCATCGTGGTGCCGCCGCCACAGATGGTCGCCAACATGCGGGTCGGCAACATGGATGGCTTTTGCGTCGGCGAACCGTGGAATGCCCGCGCCATTCACGACAATATTGGCTTTACCGTGGCGACCTCGCAGGAGATCTGGACCGATCATCCGGAGAAAGTACTCGGCAGCACGGCCGCGTTCTGCCAACAAAACCCGAACACCGCCCGGGCGCTCATTGCTGCCATTCTCGAAGCGTCCCGCTTTATCGATGACCCGCGCAACCGGTCAACCGTCGCCCAACTGATTTCCGGCAAAGCCTATGTCAACGCGCCCGCCGACGTGATCGAACCGCGTTTCCTCGGTCAGTACGACAACGGTATCGGCAAGCGCTGGCAGGATCCGCACCACATGGCTTTCTTCAACGACGGTCAGGTCAACTTCCCCTATCTGTCGGATGGCATGTGGTTCCTGACCCAGCATCGCCGCTGGGGCCTGCTCGATGCCGATCCGGATTACCGTGCGGTGGCAAGCCAAATCAACCAGATTGCGTTGTACAAACAGGCGGCCACCGCCGCCAGGGTCAATCTGCCGACTGACGTATTGCGCAACACGACGCTGATCGATGGAAAGATGTGGGATGGCAAGGAACCGCTGAAGTATGCCGCCAGTTTTGCCTTGCACAGTAGCAAAGGGGCCACGGTATGAGTCTCGCCCCTCGGTTGGCAGCCGTGCCCACTTCCGCTTCAATTCCGAGCGAAGTCTCGCGGCCTGAAGCCGATTTGCCGGCCGCCACACCCAGCAGCGCCCTGATTGAAGCGCGCCAGCAGCTCGCCGCAGAACGAGCAACCGTTCTTGCCAAACATCAGGCTGAATTTGCCGCCCGCGCCGAACAGAACCGCGAGCGCCTGCGCAGCCTCACACAAGCGGTTTTGCCACCGCTGTGCGGGCTCGGCTTGCTGTTGGCAGTGTGGTCGTGGTTGGCGGTATTGCGCCCCGATCTGCCGGGACCAATCGCCACTTGGCAGGCGGCGCTCGAATTGTTCGCCAATCCGTTCTACGACAACGGCCCGAACGATCAGGGCATCGGCTGGAACATTCTTCATTCGCTGGCGCGGGTCGGGATCGGCTTCGGCTTGGCGGCCGCCATCGGGATCCCGCTCGGTTTTCTGATCGGCCGGTTTGCTTTCATCAGCGGCATGCTGGCGCCAGTGATCAGCCTGTTGCGACCGGTGTCGCCGCTGGCATGGCTGCCGATTGGCCTGCTGGTGTTCCAAAAGGCTCATCCGGCCTCGATCTGGGTGATCTTCATTTCCAGCATCTGGCCGATTCTGATCAATACCGCACATGGTGTTCGCAGTGTGCCGCAGGATTATCTGAATGTGGCGCGGGTGCTGAATCTCAGTGAATGGAAGGTGTTCTCTCGCATCCTGTTTCCGGCCGTGCTGCCGTATCTGATGACCGGCATCCGCCTGTCGATTGGCGTGGCCTGGCTGGTGATTGTCGCCGCCGAGATGCTGACCGGCGGCAGCGGGCTCGGTTTCTGGGTCTGGGATGAATGGAACAATCTGAATGTTGCCCACATTCTGATTGCCATTGTCATGGTTGGCGTGATCGGCTTTGCGCTCGAACAGAGCCTGATGCTGATCGCTCGCCGGTTTGATTACAGTTGAGCCAAAGACAATTACGAAATACAGGAGTCAGACCTTGAACCAACACAGCGCTACCAGCAAGTTTGTCAGCGTTGAGCAGGTCGAGATGGTGTTCAACAGTCGCAAGGGCCGTTTCCATGCGCTGGCGGAGATCAATCTCGGCATCGCCAAAGGCGAGTTTGTCACGTTGATTGGCCATTCCGGTTGTGGCAAGTCGACTCTGCTCAATTTGATCGCCGGGTTGACCTTGCCAACGCGTGGCGTCGTCATCTGCAACAATCGCGAAGTGGCAGGGCCAAAGCCGGAGCGCGCCGTGGTGTTCCAGAACCATTCGCTGCTGCCCTGGCTCAGTTGTCACGACAATATCCATCTGGCCGTGGAGCGGGTCTTTGGTGCCAGCGAGAGCCGCAATCAATTGCGCACGCGCACCGCGGCGGCTCTGGAATTGGTTGGCCTGACGGCGGCGCGCGACAAGCTGCCACAGGAAATTTCCGGCGGCATGAAACAGCGGGTCGGGATCGCCCGCGCGTTGGCCATGGAGCCTCAGGTGTTGCTGATGGATGAACCATTTGGTGCGCTGGATGCACTGACCCGTGCCCATCTGCAGGACGAACTGCTCGGCATTGTTGCCCGCACCGGTTCAACGGTGGTGATGGTCACCCATGACGTCGATGAAGCGATTCTGCTGTCGGACCGGGTGGTGATGATGAGCAATGGTCCGGCGGCCACCATTGGTGGCATCCTGACCGTTGATTTGCCGCGGCCGCGCGATCGGCTGCTGCTGGCCGAGTCACCGCGTTATCACGCCCTGCGCACCGAGCTGCTGGCATTTCTGCATCAGAAACACCGGCAACCGGCAGTAGCGTAAAACCGCACCCGCGCGGCTATCAGTGTGGCCGCAGGGTCACACCGACCATGATGCGGTTCTGGTGATTGTCGTAGTCGATCAGGCTTTCACCATAACCGCTGAACAGTGCCACGAACCAGCTCATCTGTTCCGACTCGGCCGGAAAGCTCCACATCAATTCAACGGCACCTTTGCCGGTGCTGGTATTGCCGCGCAGCATTGATTCGAACAATTGCAGGCAGCGCGCGCCATCGAGGCAACGGCGATAACGCAGTTCGCCATAGCCGTAATAATCCAGAATGTCCGGGTTGTCGTCGCCTTCTGCCGAGCGCGTATCCGGCTTCGGATCTTCCTTCAGCCGATACCAGGCCTTGATCGACAGCATGTCGTGCTCGCCTTCGTGAAAGACCATGGTGTAGAGCCGGTTCCAACTGCGTGAGTCTGGTACCTCGCGGCCGTTGGATTCGTGTTCGATGCCCAGATCGATGCCCCATTGATCCGACCACCATTCATCCGGTTGAAAGCGGGCAAATACTTCCGGGTTGTAGTTGGTTTCCCGAAAGGGTGAGGAATTGTCCTTGTCGTAGGCTTGCCAGTACGAGCGCTGGGTATAACCGAAGAAAAGTGGCCCGCCAAACAGTCTGGCCTTGAAGCTGAGCTGGAACACCACTTCGGTCTGCAGGCCGTTGTAATCCTCGGCATAGCTGAGTGGCGCGATATACATGTTCTTGTGAAAGCTGACCCCGGCCGGGCTGTTGATCGATTGCGACAATGCATGTCGCTGCGACTCCAGCATCAGATCGACAACCGCTGAATCATCCACCGGTGCCGCCGGGTCCGGCGCAGCGGCATTCGATGCGGCTGTCGTCGTTTCAGGTATCGTGCTTTCCGGTGTCGTGCTTTCCGGTGTCGTGCTTTCCGGTGTCGTGCTTTC
>JAYSCY010000002.1:0-499990 GCA_041914645.1 Permianibacter sp.
CGGTCGAAGACGTGTTCTCGATCTCGGGCCGCGGCACCGTGGTGACCGGTCGTGTCGAGCGCGGCATCGTCAAAGTTGGCGAAGAAATCGAAATCGTCGGCCTGAAAGACACCGTCAAGACCACCTGCACCGGCGTCGAAATGTTCCGCAAGCTGCTGGACGAAGGCCGTGCCGGCGACAACGTTGGCGTGCTGCTGCGCGGCACCAAGCGTGAAGACGTCGAGCGTGGTCAAGTCTTGGCCAAGCCGGGCTCGATCAAGCCGCACACCAAGTTCGAATCGGAAGTGTACGTGCTGTCGAAAGAAGAAGGCGGTCGTCACACCCCGTTCTTCAAAGGCTACCGTCCGCAGTTCTACTTCCGTACGACTGACGTGACTGGCGCCATCGAACTGCCGGAAGGCGTCGAGATGGTGATGCCGGGCGACAACATCAAGATGGTTGTCACCTTGATTGCCCCGATCGCGATGGATGACGGTCTGCGCTTCGCGATTCGCGAAGGCGGCCGTACCGTTGGCGCCGGCGTTGTGGCCAAGGTTATTGCCTAATCAGTAAAACGGCTGTGCCGGGTTGGGGGATTCCTCAGCCCGGCCGGTCGAAATTCGGTAAATCGCTCATTTTTTGCGTGACAAGCCGGAAAAGCGCCGCTATCATTCCGCGGCCTTTGAGAAGTGCTCTTTAGGTAGTTCCCCCGGTCAGCCATGGTGCTGATTGGAGTTGGTGACGGTAGACCAGTATCTTGGCATCACCGTCCCTGACAACGAGCTCGATTGCAGCTCGACTGAACTCAAGGAATACCGCCCCCAGACGAAGCGGAAGGGAGTGCGGTGTTCTTCGTTTTTTCGCTCTTTATATTGGAGTGCCATCGCGATGGCAAAGCAACGTATCCGTATTCGTCTGAAGGCTTTCGATCACCGTTTGATCGATCAGTCGACGATGGAAATTGTGAACACGGCCAAGCGGACCGGCGCGCAAGTGCGCGGCCCGATCCCGCTGCCGACCAAGCAAGAACGTTACACCATCCTGACCTCGCCGCACGCGAACAAGGATGCCCGTGACCAGTACGAAATTCGCACGCACAAGCGTCTGGTAGACATCATCGAGCCGACCGACAAGACCGTCGACGCGTTGATGAAACTGGACCTGGCCGCTGGCGTGGACGTTCAAATCAGCCTTAGCTGATTTGAGTCCCGCGAATCATCCTTGTAGAGGAATACGTCATGGCAATCGGACTAGTGGGTCGCAAAGTCGGTATGACCCGCGTCTTCAATGACGACGGCGTGTCGGTTCCGGTGACCGTCATCGAGGTCGAGCCGAACCGCATTACCCAAGTCAAAACCGTTGAAACCGACGGTTATGTCGCTGTCCAGGTTACGACCGGCAGCAAAAAGGCAAGCCGCCTGAACAAGCCGGAAGCCGGCCACTTCGCCAAGAGCGGTGTTGCCGCTGGCCGTGGTCTGTGGGAATTCCGCGCCAAAGCCGATCATGGCCTGGCAGTCGGTGGCGAGCTGAAAGTGGATCTGTTCCAGGCCGACCAACTGGTCGACGTAACAGGCGTGACCAAGGGCCGTGGTTTCTCCGGCACCATCCGCCGCTGGAACTTCCGTGGTCAGGACAATACGCACGGTAACTCGGTTTCGCACCGTGTACCGGGCTCGATCGGCCAACGCCAGACCCCAGGTCGCGTGTTCAAAGGCATGAAAATGTACGGTCACTACGGCGTCGAACAGGTCACTGTCGAATGCCTGAAAGTGGTCCGCATTGATGCCGAGCGCAACCTGCTGCTGGTCAAGGGCGCAGTCCCGGGTTTCGACGGCGCTGACGTAATCGTCAAGCCGGCGGCCAAGGCCTGAGCGTAGGAGCGTAACGATGCAATTGACTCTGACAGGCGGCAACGGCGGCACGATCAACGTGTCGGAAGTTGCGTTCGGCCGTGAATTCAATGAAGCGCTGGTGCACCAGGTTGTGACTGCCTATTTGGCAGGCGGCCGTGCTGGCACCGTGCAACAAAAGACCCGCGCCGATGTTTCGGGCGGTGGCAAAAAGCCGTGGAAGCAGAAAGGCACCGGTCGTGCCCGTGCTGGTTCCATTCGCTCGCCGCTGTGGCGTGGTGGTGGCAAGACTTTCGCTGCCCGTCCGCAGGACTGGTCGCAAAAAGTGAACAAGAAAATGTACCGCGGCGCGATTTGCGCGATTCTGTCGGAACTGGTTCGCCAGGGCCGTCTGATCGTGGTTGACAGCTTCGCTGTTGACGCCCCGAAAACCAAGCTGTTGGTTGAAAAACTGAATGGCATGGACGTGGCCGATGCGCTGATCGTCACCGATAACGTTGATGAGAACCTGTACCTCGCGGCGCGCAACCTGCACACCGTCGATGTGGTCGACCCGAATGCGGTTGACCCGGTCAGCCTGATCGCTTTCGACAAAGTGATCATGACTGTCGGTGCGGTCAAGCAGTTCGAGGAGATGCTGGCATGAACCAGGAACGTCTGATGCGGGTGCTGCTGGCACCGCACGTCTCCGAAAAGGCCAACCTGTGCACTGAGCAGAACAACACCGTTGTTTTCAAAGTGCTGCGTGACGCCGAGAAGCACGAAATCAAGACTGCCGTCGAGAAGTTGTTTGACGTCAAGGTTGAGCGTGTGACTACCGTCAACGTGAAAGGCAAGCTGAGGGGCGCTGGCCTGCGCAAGGGTCGCCGCTCTGACTGGAAAAAAGCCTACATCAAACTGGCTGAAGGCAATGCCATCAGCGTGTTTGGCGACCAGGCCTAAGGGGTAGCGACAATGGCACTTATCAAGATGAAGCCGACCTCCCCGGGTCGTCGTTTCGTGGTGAAAGTGAAGACCGATGGCCTCTACAAAGGCGGCCCGGTTGACGCTCTCGTCGAACACAAGAACAAGTCCGGTGGCCGTAACAACAACGGTCACATCACCACCCGTCACATCGGTGGTGGTCATCGCCAGCATTACCGTCTGGTTGACTTCAAGCGCAACAAAGACGGCATTCCGGCGAAAGTTGAACGTATCGAGTACGACCCGAACCGTACCGCTCACCTGGCCCTGCTGTGCTTCGCCGATGGCGAGCGCCGCTACATCATCGCCCCGAAAGGCGTGAAAGCCGGTGACGTGCTGCAAAACGGCGAAGCCGCTCCGGTGAAAGCCGGCAACTGCCTGCCGCTGCGCAACATCCCGGTCGGTCTGACGATTCACTGCATCGAAATGAAGCCGGGCAAGGGCGCGCAGATTGCGCGTTCGGCGGGCGCTGCCGTGCAACTTGTTGCACGCGATGGCGAGTACGTCACGGTCCGCCTGCGTTCGGGCGAAATGCGCAAAATCCACGCGGAATGCCGCGCCACGATCGGCGAAGTCGGTCACGGCGAGCACATGCTGGAAAGCTACGGCAAAGCTGGCGCCAAGCGCTGGGCCGGTATTCGTCCGACCGTTCGCGGTGTCGCCATGAACCCGGTCGACCACCCGATGGGTGGTGGTGAAGGTCGCAGCTCCGGTGGTCGTCATCCGACATCGCCGTGGGGTTGGAAGACCAAGGGCAAGAAGACGCGCAAGAACAAGCGCACCGACAAGTTTATCGTGCGCCGTCGCGGCAAGTAATGTGAGGGTATTCCTGTGCCACGTTCACTGAAAAAAGGCCCGTTCATCGACCTGCATTTGCTGAAAAAGGTCGAAGCGGCGGTCGCCAAAGGCGAAAAGCGCCCGATCAAAACCTGGTCGCGTCGTTCGATGGTCAGCCCGGAAATGGTTGGCCTGACCATTGCGGTTCATAACGGCAAGCTGCACGTGCCGGTTTATGTTTCCGACGAGATGGTCGGTCACAAACTTGGCGAGTTCGCGCCGACCCGTACGTTCAAGGGTCACGTCGCGGACAAGAAAGCCGGCAAGAAGTAAGGGGTTGAGTGATGGAAACGCAAGCCATTCATCGCGGTGCCCGCAGCTCGGCGCAGAAAGTGCGTCTGGTAGCGGATCAAATCCGCGGCCTGTCCGTTGACAAGGCCCTGAATGTTCTCGCTTACAGCGAGCGCAAGGCCGCCGGTCTGGTTAAGAAAGTGCTCGAATCGGCCATTGCCAATGCCGAGCATAACGACGGCGCCGACATCGACGCACTGCGGGTTGCCGCAGTGATGATCGACGAGGGTCCGAGCTTCAAGCGGATGAGCCCGCGCGCCAAAGGCCGCGGTGATCGTATCGTCAAGCGCACCTGCCACATCACGGTGAAGGTTTCGGATCGCCGGGGGAGCAAGTAATGGGTCAGAAAGTTAATCCGGTTGGTTTCCGCCTTGGAATCACCCAGCCGTGGCGCTCGACCTGGTTCGCCGAGCGGAAAGATTTTGCCAAGTATTTGGCTGCCGATCACCAGGTTCGCACCTGGCTGACCAAGGAACTGGCACAGGCGCAGATTTCGCGTATCGATATCGAGCGTCCGGCCAAGACCATGAAGGTCACCATTCACACTGCCCGTCCGGGCATCGTGATTGGCAAGAAAGGCGAAGACATTGACAAGCTGCGCGCCAAGGTTTCGGCCTTGAGCGGCATGCCGACCACGCTGAACATCGAACAGGTCCGCAAGCCGGAAATGGACGGCAAGCTGGTCGCTGACTCGGTTGCCCAGCAGCTCGAGCGCCGCGTCATGTTCCGTCGTGCCATGAAGCGTGCCGTGCAGAACGCACTGCGTGCTGGCGCCAAGGGCATCAAGATCATGGTCGCCGGTCGTCTCGGTGGCGCTGAAATCGCCCGTACCGAATGGTACCGCGAAGGTCGTGTGCCGCTGCACACCCTGCGCGCCGATATCGACTACGCCACTGGCGAAGCGCACACCACCTACGGCGTCATCGGCGTCAAAGTGTGGATTTTCAAGGGCGAAGTGCTCGGCGACGGCCGTCCGGCTGAAGTTGTGCCGGCCCGCGAACGCGAAGAGCAGCCGAAGCGTAAAGCTGGCGAGCGTCGTCCGGGTGGCGAGCGCAAGCCCGCTGGTGATCGCAAGCCGTCGGCCCGCAAGCCGGCAGCGCGCGGTGACAAGGCCGACAAGAGCTGAGGAACGTAAGTCATGTTGCAACCGAAACGTACCAAGTTCCGCAAGCAGATGAAGGGCCGGAATACTGGCGTTGCCACCAACGGTAACAAAGTCAGCTTCGGCGAATTCGGCCTCAAGGCAACCAGCCGTGGCCGCCTCACTGCCCGTCAGATTGAAGCCGCGCGTCGCGCCTTGGCCCGTGCCATGAAGCGTGCCGGTCGGATTTACATCCGGGTGTTCCCGGACAAGCCGATTACCCAGAAGCCGCTGGAAGTGCGTATGGGTAGCGGTAAGGGCAGCGTCGAGTACTGGGTGGCCAACATCCAGCCGGGCAAGATGCTGTACGAAGTGGAAGGCATTCCGTTTGAAGTGGTGAAAGAAGCGTTTGAACTGGCTGCTGCCAAGTTGCCGCTGAAGACCACGATCGTGACGCGGACGGTGATGTGATGAAAGCGAACGAATTTGTGAACAAGAGCGAAGCCGAGCTCAACACCGAGCTGACCGCGCTTCAGCGTGAGCAGTTCAACCTGCGCATGCAAGCTACGACCGGTCAGCTCAAGCAGTCACACCTGCTCAAGGTGGTCCGTCGCAATATCGCCCGGGTCAAAACCGTGCTGAAGCAGAAGGCAGGTGCCTAATGAGCGAAGAAGCTATCAAGCGTACGCTGGTCGGCAAAGTCGTCAGCAACAAGATGGACAAGTCCATCACCGTGGCCGTAGAGCGCCAGGTGCAGCACCCCAAGTACGGCAAGTACTTGAAGCGCACCACCAAGCTCCACGTTCATGATGAACAAAATGAATGCCGTGCCGGCGATGTCGTCCGCATTCAAGAGACCCGCCCGCTGTCCAAGACCAAGTTCTGGACGCTGGTGGAAATCGTTGAACGCGCAAGCTAAGGCGGAGACGTAAACCATGATCCAGATGCAAACCATCCTGGAAGTCGCTGACAACAGCGGCGCCAAGAAAGTGATGTGCATCAAGGTGCTGGGCGGCTCTAAGCGCCGTTATGCCGGTATCGGTGATGTCATCAAGGTCTCGGTGAAGGAAGCAATTCCACGCGCCAAGATCAAGAAAGGCGAAGTTCTGAACGCCGTCGTCGTGCGCACTGCGCACGGTGTCCGTCGTCAGGATGGCTCGCTGATCCGCTTTGATTCCAACGCGGCCGTGCTGCTGAATAACCAGATGCAGCCGATCGGTACGCGTATTTTCGGACCAGTGACACGTGAACTGCGTAACGAGCAGTTCATGAAGATTGTGTCGCTGGCGCCGGAAGTGCTGTAAGGGTGACCACAATGGCAAAGATCAAATCTGGCGATGAAGTGATCGTCCTGACCGGCAAAGACAAAGGTCAGCGCGGCAAGGTTAGCGCGGTGCTTGGCGAAAAGGTTCGCGTCGAAGGCGTGAACAAGGTCAAGAAGCACCAGAAACCGAATCCGCTGACCCAAGCTCCGGGCGGCATCGTGGAAATGGAAGCTCCTATTCACGTGTCGAATGTGGCGATTTTGAATCCGACGACCGGCAAAGCTGATCGTATCGGTTATAAGTTTGAAGGCGACAAGAAGGTGCGCGTGTTCAAGTCGAACGGCGCCCGGATTGACGTGTAATCGGTGAGAGAAATGGCGAAACTGCAAGGCTATTATCGTGACACCGTCGTCAAACAACTCCAAGAGAAGTTTGGCTACCAGTCAGTCATGCAAGTCCCACGTATCACCAAGATCACCTTGAACATGGGTGTTGGTGAAGCGGTCGGCGACAAGAAAATTTTGGATAACGCGGTGGCCGATATGACCGCCATCTCCGGTCAAAAGCCGGTGGTGACCAAGGCCCGCAAGTCGATCGCGAACTTCAAACTTCGTGATGGCATGCCGATCGGCTGCAAGGTGACCCTGCGCGGTGAGCGCATGTGGGAATTCCTCGAGCGTCTGGTTTCGATTGCGCTGCCGCGCGTTCGTGACTTCCGTGGCGTCAGTGGCAAGTCGTTTGATGGCCGTGGCAACTACTCGCTCGGTCTCAAGGAACAGATCATGTTCCCGGAAATCGACTACGACAAGGTCGACAAGGTTCGTGGTATGGACATCACCATCACCACTACCGCTGCGACTGACGAAGAAGGCCGTGCACTGCTGGCCGCCTTCCAGTTTCCGTTCCGCAATTAAGGGGCTTTGACAAATGGCAAAAACCTCGATGATTGAGCGCGAAAAGCGTCGTGCTGCGCTGGTCAAGAAGTACGCGACCAAGCGTGCGGAACTGAAGGCCACAATCGTTAACCCGGCCACTTCTGACGAAGACCGCTGGGCTGCTCTGGTAGCGCTGCAAAAGCTGCCGCGTGACTCTGCTGCGACTCGTCAAAAGAATCGCTGCAGCATCACCGGTCGTCCGCACGGCTTCCTGCGCAAGTTCGGTCTTTCCCGTATCAAGCTGCGTGAAGCGGCGATGCGTGGTGAAGTTCCTGGTCTCACCAAGGCCAGCTGGTAAGGTTGGCGCGGAGTTTTAGACGATGAGCATGCAAGATCCCATCGCCGATATGCTGACGCGCGTCCGCAATGCGCAATCAGCCGGCAAAAAAGTGGTGACCATGCCTGGTTCCAAGCTGAAGACAGCAATCGCGAAAGTGCTGCTGGAAGAAGGCTATGTGGCAGGTATGGAACAGAGTTCGGTGGACGGCAAGAATGTGCTGACCATCAGCCTGAAATATTTCGAAGGCAAGCCGGTTATCGCCCGTCTGGATCGCGTTTCGCGTCCTGGCCTGCGCGTGTACAAGAGCTTGTCAGATCTGCCCAAAGTGCTGGGTGGTCTCGGCGTCGCGATTGTCTCCACCTCCAAGGGTGTGATGAGCGATCGCGCAGCACGCGCTGCCGGTCACGGCGGTGAAGTGCTGGCCTACGTAGCTTAAGGAGCAGCGAAGATGTCGCGTGTCGGTAAAAAACCGATTGAGCTCCCGAAAGGCGTAGAGCTGTCGGTCAAGGCAAATGTGGTCACGGTCAAAGGCGCGAAGGGCTCACTGAGCCACACGCTGCACGACGCCGTGGAAGTGAAGGTTGAAGGCAACGTCGTGTCGTTCGCCCCGCGCGCTGGCTTTGAAAAAGCCAATGTGCAGGCCGGTACTGCCCGTGCGCTGGTCAACAACCTCGTCACCGGCGTCAGCCAGGGTTTCACGCGCAAGCTGAACCTGGTCGGCGTGGGTTTCCGGGCAGCAGTACAGGGCAAGAACCTGAACCTGACGCTCGGTTTCTCGCACCCGGTGGTGTTTGAGATTCCGGAAGGTCTGACCGTGACCTGCCCGACCCAGACCGAAATTTTGGTCGCCGGTACGGACAAGCAAATGGTCGGCCAAGCCGCCGCTAACATCCGTGGTTTCCGTCCGCCGGAGCCGTATCAGGGCAAAGGCGTGCGCTACGACAACGAAGTCGTGGTGCTGAAAGAAGCCAAGAAGAAGTAAGGTGTAGATATGGACAAGAAACTGACACGTCTCCGTCGCGCCGCTGCCACCCGTCGTCGCATTGCCGATCTGGGTGCCAACCGGCTGGTGGTGCATCGCACTCCGCGCCATATCTACGCACAACTGATCTCCGGCGAAACCGGTCAGGTCGTCTGCGCTGCTTCGACTGTCGAAGAAGCGGTGCGTGGCGCGGTCAAGTACACCGGCAATGTCGAAGCGGCAGCGAAGATTGGCGAGTTGATCGCCGAGCGCGCGCTGGCCAAGGGCGTCACCAACGTCGCCTTTGACCGCTCGGGTTTCCAGTATCACGGTCGCGTCAAGGCGTTGGCAGATGCCGCTCGCGCCAAAGGCCTCCAGTTCTAAGGGTTTGAAGATGGCTATGAGAGAGCAGCAACAAGCCAGCGCCGACGGTATGGTCGAGAAACTGGTTGCCGTAAACCGCGTTGCCAAGGTTGTCAAAGGTGGTCGGATTTTCTCGTTCACCGCGCTGACCGTGGTTGGCGATGGCCAGGGCCGTATCGGCTATGGCCGCGGCAAGGCCCGCGAAGTTCCGGCTGCCATTGCGAAAGCAATGGAGCAGGCCAAGCGCAATATGGTTCGCGTTGAATTGAAAGATGGTCACACGCTGCAGCACCCGGTTAAGGCCGCCCATGGCGCCTCGACTGTGTTCATGCAGCCGGCCTCGCAAGGTACCGGTATCATTGCCGGTGGTGCGATGCGCGCCGTGTTCGAAGTGCTGGGCGTCAAGAACGTGCTGGCCAAGAGCTACGGTTCGACCAACTCGGTCAACGTTGTTCGCGCCACGGTGCGCGCCCTGACCGCCATGTCTTCCGCTGAAGCCATTGCGGCCAAGCGCGGCAAGACCGTTGAACAGATTCTGGGTTAATCGCCATGGCTAAAACGATCAAAGTTACCCAAGTGCGTTCGCAATTTCACAAGCTGCCCAAGCATCGTGCAACGATGCTCGGCCTCGGCCTGAAGCGGATGCATCAAACCGTTGAGCTGATCGACACGCCGGCTGTGCGCGGCATGATCAATCAGGTCTATTACATGGTGAAGGTCGAGGAGTAATCCATGCGCCTGAACGAAATTTCCCCGGCCGTCGGCAGCAAAAAGCAGCCGAAGCGCTTGGGTCGTGGTATCGGCTCGACCGACGGTAAAACCGCTGGTAAGGGTCACAAGGGTCAGCACGCTCGTAAGAGCCCGCAGCACATGATCGGCTTCGAAGGCGGTCAGATGCCGATGGCCCGTCGTTTGCCGAAGTTCGGTTTCACCTCGCTGAAGAAGCTCAAGCACGCCGAAGTGCGCCTGAGCGAACTGGCGCTGGTGCCGGGCGACAGCATCGACCTGGTCAGCCTGAAAGCGGCCAACGTTATTGCCATTGATTCCGACTCGGCCAAGATCGTGCTGTCGGGTGCCATTTCGCGCGCGGTCACCGTCAAAGGTGTCCGGGTGACCGAAGGTGCTCGTGCTGCCATCGTTGCCGCTGGCGGCAAGGTGGAAGACGCTGAGGTCGCCAAGTAATGGCGAACGTCGGCGGCATGGCTAACAAGCTCGGCGGCGGTCTGACCGAACTGCGTAAGCGCATCACCTTTCTGGTGCTGGCGCTGATCGTGTTCCGGGTAGGCGCCTTCGTGCCGGTTCCTGGCGTCGACAGCAGCGTGCTAGCGCAGCTCATGGAGCAGCAGAAAGGCACGTTGCTGGCATTCTTCAACATGTTTTCGGGTGGTGCCCTCGAGCGTGCGTCGGTATTCGCGCTGGGCATCATGCCGTACATCTCGGCCTCGATCATCATTCAGGTGATGGGCTTTGTGTACGAGCCGCTGAAAGCCTTGAAGAAGGAAGGTGAAGCCGGTCGGCGCAAGCTGATGCAGTACACCCGTTACGGGACAGTGCTGTTGGCGACTTTCCAGGCGACTTCGATTGCCCTGAACTTCCCGAGCTTTGCTCCGGGTCTGGTTCCGAACGCGGGTTTTGCGTTTTATTTCGGTGCGGTGGTCAGTCTGGTGACCGGTACCATGTTCCTGATGTGGCTCGGTGAGCAGATCAACGAACGCGGCATCGGCAACGGTATTTCGATGTTGATCTTCGCCGGTATCGTCGCCGGCATGCCGAGCGCGCTCGGCCAGACCATCGAAAACGTTCGTCAGGGTGAGTTGTCGTTCATTTCGCTGATTGTGCTGGTCGCCATTGTGGCGGTCGTCACGGCGGTGGTGATTTTCGTCGAGCGTGGTCAGCGCCGGCTGGTGGTGAACTATGCCAAGCGCCAGCAGGGCCGCAAGATGTTCCAGGCCCAGCAGAGCCATCTGCCGCTGAAGATCAACATGGCGGGCGTGATCCCGGCAATTTTTGCCTCGTCGATCATCCTGTTCCCGGCCACCATCGTGCAGTGGTTCGGCGGTTCGGGTGACAGCGGCGTGACCAGCTTCCTGCAGGATGTATCGGCAAGCCTGAGTCCCGGTCAGCCGTTGCACATGCTGTTGTACGCGGCCGGTATTATGTTTTTCAGCTTCTTCTATACGGCTATCGTGTTTAACCCACGCGATATCGCCGAGAACTTGAAGAAGAGTGGGGCGTTTTTGCCGGCCATCCGGCCCGGTGAGCACACGGCTCGGTACATTGACAAGGTTGTAACCCGGTTGACCCTGGTTGGCGCCCTGTACATGACCGCTGTTTGCCTGTTGCCGGAAGCGATGATCATGATGTGGAATGTGCCGTTCTATTTCGGTGGCACCTCCCTGCTGATTATCGTGGTCGTGGTCATGGACTTCATGGCCCAGGTGCAGGCGCACCTGATGTCGCAGCAGTACGAATCACTGCTGAAGAAAGCGAATTTCCGTGGTGTTGGCCCGGCCGGTCGGTTGACCCAGAGCTGATTCGGTACCACGGTACACGTTAAGTTTCGAGGAGTGCCAAGATGAAAGTTCGTGCATCGGTAAAGGCTATCTGCCGCAAGTGCAAGATCGTCCGCCGTGAAGGCGTGGTCCGGGTGGTCTGCGAGACCGCCAAGCACAAGCAGCGTCAGGGCTAAGCCTTCGATTTGGTTAGAAAAGTTGAAATCTGGCAGACTCGACGCTAAACTCTCGCGCCCTTCTGCCAGCCAACTCAGGTTAGGAGTTTTAATCCATGGCTCGTATTGCCGGCGTCAACATCCCGGTCAACAAGCACACGGTGATCGCACTGACCGCCATTTATGGCGTCGGTCGCACCCGTGCGCAAAGCATCTGTGCCGCGGCTGGCATTGCTCCCACCCTCAAGGTGAAAGAGCTCAATGAAGCCCAGGTCGAATCGCTGCGTACCGAAGTGGCCAAATTCACGGTCGAGGGTGACCTGCGCCGGGAAGTGTCCATGAGCATCAAGCGTTTGATGGATCTCGGTTGCTACCGTGGCATTCGTCACCGCAAGGGCCTGCCGGTTCGCGGCCAGCGCTCGAAGACCAATGCACGCACCCGCAAGGGCCCGCGCAAACCGATCAAAGTCTAAGTTTGATATCCCGGGATTAATACGATGGGTAAAGCACCTGCTGCTGCGCGTACTGCGCGCAAGCGCGTTAAAAAGCACGTTGTTGATGGTATGGCTCATATCCATGCCTCGTTCAACAACACGATCGTGACCATTACTGACCGTCAGGGCAACACCCTGAGCTGGGCCACCGCCGGTGGTTCGGGCTTTCGCGGTTCGCGCAAGAGCACGCCGTTCGCCGCTCAGGTCGCCGCTGAAAAAGCCGGCACTGCTGCGAAGGAATACGGCCTGAAGAACCTCGAAGTCTTCGTCAAGGGTCCTGGCCCGGGTCGTGAATCCGCCGTGCGCGCGTTGAACGCAGTGGGTTACAAGATCACCAATATCACTGACGTGACCCCGATTCCGCATAACGGCTGCCGTCCGCCGAAAAAGCGTCGCGTGTAACGTTTTTTCGGAAAGAATCTCGGAGTAAAGAATCATGGCTCGTTATATCGGCCCGAAAGTCAAACTGTCGCGTCGCGAAGGCACCGATCTCGGTCTCAAGAGCGGCGTCCGTGCGATCGAGAGCAAATGCCGCGATCGCCTGAACAAGAAGCCTGGTCAGCATGGCGACAAGGCCCAGCGCCTGTCCGACTATGGCGTTCAGCTGCGCGAGAAGCAAAAGGTCCGTCGTATTTACGGCATCCTTGAGCGTCAGTTCAGCAACTATTACAAGCAAGCCTCGGCTGGCAAGGGCAACACCGGCGAATCGCTGTTGCAACTGCTGGAAAGCCGTTTGGACAACGTCGTGTACCGCGCCGGTTTCGGTGCTACCCGCGCCGAAGCTCGTCAGCTGGTCTCGCACCGCTCCATCGCCGTCAACGGCCGCGTTGTGAACTTCCCGAGCTTCCAGATCCAGCCGGGCGATGTCGTCGAAGTGCGCGAGAAGGCCAAGGGCCAACTGCGCATCAAGGCCGCGCTTGAACTGTCTGGTCAGCGTGAGAAGGCGCACTGGGTGGAAGTCGACGAGAGCAAAATGGTTGCCACCTTCAAGGCGGTACCGGAGCGCTCGGACCTGTCGGCCGACATCAACGAAGCGCTGATCGTCGAACTGTACTCCAAGTAATCTTTGCCGCCGGTACTGCCCTCTTCGCACTTGCGTTGAGGGTGGTCTGGCGGAAAACAGTTTTAGGAGACGCCTGAACCATGCACGGCAACGTGACCGAATTGCTGAGACCGCGCCAGATCAAAATCGAGACCCAGGGCAGCGCGAGCGCCCGTATCGTTCTCGAACCGTTCGAGCGTGGCTTCGGCCACACGCTGGGCAATGCGCTGCGTCGCATTTTGCTCTCTTCGATGCCGGGTTGTGCCGCGGTCGAAGCCGAGATCGACGGCGTACTGCACGAGTACTCCACGCTGGAAGGCGTGCAGGAAGATGTCATTGAAATCCTGCTGAACCTGAAAGGTCTGGCAGTGGTGCTGGAAGATCGCGATGAAGCCACCGTCACGCTGCAGAAGAGCGGCGAAGGCGTGGTGAAAGCTGCTGATCTGCAGTTGGTCAATGGCGTCAAGATTCTGAATCCTGACCATGTCATTGCGCACCTGACCAAAGGTGGTCGTCTGAACATGACCATCAAGCTGGCGCGCGGCATGGGTTACCAGCCGGCCAGCAACCGCCGTCTGGTGGAAGAAAATGAGCGCCCGATCGGTCGCCTGCTGCTGGACGCGTCGTTCAGCCCGGTCCGTCGTGTTGCTTACGTGGTCGAAGCCGCTCGTGTTGAACAGCGCACCGACCTCGACAAACTGATTATCGATCTGGAAACCAACGGCACTATTCAGCCGGAAGAAGCGATCCGTCGCGCTGCTACCATTCTGCAGCAGCAACTGGCCGCGTTCGTCGAGCTGAAGGATGAGCGTACCGTTGAGACCAAGAAAGCTGAGCCGGCCTTTGATCCGATTCTGCTGCGTCCGGTCGATGATCTGGAGCTTACAGTCCGTTCGGCTAACTGCCTGAAGACTGAAAACATTCACTACATCGGTGATCTGGTTCAGCGCACCGAAGTGGAATTGCTCAAGACCCCGAACCTGGGCAAGAAGTCGCTTACCGAGATCAAGGACGTGCTGGCTGCGCACGGTCTGTCACTCGGTATGCGCCTGGAGAACTGGCCGCCGGCCAGCTTGCTCGGCGAGCAGAACTAAGATTGAACTGATGGCCGCAAGGCCCGCGAGATTAGAAGGAAAGTCACATGCGTCACCTTTGCAGCGGTCGCGCGTTTTCGCGCACCAGCGCTCACCGCAGCGCCATGTTCCGCAACATGGCTAACTCGCTGGTCGAGCATGAAGTTATTCGTACCACTCTGCCGAAAGCCAAAGAGCTGCGTCGCGTCATCGAGCCGCTGATCACGCTGGCCAAGGAAGACTGCCACGCCAACCGCCGTCTGGCATTCGACCGTACCCGTTCGAAAGCAACGGTGCAGAAGCTGTTCGCTGAACTGGGCAAGCGTTATGAAAAGCGCCCGGGCGGCTACCTGCGCATTCTGCACGCTGGCCTGCGCACCGGTGACAAAGCCGAAATGGCGATTGTCGAGCTGGTCGATCGCCCGGCAGTGGAAGTCGAGCCGGTCGACGTCGAAGCCAAAGCCGAGTAATCGGTGGCGGGCGACAAGCCCGTGCAATGGCTTTCGAGTCAGCATTGAATCAAGCAAAACCGCCTGTTGGGCGGTTTTGCTTTTCCGGGGCAGTTCGATACGGTGAACGGTGTAAACCGAGTGATGATCTGGCGGTTGGCGTTCTGGGCCAGTGCTGTTTTTGTTGCTTATGGTTCGCTGGTGCCGGGTGAAACGCTGCCGCCAATCGCCAGCAACGACAAACTGCTGCACCTGCTCGGCCATGGTGGCGTCGCGTTCTGCGGCGCTTTCGCCTATGCCGGGCATTGGCGCTATTTACTGCTCGCGTTGCCGGTGTTCGGCGCCGGCCTGGAGGTGCTGCAGCAGTGGGTGCCAAATCGTGGCTTTGACTGGCTTGATATGGTCGCCAATGTCAGCGGCATTGCGCTGGCATTTGTCCTGGCGCTGACGTGGCGACGCTTTGCCGGTACACCGAGCAGCTCGGCACATTGACTGACTGCTTGTTGCCGCGCGGGTACCTGCGCAAGCAAACAAAAGGCCGGATGTTCCGGCCTTTTTTGTTTCGGTGAAGTACTTACTTTTTCTTCGCCTGAGCTTTTTCCAGCAATGGTTTCAGGAAGCGGGCCGTGTGCGAGCCCTTCACCTTGGCGACCTGCTCCGGTGTGCCGGCTGCAATGATCTGGCCGCCGCCATTACCACCTTCCGGGCCGAGATCGACAATCCAGTCGGCTGTTTTGATCACATCGAGGTTGTGCTCGATCACAACGATGGTGTTGCCATGGTCGCGCAATTCGTGCAGCACTTTCAGCAGCTGTTTGACGTCGTGGAAGTGCAGGCCGGTGGTCGGTTCGTCCAGTATATAGAGCGTGTTGCCGGTATCGCGGCGAGACAGCTCTTTTGCCAGTTTGACCCGTTGTGCCTCGCCGCCGGACAAGGTCGTGGCCGACTGACCGAGCGTGATATAGCTCAGGCCGACATCGACCAGCGTTTGCAGCTTCTTGGCCAGTGATGGTACCGCGTCAAAGAAGGCGCGGGCATCTTCGACCGTCATCGCCAGCACATCGGAAATGTTCTTGCCCTTGTAGCTGACACCAAGGGTCTCGCGGTTGTAGCGCTGGCCCTTGCAGACGTCGCAAGGCACGTAGATGTCCGGCAGGAAGTGCATCTCGACCCGCAACACTCCGTCGCCTTCACAGGCCTCGCAGCGACCACCCTTGACGTTGAATGAGAACCGGCCGGGGCCGTAGCCACGGGCGCGCGCTTCCTTGGTTTCGGAAAACAGCTCGCGGATCGGCGTAAACAGGCCGGTGTACGTGGCGGGATTGGAGCGTGGTGTCCGGCCAATCGGGCTCTGATCGATATCGACGACTTTGTCGAACAGCTCCATGCCTTCGATGCTGTCATACGCGGCCGGCTGGTTGGCTTCCGCACCGTTCAGCTCGATAGCGGCAATGCGGTACAGCGTGTCGTTGATCAGGGTCGATTTGCCGGAGCCCGAAACCCCCGTTACACAGGTAAACAGACCAACCGGAATTTCCAGATCGGCTTTCTTCAAGTTGTTGCCGCTGGCGCCGCGCAGCACCAGCATGCGATCTTTATCGACCGGCGTGCGCGCTTTCGGAATGGCGATTTCCAGTTTGCCGGACAGGTATTTGCCGGTCAGCGAGTCCTTGGCTGAGCAGATTTTCTCGTAGCTGCCGGCAGCAACCACGGTACCGCCATGGACACCGGCGCCCGGACCGATGTCTACGATGTAATCGGCCGAGCGAATCGCGTCTTCATCGTGTTCCACCACGATCACGGTGTTACCGAGATCGCGCAGGTAGTTCAGTGTTTGCAGCAGCCGTTCGTTGTCGCGCTGGTGCAGGCCAATCGACGGCTCGTCCAGGATGTACATGACGCCAACCAGACCGGCACCGATCTGCGAGGCCAGGCGAATTCGCTGGGCCTCACCGCCGGATAAGGTTTCGGCGCTGCGGTCCAGAGTCAGATATTCCAAACCGACGTTGACCAGAAAGCCGAGTCGCGCCGAAATCTCCTGCAAAATCTTGCTGGCGATCTTGCCGCGCTGGCCGGTCAGCTTCAGTGCGTCGTAAAACTCCTTGCACTGGGCGATCGACAGCGAAGTGGCCTCCGGCAGGCTCAACTTTTTGATCTTGACGTTGCGGGCACCTTCGTTGAGCCGGGAACCGCCGCAATCCGGACAGGGCCGGGTGGTCATGAACCGTGACAGCTCGTCGCGGATCTGCTGTGACTCGGTTTCCTTGTAGCGGCGTTCGAAGTTGGCAACGATGCCTTCAAACGGATGCCGGCGCACGACGGTGTCACCGCGGTCATTGAAGTAATGAAAATCGATGATTTCGCGGCCGCTGCCGTACAGCACCACATCCTGGGCTTTCTTCGCCAGCTTGTTGAATGGCACGTCAAGAGCGAAGCCGTAGTGCTTGGCCAGACTGCGCAGCATATGGAAGTAAAAAACGTTGCGCTTGTCCCAGCCACGGATCGCGCCTTCTTCCAGCGTCTTGTCTGAATCGGCAACGATGCGCTTGGGATCAAAGAACGAGTGAATGCCGAGGCCATCGCAGGTGCCGCAGGCACCGGCCGGACTGTTGAACGAGAAAATTTTTGGTTCGAGTTCGGACAGGGCAAAACCGCACTGCGGGCAGGCGTGTTTGGCCGAGAACAGCAACTCCTCGCGTTTTTCCTTGCCGGACGGGTTATCGTCCATAAAGGCGACTTTGACAATGCCGTCGGCCAGCTTCAGGCCGGTTTCAATGGATTCGGCCAGCCGCTGCGCCTGATCGGCGCGGACTTTGAACCGATCAATCACCACTTCAATCGTGTGTTTGCTGCGGGCGTCGAGTTTCGGGGCGTCGGCCAGGTCCATCACCTGACCGTTGATGCGGGCGCGCACAAAGCCTTTGCCGCGCAACTCCACCATCAATCCGAGATGCTCGCCTTTGCGGTCCTGAATCACCGGTGCCAGCAGCATCAGCTTGCTGTCTTCCGGCAACTCCAGAATGCGGTCGACCATTTGTGAGACCGTCTGGGCATCGAGCTTGCTGCCGTGGGTCGGGCAGTGCGGCTCACCGACTCGCGCGTAGAGCAGTCGCAGGTAATCATAAATTTCGGTGACCGTGCCGACGGTGGAGCGCGGGTTGTGCGAGGTTGATTTCTGCTCAATTGAAATCGCCGGAGAAAGTCCCTCGATATGATCGACATCCGGCTTTTCCATCAGGCTCAAGAATTGCCGGGCGTAGGCCGACAGTGACTCGACATAGCGTCGCTGGCCTTCAGCATAAAGCGTGTCAAATGCCAGCGACGATTTGCCGGACCCGGACAAGCCGGTAATGACGATCAGTTTGTCGCGCGGCAACTCCAGATCAATGTTCTTCAGGTTGTGCGTGCGCGCACCACGAATCAGGATCTTGTCCATGCGTATGGGTTCTGCCGGCGGTTATGTGGGAAAACACCGCACCGGGTCGGCGCGGCAAAAGCTGATACTATAGCGACCCCAAGCAAGTCACGCCCACTGCCATATTTCCGCTGCCTGCATGACTCCTGACACCTGTCTGACAGTACTCAACTCCCGGTCGATGCCCAACCCGCGCTTGCGCCTTGCTGATCGGCAGGCATCGGCATGAGTCTGGACAACAAACTGACGTCGGCCGAACGGCGGGCGGCGTTCACGCTCGCTGCCATCATTGCCTTCCGGATGCTGGGGCTGTTCATGCTGTTGCCGGTAATGACCACTTACGGCAGCGACTTGCAGGGTTACACGCCGGCACTGGCCGGGCTTGCCGTTGGCATTTACGGTATCACCCAGGCCTGTTTGCAGATTCCGCTGGGTCGGCTCTCTGATACGTGGGGTCGCCAGCCGGTGATCACGCTCGGTCTGGTTTTGTTTGCTCTCGGCGCGCTGGTTGCCGCGCTGTCCGACCATATCACTGGCGTCATCATCGGCCGCGCCATTCAAGGCGCCGGCGCGGTGTCGAGTGCCGCCTTGGCACTGGCGGCCGATGTCACCGCCGAGCAGCGGCGCAGCAAAGTCATGGCCATCATCGGCATGAGCATCGGCGCCGCGTTCATTCTGGCCTTTATGGGTGGCCCCTTGCTGGCTTCGGTTGGCGGGTTGGCCGCCGTGTTCTGGGCCACCGTCGGTCTGGCCCTCGTCGGCTTGCTGCTGACGGTTCTGGTGCTGCCGAAAGCCGACCAACCGGCCAGCGCCGGTGACGGCCAGGCGCGCTGGCACACGCTGTGGCCGTTGCTGCGCCACGGCGATCTGCCGCGCCTGTCCGTCGGCATATTTGCCCTGCATTTCGTCATGACTGCGCTGTTCATGGTGGTGCCAATGAAGTTGGTCGGTTTCGGCATCGATCGGGCGGCGCATGCAACGGTCTATCTGCCAGTGCTGATCGCCGGTGCCCTGCTGATGGCGCCGCTGTTGCGGCTGGCCGAGCGGCGTCGCTGGCACAAACCCATCCTGCTGCTGTGTTTGCCGATTCTGGCGGCTGCGCTGGCGGTGCTGGCGTTGCCGTCGCTGGCGCTGGTGGTCACCGGGTTGGTGCTCTATTTCGCGGCCTTCAACTGGCTGGAGGCGTCGTTGCCGTCCTGGCTGTCACGCATCGTCCCAGCCGGCCACAAAGGCACGGCCATGGGCTTTTACGCCAGTGCCCAGTTTCTGGGCGCGTTTGCTGGCGGTGCCGTCGGCGGCCTGCTGATGCAGTGGTCCGGCCCGGCCGCGGTGATGGTCGCAGGCATCGTCATGGTGGCCATCTGGCTGGTGGTGGCCCTCGGCCAGCAGCCATTGCCGGATTGGCGCACCGCCCACCTGCCGGCGCCAAGCGAGGAGCTGGCCGCACTGGCGCTCAGATTCCGGGCGCTGGATGGCGTCATTGAAGTGATTCCCCGCCCCGACCAACAGACGCTTGAGCTGCGTTACGACGCTCGCCGGCTGCCGGAAACCGAGCTGAACCGCCATCTCGGGCGCTGAACCGTTTGGGTGTAGCTTGTGCGCCCGACACCCCCTACAATTCCGCCCCAGTTGTTGTTGTGAATTGACCGTTTCTACAACCCGCGACCGGGACTCTCACTGAAACGCCCGCCTCGCAAGCAAGGAGAATCACCATGGCCAGCCGTGGTATCAACAAAGTCATCCTGATCGGCAATCTCGGCAAAGATCCGGAGATTCGCTACACCCCGAGCGGTGACGCCATCGCCAATCTGACCGTTGCCACCAGCGAAAGCTGGAAGGACAAGCAGAGCGGCGAGCAGAAAGAACTGACCGAATGGCACCGCGTGGTGGCCTACGGCAAGCTCGCGCAGATCATGGGCGAGTACCTGAAAAAAGGTTCCAAGGTTTACGTTGAAGGCTCCTTGCGTACGCGCAAGTGGCAAGACAAAGACGGCCAGGATCGCTACACCACCGAAATCCGCTGCAACGAAATGCAGATGCTTGATGGTCGCGGTGGTGGTGGTGGCGGAAGCGCGGGTTACGATGACAATCAGGGCGGCAGCTACGGCGGCGGTGCTCCGGCTCGCCAACAGGGCAAGTCGTCCGGCCAACCGGCAACAGCCGATCAAGGCTTCAATGAACCGGCGTTTGATGACGATATTCCGTTCTGAACACAGCGAATGAAAACGGCGCCCGCGGGCGCCGTTTTGTTTGTGGTTGAAAATCGGTGTCGGTAACAACGCAGGGATAAGCACCGGTATTGTCGTGAAAAGAGCATTACTGGTCGCTTTCCGGTTCTGCATCAATCGCCAGAACTTCTACCCGCAAGGCGCCTGCCGGGCGCGGCCAGACGAGTTCATCGCCGACACGGGCACCGAGCAATGCTGCGGCCAGCGGGCTGTGCCAGCTTATCCGGCCCTGTTCGGGCGCGGCTTCATCTTCACCAACGATGCGGTAGCGATGTTCGGTGTCGTGTTCATCCACCAGCGTGACCAGACAACCAAATTCGACCCGGGTGGTCGCTACCGACGGCTGCCGCAATTGCGCCGAGCCGAGCCGTGCTTCCAGCCAGCGTTGCTCGCGCTGCAATTCGGCGCGTTGCAGCAGCTGATCGGGAGTGCTGATACTGGCAAGCTGGGCCTGCAGCGCCTGATTTTCGCCAAGGCGCGACTGCAGCTGCGCGAGGCCGCGGGCTGTCACCGGATTCGGGCCGGGGTTGATCGGCAATTCCGGCAATTGCGGTGGCGTATCGCTGTCTTGTTCCTTGACGAAGGCGCGGCTCATCGGTGCAGACTCTGGCGAGTGGAATCCGGATCTTCCGCGCGCGCTCTGCTGCCGGTCAACCGCTACCGTTTGGTTCCGCCAGGCTGCCGTCCCAGACTGATGTGCAGCGGAGCGAGGCGAGGCTGGCATCAGGGGGCGCAAGCGCGCGAAAGCAAACCGGACAGCAGGCGTGTGAGACAGGAGCATGCAACATGACACGGCATATCGGCATTGTCGGTTGTTCGGCGGAAGGCGCGGCGCTTTGCTACCGGACAATCTGCGCCGAGGGCAGCGCGCGAATGGGGCCACATGGCCACCCGGAAGTGAGCCTGCACACGCCATCGCTGGCCCATTATGTGGCCTGCCTTGAGCAGGGGGATTGGGACGGGGTTGGCCGATTGATGCTGGCATCGGCATCGACGCTGGCGCGCGCCGGTGCGGACTTTCTGATTTGTCCCGACAACACCATTCACCAGGCATTCCCGTATGTGAAGGCACGCTCACCCCTGCCATGGCTGCATATCGCCGAGGTGGTGGCCGACGTGGCAAAAGCGCGCGGATTTCGTCGGGTGGGGATCACCGGCACCCGTTGGCTGGTGGACAGCGAGGTGTATCCCGAGGCGTTTGCTACGCGCGGCATCGAAGCGGTCCGGCCGCCCGCTCACCAGCGTATCGAAATGGGCCGGATCATCATGGCGGAGCTGGTCGCGGGCGTGTTCACTCCGACGAGTGTGGCGTTTTTCCAGCAGGTCATCGTCGACTTGCAGGCTCAGGGGTGTGATGCCGTGGTGCTCGGTTGCACCGAAATTCCGTTAATCATTGATGACCATAACGCAGCGTTGCCCACACTCGATTCCACCCGCTTGCTGGCACGAGCGGCGCTCGACCACGCTATTGCTGGCTGACTGATCTTGATAGCCATCCGGACGAGAGAGCTGACAGGAGGGGGGATGGCTAGTTGGTGAAATGGTGCGCGATGAATCGAATCGACCATGACTATCGCCGCCACAATGCGTGACGTCGTTCCCATATCGCAGCCCATATCGCATCCCATGTATCGCATTGGGGCGGATGCCCGGTGGCCAATTACGGCACAGCGCTTTACAGCATTGTGTTGATTAAGGCACGCTTGCTTGCCCGTTGTCGCCCGTCAGGGTGGAGGCTGCCTCGTGTGGAGCGAAGGCAGGGTTTCAGGCGCCGGAAAGTGGTGCCAGCCCCTCGAGGTTTCCGACAACGTGCAGGATCGCAAGGAGCGAACAATCCGATCGTTGCGTGTCTGTCATAGATAAGAACAGGGAATACTCATGACCACCACCAATCCGTATCAGGCCCCGTCGGCCGATCTGTCACACATTCCGCAAACCGATGCCGAACTCGCTGGCCGTGGCGCCCGCCTTGGTGCCGCGATGATCGACGGCATTCTGCAAATGCTGGTGATATTCCCGCTGCTGTTCCTGTTTGGCGTTGTCTCCAACTTCTCCGATTTTGCCACCTTCGGCCTGTTGGCCAATTTGCTGATCCTGTCCGGCAGCGTGGTTGTCTATATCGTGCTGAATGGCTATCTGCTGAAGCAAAACGGTCAGACCATCGGCAAAAAGCTGGTTGGGGTGCGCATTGTTGATCTGAATGGCAAGCTGCCAGCGCTGCAGGACATCCTGATCAAGCGGCAGTTGCCGTGGTTTTTTGTCAGCATCATCCCGGTCATTGGTCAGTTCTTGCCCTTGGTCAACATACTGTTCATTTTCCGTGCTGACCGTCGCTGCCTGCATGACCAGATCGCCGGCACCAAAGTGATCGTCGCGCGCTGAATCGACGCCTTTTGCCTGATCAAAACCGATAACCGGGGAAACGCGCGGCCGTGCTGGATGGACGTTTGTCATTGACCACCCCGGAAGGGGTGCGGCTGTTGTTGACACCGGCAGGGCCGGCAGTGCGAGCTATTGCCTGGGTGCTGGACGCGGTCGTCTGGCTGGCCATGGCCTGGATTGCCATCTGGATATTTTCCGGCTCCAAAATGGGCAGTGGCCTGATCATGCTGGTGCTGTTCATTGCCTACTGGGGCTATCCGGTCATTTGCGAGGTGTATTTTCAGGGCCGCAGTCTCGGCAAGCGGGCATTCGGCTTGCAGGTGCTGCGCGCCGATGGCTTGCCGGTTGGTTGGCGCGAATCGACCTTGCGTAATCTGGTGGCGGTCGCCGACTTTCTGCCGCTGTGCTATTTCACCGGCCTGCTCTGCATGCTGTTTGATCGGCATTTCCGCCGGCTTGGCGATATCGTTGCCGGCACGCTGGTGGTCTATCACGACAAGTTGCCGACACGACCGGCACTGGCCGATGTCCCCGTCGAAGTTTCCAGTTATCCCCTCAATCCTGATCAGCAACGCACGCTGATTGGCCTGTTCGAGCGCGAACAGCAATTGCCGGTTGATCGCATGGTTGAGCTGGCCAGCATTGCCGAACCCCTCACCGGACTGACTGGCGCCGCGTCGCTGGCTCGACTGCGTGGCATCGTGGCGGGACTGCGACAATGAAACAGGCATTCGCAACGCATCATGCCGTTTTGTCGCACGAGTTTGGCTGGCTGTCGACCGGTGCTTCCTGCCTCGATGGCACAGGGCGGTGGCCATGAAACAGCAAGCGTTTGAAGCCCATCACGCCACGCTCTGGCAGGACGTCGAAAAATTGCTGGCCGGTGACACGGCGCAAGCCGAGCAGTTTCCGGCCCGGTACCGGCGGCTTTGTCAAACGTTGGCACTGGCGCAACAACGCGGCTATTCGCCGAGCCTGACCGACTATCTGCAGCAACTGGTGCTGGCCTGTCATCGTCAGCTCTATGGTGTGGCGGTTGAGCGGCCACTGGTGCTGCGGGAATGGCTACTGTTTACCTTTCCGCAGCGGGTGCGGGAGGAATGGCGACTGCTGTTGCTGGCCTGTCTGGCGTTTTTTGGTGTGGCGTTGGCGGTCGGCATTCTGGTCTGGTTCGCGCCGCACTGGGCTTACAGTTTCGCCAGCGGTGAAGACTTGCATCAGTTTCAGGCGATGTACCAGCCGAATGCCACGGCGATTGGCCGCGGCGGTGCCGAAGGCGATTTCGCCATGTTCGGCTTTTACATCTGGAACAACGTTTCGATCGGTTTCCGCACCTTTGCCAGCGGCATTTTTGCCGGCATTCCCACCCTGATAAGCCTCGGCTCGAACGGCATGCACATGGGCGTGATTGGCAGCTGGCTCAGTCTTGATCCGGTGACCCGGCCGGTGTTCTGGTCATTCGTGATCACCCATTCCAGTTTCGAAATCATCGGCCTGCTGCTGTGCGGTATGGCCGGCATGCGGCTCGGCTTGTCGTTGCTGCAACCGGGCCGGCTCAGTCGTCGGCATGCGCTGATGGCCGCTAGCAACCGCATGTTTCCGGTGCTGGTCGGCGCCGCTCTGATGATCGTGGTCGCGGCATTTTTTGAAGGTTTCTGGTCGGCCAGTCCGACCATTTCGCAGGACAGCAAGTTTGTTGTGGGTGGCAGTGGCTGGTTGCTGCTGATCGGCTATTTCCTTTTTGCCGGTCGCAGGAGCCGCTGATGCAGCTGGAAAAACTGCAACTGGATTTGCGGCCACGCACGCAGGCGCAAGCGCTGGATTTGGGTTTTGCCTTGCTGCGTCTGTGTCTCAAACCGGTGTATCTCTGCTGGTTGTTGCTGTGGCTGCCGCTGCTTGCGCTGTGTTGTGTGCTGGCGTACTGGCGACCGGAATGGGTGTTCTGGTGGTTGTTGCTGCCGTGGTGGCTGCGGCCGCTGCTGGAGCGCGCACCGCTCTATGTGCTGTCGCGAGAAGTGTTTGGTGAGCAGGTCGGCTGGCGCGAAGCGCTGAATGCCTTGCCTCTACAACTGGCCGGCGGCTGGTTTCGACTGTTGACGTGGTGGCGACCGTTCATGCCTGGTCGCGGCCTGTACCAACCGATCTGGCAGCTGGAAGGTTTGCGCGGTAGTGCCGCCGCTGATCGACGCCGGGTAATTGGTCGTGAGTCCGGTCAGGCCGCGTACTGGTTCGGCGTCGCCTGCGCGCATTTTGAAATGGTGTTGCAGTTCGGTGCCATGGCGTTTCTGGGTTTCTTTCTTAGCAATGAAGAAACCATGAATCCGTTCGCGATTTTCGTCGAGATGACAGAGGCGCCCGGTGAGTGGGCCGCGGTGCTGTCGGTGGCGGTGTACGGCTTGAGTGCCGCCATCATTGCGCCAATCTACACGGCCTGCACCTTCACTCTGTACTTGAATCGCCGGGCAACGCTCGAAGCCTGGGATGTCGAGATCATGCTGCGACAGCTGAAGCGACGAGCCGCGGCCCGCGCCGATGAACCCGGCTCCCTGCTGCTGGTGTTACCGCTGCTGGTGCTGCTGAGCGCCGGCATGGTGTCATCGCCAGCCGCCGCAATGCCGAGCCCGCCGGCCGCAAACGACACGTCCGAAAAGAATCGCACTGACACAACATCCGCCACCACGCACACCGATACCTTCACGCGCTGCGAACGACCGGATTGGGCAAAGTGGGGTGATGAGCCGGCGCGGTCACCGCTGTCGCCAGAGCAAGCCGCGGTCCGTGCCGATCTGAAAGCCATTCTGGACATGGCTGATCTGCGCGAATACTCCTGCCAGGAAATCTGGACGCTCAAGGATTTTGACTGGAACTGGGACGAGGACGAACAGAACAAGACCGGCGAGCCGCCAAACCTCGGCTGGTTGGCTCAGTTGCTGCAAACCGTCCTGATCGCAACGGCGCTGTTGTTGCTGGGTTGGCTGCTGTATCGATACCGCGGCCAGTTTGCGTCGGAGTCGTTGCAACTGGCCAAGCGCAACAGCAGCGAAATCGCCGGCTTTGATATCCGGCCCGAATCGCTGCCGGATGATGTGGTCGGCAGCGCGCAGCAATTGTGGCAGGCCGGCGAGCGGCGGGCGGCGCTGGCGCTGCTGTATCGGGCGACCTTGTCGCGACTGGTGCACGAATCGGCTCTGGCACTGAGCCGCGGTGCCACCGAGCAGGACTGCATCCGCATTGCCCGGCGGGCGCAACTGGCGCAACAACTGAGCAGCAATCGCCTGCAGGTGGTCACCCGAGTGGCCCAGATCTGGCAACAGGCAGCGTTTGGTCGACGCTGGCCGGATGCGCAGGTATTTGCCGAGCTGTTGCAGCAATGGCAGCAGGAGTTTGTTTCGCCACAGGTTGTTTCGTCACAGGGTGCTTCGCAACAGGCGAAGGTGCAGGCATGAACCGGATCACGCCGTTGCAGTGGGTCATGGTCGCGCTGACGCTGATGTTGCTCGCGGGTGGCAGCTATGTCTGGTTTCACTATATGGAAAAGCGCTGGGTCGCGGTTCCACAGCAGGCCACTGCCGCCATTCGCAATCCGATGCTGGTGGCAGAGCGGCTGTTGCGCGGCCGCGGTTACGACAGCCGCGCGGATCTGACCCTGCCGTTGTTGCTGCAACAACCATTACCGGCCGGCACCATTGTGCTGACCGACAACCGTGGCGTGATGACCGAAGCGCAAGCAGAAGCCCTGCTGGAATGGGTCAGCGCCGGCAATACGCTTGTTCTGCGGCCGCAATGGCAGTCTGTTGAGGCCGACGAAGACGACGACGAAGAGGCGTTGACCGAATTGGTTGAGCGGGACCCGATCGGCCAGTGGTTTGGCGTCAGTCAAACGTATCGTCCTGCCAAAAAAGCAGCCGAGTCGACCGATGCCGATGCAAACAGCGAAACCGGCAGTGCAACCGACAGCGAGATCGATAGCGAGTCTGGAGCGGATACAGAGGTCAGCGCCGAGCTCACTGGCGGCAGCGATGGCGGCAACGATGAAACCGACGGCATCACGACCGAAGCGGTTGACGAGCCAGCGGAGCCGACTTCAGCACCACCGGCGAAAACACCAAAAAAACCGCCCCACAAACGGGTTTTTAATTACGCACGACTGCAGCTGCCAAGTCACGCCAACCTGCTGCTGATTGAGCAGAACCTCCGTTTGGTCAATGCCGAGGATGGCGCCGTGCCGGATCTGTCCGATGAAGCCGGTGATTCGATTCAGATTTTCAACGAAGGCAACGGTCAGGTGGTGTTCCTGGCCAACGAACCGTTCAACAATCGCAGTATCCGAGCAGCCGATCATGCCGAGCTGCTGCTGGCATTGGCCGCGCTGAATGCATCTGGCAAGTCGGTTCGCTTTGTCACCGAGCTGGATATGCCGGCCTGGTATGAAGCGCTGTGGCAGCAATTTCGCTGGGCGCTTGTCAGTGTGCTTGCGGTGATTTTGATCTGGCTGTGGCGGGCGGTTGTCCGATTCGGCCCGCTGAAGGCCGAACCGGATCCGGCGCGGCGTGCCCAGCTTGAACACGTGCAGGCCAGTGCCCGCTGGCTCTGGCGCCTTGCCGGGGGGCGTGAGCAGATGCTGGCGGCTGTACGTGCCGATGTCGAGGCCATTTTGCGTCGGCAGTTGCCGCAACTGCAGCGACTGTCGGTCGAGGCAGGTCAGCAGCTGATCGCTGAACATTTCCAATTGCCGCTGACTGATGTGGTGTTGGCCCTGCACGCGCCGGCGGCGCACCTTCCTGTGGATTTCACCCGGCAAATTCATTTGCTGCAACTGATGAGACAACACCATGACCGAATCGACTGAACCGACGGAATCCAAAACAGTCGCCAGCAATGGCGTAGCGGACCGCATCCAGCAGGCTGGCGAAATCGTTCGCCGCATCCGTGACGAGATCAAGCGTGTGCTGGTTGGTCAGGAGCAGGTTGTGGATCAGGTGCTGGCCTGTTTTCTGGCCGGTGGCCATGTCTTGATCGAAGGCGTGCCCGGACTCGGCAAAACTTTGTTGGTGAAAGCACTCGCCAAATCATTTTCCGGTCAATTCAGCCGGATTCAGTTCACCCCGGATTTGATGCCGGCCGATGTCATGGGCCATTCGATCTATGACATGAAAGAACAAGTGTTCAATGTCCGCAAGGGGCCGGTGTTCACCCACCTGCTGCTGGCCGACGAAATCAACCGGGCTCCGGCCAAAACCCAGTCGGCACTGCTGGAAGTGATGCAGGAGCGGCAAGTCACCATCGAAGGTGCATCGTACCCGCTAGCCTCGCCGTTCATGGTGCTGGCCACCCAGAACCCGCTCGAAAACGAAGGCACCTATCCGCTGCCGGAGGCACAACTCGACCGGTTTTTGATCAACGTGTTCATCGACTACCCGAGCGAGCGCGAAGAGCTCGACTTGCTGAAACTGGTCACCAACAACCGGGTCGGTGATGGCCTCGATGTCACGGCAGTCAACGCGCTGATAAGCCCGGAAACGGTGGTCAAACTGCAGCAGATTGTCGCTCGCATTCCGGTTGATGACGCGGTTGCGGCCTACGCGGTGCGGCTGACCCGCGCGACACGCGATTACCCGGGCATTGCCATTGGCGCCGGCCCGCGCGGAGCCATCGCGTTGGTCCGTATTGCCCGCGCCACGGCCTTGATGGCCGGCCGAGATTTCGTCACCCCGGATGACGTCAAGTCGGCCTGCTTGCCGGTATTCCGGCACCGGATCGCGCGGGCTCCGGACAGCGAGCTCGAAGGCATCAGCGCCGATGATTTGCTGCGCGCGATGGTCGAGCAGATCCCGGCACCACGAACCTGATGACGACACCGACATGACGCCATCGCGCCTGTTGTTTCGCTTGGCTGCAGCCTGGGCAGTGCTCGGTCTCATGGCCTGTCTGTGGTCGTCGCTGTGGACATGGTGGGCGGGTGTCGGTGTGGCCGTGCTGCTGGCAATGTCGCTTGATGCCTTGCTGTCGATGGGCGCGCCGCGCTTGCTGTGCGAGCGCACCGCCGCAGGCGTGTGGCCGGTTGGTCGTGCCGGCGTGGTGACGCTGCAGGTGCAGAATGTCGGACGGCGGCCGCTGTTGCTGGAACTCATCGACGATGCGCCAGCAACGTGGCGTGGCAACGACCACGCGCACCGCACGGAACTTGTACCGGAGCATCCCAAGCAGATTCGCTTCACGTTGACACCACCGAGGCGCGGCAATTTTCGGTTTGGGCCGGCCCATGTCCGGGTGGCTTCACGGTTTCGGCTGTGGTGGTTTGGCCATCGCATCGGCAGCAGGACTGAGGTCAAGGTGTTCCCGGATTTCTCGCGCTTGCTCGGTCACGCGCTGACGGCCACGGCCCGCACGGTCAGCGCCGGGGGCGCAATTCGGCGACGGCGGCGCGGCGAAGGTACCGATTTTCGCCAGTTGCGCGAATACCGCGACGGTGACAGCCAGCGCACCATCGACTGGAAGGCCTCGGCGCGGGCTCGCAAGCTGATCAGTCGCGAGTATCAGGAGGAGCGTGATCAGCAGGTGGTGTTCCTGCTTGATACCGGCCGCCGGATGCTGGCAGAAGACGCCGGCCACCATCATTTCGATCATGCGCTCAACGCCATGCTGACCTTGGCCTTTGTCGCCCAGCGTCAAGGCGATGCCGTCGGCGTGATGACGTTTGGTGCCGAGCAGCGCTGGCTCAGTCCGCAAAAAGGTCGCGGTGGTCTGGATCGACTGCTGGCCGGCAGCTACGACCTGCAAGCACAGGAAGTGGCGCCCGATTACGCCCATGCCGCCAGCCAGTTGCTCGGCAAGCTCAGCAAGCGGGCGTTTGTCGTGCTGATCACCAATTTGCGTGATGAAGATGAAGAATCGATACGCACTGCCTGTGAGTTGCTGTCGCGCAAACATCTGGTGATGGTGGCCAGCTTGCGCGAGAGCGCACTCGATGCGGCGGTCAGCGAACCGGTGTATCAGTTCACCGATGCCTTGCGGGTTGCCGCGACCAGCCAGTACCTGCAGCAGCGCCGACAAGCCATCCGGCAGATTGGTTTGCGCAGCAATCACCTGATCGATGTGGTGCCGGCCCAGCTAAGCCAGGTGCTGACCAATCGCTATCTGGAGATTAAGGAAAGCGGTGCATTGTAAATCAAGGGCTCTTATCAGAATGTGCAGTGAAAGTGTGTAGTGAAGGTGATGAGCAGTGAGTTCCAGGAAGTAGGCCGTTACCGGCACGCAGCAGGCGATGGACATTGCTGTGATGCCGGAGTTTAAAAAAATGTCCGCAGGTTCTTTCCAACAACAATGATCGAAGAGCAGGAGCACGTCATGTCCAATCCGTACTCAACCCCGACCGCCGATATGGCCAGCTTTGCCAACGGCGCGGAAACCTATGAACCGAAGCTGTTTGCCACCACCGGCCGCATTGGCCGCATTCGTTATCTGGCCTACAGCGCGATTGTTACCTTACTGGCCTATCTGGTGATGGGTGTAGTCGGTTTTGGTCTGGGTATGAGCGCCGGGCCCGAAGCCGGCTTTGGCGGCTTTGCCGTTGCCATGCTGATTATTTTCATTCCAATGGTTTACATGACTGTCGTGATTGCCAAGCGCCGGTTGCATGATTTGGACAAGTCCGGCTGGTGGATGCTGCTGCTGCTCATTCCGCTGGTCGGTTTCATCATGGGCCTGTACATGGTGTTTGCCCCGGGTAGCAAAAACGCAAACCAGTTTGGCCCGCCGCCGGCTGCGAACACCACCCTGTTGGTCGTGGCTGGATTGATCCTGCCCATCATCATGTTCATCGGGATTGTGGCGGCAATTGCCCTGCCGGCCTATCAAGACTATGTGCGGCGCGCGCAAGAGGCCCAAGCCACCGAGTCGGTCGAAGTCGTCGACGAATCGGGCGAGTGAGTTCCCGGCCATAGCAAACGCCGGTAGCCACCTGTTACCGGTCGGTTAAGGACCTTCGTCGCTCTCGCGAAGGCGGGAGCCCAGTGTCTTGTTTGGAAGTCGCTGGATTCCCGCCTTCGCGGGAATGACGGAGTCCGTAAACTGATCAGCGCTGGGGAGCTGCCGGCGTTTTCCTCAATCCCGACTTTCCCCCTTCGCCTCTTCTGCCTTAGGACCGTTCAACCTAGGACGGGGTCAGCTGGACCAGTATTTTCCCAATTGGCAAACCCCGCCTATAGTTGAATGACTTTGTGGGAAGAATGTGTCGCCATGTCGCTGTTCCGTCGCTTGTGGTTGCTGGTTGCCGGGTGCCTGTTGGCGCTGACGCTGTTGCTTGGCCTTTATGCGCGCCAGTTGCAGCAATGGCCGGTGCTCGATGGCGAGCTCAGTGGCCTGCTGGTGCACGTCCAGGCGGCCCGTCATTGGCGCGACGTCGAGGCGCGCCGGCAGAGTTTTGCGACCCTGATCGCGGCAGCCAAGCCTTACCAACTCATTTTGCGTGATGCCGCCGGCACCGAGCTGGAGCGGTTTCCGCAGACCGACCGTGGCCTGCCGCACGATGCCCTGCAACTGAAGTTCCCGGTTCCTCTGCCTGATGGGGTCGGCGAGTTGGCCATTGCATTGCGCAATCAGGCGGTCTTTCCCTGGCAGCACTGGTGGTTGGCGCTGGTCGGGCTGTGGCTGGCCCTGACGTTGCTGGCCGGGGCTGGGCTGTACCGTTTGCTGCGCAGCCAACGCCGGGCGCGGGCCGTTGCTGCCCAGATCATGGCTGGTGAGCGCGACCCCGGGATCATCGCCGCCGATGAAGCTCGTACGGTGTTGGCGGCGTTCGCCAAACTGCTGGTGGAAAACCGCGATTACGCCAAAGCCCAGGTACAGGCAATCGATCAGGTGCGACGGCGTTCGTTTGTCGACCCGGAAACCGGGCTTGGCAACCGTGGCTACTTCGATGCCCATCTTGATGTGCTGCTGCACGAGCGCGACAGCAACGTCAACGGCATGCTGGTCTTGCTCGAATTGGGCGAGCCTTTCGAGGCTGAAGCGGAACAACGCAAGCTGGTGCAACTGCTTGCGCACTTGCTGCACCAGCATTCGGCACATTACAGCCACCATATTCTGGCGCGGCGCGAACACAACAGTTTCTCGGCACTGTTGCCCGGCATGACCGCGCGCGAAGTGCACCTGTTCTGTCGGCGCCTGCTCAAGGAGCTGACCAGCCATATCGAGCGGCACCACGGTCAGCTCGATGGCCGCATTGCCCATATCGGTGTGGTTGGCTACCGCGCCGGCGATGAAGCTTACAAGTTGCTGGCGGAAGCGGAGCTTGGCGTGCGTTACGCTCAGCAGGACGAGCAGCCCACCGGCTGGCACATGTTTGACAGCGGAGATGTGCAAGATGCCGGCTTGATGGGTCGGGTACGGTGGCGGGCGTTGCTGGAACGGGTGATTGAACGGCGCAAGGTAACGCTGCACTACCATCCGGTGGTGCTTGGTGCGGAGCGCCGGATCGCGTTTCACGAGGTGCTGTCGCGGGTACCAAACGATGACGGCGAGTTGTTTACCGCTGCGACTTTTCTACCAATGGCACAGCGGGTCGGGCTGGCAGTGCCATTTGATCGGATGGTTTGTGATCAGGTCTTGAAGTCACTGTTGTTCGGGCCGCTTTCCGGAGAAATGCTGTCGGTGAATCTGTCGGCCGATGCGGTCGCCGATGCCGGTTTTCGCATGTGGTTGCTGGAACACTTGGCCGAGAACCGGCCTCTGGCGGAGCGGTTGGTCTTTGAGGTGGGCGAGGCCATCGCGTGTCAGGTCGATGACAGCACTCGGCAGTTTTTTGCCACGCTCAATCGCTGTGGCGCATCGCTGGCGGTGGAGCACGTCGGTCAGCCGCAATATTCGGCGAACTATCTTGAGCCGGGCTTGTACAAGTTCATCAAATTGCATCGCAGCCTGACCCGAGGTATCGAGTCCGATCCCTCTCATCAGGACTTTGTCCGTGGTTTGACTGCTGTCGGAAACGCTGCAGGCGCAACCGTGTTGGCCGAGTGTGTTGAATCCGAGGCGCAGTGGAACATGCTGCTGTCGCTGGGTGTCAGTGGTGGTCAGGGCTATTTGTTTGGCAAACCGCAGCCAAACCTGTCTCATCGCGAAGGTGAGCGCTTGCCGGTGCCGAACGTCGCGGAGTGATGGCTGGTTGCGGGTTCAAGAAGAAGCACTTATTCCAGAAAAACAATGGCCGCGATGCGGCCATTGTTTTTCTATATCGTTGCCGGCGGTTCCGCTGCGCTTGAATCACCCAACCGATGGAGTGGTTGGGTCGGTCAGTGTGTCAGCTGCGGATCGGCTACCGCAGCGGCTGCTGAGGTGCCGGCCGTCACACATTTTCTATTCAGGCATGCGATGGCACGGCTATTTTCCGGCTGAGACGGTTTGCAGAAACTGCGCGCGCTGTTCCGGCGTGGCTTGCTGCCAGAAGTAGTGCAGCATTTGCAGCGTGTCGGGTGTCGCCACGGGAGCCGCCTGAATGTTGCCAGCTGTCGTTGCCGCAACGGTAGCGGCAGTGGCAGGGGCGGCAGTCGGTGCGTTTTGCGACGGCTTGCTCAGCGCTGCCAACGAGGCGCCGGGCAGCAGC
This sequence comes from Permianibacter sp., assembly GCA_041914645.1. GTDB lineage: Bacteria > Pseudomonadota > Gammaproteobacteria > Enterobacterales > Permianibacteraceae > Permianibacter. The sequence goes on from JAYSCY010000002.1 coordinate 33,157, forward strand.
CATTCGCCGGCAATTTTTTCCACTGACAGCACCTCTGTTTTGACGGCCTGGCCGTTGCCGTGCTGCACGCGCAACGCCGGGGTGGCGACCCAGCGACGAGCTTCGTCGCCGGTTTGCAACTTTGGGTCGTCCAGGGTGAGCTGATCGCCGGCCTGCGCCACCAGCGACAGCGCGAACGGCTTTGACCGGATGCGATCATGACTGTCGCCATAGCTGGCATCAAACAGCTGATCGAATTCCAGCACGATGACATTGCTACCGGTCTGCAGCGGGACCCGTTTCAGCCGCTGCATGGAGCTGAAACCTTCCTTGCCGTTGACCGCCAGCACGTTGAACGGCTCGGGCACCAGCAATTCGGCAGCGGTCAGCGGCAGACTGAACAGGGCAAGCAACAGCATCAGTGATTTGGTCATGGTGAAAGAGGTCCTATGGAGCCGAGCGGGAACTGCCGGCAGGGCTTGAAAAACTCGTCATTGCCTTGCCGGCGAAACTGTACTTGAAAGTGGGCAGCGGCCGGAACAAAAAAAGCGCCCCGAAGGGCGCTTCAAACACAACCCGGAGAGGGGAGCCGTTTAGAACTTCACTTCAGTACCGAATGCGAGGAAGGTTTTTTCCGGCGTGCTGGTGCTCAAGCTGTCGAAGGTCTGCTCGCCGTAGAATGCATAGAGCATGACGTTCTTGGCCAGATTGTGGTCCCAGCCGATGAAGGTCTGTTCACCGCCCAGGCCTTTGATGTCCGACTGACCGGTCTGGAACTTCAGCGTGTTGCTGTCGTTCAGCTTCCATGACAGCGACGCCAGAATACCGTCTTCGGTGCTGCCGGTGCCGTTGTCATACTCCTGATACATCGCGCCGAGCTGGAACGCACCCAGCTTGTAGGTGCCGGTCACGCGGCTGGTTTCGGCACCCGCGGTGCTGAAGGTGCCGGTGTTGTGGTCGTAATCCTGGGCGACCGACAGGAACAGATCCTTGCCTTGCCACTCGGCAGACCACGACAGGGCGTCGGCCGGGCCGTCTTGACCCGAGTTAGCCGGTGTACCGTCATCAACTTTTTCCTGCAGCAGGCTGGCGACGCTGAATACCAGGTTGCCGAGCACTTTCGGCGTGCTATAGGTGACGATGTTGGCGGCGCGGGTTTCGCCATTGAAAATGGCGGTCAAGTCGCCGTCGGTATCGTTGAACAGATCAACCTTGCCTTGCGACAGTTTCAACGGCGTGTCCCAGCGACCCACCAGGATCTGGCCGAGGCCGCCGCGCAGGCCGGCGCCAACGTTACGCGAGCTGAACGGTGCCGCGCTGCCGGCAGTTTCAACCGAGTTCACTTGCAATTCGATTTGGTAAAACGCATCAAAGCCTTCGCTGATGCTGAGCTCGCCTTTGACGCCGAGGCGTGAGGCGTTGCTCTTGGCTTCCCAGATGTCACCGGTCGAGGCCGCGGCACCGGTGTCGGTGTCTGTGTTCTGGACAGTCAGGTTCAGCTTGCCGTACAGCTCCAGAGCGGAGGCGGCATGGGTCGGTGCGGCAACAGTGGCGACAGCGGCTGCGAGCAGGGTCAAGCGCAGGTTCATCATGTACTCCTAGTTCGGTTTGGTCAGCGTTTCAGTCAGGGTGTTTTTTTTGGCACAACATTTCAGTTACTGAGCTTCAGTTGTTGCAGCGGGCTGCAAGTCCTGTTTCGTCCGGCACTGCTGCTGTCGATTGGTACGGTGAACAGTGAGCAGGCAGTCGATACGACGGTGGGGTCGTAGTGAGGGTCATGTCAGACAAGTTCCACGACCTTCATGGCCGGGCATGCTAGAGGCGGCCGGTGACAGCTCCGTGAAGCAGAGGTGACAGAAATGTGACGCTGGCGACGAGGATGTGACTGACAGATGACGCGAGCTTGTGCCGCGACTTTGCACCGAGAGGCTTACGGCAGAAATAAAACGCCCCGCAATGCGGGGCGTTTTTTTAAGCTGAACAGCGGTGGTTCAGAACTGGTGACGAATGCCAACCGACAGGCCGCTGGTGCTGGCGCCGTTTTCGACTTCGCTCGCTTCGAACGTGCCGTCGTGACCAGTCTTGCCCGGTGCGGCGGTGTAAAGGTTGGTGTTGTCATCGCTGCTTGCCAGTGCCAGCGTGACGTAGGCAATGGTGTTCTTGCCATAAGCGTGATCGAGACCGAGGCTCAGCACGGAGCCGCCGGTGTCGGCCGCGCTGCCGAGATCGCCGGCAATGTAATAGCCAGCCTTGAACGTGTTGTCACCCATTTTGAGCGAGTAGCTGGCGCCCGTGGTGTCGCGGTCTGCACCGGCAGTGCCATTGATGTCGGAGGCTTGTTCGTAATAGAACCCCAGCTTGTGATTGCCTTCACCGAACTTGAAGCCACCGACGACGCGCACGGCGCTCGGGTTTTCGAGGTCGGTGATCGGCGCCACTTTGTCCTGGGCCGAACGGCTTTCGTAGCCAGCGCCGACATACCAATTGCTGACTTCATAGAGACCGACCGCGGACATGACGTCATAGTCGTTGTCATCGGTGTTGGCACTGCTGCCACCGAGGGCGGTCAGGTTGCTGTCGGTCGAGTAGAAAAAGGTACCGCGCAGTGCGCCGGTGCCCAGTTCAAGCTGGATGACGTTGTCGAGCCGTTCGTCAAAGCCGGTCTGGGCAGTGACAGTACGGTTCTCACCCAGTTGATCGGAATAGAACACATCAACCTTGCCGCGCAGGTTCTTCAGCGGGGTGTCAATGCGACCGACTTTCCATTCTCCGTAGGATTGCTTCAGGCCGAGCCATTGGTTACGGCGGCTCAGGTTTTCGCCCTCACCACTGGCGCGGATCTGCCATTCAGCCAGATAGATCAGCTTGGTGGAGTCAGACAGCGCCTTGTCGCCCTTGATCCCAAGCCGGGATGAGTTGCTGGAGACCGCCAGCGAGGTGTCATCACCATTGTCGAGGGCATCGGTCGAGACATGCAGGACGCCGTAGAGTGTGACCGGGGCGGTTTCTTCGGCGGCAAAGGCCGATCCGGCCAGTGCCAGCGCGCTGAGGGCAAAGGGCAAGAGCTTCGATGTCATTGTCGTGGTCCTTGTTGTGGGTAATGGGTTGAGGGGCGTGGTTAACGGTTTGTGGGGTAGCGGGTTAGGGATTCCGGCTTATGGCTATCGGGTGGCCAGTAACGAGTGGTCAAGCAAAGGATGTCCTCACGTTGGGCGTCAGCAAACCGCAGTAGCGGTCGGTGGTGGGCAGGTAACATCAGGATCCTCTCCGGGTCACCGGACGGCCAGGGGTTCGGTCTGGCTGGGCTGGTGCGGTGTATCATCGCCCGAACCAGTATTAAACTTTTTTGACAATAATCAATTACCGGGTGGCACACACTTATGCCCTGTTCCACGGGCATGGCAGCCACAAGCCATAAATTGCCGGCCTTCCGCCCGATTTTCCCTGATTGTCACGAAGACTGTCACATTTCTTTCATCTGTCGTGCTTAGCATGGCGGCACTTGAAAAAGGGTCCCCCCGCTCATGAACCGCGCTCCCCAAACCCTCGATGTCCGCCAAAGCGTCCGCGCCCTGCTCGATGCCCAGACCGCGAGTGGGCGTCACCGGATGCGAACGGCCAAAGACAGACTGGCTCGCTATGCCATTGCGGCGGGTGGCTGGCTGGTCATTGCGGCCGTCCTGCTCATCTTCTTTTACCTGCTGTCTGTAGCTTTGCCGGTGTTTCAGGCCGCCAGCATCGAGGCCCATCCGACCAAGCCAAGTGAATTGAAGGCGCCAAGCTTGTTGATGCGCCTCGACGAATACGGCGAGCTGTCGGTGCACGTTGGCGCTGATGGCGTTGTTCACGTGCTGGACAACCACACCGGTGCCGATGTGTTGTCCCAAACGCTGCCGGTACCGGCGGGCGCGGCCGTCGCCAGTGCTACCGAGATCCAGCCGCGCAGCGGCTTTCTGGCGGTGGGCCTGAGCAACGGGCAAGCGCTGTTGCTCAATGCCACCTTCTCGCTGCGTTACGACGACAACAACCAGCGCATCCAGACCCCGCAACTGGTGTATCCATTCGGTGAGTCAGCGCTGACCGTTGTGGCCGATGGCCGTCCGCTGCAACGGCTGGCCGCCGTCGGCGACGAAGACAGTTTTGTGCTGGCCGCGCAGGTGGGAGCACAGGAACTGGTCGTCAATCGTTACGCCAGCAAGACGTCAATGCTGGACGATGCGGTAACGCTGGAGCAGGAATCATCGGTCACGCTGACAACCGAGAAGCCGGTGCAGTTCCTGCTGCTCGACGGTCAGACGCTGTACGCAGCGGCCACTGATGGTGCAGTTGAAGTCTGGGATATCCGCGACGAAAGCCCGCACCGGGTCGGCACGGTGTTTGTGACCAGTGCGGGGCACACGCTGACCGAGTTGAAGTTCCTGATGGGCAATCTGAGCCTGCTGGCCGGTGACAGCAGCGGCCAAATCAGTCAGTGGTTTCAGGTTCGCGATGAGCACAATGATTTTCACCTGCAACCGGTGCGCAGCTTCAAGCTGGCCGATGCCCCGATTGCCCTGATCGCCGTCGAGCCGCGCCGCAAGGGCTTTTATGCCGTTGACAGCAATCAGCAACTGGGCATCTTTTACACCACCTCGGGCCGCACCCTGCTGCAGACCACCGTGAGCGCGCCGGTCGGCAACATGGTGATCAATGCCAACGCCACCGAAGTCGTCCTGCGTCATGTCGATGGCAGCATCAGCCGCTTTGAGGTCGAGAACGAACATCCGGATATTTCCTGGAGCGCGCTGTGGGAAAAGGTCTGGTACGAAAGCTACGAAGCACCTGGCTACACCTGGCAGTCGTCGTCGGGCAGTGATGAGTTCGAACCCAAATTCAGTCTGATGCCGCTGGCATTCGGCACTTTGAAGGCGGCGTTCTACGCCATGATGTTTGCGCTGCCAATCGGCATCTGCGCTGCCATTTACACCGCCTATTTCATGGCGCCAGCGATGCGCCAGATGGTCAAGCCGGTGGTGGAAATCATGGCGGCGTTGCCATCGGTGATTCTGGGCTTTATCGCGGGGCTTTGGCTGGCGCCGATTGCCGAGGCCAATCTGGCCGGTATTTTCTGCCTGCTGCTCCTGATGCCGCTGGTTTTTGTCGGCTTTGGTTGGCTTTGGCATCACGCGCCACTGGCGCTGCGCGGTCGCGCCACCGAGGGTTGGCATGCGGCGCTGTTGTTGCCGGTGATCGTGCTGGCGGCGTGGGCGCTGTTCGGGTTGGGACACGGTCTGGAGGACGTGTTCTTTGCCGGTGATTTCCGCAGCCATCTCAGCAACGTCTGGGGCGTCGACTTTGAACAACGCAACGCGCTGATCGTCGGCATCGCCATGGGCTTTGCGGTGATCCCGAGCGTATTCTCGATTGCCGAAGATGCCATTTTCGGCGTGCCGAAATCACTGACCAACGGCTCGCTGGCACTTGGCGCCTCACCGTGGCAAACCATGGTGCGGGTGGTGCTGCCAACGGCCAGCCCGGGCATTTTCTCCGCCGTCATGATCGGACTCGGCCGTGCTGTGGGCGAGACCATGATTGTGCTGATGGCAACCGGCAACACGCCGGTGATGGAAGCCAATATCTTCGAAGGCTTGCGCACCTTGTCGGCCAATATTGCCGTGGAGATGCCGGAGGCAGAGGTCGGTGGTTCGCACTACCGCATCCTGTTCCTGTCGGCGCTGGTGCTGTTTACCTTCACTCTGGTGTTCAACACTGTTGCTGAAGTCGTGCGCCAGCGTTTGCGGCGCAAGTACGGCTCTTTGTGATCGGCTACGTGCAACTGGTCGGCAAAGAGATACAAGGAATTCGAACATGAGAGAGCCCTTTTTCAAGAGCGGCGAACACTGGGTCTGGCTCAATGCCGGTGGCATTGCGCTGGCACTGGTGATGGTGCTGGGTCTGCTGCTGCTGATTGCGGTAAATGGCCTGGCCCATTTCTGGCCGCGCGATGTCGTGCAGATGCAGGTCACGGCCGGCGACAGTACCGAACCGGTGCTGGGTGAGCTGGTTGACAGCCACGATGCGATCATCGAAGGCAAGCTGGTACCGCAGACGCTGGTGCGCGTCGGTAATCGCGATGTCTACGGTCAGGATTTCCGCTGGCTCAATGACGCTGCCATGCAGTCACCGTCGACCCCTGCCGATGTGGTGGTAATTGAACGGTCGGAATGGGGCAATTTCTACGGCTACGTAGTCGGCATACGCGAACAGGGCAACGCGGTCAGCTTGGCTGATGAAGCCGCCGTGATGGCCGAACTGTACGCACGGCTCGCGCGCGTCGAAGAGCTGCGTGGCCGCATTGAGCAACTGGAAAGAGACGACGTCGGCGATATCAATTTCGCCCTGGAAAAACTGCGGCTGGAAAAGCGGCGCTACGACATGCAGGGCGGCGGCTCGGCGATGCGACTCAGCGAAATCGAGGCCGAGACAGCTGCACACAAAGCCAGCTTCGAGACCCTGCAGCAGGAACTGGGGGCGCTCTACGAGCAACTCAACCGCGACAGCCTTGACCTGAAGCTGGTCAATGGCGACACAAAACAGTTGTCGATGGCCAAGGTGATCAAGGTCTATCAGCCCAACGCCATGACCGGGTTGGACAAGGTCGGCCACTTCTTTGGCAAGGGCTGGGAGTTTCTGACCGCGCAGCCACGCGAATCCAACACCGAAGGTGGGGTTTTCCCTGCGATTTTCGGTACCGTGATCATGGTAATGCTGATGTCGGTCATCGTAACGCCGTTCGGCGTGGTCGCGGCTGTCTACCTGAGCGAATACGCCAAACAGGGGCCGGTTGTCCGGATCATTCGCATTGCCGTCAACAACCTCGCGGGTGTGCCTTCCGTGGTGTATGGCGTGTTCGGACTCGGCTTCTTTGTCTACTTTCTCGGCGGCAATATCGACAACCTGTTTTTCGCCGAAGCCAAGCCGGCGCCGACCTTTGGCACCAGCGGCCTGCTGTGGGCGTCATTGACGCTGGCCTTGCTGACACTGCCGGTAGTTATCGTGTCGACCGAGGAAGGGTTGGCGCGGATTCCGAAAGCGATTCGCGAAGGTTCGTTGGCACTCGGCGCCACCAAGATTGAAACGCTTTGGCGCACCATTTTGCCGATGGCGAGCCCGGCCATGATGACCGGCTTGATTCTGGCAGTGGCACGCGCCGCCGGCGAAGTGGCGCCGCTGATGCTGGTCGGTGTCGTCAAGCTGGCACCGACGCTGCCGGTCGACATGAATGCACCGTTTCTACACCTCGACCGCAAGTTCATGCACCTGGGCTTTCATATCTATGACGTCGGCTTCCAGAGCCCGAACGTCGAAGCCGCGCGGCCGCTGGTGTATGCGTCGGCGCTGCTGCTGGTTGTGGTGACCGTGCTGCTCAACATTGCTGCCATCCGCATCCGTAACCGGCTGCGGGAAAAGTACAAGTCATTGGAACATTGAGGGGAGCCGGCTCCCGGCCGGCGCCTGCCAAATTGCTGCGATACGCATTGAATGCGTGTGAGAACTGAGATGAACGACATGAGCAAGGGCTACGAAATTGATGTCAGTGGTGCCCGCGGGGTTCGCGAGACGCGGCGCATTGAAGACGAGAAAATCGCCATCAACGTTCGCGATCTGAAGCTGTTCTATGGCGAGAAGCAGGCGTTGAACGGCATCAACCTGCCCATCGCGGAAAAGCGGGTGACGGCCTTCATCGGCCCGTCAGGTTGTGGCAAATCGACCCTGCTGCGCTGCTTCAACCGGATGAACGACCTGGTTGACGGTGTGCGCATCGAAGGCGCGCTGGAAATCAATGAAAGGAACATTTACGCCAAGGATGTCAACGTCGCCGAATTGCGTCGTAATGTCGGCATGGTGTTCCAGAAGCCGAACCCGTTCCCGAAATCCATTTATGAAAACGTCGCCTACGGTCTGCGCCTGCAGGGCATCAACAAGCGCCGGGTGCTTGATGAGGTGGTCGAATGGGCCCTGAAGGGCGCCGCGCTCTGGGAAGAAGTCAAAGATCGCCTGCATGACAATGCGCTTGGCCTGTCCGGTGGTCAGCAGCAGCGTTTGGTCATTGCCCGTGCCATCGCCGTGCAGCCGCAAGTGTTGTTGCTGGACGAGCCGGCGTCGGCCCTGGACCCCATCTCGACTTTGAAAATTGAAGAGCTCATCAATGAACTCAAGCACGACTACACCATCGTGATTGTCACCCACAACATGCAGCAGGCTGCGCGGGTGTCGGATTACACGGCGTTCATGTTCATGGGTGATCTGATCGAGTATGCCGACACCGACACCATGTTTACCAACCCACAGCAGAAGCAAACCGAAGACTACATTACCGGTCGCTACGGCTAAACAGGGTTGAAAGAACGATAGCCAGGATTCGGTGATGCCGTGATCCGGGTGCACGAAATGAATGGTTCAGTCGAGCGCTCGACGAATCCCGAAATCGAAGAATGGGAGAACGAAAATGGATAGCAGTCACGTCACGCAACACATTTCGCGCCAGTTCAATGAAGAGCTGGAGAATGTCCGCCAGCGCGTGCTGGCAATGGGCGGTCTGGTTGAAGAGCAAATTGGTGCCGCACTGAATGCGCTGATCAACTTTGATACCGAGGCTGCGCTGGCAGTCGAGCGGCGTGACGAGCAGGTCGACCAGCTGGAAGTCGAAATTGACGAACAGTGCACCAAGATTCTGGCCAAGCGGCAACCCGCCGCCGGCGATCTGCGCTTGATCGTGGCGGTGTTGAAGACCATTACCGATCTGGAGCGCATTGGCGACGAGGCCGAGAAAATCGCCCGAATGGCACGGCACATTTCCGAGACCAGTGATCCGACCCGGCCGGTCAAGCAACATTACGGTGCGGTCAATCACCTGGGCCAGCACGTGAAGGGCATCCTGCACCTGACGCTCGATGCTTTTGCCCGCATGGATGTTGCCGCTGCCGTGCAGACCGCCAAGGACGAACGCCAATCGGACGCCGAATACGATGCCATCTCGCGCCAGATCCTGACTTACATGCTGGAAAACTCCCGCAACATTTCCCCCGGTCTCGATGTGATGTGGTCGGCCCGTGCCCTGGAGCGGATTGGCGATCACGCCCGCAACATTTGCGAGTACGTGGTGTACATGGTTGAGGGCAAGGACGTTCGGCACAGCAATATCGACAAGGTCGAATTTGGTAAAGAGTGAGTGCGGGACCGCCGAATCGACACAACTTCATTAAAGGATTGAGCAAGCGACATGAGTGCCAAGGTATTGGTGGTCGAGGATGAGCGCGATATTCGCGACATGCTGACGTTCGCGTTGGAAGAGGCTGGTTTTCAGGTCACCGAGGCCAGCACGGCCGAGCGGGCATTGTCGTTGCTGGCGGAAAGTTATCGACCGGACCTGCTGCTGGTGGACTGGATGCTGCCAGGGGCAAGTGGTGTCGAGCTGGCGCGTCGGGTCAAGCAGAAGCCGGAGTTGCAAGGCACGCCGCTGATTTTGCTGACCGCGCGCGGTGAAGAGGATGATCGCGTGCGCGGCCTTGAAGCGGGCGCCGACGATTATGTGGTCAAGCCGTTCTCACCGCGTGAATTGATCGCCCGCATCCGGGCGGTGTTGCGCCGCAGCGGCAGCATCGTCAGTGCCGAGCAGACCATCGAGGTCGGCGGCATTCGGCTGGACACCGCCAGCCATCGGGTCACCGTGAAAGGTGAAACGGTCAAACTGGGGCCAACCGAATACAAGATTCTGCAATTTTTCATGGAGCATCCGGAGCGGGTGTTTTCCCGTACCCAGATGCTGGATGCGATCTGGGGCCACCAGGTGGTGGTGGAGGAGCGCACCATCGATGTCCATATGCGGCGTCTGCGCAAGGCGTTGGAGCCGTTTGGTGTTGAGGAATACGTCCAGACAGTGCGCGGTTCGGGCTATCGGTTTTCGCACCGGAGCTAAGCCATGACCCGCGATCAGCCGCTTGCTACGGAATTGTGGATGGTCGGAACGGTCGCGCTGATCGTCTGGCTGCCGTTGCAGTGGTTTGGCTATGGCAGCGAATGGTTGCTGATCGCCGGTACCGCGTATCTGATGTGGCATCTGGTTCAGTTGGGCCGGTTTCTGCGATGGCTTAGCCAGAAAGGCCGATCCGTGCCGGAAAATGTTCCGGGTGCCTGGCATGAAGTGTATTACCAGATGTACCTCGGCCTGCGCCGGCGGCGCCGGACCAAGCGGCGGCTGATTCGACTGCTGAGCCAGTTTCGAGACGCAACCAACTCCTTGCCGGATGGCGCGGTCGCGCTGGGCAAGTACGGCGAAATTGTCTGGTTCAATTCGGCCGCCAATCGGCTACTCGAATTGCGAACACCACAGGATGTCGGCCAGCGCATTTCCAATTTGCTGCGCCATCCTCGCTTTGTCGAATTCGAGAGTCTGAACACCCCCGATCAGCTGTTGGAAATTCCTTCGCCGGTTGATCCCGGCATGACGCTGAGCTTCCAGCTGCTGCCGGCCAGCGCCGGCCAACGGCTGTTGATCGTGCGCGATGTGACCCGGCTGCAGAAGTTGGAGCAGATGCGGCAGGATTTCGTGGCCAATGTTTCGCATGAGCTGCGTACGCCCATCACCGTGCTGATGGGCTATCTGGAAACCCTGATGGCGGGCAGCGACGAAAAGCTCGGCCGTTACGCCCGGCCGCTTGGTCAAATGCAGTCCCAAGTGCAGCGGATGCGCGCCATCGTTGATGATTTGCTGCTGTTGTCCCGGCTTGATAACGATATGACCCGGCTGAAGTTCGAGCCGGTCGATATTCCGGCGTTGCTGCAGGCATTGGTGGAAGATGCACGGGTGTTGTCCGGCGACCAGCAGCACGGCATCGAGGCAGACATCGACCGCACGCTGTCACTGATGGGTGCCAGCAAGGAACTGCAGAGTGCCTTCGGCAATTTGCTGGCGAATGCCGTGCGCTATACCCCGGGCGGTGGCCAGATCCGTGTGCGATGGTTCCGTGACGGCTCGGGCACCGCCCGGCTTGAGGTGAGCGACAGTGGGGTCGGTATCGAAGCGCATCATTTGCCGCGACTGACCGAGCGCTTCTATCGGGTCGATGCTGGTCGTTCGCGCGATGTTGGCGGCACCGGTCTTGGCCTTGCCATCGTCAAGCATGTGCTGGAGCGGCATGGCGCCCGACTGGACATTGCCAGCACGGTCGGCCAGGGCAGCCGGTTCAGTTGCCTGTTTCCGGCATCCATGGTCATTGCGACGTCACGCAAGCCGGAAGCCGTGCCCGAATGATGGCTGGGTTGTCATGAAGGCGCTGTCGCTGTCATAAAAGCGCAATGTTTCTGTCACGGTGTTGCAAGCAGCGGTTCTGATAATGCTGCCTGCTCCACGCAAGCACCTACCGAATTCCAAGGAGAGCTACATGAAACGCAGTAAGCCTTTGTTGGTCGCGCTCAGCCTCGTCAGCGCCGCCCTTTCCGGTGCCGTTTTCGCTGCCGGTGTTGATCCGGCCCTGCCGGACTACGCCAAAGTCAGTGGCGTGTCGGGCAACCTGTCGTCGATCGGTTCCGACACCCTGAACAACCTGATGACGTTCTGGGCCGAAGATTTCAAGAAACAGTATCCGAACGTCAACATCCAGATTGAAGGCAAGGGCTCGTCTACTGCGCCGACCGCGCTGGAAGCCGGCACCGCCAACCTCGGCCCGATGAGCCGGGAAATGAAGTCGAACGAAATTGCCGCCTTCGAAGCCAAGCATGGCTACAAGCCGACCAAAATTGCCGTTGCCATCGACGCGCTGGCCGTGTTCGTGCACAAGGACAACCCGTTGAAGGGTTTGTCGATGCAGCAAGTCGACGCCATTTTCTCGAAGAGCCGCAAGTGCGGTGCTGACAAGGACATCAGTGTCTGGGGCGATGCCGGTGCCATCGGTTCACTGGCCGGTCAGAAGATTGCCATGTTCGGCCGTAACTCGGTTTCCGGCACCTACGGTTACTTCAAGGAGCATTCGCTCTGCAAGGGTGACTTCAAGGACACCGTTGCCGAACAGCCGGGTTCCGCTTCGGTAGTGCAGTCGGTCGCCAACCAGATCAACGCGATTGGCTATTCGGGTATTGGTTACAAGACCTCGGGCGTGCGCGCACTGCCGATCAGCGACAAGCCGTTCTCGGCCTATGTCGAGGCCAACGAAGCCAATGCCATCAGCGGCGACTACCCGCTGTCGCGCTTCCTGTTCATCTACGTCAACAAGAAGCCGAACCAGCCGCTGAACCCGCTCGAAGCCGAATTCATCAAGCTGATCATGAGCAAGGCCGGTCAGGAAACCGTGGTCAAAGATGGCTACATTCCGCTGCCAGCCTCGGTTGCCGCGAAGCAACTGAAAGCCATCATGTAATCGAATCGAGAACTCCGTACCAAGAAAACCCGGCTATTGCCGGGTTTTCGTTTTCTGGGCGCGCCAGCAGAAGCCGTGGAAATGACAATGTAGGGACGGCGACCTGGTCGGGTGGGCGCGTCGGCGAGTGGGTACGCGGCAGGAACAGCCGAAAATCTCGATGAGCGGGTTGGATTCGATCGCGGACTCAATTCACGTTCATCCACTGTAACCGCATGAATGAAAGAGAGAAATCATTCCCACGGCGGTCATTCATCACGTGCCCGGTACACCATCAGCCAATAGCGACACACCGCCTGTTTACCTTCGATCTTCACCTAGATAGGGAGGATAGGTGATTGAATCGGCCTAAAAATTCAGTCAAATTCTGACCCATTCAAAGAGCTTTTTTAGGGGCGAGCATGCGATTCGCCAGATGGATGTCATGAGAATCTTGGTTCTAGATGGGCGGCAATGGAAGTCAACGGAAGATGTGTATTCAGTGCTACTTCCTGCCCTAGAAGCGCCCGACTGGCATGGACACAATCTGGATGCGCTGTGGGATACCGTTTCTGGCGACGATGTAAACGAAGTGCGCGCGCCGTATCGGATTACTGTTCAAGGCCCTGTTCAGGTTGAGCTTCGTTCATTTCTTGAACGAGTTCGGCAAATATTTCTTGAGGCGAAGAGCAGAGGATTGGATGTTGAATTTGTCTTCTAACATCTAAGCCCTCACGAGCGTTGCCAGCTTCGCTTTGCACTGCATGCAACGACCAGTTACTTTCACTGTTATTCGTTCTAGCAAAGGAGATCCCTGTGATTGCAGCCCTTATCGGAGCAGCGGTTGGCGTTCTGACCATTGTCCTTGCGCGCTTCATTCGTGGGGAACGATGGCTTTATTCGGTGGGCCTGCTCGCGCTGCCTGGCCTCTACGCGCTGTTCGCTTTTCAAGCTGGCGAGCTGGACATTGTCGTCACGGAGATGATCTACGGTATCCCGTATGTCGTCGCCGGACTGGTTTTTGCGTTGGTTGGCGTCCGTCAGTCGGCAATCGTGGTCGGTGTGTTTTGGCTGCTGCACGGGCTGTACGATGTGGTGCACAGTCAGCTCATTACCAACCCTGGCGTGCCGGATGGCTATCCCGTTTTCTGTTTTGTGGTTGACGTGGTCATCGGGGCCTATTTGCTGTGGCTGTCGCGGCGGGTTCCCGACGCCAACCTCCGCTTGGCATGAGCGTGACTGGTTGGGCTGACACCGCTTGGGTCAGACCGTGGAGCCGAGGCATGGTACCGGTTCGCCATCACGAGCCGCCGGGCTTTGAATACAGGGCCGGAGCGCGCCGTCTGCTCGGATAGCGAGACTATCTAATTGATTTTAAATGAGTTAAAAGGCAGCAAAGATTTCCCTTGACGCAACAAGACGACTGGTCATATTATTCTCGCCATGAACGCAAGCACCGACAAAAAGCAGCACCTGCTCGATTCCGGAATGGCCGTGATTTTCCGTCAGGGCTATAACGGCACCGGCGTGCAGGATATTGTGGACGCCGCCGGCGTGCCGAAAGGCTCGTTTTACAACTATTTCGACAGCAAAGAGGCGTTTGCGGTCGAAGGCGTGACCATGCTGGCTGAACAAGCACAGGCCTGTGCTCGCGCGGTGTTGATGGATGCGTCAGTGCCGCCGCTGACCCGGGTGATCAATTATTTTGAAGGTGCGCTGGGTTACCAGTCGGAGAACGGGTTTTCCGGTGGCTGCATCATCGGCAACCTGTGCCAGGAAATGGCGGACGGCAGCGAAGCGATGCGGACCCGCGTCAATGACTTGATGTGCACCAAGGTGAAGATGATCGCGAACTGCCTGGCGGAAGCGCAGGCCCGTGGCGAGTGGCCGACAGACCGTACGCCGTCTGATTCGGCCGAGTTCATCTTCTACGCCTGGGAAGGCGCCTTGATGCGGATGAAGGCCTGCAAGAGCGATGCACCGCTGCAGGCATTCATGCGGGTGCTCAAATCGGTTTGTCTGGTGCCGAGCAGCGGACACTGAAAGAACATATCGCGACAGGGGCGAGTTTCAGGGCTCGCACCGGTAGCGACCGGGGTCACGAAAGTGGCCTTTTTTTGAAATGCAGTTAAGACGACTGGTCATATTGATCTGGTGCCGATGCAAACGGTGCCAGGTGAAATAGACAGAGCCAAGCCGGCTCTATTTTTTTCAGATCCAACAAGACGACTGGTCATCTAATGAGGTGGCAATGAACAGGTTGGGCGCGGCAGGGGCCGCGGTAATGGCGGCGATGTTGGCCGCGAGCGCGGCAACGGCGAATGCCGCTGAGCAAGACGACAGCTTTTTGGTCGAGCCGGAGACGACCGGCTGGGCGTTCTATCTCGACAACGATCTGCTGGCACCCACCACGTCGGATCGTGATTACACCGGCGGGCTGTCGGTGACTGTCTCCGGTACCTCGGCGCGTGATGCGCTGCTGTCAGTCGACAGCTGGCGCGGAGGCCTCGATCGGCTCACCGGTTTTGCCAGCTTGTCTGACGACGCGGCATTTGCTCGGCACAGCATGGAATTTGGTTTGACGGTTTTTACTCCGCAGCACCTGTCGGACCCGGCGTTGCAACAGGGCGACCGGCCGTACGCGAGTCTGCTGTACCTCGCCAACACTGCAGTGCATGTCGTGCCGGACCGTGAGGTCGCGTATCTGTCGACGTTCACGCTCGGCGTGATCGGGGCGCCGTTTGTCGAGCATGTGCAACAGGGCGTGCATGAATTGCTCGGTTCGGAAGAACCCACCGGTTGGGAGAACCAGATCAGTGATGGCGGTGAACTGACGTTTCGCTACAGCGTAGCGCGCGCGGCGCGCAGTTGGTCGGGCCAACTCGGCGGTACTGCCGGCGAAGCCACCACGACACTGCGTGCCAGTGTCGGTTACCTGACTGAAGCCAGCATCGGCTTTGCCACCCGCTTCGGTGACATCAAAACGCCATGGTGGAGTTACAACCCGCAGATTGCCGATTACGCCGAAAAATCAGTGCCAATCGCAGCCAGCGAAGGCCATGCCGCCGAGCAGTACGTCTGGGCTGGCGTCAATGCACGGTTACGCGTTTACAACGCGTTTCTGCAAGGCCAGTTCCGTGACAGCAATGTCACGTTTGATCGCGATGAACTGCGGCCAATCGTGCTTGAAGCCTGGCTCGGTTACACCTACGCCCGGGCGAATGGCTGGCGCTATTCGTACCTGCTGCGGGTGCAGAGTTCGGAAGTGGAAGAGGGGCCGGCTGATCGCGCCGTGGCATGGGGTGGCTTGACCATCAGCCACAGCTATTAAGCGCTTCGGTTGCAAGTCTTCACAAGGTTTTATCCGCCATGGCGCGATCCCTGACAAGGTTTGGCACTGGCATTCTGGTAACAGCATAGGCCGGTTACGGCGAGGAGCATGGTATGAGTGACGCAGCAAAACACCTTTCAGCAAATGAATCGACAAGCGAACTGTTCACGCCCATTACGGTAGGGCGTTGGCAATTGCCGCACCGCGTGGCAATGGCGCCAATGACGCGTTCACGTGCCGGCCAGCCGGGCAATATCCCCACCGATTTGATGAAAGAATATTACCGTCAGCGCGCCGGTGCGGCGCTGATCATCACCGAAGCCACGCAAGTATCGGCACAGGCACAAGGCTATGCCTGGACACCCGGCATTCATACGCCGGAGCAGGTGGCGGCTTGGAAAAATGTGACCGCGGCGGTGCATGAAGAAGGCGGTCGCATCGTGGTGCAACTGTGGCATGTTGGCCGCATTTCCCATCGCGCCTTGCAACCGGGCAATGAGTTGCCGGTGGCACCAAGCGCGATCGCGGCGGCCGGTAATGCGTTTATTGTCGATGAGCAGGGTAACCCGGCATTTGTGCCGTTTGAAACGCCGCGGGCGCTCGATCGCAACGAGATCCACGGCATTGTTGCCGACTTTGTCCAGGCCGCGCGCAATGCCATTGATGCCGGCTTTGATGGGGTGGAAATACATGCCGCCAACGGCTATCTGCTCGATCAGTTCCTGAATACCACCAGCAATCAGCGCGATGACGAATACGGCGGTTCGGTGGCCAACCGTGCCCGACTGACGCTGCAGGTGGTTGATGCCGTGGAAGCGACCATCGGCGCTGACCGGGTCGGCGTGCGAATCAGTCCGCTTGGCCAATTCAACAGCATGGGTATGGAAGATCCGGAAGCGTTGTACAGCTATTTGGCTGAGCAGCTGAACGAGCGCGGACTTGCCTATCTGCATGTTGTTTCACCGCGTTCGCAGGTGCCGACCGAGTCGACCGATCAGGAAAGCAGCAAGCAGCTGTTACTGGCCGAGCGGGTTCTGAAAGCAATTCGTAACCGCTATGACGGCGTGCTGATGCTGGCGGGCGGCTTTGATCGCGCCAGTGCCGAAGCGTCACTGGCCAGCGGTGAAGCCGATCTGCTGGCGTTCGGCAAACCGTTTCTGGCCAATCCAGATTTGCCGAAACGGCTGCAACAGCGAGCAACGCTTAACCAGCCGAATGCGCAAACCTTTTACGGCGGCGGCGCGGCCGGCTATACGGACTATCCCTTTCTCGTTGCTTGAGTTGCTTCAGGTTGGGAAGCTGCAGGCAAGGCCGCGTCGCACTGCCTGAAGCCGACCGGTACGCTTCCCCTCGCGCGGGTGGATATTGCCAATTTCTCACAGGGGATTGCGATATCTACCTGCGTTTTTTTGCTGGAGGCAAGCCGGTCTCAGCCACTGATCAGCTTCGACGGACATGGCGAGTTCAACCGGCACCGGTCCGGAGCAACGCATTCGGGGAAAATGGCGGGAGTAAATCGCAGGCAAAAAAAACGGGAACCACTGAGGGTTCCCGTGTTAGCAGTGTTGATGCTGGGGGCCAAAATACGGAGGGATGGACCTTCCAGCCACGCTAAGCAACGCTAAGGAGACAGAAGCAAAACCTCGAAACTCGCATTGCTCGGGTTCGGGGGGGAACCTTCGCACTGCCACACCCAAGGCTTACAAAACCTGCTTTACAAAACCGTAAAGCCTGCAAAACCTGGTTTCGACCGGCGTTTCGAAAACCGGTCAAAGCTTGCCATCAGTCCGCATTCGGGCTGTTGACTTGCTTCCGGGTTACCATCGCCACTGGCGCACTGCTTTCGCTGCTGTCGGACAGCTTGGGCAGTTCCAGTTTCAGTGCCGCTGGTTGCAAACCAGCCTTGACGGCATCCCGATTGATGTCCTTGGTAGCTTTGTTCGCATTGCTGCGAATACCGGCCGACCATTCGCGGACCACCTGGGCACGAGTCGGCAGCGAACTGTCGACCGATTGCGCCGTGGCAGTGGTTGCCGCAATCACACTAAGCAAACACAAAGACCAACGTACTGCAGACTGTTTCATAACCTTCCCCTACGTGTTCAATCCATGGAACGCCGCGTTGACGAAGCCGGATCCCGATGGGGGGCTTCGGCGGGGTGGCGACAGATTTGCCGTGGCAAACCGTCCCCGCCAGCGATGCTGCGATGCAGCAAGCTCGTTGACGGGGCGCATTCTGGCGATTTGCTGACCGCCCATCAAACGATCATTTATAATGCCTGCCATTATATTTTCTAATGCATAACTATCCCGATGAGCCGGAAATTACCCCCCCTAAACAGCTTGCGTGCCTTCGAGGCGGCGGCCCGTAACCTAAGCTTCACAAGGGCTTCACAAGAGCTTCATGTGACACAGGCAGCCATTTCCCACCAGGTGAAGGCATTAGAAGAATTCTTGGATGTGCAATTGTTCACACGACGAAGCCGCGATCTCCTCTTGACAGAGGAGGGGCAATGGTACTGGCCGCAGGTCCGGGATTTGTTCGAACGGCTCGCCGATGCCACCGAAAAGGTACAAGCCAAGGCCCGCAAAGCATCCGGGCCGCTGTCGGTTTCGGTGGTGCCGACCTTTGCCGTGCAGTGGCTGGTGCCGCGGCTCAGTGCTTTCAATGCCGAGTTTCCCGATATCGATGTCCGGTTGAAGGCGTCTGATGACGAGGTCAATTTTCTGGCCGATAACGTCGATGTTGCTATTTACTTCGGCAGCGGCCGGTGGTCAGGACTGCAGGTGGATTTGCTGCTGGAGGAAGCGCTGTTCCCGGTTTGTTCGCCGGCGCTGTTGAAAGGCCGCAAACCACTGAAAACGCCGGCCGATTTGGCCCAACACGTGCTGCTGCACGATGGCAGCCACGAAGCGTGGCGCAGCTGGCTGGAGTTTGCCGGGGTCAGTAATGTCAAATGGCAGAATGGGCCAGTGTTCTCGCATACCGCGATGGTGTTGCAGGCCGCTGCGCACGGTCAGGGCGTCGCGATTGGCCACTCGGTGTTGGCCCAGACCGATCTGCGCAGTGGCCGGTTGGTGCGGCCATTCGAGCAGCGCTTGCCACTCGACGAAGGCTACTTTCTGGTGACGCCCGGCCAGACCGCCGATCGGCCGAAGGTGGCGGCCTTCCGGCAATGGTTGCTCGCCACCATTCATCAGGAACAGGCCGAAGCCGAGGCCTTGCTGGTGCCGTCGGCGACCGGCAACTAGGGGCAACCGGATGGCGGTGACCGTTCACCGTCGCCGCCGAGCTACTTGTTCAGGCTGATGAAATCGACAATGGTCCGGCTTGCTTCAAGCACCCGAATGATTTCGCCGTCGACCTGCAGGGTCAGCGTGCCCGCCGGCCCGGCCGGCAACTGTGCCACCAGTTTGGGAGGCAGCCGCTCTGCCTGCGCCATGACATCCGGCGGCAAGATGGCGCCGACTTTCAGCTGCTTTTTCCAACCGGGCGGCAAATTGCCACTGGCGGCTTTCTTTTCGAGGCCCGGTGGCAGGGCCTTGTTACCGGATTTTTTGCTGTTTTGTTTCTTGTCATTCTGGTGGTACTGCGCGACCAGCTGCTGCTCCTGCTGCAGCGCGTTGTAGTGGCTGCTGATGGTGGCGCGTTCCTGGTCGCTGAACGGCGGTGGTGGCGCCACTTTTTCGGCGGCCAGTGCTGCCGGCGCGAGCAACAGACTGAACCAGAGGTTGAACAACAGGCTGGTATTGAGCAGCTGGCGGTGCTGACGACGGGCGGTTGTCGTCGGTGTAAAACGTGCCATGGCGAGTCTCCTGTTGAACGGCAAAACTTAGGCTCCTAGCCTAATCCTTTGCCTTGCTCCGATCTGTGGCGACCGGCACAATGCCACGGATCATGACATACGCGGATGGAGCGGGGATGGCAGCAGGGAAAGTGGGGTGGCGGTTTCCCCGGCTATTGGCCTGTCCCTTGTTGCTGGCGTGGCTGCCACTTGCCGTGGTGGCCGAAGACCTGACTCAGGTCGCGTTGCCGCCGCTGCCGCAGCCGCTCAGCAATAATGCCGTCGCGCAATTGTCGTTTGCCGGCCGACCACGGCTGTACAGTTTTCTCGGGCTGGGCCAAGCCCGCACGCCAGCGGCAATCAGCCGCAATGCCTATGAATTTGATCCGGATACCGGCCGCTGGCACCTGTTGCCGGCGGTACCGGGCAATGGCCGGCTGGCCAGTGTGGCCATTGGCCTGGATCGGGTCATCTATCTGTTTGGCGGCTACACGGTATCGACCGGTGGTGCTGAAGTCTCGACCCCCGAGGTCTTCCGTTTCGACCCGTTGCAGCGCACATATGAAGCGGTGGCGCCGATGCCGGTGCCGGTCGATGACAGCATCGCCCTGAGCTGGCAAAACCGTTATGTGCTGCTGGTGTCGGGTTGGAACAATGCAGCCAACACCGACCGGGTGCAGTGGTTTGACAGCGTCACCGAGCGCTGGCTGCCCGCCCACGCCTATCCCGGCACACCGGTATTTGGCCACGCCGGCGGCCTGCTGGATGACGAGCTGGTGGTCTGTGGTGGTGTGTATGTGGCGGGCTCGCAGGGCGGGCGCAACCAGTACACCCTGTCCGATGCCTGCTGGTACGGCAAACTCGACCCGAAAAAAATCGGTGAGATCCGCTGGAAACAACTCGCCACCATGCCGGGACCCGGCCGTTACCGGGCGGCGGCCGTCGGCACCCGTTTGCGCGGCCGGCACATTGTGTTTGTTGGCGGCAGTGCGACGCCGTACAACTATGATGGCATCGGTTACGAAGGGACGGCGGCAGAACCGGTCGCGACGGTGACAGCGTTCAACCTGAACAGCCGACAGTGGGAAGACTGGGGCACCCTGCCGACCGCAGGTATGGATTTTCGCGGACTGCTTGAGCTCAACGGCGGCCTTGTTACCGTCGGTGGCATGGAAAAGGGGCAGAAAGTGACTCCGGTCGTGCGCCGATTTGTGCCGCCAGTGCGTCGTCATTGAGCGCCCATTCAAACGGGCACGGCACAATCAGGCGTTGCTCAGCATTTCACCAGCCGGTGCAGACGCGGGCGCCACCGGGTCGGCAGCCGAACTGTTCGGTGCTGTGCACAGGGTTGTCCACCGTTGTTGTGAACAAGCGCAGGTGACCGGTTGTTGTTGACCTGACGTTGGTACTCGGTGGACGTTGGCCCGATTTTGCAGGGCAGGTTCGCCAGGTGCATCACCGAGCAAGAATTCGCGCCATGGCAACTGCCAATGCGCCATAGGGAATTGACCAATCGCATGTCCGACGTATTGAACAGTCAGGAACTCGACATTACCTGTGCCGACGGTACGCTGTTGCGCGCCACCGAATGGCATCCGGCCCGCAGCAACGGCTGCGTCGTGCAAATCAATTCGGCACTGGCAGTGCCGCGGCGCTACTACAGCAAGTTTGCTCATTTTCTGGCCGAGCAGGGCTTTGCCGTGCTCAGTTATGACTATCGCGGTACCGGCGACAGTTTGCGCGGACATCAGCGTGACAGCCGGGCAACGTTTCGCGAACTGGGTGAGCAGGACATGGCTGCGGCCACCCGCCACGTGCGTGAACGTTTCCCGGGCCAGCGTCATGTCGTCATCGGCCATTCGGCGGGGGCGGCCTTATACGGGTTGGCGTACAACTGTGCCGAAGTCGATGCCCTGTACGCGGTTGCTGCGCCGTCCGCCTGGCATGGCAACTATGGCTGGCCGCACCGCTGGCTCATTCAGCTGTTTTTCAATGTCTGCATTCCGCTGACCACGCCGATGTTTGGTTATTTTCCGGGCCAGTATTTTGGCGTTGGTCCGTTGCCGAAAGACATCGCACTGCAGTGGCGGCGCTGGTCACGGCATCCCGATTA
The DNA here is from genome assembly GCA_041914645.1 of Permianibacter sp. GTDB lineage: Bacteria > Pseudomonadota > Gammaproteobacteria > Enterobacterales > Permianibacteraceae > Permianibacter. Next base: position 54,739 of record JAYSCY010000002.1, read on the forward strand.
TGTCACCGCGTCGGATGGCAGCCCGCTGCGCGAGTACTACCACCGGTTCACCGCGCCGATGCGGCTGCTGCACATCGCTGACGACAAGATGTATTCGCCACTCAAGTCGGTGCAATCGGTCGCCAGTTTCTACGTCAACGCGCCGCGTCAGATCGTTACGGTACGGCCGCGCGATATCGGCGTCCGCCGCATTGGCCACTTCGGTTTCTTCCGCAGCACCATGCCGAAAAAACTCTGGGAGAACACCGCCCGCTGGCTGCTTGATCCACAACTGCCGTGATGTGGAAACCTGCCAGTCAGGTGCTGGCAGCAGCGATGCAATAACGATTTTTCAGGCACGACTGACCTGTCGTGCGTCAGATTCACTGCGCCAGACAGCGTCTGGATCGAGTCAAGGGAGCCCCCGACCATGTATACCCTTTACGAAATGGCACTCAGCGGCAACTGCTACAAATGTCGGCTGGCCATGCATCAGCTGGCCATACCGTTCGAGCGGGTGCAGGTCAATCTGCAGGACGGCGAACAATATGGTGATGGCTTCCGGCGCATGAACCTGAACAGCAAAGTCCCGGTGCTGAAAATCAGCGACACCGAGGCGTTGCCGGAATCGAACGCGATTCTTTTCTATCTGGCCGAGCACAGCCCGTTGATGCCGCAGACCCGGCTGGCCCGCGCACAAGTGATGCAATGGCTCTTCTTCGAGCAGTACAGTCACGAGCCCTATATCGCGACCGTGCGATTCTGGAAAAAATTCACCGCCAATCCGGACCTGTACCGGGCCGACATCGCCCGCTGCATGCCAAAAGGCGAGAAAGCGCTGAAAGTGATGGATGACCATCTCGCCCATAACGTGTTCTTTGTCGACAACGCCTACAGCATTGCCGATATCGCGTTGTATGCCTACACGCATGCCGCAGAAGACGGAGGCTATCAGCTCGGTCGGTATCCGGCTGTGCAAGCTTGGCTTCGCCGGGTTGAACAGACCGACCGGTTCATTGCCCTCAAGGCATAAGCCACCATGGCCAGAATCTCCTCCGTCAAGACGAGGTAACCGATGGTTCGTACCCTTATCAAAATCATGCAGGTGCTGAATTCCGAAACCGGGCCATGGCAACTGGCGTTCGGTGCCAGTTTCGGCATGGTGCTCGGGCTGACGCCGTTGCTGTCGTTGCACAATGTGCTGGTGTTGCTGCTGATTTGCCTGCTTCGGGTCAATGTCAGTTTTGTCCTGCTCTTCATGGGGCTTTCGGCCGCCGTGGCCTATTTGCTGGACCCGTATTTTCATCAGCTGGGTTACGACGTGTTGAATCAACCCGCCCTGCTGCCACTGTGGACCGATTGGTATAACCATGCCTGGCTGCGCTGGTCCCAGTTCAACAATACCGTGGTGCTGGGCAGTCTGCTGTCGGCACTGGTGGTGTTTGTGCCGGTGGCAATCGTGGTGCGATTGGCGGTGCAATTCTATCGTCAGCATTGGCAGAAAAAATTTGAGCAGACGCGGCTGATGCAATTGCTGAAGGCCTCGCGCTGGACCGAAACCCTGACCAAGTTGGGAGAGTAAGTCATGGCCAAATTATTGAATCCGTTTCGCTGGCAGGGTGCCGTTGTTTTTGTGCTGATCATGGCGTTGCTGTCGGCCTTCTACTGGTTGTTCGCCGACTGGCTGATCAAGCGTGCCATCGAGCAGACCGGCAGCCAGGTTGTTGGTGCCAAAGTCGAGCTGGATGATGTCGAACTGAAACTGTTTGACGGAACCTTGACGCTGCATCGGTTGCAAGTCACCAATGCCAGCGCGCCCATGCGCAACCTGATCGAAATTGCCGAAATCAGCACCGTGCTCGATACCCACCAACTGTGGTGGCAGCGGCTGCATTTGACCACCGTGGCCGTGCGCGGCATCCGGTTTGGCACCACGCGCAGCGAAAGCGGCGCCATCGATGGCGCCGGCCCGAGCGGGCTCATGAAACTGTTGCCGGAAGTGGCCAATCTCGATTGGCAGGCACTGGCGTCGTCGGACGGCATGGAGGGCTTGCTCGGCAGCCTTGAGCTGGAATCGCTCGCCTCGGTCGAGGCATTGCAGGCAGAACTGACCCAGACGGAACAGCGGTTGCAGGAGCGGCGCAAGGCACTGCCCACTGACGAACAGCTGGCGGCGTACGAAGCGCGCGCCAAAGCGTTGAAAATTGATCGCAGCGCCAGCCGCACCGAGCAGGCGATGGCGCTGATCCGCAGTGCCGGAGAAATCGAAGCACTGCGCAAGGACATCAAGCGCGATGCGGCAGCGGTGCGGGCGCTGCGCGACGAGGCCATCGCCAGTCGCGATCAGTTGAAGAGCCGTTATCAACAGGTGCGGGCCGCGCCGCAGAAGGATCTGGACCGTGCGCTCGGCATGCTCGACGTCAATGTGCCCGGGACTGACGGCATAGTCTCGGGCGTGCTGGGGCCTGAGCTCGAACAGCAGCTCGGTCAGGGCATGGCGTTCTATCAGTCCGCCGAACCGTGGATCAATCGCGCCCGTGTGCTGGCCGGGCAAGATCCGAATGCCCCGCCACCGCCGGCCCGATTTGCCGGCGTCACGGTGCATTTTCCGGAGCGCGATCCGCAGCCGGCGTTCTGGTTGAAGACCGCCACGCTGGATGGTGAATTGGACTGGCTTGGCTGGCAGGGCCGTTTCGCCGGTCAGCTGACCGATGTCAGTGATAGCCCGCTGCTGGTACCGGAACCGAGTCGGTTGTCGCTTGACGGCAACGGCACTGCTGGTGGCAGCATGAATCTGTTGGCGGTACTCGACCGGCGGCAGGCCGCGCCGGTGGCCGATGCCGCATTGACGTTCCAGCAACTGGCATTACCGAGTCTGGTGCTGAGCCAACGACCCGAGCTGGCCCTGACGGCTACCCGGTCCGTGCTGGCCGGCAAGGTGACGGCGCATCAATCGACCGAAGCACTGCGACTGGCGACCGAGCTGTCGTTCAGCGACGTGGCCCTGTCTGCCAGCACCAGCAATGACCACGCGCTGGTGCGAGCCATCGTGGAAGAGCTGGCCAAAACCGAAGCTTTCCAGCTGAGCTACCTGTTTGACCGTCAGGGCGAGGCGACCACGCGCAAACTGCACAGTTCGCTTGATGACACGGTCAAGGCGGCGGTGCGTCGAGTGCTGCGCCGCGAGCTTGACCAGAAGAAGCAGGAACTGCGCGCCAAACTGGAAGCCAAAGTGCAGGCGGAACTGGCGTCGCTCGATGCTGCATGGCAGCAATTGTTGCAACTCGACCCGGAACTGACCGGGCAATTGCAGCAACTCGATGGCCTGTTGCCGAAGAAATGACGCCAGGCGTGGCGACTGATCGGGAAAAATACCGGCCGAATCGGCGATTTTCCCGATCATGCTATGCTTCCGGCCCTGCATTCCCGTAGCGAGATTGGACTACCCATGCCGTCATTTGATGTGGTGTCGGAAATCGACCGACACGAATTGACCAATGCTATCGACCAAGCCAAACGCGAACTGGAAACCCGCTTTGATTTCCGCGGCACCGCTGCGGCCATCGACGCCAAGGATCTGGTCATCAAGCTGGTGGCCGATTCGGAATTCCAGCTGCAACAACTCAGTGACATCGTTACCCAGAAGCTGACCAAGCGCGGAATCAGTTTGGGCAGCGTCGAAACCTCCGACCCTGAACCCTCCGGCAAAACGATGCAATGCAACCTGACCTTGAAGGAAGGCATCGAGCAGGCACTGGCCAAGAAAATCACTGGCCTTATCAAAGACGCCAAGCTGAAAGTTCAAAGCCAGATCAACGGTGACAAGCTGCGGGTTACCGGCAAGAAGCGTGACGACCTGCAGGACGTCATCGCGCTGTTACGCAGCTCGGATATCGAGCAACCATTGCAATACAACAATTTTCGCGATTGAGTGAGGTTTGCCATGAAGCATCTGTGTCAGCTGTTATTGCTGTCAGTGACCAGTGTCAGTGCCACCGCGTGGGCCGCCGAGCCGTACTGCCTTGATTCGATTTGTCTTGGCAGCACGCTTGATCAACTTCAAGTGAAATGGAAAAACAATCCGCCAACCACGCAGGCCATGCTGGATGCCGAAGCGATGATGCAGGGTCAGGATATCAAGGCCATGTATCGCGAACGCAACGAGCTGTTGCTGGCGGCCGATGCCACCCTTCGAGAGCTCTACCCTTACGTGATCAGCCGGCAGGTGTTCGACAACCATGTTCTGGCCAAGCTGCGGGAAGTGAAAGCCTACTGCTCGTCGACCACGCTGACCGGCGAGGTGGCAATTGAAGGCAAGGATCGGCTGTTCGTCACCGTTCGTGCGGTGCCGGACAACGGTGGGGTTGGCAAATTGCGGGTGGTTGGTATCGAAAAACAGTTCGATATCATGGCGTCCTCATTGCGGCCACAAGACAAGCCAAAAGACAAGGCGCTGCGGGCAGAAATGAAGCTGCGTTATCCGGACCTGATCGAACTGCGCGATCTGGATTCGACCCGGGTATCGTCGGTGGAGACCAGCATGGCCGGCGCCCAAATCGGTTACCGTTTCCACTCCGAAGTGTCGATCCCGCTGACCCTGCGTCTGCGTGACACCGAGAACATTCCGCTGATGGAAGAGTCTGAACAAGCCAATCCGCAGTGCAAGAAAGTCTTTGGCTCCTGAGCCCGCTTCGTGCACCTGACTGACAAGACGATCTGGTTGACTGGTGCCTCGTCCGGCATTGGCGAGGCGCTGGCGCTGGCGCTCGCCGCGCAGGGTGCACGGCTGATCCTGACCGCCCGCTCGGTCGACAAACTCACTGCCGTACAGCAGCGCTGTGATAATCCGGAGCGCCATCTGGTACTGCCGATGGATCTGTCTGATGCCAGCTCCGTGCAAGGGCAGGTGACTGCCGCGCTGCCGTTGTTGTTGCAGCGGTTCGGCGGCATCGACGTGCTGGTCAACAATGCCGGGATCGGCCAACGGGCAACCGTGCAGGAGACCACCCTCGCGGTCGACCGTCAGATTATGGAAGTGAATTATTTTTCGGCGGTGGCGTTGACGCGCGCCGTGTTGCCGCACTTGCTGACCCGGCCAGAGGCCATGGTGGTCAGCGTTTCCAGCTTGATGGGCAAATTTGCAACGCCGCGGCGGTCGGCATATTGCGCCTCCAAGCATGCGCTGGTGGCGTTCATGGACTCGTTGCGGGCGGAACTGCACCAGCGTCCGGTCCGGGTATTGACTATCTGCCCCGGTTATATCCGGACGCCATTTTCGCTTTCTGCCCTGACCGGAGACGGGCAGGCGCAAGGCCGGATGGACCCTGGCCAGCAGAACGGCATGGCGCCGGAGCGCTGCGCCGCCGGCATCGTTCGCGCCATGGTCCGCAACCAGGCAGAAGCCTGGATTGGCGGGAAAGAAATTTTCGGTGTTTACTTGAAGCATATCTGTCCGCCGCTGCTGCGGGCGCTGGTCAATCGGGTACGGGTGACATGAGCGTTTCCGCCTTGCGCTGCGCGTGCCATTGGCTACGCCGCTAGCTGCTGGTTTTCCAATCGAGGTCCTTGTGCATAGCCTGATCGCCAGTCGCTTTCCACGCGACAAACTGCAGCCAGTGTTGCTGGCGCTGCCGTTCTTCCGTGAGGTCGCCGCGCAGTCGCCGGCGGAGCTGGATCGGCTGTTGCCGCATATCCGGGTGGTGCTGGCCACGCCCGGCGAGTTGGTGATGCGCAAAGGCGAATTCGATTCCTGGTGCTATTTCCTGCTGAAAGGGCAGCTGGCGGTGAAAGCGGGTGACGACGACAGTCCGACCACGGTGGTCAGCTATCTTCAACCCGGCGACATGTTTGGCGCACTGGCAATTGTCCGTGACAGTGATCGCAGTGCCAATGTGGTGGTGCGTGGTCGTGACGCGGAAAAAGACCGCGCCATTCTGCTCGGTCTGGATTTCTCCCCGTTCGGCGAGCTGGATGATTTTTCCCAGGTCAGCCTGCAAACCAAGCTGCGGTTTTTTCAGTTGGTGGTGGAGCGAACCGAAGAGCGTCTGCAAGCCTACGAGCGGGAAATGCCCGGCACCGATTTGGGCGTACGGCTGGCTGCCTTGCCGGCTTTCACCGGACAGGTCGGTACGCTGGCGCAACTGCAATACCTGCAACAGCGCGCCGATGCCTTGGCCGAGCTGCTGGTGGAGTGGAATCTGACGCTGGAAAATCTCGACAACTATCAACCGATTCGTGAACTGCCGCGGGCCGATCTGCTGGCCGATCTCGAGCGGTTGTACTTTGGTTGACGGTCTGTTTGATCACCCCAACGCTGGCACCATCGGCCGTCCACAGGGCGGGTGAAATCGTGTCCAGGTGGCGCTCTGGAACAGTCAGGGGGATTGATGACGGGGCGACCTTTTCTGCGTCAAACGCGAAAGTTCGTCGTCATACCGTTGCGGTCCTGGTCATTGCCATGCTGCCCGCGGCGCTGTTTGCCAGCGAGGCCGAGCTGCAGCGTGGTGAATATCTGGTGCGTATCGCCGGCTGCGTCGCCTGCCACAGTGAATCGGCAGATGAGTCTGGTTTCCTGGCCGGTGGCGCCGCCATCGATACGCCGTTCGGCCGATTCTTCCCGCCCAACATTACGCCTGATCCGGACACCGGTATCGGTCACTGGACTGATGACGATTTCGTCCGGGCGATGCAACACGGCATCGCACCCGATGGGCGTCGTTACTATCCGGTGTTTCCCTACACCAGCTACAGCCGGATGCGGCGCGAGGATGTGCTGGCCATCAAGCATTATCTGGATCAAATCCCGGGCATTGCCCGCGTAAACAAGCCGCATGAGCCGCGCGGACTGGCCCGGCTGGATTCGCTGTTGCCGTTCTGGCAATGGTTGAATGTGAAGCCACAATGGACAGCAATTGCCGCTGATGCGCCCGACCCTGTCAAGGCAGGGGCGTATCTGGTCGAAGCGGTCGCACATTGCGGTGAATGCCATACCGGTCGGGATCTACTCGGGGCGCCGCGGCAGCGTGCCTGGCTGCTGGGCGCGCAGCTGCCAAGCGGGCATCGCGCGGGCAATCTGACCCCGCATCCGGATGGCATTGCCGCGTGGGATCCGGAGGAACTGGCGATCTATCTGCAGACCGGGCGCAGTGACTATGGCGCCAAAGCGCGGCATGAAATGCGCGAGTTTGTCGAACATGCCGGTCGATACCTGACCGCCGCCGACCGCGCAGCCATTGTTCAGTATTTGTTTGCGCTGCCCTCTCGCGCCGATCGTTCGGCGTGCGCAAATCGGGGGCCGCGGCCATTGCCCTGTTCGCTGCCCAAATAATGCGGTGGTGGTGCTGACGGCTACACAACTTGAAACATCCGCAAGCCGTCCGCTTGGCTTGGCCTTGCCGGCGCCGGTTGCTACCATCGTCCGATTGGCTGTTCATCACATCAGCGGGGAGCTGGTCATGCGTTTGCTGTGGACGTTGAGCCTGATGTGGCTGCCGTTGCTCCCGGCCAAGAGCGGAGCCGAGATCGTACGGCGCGAACAAGGCCAGCTGGTCATGGAAAATGTTCCGGCGATCCCCACCGAAGTGACTGAGCGGCTGGCGCAATACAGCAATGCCCGCAGCGCCAACCTCGCCGATTGGACGCCTGACAGCAAAGCCGTGTTGATTCGCACCCGTTTTGCTGACACCGTGCAGCTGCATCAGGTCTCCCAGCCACTTGGCATGCGCAAACAGCTGACATTTTTTTCCGAACCGATAAACGGTGGTCAGTATCAACCCGGCAGTAACAGCCGTGGCTTTGTTTACGGACGTGACAGCGGCGGCGATGAAAATTACCAGCTGTATTTTTTTGAAACGGCAACGGGCAAAAGTCGACTGTTGAGCGATGGCAGTTCGCGCAATCAGTCACCGCAATGGGCGCCAAGCGGCCGCTTTCTGCTCTATTCCAGCAGCCGGCGGAACCATGTCGATTTCGATATCTATCTGTACGACATGGCAACCGGAAGTGAGCGACGGCTGTACGACAGCAAAGGCTCGTTCAGTACGCTCGACATTTCACCGGATGAGAAATCGGCATTGTTGCTGCAGTACGTGTCGGTAACGGAGTCACGCCTGTTTCTGCTCGACATTGCCAGCGGTCAGGCGGTCTCGCTCAATATCGCGCCGGGCCGCGTTTCCTATGGTGAGGCCCAGTTCAGCAAGGATGGCAACGGTATCTTTCTCACCCTTGATGCCGACAGCGAGTTTCAGCGACTGGCCTACTACGATTTGGCGTTGGCTCGCCTGCAGGTGTTGACACCCGGCCTGAACTGGGATGTTGGCAATATCGCGCTGGCCAACAATGGCAAGCTGCTGGCGTACAGTGTCAATGAAGGCGGGCTCGACAAGGTTTACCTGATCAATAGCCAATCCCGCAAACCGCTGAAAGCGCCCAACCTGCCCCCAGCGGTGCTCACTGGCATGAAATTCAGTCCGGACAGTCAGCAGCTTGCACTCAGCTTCAGTGCGGCGAATGCCCCATCCGATGTCTACCTGTTTGAACCGAAATCGGCCACGTTGACGCGCTGGACCGCAAGCGAAATCGGTGGTCTCGATGCCAGCCAGTTTGTCCTGCCGACACTGGTGCAGTTTTCAAGCTTTGATCAAGACGATGGCAAGCCGCGTCAAATCCCTGCCTTTGTTTACAAGCCAAAAACCGGCACCGGCAAGTTTCCGGTGGTGGTAAGCCTCCATGGCGGTCCGGAAAGCCAGTACCGGCCGTCGTTCTCCGAGTGGGCGCAGTATCTCAGCAGCGAGCTGGGGGTGGCGTTCATTGCGCCGAATGTGCGCGGCTCCAGCGGTTATGGCAAAAGCTATCTCGAGCTCGACAATGGCATCAAGCGGGAGGACTCGGTCCGGGATATCGGTGCGTTGCTGGACTGGATCGCGACCCAACCTGATCTCGACAAGGACCGCGTATTGGTCATGGGTGGCTCTTATGGCGGTTACCTGACGCTGGCCGCATTGACGCACTACAACGCCCGGCTCAAGGGCGGTATCGACATCGTCGGCATCAGTCACTTCGCCACCTTCCTGAGTAACACCAAGGGCTATCGCTCCGATTTGCGCCGGGCCGAATACGGCGATGAGCGTGACCCGGCCATGCGTGAGTTCATGGACCAGATTGCGCCACTGAACAACGCCAACAAGATCACCGTGCCGCTGTTTGTCGTACAGGGTTTGAATGACCCGCGGGTCCCGGTCACCGAGGCCGAACAGATCGTGGCGAAAGTACGCGCCAACCGGGGCGAGGTCTGGTACCTGTTGGCCAAGGATGAAGGCCATGGCTTTGCCAAAAAAACCAACCGCGACTTTTATCAAGCCGCGGCCATCACGTTTATCCGTCAACACTTGCTGGGACAATAATGATGAATGCACATTTGTTGCGACCGCTTGCCGGCCTGATGCTGGGTGCGCTGCTTGGCCTGCCTGTGCAGGCTGCGCCAGAGCTGACCATGGAACAAATCATGGCGCATCCGGATTGGATTGCGACGTCACCGGAGCAGGCGTTCTTCAGTTCCGATGGCAAAACCATTTACTACCAGCGCAAAGCCGTCGGCAGTGAGCTGCGTGACTGGTATCGGATTGGCAGCAGCGCCGGCGAGCCAGTCAAGCTCACTGCTGCCGAGCAGGTGATCGCCGAAACCGAAGACCGGCTGTTCAGTGCCGACCGCAAGCAGTCAGCCTGGATCCGCAGCGGGAATCTGTTCGTCCAGCAAGGCAGTGCCCAAAGGCTGCTGGTGGCCACCGGCGATGCCGGCGAGTTGCTGACCTTCATCGGGACCGACCGACTGGCCTTCCGCAATGAAGGCAAAGTCTACGTGGTCGATCTTCGCTCAGGGGCGTTGGCATTGCTGGCAACCTTGAAGACTGATGATGATCCGGGCGCAAACAAGACCGATGTGGATTATCTGACGGCACAGCAGAGCCGGCTGTTCGACATCATCAAATTGCGAGAGCAGCGCAAGACCGAACGCGAAGCGCGGCAGAAGGAACTGGCGGCACAACCGGGCGGAGTCCCGCTGCCGATTTACCTGGGCAAGAGTCGGGAGTTGAAAACTGTCAGTCTGTCGCCTGATGGCCGCTACCTGATTGTCGGTACCGTGGCGCCGAAACGCGATGGTCGGGCCGACAAGATGCCGCACTACGTCAGTGCCGATGGCTATGTAAAAGTCGACGATGTCCGCAGCAAGGTTGGCACCGACCAACCTGATGACGAGACGTTGTTCCTGATCGAATTGGCCAGCAGCAAGCAGACCAAGCTGAAGTTTGATGCACTCCCCGGCATCAATGATGATCCCTTGTTGGCACTGAAAACAGCAACCGCCAAGCGCGAAGGCAAGGACGCACCGAAGCCGTCGACTCCGCGCGCCGTGTACGTGCACGATGACTGGTCAAATGGCGACAGTGGCGTGCGCTGGAGCCAGACGGGCAAGCGCGTCGCGATCAATTTGTTCAGCTACGACAACAAGGATCGCTGGTTGGTGGAGCTGGATCTCAACAGCAGTGAGCTGAAGACCTTGCACCGGCTGACCGATACCGCCTGGGTCAACGACAGCGAGTTCAACGAATTTGGCTGGCTGCCGGATGAGCAGGCATTGTGGTATCTGTCGGAAGAGTCCGGTTACAGCCATTTGTACCTGCTGCGTGATGGCAAGACGACGGCCCTTACGTCCGGCAGGTTCGAAGTTAACCGGGTGCAACCAACCCGCGATGGCGCCTGGTTCTATTACCGTGGCAATGAAAAGCATCCGGGAATCCACGATGTCTACCGGGTGAGCCGCGATGGCAAGCGCAAGGAAACCGTGACCGATCTCGGCGGTGAGACCGAATTCAAGCTGGCGCCGACCGATGACAAACTGCTGCTGGTGCATTCCAAGACGACCCAGCCGCCGGAGCTGTTTGTGCAATCTGCCGCACCGGGCGCCAAGGCAAAACAATTGACCAATACGGTGACGCCGGAGTTTGCCAAGATTGAGTGGGTCAAGCCGGAAATTGTTGCGGTGCCGTCCAAGCATGGTGCCGCGCCGATCTATTCGCGCGTCTACCGCGACGAAAAAACCAAACAGGGTGAGCGCAAGCCGGCGGTGATGTTTGTCCACGGCGCCGGCTATTTGCAGAACGCCCACTACGGCTGGTCGAATTATTTCCGTGAATACATGTTCCACAACCTTTTGCTGAAGCAGGGCTATGTGGTGATCGACATGGACTACCGCGCGTCGGAAGGCTACGGCCGTGACTGGCGCACGGCGATCTATCAGCGCATGGGCACGCCGGAGCTGGAAGACTATCTCGATGGCATCGACTGGCTGGTCGACAATGCCAACGTCGATCGCAATCGGGTCGGTATCTACGGTGGCTCGTACGGGGGCTTCATGGCGTTCATGGCGCTGTTCAAGGCGCCGGATGTCTTTGCGGCCGGTGCGGCGCTGCGGCCGGTGACCGATTGGGCGCACTACAACCACGGCTATACCGCCAACATCCTGAATACGCCGGCGGTTGATCCGGAAGCCTATGCCCGCAGCTCGCCCATCGAGTTTGCAGCCGGCCTGAAGCGGCCGCTGCTGATTTGCACCGGCATGCTGGATGACAACGTGTTCTTCCAGGACAGCGTGCGGCTGGTGCAGCGCTTGATCGAACTGAAGAACCCGAATTTCGATCTGGCCGTTTACCCGATCGAGCCGCATGGTTTCCGTGAGCCAGAGAGCTGGCTGGATGAGTATCGCCGTATCTACCGGCTGATGGAGCGCGAGGTCAAAGGCCGCAAGCTCTAGCGCCTGTCAGGGCCCATCAGGGCCTGTCAGCCGGGCAATGGCGCGTCAGTACCCGGAAACGACGTCGGGGCAGGTGCAGAAAACCGCCGAAAGAGCGGCCCGTCTGGGCCGCTTTTTTTGTCCTGCCGGCGGCAGCGTTGGCGCCGCCGCTACAAATTGATACCAAACCACGACGTTTTGTCACTGGAGCCAGCCGATGGGGCCGTTCACACTGACACCCTGTCGACCGAACGCTTCCCGGCGCGCGGCGACGCATTTTGGTTCATAATCCCGCCACCTCAGGTCCCTCCCGTGCTGCTGAACGAGATGCCGGAAAATCCCCACCTGCTGCTGGTTGACGATGACGTCAAGCTGACCGAACTGGTCGCGGCGTTTCTCCGTGAAAACGGATATCTGGTGCAGGTTGAACATCGTGGCGACACCGCCATCGAACGTATCCTGAAAGAACAACCGCGATTGGTCGTGCTCGACATCATGCTGCCCGGGGCCGATGGCCTGGCGGTGTGTCGGGCCGTGCGTACTCGCTATCCCGGCCCCATCATCATGCTGACCGCGCTCAACGATGATATCGATGAGGTCGCCGGCCTTGAGCTGGGCGCCGATGACTATCTCGGCAAGCCCATCAAGCCGCGCCTGCTGCTGGCGCACATCCGGGCACTGCTGCGCCGGTTTGACGAAGGCGAAACCGATGCCAGTGGCAAGCCGCTCGGCAGTCGGCGGCTGACTGTCGGCGATATCGTGCTCGACATGGGCCAGCGCCAGGCATTCCGCGAAGGGCAGGCCATGGAGCTGACCACCGCCGAATTCGACCTGCTTTGGCTGCTGGGCCAGCATGCCGGCCAGGTGCTGAGTCGGGAAGAAATCCATCAGCGCATATTCCGGGTCGAATACGACGGCGTCGATCGGACCATCGACTTGCGCATTTCCCGTATCCGCAAGAAGATAGGTGACGACCCGCGTTCGCCCCAGATCATCAAGACTGTGCGAGGCAGCGGATACCTGTTTGCAGCGCGTTGACGCCGGGCAGCGGCGGAAGCTGGCTGTTGCGCGGTCCGGGCGCAGGCTCTGACCCGGACGGCAGCACCGTCCTTCGCCCTATCTAGCGGGATTTGAGCCCATGATTCGACCTCTTATGCGCTGGCTTGGTTTGCTGGCGCTGGCCAATGTGTTGGCCTATTTCGCCTTTGGCTGGCTCGATATCTATCTGATCGAGAATTACCAGCTCCGGCGGGTGCGCGAAGAAGCGCACATCATCGTCACCTCCGAACTGCCACGGTTTGACATCCTGCCGGAAGCGCAATGGGAAGAAGCGGCTCGTACCGTTCACCAGCGCTGGCAGGTGCCATCACGGCTGTCCAGCACCCAGCTGATGTCGCCGACCGCCTGGCAGAATCTCGGTCTGTATGACAACCGGGTTGGCTACGATTACAACTTTCCCGGCGGTGCCTTTGCCTTTCTGGTGCTGAAGGATGACAGCACGGTGCTGGAAATCGGCCCGCTGCCGGGTCTGACCCTGGTCACCGCGCTTGACAATCTGGTCGCGCTTTTCATCTGGGTCACTGCCAACGGGTTTGTGCTGTTCTCCTTCCTGTATCAGCAGCATCGGCGCAGTGTTGCCATCGAGCGGGCCACATCGGCCTTTCTTGCCGACGGTACCGCCCGCCACATTCCGGACGATGCAACCGACAGTTACGGCACGGCGGTACGCTCGGTCAACGCGATGGCGACCCGGGCCGAGCAGCTGATTCGGCAGCGGCAACAGATGATCAGCGAACAGCGTGAACTGTTGCATGCGGTCGCGCACGAGTGCCGGGCGCCGCTGGCCCGGGTCAGCTTTGCGCTGGAAATGCTCGAACATTCGGAAAGCCCCGGTCAGCGCAAGCAGCTGTCGCGTGACATGGAACTGGCCATTGGCGAAATCGATGCCCTGGTTCGCGAATTGCTGACCTATGCCCGATTGCAGCATGGTTCACAGCGGCTTGAGCTGTCCGAAACCGAATTGCTGCCGGTGGTGGAAGAGGTCCTCAGCAAGACCAAAACGCTGCACCCATCAATCGCGTTCCGTACCGTACCGGCAGTCGAAGCACCGCAGAAAGCCTTGATCGACGGACGCTTGTTTACTAGGGCGCTGACCAATCTGGTGCGCAATGCCGCCTGCTTTGCCGAGGGCAATGTCGAGATTCGGCTGGACCGGCAGCAGGATGCGATGGTGGTGACCGTTGACGATGACGGCCCCGGGGTACCGACCGAGCAGCGCGATCGCATTTTCGAACCGTTTGCCCGTCTTGACCCCAGCCGATCGCGTGATTCCGGCGGTGCCGGTCTGGGTCTTGCCATCGTCAAGGGCATCAGCGAACGCCACGGGGGGGATATCTCCGTCGGCGAAAGCCCGCTCGGCGGCGCCCGGTTCACCCTGCGCTGGCCGCTGCGCAACGCTGCCTGATCGGATATTGTTGCAATACCGGTATCGCCATCTGGCCGATGCCGGACGGCTGGCGCGCGCGTACATTGACTCCTACACTGGTAGCCGTGGCAACGCGATCGCAAGGGGGCGCGGTTTGAATTTTTGGCGGATGCGCGCTCAGTGGCAGCGATTGCTGCTGATCATGCTGGTGGCCGGCGCCGGCAGTGTAGCGCCCTCAGTGGCTGCCGATGTGCCGATAAACCCCAGTGCGCTGCGTGGCGTCTGGCTGGAACGCTTTACCCAGTTCGTTGACTGGCCGGAAGGCCATCGCGTCAACCAGAAGGGGGTCCCGTTTGAGTTGTGCGTGCTGGAAGATGCCAGCTTCGCCAATTTGCTCAGCACGCTCTACGTCAAACAAACCATCAAGGGCAAACCAGTCCGTATTCACGCGCTCAGTGCGGACTCGTCACTCAACAACTGTGATCTGCTGTTTCTTGGCACCGTCCCGCCGCTGACCCGCGATGACATTCTGCAGCGCAGTGCCCAGCAACCGGTGTTGCTGGTCAGCGCCACCGACGGCTATGGCGTTGCCGGCAGCCACATCAACGTCTACGAAGAAGACGGTTTTCTGCGCTTTGAAATCAATCTCGATACCATCAAGGCGGCCGGTCTGACGGTGTCGTCCCGGTTGTTGCAAATCGCGCGCGTGATTCGCAACAAGGGAGGACGCTGACATGCAGACGTTCTCCCTGCGGGTCAAGCTGGTCGGCATCATTGTGCTGATCTCGGCCTTTGCCATCGGGCTCGGTCTGGTTGCCATCGGGTTCTATCAACAACGCAGTGCCCGTGATGCGCTGGTTGAAAACGTCTCTGGCCAGGCACGATTGATGGCGCTGTACAGCGAAGCCGCGCTGACCTTTTCCAACCGCAGTGATGTGCTCGATGTGCTCAACAAGGGCCAGTTGCCGAGTTTGCAACAGGCGGCGGTGTACATGGCCGACGGTGAAATGTTCGCCACCATCCAGCGCGACGTTCAGGGCAGCTTGCCAATCCGGCTGGAGTTGCCGGTTGCTGCGACAACGCGGGTTGGCGAAGAACAGCTCTATCTGGTGCAACCGATCGGCCGTGATGCCGACAGCCCGATCGGCTACCTGGCGTTGCAGGTATCGCTGCGCGAGTTGAACGTCGCCAGTCAGCGCAGCTTGCTGCTGCTGCTGCTGATTGGTGCGGCCCTGATTGCCGTGTCGCTCGGTTTGGCCTTGCGCTTGCAGCGCTATATTTCCGGCCCCATTCTCAACCTGGCTCGACTGACGTCTCAGGTGTCCGCGCGCAATGATTTCACTCTGCGTGCACCCGTGGTTGGCGAAGATGAGATTGCCCGGCTGGCGCGCGGTTTCAATCACATGCTGGATGTCATTGGTGAACGTGAACAGGCGCGTGATCGCGCCGAGGGCGCGCTGCGTGACAGCAAGAACAATCTGGAACAGGCGGTGCAGGAACTGCATCACCTTGCCAATTACGATGCGCTGACCGAGTTGCCCAACCGCTCGCTGTGCATGGACCGGATCAGCAATGCGCTGATGCGCGCCAGCCGCGAACATGACCAGGTCGCGATCATCTTTCTCGATCTGGACCACTTCAAGGAAGTGAACGACTCGCTCGGGCACGGTATCGGTGATGAACTGCTGAAGTCAGCGGCCGACCGGTTGCAGGATTGCCTGCGGCGTGGCGACACTCTGGCCCGACTCGGTGGCGACGAGTTTGTGCTGGTGCTGGAAGAGTTGCACGATGATCTGAATGTCATCACCGTGCTCAACAAAATCATCGGCCGGTTTTCCGAAGCCTTTCACATCAGTGGCTATGTGGTCAGCACCACCGTTTCGATGGGAGTGGCGGTATTCCCCGGCGATGGGCGTGATGTCCACACCTTGATGCGAAATGCCGACACCGCGATGTACAAGGCCAAGGAGCTTGGTCGCAATACTTATCAGTTCTATCAGCCAGACATGAATGCGCTGTCGCTGCGGCGACTGAGTTTGGCCACCGAGCTGCGGGAAGCATTGCAGTTCAATCAGCTTGAACTGTATTACCAACCGCAGCTGGACACGGTCAGCAAACGCGTTGTCGGGGTTGAAGCCTTGCTGCGCTGGAAGCATCCGGTCATGGGCTCGATTTCCCCGGCTGAATTCATTCCAATTGCCGAGAGCACCGGTCTTATCGTGCCCATTGGCCAATGGGTGGTGGAGCGGGCGGCGCGTCAGCTGGCGTCGTGGCGAAATCAGGGCATTGGCCCGCTACGGGTAGCCGTCAATATTTCAGCCGTTCAGTTCCGGCAAGTTGATCTGGCCGAGCAGATCGCGCGCATCGCCGCCCAGCATGATGTGCCGCCGGAAGCGCTTGAACTCGAACTGACTGAGTCGCTGTTGATGCGCGATGTCGAGGGCGCGACCAACCAGTTGAAGAATCTGAAAGCGCTCGGTTTCAAGCTGGTAATTGATGATTTTGGCACCGGTTATTCCTCCCTCAGCTATTTGCGCCGGTTTCCGCTTGATGGCTTGAAAATCGATCGCAGCTTTATCGACGAAGTGGGCCGCAATCCGGACGATACGGCAATTACGCTGGCGATTTTGTCGATGGCGCGCAGCCTGCGGCTCAGCGTTATTGCAGAAGGGGTCGAGACCCGCGAGCAGTTTGAATTCTTGCAGCTGCATGAATGCGAGCAGGTGCAGGGCTATCTGTTCAGCCCGCCGGTTCCGGAAAGTGTGATCACGCCGATGTTGAAACAGCAGGTGCTGCCGTTCCGGGGATTGCAAGTGGTCAGTGGCGGTGCCGGTGGCGCCAACTAAAGACAACAGGACAAAAAAAGGGCCGGTTGAACCGGCCCTTTTTTTGTGGCCCACGGAAGTTTCTCCGCTGGCTTTGTGTTCGGTTCGCCCGGTCAATCGATTCGGCAGGCGTCGGCAAAATCGAGGCGGGGGTTGCGCGGAAATACGCCGGCCGGATCACCGTAACCAAGGTTGCACAGAAAGTTGACTCGCCAGGGCGAATCCGGAAAGAACGCGGCATTGACCTTGTCGGCATTGAAGCCACCCATCGGGCCGCAATCGAGGCCGAGCGCGCGCGCTGCCAGAATGAAATAGCCGCCCTGCATCGAACTGCCGCGGAAGGCGTTTTCGTAAATGGCTTTCTCTTTGCCGGCATACCAGTTGCGGGCATCGAGATTGTTTGGAAACAGCGTGGGCAGTTGCTCAAAGAAGGTATTGTCCCAAGCCAGAATGGCCGTCACTGGTGCTGCCATCGTCTTGTCGACGTTGCCCGGTGACAAACAGGGCCGCAATTTTTCCTTCGCTGCCGCTGATTTGACGAACACGACGCGCAGCGGGCAAGTGTTGGCAGCGGTCGGGCCCCATTTCAGCAGATCGTAGAGCTGATGCAGGACGGTGTCATCGACAGGTTGGTGACGCCAGGCATTGTGGGTGCGGGCGTCGGTAAACAATTGGCGCAAAGCAGAATCTGGCAAGGCCGGCATGGCGAGCTTCCGGAGCTAAAAGGGGAAAGGGCGCCATTGTATACGCAAGCCGCCCGGAACTGGCTCAGGGGTAAAAAACGGTGTCGGACCAAACCGGCCCGATGTAAATCAGGATCAGTACCGGACGGATTGTTGAATGACGCAGGACGCTGCGTACATCAATTCAGTGCATGGTTGGCTGCAGCGAATCAATCAGCAGCTGGGCGTAATTGGCAGCCTCGATTCCGCGGTCGGTCAAATAACCGCCGTCGGGCTGGCTGATCAGGCCTTTGGCATACAGGCGCTCGCCCGCTTGGCGCAAGCCAGGTTCGGCATCTGTGTGGAGCTTCAGCCCGGTCAGGCGGCTGTGGCGGGGAAACTGCAGCAGCAGGCGAATTTCCGCCAGCATCTCTTCAACCGTTCCGGCACCGAGCATGAGCGAGAGTCCACTTTCATCGACACTGGTGGGCAGTCTGACACTGAGCGCGGTTGACTGGCAACGGGCGCGGATCAAACTGTCGGTGATTACCACCGCCGACGAATCGACTGGCGCTCATGCAACGAGTGCAGGGGAGTGGACAAAATTTGTGCAGGTCAGCGCCATGCGGTCAGGCTGCGGGCACTTGCTTCGCGCAGCTGCATTTGGGCTTTGACGCGTTGATCGAACTCGGCGCGCGACATCACTTCGGTGAACACATCGAGCAGCAAGGGCTGGGCATCTTTCTCGCCATAGCGGGCGATGATGTAGGTGCGGATTTCCTGCATCCAGTCCGGCCAATGAAACCGCACCCGACCACCGACGTCATCAAATTCAAGCGGGTTGTTGAACATCTGGCCATGCCCGCCAAGACGCTCGGCCGTGCGCAGGACAACTTGCCAAATGAAGTCCTTGTCCTGCTCGGTCAATTGAAGCGGCATCCACTCTCTCCTGTTGCCTTACCGGCGCCACAGCCTGTCGACGTGGCGCCTTCCACCGCTGCAGCAACAACCACGCCAGTCGGTTGTGGTTGCGGCATACGGTCGTCCCTGTTGGCAACCTGGTGCGGTCCCGCACTGCTGCAACGGCGGGCATTTTACCGGGGAAGCGGGTTGCAACTGGCCCGCCAAAGCCGATTCCCGGATAATACGGTGACGTTGTGTGTTGTGAGCGTTTGGCCATGGTTGTAGTAGCTGCTTTGTATAAATTTGTGACACTTGCCTCGCCCGAGGCGCCGGATGCCGCCCTGATGCAGTGGCAGGAACGGTTGTACCAAGTGTGCCAAAGCCATGGCATTCGCGGCAGCCTGTTGCTGGCCCATGAGGGTATCAACGGTACGGTTGCCGGTTCGCGCGACGGCATCGATGGCCTGTTGGCGTGGTTGCACAGCCATATTGAATTTGCCGATCTCGAGCACAAGGAGTCGCTGGCCGAAAAGAACCCGTTCTTCCGGCTCAAGATCAAATTGAAGAAAGAGATCGTCACCATGGGTGTTGCCGGCGTCGATCCGAACCAGCGTGTCGGCACCTACGTGGAACCCAAAGACTGGAACGCACTGATCGACCGTGAAGATGTGGTCGTGCTCGATACCCGCAACGATTACGAATACGCCATCGGCACGTTCGAGCGCGCGCTGGATCCGCATACTCGCAGCTTCCGTGAATTTCCGGGCTGGGTGAAACAGCATCTCGACCCTGCCAAGCACAAGAAAGTGGCGATGTTCTGCACCGGCGGCATCCGCTGTGAAAAGGCCAGTGCTTACATGTTGGCGCAGGGCTTCGAAGAAGTGTTTCACCTGAAAGGCGGCATTCTCAATTACATCGAGAAAGTGCCGGCCGAACAAAGCCGCTGGCGTGGTGACTGTTTTGTCTTCGACAACCGGGTGGCGGTCGATCATGCGCTCAATCCTGGCGATTACGCCTTTTGCCCGGCCTGTCGTGGTCCAGTGTCGGCAGCGGATCGGCAATCAGACAAGTATGAAGCCGACTTCTGCTGCCCGCGCTGTCATGATCGGCTGACGCCGGAACAGAAGGTCCGCTTCAACGAACGGCGTCGGCAATTGCAGCTGGCGCGTCAGCGTGGCCAGGCTCATCTGGGTGCGGCGGTAAAGCCGGCGCAGGACTGAACCCCCATTTTATTTTGTCATGCCAACAAAGCGGGTCCCGCAGTTGTGACGCGACAGCAAAGCAAATGAAACCGGCGCCATCAGGCGCCGGTTTCATTTGCGAACACAACAGTGAGCTTATTTTTGCCGCAACTTGCTGTGGCGCATGCCATAACCAAAGTAAATCACCAGGCCAAGCAGCATCCAGTAAAACAGGTTTTTCAGGGTGCCTTGCGGCAGGTTCGCCAGCAAGTACAGACAGACCAGCGCGCCAACTGCCGGCAGCACCGGCACCCACGGCGTGCGGAAGGGCCGCGGCAAATCCGGGCGGGTTTGCCGCAGCCAGATCACACCGATGCATACCATTGCAAAGGCGAGCAGGGTGCCGCCGGAAACCAGATCACCAAGAATGTTCAGCGGGAAAATGCCGGCAATGGCAGCGGTGATGACGCCGGTGATCATGGTATTGATATGCGGGGTGCGGTAACGCGGGTGCACCGACGCAAATGATTTCGGCATCAAGCCATCGCGTGCCATCGAATAGAAAATCCGCGGTTGGGCAATCGACATCACCAGAATGACTGAGGTCAGGCCGGCCAGCGCGCCGATTTTGATCAGCGGCTTGAGCCAATCCAATTCTTCGCCGGTGCGATCAATGGCCAGTGCAATCGGGGCATCAACACCGAGTTCCTTGAACGGCACGATGCCGGTCATCACCAGCGCCATCGCGATGTACAGTGCGGTGCAGACTGCCAGCGAAATCAGGATACCGCGCGGCATGTCGCGCTGCGGATTCTTGGCTTCCTGCGCCGCAGTCGAAACCGCTTCGAAGCCGATATAGGAGAAGAAAATCACGCCAGCGCCGACCACGATACCGGTAAAGCCGTATTGCCCCGGCTCGCCGGTCGGGGCCGGGATGAATGGTGTCCAGTTGGCGGTATTGATGTAGGCAATGCCGAACACGATAAAGGCGATGATCACCGCCACTTTCAGCACGACAAAGAAATTGTTGACCTTGGCTGACTCACTCATGCCGATGTAGGCGACACCGGCACACAGCAAGGTCACCAGCACGGCCGGTAGGTTCATCAGCGTGCCGGTCGCAAACAGCTGACCGTCTTTCCAGTCCAGTGGCGCCGAAGCCAGTGCTGCCGGCAAATGCAGACCCACTTCCGCCAGCATGCTGCTCAGGTACCCGGACCAGCTGACGGCAACAGTCGAGGTCGAGATCATGTATTCCAGCACCATGGTCCAGCCCATCATCCAGGCGACCAGTTCACCGACGGTCAGGTAGGCATAGGTATATGAGCTGCCGGCCGCCGGAATCATCGCCGCGAACTCGGCATAGCAAAGACCCGCCAGCGCGCAGGCGAAGGCCGCCAGGACAAAGCTCAGCACAATTGCCGGCCCGGCATAATGCGCGGCCGCGGTTCCGGTGATGACGAAAATGCCGGCGCCGATCACCGCGCCGATGCCGAGCGCAACCAAGGCCCACAGGCTCAGGCTGCGTTTCAGGCCGTGGCCGGTATCGGCCAGATCATCATTCAAGTCCTGCACGGACTTGGTTGCCCACAATTGCTTCATGTTGACTGCCTTGGTTCTTCTGGTGCTGACGACGACGCCGGTCCCGTGTCGGTCTGACCGGCGAATAAAGTGCCGGCGAAACTACCACAGCACCACTGGTGTCACAAACCAGAACTGTGCCCGGGCGCTAGACTGAGGCCCGCTTGCCTGCAATGAGCGTTCGCCGGACTGGGACGTGAGTGGAGGGATTGCCATGAATCGATCGGGCCTGTCTTGGTTGCTGCTGTATGCGGCACTGCTCGCTGGCTGTGGTGGCGGGGGTGATGGGGCGCCGTCTGCACCCGAACCAGACCCGCCAGTCAGCGGGCTGGCCACACGACCGTCCAATGCCAGTTGTCTGGCCCCCGATAGCGCCGGGTCGACCGGTATCCGATGGCAGCCGGCATTTGCGCAGCTGCCCGCCCTGAGTGGACTGGTCGGCTTGCATCAGGCACCCGGCGACAACACGCAGTTCTACGCGGTGCGCAAATCCGGATTGATCCAGCGATTTGCCAATCAAGCCACTGCCGCCACGCTGACCACGGTGCTGGATTTGTCAACGCGGGTACATGACAGCGGCGAGTCCGGTCTGCTCGGTTTTGCCTTTCATCCGCAATACGCCAGCAATGGTCAACTTTTTGTCTATTACACCGGCGGCACGCCGCTGACGTCCTATCTCTCACGCATTGTTCGCCGTGCCGATGGCAGCTGGCACGCCAGTGACGAGCAGGTGTTGTTGACCGTTGCCCAGCCTTATAGCAATCACAACGGTGGCCAGTTGGCGTTCGGGCCGGATGGCTTTTTGTATCTCGCCCTCGGTGATGGTGGTGGTGGCGGTGATCCGCAGGGTAACGGCCAGAACACTCAGGTGCTGCTCGGCAAAATCCTGCGCCTGGATATCAACCGGACGGACGATGTGCGTGGCACGCCTTACGCCATCCCGACCGACAATCCGTTTGCCAGTGGTGGTGGTCGCCCGGAAATCTATGCCTTTGGCCTGCGCAATCCGTGGCGGTTTTCCTTTGACCGGGTGACCGGCGAGTTGTGGGCGGCGGATGTTGGCCAGAACCAGTGGGAAGAAATCAACAAAATCGAGCGCGGTGGCAATTACGGCTGGGCGGTGATGGAGGGCATGCACTGCTTCGGCGCCAGCACCTGCAACCAGTCCGGGTTAAAGCTGCCGGTATTCGAATACGACCACAGCGACGGTTGCTCGGTCACCGGCGGATTTGTCTATCGCGGCAGCAGCCTGCCGGCGCTGCAGGGACGATACCTGTTTACCGACTATTGCAGCGCCAAAGTCTGGTCGCTGAGCGCCACGACGACCGGCACGGTGCAAGCGCAACTGCTGACGGCGCTCTCCGGCAATCCGTCGTCATTTGCCGAAGACAACACCGGTGAACTCTATGCCCTGATGCTGGGCGGTAATGCCGGAGAAAATATTTACCGGATGCTGCCGGCCGGCAGCATCGACAGTACGGTGGCGCCGCAGTTGTCACAAACCGGCTGCGTCAGTGCCGCGGCGCCGAGTGAAGCGGTGGAGGCAGCCATCTCCTACACCATCAACAGCGCGTTCTGGTCTGACGGCGCTGACAAACAGCGCCATGCCGCCATTCCTGATGGCAGCCGCATTCAAGTGGATGCCGACGGCAATTTCAACTTTCCCGTTGGCAGTGTCCTGATGAAACATTTTCGCCTGGCCGGCCGTCTGATCGAAACGCGCTTGCTGATGCATCACGGCGATGGCTGGCGCGGCTACAGCTATGAATGGCGCGACGATCAAACCGATGCCGATCTGCTCGGTGTGGCCAAAGACAAATTGATCAACGGTCAGAACTGGCATTTTCCATCCGGCAGTGAGTGCCTGCACTGCCACACGTCCGCTGCCGGGTTTGTGCTGGGGGCGGAAGCGGGTCAGCTCAATCGCAGCCTGCTGTATTCGCGCTCCGGCATCAGCGCCAATCAGCTCGATACCTGGCAACACATTGGCTGGTTCAGTACGCCATTGGCTACCGGCGTACGCGCGCTGCGCTATGCCGATCCCGCCGACAGCACGGCGACCTTGACGGCGCGCGCCCGCAGTTATCTGCACAGCAATTGCAGTCATTGCCATCGACCGGGCGCCGCACCAGTCGCGATGGATCTGCGGCACGCTACGGGCTGGGCCGATACCCGCACCTGCAACATCCTGCCGCAGTCCGGCGCACTGGGTATCGCCGATGCCCGGCTCATTGCGCCGGGTGAGCCGGCCCGCTCGCTGCTGCATAACCGGATGAATCGGCGCGATGCCTACGCGATGCCGCCTTTGGCATCGGCGATAGCCGATGCAGACGGTGCTGCGCTGTTGGCAAGCTGGATCAGTGGCCTGCCCGATTGCAGCTGATTGCCGAAGAAAAAATTCTGCCCAGCAAATGGCCGGCCTCCATGCTGCTCGTTACACTGGCGGCCACTGCCAGCCCGGCTTGCTTCCCTGGATCATCACCATGCCTGCCGTTACGCCGACCCAAGCCATCGACGTGTTGTACCTGCAAATGCGTCACCGCGACGAATTGAATGCCAAAGGCTGTCCGGATCCGGACACGCTCCAAATCATCGAAGCCCAGGAACCCTTGCCGGAGTTGAACCGGTTTCTCTACACCGCCGTTGGCGGCGACTGGTACTGGGTCGATCGGTTGCCATGGACCTATGAGCAATGGCAGCAAGCCATCGGCGGCGCGAATCACCGCACCTTTGTCTGCTATAGCCGAGGCACCCCGGCCGGCTACTACGAATTGCACAAGCACACTGACGACACGGTCGAGATTGCCTACTTCGGATTGATCGGTGGCTTCATGGGCCGCGGCATCGGTGGCTGGCTGTTGTCGCAATGCCTCACTGATGCCTGGGATTGGGGCGCCAACCGGGTTTGGGTGCACACCTGCACACTCGATCATCCATCCGCGCTTGGCAACTATCTGGCGCGCGGACTCAAGCAATACGACAAAGAGATCGAACATCGCAAATTACCGGCCGAGCCGCCGGGCCCCTGGCCGGGTGCGCTGCGGCCATTCACGCGCTGAATGCGCGCCATGAACCGCACGCGCCAGATATGGCGTACGCCGAAAGCCGGCAATCTTGCCGATTTGCGTCTGCAGAGCGAGCCGCTGCCGCCGCTGGCCGAAGGCGCCGTGCGCGTTGCCGTGCAGTCGGTTGGATTGAATTTTGCCGATATTT
Source organism: Permianibacter sp. (assembly GCA_041914645.1). Lineage (GTDB taxonomy): Bacteria > Pseudomonadota > Gammaproteobacteria > Enterobacterales > Permianibacteraceae > Permianibacter. Next base: position 79,296 of record JAYSCY010000002.1, read on the forward strand.
TCGCGCTGACCGGTTTGTACTCGGCCACTCCAAGCGGAGCTTTTGTGCCGGGCCTTGAGTTTGCCGGCGTGGTCAGTGAAAGCAAGTCATCGCAATGGCGGCTTGGTGATCGGGTCATGGGCTGCATCCGGTTTGGTGCTTACGCCACCAGCGTTGATGTCGCGCCGCATCAGCTTTCTGTTTTGCCGGACGACTGGTCGTTTGCACAAGGCGCGGCCTATCTGGTGCAAACCTTTACCGCCTGGTATGCGCTGACCGATCTGGGCGCAATGGCACCGGGTCGCCTGACGCTGATTCATTCCGCCGCCGGTGGTGTCGGCCTGCAAGCGATGCGCATTTGTGCTGCGCGCGGCGTGCCGGTCATCGGTACCGTCAGTGATGAAAACAAAAAGGCATTTCTGCACCAGCAGGGATTCGCTGAAGTCCTGGTGCGCGGTGAGAAATTCTCCGAGCAATTGCAGCACCAACTGGCTGGCCGGTCACTCTATCTGGTGCTTGATGCCATTGGTGGCACGGTACAGAAAGCGTCGTTCGATGCCCTCGCGCCAACCGGGCGGCTGGTCGTATTTGGTGCCGCCGAGTATGCGCCCGGCAAGCACCGACCGAACTGGCTGAAAATGGCAATCAAATACCTGACCCGGCCGCGCTACGACGCGCTGGCGATGATCAGCGACAACAAGTCCGTGCTGGCGTTCAACCTGATTTGGCTTTGGCAGAATCAGACCTTGTTCAGTCAGCTGCTGGCCGACGTCAATGCGCTGAAGCTGTCGCCGCCACACGTCGGCCATTGTTTCGATTTTGCTGACGCACCGTCTGCATTGGAGTGCTTGCGCTCAGGCCGCTCGATCGGCAAGGTGGTGCTGAGCGTGCCGGCCTGAAACCAGCACGTGTTGTTTCAGCAAACAGGAAAGTCCATGTCGAATCGCGAACCCGTCCCGTTGGACAAATGCTACAAACTGCTCAATCACGGTCCGGTAACGCTGGTGACCAGCGCGCACGGAGGTGAACGCAACATCATGGCGGCCTCGTGGGCGATGCCGCTGGATTTTTCGCCACCGAAAGTGGTGGTGGTAATCGATGGCAACACCTTTACCCGCCGCTTGGTAGATGCCAGCGGTGAGTTCGGCTTGCAGATCCCCTCGCGCGCCTTGGCAGCACAGACCTTGGCCGTGGGGTCGATTGATGGCCGCGAGTGCGACAAGTTCAGCCAGTACGGTGTGCAAACCTTCGCCGCTGAACAGATTTCCGCACCCATGGTCGAAGGCTGTCTTGGCTGGCTGGAGTGCAAAGTGATTCCGGATGCCAGCCAGCGTTTTGATTTGTTTATCGCCGAAGTGGTGGCCGCCTATGCCGACCCCGAGGTTTATTCCGACGGTCGCTGGCATTTTCCAGCCGACCCGCTTCGGCGCACGGTGCATTACATGGCCGGTGGCCAGTTCTTTGCTACCGGCGATGCTTTTCAAATTGATTGACTAAAAATGTTGCACCTGAACCAGGAGAAGGGAATGAACCGCTGGTGGTTGCTGATGATAAAAACCGTATTGACGCTGGTGCTTGCCAGTCAGGCGATGGCGGCTGAAGTCGCCGTACCGGACGCTCTGAAACCGTGGCGTGAATGGGCGCTGCACGGCGAGGAGTTCCGTCGTTGCCCGCTTAGCCACGGTCATGACGGCCGCACCGCCAGCGCATTCGCCTGCGTCTGGTATGGCAGTCTGCAACTCGATGTTGCCGCCGGCGGTGCCCGCTTCAGTTTGCCGGTCGAGGTACTGAACGGCGAGCCGACCCGCGTACTGTTGCCTGGCGATTCGGAGAACTGGCCGCGCGACATCAGCGATGGCGTGCACAACCTGCCGGTGATCAACATGAACGGTTCACCCGCGGTGCTGTTGCCAGCAGGCCGCACAAGCTTGCAGGGCAGCTTCCGCTGGCGACAAACGCCCGGTGAGCTGGAGTTGCCGCCAAATCTTGCACTGTTGCAATGGACGCTCAATGGCAAACCGGTGGCGACGGTGCAGCGCGAAGGCAATGCCCTGGTGCTGAGCGCTGACAGCAAGCCGGCGACCGTGCAAGACACGCTGAACGTGCGGGTCTATCAACGCGTCCGCGATGGCATTCCGCTTGAACTCGACACACTGCTGCGCATCACGGTGACCGGCAGTGCGCGCGAAGTTGTGCTGGGCCAGGCACTGCAGACCGGTTTCGTGCCCACCGCAATGACCAGCAAGCTTGGCGCCCGGCTCGATGAGCAGGGCATGCTGCGTTTGCAGGTGCGCGCCGGCGAATGGGAGCTCGGATTGACGAGTCGTGCAGCGGCGTTGCCGGAAAGTCTCACCTTGCGCGCGGACAACGGTCTGTGGCCGAAAGAAGAAATCTGGTCCTGGCAGAGTGACGAGCGCCTGCGCGCGGCAAGTGTGGAAGGCGCAGCGCCGATCGATCCCGGCCAGGCCGACGTGCCGGATGATTGGCAATACCTGCCGGCGATGCTGGTTCGCGCTGGCGAGACTCTGAAGTTCAGTGAACGCAGCCGTGGCCGTCAGGTTACCGATAATGCGCTGACACTCCAGCGCGATCTCTGGCTGCGTTTCGACGGTAGCGGTTACAGCTTCCGTGATCAGTTGTCGGGCTCGCTGCGACGCGACTGGCGGCTCGACATGGCGGCACCGTATCAACTGCAGAATGTCAGCGACAGCGGCACCGTGTTGCCAATAAGTGTTGGCCAATTGGAAGGCAGCGCCGGCGTCGAGTTGCGCACCGGCGATCTTGATTTGCGTGCCAGTGGTGAGTTGACGCGCAGCGGTACGTTGCCGGCCAGCGGCTGGCAAACCCGCTTTGACAGCGCGGCCATCAGTTTGCACCTGCCGCCCGGTTACCGCTTGCTGGCTGCAACCGGTGTCGATGAAGCACCGGGCAGTTTTGTCGAGCGCTGGAATCTGCTCGATACCTTCGTGCTGGTGCTCACTGCAGTGCTGGTATTCAAACTGTTCGGCGCCATCTGGGCGGTGTTGATGCTGATTGCTTTTGCGGTGTTGTTCCACGAGCCGGGCATGCCGGTATGGTTGTTGCCGAATGCGGCGCTGGCGATGCTGGCCTGCCGCTACGCCAGTGGCAAGCTCGGGCTGTGGTTGCAGCGTTATCGCGTGCTCAGTCTGGTTGCGCTGATGTTGCTGCTGGTGCCATTTGCGGCGGGCCAGTTTAGTGCACTGTTGCATCCGCAGTTGGAAGTGATTGAGGGCGGTTACCGGCCTTCGGTCGACTATGGCCCTGCCGCGTATGATGAGGCGGCACCGGCTGCAGTTACGATGAAACCCGCGCCCATGGAAGAAGTGGAGCAGCAGGCGCGTCGACAAGCAATGGAAGAAGAAATGCAGGATGCCAAAAGCAAAATGGCGGAGCGCATCGAAGTGACCGGCTCCCGGATCAAGCGCAGTGACATCTATCAAAGCTACGCCGAGAACACCATCAACCAGTCCGGCAAAGGCATACCGAACTGGCAGTGGCACAGCTATCGGTTGTCGTGGAGCGGTCCGATTGATCCGGACCAAGGCGTGACACTGTGGCTGCTGTCGTATCCGCTGCGGGTACTGGTGGTTTTACTGGCGTTCGGTATTTTCGCCGGCTTCTTTGTCAGGGTCGTGACCGAATGGACGGGCAAGCCACTGTTGCCGCTGGCCAGGAGCAAGCTGGGTTTCAGCGCGTGGCTGTTGCCAATCCTGCTTGGTGGCGCCCTGTTGCAAAGTCCGGTAGCCACCGCCGCGCCGGAGGCGGACATGCCGTCGACCGAACTGCTCAACAATCTGAAAGAGCGGCTGACGCTGCCACCAACGTGCGCACCATCCTGTGCCGAGTTGCGTCAAGCCACGGTGCGCGCGACGCCAACGCAGCTCACCGTAACGCTGGACGTGCTGGCGCTGGTGCCGACCACGGTGCCGGTGCCTGGCCGCAGCGGCGACTGGCAGCCCACGCAAGTGCAGCGCAATGGTGAGCGCAGTGTTGCCCGGCTTGCCAATGGTGGCATGCAGGTATGGGTACCGGCCGGCAATCACCAGTTGGTTCTGAGCGGACCGACGCCGGGCAGCGATCGCTTGTCGCTGGTGTTTGCGATGAAACCGGGCCGCATCAACCTGCAACTCGATGGCTGGGAAGCGAGTGGCGTGCAAGCCGACATGCTGCCGTCCGGTTCGCTGGCGCTCAGCCGGGCTTCAACAGGCAAGGGCAGTGATGATCGCGGTGGGCTGACCCAATTGTCGGTGCCGCCATTCGTTCGGGTCGAACGCACGCTGAGTTTCGCCGATGTCTGGCGCGTCGATACCACGGTGACACGCATCGCACCGGTGAGGGGAGCGTTCAAGCTGAACCTGCCATTGCTTTCCGGTGAGGCGGTGCAGGACGACAGCCTGAAAGTGGAGAATGGCATCGTGCAGCTGGATTTCTCCGCCGATGCCGATCGCCTGACGTTTAGCGCCACCTTGGCGCGTGCCGAAACTTTGCAACTGCAAAGCCCGGCCGACGCACCCTATGTTGAAATCTGGCAACTGGCGCCGGACAACCAATGGCGAGTGCAAGCCGAGGGCACGCCGCAGATCAGCAGCGAAGACAACGACGACTGGTTGCAGACTTATGCGCCACGCCCCGCTGAAGCGCTGACCGTGCAAATCAGCCGGCCTGTGATTGCGACCGGTGCGACACTGGCGATCGATGCCGTCGGCATCGAGCACAGCCAAGGCCTGCGCAGCGGTAACGGCAATCTGACGCTGCAATACCGCGCAACGCAGGGTGGCGAGCAAGCCATCCGCTTGCCGGGCTCACTCGAAGTGTTGGCCGTTGAACTCGATGGTCGTAACCAAAGCGTGCGGCCGCGCGACGGCGTGCTGACGGTGCCAGTACTGCCGGGCACGCATTCCTTGTCGGTCCAATATCGCAGCAACGATGAAATAACGGTCGCGCAGGGCCTGCCCGCCTTTGCCCTCGGTGTGCCGGCAGCAAACCTGAATTACTCGCTGCAGATGCCGGACAACCGCTGGATTCTCTATACCAGCGGCCCGACACTCGGGCCGGCCGTGTTGTACTGGAGTGCGCTGCTGGTGTTCATCGTGCTGGCGTTTGCGCTGGCGCGCAGCCGGCTGACCGATGTCGGTTTCCGCGACTGGCTGCTGCTCGGGCTGGGCTTGTCGACCGTGTCGTGGGGCCTGCTGGCGCTGCTGGTGTTGTGGTTCGTGCTGGTGCGTTGGCGTCAGCAGCAAACCACGCTGATTGAACACAACTGGTTCAACGTCAAGCAGGTAGCGTTGCTGGCATTGTCCGGCTTTGCGGTGCTGTCGCTGGTGGGAGCGGTGCCGAAAGCCTTGCTGTCGTCACCGGACATGATGCTGACCGGCAATAATTCCTGGGGCAACCAACTGCACTGGTTCGCCGATTACAGCAGCGATGCGCTGCCAGCGGTGACCGTGTTGTCGGTACCGATGTGGCTATACAAGGGCGCGATGCTGCTGTGGGCGATCTGGCTCAGTTTTGCCCTGCTGCGCTGGGTCAAGCTGGCCTGGCAAGCGGTACAGGTCGGTGGCTTCTGGCACAGCAAACCAGCCAAACCGGCGCGTCAGAGTGTTGGCGGTGAGTCGGCACCGGTGGCCAGCGAGACCCCGCCGCCGGTTTCCTGATCGGGAACGCAATGCTGCACGTAATACGCAAACGGGCCGATGGCCCGTTTGTGTTTTCAGGCAGCCATGCGCGAACGCGCCGGAGGCAGTATGCGAGGTGTCAGCAAAGCCGATTTGCCGGAAAAGGTCTGTCCGGTCTGCCAACGGCCATTTCGCTGGCGCAAGCGTTGGGCCGCCGTCTGGGATGAGGTCCTGTATTGCTCGCAGCGCTGTCGCCAGCAACGCACCGGTGCGGGCGGCGGTTCCGGAGTCGATCAGCGTGCAGGCGCAAGATGAGCGAATTGCGGCTGCTTCTCGGTGATCAACTGAACGCCGGTCATAGCTGGTTTCGTGATTCACGTGCCGATGTCATTTACCTGATGGCCGAGCTGGTGCAGGAAGCCCACTATGTTCGACACCATGCGCAGAAGCTACTGGCATTCTTCGCCAGCATGCGCAACTTTGCCGACGCGCTGCGCAAGGCCGGCTACCGGGTCGAATATGTCCGTATCAGCGATCCGGCGAGCCGGCAGCCGTTGCCGGATCTGATCCGCGATTGCCTGCAGCAATTCCATTGCACGGCGTTTGCCTATCAGCAGCCGGACGAGTGGCGGCTTGACCAGCAGTTGCGGCAGCTCGATCAGCAACTGACCGTCCCGATCACGGTTTACGACAGCGAGCACTTCTACTGCACGCGCGAAATGCTCGGCCAGTTCTTTGGCAGCAAGCGCTACCGGATGGAACCGTTTTATCGGCACTTGCGCACACGCCACAACATCCTGTTGACGCCGTCCGGTGAACCTATCGGTGGCCAATGGAATTACGATGCCGACAACCGCGAGCGCTGGCAGGGCGATCCTGCCATTCCGGTGGAGTCGTGGCGCCAGCAGGATCTGTCGGCACTCTGGCAGGAAGTGCTTGCCGCTGAACTGCCCTTTTTTGGCAAGCCGGCTGCGGCCGCCTTTGTCTGGCCGACCAGTCGCCGCATGGCGCGCGCTGATCTGCAGAGTTTCATTGTGCACCGGTTGCCACACTTTGGCCGCTTTCAGGATGCGCTGGCGGACGGCGAGGCATGGCTCTTCCACTCGCGGCTGTCATTTGCGCTGAATGTGAAGTTGCTGTCGCCGCAGGAAGTGATCGACGCGGTACTGGCCGCGTTTGCCGAGCAACCGGGTCGCTATCCGTTGGCGGCGGTGGAAGGCTTTATCCGGCAAATTCTCGGTTGGCGCGAATATGTTCGAGGTGTCTATTGGGCGCAGATGCCAGGCTATCGCCAACTCAATGTCCTGCAGCAAAAACGCCCGCTACCGTCGTGGTTCTGGACCGGCGACACCCGCATGCGTTGTCTGCAACAGGCGATCACTGGCTCGTTGCGTCATGCCTATGCGCATCACATCCAGCGCCTGATGGTTACCGGCAATTTCGCCCTGCTGGCCGGCTGTGATCCGGATGAGGTCGACGCTTGGTATCTGGGCATTTACATCGACGCGCTGGAGTGGGTGGAGCTGCCGAATACGCGCGGCATGAGCCAGTATGCCGACGGCGGTTTGCTTGGCTCCAAACCCTATGTTTCAGGTGGTGCCTATATCAGCCGGATGGGCAATCACTGTGCGTCGTGTTATTACCGGGTCAAGGACAAGACTGGCGAGCGGGCCTGCCCGTTCAACAGCCTGTACTGGCACTTTATCGACCGGCACGCCGATCGCTGGCTGAAGAATCAGCGGCTGGCACCCATTGTCCGCGGCTGGCGCAAGCGCGACCCCGCTGACCGGCTGAAGACATTGCAGCAGGCCGAGCAACGGTTGCTCGACATTGAAACGTTGTGATGCGAACCGCTGCGGGCCAATCGGCGTGAAGGCCGCTTCCGGTCACTCTTCGCGGTAGAGCAAATACAATTCCGAGATGGCATCCGGGATCTGGGACAGCACGGTGCGCAGCCGGTGTGGGTCTTCGTAGATTTGATCCAGATTGTCGTCTTCGAACACGCCGGCGGCGAGCGCAATCGGCAGCAGCAGTTCGCCCACTTCCTCTTCATCCGGTTCAAACCAGGCGTCCTCGCGCAGGTTGACGCCGTCCATGAAGCCGAGCGCCCAACCGCGCAACGGTGCCGCATCCGGATCATCGCCCAGCAGCAGCGGGCAGGGCATGCGCAGCGGTTTGCCGGAGTAGAGTTCGCGGGCGATGTAGTCAGCCAGACTGCGCAGGGTACCTTCGATTTGCGCGCGTTCCTCGTCGTCGGCGAAGTCGGGCTCTTCGACGAAAATCTCGGCCAGCCATTCGTTTTCCGGCACTTCGACCGGTGAAATCGCCAGTGCGGTCAGAAAGCCGTGGCACTGGACATAGTCGTAGCACTCTTCGCAAACCGCGTCGGAGACCAGAAAGGCTTGCAAGGTGGCCAGATCGGCGGGAGTCGGGATGGTCATGGGGTGGCTCGGCGAGAGGTGCAGGCGACCATTCTCGCACCGGCGCCGCAGGCTTGAAAGCGGTGTCTGCGCCACAACCGTATACTGACGACCTTTCTTGTGGCCGGACGTAGGGCATGCCGCGTTTCGAAGACCTTAATTTTCAGCCGCACTTTGCTGCGCTCGGCGAACCGTTCTCGGTGCCGGTGGCGCCAACGCCGCTCGACTCGCCCCATCTGGTGGCGTTCAGTGAGGATGCCGCCGCGCTGATTGAGCTGGATGGCGACGAAGCAAACCGGCCCGAGCTGCCATTCCTGTTCAGTGGTGGAGCATCCATCACCGGATGGCAACCACGTGCCATGGTCTATTCCGGCCACCAGTTCGGTGTCTATGTGCCGCGGCTGGGTGATGGCCGGGCCCTGTTGCTGGCCGAGGTGCGCAACAGCAGCGGCGAAAACTGGCAGCTGCATCTGAAAGGCGCTGGCCAGACGCCGTTCTCGCGCATGGGCGATGGCCGCGCCGTATTGCGTTCATCCATTCGGGAATTTTTGTGCTCGGAAGCCATGCACGCGCTCGGCATTCCCACCACCCGGGCGCTTTGTGTCATCGGCTCGCAGGAAAAGGTTTACCGTGAATCAGTGGAAACCGGCGCCACCGTGGTTCGCATGGCACCCAGCCATACCCGCTTTGGCACGTTTCAGTACTTCGCCATGACTGGTCAGCATGAACCGTTGCAGCAACTTATCGACTTCACCATTGCCGCGCATTTTCCGCAGCATGTCGGTGAGGCCAATGCCGGCATCCGGTTCTTTACCGATGTGGTGCGCCGAACCGCCGAGTTGATGGCGCAGTGGCAGGCGTTCGGATTTGCCCACGGGGTCATGAATACCGACAACATGTCAGTGCTTGGCTTGACGCTCGATTACGGTCCATTCGGTTTTATGGATGGCTACAATCCGGGCTATATCTGCAATCATTCCGATCACAGCGGGCGCTATGCTTTCGATGAGCAGCCAACAGTCGCGCTGTGGAATCTGTGCCGGCTTGCCGAGGCCTTGTTGCCGGTGCTCGAATCGGCCACGCAAGACGCCAGGGAGGCACTCGGCGCCGCCTTGGCAGAATTCGAACCGATTGTGATCGAGCGCTATGCCACGCTGATGCGCGGCAAGCTTGGCCTGACCCATCCGGAAGAGGATGATCGGCTGCTGGTCAGTGAGCTGCTCCGGTTGATGGGGCAGAACGCTGCTGATTTTCCGCGCAGCTTCCGTGCCCTGGGCACACTTGGCAATGTCGCCGATACCGGCGACAGCCGTTTTCTCGATGAATTTGCCGACCGTGAAGCGGCATCGACATGGTTGCAGCAATGGCGAGCACGCCTGGCGCGTGAGGGCAGTATCGTCATGCAGCGGCAGGCCATCCAGCAACGCTATAATCCCAAGTATGTGCTGCGCAATCATCTGGCCCAGATCGCCATCGCGAAAGCGCAGGCCGGCGACTTCACAGAAGTGCAGAAGCTGCACCAGATCTTGCGGCAGCCGTTTGCAGAACAGCCCGAGCATGAATCCTATGCAGCGCTACCGCCGGATTGGTCAAAGGGGCTTGAAATTTCGTGTTCGTCGTGACGGTTTTCATTTAGCTGACTTCGGATACTTTAATGGCTACTTTTTTTCTCTGGTCCACCGTCTTCACGCTGATCGCCATCGGCGTGGTCGGCATCGTGTTTCCATTGTTGCCGGGAACCACTTTCCTGTTCGCTGGCATGTGGTTGGCCGCTTGGCTGGAAGATTATCAGCGTATTGGCGTCGGCACGGTCTGGTGGTTGTTTGCCTTGATGGTGCTGTCCTTTCTGGCGGATTGGTTGGCGGGCGCTCTCGGTGCCAAAAAAGCCGGTGCCTCACGGGCGGCAATCATTGGTGCAACACTCGGTTCCCTATTTGGCGTTCTGCTCGGTTTTTGGGGCTTGCTCATCTTCCCGTTTGTCGGCGCAGTAATCGGCGAGATGATGACCCACGGTGACACGCTGCGCGCCCAACAGGTGGGGTTTGCTGCCTGGTTGGGGGTCATGTTTGGCCTGATTGCAAAAATCGCCCTGGCATTCGCCATGCTCGGTGTATTCGGTTTTGCCTGGTTCCTTTAGTTGCCGCGTAGCGGCGTGCCGGGCAGGGGCATGCTTCAAGCACGGCTGCGCCATTCGCCGGCCGTCCTTAAGCGCACATTAAGATTCTGGCCATACTGTGCTTGATCTGGAGACAGTCGCTGGCGTAGGCTTCCGACGCCTTTATTGGAGTCCGATTTGACCATGTTCCCGTTCCGCCCACATTCGTTGCTGCGCCATCGCTGGCTGGCCGCTGTGTTGGCGCTCGCGGTACTGGTGGCGCAAACAACGGGTTTGCTGCACAAACTGGATTTCGAGGCCCATCCGGCGGGTATTACCTGCGCCACCTGCGTTGCCCATGGTCATGCCGATGCACCGTTGCCGACGGCGCAGATCGATATCGGCTCGTCGCGACCGTTGCTGACGCCCTTCCTTCACTATTCCGATGCACTGGTTCAGCCGACGCGCCACGTCGCGCGCGCCCGCGGCCCGCCCTCACTCGTTTGATTCCGACTGAATACTGAGCCAACGCTGATCCCTTTTGGGACTCCGCGTGCCGGACGCATCAGGCATTCCGGCTCAGAAAACTACGCTGATCGAACTCGTTTGCTGACGAGCCGACAGCCAATTCATCTGAATACACGAAAGAGTGAGATCCACATGCGTTATCTGTTTGCTGCTGCCGCGTGGGCAGCCCTTTGTGCCACACCGACCTTTGCCGCCACTGCCGATCAGGCCGCTGCCGATACCGAAGCTCGCCTGCGTGCGCTTGAGCAGGAACTGGCGGCACTTAAAGCGGCCAATGAAAGCAAGCCATCCCGAACTGACAAGCAAACCACCAGCAACAATGCATCGACCAGTGGCGGCAATCAGTTCAATCCGGCGATATCGCTGATTCTGCAAGGCACTTACGCGGACTATAGCATCGACCCGGAAGAGTACGGGGTGTCCGGTTTCTATGTTGGTGAAGAGGCGGGTTTACGCCCGCAGGGTTTTTCGCTCGGCGAGTCCGAGTTGACATTGTCGGCAAGCATTGACGACCAATGGTATGGCCAGATGACGCTGGCGCTGGAAAACGAGGACGGCGAAACCGTTACTGCCGTTGAAGAAGCGTATGTCGAAACCACCGCCTTACCTGACGGGTTTACCTTGAAGCTGGGACGCTTTCTGTCCGGGGTTGGCTATCTCAATCATCATCACAGCCATACTGACGCTTTCATCAATCGTCCGCTTGTTTACCAGACCTTTATCCAACACCATCTGAGCGATGACGGTTTGCAGTTGCGCTACCTGGTGCCGACAGACCTGTTTGTCGAGTTCGGCCTGGAAACCTTGCGCGGTAACAGCTATCCATTTGAAGGTGCCGGCAACGACGGAAATGCCATGCAGTCTGCCTTCATTCATGTCGGTGGTGATGCCGGCAGCGAAAGTAGTTGGCTGGCCGGCTTGTCACAACTGCGCGGCGAAACGGCGGCGGGTAGCGACGGATTTGTCGGCGACAGCGATTTGACCATTGCCGACTTCACCTGGAAATGGTCCCCGAATGGCAATCCCAAACTCGGTGGTCTGGTGCTGCGGACAGAATGGTTCTCGGAAAACCGCGACGGCGATCTGACCGACGAAACCGGCGCTACCATCGAGGACTGGGACACGACGCGTGAGGGTTATTACATCGAAGCGATCTATCGCTTTGCCAGCGGTTGGCAAACCGGAGTTCGGTTCGACACCGTCGAAGGTGACCCGGCAGCACCCGGCGACTTCGCCAGTGGAGCCCGCTCGAACAGCAGTAGTCTGGTGCTCGGTTATCAACATAGCGAATTCAGCCTGCTGCGCATGCAATTCAGCCAGTTTGATACGGCAGAGGGTGGCAGCGAGAACGGAATCTGGCTGCAATACCTGATGGCACTCGGCGCCCATGGCGCGCACAAATTCTGAGTGAGGTTGCCATGATGAGTGCATGTTCGTTAAATGGAGGCCAGCGGCGCTGGCCTCGCGCACTGTCGCTGCTGGTAGGCACGGCGATGGCGGTGATGAGTACCGCCTCGCAGGCTCTGGAGGTGTTTGCCTGCGAACCGGAATGGAGCAGTCTGGTGCAGACGCTGGCCGGTGACAAAGTCAGTGTCTATGTTGCCACCAACGCGCTGCAGGATGTTCACGCCATCGAGGCGCGGCCCAGCCTTATTGCCCGTATGCGCCGTGCCGATTTGCTGGTTTGTGCCGGAGCGGATCTGGAAATCGGGTGGCTGCCACAGCTGCAACGACAAGCCAGCAACGCCAAGGTGCTGGCAGGCGACGGTGTATTTTTCGCGGCGGACCAGATCGAAACATTGGACAAGCCGGCGGTGCTTGATCGGGCACACGGTGACGTGCATCCGATGGGCAACCCGCATGTGCATCTCGATCCGCATCGCCTGCAAGTCATCGCATCGGCGCTGACCGAACGCTTGATCAAGGTTGATGGCGCCAATGCAGCGTTCTATCGGCAGCAAGGCGACCAGTTTCAGCAACGGTGGGCCGCCGCAATTGCTCGCTGGCAGCAACAGTCGGCGTCGCTGAAAGGCAAGTCGGTGGTGGTGCAACACGGCAATTTCAATTACCTGCTGCATTGGTTGGGCATGACGGTGGTCGCCACGCTGGAACCAAAACCCGGCTTGCCGCCGACCACCTCGCATCTTGCCGAGGTGGTGCAGACCCTGAAAGCAAAGCCGGTGATTGCCATTTTGAATGCCGCCTATCAGGACGGTCGCCCGGCGCAGTGGCTGGCGGAGCGCGTGAACGTACCGGTCATCACTTTGCCGTATACCGTCGGTGGCAGCGAACAGGCGACCGATTTGTTCAGTCTGTATGACACCACACTGCAGCTGTTGCTGAAGGTCAACCCATGAACGGTGAGTGGCTCGACTTCAGCATTTTGATGCCGGCGTTTCTCGCCGGCCTCATTGTGTTGGCAACCCATGTGCCGCTCGGTCAGCGGGTATTGGCGCGCGGCATCATTTTTATCGACCTCGCGATTGCCCAGATCGCGGCGCTTGGTGTCATTGCCGCCCAATTCGCCGGTCTGACAACGCCTGGCCTGGTGCAGGCAGCGGCGGCGGTCGCTGCCCTGCTTGGTGCGGCCTTGCTGAGTTGGACCGATAGTCGCTGGCCCGACAAACAGGAGGCCCTGATCGGCAGCCTGTTTGTGTTGGCTGCCACCGCCGCCATCATTCTGCTGTCATCCAACCCTCACGGTGGTGAGCACCTGAAGGAATTGTTGGTTGGCCAGATCTTGTGGGTCAGCCTGAGCGAATTGATCCCGGCAGCAGTGTTGACCGCGGTGCTGCTGGTTGTGATGGCATTTCAGCGAGAGCAGAGCAAAGGGTTCGGCTTTTACGCGTTGTTTGCGCTGGCTATTACCCAGTCGGTGCAATTGATCGGCGTGTATCTGGTGTTCGCCAGTCTGATTATTCCGGCACTGGCGACGGATCAATTGCAGGGCAAAAAACGGCAAGTGATCGCCATGCTGGTCGGTATCACGGGTTATGCGATTGGGTTGGTAGTGTCGGCGGTCGCCGATTTGCCAAGCGGCGCGCTGATTGTCTGGGCACTGGCGGCGGTCGGTCTGCTCAGTCGGCTGCTGATTCGCAAGCCAACCACCGACACGGCAGCGGCCTCGCCATAATCACATCCATGCTGGTGCGAGCCCAATTCCGGGGCAGTGGCCATCGCCAGTTTCATTCTCCCGCCGAGTGAGGTCAGGGCGTTCAGGGTTGCGACGTCTGCGGTGATGGCCGTGCTTCGGTGCCGTGCTGATGCAACGAGGTACTCGATTCGGCAAAACTGCCGATAAAGCCATCGGTGTCGTTGCGACGATAGAACAATGCCGGATCGCCAATGGTGTCGCGATAGCCGAGTGTGAACACCTGGGTGAAACCGGCTGAGGCGGTCGCGCGCAAATCGGCTTCGATGCGTTGCGTCCACGGGTCGCTGCTGGCGTAGGCATTTTCATACAACACTGCATCCGGGTTGCCGAGGCTTGGCTGCATCAGCGCCAAACCGGCTACTGTGTCGCTACCGTCTTCGTTCAGCCAGATCGCATCGCCAATCAGATTCAGACCGCGATTGAGCAGGATGTAGTCCTGCGGCCGTTTCGCTTTGAAGGATCGGATCAGGTCGCGCATGGCCTGGGTCTTCTCGATTTTCTGCGCACGCGTCCAATCCGGATGGGTCAGATACCGATCCACTGTGTCAGGGGTGTCGAGAAACAGTCCGTGCAAGCCTTGTGCGCTCAGCTGGTCGGCCTGTTGGCGCAACCACAGCTGCCAGGCGGGTGCGCTGACATCGACCCGCCACGAGGCAAATTTGTCGTTCCATTCAAAGGCGATTTGCTCGAATGGGGTTCGTTCGTCGTCCGGCAATGAAGCCAGAAAGGCATCAAATCGGGCTTTCTCCCGGCTGTCGAGTTCGCCGATGCTGAGATAGCCAAGTACGCGCGCCTGTTTGTGTTCGGCGGCAATCAGCAGGGACTTGCGACTGATGGCCGGTAGCTTGCGAGTGTCGAGAATGATCACATCAAAGCGTTGCAACTCGCGCTGGATCCGCGCCAGTTCGGCGGCATCGTGGCCGTAGTAAAGCTGATACCGGCTGGCGCGAAATGCGCCGGTTGTCGGCATGGATGCCGACACCGGTGCCGCTGTAGTGGTGGCGGAAGCAGTGGTTGCGGCAGTGTTTGTAGCAGCAGTGGCTTCGGCTGCCGGTTCCGGCGTCAGCGGAACACCGGCGCAGGCGGCGAGCAGGCCGATCAAGACGATTACAGACCAGATGCGCATAGGTCGGATTCCGGGGGCAGGATTCGTGGTTAGTGCAACAAGGCCAGCCAGTCGCCGGCCAAGGTGGTTGTCGGCCGTTCAACGATGCGGCCCAATTCGCTGCCATGCTGGCTGAAGATGAGGGTCGGAACCCGCTCCAGTGTGACATCACCAGTCAGACCGGCGCGCTCGGCTTGGTTGCGTGGCAGGTTGATCAGCGTCAGCTTGACTTGTTCCGGCGGCAGCTCGCGCAGCAAGGCGAGCAAGCGTGGCAGCTCGCGCTGGCTGTCCGGACACCAGTCACCAAAAAAGACCGTCAGTTCAACCGGTCCACGGGTTGCCAGTGCAGAACGCAGGGCGCTGACCTCAGCGGGATTGGCGGTTTCGACACGGGCAAAGGTGGGGGCCGTACGCTGCAAGGTGGCAACGGAAAGCGCGCCGACTGGCGTCTGGCTGGCACAGCCGGCCAGAACGGCCGTCAACAGCAATGCACTCGATAAACGCAGCATCACACACAACATCCCGGGCAAAAGGGCGCTCATGCTAGCGGTTGGTGGTCGGCTTGGGCAGGGGCCAAGTGCCGTCCAGCGGTTTGCGAACGGAG
This sequence comes from Permianibacter sp., assembly GCA_041914645.1. Taxonomy (GTDB): domain Bacteria; phylum Pseudomonadota; class Gammaproteobacteria; order Enterobacterales; family Permianibacteraceae; genus Permianibacter. The sequence continues at coordinate 94,817 of JAYSCY010000002.1, forward strand.
AAAATCATGCTTTTTTGTGCACATTTGTGCCAAAAATAAGCCGATTTTGGCATACTGACGGCACAGTTAGTCGGGGCCATGCCGAGTGCATGGCCGTCCGGCTTCCGTTATGCTTACCGCCCAGAGGGTAAAGGACTGCCGCAGTGGAATGCCGTTGCAAGGAGAAGAAGCCAAGATGGCGCTGGTGTTGATCGTAGATGACGATCCGACGGTGCTGCGCATGCTCACGCAAGTCATGCAGCGCGATGGTCATACCGTCATGCAGGCCGAAGATGGTGATGTGGCGATTCGGCTGTTTCGCCGCCAGCCGGCCGACGTCATCATCACCGACCTGTTGATGCCCAACAAGGAAGGCCTCGAGCTGATTGCCGAAGCGCGTGAAATCGCGCCCGCCGTTCGCATCATTGCCTATTCCGGCGGTGGCAAGATCCAGCCGCAGAATTATCTGGAATTTGCAGCTGGCCTTGGTGCCGACCGCGTCTTTACCAAGCCCGTACCGATTACCGAATTGTCCGTTGCCGTGAAAGAGTTGCTGGCAGGCAATTAAGCCTGATTTTCTCTGATCACCTGCAAGACAAAACAACGCCGGCTCAAGCCGGCGTTGTGGTTTCCTGATGTTGACTTTGGCTGATCGGCTCCAGCGCCAGAGTAAACCAGAACCGGCTGCCTTTGCCGAGTTCGGAACTGACGCCAATCTCGCCGCCCATCAATTCCGACAACTGTTTGCAGACGATTAGCCGCAGCCGGCCGGCAAAGCTGGCGTTGGTCAGCCGCGAGCGGCTGTCGAGTGAGTCGAACAGGCCATTCTGGGCATCTTTCGGAATGCCTTGGCCGGTATCGGTTACTGAAAACCGCAGCGATTTGCGGTTGTCCTTTTCCAGCACATCGACGAACACACCCACTTCGCCTTCCTTGGTGAAGCGCACGGCGTTGCCGATCAGATTGCCGAGGATCTGCTTGACTCGCGTTTCATCGACCAGCGCCCGCTCCGGCACATCGAGATTGATGCTGTGACTCAGTTTCAGGTTACGGGCGACAGCGTGATGGGCGTATTCATTGCAAACCGTTTCCACCATTGGTCGCAAATCGACCGGCTGCTTGTTCAGTTTCAGCAGGCCGGCATCCAGTTTGCTGAAGTCGAGAATGTTGTTCAGGTTGTCGACCAGGGTACGAGCGGCGCGGTTGGCAATGGTCAGCAGTTCGCGCGGCTCCTGCGGCAGACGGTACTGATCGAGCAGATGCAACATGCTCATCATGCTGTTCATCGGCGTGGTGATTTCGTCACCCATCCGCGACAGGAATTCGCTCTTGGTCCGCGGCGCGTTGACTGCGACATCGCGTTCCCGCAATACATGCCGCGATTGCTCCAGCAGTTGGTCATGTTGCTGGCGCAGGCGCTGCAGCTGGGCGTCCTGTTGCAGCAGCTGCTGTTGCTGCTGTTGTTGCCAGTGCAGCAGCAGTGACTTCAGCGCCGCCGTCTGCGGTGCCGAGGGCAGGGCAGCGAGGCTGCCGCGCACGCCGTCGCTTTCCTGTTGCACGGCGCCGAGCAACGCTTGCCGGTCGGCTTCTTCGCGGGTGCTGCTTTGCCAGAACCACCAGCCGGCGCCGGCACCGATCAGCAGCAGCAGAACAATGCCGATACTGCTGAGCAGGGTGGGTTCGGCCGGCAACTCGGTAATCGCGGGCAGCGACAGCCGATGCGTGGTCGTGATGCCAACCGGCCACGGTACGATTTCCGCACTGGCGTCGCTGGCATCAAACTGAAAATTGACGGCGGTGCGCTCGCTGAGCCAGGTCGCCAACGAGGCGTCCAGCGGCAGCGCCGCCATCAGCACTCCGATGGTCTGGCCTTCGCTGCGGATTGGCGCGCTGAACATCAGCAGCTGCCGTTCACGCAGCTGCACTTCGCTGCCCTGACGCGACGGCGAGTCGCTGTACTGTTGCAGCAGGTAATCGCCAATGCCGTACAGCTCGCCCGGTCGATTGGGGGCATCGGACAGGTACAGGTTGTTGCTGGACCGATCATGCAACAGCACCACATCGACGCCGAGGCCTTCTCCGTGGCTGGCCAATTCATGGACAACGGCCGGTTGGGCGCCGCTGCGGATCAGGTCGCGCAGGCGCGGGTCATCAGCAGCGCGCTGCAGGAAGTGTTCAGTCTGGGCAATCGTCACCTGCAGTGCCTTGCTGGCTTGCTGCATTTGCTGCTGGCGCAGGGTGTCGATGGCAGCAGCGCGGACGGCGGCGGCCTGCTGACTGATCGCGATCAGCAACAGACTGGCCAGCACGACCAGCACGGCTATCAGCACAACCAGACGGTTACGCAACGTCATCATGGCTACTCACTCGCTCTTGTTATTGTTTCCGTCGACTTCTGGCACCGTCTGGCCTGGTTTGAAATGACTGCCTGGCATTCGGTACCCTACTTCAGGCCTGACCACCACGGCACATCAGCATGTGCCAATACGGCGGAACAGGTCCGGCAAATTGTAGGCATGAAATGCCATCACGGGATAACAGATGCTGAAGCCTGTGACCGCGATCAACTTTGCCTGTTGATCGGGTTGGCGAAAGTCTCCGCCGCAGTACTGGCAAAGGGGCGGCGCTCTTCGATCCGGGCCAGCAGCTCGCGGTGATGCGGCAGTGCCAGTCCGTGCCGTTCTGCTGCGAGCAACAATGCTCCGGTGATAAACGCGATTTCGGTCAGGCGGCCATGATGAAAGTCCTGCTGCATCGAGTTGAAATTGGCGGCGGTGGCGCGGGCGATGGCTTCGACACGGGTAAGCAGTTCGGCTGGTGTGGTTGGCATGCCTTCGGCACTGGCGACGGCTGCCGCTTCTTCCGCCAGCGCCGGCATCCATTGTCTTGCCAGCGGCAGCGTCAACAGGTCGCCGTTGCGGCAATCGAGCAGTGCAGTCAGCGGATTCAGGCAGGCGTTGACCAATAGTTTCTGCCATAGCCGGCGCTGAATATCGGTATCCCAATGCACTGCCAGCGCACTGCGCTGCAGGCTCGCCAGTGCAGCCTGATCGGCTGCGCTCAACGCGGCCTGACCCGACCCGGGGCCCAGCCAGATCTCGCCGATGCCGGCACGCACCATATGGGTCGGCGTCCGCCGGAAGCTGCCATGGGTGCTGGTGCCGAGCCACAGTGCCGTGGTCGCTGGCAGCAGGGCGCGGGCGATGGCCTCGACGCCGATGCCGTTCTGCAACAGCACCACCCGTTCGAGCGTCTGTCGCGCCGGTCCCAAAGCGGTCAGGGCCGCGTGCACATCGGTGGCTTTGACGGTGACCAGCAACTGTCGGCAGTCGCCTGCAGCGCTGACATGGGCACAGGCGATTTCGTGTTGGCGCAGGCAGCCCTCGGTTTCGACCTGAATGGCGAGCGTCGGCGTGGCTGGCGGCGTACGTAGCAACAGGCACACCGGAATGCCGGCTTCCTGCAGGGCGGCGGCCCAAAGCAGGCCCTGGCTGCCGGCACCGAGAATGTGCCAATTGCCTTTCCGCGAGTCGTTCATTACCGTGACGTCCAACCTGTATTCATTCGCGTTGCCTGAGGCCTCGGCCAAGCGGCCGTGCCTGTTGGAATAACCAGTCTGATGCTTTCCCTGTCGTATGTCCGCGCCCGCCGCCTGAGTGCCATTGTCCTGCTGGGTTTTGCCTCCGGCATTCCGTTGGCGCTGACCGGTCAGGCCATGCAAGCCTGGCTGACCACCGAGGGGCTGGATCTGGCCAGCATTGGCTTCCTCGGTCTGGTTGCCATGCCCTATGCGCTGAAATTTCTCTGGGCACCGTTGCTGGACCGGTTCGAGCCGCCGTGGCTCGGCCGCCGTCGCGGTTGGCTGGTCAGCTTTCAACTGCTGCTGGCGCTGGTGCTCTGGCTGATTGCCCAGGTTTCCCCGATCGCGCAGCCGGTACTGTTCGCCAGTCTGGCCGTTTGCATCAGCTTTTTCTCGGCGTCGCAGGATATCGTATTCGATGCCTGGCGCACCGATGTGCTTCCGGCCGAAGATCGCGGACTTGGCTCATCGCTGATGGTGGCGAGTTACCGTGCTGCCATGGTGATGTCGGGTGGGGTTGCCTTTATCTGGGCCGAGCAATGGGGCAGCTGGGCGGCCGTGTACCAGACCATGGCTTGGTTCATGCTGGCCGCCGCCGTGTTGACCGTGCTGTTTGCCGAGCGCTATGAGCGGCCACCGGAGCAGCGCTTGTCGGCGCCGGGCCGTGAGTTGCGCGCCTTTCTGACCATGCTGGCAGGTGTGGTGGTGTCGGTCTGGTTGGCGCGTGCGGTGCTGATAGGTGTCGGACTTGATCCGAACGACGCCAACAAATGGATTCAGCTGTTGTTCCTGCTCAGCGAGATCGCGCTGGCATTGCCGACCGCGCTGTGGCTGGCGCGCCGGTTTGGTTTTGACACGCTCAATCATTCACTCGATGGCTTCTTCAGCCGGCCCGGCGCCTGGTCGCTGCTGGCGCTGATTGTGCTGTACAAACTCGGTGATGCTTTCGCCGGCAGTTTGACCACGCCGTTCCTGTTGCGCGAACTGCAGTTCACCTCGGCGGAAGTTGGCATCGTCAACAAAATCATGGGGCTCGGCGCCAGTATCGTGGGCGCCTTGACCGGTGGTGTGTTGATGCTCCGACTCGGCTTGTATCGCTCACTGCTCTGGTTCGGTTTGCTGCAGTTGCTGACCAATTTCGGTTTTCTGTGGCTGGCCGTTGCCGGTCGCAACGCACTCGGCAGTTTTGAATTGCCGCCGTTCGATATTCTGATCGCCTCGCTCGATCACCGTGCGACCATCGATGGCTCGCTGGCGCTGGTGATCTTTGCCGAGCAATTCGCTGCCGGGCTCGGCACTGCTGCCTTTCTGGCGCTGCTGACGGGCTTGAGCCACAGCCAATTCTCGGCCACGCAGTTTGCCCTACTGTCGGCGCTCGGTTCAGTTGGCCGAGTCTATGTCAGCCCGGTCTCTGGCGTGCTGGCGCCAGCCATTGGCTGGCCGCTGTTTTTTGCTTTCACGGCGGTGATGGCAATCCCGGGTCTGCTGATGCTGATCTGGATGCGGCGGCGAGTAGAGGCGGTGGGGGCGGCGTGAACGGCGTGCTGCAATTCCTTGCGCTGGCGTGAGCCGGCGCCATAAACAAAGGCGCCCTGAGGCGCCTTTGTTCTGGTCGGAACGACGTATTTTTTTCGGTACGAATCAGAAACTGAAAGTAATAGTGGCGAAGGTGCCGTCGAATTCCATATCGCCGTAGACGTCGGCGTCGGCTTGATCGATATCGACTGTGAAGGTGCGCTGCGCCACCATGAAACCCAGCCCGAAATCGAATTCGTAGCCCGCCATCAACCGGTAATCGGTAACCGACGAGTCGCCGGTCGAGGCACCGGCGCCCTGCACCCCGAACCATAAACCGGTGGCCGGCACTTCGAACTTGGCCGCCACGTAGAGCAACGGAATTGGCTCATCAAGCGTTTCGCTGGCGCTTTGGCCGAGGCTGTTGATGGTAACCGTGCCATCAAATTGCTTGACGTCGATGCCGAGATCGAGGCTGACCCAGTTGTCCAGCACTTCGTAGTACAGCACATAGTCGGTGTGGCTCAGATCGAAGTCGCTGGCAATGGTGGTGTTGGCGGTGAATATTTCGCCGTCGAAGGCAATATTGCGCGACAGCGTGTTGACGCCGCTGCTTTGCAGGTCGGTTTTTTCCAGCCGGATATTCGGCAGAATCGGAATCGGGTGTTCGAACGCCACCCAGTACATTTCGCTGTCTTCTTCGTCGAGGCCGAGATCCGATTGCAGATCAATACAGGTCAATGCGCAGTTGCTGCCGAGCGAGCTGTCTGCGAATTGGCCGCTGGGTTCCTGGGTCCAGAGGGCACCGCCAATGGAAATGCCGAGCGCATCGGCCTGGGCGGACAGTGACAGACCGCCGGCAATCAGGCTGGTCAGCGCGCTAGCCAAAAACAGGGAACGTGAACGAGTGGACATGATGGCTCCTGAGGGCAAAATGACCGGGCAAGTCTAGCAGTGTGCCGGGGCCGGTACGAGTCGGGCGTACCGGAAACGCGAACCGGGTAACGGTTGTGAGCGAATAACGACCGGAAAAAGATGCGGCGCCAATGCTGGCGCCGCAGAGAAAAAAAAGGGCGTTGCCCAAACGAGTGGAACAGCGCCTTGTGGAAACCTTGCGGGTCAACATCCGGTTCTTTCAGCACCGGAACTCAAGACCGGGCGACCGTGATGATCCGCCGTATTGCTTTCAAGCGTAGTCGCTATTTTTGGCTTTGCAAGGTTGTCGCGGATCCGGTTTTACTGTCCCAGAAACGCCATCAGCTCGGCGTCGTTCAACGCCTTGGCAAGGACGTGACCGACTGACTGGTTGACTTCGCCGGCCACTTCACCAAGCGTCGCGGTGCCACCCACTTCCCGTTCGCGTTTGTCAGTGAACGTGCGGCTGCGGCTGCCGGCCGGGGTCATTGCCGTGAACGTGATCCGGGTTTCCACCGTAATGGTGTCACGCAGCACAGCGCGGCTGATCAGGTGATCGGCTTTTTCGATACTGACAATGAATTGGCGCTCGCCAGTGCCACTGCCAACCTGAAACTGGTGGCCCATCAGACCGACGGCCAGTTTGTCGCGGACGGTATCGGTCAGCGGCTTCTCCAGATCGTAACGGTTGTGACCATCCCCCGCTGCCACCGCGCCCGGTTGTGCGCTGACTTGCAGTTGCACGGTCTGGCCGGCGCCAAGGCCCGATTTGCTGGCGACCACTTCCGGGTCAACCAGCATTTTGGTGGCGGTGTTGGCGCAGGCGCCAAGTGCAAGGGCCAGCCCGAGCAGGAAGCTGAAGCGGGTAAAGCGGTTGCTGCGGTAGCGGGCGTTTTGGGACATGGTGTTGGACTCCACGGTCGAAAAGGGGGCGGATGCGATGGCGCGCATCATAGCGGTCTGGTGACGAGCCGGCGAGCGCTCAGGTCCCGTTTGGCGCTCAAGCGGTGACAGCAGCATGAAATTGTGACGGTCCGGTTTGCCAGCGGCAGCCATGGCGCGGCACAATCGTCGGACCAGCAGCGGCGGCAATGATGTCGCCGCGACCAAGGAGGCAGGGAATGAGCAAGCGGGTAGCGTTGGTGACCGGCGGCACCGGTGGGCTTGGCACAGCGATTTGCCAGCGGCTGGCGGTCGATGGATACAAGGTGGCAGCCGGCTACAACAGCGGTGGCGACCACGCCAAGGCCGAGCATTGGCAGGCCGAACAGAAAGCCGCCGGATTCGACATCGCCATCGCCTACGGTGATGTCCGTGATTTTGATTCCTGTGGCCGCTGCATCGACGAGGTTCAGACCAAACTCGGACCGATCGACGTATTGATCAACAACGCCGGCATCACCCGCGACAGCACCTTGCGCAAGATGACCAAGGAGCAGTGGGACGCGGTGCTGGTGTCCAATCTCGATTCGGTGTTCAACATGACCCGGCACGTCATCAACGGCATGGTCGACCGTGGCTTCGGTCGTATCGTCAACGTGTCGTCGGTCAATGCCCAGAAGGGCCAGCTGGGCCAGACCAACTATGCCGCCGCCAAATCCGGTATCCACGGCTTTACCAAGGCGCTGGCGCAGGAAGTGGCGCGCAAGGGGGTAACGGTCAATACGGTTTCACCCGGCTACATCGCTACCAAGATGGTCATGGCGGTGGCGCAGGAGATCCGTGATGAAATCGTTCGTGGCATCCCGGTCGGTCGGCTCGGTACCCCGGACGAAGTGGCGCATGCGGTCGCGTTTCTCATTTCGGAGCAGTCCGGTTTTATCACCGGAGCCAATCTGTCGCTGAACGGTGGCCAGCACATGTTCTGAGCCGGTTTGGCCTGACGGCGGCTATTTTTCACAGCAAGCTTTCACCACAGGAGTGCCACCATCGAGGTGGCGCCATGAACAAGGAGCAAACGGATGAGCACGTTCCACCCCACTGGATTCTCCCGGACGGTACTGGCCGCCATGTTGCTGGCAACCGGCTTTGGCACCGCGGCAGTTGATGCGCGCGATGGCGGCTTCGAACCGACCATCGGGTATGGTTTCCAGGCACCGGATGAAGATCGTGGTGTTGATGAAAGCAGCGATCTGCTTTATCTCGGTCTTGGCTATTACCTGACCGAGGATTTGATGCTCGAAGGTTACGGCGCCGAGCATGACACCAGCAGTGATCTCGGTGTCGATGTCGGCAATTCGCAGTACGGTGCCAAATTGCTTTATCACTTCCGCCAGAACCGGCCCGGTGTGCAGCCGTACATCGCGCTCGGCCTGAACGAGATCGAATACGCGCCAAGCGGCGGTGAAACCCTGACCGAAACCGGAGTGTTGGTCGGGCTCGGTATCAAGACCTATTTCACTGAGCGCTTCAGTCTGCGGGCCGAGGTCAACAGCACCCGCTACGACGAAACCAAAAAGCACGACAACCAGTTGTTCATCGGCTTCAGCTATTTGTTTGGTGGCGAGAGTCACGCTGTGGTCGAAGAAGACGAGCCGGAAGAAGCAGCACCCGTCGTTGCCGCCGCTGCCGTTGCGGTTGCAGCAGCACCGGTCGACAGTGACGGCGATGGCGTTTATGACGATGCCGATCAATGCCCGAACACTCCGGCAGGTCGCACGGTCGATGTCACCGGTTGCGAGAAAGTGCTGAAGGAAACCATCAACGTTCGGCTGAACGTGTTGTTCGATACCAACAAGGCCACGTTGAAGCCGGAGTCGTTCGTCGATATCGAACGCTTGGCAAAAGCGATGAAAGAATATGCGACCACCAAGGTCGTCATCGAAGGCCACACTGACTCGTCCGGCGACAATGCGCTGAACAAGTCGCTGTCGGAGGCGCGGGCGAAAGCGGTGGCCGATGCACTGGTCAGTCAGTACGGTATCGACGCCAGCCGGGTCAGCTCGGTCGGCTACGGTGAAGAGAAACCGATTGCCGACAACAGCACTGCCGAAGGACGCACCCAGAACCGTCGGGTGCAAGCCGAAATTTCGGAAACCGTGCAGGTGACTCCGAAGTAAAGGCAGTTTCTGTGCGGCAAGAACGCACTGGGAAAACAAACAACAAGGGCCTCGTTCGAGGCCCTTGTTGTTAGCGGCTGTTAAGCCTGCGGTGTGAATAGGTCAGTGCGATTGGCGGTTACGCGGCGTGCCGAAACGAATACGCCGCGTCGTAATCGCGGCGCACTTTCTCGGCAATGCCGTGATACAGCGGCCGCACCAGCAGATGCAGCGAGCGTAATGTCATCGGCACGCTCATCATCGAGGGAATGCGTTGGCCGCGATGTTCAATGGCGCCGCCAACGGGTTCCAGCCGCACCCCGAGCCGGCGAAAATGCTGGGCCAGCCACGGTTCGGTCAGCATGAACAGGGTGTCGATGCCATGCAGTTGGGCCGCCTCCAGCATGCCGAGATACAGTCCGACCGGAATGTAGGGAAAGCGTGGTCGGCGCAGATTGCCGTAGTCGTCATCACTCAGCACCACCGGCTTGCGCTGCTCACCTTGTCGGCGGCGGAACCGGCCATCGACAGCCAGCCGCGAGACTTCGGCAATGTTGTCCCGACCGAGCCCGAGATTTTCCATCAGGCGTTGGTCCAGCGTGTGCGCACAGGCTTGCTCGAACGGCAAGGGTTCACTCGGGAAGTTTTCATGGCAGCGGATCAGCCGCACGCACCCGACATATTCATTGAGGTTGCGGCTGCGCAGCAGCAGGTGCAGCGACTGGGGATCATAGCTGTCGGATTCCAGGCCATCGGCCCGCGCCGGTTCCCACTGCAACTCCTCGCAGTAGACGCGGTGCCGAACCCGATAAACCTGTTCCCGCAGGGCGTCGGTTGTTGCGGGCAGAATTTCGAAGTACTGATCGAAATTGTGTTTCAGTTGCAGAAACTCGCGCGCCAGTATCAAGGACTGCAACAATGACATGGCGACCCCCGCAGATGACAACGACAACGCTTGCGTTGAGTCTGGGCAGTGGCGGCAATGGCTGCAAGCATGCGTGCAGAGCGATTTAAGGACGACCGGTTATAGTTCCGCCGACGAATAAGCAAGTCACGAAACTTGCGATAGGCGTCAAGGATTTGGACAAATGGGGGCGCCGATTGTCTGGCGCCCCGTTACCGAACGGCAGCCGATGTGCAGAAATAACCGTACCAGCTGGGGTAGCAGAAGCGGGCGTCAGTCGCTGCCACCACCATCACCGCCACCTCCATCACCGCCACTACTGGCACTACCGCCACTGCCGCCGCTGCTGTTGTCCGCCGCATTGTCATGCCGATCATGGTGGTGATCCCGGTCAGTTTGCCAGGAGGCGTCGATACCCGTAACCACGGATGCATCGCCCTGCCGGTGGTCACGCCGAACCCGCCGCTGAGGCAAGCCCGGCGCTGGCTTTTGTTTGCCGCGCAGAAAGGCGGTATCTCGCAGCACCAGCAAGCCACCAACCAGAAACAGCACGACCAACAGAAAGATCAGCAGCGGTGACATGCAATGGTTCCCGGTTCAGCGTTCGACAGCGATGGGATACAACAGGAAATCCGGATCGGCGTAACCGGAGCGCTGATAGAACCAGCGCAGCCGCGCCTCCGGATCTTTGGCAAACGCTTCATCCTGCATGGCCTGATTGAACGCATCCTGCAAGGCCGGATTCTGCTGCAGCATCTGTGTGGCCAGCGGCTCGACCACATAGCCCTCGATATATTCGGTCGCGGTCAGAATCTGCAGAAAGTAGCCCCAGCTGAACAGTGAATCTTCCGATTGTGGTTCCAGCAGGGCCACCACCAGTTCGCCCAATGGCTGATCAGTGCTGACCCGGATTGAGCCGGCCGGGAAGGTGCGTTCGCGGGTTTCGATCAGCGGCTGACCCGATTGCGCCAGGGCACGCCCTTCGAATGGCCGTGCCTGCATCGTTGCCTGCGGCAGCCGGTAGTGTTCCAGTGTGCGAGTGACCGGCTGTTTTTGTTCTTCAACCAGAATGCCGTGCAGCTTCAGCTTGGCAATGACGGCACTTTCGGTAACCGGGATCCAGTATGCCTTCGGACGCGAGACCTGCACGGACGGCTGTGACGGGATCACATCCACTTCAACGGTTTCCGGTTGGCCGAGCCAACGCACTTCGCTGGCGCCGGAAATCGCCGAATCAAAACGGGCGTGGCTCACGCCGGCAAATTTCATCTTGCTGGCATTGGCCGGGTCCGGCACGTGAACAAACCCGAGCGTATTGAGCCGTTGCTGGCGATCGGTGGCGATGGCCGCGCGCAGTGCCGCCGTTTGTTTGCCGGCGAGTTCCAGCGTGGTTGCCATCAGCACGTAGGTGCCAAGCACGCGCTGCTTGTAGGGTTTCAGTGAGTGGTTTTCCACCAGCATGGCCGGCAGGTGGCGCAGATCACCGTAGCCTTGCGAATAGCGTGGCGACGCTTGCCAATCACTGAGGCCCTTGCTCAGATCCTTGTTGTCATTGGCAAAAATCAGCGGGCCCGGAATATGCCCCTGTTTCTTCAGGGCGAGATCGAGACCGGGCCGATATTGCTCGCGCAACCAGCGGGCAATGCGCGGGCTGAACGCATGCCGATCATTTGAACCGTATGTGATGTCGTACTGGTAGTCGATGCCATCGGTGACGTGAATGTCGAGGTAGAGTTCCGGTACCACGCGCTGAAACAGGCGCAGCATCGCCTGCATTTCCGGCGACTCCGCTTTCATGTAGTCGCGGTTCAGGTTCAGGTTCTGCGCGGTCGTGCGCCAGCCCATTTGTTCCGGCCCGCGCTGGTTGACGCGCTGGTTGCTTGGCCGGCCGGCGCTGCCGCCGCGCCGTTCATGGCCATCAACGTTGAAGACCGGGACAAAATACAGATCAGCGTTGTCGAGCAGCTGCGCCTGCTTGCCGAGCGCGAAATCACGCAGCAGCATCAGGCCAGCGTCTTTGCCGTCTATCTCGCCGGCGTGAATGCCGGCCTGTATCAGCACGCGTACCGCCGGCAGCCGCACCCGTTTGGTCAGCAAAGGCTCCGGATTCTTGCTGGCGATGACCAGCACCAGTGGCCGGCCTTCGGCGCTGCGGCCAAATTCCTGCAGCTGAATCAGCTCACTTTGCATATCGAGCTTGCGCAGAAACGCCAAGGTCTCATCGTAGTTCGGGGTACTGGCAAACTGGCTTTGTTCACTCGGGGTCAGCCATTCGGCCGGCACATCTTTCAGCAGCGCTTCGCTGGCGCCTGACCATGGTAGTGCCGGTGGCAGCGGTGCCTGCAGGCTGGTGTTTGCACCATCGTCGGCCGCCGGCTTGTCGGCACTGGCGAGATTGGCGTCATCGGCGCGCGCGACCGGGCTGGCAAGCAGTGTGGTCAACAGCATGGTCAACAGCGAATTCAGGTGTGTGCGGGTCATTGTTGTGGTGATCCTGAGGTGTTTTACCTTGCCAAGGTTTACCACCAAGGCAGTTGTCTGTTTGCAGGAGCGACTGCGGTCGCGATCGGCTTCCAATGATCGTCGTGATCGCGGTCGCTCTGTCGAAAGTCAGTTGGTCTCGAACTCCGGGCACAGGGTATTGGCATAGCGTTCGAAAATCGCATCGAACTGTGCCAGCACGAGCGGCAGTCCGGCAATGTCATTTTGCCGCAACAGGTCTTGCAATTTAGTGCGGGGAAACTCGGCCGGCAAATGCCGGCTGACCGGGGCAAAGCTCAAGTGCCAAGGCTCCGGGGCAATACCGCCGTTGTCGTGCCGGTACGGCCGGAAAAAACCGTACCGGCCGGCATGCTGGCCGAGCCAGTCGTTCAACTCGCAGCAGGGGCCGCCTTCGCAGAACTCGCTTGGCAGTAATTGGGGCCGGATGCCGCGTGCAACGGCGTCACCGTCGAATACGTCGATCTCGGTACCCCAGTGATGGCGTGACAACCCCGGCAGGGCCGAATAGCGCAGCACCTTGTGCAGCCAGTCGGCATCGCTGAACTCGGTACGCTTCAAAGAGCGCCCTTCGTCATCGTGTACCGGACGCTGGCCGTTGAATTTTTCATTCCAGATCAGCTGTTGACGGTTGAAATCGCGGAAGGTGCTGACCGGCAGCAGGCAGACGCCATCTTTTGTCGCGGCCTCGACCATCGCCTGCCAACTGCTGATGGCGTCGCGATGCAGACGCCATTGCTTGCCAACGCCAATTCGGGTGTCGGTCCAGGTGTCGAGATGGCTGTCGGTGAGGCCGAACAGTTGATCGGGAGTCATGGTGGGCCACTGGTGTATAGAAAACGCAGGTGGAAAGTACCGGAAAACGTCGCGAGTGACGGCAGGTTGGTTGCCGCCAGCGCGCTAGAACCGCAGTGTACAGGTAGCACACGAGGATTCTGAGCACTGCCGGCAGCCAAGATGCCAAGCGCAGCAGTCTTACAGCAGCATCTTTTCCAGAATGCGCTCATACAGTGTGACCAACTTTACCAACTCTTCGGTGCTGACGCACTCATTGACCTGGTGAATGGTCCGGTTGCATGGCCCGAGCTCCAGCACCTGGGCGCCGGTCTTGGCAATGAAGCGGCCGTCGGAGGTGCCGCCGGTGGTCGAGGCGTCGGTTTCAATGCCGCAGAGTTCGCGGATCGCTTCCCGGGTGGCATTGAGCAGCGGCCCGGCTTCGGTCAGGAACGGCTCGCCGGACAGCAGCCAGTCCACGTCATCGACCAGCCGATGGCGGTGGCAGAGGTGCTGCACCTTTTCCTTGATGCCGGCCGAGGTCTGCTCGGTGCTGTAACGCAGATTGAATTCGACGAACAACTCACCGGGCACAACATTGTTGGCGTGCCCGGCCTGTACCCGGGTGATCTGCAGCGAAGTCGGCGGGAAATGGGCATTGCCCTGGTCCCACTCGATCTGTGCCAATTCGTTCAGCGCCGGCAGCGCCTTGTGAATGGCGTTATCGGCGCGCTGCGGGTACGCGACATGGCCTTGCTTGCCATGGATATTGATGCGACCGGTGATCGAGCCGCGCCGGCCAATCTTGATCACATCGCCGAGCGTTTCGCTGCTCGATGGTTCACCGACGATGCACCAGTCCAGCTTCTCGCCGCGCTGCATCAGCGCTTCCACCACCTTGATGGTGCCGTTGACGAACTTGTCTTCTTCGTCGCTGGTGATGAGAAACGCAATACGCCCTTTCGGGTTCGGATGCTTGGCGAGGAACTGTTCGGTGGCAATCACCATCGCCGCCAGCGAACCTTTCATGTCGGCAGCGCCACGGCCATACAGGTAACCGTCGCGATAGCTCGGCTCGAACGGTGGCGTCGTCCATTTCTCGGACGGGCCGGGCGGCACTACATCGGTATGGCCGGCGAAGACAAACAACGGGCCTTCTGTGCCGCGCACCGACCACAGGTTATGCGTGTCGATGAAAAACATCGACTCATTGACAAAGCCGAGCGTGGCGAGCCGCTCGCCGAGCAATTGCTGGCAACCGGCGTCTTCCGGCGACACCGAAGGCCGGGCGATCAGTTGTTCGGCCAAATCGAGAACAGCAGCTTTGGTTGTCATTTAACTCGCAAACTCTTTATCAAGCAGGCGCACCTCGAGATCAAGGCAGATACCGTTGCCACCATCCAGTGGCCGCACCCCATACAAGATACCGGATTCCGTGCGTTCAGCCTGGATGACGACAACCAACTGCTCAATGCCATCCACCAGCCGTTGCACACCGCGGCAGGGCAGCTCCATGGCCACGGGTGTTGAGTTGCCTTCGACAAAGAAAACGGCGCGGCCCTGCTCGACATCCTGCTCGGTCGCTATCCGACCACTGATGTATGGCACGTTTGACCAGTCCGCCAATGGGATGGCGCCCCACAGGTCATTCATGGTCAGCGCAATCCGGCTTTGTACTTGGCTTCATCAAACCCTACCAGCAAACTGGCGCCGCCTTCGATGACCGGGCGTTTAATCAGGCTCAGATTGGCCAGCATCAGTTTGATGGCTTTGGCTTCGGTGACATTTTCGCGGTCAGCATCCGACAGCTTGCGCCAGGTTGTGCCTTTGGTGTTCAGCAGCAGCTCGTAGCCGACTTCCTTGCACCAGCGCTTCAGTGTGGCAGCGTCGATGGCGTCTTTCTTGTAGTCATGAAACGTGTAGGCGACACCGTGCTTGTCGAGCCAGGTAAAGGCCTTCTTCATCGTGTCGCAGGCTTTGATGCCGTAAATCGTGACCATATGTGTTCCGTAAGACGGGTCATGGCCGCCAGGTGTTTCGAAAGTAGTCACGGCGGGTCATGACCCGCCCTACGTTATTCCGCGCGCAGCAATTCGTTGATACCGACTTTCGCTCTCGTCTTGGCATCGACTTTCTTGACGATCACGGCGGCGTACAGCGAGTACTTGCCATCTTTGCTCGGCAGGTTGCCGGAAACGACAACCGAACCGGCCGGCACCCGGCCGTAATGGATTTCGCCGGTTTCCCGATCAAAAATGCGGGTGCTCTGGCCGATGTAAACGCCCATCGAGATCACGCTGCCTTCTTCGACGATGACGCCTTCGACCACTTCCGAGCGGGCGCCGATAAAGCAATTGTCTTCGATAATCGTCGGTGACGCTTGCAGCGGTTCCAGCACGCCGCCGATGCCGACGCCGCCGGACAAGTGCACGTTCTTGCCGATCTGTGCGCAGGAGCCGACGGTGGCCCAGGTGTCGACCATGGTGCCTTCATCGACATAGGCACCGATGTTCACGTACGACGGCATCAGAATGACATTCCTGGCCAGATAGCTGCCGTAACGGGCGACGGCTGGTGGCACCACGCGCACGCCGGTCGCGCGCAGTTCGGCTTCTGACAGCCCGGCGAATTTCGACGGGACCTTGTCGAAGAACTGCAGATCGCCACCGCCCATCGGCCGGTTGTCGTTGAGCCGGAAGCTCAGCAGCACGGCTTTCTTGACCCATTCATTGACCCGCCAGGCGCCGTCGATTTTCTCGGCGACCCGGATCTTGCCGGCGTTCAAATCGGCCAACACGGTTTGCACGGCCTCGCGCAGATCGGTCGGGGCGTTTTGTGGCGAGAAGTCGGCCCGTTGGTCCCAGCTGGTATTAATCAATTGTGCTAAAGCAGTCATGGTGCGGTTACTTTCTGTGGCGTAGGGGAAAGGGTTTTGTTGCTTGTGGCGTTGGCCTTGTTGTCACCGGCATCGAGCAGCGAGCGGAGCATGCGCTCGAGCTGTTGCTGTCTTTCGGCCGACAACGGACGCGACTCGCGGTCGGTAATGAAAAAGACGTCTTCGGCGCGTTCACCGAGTGTGATGATCTTGGCGTTGTGCAGCAGCAGATCGCAGTACTTGAACGCGGCACCAATGCGGGCCAGCAAGCCGGGCCGGTCGAGCGTGATCAGTTCCAGTGCAGTGCGCTGACGGCGTTCGTCGTTGCTGAAGTTGATCAGCGTTTCCAGCACGAACGGTTGCCGCTTTGTGCTGCTCTGTTGCAGGTTCAGCGGTACCTTGCTGACATCGCGCAGGTGTTGCTGCAGATGGCGCTGGATACTTTGCAGGCGCTTGAGATCGAGCACCGGCTGGCCGTCTTCTTCCAGCACCACAAAGGCATCGAGGCCCATGCCATACGGGGTGGTGTGAATGGTTGCGGCCTGGATGCTGACCCGCTTCTGCGCCAGCAACGCCGTGATGGCGGCAAACAGGAATTCCTGGTCATGGACATAGACCAGAATCTCGGTACCGCCAGCGGAAGGCAATTGCCGGGCAACGACCAGCGGGTCGTCACTGTCTTCTGGCTGGGCCAATAATTGTTCGGTGACCCATGCCAAAGTTTCGCCATTGACCTTGGCAAAGTAATCGCCGCCGAGCAGCCGCCAGAGATCATGCACGGGTTCGCTGGCAAGGGTTTTGGCGGCGAGCTTTTGCAGTGCCTCGTCGCGCACCAGTGCTTCGCTGTCTGCCGGCAGCACGGCGGTGCCGCGACGCAAATACTCTTTGGTCGCCAGATACAGATCGCGCAGCAGGGCGTCTTTCCAGCCATTCCACAAACTGGCATTGGTGGCGCGGATATCGCACATGGTCAGCACGTACAGCAGTTCGAGTCGCTGCACGGTGCCGACCTTGGCAGCAAATTCGCCGATCACTTCCGGATCGGTGATGTCCTTGCGCTGGGCGACCAGCGACATCGCCAAGTGGCTTTGTACTAGCCAGCTGACCAGTTCGGCGTCGGCATCGGACAGGCCGATCTCCTTGCAAAAATCCAGTGCATCGACCGCGCCCAGCTCGGAGTGATCACCGCCGCGGCCTTTGCCGATATCGTGAAACAATCCGGCCAGGTAGATCAGTTCCGGTTGCACCAGCCGTTGCATGATCCGCTCGGCATGCGGGAACAGCCCGGCCGTTTGCGGGTCGGACAGCCGCACCAGATTGCGCAGCAGGAACAGCGTGTGTTCATCGACCGTGTAATGGTGGAAGCGATCGAACTGCATTTGCCCGGTGATTTGCGCAAACGCCGGGATGAATGCGCCGAGTATGCCGGTACTTTTCAGGGCAAACAGGGCGGTGGCCAGATTGGCGCGGGCACGCAGGATGCGGATAAACAGCTGCTGATGACGCGGGTCAGCGCGGAACGCCGCGTTGACTCGCGGCCGTGAATGCCGCAGCAAGCGCAGCGTGGTGGCCGACAAGCCAGTCAATCCGGGGGTTTCGGCCAACACAACAAAAATCGACAGCAGGGTTTCTGGCTGCTTGGCGAAGGTATCCAGCTCGCGCATTTCCAGCAAGCTGTCGCGCTGCTGGAAATGGCTGTCGATAATCACCGGTTCACTTTTCTGGTGGGTGCCCAGCATCACTTCGCTGAACAACTCCACCAGTACATCGTTCAGGTTGCGCACGGTCAGCACGGCGCGGAAGTACTGCTTCATGAATTGCTCGACCGCGAGCTTGCCGGGTTGGTCGACAAAACCAAGCCGTTCGGCCACCGCTTTTTGCAAATCGAACAGCAGCCGATCTTCGGCCCGGCCAGCGACCAGGTGCAGGGCATAGCGCACCCGCCACAGGAACAATTGGCAACGGGTCAGCGCACGGTATTCCTGCGGCAGAAAAATGCCACGCCGGGTCATCGCGAGCAGGGACTGGTCGCCGAACCGGCGTTTGGCAATCCATTGAATGTTCTGAATGTCGCGCAGGCCGCCGGGGCTGGATTTCAGGTTCGGTTCCAGTTTGTAGGCCGTGCCTTCAAATTTCCGGTGGCGGGCTTTTTGTTCTTCCACCTTGCCGCGGAAAAAGGCGTCCGGTGGCCACATCTGCACCGGCGACAAATGGTCGCGCAAGCGCGAACTCAAGCCCGGATCGCCACAGAGCAGGCGCGCCTCCATCAAATTGGTCATCACGGTGAGATCGTCGCGCGCCGCCGCTTCGCATTCGTCAATGGTGCGAACCGCATGGCCAACCGTGAGTTTCAGATCCCAGAGCAGGGTGATCAGGGTTTCCAGTTGTTTGCTCAATACCGCGTCGGGCGCTTTCTTGAGCAGCAGCAGGATGTCGACATCGGATTGCGGGTGCAGCTCGCCGCGGCCGTAGCCACCAACCGCCAGCAAGGCGATGTCGGCTTGGGCGTGCAAACCCAGTTGCTGCCAGAGGTGTTGCAGCAGCCAGTCCAGCCGCTGGGCGCGGCGCCGCACCAGCGTTTCCACCGGTGCGCCGGCATCGAAGGCAATGGCGTCGCGGTCGATCTGGCTCTGCAGCCAGTCGCGCAGGGCATCGCGGTCGGCGGTGCAGGCCAGCAGCGCGCTCAAATCCTTGTCGGCGTCGGCGGCAGGGGATACAGACATGGCGACGGGGGCTCGATCTCCGAAAGTCGAAGTGTAACGGCTTCTGATACGTGGCGGGATGCCGGAGCTTATGAAGAAGCCTGTCTCAACAACCGGGTTGAACAGGGGCCAGCGCGGTGTTTCGCATGAGCAGGCGTCGTGCGGCAATGCCGCCACCCTGATCCGTCCAGTCGCCAACAGCGTTGGCGCCGTTCACGCAGCAAGTTCGTCAACAGTGACGAACTTGAGTTCCCGCTTTCAGCCCTTTGCAGCGGAGGGGGAGGTATTCAAAAACTCTCTTCGCCACGCTTGGTCAGCACTTCAACACCGGTGGCCGTTACCAGAATCGTGTGCTCCCACTGCGCCGACAGTGAGCGGTCCTTGGTCACCGCCGTCCAGCCGTCGCGCATCAGCGAGACATGGCGCTTGCCGGCGTTGATCATCGGTTCGATGGTGAAACACATGCCTTCCTTCAGCTCCATGCCGGTGCCGGCACGGCCGTAATGCAGAATTTGCGGGTCTTCGTGAAAGATGGCGCCAATGCCGTGGCCACAATATTCCTGCACCACCGAGTAGCCGGAGCCCTCGGCGTGCTGCTGAATCACCGCCCCGATATCGCCAATTCTGACGCCCGGTTTGACGATGGCAATGGCCTTGTACAGGCACTCCTGCGTCACCCGGATCAGCCGTTCGGCCTGGATGCTCGGCTTGCCGACCACAAACATCTTGCTGGTGTCGCCGTGGTAGCCATCCTTGATCACGGTGATGTCGATATTGACGATATCGCCGTCCTTCAACTCCCGCTCGTTCGGAATGCCGTGGCAGACCACGTGATTGACTGACGTGCAGATGGATTTCGGAAAACCGTTGTAATTGAGCGGTGCCGGAATGGCTTTCTGCACATTGACGATGTAGTCATGGCAGATTTGGTTCAGCTGATCCGTGCTCACCCCTTTCTGCACGTGTGGCTCGATCATCTCCAGCACTTCGGCGGCCAACTTGCCCGCCACACGCATTTTCTGTTGTTCGTCAGGGGTCTTGATGGTGACAGGCATCGGCTCTCTCGTTACGTGCTAAACGACCAAAAATAAAACCATTCAATCATGAGGGGGAGCAAACCGGAACACCGGTCTGCCCGACCACGACAGATGCAGCATGGGACGTTGGCTGGCCAACACCAGTTGCAACCGGCCCAGCATTATAAAGAAGGCCGAGCCGGTTAGCCGGGCGCCGCGCTTTTGATGTGAACGCAGGCTGGCGGCGTTGAATGCACTGATCCGGCTGACCGACCAGCGAACCCCGTCCCGGTACAGCACGGCATTGGCTTCATCCCAGAGCTGCGCAAACAACCGGGTAAGCCGGTACTTTGGTGCCAGCCAGACGTCGTAGTCCCACACCAGCTGCGGTGAGTCGAGCCGGTAATCGCAGCGCGCCTCATCCTCCGGATAGTGAGCAGTTGCTATCCAGATAAAGGCCACCAGCTCGTCTGTCTTGTAAGCCGCCAGGCAACGGTCGTTCCGTTCAAAGCGGGCCCGCACGATGGCTTCCCGGCGGTCTTCTACCAGCAAAGCCGGTTCGAAAGCGGTCAACCAGCGGAATTCGAACCCGACTGCCGGCGCTACCGAGCGTTTGTCGGGTATCGGCTGGAAGGCAAAACGATAGGCGGTCAGCCTGCCGCCGAGCCGCTGCCAGAATCTGGAAAGGAGGTAGAGCAAGGCACTGCCGGTACCCAGCTCACGACGGAGCGCGGTCCATTTACTGAGCGGAGAGGCCATTCCTTTATATTGTTCCTTCGTCCTTGCCGCAGGGCCGGCAGTGTTTCAGTGCAACCGGCCCCGGTCAAGCTGGCTGCCGAGGAGCGGCGAAACCTGGCGAGGTGTCTCGCTGCCCGTTGAGCCAGCCCCCCGGCTGTGGTATAAAGCGCACCCCGCGTTGGGACCCGGCTTTACGGCCTGGCTTCAGCGGCGGGATACCCCACACGCGACTCCACCAATTTCTGACCCGGGTCCTGCTTGCAGGCGGCCAGAAAGGAGCGCGGAGGCCCAACCCGACTCTCAATGAGGTCTACTATGGCTCGCGTCACTATGCGTGACATGATCCAGGCTGGCGTGCACTTCGGTCACCGCACCCGGTTCTGGAACCCGAAAATGAAACAGTACATTTTCGGTTCGCGTAACAAAATCCACATCGTCAACCTCGAGCAGACTCTGCCGATGTTCCAGGATGCCATCAACTTCCTGGGCGGCATTGCAGCCAAGCGCGGCAAAATTCTGTTCGTCGGCACCAAGCGTGCAGCGGCTGACGTGGTTGCTGCCGAAGCCAAGCGCTGCGGCCAGTACTATGTCAACAACCGCTGGCTCGGCGGCATGCTGACCAACTACAAAACCGTTCGCCAGTCGATCAAGCGCCTGAAAGATCTGGAAGCGATGGCTGCTGACGGCACCTTCGCCAAGCTGACCAAGAAAGAAGCGTTGATGCGTCAACGTGAACTGGAAAAGCTGGAAAGCTCGCTGGGCGGTATCAAGGACATGGGCGGCCTGCCGGATGTGCTGTTCGTGATCGACACCGATCATGAAAACATCGCCATTTCGGAAGCCCGCAAACTGGGTATCCCGGTTGTGGCCGTGGTCGACACCAACTCGAATCCGGACGGCGTTGATTACGTCATCCCTGGTAACGACGACGCCATTCGCGCCATCGAACTGTACCTGCGTAACGTTGCTGACGCCGTCATTGAAGGCCGTCAGAGCGCACCGCACGCAGACGACGCTGTTGCCGACGAATTCGTCGAAGAAGCGCCGGCTGCCGAAGCGACCGACGAAGAAGCCTAATCGGCTGACCTTGCCGGCGTTTGCGGTAAACGAAAAGGGGGCTGCGGCCCCCTTTTTCGAATCACGATTCTGATCAGCTTCACGGCTCAGAAAAACGGATCGACAAGACTGAATTCATCTCCTGGCCGGCAGTGCATGCCGGTCAACTGCTTGAGGATGTTTCCCCATGGAAATCACTGCTTCCCTGGTCAAAGAACTGCGTGAGCGCACTGGCGCCGGCATGATGGAATGCAAGAAAGCGCTGCAAGAAGCCAGCGGCGATATCGAGCTTGCCATCGACAACATGCGCAAGTCGGGTGCCGTCAAGGCCGCCAAGAAAGCCGGCCGTATCGCTGCCGAAGGCGTGGTCATTGGTCGCGTTGGCGCCGGTGAGGCTGTGCTGCTGGAAGTGAACTGCGAAACCGATTTCGTGGCCAAGGACGTCAACTTCCTCGCGTTTGCCAACGCCGTTGCCGATGCTGCACTTGCCAGCAAGGTGACCGATGTTGCTGCGCTGAACGAAGTCAAGCTGCCGGAAGGCGAGAGTGTCGAAACCACCCGCGCCAACCTGGTTGCCAAGATCGGCGAAAACATGACCGTGCGTCGTGTCGCTCGGTTGGCTGGCAGCACGCTGGCCACTTACAGCCACGGTGGCCGTATTGGCGTTGCCATTGCCCTGCAGGGCGGTGACGACGAGCTGGCCAAGCAACTGGCCATGCACATCGCGGCGGCCAAGCCGCTGGTGGTGAGCCCGGAGCAGATGCCGGCCGCTGATGTTGCCAAGGAGCGCGAAATCGCCGCCGCCCAGGCTGCCGAGTCGGGCAAGCCGGCCAACATCGTCGAGAAGATGGTCGAAGGCCGTGTTGCCAAGTTCCTGAGCGAGAACAGCCTGGTAGGCCAGCCGTTCGTCATGGACCCGAACACCACGGTCGGCAACCTGCTGAAAGCCAAGGGCGCCACTGCTGTCGGCTTCTTCCGCTGGGAAGTCGGCGAAGGCATCGAGAAGGCCGAAGACAACTTCGCCGCCGAAGTCGAAGCCATGAAAGCTGCCGCCATCGGTACCAAGGCCTAATCGCCCAGGACCGTTGCCCCGGTCGGGAAGCCGATTCGGGGCAGGCAAAGACCGGGATTTGTGGCAGAATTCCGGCGCAAACCAACCCCTCTCCCCTTCGTGAGAGGGGTTGGCGTAATCGGGGTATGGAAATCCGTAGCCACCGGTTGCGACTGAATGCCATTGCAGGCCGGATGCTCATAGATATCGGCCTGTTACTTCTGACCAGACCACAAGGGCCACCATGACCGAATCGACCGAGCTCCCGTACAAACGCATCCTGCTGAAACTATCGGGCGAAGCCCTGATGGGCAACGAGTCGTTCGGCATCGACCCGACCGTGTTGGATCGGATGGCCGCGGAAGTGAAGTCAGTGCGGCAGATGGGCGCCCAGGTCGGCATCGTGGTCGGTGGCGGTAACCTGTTCCGCGGTGAGCGGCTGGCCCGTGCCGGCATGAACCGCGTTGCCGGCGACCACATGGGCATGCTGGCAACGGTGATGAACTCGCTGGCCATGCAGGATGCGCTCGAGCGCATCAAGCAGCCGACCCGGGTGATGAGCGCGGTGGCGCTGGCCGGTGTCTGCGAAGACTACGACCGCCGCTTTGCCATCCGCTTCATGGAAGCGGGCAATGTGGTGATTTTCTGCGCCGGTACCGGCAATCCGTTCTTCACCACCGACACCGCCGCGGTTTTGCGCGGCATTGAAATCGAAGCCGATCTGATTCTGAAAGCCACCAAAGTGGATGGCGTCTACTCGGCCGATCCGATGAAATTCCCGGAGGCCGTCCGTTATTCGCGCCTGTCTTACACGGAAGCGCTGGAACGTGAACTCGGCGTGATGGATCTGACCGCGTTCTGCCTGGCCCGCGACCACAACAAGAAAATCCGCGTGTTCAACATGAACAAGCCGGGCGCGCTGGCGAGCGTGCTGAAAGGGGCCGACGAAGGCACCCTGATCGAAAAATAGCGCCGGAAAACCAATTGTCGAAACTGGCGTTGCCCGTTCCATGCGGGCACGCGTGCTGCACCCACAGTGCAGCGAGCTGAATGTAACAAGGGAGACGACCATGACCATAGCCAATACCAAAACCGACGCGCAGGCGCGCATGGCCAAGTCCGTCGAGTCGCTGAAAGGCAACCTCGCCAAGATCCGCACCGGCCGCGCCCATCCGTCGCTGCTGGAGCATATTCACGTCAATTACTACGGCAGCACTGTGCCGTTGCAGCAAGTCGGCAACGTCAACGTGCAGGATTCGCGCACCTTGGTCATTCAGGTGTATGACAAGGGCGCCATCGCGCCGGTCGAAAAAGCCATTCATGAATCCAATCTCGGCCTGAATCCGCAAAGCGCCGGCCAGACCATTCGGGTGCCGCTGCCGCCGTTGACCGAAGAGCGCCGCAAGGAGCTCGCCAAAGTGGTCAAAGGCGAAGGCGAAAACGCCAAAGTGGCGATCCGTAACGTTCGTCGTGACGCCAACGAAGCCTTGAAGAAACTCCTGAAAGACAAAGTCGTCACTGAAGACGAAGAGCGTCGGGCCCAGGACGACATTCAGAAAATCACCGATGGCAAAATCGCGGAAGTCGACAAGCTGCTCGCTGACAAGGAAAAGGAACTGATGTCGGTGTAATCGCAGTCGCGATTCCCGCATCGTTCTATTTTAAGGCGCCGCTCGTGTCGTCTGTTTCCTCGCCATCTGTGTCAGCATCGTCTGTTGCCGATCCGCGCGCGCCTGATTTGCTGGTGCCACAGCACATTGCCATCATCATGGATGGCAATGGTCGCTGGGCGAAAAGGCGTAGCCTGCCGCGCGTAGCCGGCCACAAGGTTGGTATGGAGCGCGCCCGTGACATTACCGAAGCGGCTGGCAAGCGCGGCGTTCGCTCGCTGACCCTGTTCGCGTTCTCCTCCGAAAACTGGCAACGACCATTCGAAGAAGTCAGTTACCTGATGGATCTGTTTGTGACCGGGCTGGAGCGCGAAGCCAAATCCCTGCACAAGAATGGCGTGCGCTTGCGCGTCATCGGTGATCGCAGCCGCTTTGCCGAGAAGCTTCAGCTGCGCATGGCCGAGGCCGAGGCCTTGACCGCCGGCAATACCGCCCTGACCTTGAACATTGCCGCCAACTACGGTGGGCAGTGGGATATCGTCGCGGCGGCAAACCAGGCGCTGGCGGAAAAGTGCGCAACGGGAGATGCCTCGCCGTTGACCGAAGCGGAAATCGCTCGTCACCTGACGCTGGCGGATCAGCCGCCGCTGGATCTGCTGATCCGTACTGGTGGCGAAATCCGCATCAGCAATTTCCTGCTCTGGCAGGCGGCCTATGCCGAATTGTATTTCTCGCCGGCCCTGTGGCCGGATTTCGGGCCAAGCGAACTGGATGCCGCTATCGCCGACTTTTCCCAACGACAGCGCCGGTTCGGAAAAACCGGCGAACAAATCACAGGGGAAAACTGATGTTGTGGCAACGTGTGATCACCGCGCTGGTGCTGTTGCCGCTGGTGTTGATCCTGGTATTCCGGCTGCCGCTGGAGCTGTTTGCGTTTGCTGTCGCCGGTATTCTGGTGCTTGGCGCTCGTGAATGGGGCCGCTTTACCAGCGCCGAGAAAAGTGCACCGCTGACCGCCATGCTGAGTTACTTCGGCTGCGCCATCGTGGTTTGGCAATTGGCGCCACCGTTTGCGTTCTGGCCGAGCCTGATCTGGCCGCAATGGCTGTTTTTCGGTGACGGCTTTGGTGACAACCTACCGCTGCTGATTCTGTCGGCGGCCGTGGTGTTCTGGTTGTTGAGTCCGCTGTTGCTCTGGTTCTATCCGCAGCGCACCGGCTGGTGGCGGGCCTCGCAAGGTGGACGGCAGGCACTTGGCATTCTGCTGCTGCTGGCGACCTGGATTGCACTTGTCAGCCTGCGCAAAGTCGGCAACCTGAACGACCCGCTCAAGGGTGCGTTGGTCATTTTCTATGTGCTGTTGCTGGTCTGGGCTGCCGACGTCGGCGCCTACGTCGCTGGCAAAGCGTTTGGCAAACACAAGCTGGCGCCCTCGGTCAGTCCCGGCAAAACCTGGCAGGGTTTCTTTGGTGGCCTCGCGTTGGCGTTGTTGATCGGCCATTTCGCTGCGCAGCTGTTTGGCCTGTCGAGCAATTCCGAATGGGGGTTCCGGGCGCTGGTGCTGGTGACCATCATCGCCTCAGTTGTTGGCGACTTGATTGAGAGCCTGTGCAAGCGCGAAGCCGGCGTCAAGGACAGCGGTACGATTTTCCCCGGTCATGGCGGTATGCTCGATCGCATTGACAGCCTGATGGCGGCGGCACCGGTATTTGCTCTCGGCGCGCTGTTGCTGGAGCTGCGCTGATGCAACGCCCGGCTGTACAACAGGTGGTGGTGCTCGGTAGTACCGGTTCCATTGGCGTGTCGACGCTGGACGTGATCGCCCGGCACCCGGATCGCTTTTCGGTTTTCGCATTGGCGGCGCGCAGCAGTGGCGACCGTCTGTTCGAACAGGTGCAGCAATTTCAGCCGCAGTTTGCCGTGCTGGTCGATGGCAATGCCGCTGCGCAGTTGCAAACGCGGATCAAGCAGGCCGGTCTCAGAACGGAAGTGCTGGCTGGCGAAAGCGCGCTGGCGGAAGTGGCGTCAGCACCGGACGTGAATACGGTAATGGCAGCCATTGTCGGCGCGGCGGGCTTGCTACCGACGCTGGCGGCCGCGCGCGCCGGCAAACGCATTCTGCTCGCCAACAAGGAAGCCTTGGTGATGTCGGGTCCGCTGTTCATGCAGGCGGTCCGTGATCATGGTGCCGTGCTGCTGCCGATCGACAGCGAGCACAACGCGATTTTTCAATGCCTGCCGGCGCCGGCATCCGAGGCCGATTTGCGTGGTGCACGCAATCTGGCGCAGAACGGTGTCGAAAAGATTTTGCTCACCGCATCGGGCGGACCGTTTCTGCGGCGCGATTTGCGCGAACTTGCCAGCGTCACGCCGGATCAGGCCTGCGCCCATCCGACTTGGAACATGGGCCGGAAAATTTCGGTCGACTCGGCAACCCTGATGAACAAAGGCCTCGAAGTGATTGAGGCCTGTTATCTGTTCAATGCCAAACGCGAGCAAGTCGATGTGGTGGTGCACCCGCAGAGTATCGTGCACAGTCTGGTTCGCTACAGCGACGGG
Source organism: Permianibacter sp. (assembly GCA_041914645.1). Classification (GTDB taxonomy): domain Bacteria; phylum Pseudomonadota; class Gammaproteobacteria; order Enterobacterales; family Permianibacteraceae; genus Permianibacter. The sequence continues at coordinate 121,628 of JAYSCY010000002.1, forward strand.
TCGGTGCTGGCGCAGCTCGGTAACCCCGACATGCGCACGCCCATTGCGCATGCGATGGCTTGGCCGGATCGGGTTGAGGCTGGCGTCGCGCCGCTCGATCTGACTCAGATCGCCAAGCTGGAATTCCTGCCGGTCGATACCCAGCGTTTTCCCTGTCTCGATTTGGCGTATCAGGCACTGCAAGCCGGCGCCAGCGCCCCGGCCGTGCTCAATGCTGCCAATGAAGTGGCAGTCGAGGCGTTTCTGTCAGGCCGTTTGCCGTATACCCGCATCGCGGCAGTGATCACCGAAACCTTGCAACAATGTCCCGCCCCGTTGGTCGAAGCGCTGGACGCGCTGTTGGCAATCGATGCGGAAGCGCGCCGCATTGCGCAACGCCAACTGGGAGTGCAGGCGGCATGATCGAGTGGTCCTGGAACATTCTGTTTTTGATCATCACCATCGGCGTGCTGGTGACCGTGCACGAGTACGGCCATTTCTGGGTTGCCCGCCGCCTGGGCGTGTCCGTACTGACCTTTTCGGTGGGTTTTGGTAAGGCGATTTGGTCGCGTCGTGCAGCTGATGGCGTCGAATACCGCATCGCGATGATTCCGCTCGGCGGCTATGTCAAGCTGTTGGACGAACGGGAAGCTGAAGTGCCGGCCGAGTTGGCGCCGCGAGCGTTCAATCGACAGCCGGTCAGCACCCGGATTGCGGTGGCTGCGGCTGGCCCGGTTGCCAATTTCCTGTTTGCCATCATTGCGTTTGCTGCGATGTATATGGTCGGCATTCGTGAGCTGACACCGGTGTTGGGTGAGGTGGCCGCTGATAGCCCGGCTGGTCGCGCCGGTCTGCGCGCCGGCATGGAAGTGGTGGCCATCGATGATGAACCGGTCAACAGTTGGGAAGCGTTGACCTTCGCGCTGGTGGCCCGCGTTGGCACCGACGAACCGGTCACGGTCCGGGTGCGCGACCAGGCGGCCAATGAAACCTATCGATTGGCGCCAGGTGCTCTGGTGCTGGAAGGCCATGATGCCGATATTTCCGGCCAGCTCGGCCTTCAGCCACGGGCCTGGCCATGGCCGGTACGGCTCCGTTCTGTTACCCCGGATGGCCCGGCAGACCGGGCCGGGCTAAGGGCCGGTGATGAAATTTTGAGCTGGGATGGCGAGCCGATTTCGGCCTTCCCGGTGCTGGCGGAAAAGATCGGGGCGGCTGCCGGCAATGCTGTTACACTCCGGCTCCTTCGCGCCAGCACCGAGCTGGAGTTGACGGTTACTGTCGGCGAGCGCGACGGCCGTGGCGTTCTTGGCATCGAAGTCGAGCCGCCGCCGCCGTTACCCGCGGATTGGCAGGTGTTGCGACAGCTCGGCCCCATCGATGCGGTGGTTGCCGGCTGGCACAAGATGCTGGCGACGACGGCGCTGGTTTGGGATGGACTTGGCAAGCTGGTGACGGGCGCGCTGTCGGTGCAGTCACTCAGTGGGCCGGTCTCGATCGCGCAAGGCGCGGGCGCTACTGCCGCAGCCGGTGTGGATCGTTTTTTTTGGTTTCTGGGATTGATCAGCGTAAACCTGGGTCTCATCAACCTCTTGCCCATCCCGATGCTGGACGGCGGCCACCTGTTGTACTTCGGTATTGAACTGGTGCGCGGCAAACCGTTATCGGAACAGGTGCAGGAATGGGGGTTGCGGATCGGGGTGTCTCTGGTGGGCGCCTTGATGCTGATCGCACTATTCAATGATATTGTCCGCCTGCAATGAGCGGGCATTGGTGTAAACAGAACAACATGAAAATCCCGTTCAAGCGTTCGTTGTCGGCTTTGCTATGTGCCTTGTCCGCTGCCCAGGCTTTTGCCATGGAACCGTTTGTAGTCGAGAACATCGAGGTGCGCGGTTTGCAACGCGTCGAGCTCGGTGCTTTCTTTACTTATCTGCCGCTGCGGGTTGGTGAAACCGTCGATGATGTGCGGGTGCCGCAGATCATCCGGGCGCTGTACCGTCAAGGCGCCTTCGAATCGGTCAAGCTGGAACGTGATGGCAACAAGCTGGTCGTGGTGGTTGAAGAACGCCCGACCATTGCCACCATCGTGTTCGACGGCAACAAGCAAATTAAAACCGAGCAGTTGCTGGAAGGTCTCAAGCCGATGGGCTTTGCCAAAGGCGAAGTGCTGAACCCGGCAATGCTGACTCAGATAGTCCAGGAACTTGAACAGCAGTATTTCTCGCACGGCAAATACAGCGTCCGCATCACTTACAAGGTAGTCAAACTGCCACGTAACCGCGTCGATGTCCGGTTCAAGGTGGTCGAGGGTGATGCCGCTGTGATCGGTGTCATCAATATCGTCGGCAACCAGCTGTTCAGCGACGAAGAACTGCTGCAGCAATTTGAATTGACCACCGGTGGCTGGTTTAGCTTCTTTACCGATGACAACCAGTACGCCAAAGAAAAACTGTCCGGTGATCTGGAAAAGCTTCGCTCCTTTTACATGGACCGTGGCTACTTGAAATTCCAGGTCAACTCGACTCAGGTGTCGATTTCGCCGGACCGGCAGCAGATTTTCATCACCATCAACATCAATGAAGGTGAGCAGTACAAGATTCGCAACGTCAAGTTCATCGGCGAGTTGATTGTGCCGGAAGAAACCTTGCGCAACATGTTGCCCGCCCGCACTGGCGATACCTATTCGGCGGCGGCGTTCACCTTTGCCGAGACCAATATTGCCAAGCTGCTTGGCCTGTACGGCTATGCCTTTGCCAACGTCAGCTCGCAACCGGAACCGGATGATGCCAGCAAGGAAGTGGACATCACCCTGATGGTGCAGCCGGGTAAGAAGACCTACGTTCGGAAAATCTCCTTTTCTGGCAATGACACCACCAACGATCACGTTCTGCGCCGTGAAATGCGCATGATGGAAAGTGGTCCGTTCTCAACCGACCTGGTGGAGCGTTCGAAGACCCTGCTTGAACGTCAGCCGTTCATCGAAGAAGTGACTATCGAAACGCCGAAAGTCGAAGGGACCGATGATCAGGTCGATGTCGAGGTGAAGGTAAAGGAACGCAACGCGGGCACGTTCAATGCCGGTTTTGGTTACAGCGATTACTATGGTTTGCAGTTCACTGCCGGCGTCAGCCACGAGAATTTCCTCGGCAGCGGCAACAAGGTGGCATTCAACCTGTCGAACAGCAAAGCCATGCAGAACTACGACATCAGCTTCACTGACCCGTACATAACTGTAGATGGTGTCAGTCTCGGTAGCCGGGTCTATTTCCGCAAAACGGATTACGCCGAATTGGGGTTGTCCGGGCAGGCGCTTGACTCAACCGGCTTCAAGATGTCGCTGGGGGTGCCATTTACCGAGGTGTCACGGTTCAGTTTCGGCTTCGGCGTCCAGGACAGCACTTTTCAGAGTGGCGGCTCGACCTCGGTGCTGCAATTGCAGGAGTTTTTTGCCCGAGCGGGGCAGGACATCTCCCGCGAGCCGGATTACAACTATTCATATCTGACGCTGGATGCCGGTTGGCTGCGCAACACACTCAACCGCGGTATCTTTCCCGATCGCGGCACATCGCAATCACTTTCACTTGAAGCCGCAGTGCCCGGCAGTGATTTCGAGTTCTATAAGTTGCAGTACGACTTCAAACATTACTGGCAAATAGCGGAAGGGTGGAGCGTGTTGATGCGTGCCAACCTGGCTTACGGTGACGGCTACGGCCAAGATCCGGTCAACTATGCGTTGCCCTATTTCGAGAATTTCTATGCTGGCGGTCAAGGTACTGTGCGTGGCTTCGAGCGTAACGCCATTGGTCCGCGCGAAATCATTCGGTTGCCTCGTTGCGCGTCAGTCCCGCCAGGCTCGACCCCTGGCTCGGGGCTTAATGCAACGGAGTGCGCGAACGGCTCTGGTGTAGTGTTGCCGCCACAGTACGATTTGATTCAGCTGGGTTCACGAGGAGTGGGGGGTAACGCCCGTACTCTGGCAGGTCTGGAGTTGATCTTCCCAACCCCGTTTGCCGACGGTAACCGCTCCGTGCGTACCAGCTTGTTCATTGATGGTGGCCATTTGTGGGACACCGAATTCGACCGTGAACGATACAGTTACCTGCAGCCTGCTGACTATGCACGCATCCCGGATTACAGTAGCTACGAGCAAATGCGCGTCGCCGCCGGTCTGGCGCTGCAGTGGTTGTCGCCGATGGGCCCAATTGGGTTCCATTTCTCCTACCCGCTTCGGGAAGAGGAGGGCGACTCCACTGAAACCTTTGGCTTTACCATCGGACAAACGTTTTAAGAGGGTATCAACGTGAAGAAGTTTGCAGTGTTGTTGGCGCTGGTTCCGGCGCTGGTGATGGCCGAAGTCGGCGCCGATGCCAAGATCGGCGTGGTCGATGTCCGGGAAGTGGTGGCCAAGTCGCCACAGCGGGAAGCGATCGGGGAAAAGCTGAAAGCCGAGTTCAAGGATCGCATGGACGCCATGAAGAAGATGGATGCCGAGATCCGTGCCCAGCAGGAAAAGGCCCAGAAAGACGCACCGACCATGACCGAGCAGCAAAAGGTTGATGCCGGCCGTTCCATTCAGGCCAAAATCAGCGATCTGCAGCTCAAGCAAAAAGCGCTGCAGGAAGATATCCAGCGTCGTGAAGGTGAAGAGCAGCGGGCACTGTTGGGCAAAATCAATCAGGCGGTCAATGCTGTCGCGACCAAAGAAGGCTTGAGTTTGGTATTGACCCGGGAAGCCGTGCCCTTTGTCCAGCCGCAGTTCGACATCACGGCTAAAGTGGTGCAGGCCATGGGTTCAGCCGGCAAGTAAGCGCTGATGAAGCTGGCGGATCTGGCGGCACGGCTGCAGGGCCAACTGGTTGGCGACGGTGGACTCGATATCGTCCGCGTCGCCGATTTGCGTACTGCTGGCCCCGGCGATATCAGTTTTCTGACCAGTCCCGAATACCGGCCGGCCCTGTCCACGACATCGGCCAGTGCCGTGTTGCTGAAAGCCGCAGACGCTGAGCACTGCCCGGTTGCTGCCGTGATCGTGGCAGCTCCGTATCTTGCCTACGCCAAGGTCGCCCAGTGGCTTGACCCTACCCCGGTTCCGGCCACTGGGGTGGCGTCAACAGCTTCCATCGACCCCTCCGTCAGTATTCCCGCCTCCGTGTCGATTGGTCCCGGCGCTGTAATTGGCCCCGGATGTGTCCTCGCAGAAGGCGTAGTCGTTGGTGCCAATACGGTGCTGGCGGAGAACGTCGTTGTCGGCGTCGGCAGCCGAATTTACCCCAATGTTACGGTTTATCACGGTGTCAGCATTGGCGCCGGCTGTCGCATCCATTCCGGTACCGTGATCGGTTCCGATGGTTTTGGCTATGCTCAAGAGCAACGGCAGTGGGTGCGGATACCGCAAACCGGCACGGTGCGAATCGGTGATGAAGTCGATATTGGGGCCAATTGCACAATTGACCGTGGTGCGCTTGGCGACACCGTGATTGAACAGGGTGTCAAACTCGACAATCTCATCCATATCGCCCATAACGTGCAGATTGGCGCCCATACCGCCATCGCCGGCTGTTCCGCCGTGGCGGGAAGCGCCGTGATAGGCAAGCATGTCACGCTGGCGGGCAGAGTCGGTGTATTGGGGCACCTGACGGTTTGCGACAATGTCCATGTGACAGCCACCACGCTGGTGACAAAATCGATTACCGAACCCGGGGTTTACTCTTCGGGGACACCTTTTCAGGATAATCGCAGTTGGCGCAAGAATGCCGCGCGATTCAACCAGCTCGATGATCTGGCCCGTCGTCTGCGGCGGCTGGAAAAAGCGAGTGGCACAGGACAAGACGAGAACGACAATGACTGATACCGCCCAAACCCAGAACACACCGTCCACCAATACTATGGATATTCATGATGTGCTGGCGCATTTGCCACACCGGTATCCATTTCTGTTGGTAGACAAGGTGCTTGATTATCAAAACAATCAGTATCTGGTCGGAGTCAAGAATGTCACTTTCAACGAGCCGTGCTTTACCGGTCACTTTCCGCACCGGCCCGTGTTTCCGGGCGTGCTGATTCTGGAAGCGATGGCACAGTGCACCGGCATTCTGGCGTTCAAGAGCACCAACGAATTGCCGGATGACCACTCGGCCTACTATTTTGTCGGCGTCGATGAGGCGCGGTTTCGCAGCCCGGTGGAGCCCGGTGACCAACTGGTGATGCGAGTGGAAGTGGAAAACCAGAAGCGCGGCATCTGGAAGTTTTCGGCCGTTGCCACCGTTGATGGCAAAGTGGTGTGCGAAGCCAAGCTGATGTGCACCAAGAAAGAGTTCTGATTTTTCAATTCGAACTGATTTTTGATTTTGTGCTGATGTAACACGCTGAACCGGGAGCATCCGGCAACGGAATGCTCTGCGACAAGAGGATGGCGGACCGTGATCCACCCCACTGCGATTGTGCATCCTGCCGCCAGACTGGCGCCGGATGTTGAAGTCGGCCCGTACAGCATTATTGGTGAACATGTCGAGATTGGCAGCGGCACCGTGGTCGGTCCGCATGTTGTCATCAATGGCCATACCGTAATCGGCAAGCAGAACCGGTTCTTTCAGTTCTGCTCAGTCGGCGAGGCCAATCAGGACAAGAAATACAAGGGTGAACCGACCCGCACCGTCATTGGTGACAACAATGTCTTCCGTGAATGCTGCACGATTCATCGTGGTACCGCGCAAGACCGCAGTGAAACCACCATTGGCAATGACAACCTGTTCATGGCCTACGTCCATGTGGCACACGATTGTATTGTCGGCGACCACTGCATACTGGCCAACAATGCGACGCTGGCCGGTCACGTCCACATCGGTGATTGGGCCATTCTTGGCGGCTTCTCGGCGGTGCACCAGTTCTGTCACATTGGTGCCCATGCGTTCCTTGGCATGAAGTCCGGCTTGCAGAAAGACGTACCGCCATATGTGATGGCAGAAGGTTTTCATGCCGAGCCGCGCGGCATCAACAGCGAAGGCTTGAAGCGGCGCGGTTTCTCACCGGAACAGATCACGTTGATCAAGCGCGCGTACAAGGTTCTTTACCGGCAGGGGCTGACGGTCGAGCAGGCGCTGCCGCAATTGCAGGCCATGGTCGCTGAATTTGACGGTATCAAAGCCTTGGCCGATTTTGTCGCGCAGTCGAGCCGCGGCATCATCCGTTGATCCGGATTTCGAAAGTCGGAATGCAAACTCTGTTGTCAGGTTTGCCGTCGTCGGCAGATGGTCGAGGACCCGCTGAACGTGTCTGCAGACTTCGGCAGGTTGTTTCCACTGTATTGCCATGTATTCTGCATCTGTCCCTTTGTCCTTCACGAGCAACCTTGACATGATCGAAACGCCGGTTGCCGAACACAACTCCACCGCCATTGTCAGTCAGGCCCCGCTGCGGTTTGCGATTGTGGCGGGCGAAGCCTCTGGCGATATTCTGGGCGAAGCGCTACTACGGGCGCTGCGCGAACGCTTGCCATCGATGCAGGCAGAGGGCATCGCCGGCCCACGCATGCAGGCACAAGGTTGCGCTAGCCTGTATCCGATGGAGCGCCTGTCGGTGATGGGCATCGTGGCCATTTTGCAGCGTCTGCCGGAATTGCTCGGCGCCCGAAAGAAACTCGTGCAGCACTGGCTGCGCGAACGCCCGGATGTGTTCATCGGCATTGATGCGCCGGAATTCAATCTCGGTTTGGAGGCGCAATTGCGCGCACAGGGGTTGACTACCGTGCATTTCGTCAGTCCGTCGGTGTGGGCCTGGCGCAAGAAACGCATTTTTGCCATACAGCGCGCTGTCGATTTGATGCTGACTTTGTTTCCGTTTGAGCAAGCCATCTATCGTGAGCATCAGATCCCGGTGGCTCATGTCGGTCATCCGCTTGCCGATCAGATTGCGCTCGACAATGATCCGGCACCGGCGCGTACTGCGCTTAATCTACCGGCTGATGCCCGGGTGCTGGCATTGCTGCCCGGTAGCCGTGGCAGTGAACTCAAATTTCTGGCCGAACCATTTTTGCGGGCAGCGCAATTGCTGTTGCAACGCGAGCCGTCGCTACAAATCGTGGTGCCTTGTGCATCACCTGCCCGGCGCGCACAACTGGAGTCGCAAATAAGTCAGCTTGGTACGATTGCCAATCTGCATCTCCTGGATGGGCAGTCGCAAACGGCAATGCGCGCCGCTGACGTTATTTTGCTGGCCTCCGGTACTGCCACGCTGGAAGCGATGCTAATAAAGCGGCCGATGGTGGTCGCCTACAAGGTTGGTGCGTTCAGTCACTTCGTTTTCAAACGGTTACTGACCATTGGCCGGTTTGCCTTGCCCAATTTGTTGGCCGGTCGCGATTTGGTCCCTGAGCTGATGCAGGACGACTGCACGCCGGAGCGCATCGCCGATGCACTGTGGCAGCAGCTGCAGATGCCCGCTGCCGAGCAGGCAACACTGATGGCTGAGTTTCGACAGCTGCATGAAAGCTTGCGAGGCAATGCCGGTGTGCGCGCTGCCGAGGCCATCATCGAGTTGCTGAAGCAGAAGGGGCGCTTGTCTTGAACAAAGTAGGTGTGGCCGGGAGCCAACAATGAACACCGTCTTGCTGATTGCCGGTGTTGACGAGGTGGGCCGTGGCCCATTGGCCGGCCCGGTGGTTACCGCTGCCGTCATTCTCGATCCGATGCGTCCGATCGCCGGGCTCGCGGATTCGAAGAAACTCAGTGAAAAAAGGCGAGAAGCCCTGGTACCGGAAATTGAAGCGAACGCACTGGCTTTTGCTTATGGTCGGGCCGAGGTGGAGGAGATCGACCAACTGAACATTCTGCAGGCGAGTTTGCTGGCGATGCGGCGGGCCGTACTGGCGCTGCCGATACAGCCGGACGAAGCCTGGGTGGATGGCAACAAGGCGCCGGATCTCCCGATGTTGGTGCGAACGTTCATCAAGGGCGACGCAACCGTGGCGGCAATCAGTGCGGCATCAATTCTGGCCAAAGTCGCGCGCGACCGCGAGATGGCGCACCTGCATGAACAGTATCCCCAGTATGGCTTTGCCGGTCACAAGGGATATCCGACTGCGGCGCATTTCGCCGCCTTGCAGAAGCATGGCGCCAGTCCGGTCCATCGGCGCAGTTTTGCACCTGTGCAGGCAACATTGTTCTGAGCGAGTTGCTGGTGGCAGCGTGTGTTGATTGCGCAGAAAAAAAAACGGCGAGCCTTGGCTCGCCGTTTCATCTTGCCGTTGTAATTACTTCTGACGACGGCGAACGCCGATGGCCAGCAGGCCGACGCCCATCAGCGCCAGCGGAGCCGGAACCGGCACCGCATGGGCATTGATCCAGTCAGCAAAGAATGCCACCGAGGTATCGGTTGCACCTTCGCCCCATGACGAGTTCAAGGCGCGACCGCGGGTGGTGCAATTGGCGTCGAAATAGTCACAGCCGAAGGAGAAGCCATACGAGGTGATGCCGGCGAGGCGGCCGTCGACCAGCACGGTACCACCCGAGTCGCCTGGAGCCGAATTCACTTCCTGATCGGTAGCGCCGTTCACGAAAGCAGTGTTGCCACCGTCGAAGTTCAGGAACAGGTTGCCCCACAGATCATTGGCGCTGTCGACGCCATTGTCGAAGTCCGAGGTCAGCACCTGACCACCGGCGCAGTTCCAGCTAACCATGTAGCACAGCGCGAAGTTGTCGCTGTCGAAATGGTTGGTGCCAAATACGCGCAGCAGGTTACCGTCGCTGCCGGTGATGCCGCCGTAGAGCGCGCCGGTGTCGCCCCAGCCAAAGCCACCGTAACCGATGCGGGTGTAGTCCTGGCCAACGGCGTCGCCGGTGTACAGGTCGTAGCGCTCGGCCCAGGACGGTGCGGCAGTGTGCAAGGTGATGATGGCGAGGTCGTTGCCAGTGCCCGAATAGTCGCCGGTCCAACCTTCATGAACGCTGACGCCAACGAAGCGCAGATCGACACTGCCGCTCGGGCCGTCAAACTGGACGCTGTCGTTGGCATACGAGCCAAACTTGACGCCGGCATCATCGGTAACGCAGTGGGCAGCAGTCAGGATGTGCATGCCCGAGGGCAGCAGGCTGCCGGTGCAATAACGGCCACCGTTGTATTGCAGCTGGACGGTACCGGTGTATTGGTTACGACCCAGATCCAGGTAGGGCAGGGCTCCGGCGATGCCGGTACTGGATGGGGCGCCAACCACGACCAGCGGGGCGTGTTCGGCAGTTCCGGTATCCACCAGGCCAGCTTGGGCAGCGCCGGCGAAAATGAGGGAAAGAACTGCAAGTGAGTGGCTACTACGCTTCATGACATCTCCTAGGAACGCCTTTGTTGGAATTTAGGTGTGAAATGGAATAAAGGCGGCGTTGGAAATGCAACGTACAGGCCATAACCACAAGTGACTGATATACAAAGAAAGTGCAGCGCACGTTCAGATACATAACGATACGCTGTAAAATATGCAGACAGCTGCTGTAAAAATGAACAGAACTTTCATTGCTTTGGCGCAATGCCGGCAATGTCGTTTACCCGGTCAATCTGCTCTTACTACAATGCCGCTCCACCGAGGCCGGGAGTGCCCATGAGTCAGTTCGTCCATCTGCGCGTGCACACCGAGTTCTCCATGGTTGATGGATTGCTGCGGGTCGACGAGCTGGTCAAATCCTGTGTCAAAGCCGGCATGCCAGCCGTCGCCTTGACCGATCAGAACAACCTCTGTGGCCTGGTCAAGTTCTACAAAGGCGCCCAGAGCGCCGGTCTGAAACCGATTATCGGCAGCGACATCTGGCTCAAAAGCGAGCGGATGGGCAATGAGCTGTTCCGCGCGGTGTTGCTGGCGCAAAGCAATGACGGCTACAAGAACCTGACCCGGCTGATTTCGCGTGCCTATACCGAAGGCCAGCAGCGTGGCCTGCCGGTCATTGATCAAACTTGGTTATTCGAAGCCAGCAATGGCTTGATCGTGCTGTCAGGCGGCCGCGAAGGCGATATCGGCAAATTGCTGTTGGCCAATCAGCCTGCCCTGGCTGCCGAATGCCTGGCTGCCTGGAAAATGCATTTCCCGCAGCGCTTCTATCTGGAAGTCCAGCGTACCGGCCGTGAAGCGGAAGAAAGCTATTTGCATAAAGTGGTGGCCCTGGCCGACGGTTCACAGACGCCGGTGGTTGCCACCAATGATGTGCGTTTTCTGAAGGAAGATGACTTCGAAGCGCACGAAGTACGCGTCTGCATCAACCAGAGCCGGGTGCTCGATGATCCGCGCCGTCCGCGCGAGTATTCCGCTCAGCAATACCTGCGCACGCCGGCCGAAATGGTCGAGCTGTTCAGCGATCTGCCGGAAGCGATCGAAAACACCGTCGAGATCGCCAAGCGTTGCAACGTCACGCTGCAACTTGGCAAATACTTCCTGCCGGAATTCCCGGTGCCGGATGGGTTCACCATCACCGATTTCTTTGCCCATGCGGCCCGCGAAGGGTTGCAGGAGCGGTTGAATACGGTGCTGACTTATGTCGATACCGGCGAGAAGCGCAAGCAGTATGCCGATCGCCTGGAAACGGAAATTGGCGTTATCAGCAAGATGGGCTTTGAAGGCTACTTCCTGATCGTGGCCGACTTCATCCGCTGGGGCAAAAGCAATGGCGTGCCGGTTGGCCCGGGCCGGGGTTCCGGTGCCGGTTCGCTGGTGGCCTATTCACTTGGCATTACTGATCTCGATCCCTTGCCGTACGACCTGCTGTTCGAACGCTTCCTGAACCCGGAGCGGGTCTCGATGCCGGACTTTGACGTCGACTTCTGCATGGAAGGCCGCGATCGCGTCATCGATTACGTGGCGGAGAAATACGGCCGCCACGCGGTATCCCAGATCATCACCTTTGGCACCATGGCGGCAAAAGCGGTAGTGCGCGACGTTGGTCGGGTGATGGGCCAACCCTATGGCATGGTCGACAAGATCGCCAAACTGATTCCGCTTGAGCTGGAAATGACGCTCGACAAAGCCTTCGGTCAGGAAGAAGAGCTGCGCAAGCGTTACGAAAGTGAAGAAGATGTCCGCGCAATCTGGGACATGGCGCTGAAACTCGAAGGTCTGACCCGCAATGCCGGCAAACACGCCGGCGGCGTGGTGATTGCGCCCAGCGCCCTGACTGACTTCGCCCCGCTTTATTGCGATGAAGCAGGGCAGGGCCTGGTCGTTCAGTTCGACAAGGACGACATTGAGCAAGCCGGTCTGGTCAAATTCGACTTTCTGGGCCTGAAAACGCTGACCGTGGTCGATTGGGCCGTGCAGATGATCAACCAGCGCCGCGCCCAGAGCGGTGCCGAGCCGGTGCAGATCGAAAAAATTCCGCTCGATGATCAGAAGGTGTTCGAGCTGCTAAAAGCCGCCAATACCGGTGCGGTGTTCCAGCTTGAATCGACCGGCATGCGCAAGCTCATTGCCAAACTGAAACCGAGCCGATTTGAAGATATCGTTGCGCTTGTCGCCCTGTATCGTCCGGGTCCGCTCGAATCCGGCATGGTCGATGACTTCATCAAGCGTAAGCACGGTGAAGAGCCGGTGGCCTATCCGCATCCGGATTATCAGCACGAATGGCTCAAGCCGGTGCTGGAACCGACCTACGGCATCATTCTGTACCAAGAGCAGGTCATGCAGATTGCCCAGGTACTGGGTGGCTATTCACTCGGCGGCGCCGACTTGCTGCGCCGGGCGATGGGCAAAAAGAAAGCCGAAGAAATGGCCATGCAGCGCGCCAGCTTCCAGGATGGTGCTGCCAAGCAAGGAATCGATGCGGCGCTGGCGGCGCAGATCTTCGACCTGATGGAAAAATTCGCTGGCTACGGCTTCAACAAATCGCACTCGGCGGCGTATGCGCTGGTGTCCTATCAGACCGCCTGGCTGAAAACCCATTACCCGGCGGAGTTCTTTGCCGCCACCATGTCGGCTGACATGCACAACACTGACAAGGTGGTGGGGTTGATCGATGATGCCGGTGGCAACGGCATGCGCATCGTGCCACCAGACGTCAATCACTCGCAGTTCAAGTTCACTGTTGGTGATGCCAAGACGGTGATTTACGGCATTGGCGCGATTCGTGGCGTTGGCGAGGGCGCGGTGGAATGCATCATTGCCGAACGCGAAGCCAATGGTGCCTACAAGAACCTGTTCGATTTCTGCGCGCGTGTCGACCTGCGCAAGGTCAACCGTCGTGTGCTGGAAGCATTGATCAATTCCGGCGCCATGGACAAGCAGGGCCCAAGCCGGGCCGTGATGCTGGCCTCGCTGGATGAGGCGATCAAGGCGGCTGAACAGGCCGGTCGCGACAAGCAAAGTGGTCAGAACGATCTGTTTGGCGGCGGTTTTGGTGCCAGCCCGGTGGCTGCTACCGCACTGGAACCGAACTGGGTGCAGGTGCATTCGGTCAGTGAAGAAGATCAGCTGCGGCTGGAAAAGGAAACGCTGGGCCTGTACCTGACCGGACACCCCATCGATCGTTATTTGAATGAGCTGAAAAAATTCTGCTCGGTCCGCCTGAGCGACGTTGCACCGACCCGGCGCGGCGAAAACATCACGGTGTCTGGCCTTTTGATCGGCATCCGGGTCATGCAAAACAAATCCGGTGCTCGCTGGGCCATTCTGACGCTCGATGACAGGTCTGGCCGGCTGGAAGCAAAAATCTTTTCCGAGTTGTACGAGAAGCACAAGCATCAATTGGTCGAGGACAAGGTGATCGTGCTTGAAGGCGAAGTCTATGAGGACGAGTACCTTGGCCGGCCTTCGATGACCGTGCGTGGTCTGCTTGATATCGCTGAAGCGCGCGCCCGCTATGCCCGCCGGTTGGAACTAGGGCTGGATGGTGCCCGGCTGTCACCGGACCGCTTGATCAGTTTGCTGCGCGATTTTGGCCCCGGCGATTTTCCGGTGCTGGCGGAATATCGCAATGGCAAAGCCAGCGTGCGTGTTGTGCTCGGCGAGGACTGCAAGGTATTGCCGCGCGACGAACTGCTGCAGCGGCTAAAGCAGCTGGACGGCTGCGAGCGGGTCGAAGTCGTCTATCACTGAGCTTGCGTCCAGTGCGTTCGGTGTCGCCGGACCGTTTGGCCCGGCCCGGCCGCCGGGCTCGTGCGCCTGGCTCAGCCATCTGGCTTCCGGCAATGGGCTCGGTAGCCAATCGAATCCCGTCATTTAAGTTTTCGGCAAGCTTGACTTGTTAGCGTGATACCACTTTCTGGCTGAGTGGTGAATGCTGGTGTCCGCTGTCCTGCCCCGTACCAGATTGTCTCAAATCAAACTGTCGCTGGCGGTGCTCACGCAACGCTGGTGGCGGGCACCGGTCTCCGTCACGCTGGTTTCGATCATTGCCGCCTCGTTCATGGTGGTGGCCGGCAATGCTGCGCTCTGGCAGACCGTTCAGGGGTTGATGCCATTCTCGCTCAAGACTGCCAGTTTCTGGGTCGCAGAAGCGGTGTTGTTGTTTGCGCTGACGCATGTACTGATCGCGTTGTTTGGCTTTCGCGGTCTGTTCAAACCGGCGCTGACCGTGCTGTTTTTCACGACCGCCTTTGCCGGCTATTTCATGTCGGCTTATGGCACGGTGATTGACAGCACGATGATCCGTAACGTAATCGAGACCGATGTCCATGAGGCCACCGAACTGCTCACCGTCCGACTGGTGCTCTATGTCCTGCTGATCGGGCTGTTGCCATCACTGCTGCTGAGCCGGGTTACGGTGCGCTACCCCAAGTTTCGGCGCCAAATGCTGAACCAGTTCCTGGCCGTCGCCGCCAGTGTGCTGGTTGCGGCGCTGGCGCTGGCCAGCCACTACAAGGATTTTTCGCTGATGGGGCGCGAGCACAAAGCGCTGCGGATGCAGATGAATCCGCTCTATCCGCTGTACTCCGTAAGCCGGCAGGCCTTCAGCGGTGTTGCTCGACCGACCGTGGTCAAACCGATTGGCGAAGACTCACATCGGGTGGTTACTGCGCCGAGCACCAAGCGAAAAATGATTATGGTGCTGGTGGTTGGTGAGACGGCGCGAGCGGCCAATTTCTCGCTGAACGGCTATGCTCGCGATACCAATCCGGAGTTGACCAAACTACCGCTGATAAATTTCGCCAACACCGTTTCTTGTGGCACCTCCACGGCCGTATCGGTTCGTTGCATGTTTTCTGATCTGGGTCGGGCTCATTTTGATGAGCAGACGGCAGATAGCCAGCAAGGTGTGCTGGATGTGTTGAGTCGCGCCGGTGTTTCTGTGCTGTGGCGGGACAACAACTCTGGCTGCAAGGGCGCCTGTGACCGGGTCGCGGTGCAAAAGCTGGATCAGGCCAAACTGCCTGGCATCTGCAACGCCGAAGAATGTTTTGATGAAGTGTTGTTGAGCGATCTGCAGCAACAGCTGGATGCCGCCTCTTCGGATGCCTTGATTGTGCTGCATCAGAAAGGCAGCCACGGTCCCGCGTACTACAAGCGCACGCCGCCGGCGTACAAACGCTTTCTACCCGAGTGCACCGACGCCAATGTGCAAAACTGCGATCGGCAAAGCATCGTCAATTCCTATGACAATACCATTCTGTACACCGACCACGTTCTAGCTAGTCTGGTGTCACTGCTGAAAAAGAATACCGACCGCTACGACACGGCGATGATTTATGTCTCGGATCACGGCGAGTCGCTGGGTGAAAATAGTCTCTATCTGCATGGCCTGCCGTATATGATGGCGCCGGCGGAGCAGACGCATGTGCCGATGTTGATGTGGCTATCGGACCGGTTCGATCGGCGCTTGCAGCTCGATTCGCAGTGCATGATGAAAGAAGCCAGGCAGCCGGCCTCGCATGACAATCTGTTTCATTCCTTGCTGGGTGCGTTCGATGTGCAGAGCAAGGTCTATGACCGCAAACAGGATTTGTTTGCTGGCTGCCGATCCGGCGCAGTCAACCTCAATATGGCGACGCGAAACGATCAGGTCAATCAGATCGTGCCTCGTCATGGCTAATGGAAACTGGACCAGCCTGCCGCAGTTAAATCAGCTCGCTACGGGTGGCCCGCTGAGCCAGTCGTGTTAATGAACGGCCCAGCCCAGCCTCAATCAAGCTCGACCCTTTTCGCACTCGGTACCAGTGCCCGCATGATGAGCCATGCCAGCATATAGGCGGCGCCACAGATCAGGAACATGATGAAGTAGCCCATCTGGATATTGCCTTGCTGTTCATAGTGGACGAAAAGCTGTTTCTGCACCGCTGCCGACAACAGGATGCCGCCGAGCCCGCCGAGCCCGCCGAGCCCGCCGAGCCTGCCGAGCCTGCCGAGCCTGCCGAGCCTGCCGAGCCTGCCGAGCCTGCCGAACATGCCGCCAATTCCGACCACCGAGGCCGTGGCGTGTTTCGGGAACAAATCGCTGCAGCGGTGTACTTCAAGCGGACCTGCGAGCAACCGGTGACGGTGCATTTCATGTCAGCGGTCGGTATTGACCCGCTCAGCGAATGCTTGGTGAAAGAAGTTCAGAAGGAAGAGCTCGATACTCGTTTGCTATTCTGATCGCCAAAGCATTGTGTTGGTCTGTACCTGATCGATGTCGGTGACAACGGTGAGCGTAAATTCACTTACTGTATGGGCGCGCGACTTGCCGGCGCCTCGCCGTCCGAGGCCAGCCAGTTTGAGGCTCGGCTCGCCAGCTTCGTGGTCGAGCAACCGGGTGCGATTGTCGAGCCGGAGGCCTTTGCGGCGTTTACCGCGCGTTACTGACCGAACGATGCGCCATTGCCATTGGAGCGGTCTCCTGAAGCTCCCCTAGGTCCTTCCCAAGCGCCCTTCCCGAAATCAACTGCACTCCTGCTGGTGCCAATGGGGCCCCCTAGCGAGACCGTGGTTCGGGACGGTGTCGTTTGCGCCGTCAAGGACTATCCTGCTGACAGTAGATGCATATCAAACAAAGGTTCCCGTTGTGGTGTATCTTCTTTGATGCACCGCCAGGATCAGGCCCATGGCGGCAACGGGACAGCGTTCGCGTTTGGTCCTGTCGTAACGGATAAATAAAGGAAGGGAGGCGTGGATGGGACGCAATGTCTTGGCTGGAAGCAGGGCTCTGGCGGCGATAGGGATGTTGCTCGGCGCCACGGCCGTTTCAGCCGAATCGGATTGGCATTGGCAGGGCAACCTGTATGGCTGGTTCCCCGACCTCAACGGGCAGGTTGCATTTACCGATGCCGGCAACGGCACGGACGTCACGGTGCCAATTGAAACCCTGCTCGACAAGTTGCAATTCACCGGGCAGGTCTCGCTGTTCGGTAGCAAGGAACGCTGGGGTTTTGGTGTCGATACCGTATTCATGAACCTCGGCGATTCGCAGGAACAGACGCGGCAGTTGTTTTTCAACGGTAATCCCCTGCCGGCCGATGTAACGGCGCGTATCGACTTCGACCTCAAGGCCCTTATTTTCACCGCGGTGGCGACCTACCGGCTTGGCGACGCGGGCCAAGGATCCGATCTCTATTTTGGCCTGCGGCAGCTCAGCATTGAGGCAGAGCTTGGTTGGCAACTCAGCAGCAATTTTGTCGGTATTCCGGAATTGGCTGCCGGCGCGGTCAGTCGCGATGGCGAGGTGTTGGATGCCATAATCGGTATACGTGGCTCGCCCCGTTTTGGTGCGGCGCAGCAATGGACAGTCCCCTATTTTCTGGATATGGGCACCGGTGACTCGGATTTCAGTTGGCATTCAATGATTGGCGTCGGTTACAAACTTGGTGACGGCGATCTGGTGCTCGGCTGGCGTCATCTGGACTATGACGTTGAGGCGGATGTCCTGCGTTCCATCAATTTTGACGGCCCGATGCTGGGCTATAGCTTCAGTTGGTAAACCCTACACCATGGCAGAACTTGTAACTGGCATTCATCTGATGGCCAAACCGGTCGGGCCGATCTGCAATCTGGATTGCGGTTACTGTTTTTATCTGGAAAAAGAATCGCTGTTCCCCGAGAAGCAGAAATTCAGCATGAGCGACGAAGTGCTGCGCGCTTACGTCGAGCAGAACATCCGCAACGAACCGAGCCCGGAAGTGCTGTTCACCTGGCAAGGGGGGGAGCCGATGCTGCGTGGGCTTGATTTCTACCAGCGTGCGGTTGCATTGCAGCAGGAGCTCGCCGGCGGCAAAACCATCCGCAATGTGCTGCAAACCAATGGTGTGCTGCTTGATGACGAGTGGGCGGCGTTTCTGGCGCGAAACCATTTCATGGTCGGCCTGAGTCTGGATGGCCCGCGTGAGATCCACGATGCCTTTCGGGTCGACAAGCGTGGCCGGCCGACCTTTGATGCAGTGCTCTCGGCATTGCATTTGCTGCAGAAATATTGCGTTGAGGTCAACGTGCTGGTGACGGTCAACTCGCTGGTCGCCAAGCATCCACTCCATGTGTATGAGTTCCTGAAGCAGCAGGGCGTGACCCATATGCAATTCAATCCGGTGGTGGAGCGCCGCCCTTCCGAGGCCGATACCGCCATCGGACTCACCTTTGCCGAACCACCCAAGTCCGGGCAGTTAATAATGCGCACCGGCCAAGCGGCGGACGCGTCGCGTGCACCCGTGACCGAACACAGTGTCAGTGCCGAGGCCTACGGCGATTTTCTGATCGCCATTTTCGATCAGTGGGTACGTCATGATGTTGGCGATACTTATGTGATGAATTTTGAATGGGCGCTGGCAGCGTGGTTGCAGTTGCCGGCAACCCTATGCCTGTTTGCGGAAAATTGCGGCAAGGCCTTGATTGTCGAGCACAACGGCGACGTTTATTCCTGCGACCATTACATGTATCCGGATTACCGGCTGGGCAACTTGCAAAGCGACAACCTGATGGCGATGGCCAATTCCGAACGGCAAAAAGCCTTCGGCCAAGGCAAGTCTGCCAGCTTGCCGCAATATTGTCGTGATTGTGAAGTCAAGTTTGCTTGCAACGGTGAGTGCCCGAAAAATCGCTTTATCCAGACACCGGATGGCGAGCCAGGGCTCAATTACCTGTGTGTGGGGTACAAAAAATATTTCCGCCATATTGACCAATACATGCGCGCGATGGCGCAACTGATTCATAACGACCAACCGGCGTCTTTGATCCGGCAAGCATTTCTGGGCCCCCTGATCATTCCGGCGAGCAGTACCAGCTGAACAGATGACACATCACCACAGCAAAAAGGAGTTTTTTATGCGTCAAATGAAACCCGCGGCAGTCGCCGTCGGCAGTGTGTTGTTGACTCATATGGCCTCAGTTATGGCCAGTGACGGTGTAGATCGCACTGTGTTGCCGATTCATCCACCTGCAGTGAAAACCTATAAAGAACTGGATGTACGCGGCGTGCCGCGCCCGGAAACGTTTCAGGTGAAAGCGCCGAAAGACGCGCCCAATGTCGTGGTCATCCTGATCGATGATATCGGTTTTGGCGTGCCGAGTACTTTTGGCGGGCCCGCCAAGATGCCTACATTCGACAAGTTGGCAGCCAACGGTTTGCGCTACAACCAGTTCCATACCACCGCGGTGTCCTCAGCAAGCCGGGCTGCACTCTTGTCTGGTCGCAACCATCACATGAACAACATGGGTTCGATCACCGAGTCGGCCACGGGTTTTCCCGGAAATACAGGTCAACGTCCGCTCGATGTCGCGCCATTGGCAACCATGCTGCGCTACAACGGGTATAGCACCGCGCATTTCGGTAAGAACCACGAAACGGCCGCGTGGGAAGTGAGCCCGTCGGGCCCGACCGATCGTTGGCCGACCCGGTCTGGGATGGACAAGTTTTACGGCTTTTTTGGTGGCGAAACCAATCAATGGGCGCCGGTGATTTATGACGGCATGACGCCAATTGAAGTGCCAAACACCCCGGGCTATCACTTCACCGTCGACATGACTGACAAGGCGATCGAATGGGCCAGCTTCCAGCAGGCGATGACGCCGGACAAACCGTTCTTCATGTATTACGCGCCGGGCGCGACCCATGCGCCGCATCAGGTGCCGAAAGAGTGGATTGAAAAATACAAAGGCAAATTTGATCAGGGTTGGGACAAGCTGCGTGAAGAAACGCTGGCTCGCCAAATCAAGATGGGCATAGTGCCCAAAGGCACCAAGCTCGCACCGAAACCGGAGGCCATCAAGGACTGGGACAAGCTGAGCGCCGATGAAAAGAAATTGTTCACCCGGCAAATGGAAACCTTTGCGGCATTTGCAGAACACACGGATGCCGAAATCGGTCGATTGGTTAAGGCCATTGAGGATATGGGTGAGCTCGATAATACGCTCATCATTTACATCGCCGGTGACAACGGCACCAGCGCCGAGGGCGGTGCCAACGGTATGCTCAGCGAAATGACGTATTTCAATGGCGTGCAGGAACAGGTCGCCGACATGCTGAAAATGTATGACCAGTGGGGCAATGAACAGACCTATGTTCACATGTCGGCCGGTTGGGCGGTGGCGGGTAATACGCCGTTTGCCTGGACCAAGCAGGTAGCCTCTGATTTTGGCGGCACTCGCAATGGTATGGTCGTTCACTGGCCAAAGGGCATGAAAGAAAAAGGGCAGATCCGCAGTCAGTTTTCGCATGTAATCGACATTGCTCCGACGGTATTGGATGCCGCCGGATTGCCGGAACCAAAACTGGTCGATGGTGTGCCGCAAACGCCGATTCAGGGCAAGAGTTTGAAGCCATCGTTTGATGACGCTAAGGCCCCGGCGCGCACTACCCAATATTTTGAAATGTTCGGCAACCGTGCCATTTATCAGGATGGCTGGTTCGCACGCACCATTCACCGTGCGGCATGGGAGCCGACACCGCGTCGGCCGTTGCAAGAAGACATCTGGCAACTGTACGACACGAGCAAGGATTTCAGCTTGGTCAATGATCTGGCAGGCAAGCATCCGGACAAGCTGAAAGCTCTGCAGGACGTGTTCATGGCAGAAGCTGAAGTGAACCATGTGCTGCCGATTGATGATCGCTTGTTTGAGCGGGTCAATCCGGATACGGCTGGTCGGCCGGATCTGATGGCCGGGCGCACCTCGCTGACTCTTCGCCAAGGCATGAAGGACATTTCGGAACAAGCGTTCATCAACATCAAGAACAAGTCGAAAACCCTGACTGCCGATATCGATGTGCCTGCGAATGGCAATGGCGTGATCATCGCGCAGGGTGGCAGGTTCGGTGGCTGGGCTTTGTATCTGAAGGATGGCAAACCGGTCTACACCTATAACTTCCTGGGTCTGGAGCGGTTTACCGTGGCAGGCACGGAAGCGTTACCGGCAGGTAAATCCACCGTTCGGCTTGAGTTTGCCTATGACGGTGGTGGCAATGGCAAGGGCGGCAATGCCAATTTGCTGGTCAACGGCAAGTCGGTGGCGACCGGCCGGGTAGAACGGACCCAGCCGACCATTTTCTCGGCCGACGAAACAGCCGATGTCGGCATGGACAACGGTACTCCGGTGGTCGAGGACTACGGTTCGGTGCGTGGTTTGTTCAACGGTAAGGTTCAGAAAGTCACCATCGAGATCAGTGCGCCACCGGCACCGCCAGCTGCATCGGCGGAAGCCAATAAGCCGGCGGCGCAGGCCGGTTGAACCCTTGTATAGAGGGGCCGCTGTTCAAGTGGGGCAGCGGCCCTTTTTCTTTTCCCGCTCGAATTGGACGTCTGGTCAGATGGTTCCAGCCACTGGCCACTGGTAGACTACGCCCCCTGCGCCCGACCGGAGCCCCCTATCGCTGAATGGCAGGGCCGCCGAACAGGGCAGGTAGACCGGAAGACAGAGTGCCCATGAGCCTGAATTTTCTCGACTTCGAAAAGCCGATTGCCGAACTGGAAGCCCGTATCGAGGAGCTGCGCCAGCTGGGTGATGACGGCGAAATCAACATCAGCGAAGAAATCGACCGGCTGCGCAAGAAAAGCGTGCAGCTGACCAAACAGGTTTTTTCCAATCTGGATGCCTGGCAGATCGCCCAGATGGCCCGTCATCCACAGCGGCCCTACACGCTGGACTATCTGAATGAACTGTTCACCGACTTTGACGAATTCTGTGGCGACCGCGCCTTTGCCAACGATCCGTCCATTGTCGGCGGCACCGCCCGGCTGGCTGGCCGGCCGGTGATGGTTATCGGCCACCAGAAGGGCCGCGACACCAAGGAAAAAATCCGCCGCAACTTCGGCATGCCGCGACCGGAAGGCTACCGCAAGGCCCTGCGGCTGATGCAGCTGGCCGAGAAGTTCAAGTTGCCGGTCATCACCTTTATCGACACCCCCGGTGCCTATCCCGGGGTCGGTGCCGAAGAACGTGGCCAATCGGAAGCGATCGCCCGCAACCTGAAAGTGATGTCGGAACTGAAGGTGCCGGTGGTCTGCACCGTGATCGGCGAAGGCGGTTCGGGTGGCGCGCTCGCCATTGGCGTCGGTGACCGGGTCAACATGCTGCAGTACTCGACCTATTCGGTCATTTCGCCGGAAGGTTGCGCTTCGATTTTGTGGCGCAGCGCCGAAAAGGCGCCGGAAGCGGCCGCCGCGATGGGCATCACCGCCAAGCGTCTGAAAGAGCTCAAGCTGATTGACGCCATCGTCGAAGAACCGCTCGGCGGCGCCCACCGTGAACCGCGCAAAATGGCGCAGACGCTGGCCGAACAACTGCTCGGCGATCTGGCAACGCTCGACAAGCTCAGTGAAGATCAACTGCTGAGCCAGCGTTACCAGCGACTGATGAGCTTCGGTGTGTTTGCCGAGGCGTAAGCTTCGTCCAAGCGAGCAGAAACCATGACGACACCAGCCCCGGCTGACGCCTTCGCATCAGCACTCGGGGCTTTGTTGTCTCTGGACCCGCCAGCGCAGGGAAAACAGCCGGATCAGCTGGCGGCAACAGCTCCTGCCGGCAAGCCCGGACTGGTGGTCGCCTACAGCGGTGGCCGCGACTCCACCGTCCTGCTGCATCTCGCGTTTGCCTATGCCAGGGCGCAGCAACTGCCGCTGCGTGCCATTCACATCAATCATCGATTGCAAGCAGCTGCGGCCGACTTTGTCAGTCACTGTCGGCAGGAATGCCATGCGCTGAACATCCCGTTGCAGGTCATCACCGTTGCGGTCAACAAGACCGGCAAAGGACTGGAGGCGGACGCACGAACCGCCCGTTATCGCGCGTTTGCCGCGTCGCTCGCAGCCGGCGAGATTCTGCTGCTCGGCCAGCATGCCGATGATCAAATTGAAACGCTGCTGCTGCAATTGCTGCGTGGCGCCGGGCCACTCGGGCTGGCGGGCATGCCGGCAACGGCGGCCTGTGGAGCCGGTCAGCTGTGTCGGCCGCTGCTGACCGTGCGGCGCGATGCGTTGACGGCGCTGGCAGAACGGCGCGGCTGGCGCTGGATTGATGACCCGAGCAATGCCGATCACGCGCTGGCCCGCAATCGGTTGCGGGCCGAGTTGATGCCGGTGTTGCTGGCCCAGCGCGACGGGGCGGCAGGGGTCCTGCTGCGTGCCATGCAATGGCAAACCGAAGCGGTCGAATTGCAGGCGGATCTGGCCGCGCTGGATGCTGAAACGGTGTCGCATCGCAACGGCCTGTTGTCGCGCTCACGACTGCTGGCCCTGAGTCCGGTGCGACAAGCCAATTTGCTGCGCTGGTGGTTGCAGCAACAGCAATTGCCGAGCCCGAACGCCGAACGGCTGCACAGCTTTCTGCAGCAGCTGCCGGCCGCATCCGATCAGGTCTGGATGCACTGGGGCGACCAGCAACTGCGGGTCACTGCTGACCAGATTGCAGTGCTGCCGCACTGGTCGCTTGACGTCGGCCAGACGTTGTCGTGGTCAGCAACAATGGATTTGCCATTGCCCGCTGGCCTCGGTGAATTGCATTGGCAGTCATCATCACAATCAGCGTCCGGTGCGGCGCTGACGCTGCGTAAGCCGGCGCCGGATGAAACGGTCAGCGTGCGGTGGCAGGCGCCGGGAGTGAAGCTGGCGTTGCCGGGCCGACAGGGTCGGCGTGACTTGAAAGATGTGTTTCAGGAAGCGCGCATTCCGGCGTGGTTACGGCCGCTATGGCCGAAACTTTTCTACAACGATGAACTGGTAGCGTTGCCGGGTATCGTGGTCAGCCAGGCCGGCCTGCCGACAACCGCGTCAACGCCGGTTGCCTGCCTGCATGCAACCGGTGCGCTGTTCACGTTGGCGCGTCGGCTGCAAAAGCCGGATGTGCAGTGGCCGTAAGTAGCAGGCCGGCTTTTTCCGCCGGCATCGGTGCGCCGAACAGATAGCCCTGCCCAAACTCGAAGCGCAGTTCACGCAGCCGTTGTAACTGCGCCATCGTTTCAATGCCCTCTGCAACCAGATTGAGCCCGAGATTGCTGGCCAGCGTGCGGACCCCGCGCAGCAACTGCAGGCTCTTGTCATGGCTGGAAATCTGCTGCAGAAAGCTGCGGTCGATCTTGACCGTATCGAGCGGAAATTGATGCAGGTAATTCAAGGACGAATAGCCGGTACCGAAATCATCGAGCAGGATCTCGATCTCCATTTCCTGCAGCTGACTCAAGAAACGCTGGGCCATGTCAAAGTGTTGGATCAGCAGGCTCTCGGTGATCTCCAGCTTCAGCGCCTGCGCTGGCAGCGCATTGTCAGCCAGCGTGTCGCTGACTTGACTGAGAAAATTGTGCTGGGTCAGTTGCCGTCCCGACAGATTGACGCTGACCGACAGGGTCGGGTGATTGCCTTGCCGCCACCGCTTCACTTGCCGGGTGGCGGCCTGCAAAACTCGCAGCCCCAGCTCGTTGATAAGACCGGTTTCTTCGGCCACCGGAATGAATGTCGCGGGTGACACCAGACCAAGTGTTGGATGCTGCCACCGCGCCAGTGCTTCAAAGCTGGCGATGAAGCCAGTCGCCAGATCATAAATCGGTTGGTAGTAGACAATGATCTGGTCATGCTCGATTGCATAGCGCAGATCCGTTTCCAGTTTCAGGCGATTCAAGGCATTTTGATGCAGGCTTTGATCAAAGAAGCAGTACCGGTTCTTGCCTTGTGATTTGGCTTCATACATGGCGGCATCGGCATCGCGGACCACGGCATCAGCGTCCTCGTAGCCAATCAGGCTGGTGGTGACGCCGATACTGGTGGTGACATACAAGTTCTGGCCTGCCAACACATATTCCGTCGCGACATTGCTCAGGATGCGGCGGGCTATCGCCTCGATATCGGCTGTCTTTTCGATGTCGTCCAACAGCACACAAAATTCATCACCACCAAGTCTGGCCACGGTGTCGCCACCGCGAACGCATTGCAGCAAGCGGTTTGCCACTTCGCAAAGCAGATGGTCGCCCTGCAGGTGGCCAAGACTGTCATTGACCACCTTGAATCGGTCCAGGTCGAGAAACAACACGGCATAGCGAAGCGAGGTTCGGCGCTGATTCCGGTGAATGGTGTTGGTCAGCCGCTCCCGCAGCAATGCCCGGTTCGGTAACCCCGTCAGCACATCATGGTGGGCATCGTGGGCCAGCTTTTCGGTAATGTGTTTCCGTTGCTCAAGCAGTTGCTCAAGCTCTTCCTTGGCAGTTGCCAAGGCATGGGTTCGGTCGGCGATGCGGCGTTCCAGCTCGTTGTTGATGGATTGCAATTGTTGATGGGCCTGACGCAATGAATCGGCATCGCGGCGGCGCTGAAGAGCGGTGGCGACATGGGCTGAAACGAATTCCAGGAGCGCGGCATCCTGCTCGGTAAATTTGCCATCCTGCTGATAGCTTTGAACCACAATCACCCCCGATGGCGCACCGTTCATTATCAACGGTACGCCCAGCCAGGCTCGCGGATTGGATTCTTTGGCAAACGGATTGTCCGAGCGTTTGGCCAACTCCTTGGCATTCAGCAGCACGGTCAGACCGGTTCGAATGACTTCCGCGGTAAACAGCGGGGATTCTGCCAGGGCATCGGTAGACAGGTGAATGACGCCGGGATTTTTCAGGTATCGGTCAACAAAATAGGGTAGCGTCAGCTCGCCACGTTCACGGTCGTAAAGCGCGATGAAAAAGTCGCTGGCATCAATCAATCGATTGATGATGGCGTGTACCGAGGCAAAGAAGGTATCCAGTGCATCCGCAGTCTGGCTTTGCTCGGCAATTTCATAGCAGGCCTCACGTACCTGTTCACTGTGTTCCCGTTCGACGATTTGGAGCTGCAACGCGTCGAGGGTGTCGCTGAGTTCACGGGTGCGGACGGTGACTTTTTCTTCCAGTTCGCGATTGATGTCGGCGATGCGCTCGTCGTTCTGCTTGCGTTCAATCGCTGTGCCGATATGCCGGGCAATGTAGTTCAGCAACTTGTGGTCACTGGGGCGGAAACGCCGGTCCGGATCGTAACTT
Organism: Permianibacter sp.; assembly: GCA_041914645.1. GTDB lineage: Bacteria > Pseudomonadota > Gammaproteobacteria > Enterobacterales > Permianibacteraceae > Permianibacter. The sequence continues at coordinate 147,964 of JAYSCY010000002.1, forward strand.
TGCACCACCATGACACCAACGGTGCGGTCGCCGACCTTCAGCGGGCAGCCCAACCACTCGACACACTCTGAGCCCACGGAACCGATTTCACCCGCTTCCGTCAGCGCCTGAATGATCGCTTCATCGGCGAACAGCGGTTTGCCGGTACGCAGTACATAGCCGGTCATGGTGCCGCTCAGCTGCGAGATTGGCACTGCTTGCATTTCGTCGAGAAAGCTTTGGTCCAGACTATCGACAAGGTAGGCGAGTCTGAAGGTGCCGGCCTCGGGATTGAACAGGGCAATGAAGAAGTTCTCGGCGTACATCAGCTCGCGCATGATGTTGTGCAGCGCCAGAAAGAACTCATTCATCGGAATGTCGGCAGCGGTGATGTCGGCAATGCGGTACAGCGCGGATTGCAGCTGGGCGGAGTAGCGCCGCCGATTGGCAACCCGTTCCAGCCGCCGGATCCGATCTTGGGCCGCTGCCAGTTCCTGCTGCAGTCGGGCGATGTCGTTGGTGTCAGTCACGGTGCGGGTCACCCGAGCCCTTATGCCGGGAGGTCGGCGGCGAAGAAGCGTTGAATTTCGCTGCTTTGCCGTATGCCATCTTGGTAACCGAGCTCGATCAGTTCGCGGGTGTAACCGGACTCGAACAACAGATAAGACAGAATGGTCGAGCCGCTCTTGCCGCTGATGCCGACCCGACGAAAGAAGAAGCGGGCAGTGCGTGGCAGTTCACGGGCATATTTGCCGGACAATTCCGACAAGTCCTCGCTGGGCGAAATCACCAGTGTCTCGACGGGTTTCAGGTTGATGCCGTTGGCTGCGCGAACATCAGCCGGAATTTTGGACAACGTGTTGTTGATGCGCTGTAGGCGCTCCATGTCACTGTCGAGCGAGTCAATGAAGACGCTATCGAGCACATGGCCGGCGATTTCCGCCAGTGTCGGGTAGTTTTTGGCAACGACCCGGCCGGCGATATCATTACGAACCGGGTCGACGCCGACAATCATCACTTTACGGGCACCCAGATGCAGTGCCGGGCTGATCGGCGCCAGAAAACGGACGGCACCATCACCAAAATACTCACGGTTGATTTTGACCGCCGGAAACACCACCGGAATGGCGCTGGACGCCATCAGGTGCTGCAGTTGCAGGCGGGTGCGGGCGCCGGCCCGCCGGTAACGGTGCCAGGTTTCCAGCTCGGGGTGGCCTTCGAAAAAGCTGACCGACTCACCCGAGTTGTAACCGGAACAGGTGACGGACAGTGCATACAGATGGCCGGCATTGATCGCCGGCGCAATCTCCTGGAACGGCACCACTTTGCTGAGCAGATCGCGCAGCGGCGTGTTGTCGAGCAAACTCAGTGCCGGCACCGTGCGTTGCCGGCCACGCAGAATGGCACCCATCCAGCGCAAGGAGTTGGCACTCATGCCGAGCAGGTCCGAACGGTAAATATGGCTGGCGCGAAAATTGGCCCAGACATGTTCGAGCCGGCGCATGCCAATGCGAAACCGTGAGGCATAGCAGGCCAGCACCGCGGCATTGATGGCGCCGGCCGAGGTGCCGCAAATGATCGGAAACGGAATGGTCTTGTGGTCGGGCAGCAGTTCGCACACGGCTTTTAATACGCCGACCTGATAGGCGGCGCGGGCGCCGCCGCCGGACAAGACCAGGGCAGTGCGATTGGCTTCAGTCGTCATGTTGTTATAGGGGTCGCCAGCCGAGAGGAGACGTTACTGATGCGCAACGTCCGTTCCTGTTTACTCAGTGTAGCCGGCTTGTTGGCAGACGCCTGAGCAGACCACCGCTTTTGTGGCAGTGGTGCCGGTCAACTGGCCTGATAAAAAGACAATGGGTTGGAAAAACGGATGGAACCGCTTATTGCGACAGTGCGCGCGTGCCGCTGACACCTGCTCCGGCGCTGACCGGTGCGGGGACCCGGTTACCGCCGGCCGTGGTGACCGTGCGTTCTTGCATGACGAACCAGTGGTTGTAGAAGGCATTCATGACCAGACTGGGATACCAGCCGAGACCGTAAGAGCCGTTGTAACGGGCCAGCGCCGGGGCCAGCCGCTGTTTTTCCCGGGCCATGTAGATTTTCAGGATGGCGCAGCCATAGCGCAGGTTGGTATCGACATCAAACAGGTTGTCGGTCGGCTCGCCGATTTCCTCGCGCCAGAACGGCATCACCTGCATCAGGCCACGGGCGCCGGCCTTGGAGATGGCGAAGCGATCGAACCGGCTTTCCACATCGATAACCGACAGCACCAGTTGCGGATTCAGGCCGAATTCGGTGGCAATGGTGTGGACCCGACGCAGGATGTGAAGCCGCTCTGCCGCCGGGATCTTGGGCGCCCGTTTTTCCAGTCGGCCGGTCATGTCGACCAGCCAGACCTGGGCGTCGTACTTGTCGGCAAAGTCATGCTGGTCGTGCATGGCTTTTTTGATCAGGTTGCGAACCTCGTCGCTGGGGCGTTCCTGTTGGGCCGCCTTGGCCGGCAGGCCGGCCAGTACGCCAGACAACAACAGCAACACAGCCGCCGTCGCGCGGCGACGCAACTGGCGCCACCACGACGGCAATGTCGCCGGCCGGTTACCCGGCCAGCGCGGCTTTGAGCTGGGCGACAACGCCATCAAGCGCAACATGCTGTGGCTCTTTCTCACGACGGGACTTCAGTTCGACCTTGCCTTCGGCCAGGCCGCGCTCACCAATGACGATGCGGTAAGGGATACCGAGCAGGTCGGCGTCGGCAAACATCACGCCGGCACGTTCGTTTCGGTCATCAAACACCACATCGATACCGGCATTCTGAAGCTCCGAGTATAGTTTTTCCGCGGCGGCGCGCACGGTTTCGGAGCGGCCAAGGTTCATCGGCGCCAAAACCACCTGCCATGGTGCCAGTGCCACCGGCCAGACAATGCCGTTGTCATCGAAATGCTGCTCGATGGCGGCGGCGACGATGCGCGACACGCCGATGCCATAGCAGCCCATCGGCATGATCACCTGCTTGCCCTGCTCATCGAGCACTGCCGCTTTCATCGCGGCCGAATAGCGGGTGCCGAGCGCGAAGATATGGCCGACTTCGATACCGCGTTTGATGGTAAGCGTGCCCTTGCCATCCGGCGCTGCATCGCCTTCGACCACGTTGCGGAAATCGCCAACGGTATGGATGACGGCATCGCGTTCCCAGTTGGTGCCGGTGTAGTGGTAATCGCTGTCGTTGGCGCCACTGACAAAATCGGCCAGCACGGCGGCATCGCGGTCGACCAGCACCGGAATCGTCAGGCCGGACGGGCCAATCGAACCCGGTTCGCAGCCGAGTTTCTCTTTGATCAGCGCATCCGGCGCCAGCTCGACATCAGCACCAAGCAGCGGATGCTTGGCGCATTTGATCAGGTTCAGTTCGTGATCGCCGCGCAGGCAGACCGCGACCAGATGGCGGCCTTCGCCTTCACCGGTGGCGGCACCGAGCAGCACCATGGTTTTCACCGTCTGCTTGGCGTCGACCTTGAAGAACGTGGCCACGTCGCTGATCGATTTGACGTTCGGCGTATGGACGCGGGTCAGTGTCTGGGTTGCGGCCGGGCGCGTCTGAGTCGGCGCCAGTGCGCTGGCCAGCTCGACGTTGGCGGCGTAATCACTGGCCGACGAGAACGCAATGGCATCTTCGCCGCTCGATGCCAGCACATGGAATTCGTGCGAGGCATTGCCGCCGATGGCGCCGGTGTCGGCCTGCACAGCGCGGAAATCCAGCCCCAGCCGGCGGAAAATCGCCGAGTAGGTCTGGTACATCAAGTCGTAGGTTTCTTTCAGCGAGGCGTCATTGATGTGGAAGGAGTAGGCGTCCTTCATCAGGAATTCGCGCGCCCGCATCACGCCAAAACGTGGCCGCACTTCGTCGCGGAACTTGGTCTGGATCTGATACAGGTTCAGCGGCAGCTGTTTGTAGCTGCGCACTTCGTTGCGGACGATATCGGTGATCACTTCTTCATGGGTCGGACCGAGCAGGAAGTCGCCATCCTTGCGGTCCTTGATGCGCAGCAGTTCCGGACCGAATTTGGCCCAGCGGCCCGACTCCACCCACAGCTCGGCCGGCTGCACCACCGGCATCAGCACCTCGATGGCGCCCGACTTGTTCATTTCTTCGCGAACAATGTTCTCGACCTTGCGCAGCACCCGCAGGCCGGTCGGCAGCCAGTTGTACAGGCCCGAGGCGAGCTTGCGGATAAGGCCAGCGCGCAGCATCAGTTGATGGCTGATGAGTTCGGCATCGTTCGGGGTTTCACGCAACGTGCAAAGCGGGTACTGGGACAGGCGCATGGTGGGGGTATCGGTCCGTGGTCGTTATGGCCCGGCCGGCCTTGGGCCGGGGGCATGTTTAGAGAATAGCCGGCGATTCTAGCAAGGCCGAGGCCAGGAAAGGCAGGTTTGCCGGCCTGGTTGGCCTGTGTTTGACAGGGGGGCATCAGGAAGGCGGCCTTGCGGACGGGTCCGGTCTGCAAGAAATCCCGTTAAAACGCCCGGCTGAACGCTTTTCATCCAACCCATCCCCCTTTAGAATCCGCGCCCCGACCCCATCTCACGGGTCAGGCGCCGTTGACGACCTGTAGTTGCTGAACTGATTGTTGCTGATCGAGAGACTCTGCCATGCCGATTTATGAGTACCGTTGCACCAGCTGTGGCCATGAACTGGAAAAGCTGCAGAAAATGTCGGATCCGGAGCTGACGGATTGCCCGGCGTGCTCGACCCCGAACCTGCAAAAGCAGATTTCGGCAGCGGGTTTTCAGCTCAAAGGCAACGGCTGGTATGCCACCGACTTCAAAGGCGCACCGAAGAAAGCGGCCAGTGCGGATGCCAGCAAGCCAGCCGAGGGCGGCTGTGGTGCACCAGCCTGCGCGACGGCCTGTGCCGGTGGCAGCGACACCATCAACTGATTTCGAACGACGTCGATAGGCATTTAAAAAAGCGGCCGCTGGCCGCTTTTTTGTTGTTCGTTGATCGAACTGGCGGACTTGGCACATTTGTCACCGCATCGTGTAAGTTACAGCCAAACCAATCATAAGGAAGGCCTGCCACGATGCACCGTCGCCAGTTCACCCAGCTACTGTCACTCGCCGGTTTTGCCGCAGTCAGCACCGGCCTTGCCATGCCGGCATCGGCGGCGGAGAAAAAAAACAGCCAACGCAGCAGCGGTATTCGCAAACCGAAAGCACTGAAAGCCGGCGACACCATCGGCATGGTGCTGCCTGCCACCATGGCCTTCGAAACCAGTGACATCGATCTGGCGCGCGAACAGGTTGAGGCCATGGGCTTCAAGGTCAAACTCGGCGCCCATGCCCGTGACAAGCACGGCTATTTCGCCGGCACCGACAAGGACCGCGCGGCCGACCTCAATGCGATGTTTTCCGACGACAGCATCGACGGCATTTTCTGTTTTTCCGGCGGCTGGGGTTCGCCTCGGTTGTTGCCGCATCTGCAGTTCGATGCCATCGCCGCCAACCCGAAAGTGTTGCTCGGATATAGCGACATCACCGCGCTGCTCAATGCCATTCATCAGCAAACCGGCCTCGTCACCTTTCACGGCCCGGTCGCAGCATCCAACATCCGGCCGTGGACCTACCACAACCTGAAAAACATGCTGCTATCGACCGTGCCGGTGGGCGAGCTCAGCAATCCCCCCAAGCCTGATGATGAACTGGTCAATCGGACCTATCGCATCCAGACGCTACGCGGTGGTCGCGCCAGTGGCCGTCTGGTCGGCGGTAACCTGTCACTGATCGCCGCGCTGATGGGGACACCCTGGCAAGTCGATACCCGTGGCGCGATTTTGCTGATTGAAGACATCGACGAAGCCCCGTACCGCGTTGATCGCATGCTGACCCAATTGGCGCTCGGTGGTGCATTGAAAGATGTTGCAGGCGTGGTGTTTGGCTACTGCACCGAATGCACAGTTGATGGCCCTTCGTTCAGCATGGGCGAGGTGCTGACCGATCGCCTGCGCGATCTGGGCGTGCCGGTGATGTCCGGCTTTGCGTTTGGCCACATCAAGGAAATGCACACGTTGCCGATTGGCTTGCCGGCGGTGATGGATGCCGACACGGGGACGATCAATTTTAGTGAGTCGGCGGTCAGCTGAAGACTTTCTCCCTCCCCTGCCAGGGGGAGGGCTGGGGTGGGGGCAGAATTTACTGCCGCGCCGCTCGCCGATTATCAAACACCGTCTCATCACTGCTGCGATACGGATTGATATCCAGCCCGCCACGGCGGGTGTAACGGGCAAATACCGTCAGCGCTTGCGGTTGGCAGCGCTGCCAGATGTCGCAGAACATCCGCTCGATGCAGTGTTCGTGAAACTCGGCGTGATTGCGGAACGAAACGATGTAGCGCAAGAGACTCGCGTGATCGATGGCGGCGCCGTGGTAGCGCACCACCACGGTGGCCCAATCCGGCTGGCCGGTAACCGGGCAGTTGGATTTGAGCAGCTGGCTGTGCAGGGTTTCGCGGACCGTTTTTCCTGCGTTCGCGCTGGAACGATCGAGTGCCAGCAGTTCCGGCGTTAACTCAAATTGATCGCAGCTCACATCGAGCTCATCCAGGCAAACGCCATCACCGGGCCATTGCGGTCGCATGACGTTTTCGCTGGCGGGTTTCAACTCGACCAAAACGCTCGCACCGGCCGCCGTCGACAGATCGCGCGCCATCGCCTGCTGCACGCTCTGCCAGTCATCAAAGCGACTGCCGTTGAACGAGTTGAGATACAGCTTGAACGATTTCGATTCGATTAGGTGCGGGCTGTCGAACGGCACAGTGAATTCACCAAGCGCGACCACCGGCTTGCCCTTTCCGTTCAGCCACGACAGTTCGTAACCGTTCCAGATATCGACACCGGTAAACGGCAACTGCGGCAGCGGCAGATGGGCACGATTCAACGCCCGCGGCACCGGGTGCAGCAGTTTGGGATCGTATTGATCCTTGTACAGAACGGTTTTGCCGAGCAGGAGTTCGTGGCTCATGATGACCTGTCAAACGTCGTAATCTTGTGGTTAAACTCAAATATAGCGAACAGCGGTCTATTCAATCTCGCGTGGGAGATAGGCGGCTCGCCATGTGCGACCAATTTCAGTCAATCGCTCGATTGGGGCAACCTCTCTTGCCACCAACTCCAAATTTCCGTGCGGATAGTAAAGTAGGTGGATGATTGCACCATTTACCGCCAGTGCTAACCTTTCAGAAACCGGTTCTTCGGGTCTGTAACGTGAAAAATCTATTAATTCACTAGGCTGGAATCCGAACAGCGAGTCGAATTCCCATTCCGGAAAAAGGCTGCCTTCGGCGACAAAACGTAAAGCTCGCTTAATTTGCTCATGTTCGGCTGCAGAAAACATTGTTGCCTCCTGCTATTGAAGTCCCAACACCCTTACATGCAGCGTCACTTCCTCACGGTCGTAATACAGTTGCTTGGCGTGCAGTTCAAATTCACGATTTTTGTCGAGCAGCGGCTTCTCGATCACTTCGATGCAGCGCTCCAGTTCGTCGTAGCGTTTTTTCATCGGCAGCTTGAGGTTGACGATGGCTTCGCGGCACCAGCCGTTTTGCAGCCATTTGGCCAACAGCTGGGCGACTCGCATTGGCTTGTCGACCATGTCGCAAAGCAGCCAGTCGACTTTGCGCTCGGGCTTGAACAGAAAGCCGTCGAGTGCGCGGTGTTCAACTTGACCGGTGGCCATCAGGCGAGGATCGATCTGGCCGTGATCAACGGCCGTGACATGGATACCGAGCTGGACCATCTGATAGGTCCAGCCGCCGGGGCAGGCGCCCAGATCAACCGCGCGCATTTTTGGCCGCAGTCGGTGCGTCCACTCGGCGCGTGGGATGAATTCCTGCAGCGCCTCTTCGAGCTTCAGCGTTGATCGGCTCGGGGCGTCCTTGGGCATGCGCAGCCGGCGGATGCCCATTGGCTCCGGGTGCGAGCGGGCAATCGGCGCGTAGCCGACCAGCGCATGTTTGCCGTCGAGGAACAGCACATGCAGGCGTTGATCGCTTCCTTCACGGATCATGCCGGCTTTCTTCAGCGCCTGTTCCAGCGGCGCCGTGATGGTGCGGCACAGTGCCTGCAGTTCGCGGCCCGGTTCGCTGTCGCTGCTTTCAATGAATAGCGCCGCGCCGCTGCTGCGGCCGAGCGCCTTGACGATGGCATCGACGCGGTTTTTCGGATCGAGCTCGATTTCTTCCAGCGCCAGAAACCACTGACGGGTGAAGATCAGCAGCTTCAAGTCGATCTGGTCTACGAGTTTGCGGACATCACCACGGCCGAACACCAAGCCACCGAGTTCAGGGATTTCGGTGGTGAGTTCGGCATCCCAGGCTTGCGCCATGGCTTCCAGTTCGGCCGCGCATTCGGGTTCAAAACCGGGGCGGCAATGGGCAACGATTAAAGCCAAGTGGAAGAACCTCTTTTGGGATGCTGCTGTTCAGGCGCAGCCAAATTTGTATGTGCCTCTCCCGTTGTCGAGGCGGGAGCCCAGCGTCTTGCGTGAACGTCACGGGATTCCCGCCATCGCGGGAATGACGGGTTCACGTAAGTGATTGGCCGTGCCTATAACCCCTCTTTGCACGGAGGGGGATAAAAATCGATTTCACTCCGGCTTTTTCGCCGGCCGTGGCATCCCGGCCGGAAATGGCGTGACGTTCTCGCCCTTCGCATCGGTAATGCGGGCATCGCCGATTTTGCTGACTTCGTCGATGCGGATTATGGCGTGGGCCGGAATATAGCTGCGCCGGACGCCGTCGAATTCGTTTTTCAGCTTCTCTTCGGCCGGGTCGACCAGCAGCTGGCTGCGCTCGCCGAACACCAGTTCCTCAATTTCGACAAAGCCCCACATGTCGCTCTGGTACACGTAGCGGGCGTAGAGCTCGTAGTGCTGACCCTGGTTCTGGAAGATCACACGGTACAAACGGGGTTCAGTCATGGTGTCGAAACGGTATCGGAGTAGGGCTATGCAGCGGGGCGCAATGGTAGCATAGCGGCCCCTACGGCCGCGGCCTTGCTGGCCGCCGCCTGCCGATTTGCCTAGCCCTGACTGGAACTGCCATGCCGTCCCCGCACCCGACCGCCTGCCGCTATCGCGAAGATATTCACTTTGCCGCCAATGTCCGCGGTTTCGACTTCAAGTTCACCACCACCCACGGCCTGTTCTCGCCAAAGGAGGTCGATGAAGGCTCGCGGCTGATGCTGGACTACGTCGACCCTGCGCCCACTGCGCGGACGCTCGATGTCGGCTGCGGTTACGGTGTGCTCGGCATGACGCTGGCGCGGATGGCGCCGCAAGGCATGCATACCCTGATCGACAAGGATTACGTCGCGGTGGAGTACACCAAGAAGAATCTGGCGGCGAACGGCATCAAAAACGCCGAGGCGTTCCTGTCGAACGGTCTGTCGGAAGTGGGTACTCGCCAGTTCGATTTGATCGTGTCGAATCTGCCCGCCAAGGCCGGCAACGAACTCTTCTATTTGTATTTCTTTGACTCGTTGCACCATTTGGCGCCCGGCGGCGAGTTGGTCGTGGTGACAATCAATGGCTTGCGCGAGTTTATTAAACGCAGCTTCAACGAGGTGTTTGGCAACTACGAAAAGCGCAAGCAAGGCGCCAATTACACCATCTCGGCAGCGGTCAAAAAGGCCTGATCGCGCTGTGCGCATAGCGCCCAAATGAGGTTTCACAAGGCGCCATGCGGGCTGGCGCCGGGCTGCACAAACGTTTCACGAAGTTGTCATTGGCTGTCCACAATTTCTGTGGATAACTTTGGTGAAATCTTGCCTAAAGGCAACAGCGACCCCGTAGATTCTGGCCTTTGCCTTGACTTGGTCAAAAAATAAACAACTCTTTAATTGCCAATAAAATCAATTAGTTAGAATGATCAAACCGGATTGTCGAAGGATTGTACAGCGTTTGTAGCCGAGCCTTTGACGCTGCACCGCAACGAAACCGTGGCTGTGGACTAACGGCGTCACAAAATTGTCAATGCCAGCCACAAGGGCACTGCCGCGACACCGAAAGTAAGGACTAACCTGACTGTATTACCGGGATGTTTCGACGTGATTGCCACCCGATGACAGCCGGCTTTGGTGCTCGTCCGGGTTTACAGTCGCAGCATCAAATCCGCGCTGGCAAACGCACCGACTGTCAGCAAACTTGGCAAAATCGGTCGCCGCGCCCACATTGCGCAACCTTCACCAACTGCCAGTCCAGACCAGGGAGTGTTCCGGTTATGCCGCATCCGATTCAGTCCCTGCTGACGGCAGCCCGCCTGATTGGCCATCGGGGGCTGGCGGGTGTGGCGCCGGAAAACACCCTGAGTGCGTTCGCAGCTGCTCGCGATGCCGGCTTGCACTGGGTTGAACTGGATCTGAAGCTTTGCGCCAGCGGTGAGCTGATTGTGCTGCACGATAACCGGGTGGACCGTACCAGCAATGGCCAAGGTCGCGCCCAGCAAATGACATGGGAGCAGCTGCGGCAGCTCGATGCCGGCAGCTGGTTTGCTCCGGCTTTTGCCAGTGAGCGCATTCCCCTGCTGAGCGATGTGCTGGCGTTCTGTGCCGATGCCGGCCTCGCCATCAACCTGGAAATCAAACCGAACCCACGCCAATACGAATCCACCGCCCGAGCATTGGCGCAACTGGTGCGAGAAGGCAACTGGCTGGATCGGCTGCCGCTGCTGGCGTCCAGTTTTTCCCGACAAAGCCTGCGGGCGATTCAGCACTACCTGCCGGAACTGCCACGCGGCTTTCTGCTGGAGCGGCAATGGCCGACGGACGCGATTCTGGCCGAGCTGGCTGCCCTTGATGCTGTCAGCTTCAACTACAGCAACGAGCTGATCACGGCAGAGCTGGTCAAGGCGGTGAAACAGACCGGACGCGATGTCTTGATCTGGACCGTCAACGACGCCGCGCGAGCTGAACAATTGTTTGGCTGGGGCGTGGCGGCCGTGTTTTCGGATTTGGCCTTGCCGATCAAATCCGGACACTGAGTTCTTGTTCCCTCTCCTTGCCTAGAAGCAGAGAGGGCTTGGCCAAATCCACCATCACCGTCAATTTACCGGCCCGCTCTCGGCCGCCCGCCACAGGTACCAGCTCGCCACCGAGCGATACGGCCGCCACGCTTCGGCGGTGCCGAGCATCACCCGGTCACTGGGGCGGTGATCAAGTTCGTACGCCACTTCAATACCCTTGCGTAAGCCGAGATCACCAAGGCTCATCACATCCGGCCGGCCGAAGGCGAAAATCATCAGCATCTCGGCGGTCCAGGTGCCGATGCCCTTGAGCGCCGTCAGCGTGGCGATCAGTTCATCATCGGGCAGATCGCGGATGTGTTTCAGATCCAACGTGCCGTCGAGCGCGGCCTGGGCAATGCCCTTGATATAGCGGGTCTTGGCGCCGGACAGGCCCGCGGCGCGCAGATCGTCATCAGTTGCAGCGAGCAACCGGCTTGGAATGAAACGGTCACCGCGACCGCCCAGCACCAGCACGCGCTTCTCGATGGTGTCGGCGGCCTTGACCGACAGCTGCTGCGAAATCACCGCACCGACCAGCGCGGTAAACGGCTCGTTCTGCCACGGGGTCATCCGGCTGATGCCATGCTGCTCGACCAGATTGGCCATCACCAGGTCATAGCCGGCCAGATGCGCTGCTGCCTTCCTCAGCGCCCGTTCATCGGTGATAAGCTCCATCGCTTTCCTGCCCCGTCAATGCCCACCTGAGAGAAGCATAAACCATGTTCCGCGCCTGCCCGAACAATGCCCGGATTTTGTCTAAGGCGAGCCTTTGCTCATGGCTGCCGCTCATTGCCAGCTTGCTGCTTGCAGGGCCAGCCCACGCCGATGACTACCCCTATCTGGAAAAGTTGTACAAACACTTTCACCAGAACCCGGAGCTGTCGTTTCATGAAGCCGAATCGGCCAAGCGGCTGGCGAAAGAATTCAACAGCCTGGGCTTTGAGGTGACCAGCGGTTTCGGTGGTCACGGTGTGGTTGCCGTGCTGAAAAATGGCGCCGGACCTACGTTGCTGCTGCGTGCCGACATGGACGGTCTGCCGGTTGTTGAAAACACCGGCCTGCCGTATGCAAGCAAAGTCGTCACCAAGAATGAAGCCGGACTGACCGTCGGTGTCATGCATGCCTGCGGTCACGACATCCACATGACCTCGCTGGTGGGGGCGGCGCGTGAACTGAAAGCGCGCAAAAGCGAATGGCAGGGCACGCTGGTGCTGATCGGCCAACCGGCTGAAGAGCTGTCCGGTGGCGCCAGGGCGATGCTGAAAGCCGGGCTCTACAGCAAGTTTCCGAAACCGGATTACGCGGTCGCGCTGCACACCTCGGCGTCGCACCCAGCCGGCTCGGTGGCCTACAGCATCGGTCCGGCACTGGCGAGCGTCGATAACATCGACATCACCGTGCGCGGCGTCGGCGGCCACGGCGCTTACCCGCACAAAACCAAAGATCCGATCGTGCTGGCCTCGCAGATCGTGCTGGCGCTGCAAACCATTGTCAGCCGCGAGGTCGACCCGCGCGAACCGGCGGTGATCACGGTTGGTTCTTTCCATGGTGGTGCCAAGGCCAACATCATTTCGGAAGAAGTGAAGCTGGCGCTGACCGTGCGCAGCTATTCGCCAGCGGTGCGCGAGCTGATGCTGAAATCGATAGAACGCATCGTCACTGGTACCGCACTCGCCGCCGGCATGCCGGCCGACGCCATGCCCGATGTCAAAATACGCGACGAATACACGCCAGCAACCTTGAACGAAGCCAAACTGACCCAGCGCTTGGTCGGTGTGTTCGAGAAAAGCCTCGGTGCCGACAAGGTGCTGGCCACCGAACCGGTCATGGCCGGCGAGGATTTCTCGATGTACGGCCAGACCGTCGACAATATTCCGAGCACGATTTTCTGGGTCGGTGGTGTCGACCCGGCGGTCTATGCCAAAGCGCAGCAAGGTGAAGTGAATCTGCCAGCGTTGCACTCACCGGAGTTTGCGCCGTTGCCCGAGCCGACCTTGCGGACCGGCGTGAAAGCGTTGGTTGCGGTGGCGTTGGATTTGTTGCCTGTGAGATGACTGAGCAGAAATGAAGAGACGATTGTTATATTCGCTCCTGTTGGGCGCCATCCTGCCATTCAGCTATTTTCTGTTTGCGGATGTTGGAGCGACCCGATATATCGAAACCGATGGTTCGGTTCAATATGGGGCCTCTGGAATCATGGGGTTTGTTGAGTTTGAAGGGGTGACGAGGTCGCTTGGTATCTATGCGGTTGCTGTCTTGATATCTACCTCAATTGCTTTCGTCGTTATTACTCTTCTGAAATCATTCAGAAAGTAGGCAGGCAGGGTGATTGATAAGAAGCTGAAAGCGGTCAAAAGTTTTGCATTCTTGGGTGCGGCGGATTCGAGAGTGCTGATTCTCGGTACCATGCCCGGTGTCGCCTCACTGCAAGCCCAGCAATACTATGCCAATCCGCGCAATGCCTTCTGGCCGATTATGGCGGTGCTGCTCGGTTTCGATATGGCGTTGCCGTATGAGCAACGGTTGGCGCAGTTGACGGCAAACCGGATAGCCTTATGGGATGTGCTGGCCAGTTGTCAGCGGCCGGGCAGTTTGGATGCGAATATCGTCCGTGAATCCGAACGACCGAATGATTTTGTCAGTCTGTTCGCGCATTGCCGGCAAATCCGCGCGGTAGCTTGCAATGGTGGCACCGCCTATGCGCTGTTTCGCCGGCATGTTCTGCCGATGGTGGAATTGACCGGTATCGACATCCTGCAATTGCCATCAACCAGTCCGGCCCATGCCGGCAAGTCATTTGACTCGAAGTTGCTGGAGTGGGGGAAATTGCAAGCCTATCTGGCGGGCTGACGCCCGCTCCTACAGAAACAATGCCGCTATTGCTTTGCTTCCAGAAAATGCAGGGCACAGCGAATAAAATCGACCGGACTCAGGATGCCGACAACTTTGCCGCCTTCGGTGACCACCAGACAGGCCTGCTTGTTGCCGAGCAGATAATTGCCGGCGGTGGTCAGCGGCTGTGCGGGGTCGACGGTCATCGGTTCTTCCATCAGTTCCTTGATCTGCGTGCGGGCTTCCAGCTTGCTGGCGTAGCTCAGGCCGCCGCTATCAACCGCGTTCAACATGAAGGCCAGCAACGGGCGCTGGCTCAGCACGCCGACCAGATCGCCCTGATCGTTCACTATCGGGATATGGCGGATGCCCTTGTCGCGGATCAGCGCGTGGGCATCTTTCAAGGTCTGGTTGTCGCGCAAGCTCAGTACATTGCGGGTCATCAGATCGGCTACGGTTTGCATGGCGTGGCTCCGGCAGTTCGTGCCAACAGATATAGCAGAGCAAAGTGTCGCTTGCATTGGGCTCGAGTCAAAAGAGGCCTCCCCTCCTTTTCAAGGAGGGGCTGGGGGTGGTTCAGCTCAGTGCGCACCAAGTCGCGCAATTCGATTCAGAATATTTGCCAATATGGGCTTTGCGGAAACTTGAGACTTCCAGCCTGATCTCGTCTAGCGCTCAACCACCCCTAACCCCGCCCAGCCAACTGCACAGCAGTTGGCGCTACGCGGGAAAGCAGTGCATTGGCACTGCTTTTTGTTCCCGCTTCGCCCTTGATTAGGAGGGGGATCACCAAAAAAAAAGCCCGGACCAGCCGGGCTTTTTGGCGAAACGAAGGCAAGGCGGGCTTAAGGCGCGCCGCGCTTCATCAGCGGCGTGATCACCAACATAAACACACCACACCCGATACCGATCCAGCCGAGGGTCTGGAACACGTCGGCGTAGATGCTGAGCGCCTGCGCGGTGGTGGTGCCTTCCGGCATCGCGGCCAGGGTACCGAAGCGGCCGGCCAGCATTTCGCCGAACGCCGAGGCGAGGAACCAGACACCCATCATCAAGGACACCACGCGTGGCACCGACAGGGTGGTGACGGCAGAAAGACCGATCGGCGACAGCACCATCTCGCCGGCTTCGAGCACGAAGTAGGCGAGGATGAACCACCAGAAACCGGCCAGACCGTTGCTCTCCGGGGTCAGCGCAGCGTATTGCAGAATGAAGTGCGCCAGACCGGCAAAAATCAGCCCCCAACCAAACTTGGCCGATGCATTCGGGTTCCAGCCGCGCTTGTCGAGCATCGGCCACAGCCAGGCAAATGGAATGGCCAGCAGGAAAATGAACAGCGCGCCGACCGAGGTCAGCTGCGACGCGTTCGGGGTGAAGTCCATGAAGCCGAGGTTGAAGGTGTGCAGGTTCATGACCCGATCAGAAAACGCCACCCAGGTGCCGTAGGTCTGTTCGTACAGGCCCCAGAACACCGAGCTGATGCCGATCAGCACCATCAGCACGATCATGTTGCGGCGCTCCTGTTGCGAGCATTCGCGCAGAATGAACTTGGTCCACCAGACCAACAGCACCACGGTCATCAGAATCGCGACCACTTCGGTAGCGGTGATCTCGGCGCCTTCAGCCATGCCGAGCAGATTGCCGATGAACGAGAAGTCAAACCGGATTTGCAGGATCTGCTGGACGATCACCACACCAACAAACGAGCCGAGGTAAATCGCCCATTCACGCGGCAAACCAAATACCGGTTCGCGCAGGCTGGCCGGATTGCTTGGCTCGGCGTGGCCATGAAAATGCGCCTGACCCCAGAGGAATACTGCGAGCCCGACCAGCATGCCGATGCCGGCTGAACCAAAGCCGTATTCCCAGCCGTACTCGATGCCGACATAGCCGACAAACAGGCTGGAGAAAAATGCGCCGAGGTTGATGCCCATGTAGAAAATGGTGAACGCCGAATCGCGGCGCGGGTCGGTATCGCCATACAAGCGGCCGACAATGGTCGAGATATTCGGTTTCAGAAAACCGACACCGACAATGATGAAGGCCAGCGACAGGTACATGATCTGGATAGCGAATGCATCCTGTGCCACGCCGGTTTCACCGACAAAGGCCGCGTGACCCTTGTAGGCCATGCCGAGTTGGCCGAGCACCAGCAGGGCGCCGCCGAAGACCACGGCCTTGCGCATGCCGAGGTACTTGTCAGCCAACATGCCGCCGATCACCGGCAGCGCGTAAGCGAGGCCCGCATAGGTGCCGAGCAGCAGGTAGCCGTCGCTGTCACCGAATTTGTGGTGCTGGGTCAAATAGAGGAACAGCAGCGCCTTCATGCCGTAAAAGGCGAAGCGCTCCCACATTTCGGTGAAAAAGCAGATATACAGGCCAAGCGGGTGACCAAGCAGCTGGCGCTGCTGGCCCAAGGTGGTGGAGGTCATATCCTGATCTCGTTATCGTCTGCGAGGCCGGCAGCACCGGCCTCTGGGCAAATCCATGCCGGCCGCTGGGCCGGTCCACAAAACGCCCGCGAGTGTAACGGCCGCCGGTGAAAGCGCGCCAGTGCGGTATGTTTGGTTCCCCTCATTTCTAAGGAGGGGAGAAAACTACTGTGCCACTGTGTTGAGGACAGGTTTTCCGTCATGACGGTATTGCGCAAGGCCGATACAACACATCACGAAACGCCCGTGCTAGCCGGCGCCGAGCTGCAGTTTTGGCGCGCGCTGTGGCCGGCAGCTGAGTGCGCGCGCATTGCTGCTGAATTGCGTCAGACGCTGGATTGGCAACAAAAGCCAATCGTGATTTTCGGCCGCGAGGTGATGCAGCCGCGGCTGACCGCCTGGTATGGCGACCCTGACTGCAGCTACGTCTATTCCGGCAAACGGAACGAACCGCTGGCGTGGACGCCGCTGCTGGCTGAATTGCGCGAGGTGGTGCAGACGGTCACTGGCGCTCGCTTCAACAGCGTATTGGCCAATTGCTACCGCAATGGCCAGGACAGCATGGGCTGGCACAGTGATGATGAGCCGGAACTGGGCCCGGATCCGGTGATCGCCAGTTTGAGTTTTGGTGCGACGCGGCGTTTTTGCCTGCAGCACCGCAAACGCAAAACTGACCGGCTTGAGCTTGCCTTGCAGGACGGCGATTTGTTGCTGATGGCAGGTGCCACCCAAGCCAACTACCGACACGCGTTGCCAAAAACGGCCAAGCCAACGGCCGAGCGACTGAACTTCACTTTTCGCCTGATTTACCCCGCAACCCATTGAACTGGCGTTCTTGACGCACCGCAGCAAATGTCGAAGAAGGCGCTTTTTCTTGTTCGTCATATGCCCCTGTGTTATCAAGGCGACCAGCTCAGCGGGGGACTTCCCGCTCTGCACAAAAATTCACCAGATAAAAACTATCGCGCGCCTGGGCGGGTCTTCGTCCGGCGGGAGACAGCAACGGAGTTTTTCATGAGCCGCAACATTCCTCAGGCGACCCTCTTCGGCCATCCGGCCGGATTGTTCCTGTTGTTCACCACCGAGATGTGGGAGCGTTTCTGCTACTACGGTATGCGGGCATTGGTCGTTCTGACCTTGGTTGCGGCGGTAGATGGCTCCAATCCCGGCTTCGGCATGGACAAGGGCCAAGCCCTGATCCTGTACGGCTGGTACACCAGCTCGGCCTATGCCACCAATATCATCGGTGGCTGGATTGCTGACAATTTCCTCGGCATGCGTCGGTCAGTGTTGCTGGGTGGCGCCATCATGGCCGCAGCGCAGTTCACCCTGTTCTTTGCCGTCCCGGGTGATATCTCGCTGTATTACCTCGGCCTTGTGCTGATGGCGGCGGGTGTCGGTTTGTTCAAGCCGAACATTTCGACCATGGTTGGTGAGCTGTATCCGCAGGGCGATGCCCGCCGCGATGCCGCCTTCTCGATTTTCTACATGGGCATCAACATCGGTGCGTTCATTGCACCATTCATTACCTCGACCCTTGGTGAAGACCCGGACTACGGCTGGCGCTGGGGCTATTTCGCTGCCGGTGTCGGCATGCTGTTGTCGGTTGGTATCCAACTGCTGTTCGCCAAGAAATACCTCGGTGATGTCGGTATGGTGCCGACCGCCAAAATCTCGAAGGCCGCCGCTGGTGGTGTCAAACAGCCACTGACCCACGAAGAGCGTGATCGCCTGCGTGTGGTGATGTCGATGTTTGTCTTCATCATGATGTTCTGGACCGCATTTGAACAAGCCGGTGGTTTGTTGAACTTGGTGGCGCTGGAAAACACCCAGCGGATGGTGGGTAGCTTCGAGGTGAAGGCCGGCTGGTTCCAGTCGCTGAACCCGCTGTTCATCGTGATTTTCGCGCCAATGTTTGCCTGGCTGTGGGTCAAGCTCGCCAAGGAAAACAAGAATCCGTCGTCACCGATGAAAGTGTCGGTCGGTATTTTGTTGACCGCGATCGGTTTCGGCTTCCTGATTCTCGGCGTGTTCGAAATGCAATCGACCTCCGACAACAAGATGTCGATGATCTGGCTGACCTTGGGCTATCTGTTCCATACCTTGGGCGAGCTGTGCATTTCGCCGGTTGGCCTCTCCCTGATGACCAAGCTGGCGCCGCTGCGCTTGATGTCGGTGATCATGGGCGTCTGGTTCCTGATGCCGGCTTGCGCCTACTTCCTGGCGGGTTACATCGGTGCCTTTACCGAACATGCTGGCGAATATGGCTTTGTTCAGAACTTTGCCGTCAGCTTGGGCGTGATGCCGCAGCACTCCGGTCTGTTGTTTGTGTTTGCCGCCATTGCCGCGGTGCTGGTGGTGTTCTCGGTGCTGATGTGGCTGGTCTCCGGCAAGCTGGTCGACTGGATGCATGGTGCCGAAGCCAACACTGGCAAAGCGTGAATGCGCTCGCCGAACAGGCGTGAATGAACAAGACCCCGCTTCGGCGGGGTTTTGTTTTTTAGGGTTTCCATGCGCGAACCGTCGGCCAACCCCGTCAGTTGGCAGACAACGCGCCTTCGCCAACAGCAGCATCAGGCGATCGAACCGGCTACAATCCGCCATCCCTTTTTCTTACCGTATATCCACGCGGAGTCGCCGCCATGTCCTTTCTTGCCTGTCGTGTGTTTCAGGAACTGGTTCAGGACAAGAAACAGATCGCTGGCCGGTTGGTCGAGATGGCCGAAAGCGAACTGTCGCCCGGCGAGGTGCTGATTGCAGTCGATTATTCCGGCATCAATTACAAGGATGCGCTGGCGGTAACGGGGCGCGGCAAAATCCTGCGCAGTTACCCGCTCAATGCCGGCATCGATCTGGCCGGTACCGTACTTGAATCCAGCTCGCCAACCGTTTCGGTCGGCGACCGGGTGCTGGTCAACGGTTGTGGCCTTGGCGAGTCGCAGGACGGTGGTCTGGCGCAGCGGGCGCGGGTGCCGGCCGATTGGGTCATTCCATTGCCGGCGGGACTGACCGCGTTTGAGGCGATGACGCTCGGCACGGCCGGGTTCACCGCCGCTCTCTGTCTGCACCGGATGCTGGAAAATGATCAGCGCATCGACAAGGGGCCGATTGTGGTCACGGGCGCAACCGGAGGCGTCGGCAGTGTTGCCGTAGCGCTGTTTGCCGCGCTGGGTTATGACGTGATTGCCCTGTCTGGCCGGCCCGAACATCACGACTATCTACGCCAGCTCGGTGCTGCGCAGGTCAGCACCCCGGCCGACCTGAAGCTGGGTGATCGGCCGCTGGAAGCGGGCCGTTTTGGCGGAGTCGTCGACAATGTTGGCGGTGAACAATTGGCCAGATTGATCGCTCACGTCAATCTCTGGGGCAACGTCTCCTGCGTTGGCTTGGCCGACAGCGAAAAATTGCCGACCACGGTATTTCCGCTGATTCTGCGCGGGGTCAGCCTGCTTGGTGTCAGCTCGGCAAATTGCCCGATGCCGCTTCGGCGGGCGATCTGGCAAAAGCTTGGAAGCGAATGGAAAATTCCGTTCGAGCGCCTGTATACCGAAACAATTGGTTTGCGTCATGTACCGGAAGCGGCGGCGGAATTGCTGGACCGCAAGCGTTTCGGTCGTACGGTGGTCGATTGCCGTTGAGATTGAACTGGGAACGGTCCTGGCCGCGGTGTCGGTGTTTGAACGGCAAGGGTGGCAGCGGCCGCTGCTGTAAGAAATCAGTCGGATTCAGCGTTGGTTCGAAATATTGTCATTGAAAGGTTGTTGCCAATGAAAATGCAAATTGCCCTGTTGGGGTTCTTGTCCGCTACGCTGTCATGGTCGGCACTTGCCGCTGACACCGTCAAATATGGTTTGAAAATCAGCAATGCTGCCCAGCATCTGGCGGAAGTCAGTGCGGAATTCCCGGCCACGGCAGAAGCTGGCTTTGTGGTCCAGTTGCCCATCTGGCGGACCGGCCGTTATCAGGTGTTGCCACTTGCCAATGGCATTCGGCAATTGGTCGCCACCGGCAAAGATGGGCGGGTGCTGACCGTTACCAAGCTCGACAAAGCCAGCTGGCAAATCGACAAACAGCCGGGTGAGGCGGTGACGGTTCGTTACGAACTTTATGCCAATGAACTTGGCCAGCGCACCCGCCATATCGATGACAGCCACGCCTATCTCAACGGTGGCACGGTATGGCTCTATCACGCGGCTCAGCGCAAGGCCCCGATTGAGCTGACTCTGCAGGTGCCGGACGGGTGGGTGTCGCGTGCCGGCATGAACAAGGGTAACTGCGAGCATTGCTTTGTAGCGGCCGATTACGATGTGCTGGCCGACTCCCCGATCGAAACCGGGATTCATGAATTCCATTCCTTCGTGGTCGACGGCAAAACCATCGAGTTGGCGATCTGGGGCGGTGGCAACACCAATGGCGAACAGATTGCCGCCGATTTGAACAAGATTGTTGCAACCACCGGCAAGCTATTCGGCAGCTATCCGTTTGACCGCTATTTGTTCATTGTCCATGCCACCAGCGGTGAAGGCGGTGCTACCGAGCATATGAATTCGACCGTCATCCAGAAACCACGCTGGAGCTTTGCCCCGCGCAAGGAATACCTGAAGTTTATCCGGACCGCGACCCATGAATTTTTCCACACCTGGAACGTCAAAGCCTACCGGCCGGCGGCCATGGTGCCATACGACTATCAGACGGAAAATTACAGCGAGCTGCTCTGGATCGCCGAAGGCCATACCAGCTACTTCGACAATCTGCTCAGCTTGCGGGCAGGCGTGCAGACCCGCGACGAGTATCTCGAAGAGGTCGGTAGCATCCTGGATGACTACCTGCATCAACCGGGGCGTTTCCAGCAGAGCGCGCTCGAGTCGAGCTTCGATGAGTGGATCCAGCCGGCCGGCGAACGTGCTCGCAATGCCTCGGTCAGCATTTACAGCAAAGGCGAGATGATCGCCTTGACCATGGACCTGATGTTGCGCCGCGCCAGCAAGGGCAAGATCGGCATAGAAGATCTGCACAAGCAGCTGTGGCAGCAAAAACGGGTCGATCAGGGCGGCTATACCAGTGCCGACATCAAAACCATACTGAAATCGCTCAGTCAGCAGCTCGCGGAAACGCAAGACTGGGACGCCTTCTGGGCTGACTATATCGCCGGAACCAAAGAGCTGCCGGTGGCCGAGATGCTGAAAGCCGCCGGACTGGAACTGCGCATCGATCAAGGCAAGGATGACAAGGGTCAAAAAGAAGCGTGGTATGGCTGGAAGATCAAGGAAGGCAGTGCCGACCAGTTTGCCGTGATCAGCGAAGTCGAGCGTGACAGCCCGGCTTGGCAGGGCGGACTGGTGGCCAGCGATCAGGTGGTCGCACTGAACCAGAAAAAAGTGTCGGCAAAAGATCTGGCCGAACGGGCCGGTGCATTGACTGCGGGGCCGGTGCAGGTGACGGTGTTCCGTCGCGACGAACTGCTGGCCCTCACGGTGACGCCGCAAGTGCTGGACAAAGGCAAACGCAAGTTGAAGGCATTGAGTGACGTTGGCTCGGCGCAAAAGCAGCTCAACAAAGCGTGGCTTGGCGTTGCCTGGCCAGAAAAAAGCGCGGATAAGTAATTCACTGTCGACCAAGCAGTTGCCGATCAATTAACTGTCGGCCAATCAACTGTCGACCAACAGGGAGAGCGGGGCATGTTGCGGTGTTTCGGTGCCAGTGGTGCCCGGGAAGTGGCGGCCGATGCCGTTGACGCCCTGGAACAGATCCAGCATGCGGTCTGGGTGGATTTGCATTCGCCAACAGCCGCTGAAGAACAGGTGGTTGAAAGAGCGCTCGGCGGAGATATCCCGACCCGGGAAGAAATGCAGGAAATCGAGACATCGAGCCGGCTGTATGAAGATGGCGGCGTGCTGTTCATGACGGCAACGGTGCTGTTCAATGCGGACACCGACGTGCCCGAATCGACGCCGGTCACCTTCATCCTGATGCCGAACCGCTTGGTGACCGTACGTTATGCCGACCCAAGCCCGATCCGGATGATGGTCAGTCAGTGCAGCAACCGGCCACAGTTGTTGACCTCGCCCGCGGCACTGATGACCATGATTCTGGATTCGGTGGTGGATCGGCTGGCGGACTTGCTCGAACGCACCAGCCTCGATCTCGACAACCTTTCCCGTCGCGTTTTTGGCACCGCCGAGCACAAGAAGCAGCGGCGCAGTGAAGATCGTTTTCGCGAACTGCTGCTGTCGCTTGGCAAGGCTGGCGATCTGGTGGCTCGCAAACGCGAAAGCCTGACCAGCCTGACCCGGCTGCACAATTTCCTGGTCGAAACTGAACGGCTGTCGGCCCATCCCGATGTGCGCGAGCATTTGTCCGGCCTGCGTGCCGATCTATTGTCACTGGCCGACCACGCGTCTTTCTTGTCCGGAAAAATTGGTTTCTTGCTTGATGCCACG
This sequence comes from Permianibacter sp., assembly GCA_041914645.1. GTDB lineage: Bacteria > Pseudomonadota > Gammaproteobacteria > Enterobacterales > Permianibacteraceae > Permianibacter. The sequence goes on from JAYSCY010000002.1 coordinate 170,706, forward strand.
CTCGGTATGGTCAGCATCGAGCAGAACAGCATCATCAAGACGCTGGCGGTTGCCAGCACGGTGTTTCTGCCGCCAACGTTGATTGCCAGCATTTACGGCATGAACTTCCAGCACATGCCGGAGTTGGTCTGGCCGTGGGCGTATCCATTGTCGCTCGCGATGATTGTTTTGTCGGGAGTATTGCCGTACTGGTTTTTCAAGCGTCGGCGCTGGGTGTGATCGGTCGTCGTCTTGCGTGGCAAGCGTCATGGCACGATCGATGATATGAGCGCGTAACAGATGTCGTGCGATGCCCGTCCCTAAAGCGGCCGGGACAAGAGCAAAAAGGGCTGCCACCGGCAGCCCTTTTTTTGTTGCACCCTGAGCGCAAGCTATCCCTCACATCAGTCCATGCTATTCCACGGTTGCCGGCAAGTACTGCGGTGCCTCGGCTGCCACGCGCTGCATCTCACTGAACAGTTTCGGTAGCAAAGTCTCGATGGTGCTGCCGTCGCCCTGTTTGATGGCGGTCTCGAGATCATGAGCCAGTTGCTTCAGGGTCGGCACGCCGACATAGCAAGTGGCGCCGTGAAACTTGTGGACTTTGTCGAGCAGCATCGGCACATCGCCCGCTTCGCTGGCCTGCTGAATCTGTTCGCGCGCTTCCGGCATGTTGTTGACCAGCATGCTCAGCATGGTCTGCGCCAGATCGGTTTTCTGATTCGCCATTTTCAGCGACAGCGGCCAGTCGATCGCGCTGCCGGCGGTCGTTTTGGTGACGCGATTGGCGCTGATACCCGTGCCGGTATCGGCACGCCGACGCCGCAGCCGACTGCGCGACCGCTCACTGTGGTGCAGCCAGCGCTGTACGGTTTCGTACAACTCATTCTCGCTGACCGGCTTGGTCAGGTAATCGTCCATGCCGGCATCGAGCAGCGTCTCCCGTTCGCCATGCATGGCGTGGGCGGTCAGGGCGATGACCGGGGTGTTGCGGTGGCGGGCATGGGCACGCAGGGTTCGGGTCGCTTCGATGCCATCCATCCCCGGCATTTGTATGTCCATGAAGATCAGATCGAAATCCTGCTCGCGGGCAAGGTCCACTGCTTCGCGCCCGTCTCTTGCGGTTTGCACTTCGGCGCCCATGTCAGCCAGCAGGGTGCTGACCAGTTCAAGATTGGCTTCGTTGTCATCAACCGCCAGGATGCGGCAAACCAGCAGCTCATCGGTCGGGTGATTGTCGTGCTGGCTGTCGTCATCGATGCTGCGCGGCTGTTGTTGGAACTGCGAATGCAACAACTGGAACAAGCGACGCTGACCGATGGGTTTGCTGATCACGCTACCGATGCCCAGTTCGATCAAGGCGGCGTGCTCGCTGGCGTCCACCCGTGGACTTGCCATCACCAGCCGCATGCCGGTGTGTTTGCGGCAATTGAGCACCAGCTCTTGCAGGGCCTCGCGATCGGTTGTGCTGTCGTACTGGCCGCCCATCAACAGCAGGTCTATCGGCTGGTTCGGGTCACTGTTGCGCAGGTAATCAATCAGCAACGGCAATTCGGCAAACTCGGTGTACAACATTTTCCACGATGACAACAGGTGGCCGATAGCGAGTCGCGCGGTCGGGTGCGGTTCCAGCAACAAGACCCGGCGCCCGGCCAGTTCATCGTTGTGGCGCAGCGCAGTCCAGGCGTCGTCGGATTTGGCGCAGCGTATGGTGAACCAGAAGGTGGAGCCGTTGCCCACTTCGCTGGACAGACCAATCTCGCCGCCCATTTTTTCTACCAGTTTCTTGCAGATGACAAGGCCGAGTCCGGTGCCGCCAAAGCGCCGGGTGGTGGTGGTGTCGGCCTGGGTGAAGGCCTGGAACAATTGTCGCTGCTGCTCGACCGTCAAACCGATGCCGGTATCGCGCACCTGCAGGCCGATGACCGCTTCGTTGTCGTCATCGTGTTCGACCATGATGCGGATTTCGACACTGCCCTGGGCGGTGAACTTGACTGCGTTATTCACCAGGTTGGTCAGCACCTGTTTCAGTCGCAGGCCGTCTCCGAGCAGGTTGTTCGGTACGTCGGAGTAAACCAGTGCAACCAGCTCCAGTTTTTTGTCACTGGCTGCCGGCGCCATCATCGCCAGCACTTCATCGGCAATCTCACGCAGATCCAGCGGCGAGCTTTCCAGCACCAGTTTGCCGGCTTCGACTTTCGAGAAGTCGAGAATGTCGTCGATGATGGCAAGCAAGCCCTGGGCGGATTTGCGGATGGTGGTCAGGTGCTCGCGCTGTTTGGCGGTCAGTTCAGTTTTCAACAGCAGATTGGTGAAACCGATGACGCCGTTCATCGGCGTGCGGATTTCATGGCTCATGTTGGCCAGAAATTCCGACTTGACCCGGGCCGCTTCGATGGCTTGTTTGCGGGCGATATCGAGCTCAACGTTCTGGACCTCGATGGTCTCCAGCGTCTGGCGCAGATCGGCGGTGGCCTGCTCGATTCCTTGCTGCAGCTCGTCGTGTGCTTCCTGCAGCGAGTGCGCCATGCTGTTGATGCCGTGCTCCAGTACTTTCAGTTCGCCGGTGGCCAGGGTATCGACCCGCGAGTCGAGTTTGCCTTCCTTGATCCGGTGTACGGCTTGCGCCATTTGGACAATTGGCACGATAACGTTGCGGGCCATGCGCATGGCAACTGCCGCACCGAATGCCGCTGCACCCACCACAACCACCAGACCGATGGCCAGCGCCTGATACAGCCGCAGCGATTCAGCCGACCGTGACATTTGCACGGCGACATAGCCGAGCAGTGGACGACCGGCATCAATGGAGTCGCTGACATCGCGCAGGCTGATAGCCTGACCGAGTACCGGTGCCCGAACCACGAAGCCGGTGTCGTTATCGAGCCACTCCAGCCCGTTCGGTGCATTTTTGGCCGCGTGCAGGTCAGCATCGAAGCGATCGCTGCCGGTGCGCGCCAACAAGCGGTGATGCTGATCGAAGACAGCAATGGCGACGACGTCATCGTCGCTGTCGCGCGCGCTGCTGATGAGGTAATTGAGATGGGCTTCATTGGCGGCGGCAATGCCGTACTCACTGGCGTAGGCAAGGTGACGGGCAATGGTCTGGCCGCGTTGACGCAGCGAGCTGTCGCTGTCGGTGCGGTACTGGCTGACAAAGAAACTGAGCAGGACGATGGCGATGGCGAATACCGGCACCAGTGCCAGCACCATGATGCGACTGCGGATACCCCAATCCATCATGCCGTGTTCTCCATTGATTCAAACACTCGCTGACCGGTTTTGATCTGTTGCTGCCGGGCTGGTTGCGGCAGCAGCTGCCATCGTTTGACCATGTCCACTCCGTTGCCGCGTGTCTGCTGCACGTTGTTGCAGTGTTCAGTCGTTGCGGTGCTTATATCTTCTTGTTGTCGAGGCTTGTTGCTGGCAGCACCAGGCAGCGGCTGGTGGCTATTTTTTGCCAATCGCGTGCCGATGTCGCCTGGCCCACATCACCCAGTCCGCATCAACTGGTCGTCATCAAATGGTCCGCATCACTCTGATGGTTTGCCATCAAGCTCAGTCACATTCAATTGCAAACTGCGCGCAACCTGGTAATTGAGTTGTAATTGTAACCGGCTCGGCTCCTGCCACCCTGGCTGCCGGCCGTTCAACAACGCCACGCCGAGTTCGGCAAGCTGGTTGCCCAAGTCGGCAGGTGACGGCGAAATTGCTGCCAACGCACCGGCTGGCAATAGCGAGGGATCGGTCGTCAACACCGGCAGGCCGTCGCTCAGGCTTTCACGCAGCACCACATCGAGACTGAGGCCATCAGTGGCCGCCAGCTCGGCACTGTACAACAGCACTCCAATGGCCGGTCGCAACAGCCGGAAAATTCGCTGCGGCTGTTCGCCGGCGCGCACCAGTCCTGGTCGGACGGTCAATCGTCCGATGCGCGCGGCCGTCTGCCAGTCATTCCACAACAGCAGGCGGTCTGGCCCCACCAAGACGCCGGCCGGGTGCCGGTCGGGCAGCAGCCGCTGCCACAGTGCCAGCACCTCGGCCGGTGCTGGCTCGGCAAAAATCCCGCTGTGGCCGATAGCCGCCGGCGGGCTGAGCCGGGGTACGGCAAGCCAGATGGTCGGGGTCGCGTTTGGCGAGCCTGCATGAGTCGTGGGCGAGTCGGGCAGTGCGGCGGTCGGTACGCCGTTGCCGGGGTAGTTGGCAACGCGCAACGTGGCGTCCGCCACGGCAGCGTCCAGTTGTGGCGCGTGGCCACGTAGCGTCTGCCAGCGCCGGACAAAGTGCTCGCGAGTGACCGGGTCGGCCGGTGGCTGCCAGGCAATACGATCGGCCGCCGTCGCCGTGACGGGCTCGGCGGCAACAACGTTTGTCAGCAATAACAGCGCAAAACCGGACATCGCCGCGCGCGATTGCCGAAGGCAGAGGAACATGGTCACGACGACCCCGGGCCGAAAAGTGACCCATTATGGCCGAACTGGCACCGCCTGACACGGTGCCGGTTACAGCGGCATCCGGTACACTGCACGGCCATTGCAGCAAGAGCCAATGCGGCAGATGAACATACTGGTTTTTGACATCGAAACAGTGCCTGACATCACCGGTTTGCGCCGGCTGTATGAGCTGGGCGACCTGCCGGATGACGACGTGCTGGTGGCGGCCCAGTTGCTGCGCCGACAGAAAACGGGCGGCAGCGACTTCTTGCCGCTGCACCTGCAGCGCGTGGTTGCCATTTCGGTGGTGTTGCGCAGCCAGGACCGTTTGGCGGTCTGGAGCATCGGCAGCGAAGACAGTACCGAAGCCGAGCTGATCCAGCGCTTTTACGACGGTTTGGAAAAGTACACGCCGACGTTGGTCAGCTGGAACGGTGGCGGCTTTGACCTGCCGGTACTGCATTACCGCGCCATGCTGCACAACGTCATTGCGGCGCGCTATTGGGAAACCGGTGACAGCGACAATGCCTTCCGCTGGAACAACTACCTGAACCGCTATCATGATCGCCACACCGATCTGATGGACGTGCTGGCCCTGTTCCAGGGGCGGGCGGTCGCGCCACTCGATGATGTGGCAACGCTGCTTGGCTACCCGGGCAAGATGGGCATGAGTGGCGCCAAGGTCTGGGATGCGTTCAAAGCCGGTCAGCTCAAGGCCATTCGTGATTACTGCGAAACCGATGTGCTGAACACCTATCTGGTATACCTGCGTTACGAGCAGATGCGCGGTCGGTTGGACCCGCCGCAACTGCAGGCCGAGCAGGAGCGGTTGCGCAGCTATCTGGCGCAAGAAAAGAAAAGTCATTTCGAAGAGTTTCTGGCGGCCTGGCCGTCCTGAAACTCATGTCTGTCCGGTGCCTGATGGTGCCGGCCGCTGCGGCGACGCAGTGTTCAATCGTTCAAGAAGTCAGTGATTGCCATGATCAAGAAACGCAAACCCTTGCCGACCGAAACCCCGACGGTGGTGATCGAAAACCTCGCCCATGATGGCCGCGGTGTCACCCACCTCGATGGCAAAACCATATTTATTGACAACGCATTGCCCGGCGAGACGGTGCAGTTCCAGTACACCGCCCGACACGCCAAATACGACGAAGGCCTTGCGATCAAAATCGAGCAGCCCTCGGCTGACCGGGTCGAGCCGCGCTGTCCGCATGCGATTGTCTGCGGTGGTTGCTCGTCGCAACATATCAGCAGCGACGCCCAGATCCGTGACAAGGAACGAGTGCTGTTCGAGCAAATGGCCCATTTCGGCAACGTCAAGGTAGGCGAGCGGCTGCCGGCGTTGACGGCGGAAGTCTGGGGCTACCGGCGCAAGGCCCGGCTTGGCGTCAAATATGTCGAGAAAAAAGGCGGTGCACTGGTGGGCTTTCGCGAAAAGCGCTCCAGCTATCTGGCCGCGATCAACGAATGCCATGTGCTGCACCCGAAAGTCGGCACCCTGATCCCGGTATTGCGGGAACTCATATCGCAACTCGATTGCCGCAGCAGCCTGCCGCAAATCGAAGTCGCCGTTGGCGATGAGCGCGCCTCGCTTGGCATCCGGCACCTGCATGCACTCAGTGACAGCGACACCGCCGCACTGCTGGCTTTCGCCCAGACCTACGACATCGATCTGTACCTGCAACCTGGCGGCCCGGACACCGTTCGCAAGATCTGGCCCGCCGACGGTCATGACCGCTTGTCATACCGCTTGCCCGATTTTGGTGTTGAACTGGAGTTTCATCCGATGGACTTCACCCAAGTCAACGCCGGCATCAACCGCCGGATGGTGAAGCTTGCCATCGACCTGCTCGACGTGCAGCCGCACGAGCGGGTGCTGGACCTGTTCTGCGGCCTCGGCAATTTTACCTTGCCGCTGGCAACCAAGGCCCGCGAAGTGGTCGGTGTCGAAGGCGAAGCGGCCATGGTCAAGCGTGGCATCGAAAACGCCACCCACAACGGCCTGACCAACGTCAGCTTCTTTGGCGCCGATTTGGCGAAAGATTTGCCGGCGCAGCCTTGGGTGGGTGAAGGCTTCGACAAGATTCTGATCGATCCGCCGCGTTCGGGCGCGCTGGAAGTGGTGCGTGAGCTGGCCCGCTTCAAAGCGAAACGAGTGGTGTATGTGTCGTGCAATCCGGCGACGCTGGCGCGCGATGCCGGTGAGCTGACCAAGCTGGGTTACAAGCTGACCAAAGCGGGCGTGATGGATATGTTTCCGCATACGACACATGTGGAGTCGATTGCCGTTTTTGATTTGGTTTGATGTGTTAACTCCCTCCCCTGTGAGGGGGAGGGGCGGGGTGGGGGCTTATACGAGATGAAGTTCGCTATTCGAGCTTTGTCTTGGTCTGTCAGAGTGCCGGTTCGCGCACCGGCGGGCGCCTCACTTTTCTTGCTCGTGCAAGAAAAGTAAGCAAAAGAACACGCCCCAGACGCGCCAGAAACGGTTCCGCGACTTCGGGCAGTCCGCCCGTCGCTTCGGCATTATCGGCTTCGGGCACGTGCTGATGCGGCATCCCTGCCTTATCAGCACTGCGCTGGCTGTCCCTGCCAGCGCACCCGGCCGCTGGCGCGATGGGGCCCTGGATAGTGGTAAGTGTCTGTTGCTTCGAAAATGGAACCGTAAACATTGATGGTTCAAGGATGCGTAAATGAGTGAATCATGGGACTTTTATCCCTGTCAGGTCGAAGGCGAACCTGCATCGATTTTTCTTGATTTGGGCATAGCTCAAATAGCTCCTGTAAAAACGCTGCAACATATGGCCTGGTTCCGGCTTTATATGAACCATCCGCGTGAAGACGGGTTGTCCAGCCAAGAAGAATATCAATCGCTTGTGGCTGTTGAGGTCGCATTCGAGGCCGTTTTGAAGGGCCGAGATGATGTTGTTTACGTCGGGCGGAACACCTGCTCTGGAACTCGTGACTTCTTTGCATATATTGAATCCCCTTCTGCATGGGAGAAAATGGTTTCAAACGTGATGGCGAGTTTCACTGCCTACGAATTTGAAACCGGAACCCGAGAGGATGCTAGTTGGGAAACCTATTTTGATTTTCTTTACCCATCTGAGGAAGATCGCCAGCGAATGGAGAATCGTAAGGTTCTTCAGGCGCTTGAGGATAGAGGGGATTCGCTTACGGTCGCTCGTGAAATTCACCATTGGGCTAATTTTGAAACCCAATCAGCTGCCGATTCCTATGTGGCTGCAACGAAGGGTGAGTCGTTCTCTGTTGTCGGGGTCAGTGCTCCGAAGTCCTCAGACGGTCGGTATTCTGTTCAGGTTGTGCGTAGTGACACACCAAGCCACGAGTGTATTCATGAAGTAACGTTACTTCTTTTCCACATGGCTCGTGAGCATGGTGGGGACTATGACGGTTGGGAAACATCTGTTGAAACCAGTTGAACTGGTTCTAGTCTTGATTTTCCTGCCCGTTCGACGAGCCGAGCAGCGGAATGGAGTCTGGGTTATCAGCCCGTAGCGCAGCGAAGGGGCGAGGCAGGAAGCCGAAGCCTTTTTAGACTGCACAGGGATGTGCTGTCTGAAAAGCCCCAGACGGAATGAGCAGCACAGGGGACCGTGCGAAGCACGGCTCGGAGCCGGGCAATGTTCTTTTGGGTACTTTTCTTGCGCCAAGAAAAGTACCTCGGCCGCCGGGCCGAGACCCGGCACTCTCGACTAACGAATTGTCGGTCGGTTTTCGAGCTCAAGCACGAAAGCCGAAAAAACGGAACACCAACCAATGGTAAAAGTCCGCGAAGAATTCCCCCTCACCCCCGATGGCGCCATCGACCTCAGCTCATGGCTGAATCGCATTGGCGTCCAGCGCGAGCCCGAGCAAATGAAGCAGCTCGAAACCGCGCTGGATTTGGTGATCGAACAGCATTGGGACAGTCAGACCGAACTTGGCATTTCCTGTTTTGAGGAAGGCCTTGCCATGGCCGAGATTCTGGCCGGCCTGAATCTCGATACCCAGACGCTGACGGCGGCGCTGATTTACCCCAGCCTGCAATCCGGCGATCTGAAACTGGAAACAGTGGAAGACAAACTCGGCAAGCCGGTCGCCAAACTGGCGCGCGGCGCCATGCGAATGGATGCCATCCGCAGCCTGCAATCGAGCAAGCAGGGCAGCTCGCTGTCGGCAACGCAGGGTGACAACCTGCGCAAGATGCTGATCGCCATGGTCGATGACACCCGCATCGTGCTGCTGAAGCTGGCCGAGCGAATTTTCATGTTGCGGGCGGTCAAGGATAAGGACGAAGCCACCCAGCGACAGGTCGCAGAAGAAACCCGGGACGTGTTTGCCCCGCTGGCGAACCGGCTTGGCATCGGTCAGCTCAAGTGGGAGCTGGAAGATCTGGCGTTCCGCTATCTGCATCCGCAGCAGTACAAAGGCATCGCCAGCCAGCTGCATGAAAAGCGGCTGCAACGCGAGCAATACATTCGCAATGTGATTGACATCATCAAGACGGAACTTGACCAGGCCGGCATCAAGGGCGAGGTCTCGGGCCGGGTCAAACACATTTATTCCATCTGGCGGAAGATGGAGCGCAAAGGCGTCGGCTTTGACGAGATTTACGATGTCCGCGCCGTCCGGGTGCTGGTACCGGAAATTCGTGATTGCTACGCCACGCTCGGTATTGTCCATTCGCTGTGGCAGCACATTCCGAAAGAGTTTGATGACTATATCGCGACGCCAAAAGAGAACGGCTACCGCTCGCTGCACACGGCAGTGATCGGCCCGGAAGGCAAGGCGCTGGAAGTGCAGATCCGGACTTTCCAGATGCATCAGGATTCCGAGCTTGGGGTGGCGGCGCATTGGCGCTACAAGGAAGGTGCGGCCTCGGCCGATGCCGGCCATGAAGGCAAGATCGCCTGGCTGCGGCAACTGGTCGAGTGGCAGGAAGAAGTAGCCGACTCGAATGCCCTGCTGGAAGAGTTCCGGCACGAAGTGGTTGAAGATCGGGTTTATGTATTCACCCCCGATGGCAGTATTGTGGATTTGCCGACCGGCTCAACCCCGATCGATTTTGCCTACCACGTGCACACGTCGGTCGGGCATCGTTGCCGCGGCGCCAAGGTCAATGGCCGCATCGTGCCGCTGACTTACGCGCTGCAGACCGGTGAGCAGGTGCAGATCCTGACCGCAAAAGAGGGCGTGCCGTCACGCGACTGGCTGAACCCGCATCTTGGATTTGTCCATTCACAACGGGCACGGCTGAAGATTCAGACTTGGTTCCGGCAACAGAACCGCGAACAAAATATCGCTGAAGGCCGGGAGCTGCTGGACAAGGAAGTGGCGCGCCATGGTTTGTCAAAAGCGGATCTGCTGCCGCTGGCCGAACGCTTCAACCTGCATACCGTTGATGATCTGTATGGCAATGTCGGCGCCGGTGAAATCGGAGTCGTGCAGGCAGTCAACGCGTTGCTTGCGTTGCATATGCCACAGGTGGAGGCGAGCCCGGAAATCAAACCGGTGGTGCGGGCGCCAAGTGACCGGGAGGCGCCCGGCGCGATCTCGGTGCAGGGCGTCGGCAATCTGATGACTCATTCGGCCGGTTGCTGCCGGCCAGTACCGGGTGATGCCATTCTGGGCTACATCACCCAGGGGCGTGGCATCGCCATTCATCGCGCCGATTGTGCCCACATGCAGCGCGCCCGCGAAGAGCGACAGGAACGGGTGGTCGATGTCAAATGGCAGAGCAATGCCATGGCCCTGTATCCGGTGGAGTTGGCGATAGAAGCAACCGACCGGCAGGGATTGTTGCGTGACGTGACCGCACTGGTCGCCAACGAAAAGATCAATGTGGTGGGGCTGACGACACAGGTCAACAAGCGCACCGGCATCACCAGCATTGGCTTGCAGGTCGAGGTGCGCGACGCCGATTCGCTGGGGCGCTTGGTGGCGCAAGTTGCCAAGTTGCCGAGCGTGTTGACCGTGCGGCGGCGCAGCGAATAGGCGCTTGACGCCAGTGAGCGGGACTACATTGAGCGAGACGACATTGGGCGAAGGCTCATTGAGCGAAACCAAATTGAGTAAAACCAAATTGAGCGAAACTACAGTGAGCAGAACGGCTGAAGCGCTGGCGCAATTGTTGAGCTTGATGGCAACGCTGCGCGATCCGGAAAAGGGATGTCCGTGGGATCGCGATCAGACCTTTGCCACCATCGTGCCGCACACGCTGGAAGAAGCTTATGAAGTAGCGGATGCCATTGCCCGCGAAGACTTCGATGAACTGAAAGGCGAACTCGGCGATCTGCTGTTTCAGGTGGTGTTTTATTGCCAAATGGCGAGCGAGCAGGGCCGGTTTGATTTTGCCGACGTGGCGCAGGCCATGTCGGACAAACTGATTCGCCGGCACCCACACGTTTTCGGCCAAGAACAGTACGTTTCGCATGCCGAGCTGCACCGGCAGTGGGAAGCGCGCAAGGCCGACGAGCGCGCTGCCAAGGCCAGCACCACTGCACCAAGCTTGCTGGATGATGTGCCGCTGGCGCTGCCGGCGCTGGCGCGCGCGCAAAAGATTCAGAAGCGCGCCGCCAGCGGCGGATTTGACTGGCCGGATGCCGAGGCTGTCCGCGCCAAGCTACATGAAGAACTGGACGAGCTGGCGGCCGCTCGGCAGAGCGGCGATGCCGATGCGGTGGAAGACGAGTTTGGTGATCTCCTGTTCACCTGCGTCAATCTGGCCCGGCACCTGCACCTGAACAGTGAAGCGGCACTGCGCCGGGCCACCGACAAGTTCAGCCGGCGGTTCCGGCAGGTCGAACAATTGGCGCGCCAGCAAGGTGTTCAGCTCGATCAACTGGATGAGCCGGCGCTCGACGCACTGTGGCGGCAAGCGAAAGCTCAGCAGGGTTGACCGCCTCCGGCCCTTTGCCGGTCAGTCTTGGTGCGGTTGCAGGGGCTTTTCGACACATGTCCGGATTCAAGCTTTGGCTGCCGTTGCCGATATGCCGACTACACTTGTTGCAGTCAGACTGGATGTTGTCGGAGTCGGTTCATGCAATTTCGTTCGGTCGAAAAGAAGCTGCTGGTGCTCAATGGTGCCGGTTTGCTGATGTCCCTGTTGATCATGCTGCTGGCCGGGTTGTGGGCCTCTAACAGTGCTCAGACCCTGGTGCGGGAGCGCACGGGCCAATTGAGCGAGGCCGCACTGCGTCAGCGGCTGAGTCTGGCGGCGGAAAAGGCCGGCCGCGAGATGGTGGCGGAGTTGACCCGGGCCTTTCATTTTTCCCGTGCGGTCGCTGCATCGGCCGCCACCGTCAGTGACGATGTTCGGCGCAACGCCATCTCGTCCGAGGCCGGTCGTAGCCAGATCATGCGGCTGACGGAAAACCTGCAAAGGGCGATGCCGGACGCGCTCGGGGTCTGGATGGTGTTTGAGCCCAACGCCTTCGATGGCCGCGACAGCACGTTTGCCAATCGTGCCGAGATTGCCAGCAACGACGCTGGCCGGGTGTCCATTTACTGGGCTTACAACGCTGCCGGCGAGCTGGTACCGGAATCAATGATTGAGGGTGACCTGTTTGACACCGAACTCGGTGACAACGGCCTGCCCGGCAACATCTGGTATCGCTGCCCGTTCGAATACAAGAAAGGTTGTTTCATCGAGCCCTATGTCGACGATGTCGACGATGTACCGACCCTGATGAGCTCGGCGGCGGTGCCGATTCTGCGTAATGGCGCCGTGGTCGGCGCAGTCGGTGTGGATTACTCGCTGGCCGCGCTGCGCAATATGGCGACGACGGCGAATGATTCGCTGTTCGACGGTGCCGGCCGAACCTTGCTGCTGTCGGGAGTGGGCGTGGTCGCAGGTGACAGCCACTCGGATGCATTGATCGGCAAATTGCTGTCGTCGGTGACCGAACCGTGGGCAACCTCGCTGCAAACGCGGCTCGGCCAGCGTCAGATCGATATTCGTGACGATGGCGACGATGTCGAGGCCATGGTGCCGTTGGCACTGGATGATGGCCACTCGCTTTGGCAGATGGTGATCCGGGTACCGCGCGCGGTGGCGTTGGCGGAAAGCGAAGCGCTGAATGCCGATTTGAGCGCGGCCAATCAGGCGGCTACAGCGGCGCAACTGGTCATTGCCTTGATCGTTGCGGCAATCGCCTTGACCGGTGTGGCGTTTACCGCCCGCGCCTTGGCCCGACCCATTCAGACCGTTACGGTCACCTTGCAGGAAATTGCCAGTGGTGGTGGTGATCTGACCCGTCGGCTGCCGGTCACGGGCACCGACGAAATTGGCCAGCTGGCGGCCGCGTTCAACGAGTTTCTGGGCCATTTGCAAAAGATGATGCAAGCGGTGGCGCAATGCTCGGCCGAGGTCAATAAAGCGGCGACGCAGACAGCGCAATTGTCGGCACAAAACCAGCAGGCCATTACCGCCCAGCAGACCGACATCGACATGGTGGCCACCGCCGTCACGGAAATGGCCAGCGCCATCCAGGAGGTGGCCGGCGGCGCCAACAGTGCCGCCACCGCAGCCGATTCGGCCAGTTCCGAAGCGCGTGGCGGCCAGAAAGAGGTCCAGAGTACCGTGGGTGCCATTCAGGCGCTGGCGGGCGATGTCCAGTCGGCGGCGCAGGTGATCAAGCAACTGGCCGATGACAGCGCTCAGATCGGCAATATCCTCGACGTGATCCGCGGCATTGCCGAGCAGACCAACCTGCTGGCCCTGAATGCTGCCATCGAGGCCGCCCGGGCTGGCGATCAAGGCCGTGGCTTTGCCGTGGTGGCCGACGAAGTCCGCAATCTGGCCCAGCGCACCCATAGCTCGACCCAGGAAATCCAGCAGATGATCGGGGCAATCCAGACCAGCACCGAGCGGGCGGTGGCGGCGATGACCACCAGCCGCAGCCGTGCCGATGACGCGGTCAGCCAGGCCGATCAGGCCGGACAGTCGCTGAACACCATTACCATGGCCGTCACCACCATCAGCGACATGAACACCCAGATTGCCGCTGCGGTGGAGGAGCAAACCAAGGTGACAGAGGAGCTGACCCGCAATATCACCTCGATCCGGGATGTCGCCGAACATCTGGCACGGGGCGCGGGCGAAACGGCAGGGACCGGGAATCAGCTGCGGGAATTGGCCGAACGGCTGCAACAACTGGTGGGGCAGTTCCGGCTCTGACGCGGGATTTTGTACTGGATTTGAGCAAGGGGCGCGATGGCGCCCTTTGTTTTTCAATGATTTAGCGGTTTGGCAGTGGCTTTGCGTTTGCCGCTGGACCGGCCGGTTTGCTAGAATTTGGCCCCGTCCTGAGCCTGCTTCCGCAGGACTCCCTTTTTCTCCTCAACTTCCGACTGCGAGCGGCCTGCAGCCATGACGCGTTTTATTTTTGTGACGGGCGGCGTCGTGTCGTCCCTGGGTAAAGGCATTGCTTCGGCGAGCCTTGCCGCGATTCTCGAAGCCCGTGGCCTGAAGGTCACCATGCTCAAGCTGGACCCGTACATCAACGTCGATCCGGGCACCATGAGCCCGTTCCAGCACGGCGAAGTCTATGTGACTGACGACGGTGCCGAGACCGATCTGGATCTGGGTCACTACGAGCGCTTCATCCGGACCCGGCTGTCGCGCAAGAACAGCTGCACCACCGGCAAGATCTACGCCGAAGTGCTGCGCCGCGAGCGCCGTGGCGATTATCTCGGCGCCACCGTGCAGGTCATTCCGCATATCACCGACGCCATCAAGCAGCAGATTCTGGCTGCCGGCGAAGGTTATGACGTGTTGATCACCGAAATCGGCGGCACCGTCGGCGATATCGAGTCGTTGCCGTTTCTTGAAGCCATTCGCCAGCTTGGCTATGAACTCGGCCGCGAACGCGCCGCGTTCATGCACCTGACTTTGCTGCCGTACATCGCCACCGCGGGCGAGCTGAAAACCAAGCCGACCCAGCACTCGGTGAAAGAGCTGCGTTCGCTCGGCATCCAGCCGGACATCCTGATCTGCCGTTCTGACCGCACCTTGCCGGCGTCCGAGCGCGGCAAGATCGCGCTGTTTACCAACGTCGATGAAAAAGCGGTCATTTCGCTGAAGGACGTCGACAGCATTTACCGCATTCCGGCGGTGCTGCATGCGCAAGGGCTGGATGAGCTCATCGTCCAGCGCTTCAAGCTCGACGCCAAGCCGGCCGATCTGGCCGAATGGGAAAAAGTCTTGTACGCACAGGCCAATCCGAAAGGCGAAGTCAACATCGCCTTCGTTGGCAAGTATGTGCACCTGACCGAAGCCTACAAGTCGCTGACCGAAGCTTTGAAGCATGCCGGTCTGCACGCCCGCAACACCGTCAACATTCACTACATCGATTCGGAAGAAGTCGATCGCAACGGCATCGATATCCTGAAAAGCGCGGACGCCATTCTGGTGCCGGGCGGTTTTGGCGAGCGCGGTATCGAAGGCAAGATCAAGGCGGCGCAGTATGCCCGCGAACACAAGATCCCGTACCTCGGTATCTGCCTCGGCATGCAGGTCGCGGTCATCGAATATGCCCGCCATGTTGCCAATCTGGCGGGCGCGCATTCGACCGAGTTCAACAAGGAATCACCGTACCCGGTGGTCGCGATGATCACCGAATGGCGCGATGCCGATGGCTCGGTGCAACAGCGCACCGAGGGCAGCGATCTTGGCGGCTCGATGCGACTCGGCGCCCAGAAGTGCTGGCTGGAGCCGGGCTCGCTGGCGCGCGACGTGTATGGCGCCGAATCGGTCATGGAGCGGCACCGCCACCGCTATGAAGTGAACAACGTGCTGCTGCCAAAACTGACCGATGCCGGTTTGAAAATCAGCGGTCGTTCGGAAGACAGAAGCCTGGTCGAAATGGTCGAGCTGCCGAACCATCCGTGGTTCCTGGCTTGCCAGTTCCACCCGGAATTCACCTCGACACCGCGTGACGGCCATCCGCTGTTTACCGCTTTCGTCAACGCGGCGGCGAGCCATCGCGACAGCGTCAAGAAATAACCGGCAAAACCGTCAACGGTAAGGAGTTCAGGCGACATGAGCCAGAAAATCGTCCAGGTAGGCAATATCCGCATTGGCAATGAATTGCCGTTCGTATTGTTCGGCGGCATGAACGTGCTGGAATCACGCGACATGGCCATGCAGGTCTGCGAAGCCTATGTCAAAACGACCCAGAAGCTCGGCATCCCGTATGTGTTCAAGGCGAGCTTCGACAAGGCCAACCGCTCATCGGTCAACTCCTACCGCGGCCCTGGTCTGGAAGAAGGCCTGAAGATTTTTCAGGAAATCAAAAAGACCTTCGGTGTGCCGGTCATTACCGATGTCCATGAACCGGCTCAGGCCAAGCCGGTCGCTGAAGTGGCCGATGTGATCCAGTTGCCGGCATTTCTGTCGCGCCAGACGGATCTGGTTGTTGCCATGGCCAAGACCAAAGCGGTCATCAATATCAAGAAAGCCCAGTTCCTGGCACCGCAGGAAATGCGCCATATCCTGAAAAAGTGTCAGGAAGCCGGTAACGACAAACTGATCCTGTGCGAACGCGGTTCGAGCTTTGGCTACAACAATCTTGTCGTCGACATGCTCGGCTTCGGCATCATGAAACAGTTTCATTACCCGGTGTTTTTCGATGTGACACACTCGCTGCAAATGCCAGGTGGCCTCGCCGAAGCAGCGGGTGGTCGCCGCGCCCAGGTGTCGGAACTGGCACGGGCCGGCATGGCAACCGGTCTCGCCGGCCTGTTTCTCGAAGCGCATCCGGACCCGGACAACGCCAAGTGCGACGGCCCGTGCGCCTTGCGCCTGAACAAGCTGGAACAGTTCCTGACCCAGGTCAAAGCGATTGACGATCTGGTCAAATCGTTCCCGCCGATCGAAACGGCGTGACCTGTTGCGGGATCTGGCGGTGGGGTGGTTCACGCGCAGTGTAACCACCGCTTTTCGCGATCTACGTTGAGCAAATTTCTGGTTTTTGATTTTTCTGGTGTAAGACTGCAAGGAAACCTCATGGCAAGCATCAAGCACATCATCGGCCGCGAAGTGATGGATTCGCGTGGCAATCCGACCGTTGAAGCCGAAGTCATTCTCGACAGCGGCATTCGCGCGCTGGCCTGCTCGCCGAGCGGAGCCTCGACTGGCTCGCGCGAAGCGCTGGAGCTGCGCGACGGCGACAAGAGCCGTTACCTTGGCAAGGGTGTGCTGAAAGCGGTCGGCCACGTCAACAACGAGCTGCGCAGCGCGTTGCTCGGCAAGGACGTGACCCAGCAAGCTGCCATTGATGAGCTGATGATCAAGCTGGACGGTACCGAGAACAAAGCCAAGTTCGGTGCCAATTCGATTCTGGCGGTGTCGTTGGCGGTGGCCAAGGCGGCCGCCCAGAGCAAAGGTCAGGGTCTTTATCAGTACCTGAACAAGAGCGGCGAATTCATCATGCCGGTGCCGATGATGAACATCATCAACGGCGGCGCACATGCCGACAACAACGTCGATGTGCAGGAGTTCATGATTTTGCCGGTCGGCGCGCCAACTTTTGCCGAAGCGCTGCGCTACGGCGCCGAAGTGTTCCATGCGCTGAAGGCGGTGCTGAAAGCGCGCAAGCTGAACACGGCCGTCGGTGACGAAGGTGGTTTTGCCCCGGATCTGAAATCGAACGAAGAAGCGATGCAGTGCATCGCTACCGCGATCGAAAAAGCCGGCTTCAAGATGGGCAAGGACATTTACCTTGGCCTTGATGTCGCCAGCTCGGAGTTCTACAAAGAGGGTTACTACCACCTCGAGGGCGAAGGCAAATCGTTCAGTTCGGCGGAGTTCGCCGACTTCCTGGCCGGTTGGTGCAAACAGTACCCGATCATCAGCATCGAAGACGGCATGGACGAGAGCGACTGGGGCGGCTGGAAGCAGCTGACCGACAAGCTCGGCAAGGACATTCAGCTGGTCGGTGACGATCTGTTCGTGACCAATACCAAGATCCTGAAGGAAGGCATCGAGAAAGGCATCGCCAATTCGATTCTGATCAAGGTCAACCAGATTGGCACGCTGACTGAAACCATTGCCGCCATCGAGATGGCACACAAGGCCGGTTACACCGCCGTGTCGTCGCACCGCTCGGGCGAAACGGAAGATGTCACCATTGCCGACCTGGCAGTCGCCACCGGCTGTGGCCAGATCAAAACCGGTTCGCTGTGCCGTTCGGACCGGATAGCCAAATACAACCAACTGTTGCGTATCGAAGGTGAACTCGGCAGCAAGGCGGTTTATGCCGGCAAGAGCGCTTTCCCGCGGTTGAAGTAAGTTGGTCGATGTCATGGAAAAGCCCGCTTCAGCGGGCTTTTCTTTAACCTGCGTTTGGGTAGGCGTTGCAGCGCAAGGGCCACTTTTTGACCGGTACGCTTCACCTTCACCAGACTCCGGTACAGATGGCAGCCCGTCAGGGTTCACGATGGACAATGGTTGGGTAAAACGTGCTGAGAAAGATGACATCACTGCAGGCAACCCTTGTTGATGGCAGGCTGCTGTGGGGCTGGCTGCTGCTGACGGGGCTGTTATTGCTGTGGCCGGATGCCCAAGTCAGCTTGCGCTATGAGCGAATTGCAGTAGACGGTGGCGCCTGGTGGCGGCTGATAACCGCGAACCTGGTCCACAGTAACGGCTGGCACTGGTTGCTCAATGCGGCCGGCGCGGCTTTCCAGTTCTGGTTGTTTCAGGGGCTTGGCAACGGCCGACAGTGGCTGGCGGTTGCACTGCTTTGCCTGCTGGGCAACGTGCTCGGTCTGCATTGGTTTTCGCCGGCATTGGACTGGTATGTCGGCATGTCGGGGGCGTTGTACGGTACCGCTGCGGTTGGCGGGTTGTGGTTGCTGGCCCGTCGGGAGTGGTTGGTTGGCAGCATCTTGTCCGGGTACTTGCCGCTGCGGATTGGCTATGAGCAATGGGGTGGTTCCACTGCGGAATTGGCGGCCTTGATCGAGGTGCCGGTCGCGGTCGATGCCCATCTCTGGGGGCTGGTGTCCGGGTATCTGGCGGCATTGTTGCTGCTGCTGTGGTCACGTGCTCGGACAGCACCCGGGCGGTAGGCAAATCTGCACGGTTTTGCGATACTGCCAAGGCCGCGACGGCGGTACACAGGGATTGCCGTGATGAAAGTTCTGGCCGTAGTCATTCTGATGTTGCTTTGCGGGTTGCAGGCCCGGCTTTGGCACGGCGCCGGCAGTGTCGCCGAGTGGCATGCCCTGAGCGATCAAATCGCCCGCCAGCAACAGGAAAACGATCGCCTGCGTGAGCGCAACGAGCTGCTGCGCCGCGATGTTGAAGATCTGCGTGTGGGTCTCGATGGCATTGAAGAGCGGGCCCGCCACGAGCTCGGCCTGGTCAAGCAAGGCGAAGTGTTCTATCGCATCGTCAAGGAATCCTGATTCCGTGCCTGCAGTACCGTCCAGCAACGCTGTTTCCTGTTGGGTTGTGATCCCCGCTGCCGGTTCCGGCAGCCGTCTTGGTGCCGAACGGCCCAAACAATATCTCGATTTGCTCGGCCAGACGGTGCTCTGGCATTCGCTGCAGCCGTTTCTTTCTGATCACCGTTTTGCTGGCGTGATGCTCGCCGTGGCGGCCGATGATCCGTACTTTGCCGCTTCGGATGTCGGCCGTTTGCCGGTGAAAACCTGCATCGGTGGCGCGACCCGTCAAGCGTCGGTTTTTGCCGCGCTGAATGCGCTGGCCGATTACGCGGCGCCGCAAGACTGGATCTTTGTCCACGATGCTGCCCGGCCCTTGCTGCTGCGTTCCGATCTCGATGCGCTGTTTGCCGCGCTGGCCAGCGAACCGGTCGGTGCGTTGCTGGGCGCCCCGGTGGCCGATACGTTGAAGCGGCGGGCAGCGGGTGGCCATGTAGAGGAAACGGTCTCGCGCGAGGGGCTCTGGCGGGCGCTGACCCCACAGGTTTTGCGCTATGGCATGTTGCGCGCGGCACTGGCCGACGCCGAACGTGCCGGAATCGTTCATACCGATGATGCCGCGGCAGTTGAGCACAGTGGTCAACTTGCCGCGCTGGTGCGCGGTCGCGATGACAACCTCAAGATTACCCAAGGTCAGGATCTGCTGATTGCTGAGCAAATCCTGCGCTATCAGCGCGAGCAGGGCTGGCGCTGAACTGGCTCGGCTTCATCAGGATCTCGACATGAATATTCGAATCGGTCACGGCTACGACGTTCACAAATTCGGCGGCGACAAGCCGCTGATTCTGGCTGGCGTTACCATTCCCGGTGCGCAGGGCGTGCTGGCGCATTCCGATGGCGATGTCGTGCTGCATGCGGTCTGTGACGCCGTACTGGGCGCAGCGGCGCTGGGTGATATCGGTGAGCATTTTCCCGATACCGACGAGCGCTGGCGCGGCGCCAACAGTCAGGCTCTATTGAAACATTGTCTGTTGCTGGCGGCCGAGCGTGGCTTGAAACCGGTCAATGTCGATGTCACGGTGATCGCCCAAGTGCCGCGCCTGGGGCCGCACAAAGAGACCATGCGCGCGCAACTCGCGCGTGATCTGGGCTTGGCCGAAACCGCAGTCAACCTGAAAGCAACCACGACCGAGGGCCTGGGTTACATCGGTCGGAAGGAAGGCATTGCCGTGCACGCGGTGGCACTGCTGTCTGGCTGAGCGGGGCGGACCGGGCCGGCACCGGACAACAAGAAAGAAAGCTCCCGGCGCTGCGATACGCCCGGTAACATAAGCCGACTCGTTGGCCTGAGCTGACCCGCTGCTACCGGCCAACCTCTTGCCATCAAGCCAAAACGGCCCTGTATGGCAGGCTCGCAGCACTGCCTTTTTGCAGAACAAGAATGGAACAACATGCGTTTTTTGCTCAGCAACGATGATGGCTATTTCGCGCCGGGCCTGAAAGCTCTGGCGCAGGCACTGGCACAGGCGTTTTCGCCTGACTGTGAACTGACTGTGGTCGCGCCGGATCGCAACCGCAGCGGTGCCAGCAACTCGCTGACCCTGGATGCGCCAATCCGTTACCACCTGACTGTCGAAGGTTACTTTGCCGTCACCGGCACGCCGACCGATTGCGTGCACCTGGCGACCCACCGTTTGATGCCACAACCGCCGGATATCGTGATCGCGGGCATCAACAACGGCGCCAATCTCGGCGATGACACCATGTATTCCGGCACGGTCGCTGCGGCGCTGGAAGGCCGTCATCTTGGTTACCCGGCCATTGCCATGTCGCTGCTCGGCGCCGATTGCGTGCACTATGAAACGGCGGCGGCGGTTGCCGTGCAACTGGTGCGCAACCTACACAACCATCCGCTCGAACCGAACCGCATTCTCAACGTCAACGTGCCGGATCTGCCGCTCAGCGAGATCAAGGGCTTCAAGGTGACCCGGCTGGGTCATCGCCATCGCGCCAACACCATCATTCCGGCCCGTGACCCGAAAGGCCGCGATGTCTACTGGATCGGCCCGCCGGCAAAGGGCGACGATGCCGGCGAAGGTACCGATTTCCATGCAGTCGACAATGGCTACGTATCGGTGACGCCATTGCACGTCGACATGACTGCGCATACCAGCCTGGCGAAACTCGGCGAGTGGATAGGAGCTCTGACGCCATGACCACGATGAACATGCGCGGCATCGGCATGACGTCCGATCGGACCCGGACCCGACTGGTGCAACGGCTGCAGGAAGAGGGCATTCGCAACACCATGGTGCTGGCGGTAATGGCCGGCGTGCCGCGCCACATTTTTGTTGACGAAGGCATTGCCCACCGCGCCTACGAAGACACCGCGCTGCCGATCGGGCGCGGCCAGACCATTTCACAGCCACTCATCGTGGCCAAGATGACCGAAATTCTGCTGGATGCCGGTCCGCTGAAAAAGGTGCTCGAAATCGGCACCGGTTGCGGTTACCAGACGGCGGTGCTGGCCCAGCTGGTCGATCAGGTTTACACCGTTGAACGCATTGCCGAGCTGCAGGAGCAAGCCAAAGCACGGCTCGATGCCCTGCAGTTGACCAATATCGAATACCGGCACGGTGATGGCTTTCAAGGCTGGAAAGACAAGGGGCCGTTTGACGGCATCATTGTCACCGCCTCGCCATTGGCGGTACCGCCGGCATTGGTGGCGCAGTTGGCCGATGGTGGTCGTTTGGTGGTCCCGGTGGGGCAGCAGAACGGTAGCCAGAACCTGATGCTGATTGAAAAACGCGGTGACCAGCTGCAGAGTGCCATCATGGACAAGGTACGCTTCGTGCCGCTGCAACCGGGTCCAACTGAATGACAGGGGTGTAAGACCGTGAGCCGCCAACGGGGTTTATTGGCTGGAATCGTGTTTGTCCTGATGGGGCTTTCGGCATGTGCGCCGAATCCACTGGCACCGGTCGAATCCCGACTGGTGGCGCAGGAGCAGGCAACCGACCGCGGCTATCATGTCGTGCTGGCCAGCGAGACGCTGTATTCAATCGCCTTTGCCTATGATTTGGACTTTCGTACCCTGGCGCGCTGGAACGGGATAGGCAGCGATTTCAAAATTTTTCCCGGCCAACGACTCAAATTGTCCGGTCCCAAAAGCATTTACGACGGCCAAAACCGTCAAGAAAATGACGAAAACGTCAAAATAACGTCGACTGAAGCCCCGGTAAAGGCGACCGAATTGCCATCTGAGCGGCCAACTGGCGTTACCGGTACTTCTGGCGCAGCCGGTCGTACCAGTACTGGATCTGGCACCAGCACTCCCGAAAAACGTACCGGCACCGACAGCAAGAATGTTGGTAAAACTCCGGCAAAAACTCCAGAAACACGTACCACAACAAACGCGCCGGCCGGCCCAATCAAATGGCAGTGGCCGAGCAGCGGCAAGGTACTTGCCGGCTTCTCCAAGGCACCGACCGGCAATAAAGGCCTGAATATTGCAGGCAAATCCGGTGAACCGGTCAAGGCTGCCGCTGCAGGCCGGGTCGTCTATGCCGGAAATGGCTTGCGTGGATTCGGACAGCTCGTTATCGTCAAGCACGACGACGACTTTTTGAGCGCTTACGCCCACAACAGCCGTCTTCATGTCAGAGAGAACGACCCCGTTAAAGCTGGCCAGTTGATTGCCGATATAGGCACTACCGGAACGGATCGCGAACAGCTGCACTTCGAGATTCGTTACCAGGGTCAACCGGTGGATCCACTCAAGCATTTGCCCAAGCGCTGATACTGCGGTTTTGTTGAACTCCGCAGGCTCATAAAAAACAGCTGCGGGGTGACTGCCGGAGGGTGAGCGGACCCGAACCATAACAACGCCAACAATGATGATTGGCATTTGTGGAGAGGCTGTCATGAATGAACAGTGGGATAACGAGTTGTTGGAAGAAGAGTTCGTGGCCGAAGCGGCCGAAGAACTGGTAGAAGAAGACGCCCCGCCTCACCACGCCGAACGCGAAGCACCGGCCCCACATTACGAACTCACCGACGACGAAAAGGTCATGGATGCCACCCAGCTCTATCTGGGCGAGATTGGCATTGCCGCCTTGTTGACGCCGGAAGAAGAAGTCTATTTTGCCCGCAAGGCCTTGCGCGGCTGCATGAAATCCAAGCAACGGATGATCGAGAGCAACCTGCGCCTGGTGGTCAAGATCGCCCGCCGCTACAACGGTCGCGGCTTGCCGCTGCTGGATCTGATTGAAGAAGGCAACCTCGGGCTTATTCGGGCGGTCGAGAAATTCGATCCCGAGCGCGGTTTCCGTTTCTCCACCTATGCCACCTGGTGGATTCGCCAGACGGTTGAACGGGCGCTGATGAACCAGACCCGGACCATTCGCCTGCCGATTCACGTTGTCAAGGAACTGAACGTCTATCTGCGCGCTGCCCGCGAACTGGCCCAGAAGCTGGATCACGAGCCGACGGCGGAAGAAATCGCCGAGAAACTTGGCAAGCCGGTGGAAGACGTCTCGCGCATGCTGGGCCTGAACGAGCGGATCAGCTCGATTGACACCCCGATTGGTATCGATGGTGATCGCTCCTTGCTCGATACCATCGCCGATGACGCCGGTGCCGAACCGGTGGCCATCCTCGAAGACAATGATCTGAAGAGCAACATCGAGAAGTGGCTGAACATGCTGACCGACAAGCAGCGCGAAGTGCTGGCGCGTCGGTTCGGTCTGCTGCACTTCGAGCCGCAAACGCTGGAAGAAGTCGGCAATGAAATCGGTCTCACCCGCGAACGGGTCCGCCAGATCCAGGTGGAAGCACTGCGCCGGTTGCGTGAGATTCTGCGTGAGCAGAACCTGTCGATGGATGCCTTGTTCGAATAAGGGAATACGTTGCCAGGCTGGACAATAACAGGCTGGACAAAAACAGGTTGGAAAAAAAAAGGCGCCGAACAGGCGCCTTTTTTTGATCGTGCAGTTTCACCACGCTGCGGGACGTTCTAAGTACATCCCCCTATGTTATGGCAAGCATCAGCCAGCCATTTCGTGATAATTCAACCCTTTGGCATTGCCGTCGCAGCAGGAGTCGCCTGCCAGATGCGGTAGCGCACTTCGGCATCGCTCGGTACGTAGATCACAATCGGCAATTTGCTGTTGTAACGGATCAGGTAGGGTTCGCCGCCGAGCGTGATGAACCGTTCGATCTGCGGTTGTCCCGGCCGCGGCGCCATCAGCGTGCCCGCCATCGGTCCCAGCGACTTGAGCAGGTAACGCGGGTAGCCCCATCCGCTGATGGTTTCCGTTTCAATGGTGCCGGCAAAGTGATAGCGATTGTCGGCGTCCGTTTTTACCGTCTTGCCAACCTGCAGTTCCACCTTTGCGCTGAACTCATCAGGTAATGCCGGCAGTTGCAGGACATGGCGGGTCATGCCGGGTTCCGCGGCGGGGAAGGCTTGCAACGGATCGACGGCCGTCGCCGCGCGACAAGCCGTCAACAACAGTAGAACCAGCACAGTGGACCAGTGTTTCATGGCAGCGTTCCTTGTCGTCAATCGAGATAGACCGAGTCAATCAGGAATTCGATCGGCTCGGGTGGGGTACCGGGGTAGAACACGCGCAGCGCTGCCACTTCGGACAGATTGAGTTGGCGATCGCGCGGCGCGTGCCCAATCCGGTTGAGCGGCAGGCTGATGTCGGTCCAGCCTGGGCTGGCAACAAAGTTGTAGTTGAAGCGGTCATGATACGGCTGGTCACCGCGTTCATGTTGGCGATCATGTATGCGCAAGGAAAGGTTGAGCGGGCTGTTGCCGGGATTGAACACGGAAAGATGCAGCTGCTGGTAGCGCTGCCAGTCCGAGGGAAAGTGGCGTAGCGTGGTGCCGGCAAAACGTTGCACGGGCAACTGCACTTGCAATGCGTATTGGCCGTCGCGCGCCTCGCCACTGCGCCGTGCACCAACTGACCAATTGGTCGGTTCAATTGCACTTTCCATGCGGCCAAGCTGCGGAAAGGACTGTTTACTGTGCTGATCCGCCCAGAGCAGCTTCAGCGGCTGGCTCAACAGCAGCATACCGGCCAGCAGCACCAGCACGCGGGCACTGGTGGCCCACGGTCGGGTGAGGTAGCGGCTGCTGGCAAGCCACAGGCAAGCGAGCACAACGCCGATGCAGTTGTTTACTACATCGCGCCAGCTGGGCTGCCGATCGGTGAGCGCTTGCAGCGCTTCGGTGCCCACAGCAAAGATCACCAGTGGTGGCAACAGAAACTGCAGCCAGACGGTCCAGCGCCGCGGATAGCGTTTGAGAAAGCTGTAGTCGAACAGCACCGTCAGCAGAAAAAACAGCGGCAGGTGGGCAAGATTCCACAGCGCCATGGCTGCCCGATTGGGCAGTGCAACCCGATCCTGCACCAACAACAAATACAGTGCCAGCAGCAGCCCGGAAACGAGCAGCGGATAGCGAAAACGGTGGGCATGAGACATCGGTGAGCGCAACCTGATTGGCGTTAACGTCGGCAATCATTTCTGCCCGAATGGCAGAAATCCTGTCAGCGACTGCGTGAGCAGCTAAGTCAGCAAATCTGTCGCTGGTGGCAGGGCAGGCTGAGCCAAGCCGAATGAAACCGGTCAGGGTACTTGGGCATCGATTCGCAGGGCATGGATATCCGTCTCCATCAGTTGTCCCAGGGCCGCATAGACCAGCCGGTGGCGGGCGAGCGGGGATTTGTCACGAAACTGTTCGCTGGCCAGGCGCACGGCAAAATGGCCCTTGCCGGTCAATGCGCCGGCATGGCCGGCATGCAAATGACTTTCGTCGATCAATTCCAGCGTGGTCGGAGCCAGCGCAGCCCGCAGGCGGTTTTCCATTTCAATCAGGCGGGCGCTGTTGTCGATCATGGCGATGTCTTCTCGAAAAATTACGGTAACACTTTCTTGAACGGTTTGACGCTGACGTTGGCATAGACGCCGGCAGCAATATACGGGTCACTGTCGGCGAAGGCTTGCGCCTCAGCAAGCGAAGCAAATTCTGCAACGATCAGCGAACCGGTAAAGCCAGCCGGTCCCGGGTCATTGCTGTCGACCGCCGGAAACGGGCCGGCCAACAGCAACCGACCTTGGTCGTTCAGTTTCTGCAGGCGGGCAAGGTGTTCGGCGCGGGCCGCCAATCGCTTGTCCAGCGTGCCCGGCACATCGGTGCCGACAATGGCATAGAACATGGCTTACTCCTTGTTGGCCTTGCTGACATCGATTGTGCGGTGTTCCGCGGTGGTGCTGTCCTCGGCGCTACCGCTTGCCGGTGCGGTGCCATCGTCCTGTGGCAGATACTTGAACAGCGCGTAGCCCGTGTAGAGGAACAGCAGCAGCTGAATCACGGTGATGCCCCAGACCTTGAAATTGACCCAGGTATCGAGCGGGTAGGTAAAGGCCACGTGCAGATTCAGTACGCCAACCAGAATCGATACCACCGCCCAGATCACATCGACACGCATCCAGATCGATGCTGGCACCGGCAGTGATTGTTCGTTTATTGATTCGAACAAGGCTTTCAGCGGCGATTTTTTCATCGCCACGCCGACCAGAAACACCAGGCCGATCAGCCAGAAGAACACGGTCACTTTCCACTTGATGAAGCGTTCGTCATGCAGGGCCAACGTCAGCCCGCCGAATACCAGCGCAACCACCAGGCCAAACAAATGGATCTTGTGCCATTTGCCACTGTGCAGCCGGTTACCGATCGTTTGCACGGCGGTGGCGGCCATCAGTACCGCGACGGCAACGTAGATGCCGGCGAGCTTGTAGCTGACAAAGAACGCCAGCAGGGGGAAAAAGTCGAGCACCAACTTGAGCATGATAAACTGCAGCACTCTTGCATCAGGGGTCGCCATCTTACCGGCAGGCTCTGGTCAGCGTCACCTGAACCGTTGGCGCCATCTGTCACCTTGGTAGCGGCTTTCATGTTCGATCTGCACAGTCACAGTCACTGCTCCGACGGCGCGCTGTCGCCAACGGCGCTGGTCGAACGGGCTGCCGCCCGCGGCCTGAAGGTGCTGGCGCTGACCGACCATGACTCGGTGGCCGGGCTTGCCGAAGCTCGCACGGCTGCCGCCCGGCACGCCGTTCGGCTGATTCCGGCGGTGGAGCTGTCGGTGGCCTGGCAGGCGCTGGAAATCCATATTGTCGGGCTCGACATCGATCCGGACCAGCCGACCCTGACCGCAGGGCTGCAGGCCCAGCAGCAACGTCGTTGGCGGCGCGCCGAAGCCATGGCCGACAAATTGGCCTGCGATGGCGTGGCAGAGGTGCTGAGCACGCTGAAAGCGCGGTTCCCGCACGCCGCACCCACCCGTTCCCATGTCGCCCAGTTGTTGGTCGAACGCGGCCTGGTGCGCGATCAGGAGCGGGCGTTTGCCCGCTATATCGGCCGCAAGGGCTCGGCCTATGTACCGGCCGAGTGGTGCACGCTGGCCGAGGGGGTCGGCTGGATCCGTGCGGCCGGCGGCATTCCGGTGCTGGCCCATCCCGGTCGCTATGGTTTGTCGGGCAGCGCGCTTGGTCGCTTGCTGGACGATTTTGTTGCCGCCGGCGGTCAGGCGCTGGAGTTGTCCTACCCTCAGCTCTATCCGAAAGAAGCGCAGCGCATGGCCAAGCTCGCGCGCCAGCGCGGTTTGTGGGCGAGCCAGGGCAGCGATTTTCACAGCCCATCGCAAAGCTGGACCGAACTCGGCAAAATGCCGCCGCAGCCACCCGAGGTGGTGACAGTCTGGCAAGCCAATCCGGCGCGGTTTGCGCCGCTCGATGTGGCAACCAACATTGATCAGGTTAATCAGGAGTCTTTGGTTATGGCGCAGGACGCGCAAACATGAGTCGGTTACTGCAAATTCATCCGGTCGATCCGCAGCCGCGGCTGATTCAACAGGTGGTTGAATTGCTGCAACAAGGTGGCGTGATCATTTATCCGACCGACACCGGTTATGCATTTGGCTGGGCGCTGGACGACAAGGCCGCCACCGATCGGGTCCGGCGCATGCGCGGCCTCGATGACAAGCATCATTTCACCCTGGTTTGCCGCGATCTGTCCGAGATCGCCAGCTACGCCAAAGTTGACGATCCGGCCTATCGGGTGTTGCGTGCGCATACGCCGGGTCCGTACACCTTCATCCTGCGGGCCACCAAGGAAGTGCCGCGTCGACTGGTGCATGAGAAACGCAAGACCATCGGCCTGCGGGTGCCCGACAACAAAATTGCCCAAGCCTTGCTGAAAGCCATGGCCGAACCGATCCAGAGCACCAGCCTGGTACTACCCGATGCCGACGAACTCGGCGCCGATCCACAGGCGATTTTCGATGCCGTTGGTCACCAGGTGGATATGGTGATCGATGGCGGTTTCTGCGGCAATGACATGACCACGGTGGTGGATTTGACGGACGGCGTGCCGGTGCTGGTGCGGCGCGGCGCCGGTGACAGCGCGGCATTCGAGTAAGCCTGGTTTGAGCGCGCTCCGGCAAGGCGGCTGAATTGGCCGCGTGTTGCCGGAGCCGTTGTTTCGTTTTACCCACTATTCCCTGAGCGACTGCCAGATTTCCTCGGTCAACTTGTATTCCGAACGCGGATAACGTTTGCCATTTTGCACGGTCGCTTCGAGTCGGGTGATGGCCGCGATATCGGTCAGCGGATTCTCGGTCAGGATGACAAAGTTGGCGCGCTTGCCGACCTCCAGTGTGCCGACGTCGTTTTCAATCCCCAGTGTGCGAGCTCCATTCAGGGTGGCTGCTGTCAGAATCGCGTGTGGATCAATGCCGGCCCGTTGTTGCCACGCGAGCAGTTCAGGCCAAAGGCCGGGCTGGCCGAATTCCTTGCCAACAAAGACATCGGAGCCGGTGCTCATCGGAATGCCTGCCGCCAGCATGGCTTTGGCCAGCCGTAACGAAAACTCGAATTTGTCGGCCAGACCGACGCGTGCTTCAGCGGGAATGCGGTCGTTGCTGGCGGCGTAGTCGATCACATAGAGCGTGGCATCGATCATGACCTGCTGCTGCTTGAGACTGGCGATCAGTTTTTGCAAACGCGGATGGTCAACCGATAGCGTGGCAAAATCGACTTCCGGTCGCTTGCCATAACTGGTGTTGCGAAAATCCTCGGCGACTTCATAGCCCAGCATGTACAAGTGGCTCAATCGGCGTACGCCAGCATCAACCAGTTCGCTCGGCTTTGCCGGAAAGACCGCGCCGTGGGTCCAGATCGGCATGCCGACTTCATTGGCCGCTTTGGCGATGCGGGCAACATCGGAGGCTGGCATGTTGGCGTACAGCTTGATGCCGCTGGCGTACGTACCAATGGCCATGGCCACGGCCCGATCGGCGTCGGTTTTGTCGGTGATGGCCTGCATCCACGGGATCTGCCCGGCAGTTTCTCCGGCGCTGGCCTGATGCGTGCGCGGGTCATTGAAAAAACTTTCGCCGGCCATCAGCGCCGCGTAATGCAGCGTTGGTCCCGGCACTTCCTGCAGCAACAGTTCGCGGCGCAGTTCGGCAAGCAAGCGGGCATCGCCGGCCATGTCACGGACCGTGGTAATGCCGCTGTACAGATAGAGCTGTAACTGGGCATGTGCGCGTGCCATGTTGGCATCGGTGGCGAGATGAACATGGGTGTCAATCAACCCTGGGATGAGGTAACGACCGCTGAGATCAATCCGGATATCATCCGGCTGGATTTTCTGGGCAACCTCGGCATCCGGCAGCACGGCCGCAATGCGCCCGTCAACAACCTGAATCGCCATGCCGGTGCGAGCGGTTGGCGAGGTGGCATCGATCAGCGTGGCGTGTTCAAACCAGCTGCTGGCGGCCCATGCAGTTGTTGCAGAGAGTGAGACAAGCAGTGAGACAAACAGTGAGAAAAATGCAGTGCGCATCAGTGAGTGCCGGTCATGACGGCAGATAAAATTCTTGTGCATCCACTCGTTCTCCTGAAAAGTCAATGCTTCTTGCTCGAGCACATTTGTGGGCTAACGAAAACCGGCAACTGGAATGGTAAAATCGACGTGCTTACGCAACCGACCCGGCAGCGTGACCGGATGCCCATGCCCACTGAAAATTGTAGCCGCCCAGCCAGCCCGTCACATCGACCACTTCACCGATGAAGTACAAGCCCGGTACGGCAGTCGCCATCATTGTCTTGGAGGACAGATCGCGGGTGTCGACACCGCCGAGTGTTACTTCGGCTTTCTTGTAACCGACCGTACCTGCCGGCCGTACGGTCCAGTGGTGCAGTTCCTCGGCAAATTTCTGCAAGGTTTTCGCGCCGAGTTGTTTCATCGGTCTGTTGGCGTCGCGCTGCTCGCACCAGAGCTGGGCAAGCCGACGCGGCAGCCAATCGGCGAGCGCATTGCCGAGCAGTTGCTCGCTTTGGCAACGCTCCTGAAAACGCGAAACCAGATCATCATGCGGCGCCAGATCGATGGTCAGGGTCTGGCCAGGCTTCCAATAGGACGAGATCTGCAGAATGGCCGGGCCGCTCACGCCCCGGTGGGTGATCAGAATCGCTTCGCGGAACGTGGTCTTGCCACAGCTGACATCGGCATCGAACGCGACGCCGGACAAATCGGCAAACGGTTGCCACTCCGGCCCCGGAAAGGTCAATGGCACCAGCCCTGGGCTGGTGTCGACCAGCCGCAAACCGAATTGTCTGGCAATGTCATAACCAAAACCGCTGGCGCCGATTTGTGGAATCGACAGGCCGCCGGTGGCAATGATCAGCGAAGCGCAGGCAAAGTGACCGCGCTGGCTATGGACCTGAAAGCTGCCGCCGCTGTCGCGTGTGATTTGGTGGACGGTGGTGTCGGTTGACCAGCTGACACCGGCATCGCGGCATTCATCCACCAGCATGTCGATGATCTGCTGGGCACTGTCATTGCAAAACAGTTGGCCGAGAGTTTTCTCGTGATAGCCGATACCGTGCCGGCTGATCAGCTTGAGAAAGTCCTGGGGCGTGTAACGGGCCAGCGCCGAACGGCAGAAATGCGGATTGTCGGACAGATACTGGGCCGGGCTGGCGTTGATATTGGTGAAGTTGCAGCGGCCACCGCCCGAGATGCGGATCTTTTCCCCGATCTTGTTGCTGTGATCGATCAGCAAGACCCGGCGTCCGCGCTGGCCGGCGGTGAACGCCGCGAACATGCCAGCGGCACCGGCGCCAATCACAATCACGTCGTAAACAAGGGGCTTCATCAGTGTGCAAGGCTCATGGCAGATCGGGTTTCCTGGCGAGTCCGGCGCAAGGGGTGCTGGCTGGTTGGCAAGGGTAAACCATTTGCCGGCCGGACGCTGGCGAAGGCGGACATGAGCCGGTGCAAGCGAGTCTTCCCCTGACTGCCGATTCGCGGCACACTCCGGTACCAGCCCGGCCCTCTGCTGCAGCAAAAAAATGAATCCGATTCTCTATGCCATTCCGGTTTTTCTGCTGACCATCGTGATCGAGGCGGCGATTGCCTGGCGCCGCCGCCAGCCGGTCTATGACGTGGCGGATGCCATTACCAGCCTGCACTTTGGTGTGCTCAGCCAGGTTGCCGGCGCATTCACCCGGGCGCTGACCATTGGTCTGTATGTATTGGTGTATGAGCGTTTCCGCGCCACCGAACTGCCAGCAGACTCGCCATGGGTCTGGTTGCTGGCGCTGCTGCTGTACGATTTTCTCTACTACTGGGTGCACCGTTTCGGTCACGAAGTGAACCTGATGTGGGCCGCGCATCAGGTGCACCATTCGTCCGAGTACTACAACCTGACCACTGCGCTGCGCCAAACCAGCACTGGCGCTGCCTTTGGCTGGCCGTTCTATCTGCCGATGGCAGTGATCGGGGTGCCGCCGGAAGTCTTCATTGGCGCCAGCCTGATCGATCTGCTGTATCAGTACTGGGTGCATACCGAACTGGTGGGCAAACTCGGCTGGCTGGATCGGGTTCTGGTCACGCCATCCAATCACCGGGTTCATCATGGCCAGAATGATTACTGCATCGATCGCAATTATGGCGGCATTCTGATTCTGTGGGATCGGTTGTTCGGTACCTTTGTCGATGAGCGTGAAGGCGAAAAGATTGTCTACGGCATTCGCAAGCCACTGGCGAGCTACAACCCGCTCTGGGGCAATTTCAACGTCTATGTCGACATCGGGCGCGGCATGCGTGCTGCCCGTGGCTGGCGCGCCAAACTGGCGGTGCTGTTTGCGCCACCCGGCGGCTGGAACGAGCCGGTGCCGCCGCTTGATACGCGCTCCGTTAACCGTTTTGCCGTGGCCGGTTCGCCCTGGCTCAGTGCTTACGCGGTGCTGCAATACCTGATCATGGTGGTCATGATTTGCCATTTTCTGGTGATCGCGCCGCAGCTGTCGACCCTGGCGCTGCTGCTGTATGCCGGCGCGATCGTGGCAGCGGCGGTGACCGTCGGCGGTTTGCTGGAACGCAAGGCCTGGGCGCGCGTAGCCGAAGCCCTGCGCCTGTTGCTGAGCGCAGGCACCGTGTTGTTGCTGGTCATGATGGGGGCGGATGTACCCGGCGTTGTCCCGATGACAACGGCTGGGCAGTTGGCCTTGTCGACTGTGGTAGTTGCGTTTGTGTTGCTGTCGCTGCTCTGGCTGCGCCGCTTGCCCAACGCGCGCGTCGATGTTGCCGCGCCTTCGACACCGGCGATGACGGAGCAGCAAGCATGATCGGCAATGCCATTTCAGATGCAGTGTTGGTGCTGGTTTGCCTGTTGCTGAGTTGGCGGCTGTGGCCGGCTCAGGCCGGCATTCGTTGGGCGCTGGCAGCTCTGGCGCTGGCTGCCGTGCTGGGTACGCTGAAATTCGCTGGCGTGATGTCGCTGGCCGGGCCGCACGCGTTCTTCTCGTTGGTGGCAACCGTCGGCGCAGTACCGCTGTTGGCGGCAAGCATCTATTGGCCGGACAGTCTGGTTGCCAACCATCCGCGTGCCGCGGCGCTGATGTTGATCGTTGCCGCTGCCTTTGGCGTATTGCTGACCACCGTCATCGGTTTGCCGGACGCATTGACTGCCATGCTGGTGTCGGTACCGGCGGCGCTGGCGCTGGCGTTGATCATTATCGCTGTGCTGAAACGCGGCACCCGGATCCAGCAATTTGGTGCGCTGTTGCTGGTGCTGGCGTTTGCCTGCACGCTGTTGCCAGCCACGCAGTGGCCGCAATTGTCAGTGCAAGGTTTGCATTATTTGCTGGCGGCGGGATTGTGGCTGTTGTGCGCGCCGCTCGGTCACCGGCAACCATCTGGGCCGGTTGCTGCATCGGCCTGACCGGTCATGATTTGGGCATCCGTTTCTCTGAGTGCTGTCAATGAAGAATCCGCATCCAGTGTTGGTGTATTGCCCTCATGCTCACGAGCAGCAGGCCTATCTCGACGCCTTCCGACGGGAAGCCGCGACGTTTGACTTTGTTTCGCAGGCCGAGCTGGCGGATTCCGGTGTCGATGCCGACAGGATTCATCACATCATTTGCTGGGGCGCGCCACCGGAATTTTTCCGGCCGTTCCGGCAGCTGCGCGCCGTGTTCGCCCTGGGCGCGGGCATCGACCGGCTGATTGGCAGAACCGATCTGCCGGAATCGGTCGCCATTTACCGTTTGCTCGATGCCGGCATGGCCGAGCAGATGCTGGAGTACGTGCTGTACGGCGTGCTTGGCTACCAGCGCGGGTTTGACCATTACTGGACGGCGCAGCAGCAGAACCAGTGGCGGCCGCTGCGGCCGCGGGCAGCCAGCGAGGTACAGGTAACCGTGCTTGGTGGCGGCATCATTGGCGGTCACGTTGCGCAGGGGCTGCATGGCCGCGGCTACCCGGTCACGTTGTGGTCGCGCAGCGGACATGCCCCGCCGGGCATCGCGTCCGCGTCCGGCAGCGAGGCCTTGCCGGCATTGCTGGCGCAAACCGATGTACTGGTCAGCTTGCTGCCGTCGACGGCGGCGACGCGCGGTTTGTTGAACGGCGAGCGGTTGCAGCTGCTGCGCCGGGATGCCCTGCTGATCAACGCCGGTCGTGGCGATGTGCTGGATGAATCGGCGTTGCTGGCAGCCCTTGCCAGTGGCCAGCTGCGTGGCGCGCTGCTGGATGTGTTTGCCAGTGAGCCGTTGCCGCCCTCGCACCCGTTCTGGCGGCACCCCGGCATCACCCTGACGCCGCATATCGCGGCCCAAACCCTGCTGCCGGAAGCGGTGCGCCAGATTGCCGACAATTTGCGGGCACTTGAATACGGCCAGTCGCCAACCGGCCGGGTGGATCGGTCGCGCGGTTACTGACTTCAGACTCGGGCTGTGGCGGCAGCGGCAACAGGTGATAGGCCCTGAATTTCGCGTGGGCATGTCGAACGGGGACATTCATGCCAACTGCAGTTTGCCTACTGGATGGACCATCCCGTCGACATTGGCAAATCAACAAGTTGCCTATGCCGGCTGCCTGA
This sequence comes from Permianibacter sp., assembly GCA_041914645.1. Taxonomy (GTDB): domain Bacteria; phylum Pseudomonadota; class Gammaproteobacteria; order Enterobacterales; family Permianibacteraceae; genus Permianibacter. The sequence goes on from JAYSCY010000002.1 coordinate 204,979, forward strand.
ACGGCTCAATGCGCCAATCTGTCGGCGCGTCAAACGTAATAAGCCTGCAGTTATTCCGCCAATAAACGGTCTTAGCAAACCGGGTGAGTTCACAGTCAAAGCCTCATCCCGATGCCAAGATCACATCGTCAGATTTTGCCGGAGCGGAGTTGTCCCATGGCCAGCATCACAGAAGCATCAGTCCCCAAACTTGGACAGATGTTGCTGGCAAGGAACGCCATTACCCGCGCGCAACTGGACGCCGCCATCGCCAAGCAACGTATCGACGGTCGTCCGCTGGGCGAAATCCTGCTGGCGGATAACGTAGTGTCGGCACGGCAGCTACGCCGCTCGCTGACCTTGCAATCCTGGCTGCGCAAAGCCCTGCAAGTCGCCTCGCTGTCGATGGTGTCGTGGCAGGCCGCTCAGGCCAGCGATGCGGACGCCTTCGCACTCGACCCTTACGCCGCCCAAATGCAGCAATCCGGTGGTGACCTTTGGGATGCCATCGACAAGCTCGAATCGTCGTCGTCAGGCGTTGCTGCTGACGTTCGCGACAGCAACCGGAGCACCCGTCGGCGTTGGGAAGCCGATATCCGTGACGCCATTGGCGAGCCGGCCTATATCCTGCTGAAGGGCCGGTACAGTGGCAACGCTGACGGTGTCGTCGAAGGCCTGCGTTACACCGTCAAGTGGAAAACGGATTCGGTGAAAGTCGAGTTCAAGTACAGCTTCTGAAGCCAGCCGTTGGCGCATCGCGCCACGGCAGCACGCTGTAACCGTCCCGAAATTGCCCTTACAACCGGTGCCATGCCGGCGCCGTTCCTTCCTCACGCGGTGTCTCAGCAGCACGCCAACAGTTGTCCCGCCAGATTCGACGCGCTGAGCGGCGGCGGTTTATGCGAGCCGATTGGTGCCGCCGCCGGCACTTTCTGGTGAATAATCGAATCGCCACCCCGCTGCGCAAAACTATTTTCATCACGGTTGCGTCAAGCCAGTCGAACCCGATTGGCGCAACGCGTGCAGTTCCTGTCGCGCGCTCTGAGCCGTCACTGCTGGAGCGTCCACATGCGTCTACACAATTCGATTGCCCACTCCGTTTTGCCAAACCGCCCGTTACCGCAGTTGTTGCTGCTGGCCACGCTGATCGCCGGGCCGCTCGCGGCTCTGGCCGCTGCCTTGCCGGCTCAATCAGCCGACTTGCCGAGCGTGCACATCAGCATGCAGGAGCGGGGCAGGCCGGCGCTCAGCTATGCATTGGTGCGGCAACACGATACGGTGCTGTTTGTTGGCAATCACAAGGAGCTGACCGAAGCCACGCGCCACAAAAGCGCGGCAGTCGGTGATTTTCTGTGGGTACGCAAAGGTCAGCAGCGCTACTTGCTGGACGATCCTGCGATCCTTGCCGACCTGCTGGCCCTGTGGCAGCAAGTGACGCCGTTCGAACAGCAGTTGCAGCAACTGGAAGCGCAAATGCGCGAGCACACCGATCAGCTCGAGGCCCGAGTGGCTTTGCTGGAGGCGGCGTTGGCTGAGGATGAGACGGACTATGCGGCGATCCGTGCGTTCGAACGAGAGCAGGAACCGCTTGAGCAGAAAATTGAACCGCTCGGTGCCGAAATGTCCCGTATCGGCGGCCAGATCGAATCGCTGTCCGCCGTGGCACACGAGCAGACCCTGCTGGCAATTGAAGCCGCCATTGTCAGCGGAAAAGCCAGAGCACTGGCAGCGCCATAATCGACGGCGGCATTGACGGTGACGGTGTGGCCAGCAGCGAGCTGCCACACTGGTCGCCAGCGCGCTCAGGGTTTGACCTGAGGCGCTTCGTTGGCATTGATCTGTTCGACCATGCCGCTGCGGTGGCTGCCGACCTGTTCGTGTGGCCGCACTTTCTTCGGCTTCTTCTGGTCGCGTTTGTGGTGCTGTTCCTTGTGAGCCATGATCGTGTTCCTGTTGTTGCACAACAACTTGTTGCAGAACATCGTCAGCATAGAGGCACGTTTGCCAAACCGCCGTTTTAATAGCGAAATGGTCATAGCCCGCAGGCGGCAGCTGCACGCTCGTTTTGATGTTACCTGGTGATTGTGCCGGCAACGGCCGTTGCCGGCCCCGCTGCCTGTTCCAGCAGGCGTTGATAGAACCGAATCATGGTGCTCAAATCCTGCAACGACAGCCGCTCGTTGTTGCCGTGAAAACGTGGCAAGTCTTCCGGTTTGGCGCGAATGGGCGAGAACCGGTAAATCTGGTCACTGATCGCGGTGAAATGGCGCGAATCGGTGCCACCCAGCATCAGTCCCGGTGCTACCAGCGTGTCCGGTTGCAGTTCCCGCACCGTTTGCTCGATCAGTTGATAACCGCTGCCGGCTTTTGGCGAAACCGGTGACGGTTCGGTGCCGGCCTGTACTTTTTCAATCCGGAACCGATCGGTCGGCAACAGCTGGGCCGTGTGTGCATTCAGGTAGGCCAGCACGTCATCAATGCCGGTGCCGGGCAACAACCGGAAATTGATCGTGGCACTGGCTTCGCCCGGCAGCACGTTGTCCTTGTTGCCGGCGGAAAGCATGGTGAACGCCGTGGTAGTGGTCAGCATGGCATGAGTGGCCGGCGCCTGCGCCAGCTGTTGCTGCACCAGTGGTTCAAACAGCCACAGGTTGGTCAGCGCCAGTTTGCCGAAGCCGTGCATGTCCGGTGCCAGTGTTTCCAGCATGTCGCGGGCAACGCCGTCGAGCCGCAGTGGCAGCGGATGTGCTTCAATGCGTTGCAGCACCCGGTTCAATTGACTGATGGCACTGCTGCCATCGGTTGGTGGCATCGACGAGTGCCCCGGTGTTGCCAGTACCGAAATGCGAGTCGACAGATAGCCCTTTTCGGCAACACCGATCAGTGCGGCTGGCGCACTCAGCCCGGCGATCATCCCTTCCGTGATCAGCATGCCTTCGTCAATCACGAACTCGGCTTGCACGCCCTGCTGTTGCAACAGGGTGGCCATGGCTTTGGCGCCACGCTGACCGCCGATTTCCTCGTCGCCACCAAACACCAGATAGACGCTGCGCTCCGGTTGGAAACCGCGTGCCAGCAACGCCTCGACCGCCTCCAGCTGGGCGATCACATTACCCTTGTCATCCCAGGCACCGCGGCCCCAGACGAAGCCGTCAGCGACCACACCGGCAAACGGTTCGTGTTGCCAGGCGGACTCGGTACCGGGTGCCACCGGGACCACGTCCAGATGCGCCATCAGCACAATGGCTTTCGCTGTCGGATCGCGACCGGGCCAGCTGAACAGCAGCGAACTGTCGTTGATCACACGGTGAGCCAATGCTTGATGCACGCGCGGATAGGCGGCGGCCAGATGGGCATGCAAACCGTGGAAGTCGGCGAGCCGATCCTGCTGCTCGCCGTCGCTGGCGATGGTGACAAAGCGGATGGCGGCCGCGAGGTTTTCGGCGGCGCGGGCCTCATCCACGGCAAGCGCAGGTGCCGCGGGGACATGCCGTTGTCGGCTGTCACTGGTGGCAGTCCGAATGAGGGCAACGGTCACCAGCAGCACCAGCAGGGCCACTACGCCCAGAACGATTTTGACAATGATGCGCATGAGGGGGCATTCCTGAAAATGGAGTAAGCAACAGGGCAAATGTTGCCGCTTCATTGCCGAACTTCGGGTCACAGAATGGCCTGAATCATGCGATGACCAGCGACGATCTGCAAACAGTTGCCTGGATTTCTGTTTTTCCGCCGTTCAGCTGTCGCAACCGTATTGGGCGCGCTAGCCACCGAGGGCGCCACTGTCGAGGTACTGCCCCAAACCGAGCGAAAACAGCCAGATGCCCCAGAGACTGTGTTCGACCACGCAGGCAAGGGTCGACCGGGTTTTGGCATAGGTATAGGAAAACAATAGGCCGCCGACGAGTGCCAGCAATATCGCCGCCGGATTGGCATAGATGATGTGGGCGAAGGCAAATGCACCGGTGCTGAGCCACATCCGGTGTTTCTTGCGCGGGATGATGGTCTTGTAACGATGGAACAGAAACGCGCGGAAGATCAATTCCTGCGGCCAGGCGGACAGCAGCGGATACATCACCAGCAGCACCAGCCAGGTGCTGGTGGCTTCCATCGGCAACTGGAACCAGCGATTGCCGCCGGCAAGCGCATACGCCAGCGCGCACAGCAGTGCCCCGATGACAAAGACGGGCAAGCGGCGCTTCAGCAACCGGGGCACCTGTTCGGCGTTGAGCAGCCGGAATCGCTTGAACTTGGCATCACGCACCATCAGCACATAGCAGCCGAGCGCCAGCGCGAGCAACAGCGGCACCAACCACAGCTGCATGGAGTCACGGAACAGAAAGGCCAGCAGCGGCAAGCCAGCGAAAATCAGCAGCAGTTCCAGCCAGCGGGCAGCGGCGGACGGGCAGGCAGCGAGCATGGCGGTTTGTCTTCTTGCGGTGTGCCAACGTGATGTTGCGACCGAAACCGGCGCGTGCCGGCGGTGTTTTGCGCTGCCGGTGAAACCAATTGACCGTTGTGGCCGTCACATCGGTCACCAGGCAGAAAACCACTGCGACGGGTGGTGGCCGTGATGATTGTATTCAGGCCACTGTTGCCGGTTGATGAAGGCTGCTGCGGTTACGGCCTTCGTGTTTGCTCTGGTACAGCGCCTTGTCGGCGGCGGACAGCAGGTCGGTCTGGCGCGGATAGCGGTCCGGCGAGCCGGCCGCAATGCCGATGCTGACAGTCAACGGAATGGTGAAAGTCTCACTGCCACTGTCGTAGTGAAACGGAGTGGCTCCGATGCTCTGGCGAAGTTTTTCGGCCACGACCATTGCCCCGGCACTGTCGGTGCAGGGCAGCAGCAGTGCGAATTCCTCGCCGCCCATTCTGGCGACCACGTCGGTGGAGCGGCACATGACCGAACGCAGCCGTTCGCTGATGAGCACCAGACAGGCATCGCCAACACTGTGGCCCCAGGTGTCATTGATTTTCTTGAAATGGTCGATATCCAGCATCAGCACCGCCAGCGAGGTGTGCTGGCGCAGGCTCAGGCGCCAGAGTTCTTCGAGTTTTTCGTTGAAGTGGCGGCGATTGTTCAAGCCGGTGAGGGCGTCGGTGCGACTCAGTGTTTCCAGTTGCAGTTGCTGTTCACGCAAACGGTATTCATTGGCAACCAGCAACCAATATTCGGTGTTCTGTTGTTTGGAGGAGAGCAGCAGGTAAGCCAGAAACATCAGCAGGATGACGACAAATGCCACGTTGAAGGAACCGGCTTCCACGGCCAGCAGCAGTGGCGCCAGCGCGCAGCCCATGAAGCTGCGCGCCAGTTTCAGTGAGGGTGCGACGTTGTTGACCGCACCGGCGGAAAACCCAATCAGCGAGGTTGTCATGAGGAAGACCAGCTCATTGGAGCCATGCAGCAGCACGATGCTGGTCAGCGTGCCCCACACCGTGATGCTGATGAGTGAAACCGGATAGAGCAGCGCCAGCCAAAGCGCTTCCCGTTCTGGCAGCCAGCGCTCAGCCAGCCGTGTGTGATACAGGCGGAGCAGTGCCACGGTAACGAACAGCAATTCGAGCAACCAAACTTGCCAGGGAAAATGTTGATGGAGGTCGGTGCCGAGAAAAATGACGGGCCAGCTGATGGTATAGACCCAGTTGCCGGCCGTGGTGCGGCGGCCGAGATCCTTGTACATCCGAAGCCGGGCGGTGATGTCGTTATGGGGCATGGTCAAGTCAGTTCGGGACAAAGGTTGAGGGGACAGCGCCGATGCGTCGATGTACCCGGCTGTCCCATGCCTGCATCAGAGCCCTCTTGGCAGCGGTCATGGCAAGGCCTGCTGCTGGCTGAAAGTGTAGTCGAGCCTGAGCGTTAATGCCCGGCCCATGACCGTCAGTGGGCGCCGCTGCTGGACCGGAAATTGATGTACCGCGGAAACATCCGGGTACGTTTGCGGGGTAGGTGTGTCACGCCTTCGCCATTACAGTCGCTCGACAGCTATCGTCTTTCGACAACTGCCGTCGTCCGAAAACATGAAATCAGGGAAGCAATATGACAACAGTGTTTACCTCATCAACCGAAACTGGAACCGCAGCACGCCCTGACCCCGGGCCGGTGTCGCCGTCATGGCGCGAGCGCATTGCCGCGATGGATGTGCTGCGCGGCTTTGCCCTGATCGGCATCCTGTTGATGAATATCGAGTGGTTCAATCGCGCCATTGCCTCGATGGGGCATATTGATCGCAGTCTGACTGGCATGGATTTCATGGCCGGCTGGCTGGTGCGGGTGCTGGTCGAAGGCAAATTTTACAAACTTTTCGCCTTGCTGTTCGGCATGGGGTTTGCGGTGATGTTGACCCGCGCGGCAGTGCAGCAACGCCCGTTCGCGGCCATGTTCAGCCGTCGCATGGCCGCGCTGTTTGTCTTTGGGCTGTTGCATGCAACGCTGTTCTGGACCGGCGACATTCTGCGCGCTTATGCGCTGGGCGGGTTCCTGTTGCTGGGCTGGCTGGTATTGCTGCGCAAGCCCCTGCTGCAGCGTTTCAACAATCATGCTTCCCAGCTCAAGTTCAGTCTCGGTGTGATGATGCTGCCCTTGCTGCTGATGTTCAGTTTCGGCACGTACTATGCGCTCACGCACGACAATGCAACGATGACCGAGCAGTGGCAGGAGCGGCTGGAAACCGAAAAACGTGCCGATGTGCTGCTGGCTGAAGCCAAGGCTGCCGGTATCGACTTGGCAGCAGAGGCCGTTCCGGATGCGGTGGCAGCGGAGACAGAAGTCGACCTCGACACGCTGGCACCGGAACAGCGGCTGCAACAGCTGGCGCAAGACCGCGCCAAGAGCAAGGCAACGCGGGCAAAGGAAGAGCAAGCGGAAATCAGCGCAATGACGCAACCGGCGTTCTGGGTTGCCACCGCATTCCGGCTTGAGCAAACCCTTGAAGAAATGAAAATCTTGCCGATTCTGGTGCTGCTTGATCTGTTTCCGCTGTTCCTGTTTGGCTATTGGTTGGTGGCCAGCGGCAAGATGACCCAAATCGAACAGCATCTGCCGCTGTTTCGCAGCATGGCCTATGTCGGTCTTGCTGTCGGCATGGCGATATCGGTGGTGGCAGTTGTGATCATGTCGCACCCGGCGGCGCGCCATGTCCAGATGCTCGGTGCGGCCGGCAACGGCTTGTTCCAGCTCGGTCAGCCGTTGCTGGCAGCGGGCTATCTTGGCGCGGTCGTCATGGCGATGCAGTCCGCGTCATCCCGTAAGTGGCTGCTGTGGTTGGCTCCGCTTGGCCGCATGACGCTGACCAATTACCTGATGCATTCGGTGCTGCTGTCAGTGCTGTTCTACGGCTATGGCTTTGGCCAGTTCGGGCAGATTTCACGCGCCCCGCAAATGCTGATAGTGGTGGCCATCATCGCTGCGCAATGGCTGTTCAGTCGCTGGTGGTTGGGACGTTTCCGCCATGGGCCGCTGGAGTGGCTCTGGCGCTGCCTCACGCACTGGCAATGGCAGCCGCTGCGGCTGGCGCCGGCTTCCACAGCGGTGCCACTGCCGGCATGAGCCAAGACAAAGGGCGAATCACCATTCGCCCTTTGTTTTCCGCAACACAGTTTCTTTACCGACGTTTTTTTAAAGCTGAGTTTATGCAGCTGAGTCCGACCGGCCCCATCGGGCGGCAAGAAAGCCGGCGGCGGTGATGTAGTGCTTACGCATCCGGCCCGGTGTAATCCCCCACCCGCAGCCACTTGGTCGCGATCCATTTCTCGCCGGCGGCGACCGGACTGCCGCCGTGCAAGCTGAGTCGATCCAGATCGCCAGCCGGATTGGCATAGGAAAAGAAAATGGCGTTGCCTTTGCGCGGCAGCACATCAAGGCCAATCTCCGGGAACACCGTCGAGCCACCGGCATCGACGTCGTTGAGATACATCACCAGCGTGGCAAAGCGCTGGCCGCCCATGTTCAGGCTGCCTTCGTTGCCGGGGTCGCGCGGGTCAAAAAAATCGAAGTGTGGTTTGTATTCGGCGCCGGGCGCGTAGTTGAGAACCTGTATCGGCTCGCCGCGGCTGTACGGAATCGACAGCAGATCACTGATCCGGTTTTCGATGCGGCGGATCAACTCGTTTTCCCCACGCTTGAATGACGCGCCATAACTGGTGCGGGCAGCATGAAGGTCATAGTTGCCGGTGACCGCATTGACCACGGTTGACGGCTTCAGCCGTTGCCGCGACTGGGCGATCAGGGCATCGCATTCGTCATCCGACAGCAGGTTGCCAAACAGCACCACACGCGGCGCATTGAGCGTGAACAGGATATGCACGTCACGATCGCGGGTGTGTTGGGTGCCCGAGACTTGGGCAACCACGGTACTGCTGTGCGGCCGAATGATGTGGCCTGCGCTGAGCTGGGCATCCCGGTATTCGGTAACGGCCTCAACGATGCTGGCTGGATGGCCGGCAGCGACCAGGGTTTCCACGATGGTCGCAACCGGATGACCGTATTGCACCGTCTCCTGAATCCACTGCTGCAACTCGGGCGTCAATTGTTCGAAGCGCATGGCGAGGTTCCTCCCGGCCGCAACGATAACGGCAGCTGGCGGACGGGAGCAACCCGGCAATTGTAGCGGTCACGCTACAGAAGCGCTGCCGCTGCAGGCTCAGCGACGGGAAAGGCAAACGTTGGCGGTGCACTGAGCATCGGGTAACTGGCCGCGCAACGCGCTGACAGGGCCAGCGCGTTGCGGGAAAAGCAGGGACAAGCGCTCAGCCCGTGCGCGACCAGTCAACGTCCACCTGGGTGCGCTGATCGTTGTGGCGATAGATCGAACGGCCCTGAAACGCCGAATCGAGCGCATGGCCGATGCGGCTGGCCAGATGGGTACCGGTTGTGGTCACAACAAGGCCTTCGCTGTACGGGGTGATGCGCATCAGCCGCTCCAGCGGATGGCTTTCTTTTTCCGCCTGTTCGACATGGTTGATGAGATTGACGATCTCCTGATGGTGCGCGAGCACGAATGGCCCTTTCAGCGTCAGGGTGCCGGCCGGGGCTTCGTCCGCCTTGCGTCGGCAGGCCGGGCAGCTGGTGCGCTCGGCTGCCACGTCGGCAGCCTGCCAAGACCAGCGACCGGCTTTGTAGCTGGCACCGCAGTCGCCGCAGAACGCCGGACCTTTGCTGGGCATGGTTGCCTGATAGGGGTCAATCCGTTCTGGCTTGAACAATTTGTCTTTCTGACTCAGGCGTGCTTTGTCCATATGGCCTCCTTGAAAGCGCGACAGGTTTCGAACGCGGACAACGGCAAACGTGTCAAAGCCGCAACGACGTAACGTCCAACCACACCAGTACCGGGAACCCGGCCGCGACTGATCAAGTTTTGACAGATTCAGTTGCGACTGATTCCGTTGCGACGGACCCAATTGCAGCAGCTTCCGTTGCCGTGGGTTCAGCTGGCGAGGCCATCGTTGGTTGCCGACATCGGCTGACTGCATGTTGTCGCCGGCCAAGGAAGTATCCGCTTGATTCGAATCAACTGGCAGCGTCGATTTTTACGCGCCGTCCCGTTTTGGTCCAAGCACTGTCGATCGTTAGAGGAAGTCGATATAAACCGGTATTGACTGGGAACGCCAAAGCCGCAAATACGCGGTGAGTTGGCCCTCGCCAGACGCCAGCTCAAACCTGACAAGGTCCGGCATTCTGACCATCGGCAATGCGCAAACTCCTCATGCTCGGCGTGCACATTCCAGTCATGCGTGCTGGCGAAAGCCAATTTGCTTTCGCGACGGGTTTGAGAAGGCTTTTAGTTGCCGGCGGCGGCGATGCACTCCACCTCGACCTTTGCACCTAGCGCCAGACCGTTGGTGCCGAATGCACTGCGCGCCGGGTAACGGCCCTGAAAATAGCTTTTGTATATGTCGTTGAAAGCCGGCCAGTCGGCCATGTCGGCAAGCATCACGGTGCATTTGACCAGATCCGCCATCGCGTAGCCGTTGGCCTCCAGCACCGTTTTGATGTTGTCCATCGTTTGCCGGGCTTCCGCCGCAATACCGCCCGGCGCGAGCTTCATGCTGCCGGGCACGATGCCAATCTGACCTGACAGAAAAACCAGATCGCCGACCCGCACCGCGTCAGAAAAAGGCAGACCAGCCGGCAAAACGCCGCTGCCGGTGTGAAAGCTTACCGAGGCTGGCTCTGCGGCCGGCAATGAAGCCGAAAACAGTAGCGTCAGACCGAAAAGAAACCGTGAACGCCGCATCATGATGGCGCTACTCCAAAGCGATGGTGAAGGGTTCAGCCGGTGTACAGCGCACCGTCGTGCTGCCGCGCCATTCAGAAGTTTTTCTTTGCAACTTTCCGGTGGCCTTCGTTGACCAGCATCAGCGCCGCCGAACCGTAATGGGTATGGTATTCCGCCACCATTTCGCCTTTGCTGATAACCGGGTCGGTGGCGACATGCTGCTTGGCTTCTTCGATGGTATCGACTGCCAGAATGAACAACCCGCGCCAGCCATCGACACCGTCGAGCGGGCCGGCGACCGCCAGAATGCCGGCTTCCGCCAGCCGATTCATGTTGGCGAAATGCCCCTTGAACATCTCGTCGCGTTCCGGCCCTTTCGGCACTGGTGTGGGGCTGGTTTTCAGGATCACCAGCACATATTTGCGCATGCCATGTTCGTCGGCCCCGGTTTTCTGGGCAAGGGCGGCATCGTAGTCAGGGCTCGGTGTCGCGGCGGCGTCTTGCGCCAAGGCCGGGGTCGATATCAACCATAGCAGGGCGCTGGCGAAAGCAATGATGGCAACATTCATAGGGCAGCTCCAACAGGTCAAAGACACGTCTTCGGCGAAGGCCGGATGTGAACAGGGCAAGGCGAACATAATGTCGATGATGATAGCCGAAACCGCCAGCAAGATAGCCGGAGGTATTACCGGCCATGCCGGGCGGCGTGAAAGTGCGGGATGTGGCGGCAGCAAGTGACGGTGCCATGCAAGAAATACCGGCGCGGACCGGTAACTTCTACGGTGCCGATGCTCGGGAGCAAACGGGACCGGTGCCATGCAGCGGTTGACGTTGCAGGGCACCGGGCAATGCGTGACAACAGCGGCGGGTCAGACAACCTGCCGGGATCGGGACTGTCATTCCGGCCTATTGGCCGGTTGCCAGCATGTGCGAGGTTTTTTCCAGCGACGACTCGTCATTGTCGATGAACTTGAACGTGTTCCAACCGATTCGCACCAGATCGTTATGACGCAGTCGTTGCTGCTTGGTCAGCTTCAGATCATTGATGAAGGTGCCATTGGTGCTGCCCAAATCGACCAGATAGTACTCGCTGTACTGCGGAAAATGCTCATTGGCGGCGCCATCGAGCCGGGCGTGATGGCTGCTGACGGCAGAATCGTCGATCTGGATGGTGTTGTCGGGGTGGCGGCCGATGGTCAGGCTGCCGTGCTTGAGTTCGAATTTGTTGGCGACCACGCCATCAACGAGCTGGGTCAAAGTTGCCACGGAGTTTCTCCTGCTGTGCGAGTGAATGGCTGTGCTCTGGTCACTAGAAGTCATCTCAGAAATGACTGCGCTCGGCATCTTGGCCGCCGGCAGTGCTCAGAATCCTCATGTACTGCCTGTACATTCCGGTTCTTGCGCGCTGGCGGCAACCAACCTGCCGTCGCTCGCTACATTTTTGAGATGGCTTCTAATCAGCCTTGCGCAGCGCGCTTGCCATGTCGGCCGCATCGCGATAGCGATCGCCCGGGTCTTTTTGCAATGCCTTGTTGATGATACGGCGGACGCTGGCCGATAAACCCGGACGCAGATCACGAATATCGACCGGCTTGCCTTGCAGGATCTGCCGGCTGAGCTCGGCAATGTTGGCGCCCTTGAACGGCAACTCACTGGTGAGCAGCTGAAACAGCGTCACGCCCAGACTGAAAATGTCGCTGGCCTTGTCCACTTTCTTGCCGAGGATCTGTTCGGGTGACATGTACAACGGGCTGCCGAGGATTTCACCGGTTTGTGTGCTCTGTTCGTTGACGATGCGGGCAATGCCGAAATCGGTGACGGTCACCTTGCCAGTGTCGCGGTGGTACAGAATATTGCTTGGCTTGATGTCGCGGTGGACGATGTTCTCGCCGTGGGCATAGTGCAGGGCGTCCGCCACATCAGCGATGATTTGGCAGACTTCGGCAATCGGCAATTGCGCTTTCTTGCTGGTGAAGTCGCTGAGCGGCTGGCCCTCGACATAGTCCATGGCGATATAGGCCAGATCATGGTCTTCACCAACGTCATAGACGCTGACGATGTTCGGGTGACGCAAGCGACCGGCGGCTTCTGCTTCGCGGAAGAAGCGGGCCTTGACGGCAACCAGTTCATCGCCGTCGTAGCGCGAGTAATCCAGCGTCTTGATCGCCACCTTGCGAGAAATTTTCGGGTCAAAGCCGAGATAAACCACGCCCATGGCGCCCCGTCCGAGTTCACTCTCGACCTGATAGCGGCCGAATTGCGGCTGGCTGTGACTGTCGGTGATCACCACGGTCTTGCTCAAACTTGGCATCAACGTGGTGTGGGCAAACGCCTGTGGTTGTTCCAGCAGCTGCAGGCGTTTGTTTACATCCTTGTAGCGCCGTTTGCGTTGTTGCAGATGTCGGTAGACCGCCACGGCGGCGGCTGGCCGGCGCTTGCGCTCGTGCTGGCCGCCAATTTCATACAGCTGCTCCAGCACGTCATTCGTGCTGGAGCAGTGCTGCAAGGCATCAAACGCCTGCTCGAGCTGGCCTTGCTGCAACGAATGACGGCTCCACTGCAGGGCAATTTCCTGATGCTGTCGCTGCAACTGCTCGACCGGTTGTTGTTGGCGCCGCCACAACAGCACCAGCACGGTGGCGAGCAGCAGGAATTGCATGGTGACGCCAAGTGGCAGCCAACGCAGCTGGGTGAGCTGATAGCCAATCTGGCTGGTTGCCAGCAGCAGCAACAGCAGAATGGTGATCAGCAGCTGGACGCCGCTGGCGAGTTTCGGCATCAGCCAGAGGGCATAGATGAGCAACCCAATCAGCAGGCCTTTTTCCACCACGCCGGTCCACCATGGCGAATGAAAATAGTGCCCGCTTTGCAGACTCTGCACGCCACCGACAAGTTTTGTCAGCGCCGGGTCACCGGCCACCCCGACGATCAGCAAATCGGTGCTGGCACCGGACTGCAGAAACGATTTCAGATCCTGTTCTTTGACCACCGGCGCGGTCCCGGTGGCGGTTTGATACGCCGGCAAGAAACTGCCATCGCTGTTGAGCCGGAAGTTCTGCTTTGTTGGCATCAGTGACAGCTGGTGCGGTGCCCGCCAGTGATAAGCCGAGTCTGCCGCATTGTCCTCGGTGCTGGCGCGCACCAGTGCCAGTACCAGGCCTTGATACAAACCGTCGCCATGACGCCACAGCAATTGCTGCGTCAACGGACTCGCCTCGTGGGACGAGTCCACAACCGGTGTTGCCACCGGCCACAGGTGAAACGCACCGGCACCGCTGGCCGCCGCCAGTGTGGGGTGATCGGGAATATCGCGCATGGCCAGCCGCTGCCACAGCGGCAGGTTGTCGGCACTCGCCGGGGCGTCGTCGACAATGCGGGCGTCAACGCCGAGATAGGGGCTGTGCGTCGGGCTGGCCAGAAAGATCTGCGGTGATGCCATCCATTGCAGCAGGCGCGTCCGCAATTGTTCGCGGGCAGTCCACGCCTGATGAATGGGTTCGTTGGCAGGAGTGTCCTGCAGCAACCGTTCCGCGCTGTGTGGCTGGGTGCGTGGCAGTTCGGGCAGCAACAACGCGACCGGACGCGTGCTGGCCGTCAAGGCATAGACCAGAGCGGTGCTCTGACCGCTGTCGAGCGGATCACGCAGCAACTGCTGCATCTCGGCTGGCGTCAGTGCCAGCACATCAAGCGGGCGCGGCGCCGGTTGCGCCGGCAACAGCGATACCCCAACCTGGAAAAGCTGGCGGTCGAGTGCGTCCAGCCATGCCGGTCGGATTGGGCTGAGCAGCAAGCCAAGCCCGACCAGCCAGATCAGCAAGCGCCAATCCAGCGGCGGCTGCATCCGGCGCAGCAGTGGTTTGCCGAGTGTGCGCCATGACAGCGCCGCGCCTTGTCGCAATCCGCGCAAGGGCAGCTCTAGAAATACGGTTCGTAGTGTCGACACGGAGGTGGGCGATCAGTCGGCGGTGTAATACATGCCGGGTATCCAGCTCTTCTTGATCTTCAGCGTGTGCTGCAGCGTGTCGGGCAGTTGCTCAACCAGCAGCAGGGTATGCGAGCCGATGATGATCACGCTTGTAAACTGCAGTTTGCTGAGCGTGGTCTTCTCGCCGTTGACGCGCATGCCATTGGTGCTGTCCAGATCCCGAATCTGGTAGCCATACGGCATGCTTTCGATGACCGCGTGATGGGCACTGACGGTGGCGTCATCAAGGACAATGTCATTGTCCGGATGGCGGCCCACCGTGAGCCACTCTGTCAGTTCATGGTGGCTGACAATGACGCCATTGAATTGATGCTGGATATAGGGCATGGCGCGGCAGCCTCCGGAGTAGCCGGGCGACGAGTACGCAAGCCCGGTCCCGTCCGTCTTCACCCATGGTCGATGGGCAGTTGTGCACTGACGGTATCACGTGGCCAAAAGCAAATTTGTGAACGCCTGCACCTTTGCGGCTGCGCAGCACGGGCAATGGTGACCAGTCCCCGATGAAATGCATCACCCATCGCAGGCGCGGCATGCCGGAGCGGGTAGGCAACGGCAGAGGTTGCGTATCGGCATCGCATGACACCGGCTAGTTCAATGAGTGGTCGCGCAATTGGCGTGGTGGTTACAAACGCTGCACCGGCGACGTGTTGGAATTGCTGATGGGTTTGCTAACCGGGCGATTCGCCGTGGGGTTCACTGGCGCCGGCACCGGTTGCTGCGGCACGACGGAAGTCAGTGCTTTCAGGCGACGATACTCGAGAAACGTGTGAGCAAGTCCAAACAAATTGACCAGCACCCAGAGTCCGGCGAACAACTTCATGGAGTTGTCCTGCAAACCTTTCGACCACATCCATGCGAAGCCGCCGGCACCAAATACCACGGTGGCCGCCATCCCGAGCAGTGCCTGTCCCGGCGTGTTGTATCTCCTCTCATTTCGATGTGAGGTGAACCATCCGTCACCGTGATCGGCGGTTTCCTGCGGATTGGGTTGCCCCTGCAGGCTTTCTGCCTGCCGCAGCTTGCGGTCGGCAATCAGCACATCCAGCAGGTGACTGCGGTCCGGAAAGCGCTCCACATCGATGCTGCGCCGGGCACGCTCCAATTGTTCAAGCGTGTAGTGGATATAGTCAGGTTCGCGTGACAGGGTCATTTCCAATCCTTTTGTTCTATCCGGGCATGCCAGCATGCGTCGGCGGGGCTCGGTCTGGCCGCCTGGCAGGAGTGTTTCAAGTTTGCCGGCTGGCTTCAATCCCTGAAGTAAACAACACCGTGATTGGGCGTTTGGTCGCTGCGTGTTATCGGCTTCGAATCACGCTGTGCCAGATCAGCCATTGCGCCAGATAGTAGGTCAGCATGATCAGCAGCGTTGCCGCCGGAAGCGCAACGACAAATTTATTGAGGGCGATCAGGCTGTCCGAGAGTACAAAGGTCAGGGCCCCCAGCAGCAGCGACGGCAGCGGCAGTCTGCACAGTGCCGCGCCTGTTGCCATGGCCGAAATGGCTACCAGATACAGCGTCACCGGCCACAACAAGCCGTGCGTCTTCGGCAGGACAAGCCCGGCCAGCATGCCGGCCGCGATAAGGTAGCCGCCGGCCAACAGCAGGCGCTGGCGAGTGACCTGCTGGTGTGACCAAAAAAGGCCGGCATAGACCAACTGCGCCACCAGAAATGCCGCCAGCCCCGGTACAAAACTGTCAAAGCGCTCGCTTTGCAATGCCAGCAGCACATCGCCAAGTGCGGAAAAAAGCAGGGCTGCCACCATGCCGATGCGCCAGCTACCGTTCAGATGCCGGTAAGCCGCATACGCCAGCAGCAATATGGGCAATGGCTTGAGCACGACGAGTAGCGGGCCGGTGAAAAGCGCGTTGGCCAGCAAGTAGGCAAGTGCCAGCAGCCAGAAGGTGAGCGTGATCGATGTGGTATTCATGAGTATTCGTGGATGGCCACAATAGGATTTTTTTTGTCGCAGAAGCTGGTTACTGAGTCTGCGCCCCGTCGGATGGTACGCAGTTGTGTGAAGGAAAAACAGCTGTGCAGGGCGTCTCGCGTTTCGAGCCCATGTTGGAAATAAACCAGGCCAGCAAGGCTGGCCTGTTCGGGCATGACTGATGCGGATCAGTTGCGGGCTTTTATGCCGGCATCAACCTGATCGGTAAAGAGTCCATCAATGCCGGTCTGCAGGAAGACCCGGATCTCCTCTTCAACATTGCCACGGGCGGTCGGCTCGGTGCCGAGCCGCAGGTTGGCCGGGAGGAAATGGTTTTCGGCGCGAAACGTAAAGGGGTGCACCTTCAGGCCGACTGCATGGGCATCGCTGACGAAGGCGGTCGCATTGGCGATATTCAACTCACCAGAGGCAGACAGCGGCAGAATGAAGTGGTTTTTTTCCGGTCCGACGCCATCGGCATAGCGAGCGATTTCACGTAGGCCTTCTGGCGTTGCCATCTGGTCATAAGTGAGCGTGCCACCGCGGGATTCAACGTCGTAGGGTTTGCCATCCAGCCACAGTAACTGTACCAACGGCAAGCGGGTCATCCGGTTCAGATCGCGCAGATTGCTGACCTCGAACGATTGAATGAAGACCTTGTCGCGCGAGCTGGTGTAGCCATTGCGATGCAGCGTCCACACCAGCGGTTCTTCCATGGAAAGACCGAGCGAATCGAAATGGGTTGGGTGCTTGGTTTCCGGATACAGCCCGACCTCGCGGCCGACGACCCGCTTCATGTTTTTGACCAGATCAATGATCTCTTGCAGCGTCGGCACCTTGAACTGGCCATTGAGCCGGGCATTACCGGCACGCAGCGACGGGATACGCTCGATCGCCCGCAATGTCTTGATCTCGCGCAGTGTGAAGTCTTCGCTGAACCAACCGGTGACGGTGACACCATCGACCATCTTGGTTGTCTTGCGACCGGCAAATTCCGGTCGGCTGGCGACGTCGGTTGTCAGATCGAGCACGTTGTCATGTCGCGCCACCAGATGGCCGTCTTTGGTCATCACCAGATCGGGCTCGATAAAGTCAGCGCCCTGCTGGATCGCCAAGGTATAGGCTTCGAGCGTGTGTTCAGGCAGGTAACCGGAGGCGCCGCGATGGGCAATGATGATGGGTTTGCTGGCATGCAGCGGTGCTTGAACTGCATCGGCGGCAAGGCAGCCTGTTGCAGCGACTAGCGTGAGTGAAAGTGCGAAAGGTTTGAACCAGTTCATGAGTAACTCCCGATTACGTTGTGAATCATGGTCCGGACAGCGAAACCGGTTGGGGCAGTCTTGAGGAGAATCATGAAGTCAGCGTGACGTGAACTTGACTGGGTCATGACAATTGCGGAATGCCGCGTCACCGCTTGCCGTGTGACAGCACAGGAACGATGCGGCTGGCCAAACTGAGTCCATACCGTTTCATCGGCGAAGATATAACGGCCGACACGGCTCTTGACGTAAAAGTAGTTGCCGAGGCCGCCAAACAGTTCACGCCATGGAGGGATTGGGGGGGGGCGGGGACGTCGGGGGCCGGCATCGTCTGGGCGTCCGTTACCGAGGATGGGCAGAAAACCAAGTCCAGTCGATGTTTGGCCCTGTGGGGGAGATGTAGAAGGGGGCCGCCTGCCGAGTTCACTGCTTGAATGTGCCGGAAGCCTCGCCCAAAATAGCGCACTTTCTTTGTAGAAGACGCGCACCATGAACGATACCAGCTCGCGCCCGGCCCTGCCGGATCGCCTTTCCGTCCGGCCTCGCAGCCCTTACCACAACGCCGCCGTGCTGGAGCATGACATTGGCATCCGTCTGGATGGCAAGGAACGCACCGACGTCGAGGAATACTGCATCAGCGAAGGCTGGGTAAAAATCCCGGCCGGTAAAGCGCTGGACCGCTATGGTCTGCCGCTGCTGGTGACGCTGAAAGGCAAGGTCGAAGCGTTTTATCTCTGAAGCGCATTCCCCAAAAAAACGGTGACCCAGGTGTCGCCGTTTTTTTTTCGTTTCCCGGCAGCCGCAAGTCACCGTTCCTGCCGGTTCGCATCCGCGTCAGCGGCTAGGTGCGAAAAGCGGCAGCCTGGAAATGCCAGAAAAATTGGGCGTCCCGGTTTTCGCTGTTGCTGCTATCTGTTTATCTCATAGCGCAGCTCAATCATGCTGGTGCCCATCTGGCGAACGGCAACTAGCTGCAGCGCAGGGTGCAGCACGCGGCGCGGAAACAGCGGTTTGCCTTTGCCCAGCGTCACCGAGCCGACTTGCAGAATCAGTTCATCGAGCAAGCCGGCATCGTGGAATTGCCCCGCCAGATCACCGCCACCGACTACCCAGATGTTTTTGCCATTGGCCGCAGCATGCATCTCGGCATGCGCGCGGCGCACGTCACCGTTGAATAGCCGGATATCGGCGCCCGCAATCAGTGGTAGCTTGCGGCTTGAAAAAATCCAGGTTGGTTGGCTATAGGGCCACGCCGAACCGACTTCCGCGATCACCTTGTCGGCATTGCGCAGCATCCACTCGTACGTGGTTGAGCCCATGGCCAGCGCGCCAACTTCTGCAATAAATGCCGGATAGCTCGAGCTGCCCAGCTCACCGAGTGGAAACAGCCAGTCCAGCGAATCATCCTCGGTCGCGATAAAACCATCGAGGCTGGTCGCGGCATAGTATTGCGTCTTCATGATCGGCTTCTCCTGCGTCTGCCGCCTCGGAGCCCTGACAACCTGACCCCGGTAGCACCCAACTTGCGCCAGCTCACTGTGCCATTGATGTCCAGATTCCGGCAATCAGTGGTCCGTGAAAAATTGGCAGCCCAATCGGGTTCACATAGGACATGAAGTTCAAGAAACCACGAAGCAGCGTGAGCGACCTCGTGCATTTGGAAATCCCCTGCGTACCAGTGCACCCAGAGGGGGGGCTCCGTGAGGGGCGCTTGGCTATTTGCATCTACGCAGGTAGGTACCTAACGGGCGGGGCGTTTGTGCAGCCGGTGGGAACAGAACAACAGCACGGCAACGAGCAGCATGCCGCTGACGGCCGGGATGACGTCCAGCTTCAGGAAGTTGCCATATCCCAGCAAAATGTAGGTCGCCAACGCCAGTGCGATGACGTCAATCAGCGTCGCGAGGGCGCGATCGCCTTGAGACTGATCTGACAAAACCACCACCAAGAAATAAAACGAGGGGCTTCTGTATGCGAGCCCTGTTGGCCGGGGATTCTATCAGGCCAGCATGGTGTTGTTGAGGTGCAATCCGCCAGTGGGCGCGGTGAGCGGCCAGCCCGAAGGCTGTGCTCACACACTGACCACGCGAGGGGGGGGCGGGTGCGGCGCGCAATGACCAACCCGCCAGACAGAGACGAGTTCAGTTCCACCACAGGCCAAGAGCCAACCAATTGAAGCAGCCGAAGTAGATGCTCACGATGAGTGCTCCGGCGGCTCCGGCGGCGCAACGCCATTTGGCGACGGTTGAACCCTGCTGTCGCCAGGCACGCGCGATAGCAATGGCTCCTGCGACCGCTGCCAGCGGCAGCAACAGGGTGCCCACGTACAAAAGTATCGGACCACGGCCAACGGTTGCTGCCGCCGCGAGACCGTCGACCAATGCAAGGCCCGCGACGATACAGCCAATGGCGATCAGGGCAAGAGCGTTCCATCGACGTGGCCACGGATTGGTCAATGCCTTGCGGCGGCCGAAGGGGGCGGTCAGTAGCGCCAGCAAGCCAAGGACAATCGCCACGATGGGAGCAAACACGCTGAAAGCGCTCACCCGTTCGACATAGATGCCGTCGGTTTCAAAGGCAGCGACGTTGCCGTCAGCGTCGCGCAACGCAATCGAGTCTGGTTGCTTGCGCTCCACATCGCGCCAGAGGTCATTGCCCGCGTAATGAAATTGTTGCGGCTCACCCGTCAGTGGCTCCAAATGCAGGGCATTGTCGCGCCAGTCCAGATGTATGGCGCTGACGAGGTAATCGGCGCCGCGCATCAGATGGTTGCGGGTATTGCTCATGCGATACCAGCCGTTCATCTGGGCAACGTCAGCATCGCTCGGCGTTACATTCGCAGCGGGGACAATTGCCATCTGCGGTTGCTGCATTTGCAGGTAGCCGGACAGGGCGCGACCAAACTTGTACGCGGTATTGTGGCTGTTGTGGATTTCAGCAAAGCCTACGCCGTACTCAGGGCTGAAAAACACGTTGGCAGCGAATCCATCGATCATGCCATTGTGGCCGATCATCGGGAGCCCGTTGAACTGTTGCTGATACAAGCCCAGGCCATAGCCCCACTGCAAACCGGCTCGCGCCGCCTGGGTGGTGTGCACGCGGCGCATGTCGCGCAACAGTTGCGCGCTGACAACTCCGGGTCGGCTCGCGCCTTCAGTCAATAAAAAGCGCCCCAGCTCCGCCAGATCGCCAGCGGTCGACCATATCGAGCTCGCGGCGCGATGCCAAAAGAACAGAACACCGACAGACCGCTGGTCGTCACCGCCGTAGCCGCTGGCGTGCGGGTGCTCGGCTGCGTCCGCGGCAGTGACTTCCGTTTCATGCAGTTGCAACGGCGCCAGTACTTGCTCTTGCACCAGGCTTTCCCAATCCTTGCCATAGGCTTTTTCCGCCAATGCCGCCAGCACGGTGTAACCGCTGTTGCTGTAAGACCACTGGGTGCCCGGCTGCCAGCGTACGCGCAGCGACTTGGCATCATGCTGTGCCACCTGCAAATGGCCGTCGCGTGATTCTTCTGGGCGATAGATGCTGCCAAGCTGCATGTCGTCGATGCCTGCCGTATGTTCCAGCAAATGAATGACGCGAACGGGCGCGCTCTGCTCGTAGGGGTTCACCAAAGGCAATTCGGGGAGAATGTCTTTGACCGGGGTATCAAGCGCAAACTTGCCGGCCTCAATTGCACGCAGCGTCAGCAGCGCAGTAAATATCTTGGTGACCGAACCCACCCGCATCCGGGTATGCGGTGTCAGTACCTGCTTGCTTGCTACATCCGCCTCACCCATTGCATCAATCAGTTGCACGCCATCGGCGTTGAATAGCGCATAACTGACGCCAGGCACCTTGTTTTCCTGCATCAAGGTGGCAAAACGAGCACGTAACGCCGCATGGTCGGCCGGGCTATCTGCCGGGTCATCGCCTGCTGCGGCATATGCCAACGATTGACCGGCTACTACCGCCAGCAACCCCGCAAAAATCCATCTCACACAGTGTCTTGCATTCATTTTTCGCTCATCCTTCCCAACAAGCTTCCCCACGATTGACGTGGTGTTGGGCGATGAGACGGGGGAGGGGCCGTGACCGGTTTTGCCTTGACAGCAATAAATTTCAGCGCGGAGGTTGGGTTACGCCGTTAACGGCCTCTACTCTGTTCGAATGGAGCGCATGCCTTCGCGCGAAAGGGAATGCGGGTGGTTGGCGTCGCCACCCCATCTGGCGGGCTAACCGCGATCACTGCTTCGCGCCATCGTTGGCGCCGTCTGCTGGTTTCAATCGTGCGCCGTGCATCATCCGAATGACGCGGTAGAGATCGCCGTCATTGAAACGGTAGTCTTGTTCGGTGTTTACTCGGTGCACCATCACCAGTTTGTGCTTGGGATAAACGCCGAGCATGTGCACGCCCGCGCCGGTGTGATAGAACGATGGCGATTCGGTGGGCGAGTCTGGCACCATCACACCCCAGAGCATGCCATAACCGAGACCATAGTCCGGCTCGGTCATTGAGTACACTTGCATGCTGCGGGTGATCCATTCTGCCGGGATGATCTGCTTGCCTTGCCAGCGGCCGCCATTCAGAAACAGCTGACCATACAGCGCCAAATCGTGGGCCGACATCCGGAAGTGGTAGGCTGGGAACTGTGAGCGATTCGTTTCGTATTGATAGAAACCATCACTATCGCCCGCAGGCAGTGGTTGCTCGGGCGACCACGCGGAAATCTTGTTATGGAAATCAAGCATGCCAAGTGGCGTGGCTATCTCATGATAGAACGCATCAAAAATGGTTTTTCCGCTCAACTTTTCGTAAATGTAGCCAGCGGTGTTGAAGTCCCAGTTGTTGTAATAGTAGAAAGTGCCCGGCGCATGGCTGCCGCGTGCAGGACGTTGCTGCGTCATCGACTCGGCTTCGGCGGCGGCAGGCAGATAAACCCCGGAACGTGATTGAAGCAGGTCGATCAGCCGGGCAGCCTTCTCACTGGATGTCAGTGAGTTTGGCTTATCATCAATCTGCAGATCCGCCAGTGTTTGCTGCAAATCCAGCGTTTTTTTGCCAGAGTGTGCGCCATACAGTGAACTGAGCAGGGCCTTGCGCATGGAGTGGACCAGCACTTTCTGCCGGATATCTCCCCACTGATAGAACACCTTGCCGTCATGCAGCAGTAGCAAGGAGCTGGAACCCGATTGCTGCAAAAAGTCACCAAGCGCCTGTAGCTTGGCTTCGGAGTAGCCGGCCTCGGCCGGGCTCATGCGTGCGAAGCGGTCAGGCTCGCTTGCCGTCACCTGCAAGGCAATGCATAACACAGCAAACGCAGCTGCTCGAATCCCTGATGTCATCATTGCGTGCATCCTTGCCTGACGTCGTTGTGTTGGTTTTAACGCCAATTGCCCGGCAGTTGAGCGGGACGTTGGCAAAACCCATCATATTCTTCTCTGTCGATGGTTGCCAATTCAGTGCAAATGGCCCAATCAGCAGGGTGTATGTGGTCTACAACAAACCGGCTTTAGCCAAGATGTTGAATTGCAATTAATGCAGTGAGCGGACTGCCGGGAAGCATTCGGCGGAAACGCTGCGCGGTTCCGCATTATCCCGAGGTGATCAGCCGACGTGCGCTCGGTGCGCCGTACGGTTAATCCGCCGTACGAGATCTGTACGCACGGTGTGGGTAACACTCAATCCACCGGGAATGCGTACAGCGTGCCGTTCAGGCCACCGACGTAGAGCATTTTGCCAACGACGACCGGTGCCGCTGCAAGACCACTGATGTAACTGCCGGGGGCGGGCGGTGCCGGCCATCGCCAGCGCAATGCCCCGGTGCGGCGATCCAGCGCATGCAAGCCGCCGAAATGGCGAATCTCATACGGCTGCACACCGATGGCGCTGGCAAACACGGTGGTGTCGGTCACGGCAGGCCGCGGCCAGGCCCAGCCGTAGACATCAGTACGCCACAAAACCTTCTGATCGGCTGCGTCAATGGCGCTGACCCGACGCAAATCGGATGAGCCGATATAGAACGTGCTGCCGGCACCTGCAACCGGGTCCGATTCCACTGCCGAGCCCCACATCGTCATTCGCCACAGCACACTGCCATCGGCCGGATTCAGCGCGGCCAGCAAGCCACCGCGATTGCCGATGATGAGTTTGCCGTCGACCAGTGCTGGCGAGCTGGTGAGCGCTGCACGGGTATCCTTGCGCCAGCGCTCTTTGCCGGTCGCACGTTCCAATGCAAAGAATTGCCCATCGAGGCTGCCGACATAGACGCTGTCGGCAGTGACGAGGGCGTCAGTGCGGATGCTGCCGGTGCCGGCAAAGCGCCAGAGTGCTTTGCCCGTCGCGGCCGTAACGGCATGAACACCGCCGTCACCGGCACCGACATAGAGCGTGCCATCACGCTCTATGGGCTTGGGTGCCGTCACCACAAAGTCGAACTCGCCACTATTGCTCACGACCTGATGCGGCAACATGCGGCTGCTGCTGGCGTCACCGAGATCATAACGCCACTTCTCGGCACCGGTCGCGCTGTCCAGTGCAAATAGATAGCCATTGTCGCTGACAAAGCTCACTTGCCCGGTGCTGAGCGTTGCGGCGCCGTGAATCGGTTTGCCGGCGGCAAACGTCCATTTGAATGCGCCTGTGCTGGCATCCAGCGCAGAAAAACTGCCGGTGCTGGAGCCGACGAAGACCGTGTTGTCCTGTACTGCCACCGGTGCGTAAATGGCGCCGCCCAGCACCGTCTGCCAGCGGGGGCCCGGCCCTTGCGGAATGGTTGGCAATGGCTGCTCGGCGGGTAATTGCGTGCTGCGTTGCAACTGGATGGGCGCTTTCAAACTGAAATAGGTGCCGGTCAGCTGTTGCTGATCGGAAGACAAGCCAAGGTTCAGCAAATAATCGGCATTGCGGTACTGGCCAGACTCGGCATGCCAGTCCAACGTGCCCGGCACCTCAAGGCCGTAGAAGTTCATCACTGGCTGGTAGAGATACGCTTTCAACTCGCCGCTGGCAGTGCGTCGAATCTCAAAGCCAATTTCAACCACATCGTAAGGAAAGCCGACCGTGCCATACCATTTGCCGGTGATTGACGCAGGTTCGGTCACGCCAGGTTGGCTGGCGGAAGCCAGCATCGGCAGGCCAACCGCAATGGCGAACACCGTGGTCACCCGCCGTATCAGCCGGCCGGGACGAGCGCTGACGCGTTCGTGCAGTGCTGAGTTGTGCATGGACGACTCCCTATCACAAGGCTTTGCCGGATCGTTTGCAGTTAAATGCGCCGCGCCGGTTCACGCCTGCGGAAAATTCACATCAGTGCGCCGTGATTGGTAACAAGGAATGTCCATGCCCTGTTGGCGGCGGCCAAGCAGCATCTGGTGAGCGCGTAAGACAGGTAGAGCGTAGCGACCAATCCAATGGGAGCGGTTTGGCGCAAAGTCTCGAAGGAATAAGGCGCAGGGATTCGCCTTACAAATCAAACGTTCAGTTTGTGTGGCAGGGTACGCGATGGGTCTTGGCATGTTGTGCCTCGACCCATCCCACGCGGACTATCCGCTTGCAAGTGGGCCATCCGGCGGTTCGCCGTTCTCATCCTGCTTTCTGATGACTTCTTTCTTGCGGTCCTGCACCACTTCAATGGTGCGTTCGGCATAAGGGTCCGGCAGCAACATCTGGAGAAACGCACCGACCACAAAGGCGGTTGCCCGGCGCCGCCTCGCCGCGGCAATCAACCACAAAAAGCCAGCACACAATACCGTCACAGCCACCCAAGGTAAGAGTTCACGTAGCCAATCCAAGGCCATAGTCATGACGCCGTCTCCATTTGTGCTTGAAGCAGGAGATGATGGCGTTACGCATAACTTCAAGTGCGCGTACAGGTGATTGAAGGGCGTAATGATTTCTCTGCGGCGCGTTACCTCAACTATCCGGCTTACGAGTCGGCGTTTGGCTCGGCGCCCGTTTCAATCACAAAAGGTCTGCATCGCTGCCTCTAGATGGCTGCTCAATAATTGGAACACCGTTTTGATGCGCATGGTGTTGCGAAGATCAGGATGGGTTAGCAACCACAGTTGCACCGCGCATTCCGGCACTGTGTCGCGGATACGCTGCAGCTGCGGCGATGTGTCGCCGAGAAAGCGTGGCAACAGCGCCAAGCCCAGGTGCGCTTCGCAAGCTTGTCGGACACAACCGAAACTGCTGGTGCGGTAGCCGATCTGGTCCAGTGGCAGCAGCGTTTCCAACCAGCGCAGGCTGCGGTGACCGTGAAAGCTGTCATCAAGGGCGAGCCATTGGTGATCGGCCAATGCGCGCTCGCCGGCGCTTTGCAGATACTGCGTCGAGCCATACACGCCGAACTGCACGGGCCCCAGATTTTTGCCAATCAGGTAATCCGGCGGCTGCAAGGTGGGTCGAAGCGCGATGTCGGCATCCCGTTTGGACAAATTGGCCGGCCGGTTATCGACCTCCACCGAGAGCTGGATTTGTGGCTGAGCGCGGCGGCAGTCGCGCAGGATCGCGGGCAGCACGGACAACGCCAGGCTGTCGGTGGTCGAGATCCGCACCAGTCCACTGGGGCGCAGATCATGCCCGGCCACCTCGCGCAGGGCTGCGTCGGCGCTGTCCTGCATCTGGCTACCAGCACGGGCGATGGTCTCGCCCGCTGGCGTGCAGTGGTAATGGCCGCCCTGGCGCTCGAACAGGCGGGTGCCCAGCCGCTGCTCCAACTGGCCCAGCCGGCGAAACACGGTGGCGTGATTCAGTCCTAGCCGCTCGGCGGCGCCCGACAAGGAACCGGTCTCGGTGATCAAGGCGACCAGGCGCAGGTCATTGAGGTCTTCCAGTGTTTGCATTAACGCAAGTCGCATTGCCTGTTTTGGCTAATTGTATTGCATAAATGCCGAGAATAGGCTGTGGCAACTGCTCAGTGACTCGGAGACTCCTATGAACCGCCACGTTCTTACTGTCAGCCTCAGCCTCTGCCTCAGCCTTGGTTTTGCCATGGCCGTGCAAGCCGCGGAGCCCATCTGGGATGGCAACCGCATCGAAATGACCAGCGAGAAACTTGCCGACGGGGTGTATGCCTTCTATGCCAAGGATGCTCGCGAGCTCAATGCCAGCGGCGGTGCCGCCGCCACCAGTGGCGGGCTGATCGTTGGCAGCAAAGGCGCGCTGCTCATCGACACCATGCTCAACGAACGGCTGCATATGCAAGTGCAGACATTGAGCCGGCAAACGGGTGACACGCCACTGCTGTACGCGGTCAATACCAGCGCCCACGGCGATCACTCCTACGGCAACATGTATCTGCCCGCGACCACCAAAGTCGTGCAGCACCGGCACACTCAACGCTTTATCGCCGCGCACCTGGCCGACGACAAGGCATTCATGATTCAGCACTTCGGCACAGGCCGCGGTATCGAACCGATTCAGGCGCGTGCCGCCGACATACTCGTGCCAGAGGGCGGCAAACTGCAACTGGATCTGGGCGACAAAATCGTCGAGATCATCGACTTTGGTTTTGCCCAAACCGGTGGCGATCTTTGGGTCTGGGAGCCGCAGAGCAAAGTGTTGTGGAGTGGCAACCCGATTATTGCCGGCAAGCCCGCCCTGCCGTGGCTGCTTGACGGTCATCTGTTGGCGACCTTGGCAACCCTGGATCGCGTTTATGCTTTTTTACCAGATGATGCGCGCATTGTGCCGGGCCATGGCGTGCCATTGCGCAAGCAGGATCTGCTCTGCATATCGACTATCTGACGGCTGTGCGTGACCAGGTACAGAGAGCAATCGAACAGGGGCTGAGTTTGGAGCAAACGGTCAAAGCGGTGACGCTGCCGGAGTTCCGCGGCTACACCTTGTTTGATTGGGTGCACCCGGGCCTGAATGTGCCGGCGGCGTACAAAGATCTGAGTGCCAGCGCGGTGAACAAAAATACGACGAAAACCGGGGCGCCGGACAAGAAGTAAACCCGTGCTTTCGCTTCGCGCCTGCTTATCGGGCGGAGCACCTGCAAGGTGTTCCGCCGCGCGCGTTGGCATGTGCGCAAGCACAACGCCGACAACCTATATGGAACCCAATACGCGCACGTCATGATGGCCAGAACGGCCGCTGCTCATCCACCAGGCCGGATAGATATGTGCAACCTCTATCGTCGCCATTCGTCAGTTCGGCCTTGCAATGCGGGAGGAGTCCATAGATACGCGGGCTAAACATCAAGTCGAGTATGACCCTAAATCTCTGCGCATTCTGTGCCGCCGCCCAAGCTCGTACAGGCGAAGCAAGCTGGACCCACCCAGGATGCTGGCGCCGCACAAGGCCAGGCCCAGCCAGATGTCGACCGTTGTGATAAAGACGCAGAACAAAAACAGACCGCTCGTCATCAGAACAACTGTGATGCGGTAATCATTGCCATGAGGATTGTTCCGCGTGCCAAGAAAATAGCCGCTGGCCAGCATGGCAACTGCCATCATGACTATCACCGAAATGTACGAAGCCTGACTGGTTGGGTCAAAGACAAAAAATATACCGCTCGCCACAAGATAGACGCTGAACCATTGCCACAACGGCCAAGAAAAGGGGCCGAAGAAGAATCGGCTCATGAACCGCATTGCGCGGTCAATGTGCTTGCGAAATAGCCAGCGCAGTGCTTTGTCCCAGACTAACAAGCAGATGGCGGTGGCGAACCAGAACAGGCCATGCGTAAATGCGGCACTTGGATCGTCTGGAAGACTCATCCAAAGCCCAATCGTGGACGGCAGCGGCATGAAGCCATGACCACCGACTCCGCCCGGTCCGAGAAGTCCCGCTAGCAACGCCAGTAGTATTGAACGCCGGATAGGGCTCTTCAGCCATAACGTGAAGGGAAATAGCGGAAACGAGTAGACGATCAATGCGAGCAAAATCCAAACTGCTGCAGCTGCAACAATGAACATGACATCCGTCATAGCTGGTTGTCTCGCTTACCTGCTGGTCATCATGATTTCCCGAAAGCTAGCCGCGGGATGCGCCAAGCGTCGGCGAAAGCCCGTAGAACGGGTAGAGCTAGTGAACCCCATCATATTCGTCTAGGCCGCTGGTTGCCACTCCCGAGAAACCAGCCCACTCAGTTGGGTATATCCCGTCAGCAACAAATCGATGAAAGCTCGAAAGTGGCCAAGCCGATACGGTAGTGACAAGGCCGTGCTTGACCGGGTTGAAGTGAATGTAATCCACGCAGCGTGTCAGGTCAGCCTCGTCGCGAACGGTGTGTTCCCAGAAACGCCGTTGCCAGATCCCACGTTCGGCTTTCGTTCAGCGACTCGCGGAGATGCGTTCCTCGTACGGCAGGGCGCGGGAAAAGCCGGATTTGATTTGTCGCTAGCGAGTTGAGTAATCGCTGTCGCCCTCGGGCAACGTCCAAACCGAATGCAGATGGTCCGGCAAGATGACAATGGCGACAATTTCGAAAGGATGAGCAGCTTTGACCTGCCGAAAAGAGCCGCGCAGCAGATCGATATGATCCACCAGCAAGCGCCGGGATCGTTCCGCCAACGCGACGGTAAAGAAGTAAGTGCCGCCGGGCACGTAATGTCGGTGATAGGCAGTCATCCGTGACCGTGCAAGTGATTCGATAGATGGGGCAGATTAAATCGATTTCCGTAGGATGGGTAGAGGTGCGCAGCGCCGAAACCCATCGTTCCGTTGGTGGGGCGGGGGCGATGATGGGTTTCGGCACGATGTGCCTCTACCCATTCTACGCGGGCTGAGAAAAAGCCAGTAGGATGGGTAGAGCGTAGCGAAACCCATCATTCAGTTGGTGGTGCAGGGAAATCGATGGGTTTCGGCACGATATGCCTCTACCCATCCTACGCAGGCTAATCGCATCTACGCGGCCTGTTGAGTGACCGCTCTGTTGGCAAAGAGAAGCCAGATACTGAGCGCGAGTTCAGCGACCAGCGCCGGGAGTAAGACCATCGGGAAGAGTAAAGCAGCGAATGGCGGTGACAGTAGTAATGCAAAGCTGTTAACCAGGTAGCTGATACCTGCAATTACCAGCAGCACTCCAATTACCCGCGGCACATAAGTAGACCGGTACATGAGGTAGCCTCGGACAAGGCAGGTGAAACCAAAGAAAATAAGGCCAATGCCAAAGCCGTACCCGTGAAGCCTGATCGCCAGAAGTGCCTGCGCATGCAGCTCTGACGGCATTTGCGCATCAATTGATGAGTTGAGCAAAGAAAGCGCCGCGACAAGCGTGAGTTTATTGGTCGCCAGGACAGCGGTTTGTACTAGGTTAAAGGCGGTGGCTAGCAGCGCAAGCGGATGGCTGACCGGCTTGAGCAGCAAGTAGAAAAAGACAATCAACGGCAAGTCGAGCAGATGCATCAGCAGATCAGTGGCGATGCCGGTGCGCCATAGCAGCGGTGAGGCGAGTATGTTGCTCGCAGTCGCGCCCGCATCGCCCGCGACAACGAGCGAGCCGCGAACAAACGATTCGCCAAACAAGCCGAGACCAATGTTTGCCAAATAAGCCACCCCTGCGACTCGGGCGGAAATTAGGGTGGACGGTGTGAGCGTCAACATGTCAGTGTTGTGACGTCCATTCATAGTACTTTCCTTCAGTTGAATTTTGACCACAAACGGGCGGAAGCCGGCGCGAATGATTAACTGGGCAAGCGCAAACGTGACAGGGCCGGTAGGATAGGGTAGAGCGTTAGCGGAGCCCATCATATTCATCCAGATATCGGTAAGTTCTTAGGGGGGCGATATGACCAAAAGATCCCGGGTCATGCTCGCGCACGACCCAGGCTAAGCTTGCTATTGGTCATTAGACTCCGTGGCTCTAGACGCCTCCGGACACGACAGCGGGTAGACCTTTCTCTTTTCATCAACGGCTACGGTGCTATGAGCATCATCAAACACCATGTAGCCATCAATGACTGCAGCGGCCTGTGTAAGCGACGGCAACAGCATGTGCGGTTCAATCTGCCATTCGTTTTCGTGACGCGTGAGACGGAATAATTGGCCGGCGTATTCTTTCCCACTGCTAAACCAACCCCAACCGGCCACGTACAAGGCGCCTTTGAATTCAATGATTCCTGTTGTCGATATGTTGGCGATAGTCTGAATGGGCTTGTTCCGGTCTTTGGGGAGAAACGCCAAGCTGCCGCTGGATTCAAAACCCAGACAGCCGGCAAGCCAGCCATCCCTCAACTCATGAACGACGAAATCGCCAATTCTCCCGCACCATGGCGAAACGTCGCTAAACTCGCCGCGAGGTAACGGTTTGCGCGATGGCTCTATCCAGGGAATGGTCCGCTTCTCTCCATTGGGGAATTCATGCAGGGGCGTCTCTTCTCTTATGCATGTTGGCAGTCCGTGCTCAACATCGGCGATGCCGATTATCTCAAAGCGATGATCGTCATCTTCGTCATATATCGCATCATTCAGGCCCGGAGTTAACGCGGTCGCCGCATTCTGACGGACGCGGGGCGACCAATAACTCTCAGCGACCATCTTAATCGTTGCTGCAGCCTGCGGATTGGTGGCTACGTAGGGCTTTAATGCCTCAATAATTGCTTCGGTCTGCACCCAGTCATGGTCTGCAATTGCAGAAGACAGGTTGGGTATGGCCTCTTCGGCGCCCAGTGATGCGATAGCTTCAGTCGCCGCGGTTCGTTCGCTCCAATATGGCGACTCAAGCTGCTTTAGCAATGCGGGCATGACAACTGCACGATGTTTGCTGACGTAGGGGAGAAAGTCTTGCCACAAATAGCTGTTATAGCCATCAACGAGCCACTGTCGCCATATTTGGGCGGATTGTTCCGTGCCTAGCATTACGGACAGCCGCTCGGCGGCAGCACGAATGTCTTCGTCTTTGTCTTTCAGCAGTTGCTGCAGTGCGGAAGTCAGGGCAGAAACATGTTGACTGAACTTCTCTTCTACGATGCCCATCACTTCCAGCTTTCTGGAGTTGGATACATCCGTGTTGAGTAAAAAGCGCACTGTCGAAGGCATCAGTTCGGGTGGGAGACTGCTTGGGGCTTGCTGATCACCGCAGCCGGACATGCTGCTGGTCACGGTTTCTTCGAAAACGTCGTTCGGCCATAGCTGAGCGGGTTTTACGGCATAACTTAGAACTTGCGGCAGAAATGCCGCGCTGCACGCCTTGAAGCCCGTGGTGAAGTCGACCGGCAATTTCTCAGCAAAATCGGCCAAGCGAGGGGCCTGATGTTTGTCACAGGTGATCGCGTCCAACGCCGTTGCCGCCCATGGCTCATCGCGATTGAAGAACCAATTCAGGTAGGGCGCAGCGGATTCAGCTTTGGGGCCTATCAATGACAAGCTGTAGAGAATGACGGCGTCGTGCCGATGACCGCTTTTATCCAATCGAGTCAGCAGTGGGAGCAGGGCAGCGTCCGCATTTGCAAGCAGTGGCTCAGGTGAAGACAGCTTGCCCGAGTCGAGATTGCCGATTAGCGTGCCTGCTAACGGATTGGGCTCGCCACAGCGACGATCAGGCCCCGGCAATTGGGAGCTAATCTGCTTGGCGATTTCGGTGGCCAACACCACATCGGTTTCTGACAGTGCGCCAATAAAGCCTTGGTCAGATAGCTTGTCGATTTGCTTGAGCCAGTTGCTGGCCAATGCCTGACTCGCTGCGATAGCTGAGAAGGTGGCGATGAAGCAGAGCATTATCTTTTTCAACATCGAATTCCCTGTCGAGCTTAGTTAAGATGGGTTGAATTCTCATCGCTAGAAATTAATTCGACTCTGACCCTCAATCTCTACATTAAAGCTCGTAGCTCGGAACAAGCGCAGCGGGTTCCGGGGGCGATGGTCGACATGTCTCAAAGATCCCGGGTCATGCTTTCGTACGACCCAGGCTACGCGTGCTTTCCGTGTATTTATAGATGCTCATTTTTCTTCTAGTTAGTCTGCTCGAAAGTCGATAGGTTTCGGTACGCTGTATCCCTGTTTATTCTACGGATTTTTATAGGTGCATATCAAAAGACAACGGCCCGAGGGTTTTATCCATCGGGCCGTTGTTTATTGCTAGAGGCTTTTGATGATGAAAAAAATGCTGAAGGCGAGCCATGCAAGTGCACGAATTACCAAGGCAACATCAATCTTCACCTCAATTGTCAGGGAGGTTTTCATGGATTATTTCCAGTCAACCGACCCAACCGGTTGGATCATAAAGACCCAAATTTATATACCGCCTTGCGGGCGGTTGTTATGGTGCAAGTGCACTTGCACCATAACGTCAGACGATTTGATTTTTTCAGGTGTCCATTTAGCAGCTTTCTCGCCCTGTTTAACGTGTCGGCGACCCACGAGTTGCTGCTGAATGGGCTTACGATCTCGCATCGCCCTTTAGCCACCTTGTGATCGGTGACAATCGGGGTTCACATCCCCGAAACCTGTGCTGATTGCTTATCAATCCCAGCTCAACGCCCCACCCGTCTGATACTCGATCACACGAGTCTCGAAGAAGTTCTTTTCCTTCTTCAAATCCATGATCTCGCTCATCCATGGGAACGGGTTGGTGGCGCCCGGGTATTGTTCTGGCAGGCCCAGCTGGGCGAAGCGGCGGTTGGCGATGAAGTGGAGGTATTCTTCCATCATCGCAGCGTTCATGCCGAGTACGCCGCGCGGCATGGTGTCGCGGGCGTATTGCACTTCCAGCTCGGTGCCTTCGAGGATCATCTGGATGACTTCTTTCTGGAAGTCGGCGGTCCAGATGTGCGGGTTTTCGTACTTGATCTGGTTGATCACATCGATGCCGAAGTTCAGGTGCATCGACTCGTCGCGCAGGATGTACTGGAACTGCTCGGAGACGCCGGTCATCTTGTTGCGGCGGCCCATGGCCAGGATCTGGGTAAAGCCGCAGTAGAAGAACATGCCTTCCATGACGCAGCAGAACGCAATCAGGTTGCGGACCAGACGCTGGTCAGCTTCCGGGGTGCCGGTGTGGAAGTTCGGATCGCCGAGCGATTCGGTGTACTTGAGCGCCCAGGCGGCTTTTTTGGCCACGGTCGGCACTTCGCGGTACATGTTGAAGACTTCGCCTTCGTCCATGCCGAGCGATTCCACGCAGTACTGATAGGCGTGGGTGTGAATGGCTTCTTCAAAGGCCTGACGCAGCAGGTATTGGCGGCATTCCGGGTTGGTGATGTGGCGGTATACGGCCAGCACCAAATTGTTGGCGACCAGCGAGTCGGCAGTAGAGAAGAAGCCGAGGCTGCGCATGACGATCAAGCGCTCGTCTTCGGTCAGGCCGTCTTTGCTGCGCCACAGGGCCACGTCTTTGGCCATGTTGATTTCTTGCGGCATCCAGTGGTTGGCGCAAGCATCGAGGTATTTTTGCCAGGCCCAGTCGTACTTGAATGGCACAAGCTGGTTGACGTCGGCGCGGCAGTTGATCATGCGCTTTTCATCAACGGACACGCGCGAGGCGCCCATTTCCAGCTCGGCCCAACCGGCGGAGGCGTCGATGTTGTTGATGGCGTCGATGGCAGCGGCCACTGCATTGCCGGCAACCGGCTTCGGTGCAACGGGCGCTTGGGCGATGGTGTCGGTTTTGTAGGCAGGGGTTGCCGCCTGAGCCGAAGCAGTCGGCATCATCGGCGGCATCGGTGCTGCAGGCGCAGCAGGGGTATCGTTAGCGTCTTCCCAGCTAAACATGTTGGCAGCCTCTTTATCCTTGGTATTGGACATTTTGTCGTTCACTGAATTGTCGTTCACTGAATCGGTTGTTCGCTAATCGTTTGATGCGACCATCAAACATGTAAAAACGGGTACTGCTTTAACCGGGTACTACTTGCCTTTGCAACGGTGCTGCGTCTTTTTGTTTGGGCCGGTTGGTGGTGCGGGGAAATCCACACCCCACCCTAGCCCTCCCCTCCTGATAGGGGAGGGGATTTTCGAATCGGTGCGCGAGGTTTTTGTTTGGCTTCGCGTCGTGGTGCCGATTCGGCTTTTTTGTTTTTTGGTACTGCGTTTGCTTTGCTAACTGTTATGCGTGTTGAGGGGAAAGCCACACCCCACCCTGCGCCCTCCCCTCGTGAGAGGGGAGGGAACAAGGATTACTGGCAGGCTTCGCACTCGGGGTTGTCGATGCTGCAGAGCTTCGGTGCCGGTTCGTCGGCGGCAACCATCAGCGGGGCCGGTGCGGTGGCACCGGCGGAAACCGCGTTCAGGGCGCCGTCGCTGACGGTCGACTTCTCGGTGCTGGTGGCGCCGAGCGAGCGCAGGTAGTACGTGGTTTTGAGGCCGCGATACCAGGCCATGCGGTAGACCATGTCCAGCTTCTTGCCGCTCGGCTGGTTGATGTAGAGGTTCAGGCTCTGGGCCTGATCCAGCCACTTCTGCCGGCGCGAGCCGGCTTCGACCAGCCACTTGCAGTCGAGCTCGAATGCGGTGGCGAACAGTGCTTTTACATCGGCCGGGATGCGGTCGATCTTCTGCACCGAACCGTCGTAGTACTTCAGGTCATTGACCATGACGTTGTCCCACAGATCGCGCTTCTTCAGTTCTTCGACCAGGAAGAAGTTGATCATGGTGAACTCGCCCGACAGGTTCGATTTCACGTACAGGTTCTGGTAAGTCGGCTCGATCGACTGCGACACGCCGGTGATGTTGGCGATGGTGGCGGTCGGCGCAATGGCCATGACGTTGGAGTTGCGCATGCCTTGCGTCTGCACTTTGCTGCGCAAGGTGGCCCAGTCCATGGTCTGGCTCAGGTCGACGCTGACGTAATCCTTGCCGCGGTTTTCGGCAATGAACTTGACCGAGTCGATCGGCAGAATGCCTTTGCTCCACAGCGAGCCTTCAAAGGTCTGGTAGCTGCCGCGTTCCTTGGCCAGATCGCTTGACGCCGAGATGGCGAAGTAGCTGATGGCCTCCATCGAACGGTCGGCAAACTCGACGGCGGCGTCGGATGCGTACGGCGTTTTCAGCAGGTACAGCGCGTCCTGGAAGCCCATGATGCCAAGGCCAATCGGCCGGTGCTTCATGTTCGAGTTTTGCGCCTGCGGTACCGGATAGAAGTTGATGTCGATAACGTTATCGAGCATCCGCACGGCAGTTTTCACCGTGCGCTCCAGTTTCTGCAGGTCCAGCGCGCCGTTGAAAATGTGGTTGACCAGGTTGATCGAGCCCAGGTTGCAGACGGCGATCTCGTCCTGATTGGTGTTCAGGGTGATCTCGGTGCACAGGTTCGAGCTGTGGACCACACCAACGTGCTGCTGCGGCGAGCGCAGGTTGCAGACGTCCTTGAAGGTGATCCACGGGTGGCCGGTTTCAAACAGCATGCTCAGCATCTTGCGCCAGAGATCTTTGGCTGGCAGCGTTTTGAAGACCTTGATCTTGCCTTCTTTGGCCAGCCGCTCGTAATGCTCGTAGCGTTCCTGGAATTTCAGGCCGTACAGGTCGTGCAGATCCGGCACGTCGTTCGGCGAGAACAGTGTCCAGTCCTGATCATCGGTGACCCGCTTCATGAACAGATCCGGCACCCAGTTGGCGGTGTTCATGTCGTGGGTACGGCGGCGATCGTCACCGGTGTTCTTGCGCAGCTCCAGAAACTCTTCGATGTCGATGTGCCAGGTTTCGAGGTAGGCACAGACGGCGCCTTTGCGCTTGCCGCCCTGGTTCACCGCCACGGCGGTGTCGTTGGCGACTTTCATGAACGGCACGACGCCTTGCGACTTGCCATTGGTGCCCTTGATGTGGGCGCCGAGGCCGCGCACCGGGGTCCAGTCGTTGCCGAGACCGCCGGCAAATTTGGACAGCAGCGCGTTGTCACGCACAGCGGCGAAAATGCCGCCGAGATCGTCCGGCACCGTGGTCAGGTAGCAGCTCGACAGCTGCGAGTGCAGGGTGCCGGCGTTGAACAGGGTCGGTGTCGACGACATGTAGTCGTTGCTCGACAACAGGTTGTAGAACTCGATGGCGCGGTCGTTCTTCTGCGGCTCGCGAATGGCCAGACCCATCGCCACACGCATGAAGAACACCTGCGGCAATTCGATGCGGGTGTTGTTGTGGTGAATGAAGTAACGGTCGTACAGCGTCTGGATGCCGAGGTAGTCGAACTGCATGTCGCGTTCGGCTTTCAGGGCGGCGCCAAGTTTGGCCAGATCAAAGGTGGCCAGTTCCGGCGACACCAGCTCCAGCTCGATACCGCGCTTGAGGAAGGCTTCGAAGGCTTTCGGGTACAGCGCGGCCATGTCGTGCTGCTGGGCAAAGTCGGCAATGCCGAGGTAGCTCAGGGCTTCGGCACGGACCACGTCCATCAGCAGCCGGGCGGTGACGTAGGCATAGGCCGGGTCACGTTCGATGAGCGGCCGGGCCGACATGATCAGCGCCTGCGAGACATCGGCCTCGGCAACGCCGTCATAAAGGTTGCGGACGGCATCTTTCAGGATGGCGGCCGGGTCGACGTCCTTCAGGCCTTCGCAGGCTTCTTCGACCAGGGTCTGCAGCCGGGCCATGTCCAGCGCCTTCAGGGCGCCGGTCTTGTCCTTGACCCGGATGTTGCTCGTCACGCCGACAGCGTCGCGGGCGGCCTGTTCTTTGGCGGCACGCTCCTCGGCGCGCTTTTCGCGGTACAGCACGTAGGCGCGGGCGACCTTTTGCTCGCCGCTGCGCATCAGGGCCAGTTCGACCTGATCCTGGATGTCTTCAATATGGACGGTGCCACCGCCCGGGTGGCGGCGCAGCAGCGTGTTCCAGATCTGCTGGGACAGCTCGCGGACGGTCTCGTGGACGCGGCTGGAGCCGGCGGCCTGGCCGCCTTCTACGGCCAAAAAGGCCTTGGTGACGGCGACTTCGATTTTGCTCAGATCAAACGACACCACTTTGCCATTGCGCTTGATGACGCGCAGTTGGCCCGGGGCAGTGGCGGCGAGGTCGGCTTGTTGTTGCGGGAGAGTGGGATTCGGGTTCATCGCTGCGCTATTGAATGTTGTGTACTGTTCCATGGCGCCTCCACTGACGGCCTGTTTTATGTGTGGACTGACTATCTGTGAACTGACTATGTGTGGACTAACAGCTCGGGAATGAATGGCTAAATCAAAAGGAGCATCCGGTTGCCTTCGCACAAGTGCCTTCGCAGGCGGTTTTCACACTACGGGTTGAAGTGCTTACTTCGGCCTTATGCTGGGGCTGCCGGGACCCTCGGGAAACCGTCTCATCCGGGCCTTGACGACACCGCGCAGTTTTGCTGCTTGGCACAATCGTTGGTGGCCGGCTGGGATCGGACCCCCCATATATTGGGGTCAGCACGCGTGGCGCCACTGTATGACCTTTTCATGAACGCAGCAAGAGCGAAAGCTGATTAAACGAGGTGGGCAAGCTGTGGAAAACGTGATGCGGTTGGTGTATTCGTGATGACTGGTTCGTGCGTACTGCAGCTGTGCGCGGAACGCACAGTTGCGGCGGTCCGTCCCCGTCGAATTTCGCTCCCCATCCACTTCGAAGCGAAAATTGCCGGCACCGTTCGGCACGGAGATTTCCTGATGCCTCGACTATGCTGTCTGCACGCATTGACCAAAGCTTGGTAGTAATGAGCAAGCCCCTCGACCTGCTGCTGGTGGAAGATTCACCCGACGACGCTGATCTGCTGCTTTTCGCACTGCGCCGTGGCGGCTTCGCCCCCAACATCTCCCGCGTCCAGACTGCCGAGGAATTCCGCCGGGCGCTGACCGAAAAGAGCTGGCAGCTCATCATTTCCGACGTCAACGTGCCGAGCTTCGGCGCCGAAGCCGCCCTTGCCATGCTCAAGGAAACCGGCCGCAAGCTGCCGTTCATTGTGGTCTCCGGCCACCTGAAGACCGAAGATGCCGTGCTGATGATGCGGGCCGGCGCCGAAGACTTCATCCAGAAAGACGACATGGCGCGGATGGTGCCGGCAGTCGAGCGGGCGCTGCGCGATGCCGAGCTTGCGCGCCAGCACTCCGAAGCCAGAGCCGAGGCCGAGCGCTATGGCCGTCTGCTCGACGAGGCCAGCACCGAGATCTACTGGCTTGATGCCACCAGCCTGCGCATTGCCCACGCCAACCAAGGGGCCTGCCAAAACAGTGGCCATCAGAGCGATGCCATCATCGGCCAGCCGTTCATGGCGCTGCTGCACTGGGAAGAGCCGCAGCTGCGCCGGGTGCTGGCGCCGCTGTACGAAGGCATTCAGGCGCAGGTGGTGTTCGAAAGCGACCTGTTCCGGCGCGACGGCAGCCGTTACCCGGCCGATATCCGGGCCCAGCTGTTGTCCGGCTACGTTGTGCTGTTCGCCATTGATTTGACCGAGAAGAAGGCCATTGCCGACCAGCTGCGCAAGCTGTCGCAGGCTGTCGAGCAAAGCCCGAGTGGCGTGGTGATTGTCGATACCCACGGCATCATCGAATACGTCAACCGCAGTTTCATCGAGATGCACGGTTACGATCCGGGCGAACTGCTCGGCCGCGACTTTGCCGAGCTCATCACCCAGCAGTCACCGAGCCAGCGCACCCACCAGCTGCGCGATGCGCTGGCCAGCGGCGGCAGCTGGCGCGGCGAGCTGCACACCCGGCGCAAGGACGGCCACACGATTTGGGAATACGTGTCGCTGTCGCTGATTCAGCCGGAGCCGGCCACCGATGCCAGCCTCGGCGCCTCGGCCGGGCAACCGCATTTTCTGGTGATGCTCGAAGACATCACCGTGCGCAAAGAATACGAACAGAAACTGATGCGGCAGGCGAGCTTTGACGAGCTAACCAAGCTGCCCAACCGCTTGCTGGCGTTCGACCGCCTGAGCGTGGCGCTGGCCGATGCCCGCCGCAACAACAGCCGGGTTGCGCTGTTCTTTATCGATCTCGACAACTTCAAGAACGTCAACGACACCCTCGGCCATTTCGCCGGCGATGCCCTGCTGATCGAAGCCGCCGGCCGGCTGCAAAGCTGCCTGCGGGAATCGACCACGCTGGCGCGCTTTGGTGGCGATGAATTCATTCTGGTGATGCCGGAACTGGACAGCCCGAACAGTGCCCGGGTGCTGGCCCAGCGCATCCTGAAAGTGCTGCAGCATCCGTTTCATATCCATGGCCGCGAACTGTTCATCTCGGCCAGCATCGGCATCACCATCTGCCCGGATGACGGCGAGACCACGCAAGTGCTGCTGCAAAACGCCGACGCGGCGATGTACCGCAGCAAGGATCAGGGCAAGAACGCCTACAGTTTCTTTACTCCGGAAATGAACCAGGCGGCACAGCAGCGCCTGACGCTGGAAACGCAGCTGCGTCGGGCGTTGCCACAAAACGAGCTGTATCTGGTTTACCAGCCGGTGATTTCCGCGCGCACGCTGAACATTGTTGCGGTCGAGGTGTTGCTGCGCTGGCAGAACGCCGAGCTTGGCCTGGTGGCGCCGGATCAGTTCATCCCCATTGCCGAAGAGACCGGCCAGATCATTCCGATTGGCGAGTGGGTGCTGCGGGAGTCCTGTCGCACGGTGGCGCTCTGGCAGCAGGAAATCCGGGTGCCGATCCGGCTGGCGGTCAACGTCTCGGCTCGGCAATTTGCCGGCCCCGGCATGGGGGCCGTGGTGCGCGAAGCGCTGGTGGAATCCGGCTTGCCGGCAGAACAGCTCGAGCTGGAAATCACCGAGCGGCTGGTGCTGCACGAAACCGCTGCCAATTCGACCCAGCTCGATGAAATCAATCAGATGGGTGTGCGCTTGTCGGTCGATGATTTTGGCACCGGCTATTCCGCGCTCAGCTACCTGAAGCGGTTTCCGTTTGATGTGCTGAAAATCGATCGCTCGTTTGTTCGCGATGTCACCACCGACCGCGACAATGCCGCGCTCGCCAAAGCCATTATTGCCATGGCACACGGGCTCGACATGCAGGTGATTGCCGAAGGGGTGGAAACCGCCGAGCAGCGTGATTTTCTGCAGGAACACGGCTGCGACATGATGCAGGGCTATTTCTTCAGCCGGCCGCTGCCGGCTGATCAAATGCTGGCAATGCTGCGTGAGATTGCCCATCGCGATGCCGACGAGCGCTAGGCGAGTTGCTGATCCGGTGCCAAAAAGCCATCAGGCCGCGATTCGCGGCCTGATGGCTTTTTGATTCCCCGCGATCGACGGGCGGGCAAACACGCTGCTGCAAAACGGCTGGCCGCCGCGCTTCATCTGGGCGGCGTGTTCAGCAGCATCCAGTACAGGCCGAGCTGACCAATGGCTTCGGTGAACTGATTGAAATCAACCGGCTTGGTGATGAAGCTGTTGACGCCAAGCTGATAGGAACGGACCACATCTCGCTCTTCGGCGGACGAGGTCAGCACCACTACCGGGATTCTGGCGGTGCGTTCATCACTTTTGAGTTTTTGCAGTACCGTCAACCCATCCACTTTCGGCAGCTTCAGATCAAGCAGGATCAGCCGCGGTTGCTCATGGATGGCCCGACTGGCGTGTGCGCCGGTGCAGAAGATGAAATCGAGGGCCTCGGCGCCATCACGGGCTACCTCAATATTGTTGGCCACATTCTTCTTGCGCAGCGCCCGCAAGGTCAGTTCCATGTCATTCGGGTCGTCTTCGACCAGCAGGATTTCCAGTTCCATTCTTGCCTCTTGTCTCCGGGGGCGTCTTCACAGCCTAGTTGGCCGGCTTGGTTCAGGCAACCGCGTCTTTCGGGAAAAAGTCGGCCAATAAAAAAGGGGCCACGGGGCCCCTTTTCAATACGCTGGCAACAACCGGCAGGATCAGCCGAAGTTCTTGCTGGCGAACTCCCAATTGACCAGCGCCCAGAACGCTTCCACGTATTTGGCGCGGGCATTGCGGTAGTCGATGTAGTAAGCGTGTTCCCAAACGTCGCAGGTCAGCAGCGGGGTGTGGCCGTCCAAAATGGGATTGCCGGCAGCACCTGTATTGACGATGTCGACGGTGCCGTCGGCCTTCTTGACCAACCAGGTCCAGCCGGAACCGAAGTTGCCCAGCGCCGAGGCGGTGAACTTTTCCTTGAAGCCTGCAAACGAGCCGAACGCCTTGTTGATGGCGTCGGCGAGCTTGCCGGTCGGCTCGCCGCCGGCGTTAGGCGCCAGCGAATGCCAGTAGAAGGTGTGGTTCCAGATCTGGGCGGCGTTGTTGTAAATGCCACCCTGCGAGGTTTTGACGATTTCTTCCAGCGACTTGCCTTCAAAAGCAGTGCCCGGCACCAGCTTGTTCAGGTTGTCGACATAAGTCTGATGATGCTTGCCGTAGTGGAAGTTCAGGGTCTCTTCCGAGATATGCGGGGCCAGCGCGGTGCGGGCATAGGGCAGGGCAGGCAGTTCAAACGCCATGACAGAAAACTCCTCAATCCGAAGCAACGGCAGCAATACCCGGGAAAAACCTAAGGGTAACCGCCACAAAAGGAGGCCGATCTTAAGGGAAGCCGACAGGCACGACAAATGAACCCTGTGCAAAAGCCCATGCCGGGGCGCTAGAATCGGTCGGCTTCGTGTTGGTACGTTTACACTTATTCATCAGAACAGTCCCAAACCGTCACCAACCGGATCGCCAGGCGAGCAATTGGATTCCGCCCGACGAGCCCGAGATGCGCAATACGAGACGCGCAATAGTCGATTACTAAACGATCAATAAAAACTGGAGGGCATCATGGAGGCATTGTTTTCATCGGCCGGCGCCGAAATTGGTCTGCGCTGGCTGCACTACTTCTTCGGCGTGATCTGGATCGGCACGCTCTATTACTTCAATTTCATTCAAGGCGAGTTCTTCAAGGAAGCGGAAGCGGCCACCAAGAGCAACATGATCCAGAAGCAGCTGCCACGGGCGCTAAACTGGTTCCGCTATGGCGCGTTGTGGACCTTTGTTTCCGGCGCGGCGATTCTGGCCATTCGCGGTGCCAACGTCACGGATACGCTGTTTATTGGCGTTCTGCTCGGGACCCTGATGTTTCTGAACGTCTGGCTGATTATCTGGCCGAACCAGAAAATCGTCATCGCCTCGACCACCCAGGTGGCGCAGGGCGGCGCGGCCTTGCCGGAAGCGGCAACCGCCGGCCCGAAAGCGCTGCTGGCCTCGCGCACCAACGTGATGTTCTCGCTGGCCATGCTGTTTTTCATGGGCGCCGGTGCGCACATGCCGTTCGGCATGTTTGACCTTGGCAGCATCAAGATCTGGATTGCCATCGCGCTGATCGCGGCGCTGGAAGTCAACGGTATTGCCGGCAAGCTCGGTCCGCTGACGACGGTCAAAGGTGTGATCCACTGCGGGGTCGGTTTAACCCTGGTGTTGTTGGGCCTAATGGCCTTCCTGTAAGCAGGGCTTGGGTATCGCCCCGCCTCCAACGGCAGGAAACCCGGCAAAAGGGCTGCGCTGCAGCCCTTTTGCTTGCCCGGAACTCGGGCGGGCCTGCTCGGGCCGGCTTGCTCGGGTACAATAGCCGCCATTCCTGACGTCATGTGGAGCCAAGCGCCGTGGACACCCTCGAAAAAATCCAGAAACAACTCGCCGACAATACCGTCGTGCTGTACATGAAAGGCTCACCGAAGCTGCCGATGTGCGGCTTCTCGGCGCGCACTGCCGAAGCTGTGCTGCAATG
Source organism: Permianibacter sp. (assembly GCA_041914645.1). Taxonomy (GTDB): domain Bacteria; phylum Pseudomonadota; class Gammaproteobacteria; order Enterobacterales; family Permianibacteraceae; genus Permianibacter. Next base: position 247,868 of record JAYSCY010000002.1, read on the forward strand.
CGGCCAGCCGTTTGCCTATGTCGATGTGATCGCCAACCCGGACATTCGCGCCGAGCTGCCGAAATACGCCAACTGGCCGACCTTCCCGCAATTGTGGGTCAATGGCGAGTTGATTGGTGGCTGCGACATCGTCACCGAAATGTTCGCCAAAGGTGAGCTGCAACCGTTGCTGCAACAAGCCACCGAAAACGCCAAGGCCGCCAAAGGCGCTTGAGTGCGAATGAGTCAGCACTGATGACGCTGGTCGCGACGTGCTTCTAAAGTAAAAAAAGGGCAGGTGTCACACCTGCCCTTTTTTTGCGCCGCCATATGACTCTGATATAGCGGATTCTTTTGGACGATACTTGGGATCAGAGATTGATGCCCTACCGGATTCTGATTCTCGGTGCCTATGGCAATTTCGGTCGCCGGCTCTGTTTGCGGCTGGCGCGCTCTGACAATCTGCAGTTGATTCTTGCCGGTCGCTCGCTCGCAAAAGCGGAAGCGCTGTTAGTTGCGCTACGCGCCAAGGCATTACCGGCGCTGTGCTCGGCACAAGCGCTGGATGCCCAGTCGACAACGTTGGCAGCAGAGATCCGTGCCAGTGGTGCACAACTGTTGATACACACGGGTGGACCGTTTCAGGGGCAGGAGTATCAGGTTGCACAAGCCTGCATAGAGGCTGGTGTGCACTATCTTGATCTTGCGGATGGCTGCGAATTTGTCACTGGTATTGGCCGACTGGATCAGGCAGCGCGGGCGCGCGGCCTGGTTGTTATCAGTGGCGCCAGCTCGGTGCCGGGATTGTCGTCTGCGGTCGTGCAGTCGCTACGTTCGGACTTTGCCGAGCTGGATGTCATTGCGACCGCCATAGCGCCGGGGAATCGCACCGAACGTGGAGATGCCACAGTCGCTGCCATTCTGAGTTATGTCGGCAAAGCCAGCCGGGTCTGGCGTGACCAGCAATGGCAAACGGTATATGGCTGGCAAGACTTGCATCGTCACTTGTTTCCAGAACCGATAGGTCCTCGTTGGCTGGCCCATTGTGAGGTGCCGGATCTGAGTTTGTTTCCCGAACACTATCATGGCGTCAAAACGGTACGGTTTTCGGCAGGCCTGGAACTGCCGTTATTGCACTTCGGATTGTATGCGTTGTCATGGGTGCGTCGCCTCGGCCTCGTTCGGGATTGGTCACGGTACACCGAAGGGATCATTCGGATGAGTCGTTGGTTCGAACACCGTGGCACCGATGCTGGCGGTATGGTCGTAACGGTGACAGGTCAGGACCATAATCGGCAGCCTTTGCGTAGGCAATGGCAGTTGTTGGCAGGCAGTGGCGACGGGCCGTTTGTGCCCACTATTGCAGCGGCTCTACTGGCCAAGAAGTTGGCCAGAGGTGACGCCATCGAAACCGGCGCTCGCGCCTGTCTGGAACAATTCACGCTGGCAGAGTTTGTTACCGAGGTCAGTGATCTGGATATCCAGTTTCTTTGTCGTGAATTGGTGGAACATGACTGAGGCATCTGCGATGCCGGCGCCGCCGCCCTCGTTGTATCAGCGTATTTTGGCGAAGCGATATCAATGCCTGCCGAACGCCGTGCAGGTAATGCACGCGCCGCTGGCAAACGGAGTTCGTCGGGTGAGCGGTCGATGCCAGATCCACGGTGCCAGCCATCCGCTGGCTTGGCTTTGCGCCCGGCTAGCGGGCCTGCCACGGGCACAGCAGGATGCGGTCGTGAGTGTCAGTTTTCACGCCGATGGTAACGGTGAGTACTGGCGCCGCCGGTTCGGTGCGCAGCACATGGAGTCACGACAATGGCAGCGGCAGGCTCAGTTGCTGGAGCGGGTCGGACCGACCCGGTTTGTCTTTGATGTCATCGCGGACGGTGCAGGCCTGCAGTTGGTGCTGGTCGAGTTTTTTGTGCTCGGTCTGCCGATACCAAGGCGTTGGCACCCACAGATCAGCGCGCGAGAATTTTCGTGCGAAGGTCGCTTCCATTTTGATGTGAAAGCAGCTTTTCCCGGGCTCGGTTTGCTGGTGCATTACTGCGGATATTTGGAGCATGAGGCGGAATAAAACGTTTGCGAGGATAAGGTAGCTGCTGATGACAGAATTCGCTCACGGGAAAATCCCGGTCGGCTCGATTGTAGTGTTCGACGGTCATTGCCGGCTTTGCAATGGCTGGGTTAACTTTTTGCTGGCGCGCGATCGTAACCAGCAGTTTCATTTCGCTGCGGTGCAAGCGAAAACTGGCCGTCAGTTGTTGGAGCAAGCGGGGTACTCGGCATTGGATCCGGAGACAATGCTGTTTGTGCACAACGGAAAAATCCACAGCCATACTGACGCGATATTGCGGGTGTTGTGGCAACTTGGTGGTTTGTGGCTATTGACCGCGTTGTTGCGCGCACTGCCGGCGTTTCTGCGGGACCCATTGTATGTCGCAGTGGCGCGCCGCCGGTATCGCTGGTTTGGCCGAACCCCGACTTGTCGGATTCCTGCAGCGGATGTCGTAGAGCGATTTCTGGAATGAAGTGATCAGTACCGCCAACAACAAAGGCGGATGGCTCCGCCCTTGATGCTGCTATCGCATGACTGTTGTGAGGCCTCAGCTGCCAACACTCCCTGCGGCGGATTGCAGATAATTCTGCAGCCCCATTTCCTTGATCAGGCTTTGCTGGGTTTCCAGCCAGTCGATGTGTTCTTCTTCGCTGTGCAGGATGTCTTTCAGCAAATCGCGGCTGATGAAGTCATGAACGCTTTCGCAGTGGGTGATGCCTTCTTTCAGATCCGGCAGGGCTTTCAATTCCAGCTTCAAGTCACACTTGATGCATTCTTCGACTTTCTCGCCAATCATCAACTTGCCGAGATCCTGCAGGTTCGGCAGGCCTTCCAGGAACAGGATGCGCTCGACCAGTTTGTCGGCGTGTTTCATTTCGTCGATCGACTCGTGATATTCGTGGTCGGCCAGCGCCTTGTAGCCCCAGTTCTTGTACATGCGGGCGTGCAGGAAATACTGGTTGATGGCAATCAGCTCGTTTGCGAGAACCTTGTTGAGATATTGAATGACTTTGGCGTCGCCTTTCATGGCCGCTCCGGGGGACGTACGTCCCGGGTTGTCGAGAGTGGCGAAAGTCTAGTCCGGTACCCGGCGTGGAACAATGAAAACCGACAGCAAGTTGAGTGATGGGTAGTGAGAATCGGTTTCGTTTTGGAATGCGTTATCGCTGTGATCAGGCAGGCTCGCGAACCGAACCGATGATCAGGCCGCCTTGACGTGTGCCGGCAGTTCGTCGAGGCAGTATTTGAGCAACTCGCGGGCGTCGCAGCCGCATTTGCCGCATTGGGTGGCAACACCAAGTGCAAGGGCGAGGTCGCGCATGGAACCGGCACCGTTCTCAACGGCTTCGCGGATCTGGCTATCGGTCACGGCTTTGCAAAGGCAGACGTACACGCTGGCTTTCCTGTTGGCTGGCTCGGGCAGGGACCGGGCTGGTCGGTCAAACCCATTCGCATCGGGTAGGCATTATTGTATGCGAATGAGAATGACTGTCAAATGCTTGTGATTGTCATAAACTGACGCGAAAGTACCGGTTTGGGCTGCCAATGCCATTTCCATGGCCAACGGGTCGGGTACTAAGCTGCGCGGCTGTACAAAAAATGTCCTAGTGCAGCACTTGGAAATAGCTTGGCCACCCCCCATATAATGGCGGCCATTTTCGGCGGTCATGCCGGTTCACCTGAACCGCATTGTCAGGACCGCATCTGCAAACGCAATTCGTCAGTTCCGACTTGTTAACCAAAGGAGAGCAACAATGGGTGTACTCGTCAGCCGTCAGGCTCCGGACTTCACCGCTGCCGCCGTATTGGGCAATGGTGAGATTGTCGACAGCTTCAACTTCAAGAAGGCGACCGCCGGCAAGTACGCCGTCGTTTTCTTCTATCCGCTCGATTTCACCTTCGTCTGCCCGTCGGAACTGATTGCCTTTGACCACCGCCTGAACGAGTTCAAGAGCCGTGGTGTTGAGGTGATCGGCGTCTCGATCGACAGCCAGTTCAGCCACCACGCCTGGCGCAACACACCGGTCGAGAAGGGCGGTATCGGCCCGGTTGGCTACACCCTGGTTGCCGACGTCAAGCACGACATCTGCCGCGCCTATGACGTTGAACATCCGGAAGCCGGTGTTGCGTTCCGTGGTTCGTTCCTCGTCGACAAGAAAGGCGTTGTACGTCACCAGGTCGTCAACGATCTGCCGCTTGGCCGCAACATCGACGAAATGCTGCGCATGATCGACGCGCTGCAATTCACCGAAGAGCACGGCGAAGTCTGCCCGGCCGGTTGGAGCAAGGGCAAGAAAGGCATGACCGCGTCGCCGGAAGGCGTTGCCAAGTACCTGGCCGAAGAAAGCAAGTCGTTGTAATTCGACGTATTGCTGGAAGCAGTTGCTGTAAAAAAAGGCCGCCCTTGGGCGGCCTTTTTACTTTCTTGAGGCGGCAGCTGCGGTGCTGAACGTAGCCCGCAGCGTCTTGCCACTATTTCTTCAGCACATACACTGGTCGCGGCGCCGGGTCACGATAGAGCGGTTCCATTTTTGGGATCAGCTTGGCCAGCGATTCTTCGCGCTTGCCCGGTGACGGGTGGGTGCTGAACCAATCGAAATTGGACGTGTTGTTGGTGGCCTTGGCCATTTTCTGCCAGAGCGTGACCGCTGCGTTCGGGTTGTAACCGGCGCGTGCTGCCAGTTCAATGCCGATGACATCGGATTCGGTTTCAGCGGTGCGGCTGTTCGGCAACTGAACCGCCAGTGCGGCGGCCGCCGCGCCCGCCGAAATGGCCACCGCATCCATATCCTTGGCAACACCGAGCAGGGCGACCCCGACACTGGTTGCCATGGCCACCGACATTTTCTCGGCGGTGTGATTTGACAAGGCATGCGCGATCTCGTGCCCCATGACCTGGGCGATTTCATCATCGGTTGCATTCAGCTTGTCGATGAGGCCGGTATAAATGGCCATGCGGCCACCTGCCATGCAGAACGCGTTGATGACTTCGGGTTCATTGATGACCGCAACACTCCATTCCCACTGTTCGGTTTCCGGCCGAAACTTGATGGCCTGCGCCACCAGCCGGCTGGTGATCAGCTCGATGCGTTGTATTTGCGCCTTGTCCTGACTGAGCTTGCCCTTCTTGTCGAGGTTTTTCATTTCCGCGACATAGGCTTCGCGGGAATCGGTAATGGCCTGTTGCTCGGACACCAACATCAACTGCTTGCGGCCGGTCACCGGATTGGTGGCGCAGGCGGTGCTGAGCAAGGCCAGCATCACTATCCACAGCAAACGCATAAAGTCTCTCCTTGTCGCGGCTTTCAAAACACATTCCACCAAAACATATTCCACCTAAACACATGCCACAAAATGCAATCGCCGGCGCAATTCAGCTCGGCCATCGGGTCGGGCCGGGTTGACTATCGAATCTAGTCGTTGGCGTCCTGCTCATCTTCCTGTTCTGCATCGTGCTGCCCCGGCCAGCCGCCAAGCGTTTGCCAGCGGTTGACGATACCGCAAAACAAATCCGCCGTTCGTTCGGCGTCGTACACGGCCGAATGCGCCTCATTGCCATCAAAGGCAATGTCGGCGTGGGCACAGGCCTTGGCCAAAACGGTCTGGCCGTAAGCAAGTCCCGCCAGCGTTGCGGTATCGAAACTGGTGAACGGGTGAAACGGGCTGCGCTTGATGCCGGTGCGTTCGATGGCGGCGTTCAGAAACGCCAGATCGAACCAGGCATTGTGGCCAACCAGTACCGTTCGGTGACAGCCATGGTGTTTCTGCGCTGCCCGCACCTTCTGGAAAATTTCATGAAGGGCGTCTTTTTCACTGACCGCAAACCGGAACGGGTGGGTCGGATCGATGCCGGTAAATGCCAGAGCGGCCGGCTCCAGATTGGCTCCGGCAAACGGTTCGACATGGCAATGCACGCTGGCACCGCGATGCAGGACGCCGTTGTCGTCGACCTCGATCAGCGTCGCGGCGATTTCAAGCAGCGCGTCGGTTTTGGCATTGAAGCCGCCGGTTTCGACATCGACGATAACCGGATAGAAACCGCGAAAGCGTTTGGCCAGCAAGCTGCCTGTTGCATGAGACCCGCTGGAGTGTGAGCCATTTGCCGTAGAAAAGGTGTCGTTCACGCGTTCAGCCCACCAGCTTGTAGCGCAGCGTTTCGCCGGCGCAAAGCGGCGTAATGGTGTCGCTGCCAAACGCGTAATGGGCCGGCACTTGCCACGGTTGCTCGTGCAGATGGACGTGCTCGGTCGGTCGTTTGACGCCGTAGAAATCGGCGCCATGCAGGCTGGCAAAGGCTTCCAGCTTGTCCAGTTTGCCGGCGCGGGCAAAGGCTTCGGCATACAGTTCAATGGCGGCGTGCGAGGTGTAGCAGCCGGCGCAGCCACAGGCCGCTTCCTTGGTGTGCACCGCGTGAGGTGCACTGTCGGTGCCGAGGAAAAAGCGCGGGTTGCCGCTGGTGGCCGCTTGTACCAGAGCATCGCGGTGATGTTCGCGCTTCAGCACTGGCAGGCAGTAGTAATGGGGGCGAATGCCACCTTGAAAAATCGCGTTGCGGTTGTACAGCAAATGATGGGCGGTAATGGTAGCGCCCAGCTTGTGTTCGCTGTCACGAACGAATTCGGCTGCATCCTTGGTGGTGATATGTTCGAACACCACTTTCAGGCCCGGGAAGCGCTTCAGGGTCGGGATCAGGGTGCGGTCAATGAAGGCTTTTTCCCGGTCAAAAATATCGATCGACTGATCGGTTTCCTCGCCGTGCACGCACAGCGGCACGCCGTGTTTTTCCATTTCGGCCAGTACGCCGTAAACGTGTTCGATACCGGTGACGCCGGCATCGGAGTTGGTGGTGGCGCCGGCCGGGTACAGTTTGTAGGCCAGGGTGAACCCACTTTGCTTCACCTTGACCACTTCGGCCGGATCGCTGTTGTTGGTCAGGTACAGCGTCATCAGCGGTTCAAACGAGCTGCCGGTCGGCCGCGCTGCCAGGATGCGATCGCGGTAGGCAGCGGCTTGCGCCAGCGTGACCACCGGCGGTTTCAGGTTCGGCATCACCAGCGCACGACCGCATTGGGCCGCCGTGTGGGCAACGGTAGTGGTCAATTTGTCACCATCGCGCAGATGCAGGTGCCAGTCGTCGGGGCGAAGCAGTCGCAAACTCATCGGAACATCCACAGCAGATCAGCAAAATTCGGTCGGCAATTATACCTGTCGCTCAAGAATCCGCTTGGTTTGCCGATACCAGCGGCAACGAAGTGAACCGTGGATGAGTCGGACCATGTGGCGGAAAGCGGCCGGCATGAGCATTTTGGCAATTCAGCTGTTGTGGCTGGTGCCGGGTTCGGCGCGCGCGGAGTTGCTGCGCTATGAGGCGTCGCTGGAGCAGGCGCGCTGGAAGACCAACAGCTCAAGCTTGCGCTGTTCGCTGAGCCAGGACATTCCGGGGTTCGGCCGGGCGAGCTTCGTCGCCGTCAACGGCAAGAGCAACCTGCGGTTCGACCTGCAGAGCGAGTGGCAGTTGCCGCTGCAGCCGGGTCCCGTGACGATGCGGGCCCTGCCGGCAGCATGGGCGACCGGCGAACCGGCGACCGATCTTGGCATTGCCCCCTACAGCGAAGGGCGCCTGCTGGTCAGTCTGAAGCAGCAGGCGGCCTGGCGCCTGCTGTCTGAACTGGCGGGCGGACGCTTTCCCACCTTCTTTACCGACCAGTACGGCGATGGCCGGCAACCGGTTGCGGTTGGGGTGTCGGCCGTGCGGTTCAGTGAAGCCCAAAAGACCTTCCAGCGCTGCCTTTCCCAGCTACTTCCCTACACGTTCGCCGACATTGCCCGCTCAACCCTGTATTTTGAGCATGACAAGGTTGAATTCACCCCGGCGACCCGGGCCCGGCTCAATCAGATTCGGGAGTACCTCAAGGCCGACAAGCAAATCGATTTGATGCTGATCGAAGGGCATACCGACAGCATGGGCGGCCGTTACTTCAATCAGCAGCTCGGCAAGCGTCGGGCGGAGGCGGTACGTGATTACCTGTTAGAGGTGGGCATCGACAAAGAGCGCGTTCAGACGGTCACCTACGGCGAGCGCAAGCCGGTTGCCGACAACAAGACCGAGCGTGGCAAGGCCCAGAATCGGCGAGTGCAGGTCACCATCAGTCGCTGATGGGTCGACCGCGACCACCGGATGTCCGGAAAAAAAAGGCGAATCGACAGTGCCCTATCTGGTACGTACAAAGCCGCATGACGGCGAAAAAATGAGCAGGTATAGTGACGGCCCTTTTTACCCTGTTCTGGTTATCGCATGCGCTTGCTGCACACCATGATCCGGGTGGGCGATCTGGACCGCTCACTGAAATTCTATACGGACATTCTTGGTATGAAGCTGTTGCGTCGGCGTGACTACCCGGACGGGCAGTTCACGCTGGCCTTTGTGGGTTACGGTGACGAGAGTGAAAACTCGGTCATCGAATTGACCTACAACTGGGGGGTCAGTCACTACGAACGCGGCAATGCCTTTGGCCATCTCGCCATTGGCGTTGACGACGTGTATGCCACGACAGAGCGCATCCGTGCTGCAGGCGGCAACATCGTCCGGGAACCCGGGCCGATGAAGCACGGCAGCACCGTGCTGGCGTTTGTCGAAGATCCCGACGGTTACCGGATTGAGTTGCTGCCGCACAAGCGCGGCGACTGATGCGATAACTGGCAAATCGGTTCAACTGAACTAGGCTTTCTAACGGATTCCGCCTGTCTGGCGGGGACGCTCGATGTGCGTCGAAATCGACACCAGGACGTATCGATTGCGATGCCTTGTGCAACAGAGGTTTTAACATGAATTTGACGGTCACCCAGCGAATTGGCGCCGGCTTTGCCCTGACCTGCGGCTTTCTGCTGCTGATTGCCATCGTCAGTATCGGCAGTCTGCAAACCATCAGTGGCGATATGTCAGCCGTGGCTGATCGCGCCGCACCGATGGTCATCGAAGGCGGTGACATGCATGCCGGTCTGCTGGAAGGCTCGCGTGCCATCGGCAAGCATTTCAACGGCAAGACCGCCGAAGAGTTGCAGACCGCGGCGACCGCGTTTCAGGCAGCCGAGTCGCTGTATCAGCAGGCCCGCAGCGATCTGGGTGCGCTGGTCGACGATGAAGAGGCCATTCAGTCGGCGATGCTTCGGGTTGACGAAAAAGCCAAGCTGTTTTTCGAAACGGCGCCGCGGCTGTTCAGCGCGCACGATGCCGAAGTCAAGGCAATGGTCGAGGTCGCCAAACTGAAAACCCGCTTCGAAGAATCCGGTGATGATCTCGACGGCGAGCTCGGTGAGCTGGCCGATACCGGCCGTGGTGGTGTCCGTGCTGTCGCTGGCCGCCTGGCGCGGCTGGTGCGTGAAGGTACGGTTGGTGCCATTGACGCACTGGCCATTCGTCAGGGTAGCCGGTTGGCGCCACTGATGCGTGATTTGGATTCGATCGCTGAATCGATTGATGACCGCAACAAAGAGCTGCAACAAGCCGGCGCTGACAGTGACCTGATTGCCAGTGTTGCGGAATACCGCAAGTTGCTTGCCGGCCCCGCCAGTCTGGTGGCCAAGTACGAGCAGCAACTGGCACAGGGCGCCGCCGCAAAAGCTGCATTCGACGAAGCCGAAGCGCATCTGATTGAGGCGTTGGCCGAACTCGAACTGGAAATGCAGGCGGTTGAGTCTTTCAAGAATGCTGCCAAGAGCAGTGCCGACAACGCCATACATTACAGTCGACTGGCCGTGATTGCGGTGTCGGTGATTGCGCTGGTGCTGGCATTTGCCATCGGTTACTGGGTTACCCAGAGCATTCGCCGACCGCTGAACAATACCGTACAAGTCATTGAGCGGGTGGCTGACGGCGACATGACCGTGCAGGTCGATGTTCTGAGCACTGATGAATTCGGACACCTGGCCGAATCGGTCAATCGCCTGACCGGACAACTGCGCAGCATGCTGCAGCAGATCTCGACCACCTCGCATTCGCTGGCGTCAGCCGCAGACCAGACCGCCCGCATCTCCGAAAATACCCGTGACGCCATTCGTCAGCAGCGCGAACAGACCGAACAGGTCGTGGTAGCGATGACGGAAATGACAGCCACCGTGCAGGATGTTGCCCGCAGTGCCAACAGTACCTTGACACAAGTGCATAACGCCGAGAAAGAGACCGCCGCTGGTCACACCGTGGTTCAGCACAGCATGGAGTCGATACATCGGTTGGCTGGTGAAGTGCAGAATTCGGTCGAGGTCATCAACCGGCTGGACACCTATAGTGCCCAAATCGGCACCGTATTGGACGTCATTCGCGGCATTGCTGAACAGACCAATCTGTTGGCGCTGAATGCGGCCATCGAGGCGGCTCGTGCCGGTGAACAGGGTCGCGGTTTTGCGGTGGTGGCAGATGAAGTGCGCACGCTGGCTTCACGTACGCAACAATCGACCGCAGAGATTCAGCAGACCATTGAACGGCTGCAATCTGGCGCTCGTGAAGCCGTGCAGACGATGGCGCGCAGCCAGCGTGAAGCCGAAGCGTCGGTAACCGAAACGGCCCGCGCGGGCGACTCGCTGCAACGCATCACCCAGGCCATGGGTGTCATCAATGACATGAGCACCCAGATTGCCAGTGCCGCGGAAGAACAGACAGCGGTTACCCATGAAATGGCCGAAAACATGACGACCATTTCGGGGGTGTCCGAGCAGACCGCTTCCGGTGCCGAACAGAACAGCGCCGCAGCACGCGAACTGGCGCGCCTGGCTGAACAGCTTCAGCAGATGGTGCAGAAATTCCGGGTGTAAGCAACGAGACCGGATGTGGCTAAGAGCCGCGCGCTGTAGTAACCGCAATTGATGGTCAACTGCAACGACGGCGGTGTAGTTGCACAGCAGAAAGCGGCTGGTGATCCCGGCCGCTTTTTCTTTTGGCGGCGTCCTGCCATGGCGCTCGAAGGCAAGGCACAAGCCTAATCGCCAGGCTTGCTGGCACAGTCACGCATCCGGAGCTTTTCGTTATGCTATTTCAAAGAGCGGTGAAACCTATCGCCATCGTGCTGACGACGGGCGTTGCCGCGCTGTCGGTTTTGGCGCAGACACGGCAGGGGGAGCAGGCGCCCGCAACGGCCTTCTTTGCGACCTTGGCCAGTCAATGTGGAGCTCGCTATGAGGGCGCCACGGCATTTCCGGCCGACCCTGCCCATGATTTCGCCGGCAAGGTGTTGGTGGCCGAACTGGTGAGCTGCAATGACAGTGAAATCCGGATTCCGTTTACCGTCGGTTCGGATCGATCACGAACTTGGATCATTCGGCACAATGGCGCTACGTTGTCGTTGCAGCATGATCACCGTCATCCCGATGGCAACCCCGACCCCGTCACGCTTTATGGTGGCCAGGCCGCAGCGGGCGGCAGTGCGTTATCCCAGTCATTTCCTGCCGATGCGTACACCGCGCAATTGATACCGGCGGCGGCAACCAATGTCTGGACGCTGCAACTCAGTGCCGATGGCACCACGCTGCATTATCGGTTGGAGCGTCACGGCCAGCTGCGTTACGAGGCGGTATTGAAAAGGGTTCCGCCGACACCGTGAATGAAAGCTGATGGAAACAAAAAGGCCCGCATTGGCGGGCCTTTTTGTTGACCTATGAGAGCATGCCTCAATTGGTGGCTTTCAGCATGTCGACGAACGGCTTCTTGGCTGCATCGGCAGCGGCCTGCTCTTCGGTCCATTGCAGAATGGTTTTGCCATCATGTTCGGCGGTGCTGACCGCCGCATTGCCAACCTGACTCAGGATAAAGTCTGCTACATCGGTGGCGTTATTGGCAATGGCAGCACGCAGCAATGTGCCGCCCTTGAAAGCGCCGTCGGCACCACACTGAATGCCTCCGTAAATGCGGCGAAGTTGCAGATCGGCGTCCTTGATCTTTTTCCGGAACAGGGTGCGGTCGTTGGCCTTGGCGTAATCGCACAGGGTGGCCGCCAAACGGGTGTATTCATCATCCGCTGCCGGAACGTTGCTGGCAGTCAGAGTCAACAACGGAAGAAGGCCGAGCAGCAGGTGGCGCATTTTCATTGGTAAACCTCATCGGGAACAGTAAGGGGCCGGGTCCGTCCACAGCGGTGCTGCCAGCAGCTTCACTGCCGGGAGCAGCGCTGATCGTCGCTGCTAAACATACAACTACAGATGCAGCTTTCGTGCTCACGGGCCGACAGTGCGCGAAGTATAGTGCCTGTGCCAAAAAAACCAATCTGTCAAAAAAATAACGCTCCCGGATGGGAGCGTTATTGGTTTGCGAAGCGTGTTGATTCAGAACGCAAATTTTACTTTTTCGGCTTGCCGGCTGCGGTCGCTGTGGTAACTCTGGCCGGATCAGCACCGTATGCGATTGCCTGTTGGGCATAGGTTGCTTCGGCCTGTGGGTAAGCGGCGGTCGCAACGGTAACGGCCTCGTACTGATCCATGCCGGCGCGCAGGGCGGCGTCAAAGGTCTTACCGGCGAACTCCGGCGCTGCTTTCAGGGCCGCGGCAAAATAGGCATTGCGGTCGGCTGCGTGATCGGTAAACGCCAAACCCGCTTGCCAGCTATAGCAGTTCTCTTTCGAGAATTGACCGGAGGCCTGTGGGGCGCCCTGATCAGCTTTGGCCAGCTTGTCGCATTCTTTGTAGGCAGCGGCGAAATAATCCGCTGCCGTGTCGCCGGCGAGTGCCGCGCCACACCACAAACTGCAGCAAGCGAGAGCAAAAGAAAGGCCTTGCTTCATGGTGGTTTCTCCTTAACAAAAATCAGTTCCGGTGCACCGGATTTGGACTTCCGTTTTCATCAGCGCCCTTAGCTCTAGGCCAAGCTGCCGACGATAGCGGGAGGGCCGAGTCTAGGCGCGTTGAGCCGGGCTTGGCAAACCGGCGCGTGCTATCAGTACGGACGTATCTGATGTCCGGCAGCGGTCGCCTCGGTTACCCGGCTCGGATCGGCACCAAAAGCGATGGCGCGACGAGCAAATTGGCTGTCCTGCAGCGGCAGGGCTCGGGTCGCCGCTGTCACCGCATAATAGGGCTCGACGCCGAGCGTCAGGGCCTCGTCAAACACCGACTCTGCCGTGTCCGGGTAGGCTTGCAAGGCGGCATACAACAGCGATGGCGTGTTCGGTGGCAGATTCAGCATTGCACTGCGGGCAAGCCGCACGTAGCACGCTTTGCGAGCTAGCTCGAAATCGATGCTGGCACTGACGACATGTGGCGGAAACTGTTCACTGCACTGGTAGTAGGCAATCTGGAAATGGCTGGTATTGGCAGGTGCATCGGCGACGATGTTTTCGCTGGACGATTGCCCAGCGTGTGGTGCCAAAGCAAACAGCAGCGCGATGGGCAGGGTGAGCTGGGTTACATGCTTGCTGATAAGAGACTGCCTGGAATACGACTTCCTGAAACAAGGCTGACTGGACATGGCGACCTCCTCCTGAGGTGGACAACAACTGGCCCCGTTCAGTGTAGGAGGCGCCTTGGGTGCGCGCGGGTGACCTATTCCACAAACCGGTGCCAATGACGAAACCGGTCTGTGTACAGTCTGTACTTAGATCGACGGTGGATACACCAAGCCATCAATGCCGGTGTGTTGCCAACGAGCAACCGGCTCATTCTGGGCGACCGGTACCAGCACGGCGATATCCAGCCCCTGTGCAAGCCGCGTTACCGCCGTGATCAGCGGCGACTCCGGCCCGGCCTCGGCAAGGCCGAGTCCCAGTTTCAGATAATCCGGTCGCCAGCGTGGCAGCACGGCCAACAAGCCGGCCGACAAAGCAACCTGATCGAGGCCAAAGCCGATGCCTTCGGCACGCAGCGGTTGGATCAACTCGGGCAGATTGGGCAACTGCAGCGCTTCGCTTTCACTGAGTTCAAAACTCAGTTGGCGACCGCGAGCAAGTTGGGTCAGCAATTGCCGCAACGGCGGCGTGGACAGCGCTCGGGCGCTGATGTTGATGTGAACCGGCCGATCGGCAACGGGTTGTTCCGACAGTCGCTGCAGCAGGGCCGCTTCGAGCTCGGTTTCCAGGCTGAGCCGGCGTGCTTGAGCCAGCAGTTGGCCAGCCGTCAATGCTGGTCCGCTCGCCTGCGGCAAGCGCGCCAGCCATTCAGTTGCCATTTGCGCTCGGGTGGTTAGTGCTTCGATACGCGCCGGAAGAAACTGGAAGCTCGGTCTGGCAATCGCACCCTGCAAACGTTCGCGCCACGCTTCAGCAGGCAACATCTCACCAACCGCGAGCGGCCACCAGGCGCGTTTGCGCTGCTGCGCCTCATTCAAGGCAGCGTCGATGTGGGACAAAATGGCGCCCGGGTTGGTATCGGCGGCAGCCAGGCTCTGCACGGCGACTGCCTGCCACGGCGACGGCAACGACAACCAGTTCGGGGCTGAGCTGGCGGGCGTCTCCGTGCTGCCGAGCAGTGCGACAAACTCGCTGCCCGACAAGCGGCACCAGTGGCCGATGTCGGCGTCGCGCAAATGACCAACCAAGGTCTGCAGGGCCGCATTGGTGCCGGCATAACCGCGCTCGGCATTGACGGTGGCAAGGTTGTCGAGCCGCAACGCAATCAGTGCCAGCGGCTGCGATTGATGCTCGGCTTCGCTGAGTCGGTGCAACAGCGCGAGCCGGTTTGGCAGCCCGGTTACGCTGTCGGTTTGCAGTTGTTGCTGCACGTCGGTGAGCTGACTCGCCTGGGCCGCAAACTGGGCCGCGACTTGCTGGCTCATTTGACCGAGCGCCAGAGCCAGTGGTTGCAGCTCACTGACCACTGTCGATGGCAATTGCATCGGTGCGCGGCGACTGACGAACTGGTGCGCGGCATCGGCCATCCGGTGCAGCGGCGCCAGCGCCCGTTGCACCATGTAAACCACCAACAAACCCAGGGCGATCATCGCCAGCAGGGAGCCGGTCAACAGATCGACAAAGCTGCGCCAGAGCGCCAGCTGGGCATAACCCGTGTGACTCTCGACAACAAGTTTACCGTACTGACTCCAGCCACCGCTCAGCAGGGCACCGGCTTGGGGCGAATGGATGGGCAGCCAGCCGCTGAACCAGGCCGGTACTTGCGCAGGGATCGGCGCTGCTTCCCGGCTCAACAACGGTGCCTCATCGACATCGAGCCAGACAATGCGCCGGTAATAACCGCGGTCGAACACCGCGTCGATCATCCGTTCTGCGCGCACCTTGTCGCCACTGGTCAATGCCGGGGACAGTGACAGCGCCAGACTGGTGGCGGTGTCCTGGGCGTGGCTTTGCAACTGCAGGGCAAGAAAGTCGCGTGTCCGCTGCAATTGCAGAAACAGGTTGGCTGCCAGCGCGAGCAGCAGCAGCAGCGCCAGTGCCAGTTGCAAACGACGGGTCAACGACATGTAGCTTTCCTCTAAAAGTTTGCTGCGGGCCGTTTGATTACGGCTTCTGTTGTTCGGGTTGTGACGACTTCAAAAATGGCGCTTTGCGAAAATCCTTGGCCAATCTCGCCAGGACTTCCCGCCATGGCGAAATGCGCTCGCTGCGGCCAACCAGCTGACCGGTGCCGCGCTCCTTGGCCAGCCACAAATCGGCGCCATTGAAACTGTAGACCGGCACCAGATCAGTGCGTTGTGAGGCGGGCAGTATCTCGGCGATCAGATTGTCCAACACCAGCGGTTCGCCGTCGGGTTTTTCATACCAGGTCAGTACCATGTGGGCCTGATTGAGCTCGACAGCTTTGACATAGGTAATGCGCAGCTGCTGTTCCGGCACGCCGAGTGCGATCAGGGTCAGGTATTTGGCAATGGAAAAATCTTCGCAGTCGCCGCCGTTGCTGGCGAGAAACTCGATGGGCGTTGCCCAATAGTCGTTTTGCTGCCAGTGCACGTCATCGGCGACAAATTCGACCCGGTTGAAGAAATCGTTGACGGTGGTCAGTGTTTGCCGGACATCACCGGGCGAGCTGGCCAGCAGCTCCTGCCAACCCAGTAGCCGGGTTTTGGCGTCGGTACCGTAGCGCGCACTCATCCGTTCGAGCACTTGCGGCGCAAGCTCGACCTGGCCAGCGCCCAATAACAGGAGCAGCGCAAGCCAGCGAAGCGGTGGCGACAGGAGCAATGTGGAAACGGGACGGGTCAACGACGGGCCAGTCGGGGCAAAGGACACTGGCTCAAGGATAGCCAGCCGGCGGCCAAAGCTGATCATTTGCCTGCCATGACCAGCGGAAATAATTCGAATCGTTCAATGAATGGTCAATGATTCGCCAATCCGTGTGTCGGCACGGTTGCTTCAGCGACCATCGATACGGAGCCGGATCTGGTTCAAATAGGCCATTTCATCCGGCATCCGGCCGTCCCGCTGGGCTTGCCACAAGGCTTCAGCGAGGCAATCCATCAGCAGGTGTTCCGCTTCGTGCTTATCCCCCAACCGCAGGCTGGCTTGCGCATACAGCCCGGCAATACCGCTCGGCCGATCGGTGCCGAGCTGCTCGCGCAGACCCATGTGCAGACCCATGTGCAGGAACGGATTCACCTCGCCAAATTCCGGCAGGTAATCCTGCTGGCTGTGACGCTCCGGCTGCGCCAGCGCCTTGTGGTATTCCGGGTGCAGCGCAATGACTGCCTTGATCTGTTCCTCCAATGCAGTCAATGGCTCGCCGGCCTGAGCCTTGCGGTAGACCTCGAACCAGAGTTTGCGCAGGTTGTTGCGATCGGAGCCGAATATCATGATGAGGTTCGCTTGCTGGGTCGGGGTTTCTTGGTGCGCGTGCTAGCCGGCTGGCCGGCGGGAAGGTCCGCCAACGCGGTCTTTTGCTTGAACTCGCACAAATCGTTGATGACGCAGATTGCGCATTTCGGGCTGCGTGCCGTGCAGATATAGCGGCCGTGCAGAATCAGCCAGTGATGGGCGTCTTTCCTGAATTCTTCCGGCACCACTTTCAGCAACTTCTGTTCGACTGCGAGCGGAGTTTTGCCGGGTGCTAGGTTGATCCGGTTTGCGAGCCGGAAGATATGGGTGTCAACGGCGATGGTCGGTTCACCAAATGCGGTATTCAGCACCACGTTGGCGGTTTTGCGGCCAACCCCCGGCAGGGCTTCCAATGACTCGCGATCCTGTGGCACTTCACCGCCGTGCTTTTCCAGCAGGATTTGACAAGTCTTGATGACGTTTTCAGCCTTGGCATTGAAGAGGCCAATGGTTTTTATGTAGTCCTTCAAGCCGTCAACGCCGAGCTTGAGTATTGTGGCTGGCGTGTTGGCGACGGGGAACAGCTTTGCGGTGGCTTTGTTGACCCCGACATCGGTTGCTTGCGCCGACAGGACCACCGCCACCAGCAATTCAAAGGGGGTGCTGTAATTCAGTTCGGTGGTCGGGGTCGGATTTTCCGCGCGCAGGCGGCTGAAAATCTGAAGGCGTTTTTCCGGGTTCATCAGTCGGTGGTCGGTGCATTAACAATAACAGGGCTCAGCGGTGCGGCGGCAGCCTGCCGGGTCTGACGCCGGTGGTCAATGGCATTTTTCAGGGCGATCAGCAAACCAAGGCCAATAAAGGCGCCGGGCGGCAGCAGGGCCAGCAACATCGGCTGCTCCAGCCGGGCGAAATGAACACTCAGCGACGCACCGGCCGGACCAAGCAATTGCTCGGCACCGACCAGCCAATGGCCGCTACCGAGAATCTCCCGCACGCTGCCGAGCACAAACAGCACCGCAGCAAAACCGGCGCCATGGGCAAGCCCATCGAGTATCGCGGCCGGCACCGGTTGGCGCGAGGCAAAGCTTTCGGCACGACCGATGATCACGCAGTTGGTGACGATGAGCGGAATGAAAATTCCAAGCGCCTGATACAGCGTGTAAGTAAACGCATGCATCAGCAACTCGATGCAGGTCACCAGCGAGCCGATCAGCAGCACAAATACCGGAATGCGGATGGCCACCGGAATCCAGCTCCGTGCCAAAGACACCACCAGATTCGAACCGGTCAATACCAGCAGGGTGGCAAGCCCGAGGCCAAGACCGTTGATGGCGGTGTTGCTGACCGCAAGCAACGGACAAAGGCCCAGCACCTGCACCAGTGCCGGGTTGTTCTTCCACAAGCCAGACTGCCACAATCCCGATTGCAACATTGCGGTTGGCGAAGAACCGGTTGGTGGTGCCCCGGTCGGCTGGCGATCGTTGCCGGTTGTTGAGTGCGCGTCAGTCATTGCTGTTCGCCTCCGCACACGTGCTGACCGCGCTGTACAGCTGGTCACGATTGTTCAGGTGAAACTGTTGCACCCGCCGCAGTGCCTGAATGACCGCACGCGGCGTAATGGTGGCGCCGGTGAAGCCATCGAACGCACCTCCGTCGTGCCGAACGGTCCAGTCTTCTTCTGCAGGTTGCTGCAGGGACAGTCCGCGGAATTGCTCAATCCAGTCGGATTTTCGCCGCTCGATCTTGTCGCCGAGTCCCGGGGTTTCTTTGTGGGCGGTAACCCGAACGCCGGCAATGCGATTGTCAGGATAGATGGCGATCAACAATTCAATGGCGCCACTGTAGCCATCAGGCGCAATGGCGCGAAACACCAGTGCGGCTGGCTGCTCTTGCTTGCGGGCACGATAGACCGGCACATCGGCGGTGCTGCCAAGTGCATCAGGGTTGTTCACCAGCAGGCAGTCCCTGGCGATATTGTTGTCGTAAGCGGACAGCGGCAGCACTTCGCTGAGCAGACGGGCAAAGGCGGCATCTTGCTCGGCTTCGATACGGGGCCGGGTCCACTGCTGCACCATCACAATGGCGCCGGTGCAAACCAGTGTAAACGCACCGAGGATCAGCGCGTGCCGGGCAATGCTCATGCACGTGGCTCCTGTGGAGTGACCGTAGGCAGTTCGCCGTAAGCTCGCGGCCGCGTGTAGTGATCGATGGTCGGTGCGGCCAGATTGAACAACAGCACGGCAAACGCGAATGCATCCGGATAACCGCCAAAGGTGCGGATGAGGTAGACCAGCAGGCCAATGCCCAGGCCATACCACAGTCTGCCGCGTGGCGTGCTGCAGGCAGAGACCGGATCGGTGGCAATGAAAAAGGCTGCCAGCATGGTGCCGCCGCTGAACAAATGAAACACCGGCGAAGCGTACACGTCCGGATTCCAGACATGAAATACCAGTGCACTGGCCAACAGCCCCGCCAGCACGCCCGTCGGGATCTGCCAGCTGATGATTTTTTGCTGCAGCAGCACGCCGCCACCGAGCAGGAATGCCAGATTGACCCATTCCCAACCATAACCGGCAAACGAGCCGAACACCGGTTGCATCAGCACTTCCGAAATCATCTGGCCACTGGCGATGTCATTGCGCAGATGATCGAGCGGTGTCGCCATCGTGAAGCCATCAAGCCCGCTGCGGATCGCCTGCAAGTTGCGACCATCCCAACTTTCACCGGTGAAAATCAGCAGCACACTGTCGATCAAGCCCGGCGGGTCGGCTGCCAGCGCCAACGGCGGGGTCCACGAGGTCATTGCAACCGGAAACGAGATCAGCAGAAACACATAACCGACCATCGCCGGGTTGAACGGATTCATCCCGAGTCCGCCGTACAGTTGCTTGGCGATGACAATGGCAAACAAGCTGCCGCTGACGGCGACCCACCATGGGGCGTACGGCGGTAAACACAGACCGAGCAAAATGCCGGTCAGCAGCGCGCTGCAGTCTTTCAGCTCATGCAGCGGGTCACGGCCGCGCAAGGCGAGCACCAGCGCTTCTGCGCCCAGACAGGTCCAGATGCAGGACCAGACTTGAATCAGCGTGCCCCAACCAAAGAACGCCATCAGCGTCGCCATGCCGGGCGCGGTGCAGTAGATCACCATGCGCATGACCTGGCCGACGCGTTCACCGCGAGTGCGATGCGGGGAGGAAATGGCAACGGTCATATGCTGTGCGTCCCTGCGTAATCAGCTCGCGCTGCACGCGCTGGCAGGTGATCAATTTCGATGCTCAGCGTGACAATTGCGCCACTCCAGCTCGCTAGGGTACAGGCGCGGGTGCATGCAGCTCCTCCCCCTGCCAGGGAGGAGGCTGGGAGGGGGGCTCTGTCGAGATGCATCATCCGTTCGCTCGCCACCATCATGTCGATAAATCCGATTTGTCAGCACCCGTCGCATCCGCTTGCAATTTTTTCTCCTTTGCCCGTTTTGCTGCCGCGAGCACATCGGCCAGTCGGTCACTGGCCGGCGCAACGACAGGTTCACTGGCGCCAGGGTTGCTCGCATCGCGCGGTGGCGCCACTGCCGCTTCTGCTGGCGCAAGTGTGGTGGCGCTGGCTTTTCGTTGCGCGCGTGCCGCAAGCTGTTGTTGCAAGCGCTTTTCGCGCGCTTCGAAACGTGCTTTGGCATGTTCGGCGACGGCGCGCTCCTGCGCCTGCTGATGCAACATGGCCTTGCCGTGCCGGTAATACTGCACCAGCGGGATCTGGCTGGGGCAGACATAAGCGCAGGCACCGCATTCAATACAGGCAGCCAGATTCAAGCCCTGTGCCTTTTGATATTGCTCGCTGCGGATCTGCCAGAACAATTCCTGTGGCAGCAGTGAAGCCGGGCAGACCTCGACACAATCGCCGCAGCGAATGCACGGCCGCGGCGCCAGGGATTCGTCGAGTTCGCCGGGACCGGCGGCGATCAGGCAGTTGGTCAGTTTGCTGATCGGCGCGGCCAGATCCGACAAGGCGATGCCCATGATGGGGCCGCCGATGATGACCCGACGCAACTTGTTCGGATTGAGCCCGGCACTTGCCAGCACATACTCGATCGGTGTGCCGATTGCGATGTCGTAATTGCCCGGTCGGTCAACTGCATTGCCGGTCACGGTAACTATCCGGCGCAGCAGGGGCTCGGAATGGGCGATGGCTCGTGCGATGGCATGGCAGGTGCCGACGTTGTACATCACCACCCCAAGATCGACCGAGTGTTTGCCACGCGGGATTTCAAAGCCCAGCAGATTCTGGATCAGCTGTTTCTGAGCGCCACTGGGGTATTTGGCTGGAATGATCACCAGCTCGATATTGGTGTCATGGCAGGCGTCGGCAATGGCTTTGATGGCGGCCGGCTTGTCGCCTTCGATGGCGAACAGCACTTCGTGGGGTTTGAGCAGGCGCGCCAGAATCTGCACACCTTCGATGATCGCCGTGGCGCGCTCCTGCATCAGTCGATCATCGCAGCTGATATACGGTTCGCACTCGGCGCCGTTGATGATCAGCCATTTGACCGGCGTCTCGGTCAGTTTCTGCGCTGACGGAAAGCCGGCACCACCGAGACCGACAATACCAGCTTGGGCAATCCGCTCGCGCAGATCTGCATCGGTCAGGCAGATGTCATCGACACCTTCCTCTTCTTGCTGTTCCGCTGTTTCATCGGTACACAAACCGATGCAAAGCTGCGGCTCGCCGCTGTCATCCGGCACGGCATGAAAACTGATGAAACTCACTTCGCCATCCGCTGGCGCATGCACGGCAGCGCTGCGGCCGTCACCGGCACGAGCCAGCATCTGACCATGGCGGACACGTTGACCTTCACTGACCACCGGAACGGCCGGCACGCCCGCATGCTGCTTCATCGGCAAAATCAGCAGCGGCGGGATTGGCAGCCGCTCGATGGGTGCGGTGCTGCTGCGGTCCTTGTGATGGTCCAGCACCAGGCCGCCGGGGAAACCGAACAGTTGCCGGCTCATCAATGCACCAGCCGGATCGGAATGCGGACATTGTCCGCCGGTTTCGGCCAAACCCAGCCAGCTGCCGGGGCGGTAATCAAATCGATGCAATCAACCGGGCAGGGTGGCAGGCACAGCTCGCAGCCGGTGCATTCGGCGGCGATTACGGTATGCATCAGTTTCGGCGCGCCAACAATGGCATCGACCGGACAGGCCTGAATACATTTGGTGCAGCCAATGCATTCATCTTCCCGGATAAACGCCAGCAATTTCGGTTTCACTGCGGATGCATCGGCGAGTGGAGTCACTTCCTTGCCGAGCAGCGCGGCCAGTGCTTTGACCCCGGCTTCACCACCGGGCGGGCATTTGTTGATGGCGTCGCCATTGGCAATCGCTGCGGCGTAAGGCTTGCAGCCAGGGTAACCGCATTGCCCGCACTGGGTTTGTGGCAGCACGGCATTGATCTGCTCGACCAGCGGATTGCCTTCTACGCGATAACGCCTTGCTGCATAACCGAGCAGGGCACCAAAGCCGAGGCCGAGCAACACCAACGCCACGATGCCGCTCATTTGATGAGCCCCGAGAAGCCCATGAACGCCAGCGACATCAGCCCGGCAGTAACAAGGCCAATGGCGGCGCCGCGGAACGGCAGCGGCACATCAGCCACGTTGATGCGTTCACGAATGCCGGAAAACAGAATCAGCACCAATGAAAAGCCAACCGCAGCGGCAAAGCCGAACATGATCGACTCGATAAAACTGTGCGCCGCCTGGACATTCAGCAGCGCAACGCCCAGCACGGCGCAATTGGTGGTGATAAGCGGCAGATAGATACCAAGCAGACGGTGCAGCAGCGGGCTGGTTTTCGCCATCAGCATTTCGGTGAACTGAACGACCACCGCAATGACCAGAATGAAGCTCAGCGTGCGCAGGTATTCGATGGCCAGCGGCTGCAGAATCCAGGCATTGACCAGATAGGACAACGCCGATGCCAGCGTCAGGACAAACGTGGTGGCGGCCGCCATGCTGACTGCCGTGTCCTGCTTGTTCGACACACCCATGAACGGGCACAGGCCAAGAAATTTGACCAGCACGACGTTGTTGACCAGGGCGGTCGCAATGAACAGCAGCAGCAAATCAGTCATGGCACGAAGTGGCCAGCGGCGGAGTAACCCGGCAATTATGCGTCAGTGCGGGTGATTGCGCCAAAGTCAGCGGGCAAGGACAGTGCAGTATCAGCAAAGGCCGCTTTTGCCGCACCGGGGTCTGCAGCGTGACCCGCCATTGCGGCTAACGCTGCTGACTCAGGCATGTGGCCAACCTCAAAGGCGATTAAAGCTTCGGTTCGTGGCGATCGGCTTCTGCCTCTGGTGCAGCCGCCGGTTCAGCAACAGGGTTGTCCACTGTCTTTCTGGGCCATTTTGCCAGGGCAACGAACACCAGACTGAGCACCGCCATGACGGTAACGAAGCTGAACAGAATTGGCACCGCACCGCGCATCAGTCCGGTGACACCATCCTGATCCAAGCCGAAGATGGCAACGATGGCCGCGGGTGCCAGCCAGGGTCCGTCCGGCGTCGAACTGGCCGGGGTCAACGCGCCCGCTGCACAGGCCGACCAGATCGGCACCAGCAGCCATTTTGGCCATTTGCGCATCAGCCGATACAGCACCACCAGAAAGACGCAGGTGGCCAGAATGTACAGCGTCCAGCTCAATCCGTAGTCGTGTACGACCCGGGTCGCTGGAATCGCTTGCTCGATAATGGCCTGGCCGGTTTCTGCGGCCGGCGCAGTCGGTTGGATCGGGGCGGTCATGGGCGCTCTTGTCTGATTGCTATGAGTTCGTTTGATTCGTGGGGCAGTTCTGGCGAAGCAGTGCTGCCGTGGCTTGTCGAATCGTTGTTGGCGGGGCTGCTGCGCTTGACCATGCCTACAGAGGCTCGTTCTTGTTCTTTACGTAGATCGGCATTTTAAGAACTTTACCTTCCGCGCTAAACAAAAACGTCACGACACCTTTTACCGGCGGGTAAGTTTTTCCATCAACAACCTGTTCGGGTAGGTCCAAGTCGTACGCAAATACGTAACGGCCGTCGGGGTTATGGTCTTCGTGAGCTGGGGTTCCCAAACGTTGTTTAATCTGCTCACTCGTTGTATCAGGCGCATTTAGGCCAGCCAATTGAGCCCTGTCGGTGACAGGGTCTGCGGCAACGGAAAATGAAGTAAGTACAAAAAGCAGGCTGAACAGGTACTTGCTTGTCATCTCATTTGCCTCTGCTACAACTTCTTTCCTGAAACGCATGATCAGTCAGCATCGATGGCTGACGGAACTTGGATACACTCCACAGCGCGATTGATCCACCTACCTACGTTGGGGGGTCATTTTACTCGCATGCCCGGTTCGGCACCGGAATGCGGTTCCAGAATCCACAGATCCTTGCCGCCGGGACCGGCCGCCAGCACCATGCCTTCCGACATGCCGAATTTCATCTTGCGCGGTGCCAGATTGGCGACCATCACGGTGTGTTTGCCAATCAGACTGGCCGGATCGTAGGCGCTCTTGATGCCGGCAAACACTGTCCGCACTTCGGCGCCGACATTCAGTGTCAGCTTTAGCAGCTTCTCGGCCCCTTCGACATGCTCGGCATTGTCGATGCGGGCAATGCGCAGATCGATGCGGTCAAAGTCATCAATGCCAATGACCGGTTTGAACGGTTCGTGTGTGATCAGCGCCGAAGCAGCGGCCGTGCCGGATTCTGCAGCGGGTGACACGGTCGGCTGCAGATGCTCTTTCGATGCCTCGATCATGGCATTCACTTTCGCCAGTTCCACCCGCACCATCATGGGCTGGAATTCGTTGATCTTGTGGGTCAGCATCAGGCTTTGCGCGTCCATCCACAGCAGCGAATCGACGTTCAGGAACGCTTCGGCCTGTTCGGCCAGTTTCGGCAATACCGGCTTCAGATACAGCGCCAGCAAGCGGAACGCATTCAGGCCGACCGTGCAGACGTCATGCGCTTCATTGGCGGTGTCCGGGTTTTTGGCCAGGGCCCATGGCGCTTTCGCGGCAATGTATTCATTGACCTTGTCGGCCAGCGCCATGATGTCGCGCATCGCCTTGCCGTATTCGCGCTCTTCATAGGCTTTGGCGAGGCCGTCGGCGGCATCTTGCAGCTCTTTCAGCAAAGCCGGTTCGGCATTGCGTGAGGACAGCAGGCCGCCGAATTGCTTGTGAATAAAGCCGGCGCAGCGCGAGGCGATGTTGACCACCTTGCCGACCAGATCGGAATTGACCCGGTTGACGAAGTCTTCCAGATTCAAATCGATGTCATCGACGCCGGCTCCTAGTTTGGCGGCGAAGTAATAGCGCAGCCATTCCGGATTCAGATGATCGAGGTAGGTACGCGCGGTCACAAAGGTGCCTTTCGACTTCGACATCTTGGTGCCGTTGACGGTCAGGAAACCGTGCGCGTATACGGACGTCGGCGTCCGGTAGCCCGAGCCTTTCAGCATCGCCGGCCAGAACAGCGTATGGAAGTAGACGATGTCCTTGCCGATGAAGTGGTAAACCTCGGCGGTTGAGTCGGCTTTCCAGAAGTCGTCGAAATTCAGGTCTTTTTGTGCGCACAGGTTCTTGAAGCTGGCCATGTAGCCGACCGGCGCATCGAGCCAGACGTAGAAATACTTGCCGGGGGCATCCGGAATCTCAAAACCAAAGTAGGGCGCATCGCGCGAAATGTCCCACTCGGACAAACCGGCTTCAAACCACTCGTCGAGCTTGTTGGCAATCGAGGCATGAACGTGGCCGTTGCGGGTCCAGTGTTTCAGAAATGCCTCGAAATCCGGCAACTTGAAGAAGTAATGTTCGGATTCTTTCAGCACCGGGGTGGCGCCGCTGACCGCCGATTTCGGGTTCTTGAGTTCGGTTGGCGCATAGGTGGCGCCGCAGACATCGCAGGAATCGCCGTACTGATCCTTGGCGCCGCATTTCGGGCACTCGCCCTTGACGAAGCGGTCCGGCAAAAACATCTGCTTTTCCGGATCGAACAGCTGCGAAATGGTGCGGGTGGCGATATGGCCATTGGCGCGCAAGGCCTTGTAAATGCCGTAGCAGAACTCACGGTTCTCGTCGCTGTGGGTCGAGTAGTAGTTGTCGAACGCGACATGGAAGGCGGTGAAGTCGGTCAGATGCTCTTCGCGCATCTTGGCGATCATCTCTTCCGGCTGCAGGCCGAGGCTCTGGGCTTTCAACATGACCGGGGTGCCATGGGTGTCGTCGGCGCAGACGTACCAGCACTCATTGCCGCGCATTTTCTGGAAGCGCACCCAGATATCGGTCTGGATGTATTCGACCAGATGGCCCATATGAATGGAGCCGTTGGCATAGGGCAGGGCGCTGGTAACGAGGATGCGGCGCTTGGCGGTCATGGAGTCGGATCGATATAGGAAGCAGAACGAGGCGGCAAGGATACCGGTTTTGCGGGGGGGATTCAGCTTTGGATGGCCAAATTGGCGATAGATGGCTGCGGCATTGGCTTGTTTTTCTCCCCTCTTTGTCAAGGGCGTAGCAGGATGAAGCTCAGTACTAGTGTACTGAGCGCCTGTGAAGCGCCAAACCCTATGGGTTTGGCCGGGCAGGGCTGGGGGTGGTTGAGCTCAGAACTCATCGAGCAGGCCAAAGTGAGCCGCTCGGCATCCACCTCAGCAACCACCCCAAACCCCTCCTTAGAAAGGAGGGGGATCATCTGTCCGCCTGCCAATTGATCCCAACCCCGCCAAAGCCTGCCCGGCTTTTGTTAGCATTGGCCGCCTTTTTCCAGCCCCCAGACCCAGCCCCGACCATGACTGTCAGCCGCCAGACCATTGAAGCCCAGCTCAGCCTGTACCGTGACCGCTATATCAGCGAGGACATGGTGGTGCACAGTGCGGTCAAAGCCTGCGACGTGACCGGGGATCGGGTGGCGCTGACGCTGCAGTTCGGCTTCCCGTTGGCGGGTTACAAGGCCGAACTGGAGCAAAAGCTCAGGGCGCATCTGGCGCCGGTGGCTGCCAATTTGGCCCTGCGCATCGAAAGCCAGGTCGCCCCGCATGCGGTCAAGACCGGCGCCAAGCCCATCCCGGGCGTCAAGAACATTCTGGCCGTTGCCTCCGGCAAGGGCGGTGTCGGCAAATCGACCACGGCAGTCAATCTCGCGCTGGCATTGGCCGCCGAAGGCGCCCGGGTCGGCATTCTGGATGCCGATATCTACGGCCCGTCGCAGCCGATCATGCTCGGCAAGGCCGGCGAGCACCCGGAAAGCACTGACCAGAAATCGATTGAGCCCATTACCAGCCACGGCATCCAGTCGATGTCGATTGGCTATCTGGTCGAGCCCGAGCAGGCCATGGTCTGGCGCGGCCCGATGGTCTCCAGCGCACTGCAACAACTGATCAATGACACCCGCTGGGACAATGTCGATTACCTGATCGTCGATCTGCCGCCGGGCACTGGTGATATTCAACTGACCTTGGCGCAGAAAGTGCCGGTGACCGCCGCGATCATCGTCACCACGCCGCAGGACATCGCGCTGGCCGATGCCATCAAGGGCATCGCGATGTTCCAGAAAGTGAACGTGCCAGTGCTCGGCGTGGTCGAGAACATGGCGATGCATATCTGTTCGAAATGTGGCCACACGGAACACGTGTTCGGTGCTGGTGGCGGCGCCAAACTGGCCGAGCAATACGGTGTCGAAATGCTCGGCAGCCTGCCGCTCGATATCCGCATCCGCGAACAGACCGATGGCGGCAAGCCGAGCGTTGCGGCCGAGCCGAATGGCGAAATTGCCGGCATGTATCGCGACATCGCCCGCCGCATCGGCGCCAAGCTGTCGCTGGAAGCGAAGAATTACGCGGTGATGGCGCCGGTCATCACGATCAGCAATACGTAATGGTTTTGTAGCCTGAGTTAGCGAAGCGTAACCCGGGGCAAATCTGCATCGCAGATTTGATGGATTTTGAATGTCACAAACTGTTGAGCGATAGCGCTCCCTCCCCTCGGGCAGGGGTGGGGACAAAAAACGAGGCGACAAATGAGCATCAAATCAGACAAATGGATACGCCGGATGGCCGAGCAGCACGGCATGATCGAGCCGTTCGAGCCGGGTCAGGTACGCGCCGTCAATGGCCAGAAAATCGTTTCCTACGGCACCTCCAGCTATGGTTACGATGTTCGCTGCGCCCGTGAATTCAAGATTTTCACCAACATCAATTCAGCGATTGTCGATCCAAAAGCGTTCAACGAAGGCAGCTTTGTCGATGTGGTCAGCGACGTCTGCATCATTCCGCCGAACTCGTTTGCGCTGGCTCGCACGGTCGAGTACTTCCGCATTCCGCGCAGCGTGCTGACCATCTGCCTCGGCAAGTCCACCTATGCCCGCTGCGGCATCATCGTCAACGTGACGCCGCTGGAACCGGAATGGGAAGGCCATGTGACGCTGGAGTTTTCCAACACCACGCCGCTGCCGGCCAAGATTTACGCCAACGAAGGCGTTGCCCAGATGTTGTTCCTGGAGTCGGACGAAGTCTGCGAAACCTCCTACCGCGACCGGGGCGGCAAATATCAGGGGCAGACTGGCGTAACACTGCCGAAGACATGATCTGTGCTTAACTGGCTCGCCTCACTTTTCAATTCTGCCGTTTATGTTGCAATCAGCCGACGCGAGTTGCTCGTGCGCGATGCAGGCACAGGTAGAACTCTTCGTTGGCCGGCTGCTATCGCATTGGATGCCCCCGGCAAGATCATTTCTGCGGTAGGGGCTGAGGCGAAGCTTCAGCCCAGCGCACAGGTCCATTGGCCCTTTGATCATCCGCGCATTGTCATTGCGGATTTTCAGTTGGCGGAAAAACTGCTTCAGGCCGCTTTCCGTGAATTGTTCCCGAAGTCGTTTTTACGACCGAGTCCCGTGGTGGTGATCCAATCGCTGGATGAGTGGGACGCTGGACTGAGTCAGATTGAACGGCGGGCGTTGCTGGAGCTTTGTTACGGGGCTGGCGCCAGAGAGGCATTCTTGTGGCATGGCACGCCGCCATCGGATTTGGCGTTGCGCTCTGGCGAGTTCAAACGCTCCACGCAACTGCTCAAGCCTTGACCAATCCGCATAAGCGCTCGATTGTGACCGGGGCCGTCCAGCCCCTATAATCCTCTCCCTTTTTCGTTGTTTTAGCCAATTAAGAGCACAGGAACATGCCTGTCGTACGTCTTCCCGATGGTAGTGAGCGCCGGTTCGAAGGGCCGGTCACGGTAATGCAGGTCGCCGAGAGCATTGGCGCGGGCCTGGCCAAGGCCGCGTTGGCCGGCAAGGTCAATGGCCGTGAGGTCGATACCAGCTACACCATCACCGAAGACGTCGAGCTCGCCATCATTACCGACAAGAGCCCGGAAGGGCTGGAAGTCATCCGACACTCGACTGCCCACCTGCTGGCGCAGGCGGTCAAGCAGCTGTTCCCCGAGGTGCAGGTCACCATTGGCCCGGTGATCGAAGACGGCTTCTACTACGACTTCGCCAGTCCGAAGCCGTTTACCCCGGAAGATCTGGAAAAGATCGAGAAGCGCATGGCCGAGCTGGCCGCGCAGGAGATTCCGGTGTCGCGCCGGCTGTTGCCGCGTGATGAGGCGGTCGAGTATTTCAAATCGCTCGGCGAGCATTACAAGGCCGAGATCATCGCCTCGATCCCGAGCAACGAAGATATTTCGCTGTACCGTCAGGGCGATTTCGAAGATCTGTGCCGTGGTCCGCATGTGCCGAATACCGGCAAGCTGAAAGTGTTCAAGCTGATGCGCGTTTCGGGCGCCTACTGGCGTGGTGACACCAAGAATCAGCAGCTGCAGCGCGTCTACGGCACGGCTTGGGCCAACAAGAAGGATCTGGAAACCTACCTGCACCGTCTGGAAGAGGCCGAAAAGCGCGATCACCGGAAAATCGGCAAGGCTCTGGACCTGTTCCACCTGCAGGAAGAAGGGCCGGGCATGGTGTTCTGGCACAACAACGGCTGGATCATCTACAAGGAAATCGAGAACTACATTCGCAACCGGCTGCGCCAAGCCGACTATCAGGAAGTGCGCACGCCGCAGGTCATTGACCTGAGTTTGTGGGAGCGCTCGGGCCACTGGGGCAAGTACTCGCCGAACATGTTCACGACCGAGTCGGAGAACCGCAAGTACGCCATCAAGCCGATGAACTGCCCCTGCCATGTGCAGATTTTCAACACCCACCTGCACAGCTACCGCGATCTGCCGCTGCGCATGGCAGAGTTCGGCTCCTGCCACCGCAACGAACCGTCCGGTGCGCTGCACGGCATCATGCGGGTGCGCGGCTTCACCCAGGACGACGCCCATATTTTCTGTACCGAAGACCAGATGCGCGACGAGATTGTCTCGTTTGTCGACCTGCTGTACTCGGTCTATGAGGACTTCGGCTTTACTGACGTCATCATCAAGCTGTCGACCCGGCCGGAAAACCGGATTGGCTCGGACGCGATGTGGGACCGGGCCGAAGGGGCCTTGGCCGAAGCCTTGAAGGCCAAAAATCTGGCATTTGAGTACCAACCGGGCGAAGGCGCCTTCTACGGGCCGAAGATCGAGTTCACCCTGCGCGACAGCCTCGGCCGTAACTGGCAATGCGGTACCATGCAGGTCGACTACAATATGCCGGAACGGCTCGGTGCCGAATTCATCGACGAAAGCAGCACCAAACGGACTCCGGTCATGCTGCATCGGGCCATTCTGGGCTCGCTGGAGCGGTTCATCGGCATCCTCATTGAGCACCATGCCGGGCTGTTCCCGACCTGGCTGGCACCCCAGCAAGTGGCCGTGCTGAGCATCACCGACCGCCAGCATGAGTACGTCGCCGGACTGGCCAAAGCCTTGAACAATCAGGGCTTCCGGGCCAATTCCGACTTGAGAAACGAGAAGATCAGCTATAAGATCCGCGAGCACACGCTAGGGCGTGTGCCATATCTGCTGGTCGTCGGCGATCGTGAGGTCGAGACGAATACAGTGGCCGTGCGTAGGCGCGATGGTAAGGACCTCGGTGTGATGACGGTTTCCGCCTTCACCGAACTCCTTGCCAGTGACGTGTCCTCGCGCGGCCGTTCTATTTTGGAGGATTGAGCAATAAAACCACCAATCAGGACGGGACCGAAGCCGCCGCCAAGGCCGCGGATCTCCCGTGAAGCGCGCACCAACCCCCAACGGGAAAACCGGATCAACGACGAGATCACCGCGCGTGAAGTGCGTTTGATCGGTGACGATGCGCAGCAGATGGGTGTCGTAGCCATTCGCGATGCGTTGGCTGCAGCAGAAGAAGCAGGTCTGGATCTGGTCGAGATTTCGCCGGATGCCGTGCCGCCAGTCTGCAAAATCATGGATTACGGCAAGTACTTGTACACCAAGTCCAAGCAACAGGCCGAAGCCAAAAAGAAGCAAGTCCAGATCCAGGTCAAGGAAATCAAATTCCGGCCGGGTACGGATGTCGGTGATTACCAGGTCAAGCTGCGTAACATCCTGCGTTTCTTCGAGGAAGGTGACAAAGCCAAGATCACGGTCCGCTTCCGCGGCCGCGAAATGGCCCACCAGGAACTCGGCATGCAGATGATGGAACGGCTGCAGGTTGATGTGGCAGAACATGCAGTGGTCGAGTTTGCCCCGCGTATGGAAGGCAAAATGATGACCATGATTCTGGCACCGAAAAAGAAGACCAAGTAATTCGGGTTCCACTCAGAACGAGCCCGGTTCACGAACCGGGCTTTGTTTTGTCGTAATGGAAGCCGCTGTTTAATTTCGCCGCGCATGCCTCGGCGTGCGTTGCAAACAAGATTCCCGGCAACGGGAATAACCGTCCGACTCTGGCGTCAACTACGGCGTGGTGCCGTGGCCAGACCGGAACTCAGGAGCAGTAACATGCCCAAGATGAAGACCCACCGGGGCGCTGCCAAGCGCTTCAAGAAAACGGGTTCAGGTGGCTACAAGCATAAGCAAGCGGGTATGCGTCACCTGTCCACGCACAAGAGCGGCAAAACCGTTCGTCAACTGCGTGGTTTGAAGATGGTGTCCGAGCAGGACGCACCAGAACTGAAGCGTTTGCTTCCGTACGCGTAAGGAGTTAAGTCATGGCACGAGTTAAACGTGGTGTGACCGCTCGCGCGCGTCACAAGAAGGTTCTGAAGCTGGCCAAGGGTTACTACGGTGCCCGTTCGCGTACTTACCGCGTAGCCAAGCAAGCGGTCATCAAAGCGGCTCAGTACGCTTACCGTGACCGTCGTCAGAAAAAACGTCAGTTCCGCGCTCTGTGGATTGTCCGTATCAACGCCGCGTCGCGTGAATGCGGTCTTTCCTACAGCCGTCTGATTGATGGTTTGAAGAAAGCCAACATCGCCATGGACCGCCGCGTTCTGGCGAACCTGGCGATGTTTGACAAGGTAGCGTTTGCAGCTGTGGCCGAAAAAGCCAAAGCCGCCCGCGCCGCCTGAGACTGACCCGAAGCGATTTGCTTCTGCGGTTCAGTGGCAAGCGATTTCGTTTGCCGTCTGCACGACAAAACAGGGGAAGGGCGCAAGCTCTTCCCCTTTTTGTTTGGTGCTGCTGATGGGATGCAAAAAGTCATTGGTTGCCGGGCAGCGTGGCCCGGCACAATACCGCGCTGTGAACGCCGCGCTGTGAACGCCGTGCGAATGAGTGGTCTGCAATGATGTGGACTGCCAGAAAAACGAATTCTTGATTCGCGCTATGCCGTAGTAGTTTTTGTCGTTCCCGTGAAAGCGGGGATGACAGATCGATGGAATGCCGTTTGGCCACGACGGCATGGCGCAAAAACACAATGCACAACCAACCCGAGGGGTTGCTATGGAACTGGAACAAATACTGGTGCAAGGTCAGGCTGCGATTGCGGCAGTGACTGACTTGCCGGCGCTGGAACAAGTCAAGGCGCAAATCCTCGGCAAGAACGGTTCGCTGACCGCGGCGTTCAAGCAAATGGGCGCGTTGTCGCCGGACGAGAAGAAGGCGTTTGGCGCCAAGATCAACGTCGTCAAAACCGGTATCGAGACCGCGCTCGAAGCCAAGCGCAGCGAAATCACGGAAAAGGCGATTGCCGAAAAGCTGGCCCGTGAAACCGTCGATGTGACCTTGCCGGGCCGCCGCAATCATCAAGGTGGTTTGCACCCGGTCACCCGGACCATGCGCCGTATCGAAACCTATTTCGGTCAAATCGGCTTCGCCGTTGCCGAAGGCCCGGAAGTGGAAGACGACTGGCACAACTTTGGCGCGCTGAATATTCCGGACCATCACCCGGCCCGGGCGATGCACGATACCTTCTATTTCGATGCCACCCGGCTGCTGCGCACCCACACTTCACCGGTGCAGGTGCGAGTCATGGAGAGCCAGCAACCGCCAATCCGGATCATTGCGCCGGGCCGCGTTTACCGTTGCGACTACGACGTGACCCACTCGCCGATGTTCCACCAGGTCGAAGGCCTGCTGATCGACGAGAACACCACCTTCCAGGATCTGCGCGGCATTCTCGACGAGTTCCTGCGCAATTTCTTCGAGGCGGATTTGCCGACCCGGTTCCGGCCGTCGTACTTCCCGTTCACCGAACCGAGCGCGGAAGTGGATATCGGTTGCGTGATGTGCAACGCCAAAGGCTGCCGCGTCTGCAAGCAAACCGGCTGGCTGGAGATTCTCGGCTGCGGCATGGTGCACCCGAACGTGCTGCAAGCCTGCGGCATCGACAGCGAGCGCTACACCGGTTTTGCCTTTGGCATGGGCGTCGAGCGGCTGACCATGCTGCGCTATGGCGTCAATGATCTGCGACTGTTCTTCGAGAATGATTTGCGGTTCTTGAAGCAGTTTGCGTAGATGGCTGCAGAAGCTGATTGTGTTTTCTCCCTCCCCCTTGACGGGGGAGGGGCGGGGAGAGGGTGATGCTTGCCTGTCGAGCGTTACTCGAACAACAGGGCGTGTTGCAGGTTCACCCTCTCCTTAATCCTCTCCCTTCAAGGGAGAGGACATTTTCAATTGGGTAGCAGGCATTACTGCGCTGCTCAGAGAGTTTCTGGATTCCCGCCTGCGCGGGAATGACGGTGAAGGGATAGAGCAAATGAAAATCTCCGAACGCTGGTTGCGTGAGATGGTGAACCCGGCAGTCACGCGTGATGAACTCATCAAGCAGCTGACCATGGCGGGTCTGGAAATCGAAGGCGTCGAAGTGCTGAACGCCGGCATCGATCACATTGTGGTCGGTGAAGTGCTGACCGCCGAGCAGCATCCGAATGCGGACAAGCTGCGCGTTGCAACTGTTAATGTCGGCAAGGAAACGCTGCAGATCGTTTGCGGCGCCGCGAACTGCCGTCCCGGCATCAAGATCCCGGCCGCGTTGGTTGGTGCCAGATTGCCTGGTGGGTTGGAGATCAAGAACGCCAAGCTGCGCGGTGTCGATTCCAGCGGCATGCTGTGCTCGGCCAAAGAGCTCGGCCTCGCCGACGAGTCGAGTGGCCTGCTCGAGTTGCCGCTCGATGCGCCGGTCGGCACGCCAATTGTCGATTACCTGCAACTCGATGACGCAGTGCTGGAAGTCAACCTGACGCCGAACCGTGGCGACTGCCTCGGTGCCCGTGGTATCGCCCGTGAAGTGGCGGTGCTGAACCAGCTGCCGTTCAATCCGCCGGCGATTGTCGACGTGGCGGCCACCATCAATGACAAGCCGTCGATTGAGTTGCTGGCGCCGGAAGCCTGCCCGCGCTATTGCGGTCGCATCATCAAGGGTTTGAACACCAAGGCGGCCACGCCGCTATGGCTGCAGGAAAAACTGCGCCGTTCCGGCGTTCGCTCGATCAGCCTCGCCGTGGATGTGACCAACTACGTGATGCTGGAACTCGGTCACCCGATGCATGCGTTTGATCTGAAAGAAATCAAAGGCGGCATTCGTGTGCGGATGGCAACTGCTGGCGAAAAGCTGACGCTGCTTGACGGCCGTGAAGTGGAGTTGACGCCCGATACCTTGCTGATTGCCGATCACGAGCGCCCCATTGCACTGGCCGGCATCATGGGCGGCGAGCATTCCGGCATTGCCGAAGGCAGCAGCGATGTGCTGCTCGAAAGCGCCTACTTCAATCCGATCAGCATCGCCGGCCGTGCCCGTAAATACGGTCTGCACACCGATGCTTCGCATCGTTATGAGCGTGGTGTTGACCCGACCCTGCAGCGCCTTGCCATCGAGCGCGCCACCCAGCTGCTACTCGAACTCGGTGGCGGCCAGGCCGGTCCGGTCGTCGATGCCAAGAACGACGCCCATTTACCGAAGCCGGCGACGATTCATCTACGCCGCGATCGCATTGCCCGCCTGCTTGGCTTCACGCTGCCGGATGCACAGGTCGAAGGCATTCTGTCGCGCCTCGGCCTGCAGCTGACCAACGTGGCGGACGGCTGGAGCTGCGTTGCGCCGTTGCACCGCTTTGACATCAGCATCGAGGCCGATCTGATTGAAGAGCTGGTGCGGGTACACGGCTACGACAAGCTGGAAGCGCGGGTGCCGCACGCTGACTCCAAAATGGTGCGCTTGCCGGAACAGCGCGTGCAGGAGAACCGCCTGCGTGATCAGCTGGCCGACCGTGGCTATCAGGAAGTGGTCACCTACACCTTCGTTGAACCGAAGCTGATGAAGACGCTGGAGCCACGGCTGGAACCGCTGGCGCTACTGAACCCGATCACCCCGGAACTGGCGGTGATGCGGACCAATCTGTGGGCAGGCCTGGTCAACGCGGCGCGTTACAACCTCAACCGCCAGGTCAGCCGGATGGCGCTGTTCGAGCTTGGCTTGCGCTTTGTTCCGGAAGCCGGTGGCTTGAACCAGGAAAAGGTCATCGCCGGTCTGGTAACCGGGGCGCGCGAGCCTTTGCAGTGGAACCAGAGCAAGGACTCGTTCGACTTCTATGACCTGAAAGGCGATATCGAGGCGCTGCTGGCAATCGGCGGCGAGCGCCAAGTCGAGTTCCGGGTCGGCAGCCATCCGGCCCTGCACCCGGGCCAGACCGCCGAGGTGCTGGTCAACGGCAAGGCCATTGGCCTGCTCGGTGCGCTGCACCCGGAAAAGGTCAAAGAATTGGACCTGCCGACCGACGTATTCGTGTTCGAACTGGCACTTGGGTCACTGTGTGACGGGGTGGTGCCGCGTTACCGTGAGCTGTCGCGCTTCCCTGGCGTTGGCCGGGACCTCGCGTTGGTGGTCGAAGAGGCCCTGCCGGTCGAGGCTTTGCTGGCGGTTGTACGGGAACAGGCCGGCGAGAGTCTGGAAGAGCTCAGGGTGTTTGACATCTATCGCGGCAAAGGTATTGATTTAGGTAGAAAATCTGTCGCCTTGGGCTTGATCTTCCGGCACCC
Source organism: Permianibacter sp. (assembly GCA_041914645.1). Taxonomy (GTDB): domain Bacteria; phylum Pseudomonadota; class Gammaproteobacteria; order Enterobacterales; family Permianibacteraceae; genus Permianibacter. The sequence goes on from JAYSCY010000002.1 coordinate 283,984, forward strand.
ATCGCGCACTCTTACTGACTCAGATGTCGCTGCGTTGATGGATTCCATCCTCGCCAACCTCAAGGCACGTTGCGGCGCCCAGTTGCGGGAGTGAATCCAGTCTCATGGCTCTGACCAAGGCCGAGATGGCCGAGCGCTTGTACGAAGAGCTCGGTCTTAACAAGCGTGAAGCCAAAGAGCTCGTCGAAGCCTTCTTCGAGGAGCTCCGGGGCGCGCTTGAGCGTGGCGAGCAGGTAAAGCTCTCCGGCTTTGGCAACTTTGAACTGCGAGACAAAAACCAGCGGCCGGGACGGAACCCCAAAACCGGTCGGGAAATCCCTATCAGTGCCCGCCGGGTTGTGACGTTTCGGCCTGGGCAGAAGCTCAAGGCCCGAGTAGAAGCGTATGCTGGAAGCGAGCAACAATAACGAATTCCTGCCGATCCCGGCCAAGCGCTATTTCACCATTGGTGAGGTGGCCGAGCTGTGCTTGGTCAAGCCGCATGTGCTGCGCTACTGGGAGCAGGAATTCCCCCAGCTTTCGCCGGTCAAGCGCCGCGGCAATCGCCGCTACTACCAGCGCGAAGATGTCGTCCTTATCCGGCAAATCCGTTCGCTGCTTTACGAGCAGGGCTACACCATTGGCGGCGCCCGCCAGCAACTGACCCACGAAAAAGCCGGCGACGACAAGTCAGATACCGACACCATCCAGCGCCTGATCGAAGATCTGGAACAACTGCTGATCATCCTGAAAAAGTAATCCTGTCGATCCCCCTCCTTTCCAAGGAGGGGCTAGGGTTGGTTGCGGAGGTTGACGCCGTGATCATCGATTCGACCTTCCGAACTGCTCACAAAATCACCACCCACCCCAAGCTCGTGAAAGGGTAGTCAATCCACCCCAATACCAAGCTGACCAACCCCGACAAATCCGCTATCATGCGCGTCCGCTTTTGCTCCCCTCAGGAGTAAAAGCGCCTCGGGGTGTAGCGCAGCCTGGTAGCGCACTTGCATGGGGTGCAAGTGGTCGTGGGTTCGAATCCCGCCACCCCGACCAATTTTCTTGTCTACGTACCGTTCTCGGTGCGCCTCCTATACTTTCTTCCTGCTTCTCCGCATTTGGGCTCCCGGTCGATGAAATCGGCTGGCTCCAGGTACAGGTGTAACTGTGCTGAATCGCAATGCTCATAGTCTGCTGGTGGTTGTGATGACACTGCTGGGGTTCGCCTCTGCCGTGCTGGCGAACGGCTGTCCGGAACGCCTGCAGGTGATCCGTCATGCCGGCTCACAACTCGATGATGATGATCGATTTCTGCTGACCACGCTGTCGGCACTCGGTTGCGAGCTCACCGTTCAGCGATCACCAAATCGCGTGACGTTGTTGCGTCGACTGGAACTGCTGCGCGATGGTGAAATCGATCTGGTGATTGGCTTGTCGAAATTTCCGGAACGGGAGGCCTATGCGCACTTTTCCATTCCGTACCGGGAGGAGCGGGTGCGTCTGTGGGCACGGCGTGAAGATGCCGGTCTGTTGACGGGCAAGACGCCGGCGCAGTTGCTGGCCGAGCATTGGCGCATAATTGGCCCAACTCAGGGTTGGTTTGGCCCCGGGTATGACGCGGTCCGAAAACAGCCGGAACGGGTGGTTGAATACAAGACGTTTGAGCAAGCCATGCGGTTGCTGCACGGGCGCAGGGGTGATCTGATTCTGGGGGAAGAGGTTTGGGCCAGTGCCTATGCCACAAGCCAGATCGAGCGCCTGTATCTCGTGCCAGAGTTGGTCTATTCGGAGCCGCTGTTCGTGGCTTTTTCCAAGGCGACGGTACCGTTGGCATTCGTCCAGAAATTTGACCAGCAGATTCGCGAGCAACGGAAGAAAACACCCTGATAATCAACCAGCCAGTGTGCCGGCACTGCTGCGGCTTTTGACCAGAAACACTGATCCGGATCACAGGTGTACGTTCTGCTCTACGCTACAGTCCAGAAGCCAGACAACAATGGAGCTGATGACATGACCGATCAAAGCGAACGCATTGCCTATTTGAAGAAACGGCGGGATGAGCTGCAGCAGCGGCTGAGTGCGATCAAGGACGAGTACGGCAAGGGGCTGTCAGCAGATTTTGGTGAGCAGGCTGTTGAACTCGAAAATGCCGAAGTGCTGGCGGAGATTAGCCGTGTGGCCGCAACCGAGCTGGAGCACGTCGAGCAGCAGCTCCGTCAGCTTGGGGTGACCTGAATTTTTTGTTGCCCAGAATTTGGGTGGCCAGAATTGGCGTGGCCAGATAAGGGATGGCACAGATCTGGTTTGGAATAGTGGGTGTGCGGCGCTACCACCGCAGTGTTTTTTCTCAAGCGCGATATATCGATACACACGGTTTGAGAAAACATGCGCCGCGGCTTTCTCGACGGCATGCGGATGTTGTGGCGACGCAGGCTGAGTCAGCCGAATGCCATGCCGAAATGCTGCCGTAAACCACCCTCACTGATAGAAGTATGGGGGGCCTTTGCGGCGCTAACGCTGCGCAAATCAACGGTTGCAAAAATCAACGTACAGCTTCAAGCGACTGGCACCAGACAGTCCCGTTGCCTATCGCATGAACATCCCTCCGCATTTGCCTGCGGGTAACAGCCAACATGCCAACTCTGCGAGCCGTTTTAAATGGTGTCACACTGCGTTGGCGCCTGCCCAAGGCTTCCGGATACGGCCTTTCGCACCTATACAACTTCCCCGTTTCGGCATTGCAGGCGGTCTGGCGAGAGGGGGCCGAACCGGTCGGGGATTGCCTAAGCGGCTGGTGCTGCTTACACTTCGCGCGCTTTTCAGCCAATGTTTCCGCCAGTGTTCAAGCTGGTCTGAGCAGCCGCGTGTCGCCGCCGCATTGCATTACCAGCGGATTTGCCCGCCATCGCCGCACTGAGTACATCGAGTCAAGCCATGAGTCTGGAATCTGAATTTTTGCCGTTTCGTCAGCAGGTGATTGGCCAAGGCTTGCGACACGAGTTGCTGGGCCAGCAGCGCAACATTGTTTACGCCGACTGGACTGCGAGTGGCCGACTCTATGCGCCCATCGAACACTACCTGACGAATGTACTTGGCGAGTACGTCGCGAACACCCACACCGAAACCACGCTGACTGGCAATACGATGACCCACGCCTATCATCAGGCGCAGGCGATCATCAAACGACATGTCAATGCTGGCGAGCACGATGTGCTGATCGCACAAGGGTCTGGCATGACCGGCATGGTCAACAAGCTGCAGCGCATTTTGTGCCTGCGACTGCCAGAGCGCTACGCTGAGTACTGCCACATCCCGGCAGACAAAAAGCCGCTGGTGATCATCACCCATATGGAGCATCACTCAAACCAAACCTCGTGGGAAGAGTGTGATGTGGTGCTGGAAATCATTCGGCGACTGGATAATGGCCTGCCGGACTTGGCGCATTTGCGCGACATCCTGACGCGGCATCAACACCGCGAGCTGAAAATCGGTGCGTTTTCTGCCTGCTCGAACGTCACCGGCATTTTCACGCCCTATCACGAAATGGCCGAGATCATGCATGCGTTTGGCGGCTATTGCTTTGTCGATTTCGCGGCGTCGGCGCCATACGTCAAGATCGATATGCACCCAGCCAAACCGGAGCAGAAGCTGGATGCGGTCATGTTCTCACCGCACAAGTTTCTCGGTGGTCCGGGCTCCAGTGGCGTATTGGTGTTTGACTCCAAGCTTTACACGCTGAAGGTGCCGGATCATCCGGGTGGTGGCACGGTGGCCTGGACCAATCCCTGGGGCGGACACCGGTTTGTGCAGGATATCGAAGCCCGTGAAGACGGCGGTACGCCACCGTTTCTGCAGACGATCAAGGCGGCATTGGCGATCACGTTGAAGGAGCGGATGGGGGTCGAACGCATCCATGCCCGCGAAGAAGAAATGAAATCGCTGTTTCTCGCGGAAATTGGCCGGGACGCGTCCATTCATTTGCTGGAGCCAGGTCAGCTCAACCGGCTTTGCATATTCTCCTTCTACTCACTGGAAAAGCACCACAACCTCATCGTCAAGTTGCTGAACGACCGCTATGGTGTTCAGGTTCGTGGTGGTTGTTCCTGTGCCGGAACCTACGGGCACATTTTGCTCAACGTGGATCCGCAGACATCGGAAAAGATTACCCATGAGATTGACTCGGGTGATCTCACCAACAAGCCGGGATGGGTGCGGGTGTCGTTGCATCCGGTCATGACAAATGAAGAGGTGGTCTTTATTGCCACCGCCATACGTGAGGTGTTGGCGCATTATCACGAATGGAAACAGGATTATGTTTTTGACATTGCAACGGGTGAGTACCGACACAATCAGTTTCGTGATCACTATCCTGATCTGAGCGCAGTCGAGTTGTAATCTTTTCGGGGCTGCGGGCTGGCCAATTGGCCGGCTCCGCAGTCCCATTCCGACTTTCATCCCCACTTTTTTGCCGGCCAGTGCCGGCTATTCCAGTGCAGGCTATCCAAGTGCCGGCTATCCCAGCGCCCAGCTGGCGGCGCCGTAATACAGCGGAATTCCGAGCAGGATGTTGAACGGAAATGTCACGCCAAGTGACATGCCAAGAAAGACGGCGGGGTTCGCTTCCGGGATGGCATCGCGCACCACCGCTGGCACGACAATGTAGGACGCACTCGCCGCCAAAACCGCCAACAAGGTAGCGTCACCGACAGACATTCCGGTGAGCGCGGCAAAGCCGATGGCAAGCGAAGCATGCAGCAGGGGCGCGCCAATGGCGACGATCAGTAACCAGGGCGATTGCTTGCGTGCATGCGGCAGATGCTGTGCAACCTGCCAGCCCATGTCGAGCAGGAAAATCGACAGCAATCCCTTGAACAGCCACGTCACGAGCGGCATCAGCGGTTCCGCCCCATCAGGGCCAATCAGGTAGCCAATGGCAAGACTTCCCAGCAGGATGACTTGGCCGCCATCGGTCAGGCACTCGCGCAAGAGACCAAGCGGGCTGTGCCCGTGCTGTTCGTTGCTATGGTTCATGCCCAGCCGGTTCCGGGCTCGGGTGGCGAACCACAACCCCATCAGCACTGCGGGGGTTTCCATCAGCACCAGGGCCACGGTCATGTGGCCACCGTAAGCTACGCCGGCGTGAGTCAGGTATTGATTGGCTGTAACAAAGGTCACCGCACTGACCGAGCCGTAAGTTGCAGCCAGCGCCGCGGCATTGAATGGGTCCGTCAGGCGTTTGACGAACTGGTAAGCCAGCAAGGGGATGATGCAGGCCAAGACCAGGGCCCCAGCAAGAGTCAGCAGAACCGGCTGACTGATACCGGCCTCATTCAGCGCAACCCCGCCTTTCAGTCCTATCGCCATCAACAGATAGATCGACAGAAACCGGACTATGGCTGACGGGACGTCGAGTTTGGAGCCAATGACACCTGCCAACAGGCCGAGTACGAAAAACAGGATGACCGGGTCGAGCAGGGCTGACATCGTTTTCCCCAAGGAGGCAAAAGGCGGGGCATGGTAGGGCACTGTTTGAATAATTAAAAATCGATTATGCTTTGATCATCTATAGATAAAAGATTATGAATAATGGGACTGCACGTCACGTTGCGCCAACTGGAGCTTTTCCGCGCCGTTGTCGAGTTTGGCGGGGTTAGCGAGGCTGCACGCCAGTTGCACGTCACCCAGCCCACGGTGTCGATGCAGCTCAAGGCGCTTGCCGACAGCGTCGGGGAATTGCTTTTCGTATCACAGGGTCGCCAATTGGTCCTCACGCCAGCCGGCGAGCGGGTGCACCAGGCGGCCATTGACATGTTTGGCCGCTGGGAGGCCCTGCAGGCCGAGTTGGCGGATCTGCACGGCTTACGCCGGGGCCGCTTGCGGGTTGCGATTGTCAGTACCGCCAAATATTTTCTGCCGCGCTGGCTCGGCAGTTTCTGTCAGGCCTACCCCGGCATCGAGATCGCGCTGGAAGTGGCCAACCGGGACCGGATCCTGCAACGGCTGGCCGAACATCTTGATGACGTTTACATCATGAGTGCACCGCCCAACAGCGAGACCATTGAACAGACCCCGATTCTTGATAACCCGCTTGAGGTCATCGCTGCACAAGACCATGCCTTGGCCAGTAAAACGCTGGTACTGGCTGACTTGCAACGTGAGCAATTCATCTTGCGCGAGCGCGGTTCCGGTACCCGAATTGCCTGCGATCATTTTTTTTCGGCACAGGCGTTTACACCACGTATCCGGATGGAGCTCGGCAGCAACGAGGCCATCAAGCAGGCGGTCGCCGGTGGGCTAGGACTTGGCATCGTTTCCCGTCATGCGCTTCATGCCGAGCCAATAGCCGAGGGGCTGACTCGTCTGAAAGTTGCCGGTTTTCCCTTGCCGACGAGGTGGCATCTGGTTCGTCACAAGGGTCGATACAAGTCGGCACTGGTTGACGCCTTTTTCGCACATATCAAGCAAAAGGTGGGGGCGAGTTCGACGGCGTGACCGGGGTATTCCTGAATTAGTCAGCTAAACTTCACCTTAGCCGCCTCCGTATGAACGGCAGGCTGCGAGCGGTTGTCAGGAGCGTGTTCAGGTGATCAGTGCGTCATTGCCGGAAAATGAAGCGGCGCGACTGCGGTCGCTTCATGAGCTAGAAATCCTCGATACGGTGGAGGAGCAGGCCTATGACGACCTTACCGCCATTGCCGCTTACATTGCCGGTACGCCGATTGCGCTGGTCAGCCTGATCGATCGCGACCGTCAGTGGTTCAAGTCTCACCATGGCCTGTCCGCAAGAGAAACTCCGCGCGATGTCGCGTTCTGTGCGCATGCCATTCTCAGTGATGAACCCTTGGTCGTGGAGGACGCACGAACCGACCGACGGTTTCATGACAATCCATTGACCATCGCCGCGCCAGACGTAATTTTCTATGCAGGGATACCACTTTCGCTCGACAAGGACAGTCGATTGGGCACGCTCTGTGTCATTGATCATCAGCCGCATAGTCTGTCTCCGGAACAGTTGAATCTGTTGCGGGCGCTGGCACGTCAAGTGGAAACACAGCTGCGCCTGCGCAAGCAACTGAAGGAAATGCAGGATTTTGACCAAGCGAGAACGGAGTTCGTGGCAATGGTCAGTCACGAACTGCGCTCACCATTGACCTCGGTCTGTGGCTCGCTGGCGCTGGTGGCAAGTGAGAAACTGGCGCCGTTGGCACCGGAAAATGCCCAGCTCGTCAATGTCGCAAATCGTAATGCTGACCTGCTGCTGCGTCTGGTCAATGACATCCTGGACTTGACCAAAATGGAGACTGGTCATCTTGTCCTTGACTTGAAGCCACTTGTTGCAAGTGCCTTGGCTAGCCGTGCGCAGGAATTGGCCTCGGGCATGACTGCCCGGTTTGGCTGCCAGTTACAAATGGAAGGAGAGCCAGATGCCATGCAGGCGATTGTGCTGGGCGATGAACATCGGTTGCAGCAGGTATTAAGCAATCTGTTGTCAAACGCCATGAAACACGCGCCGACCGGTGGCATCGTCACGCTATCGATACGTCTGGATGAGCACGGGGTACGCTTTTGCGTCATTAATCAGGGGCCTGGTATTCCGTTGGCCAAACAGCCATTGCTGTTCCGGAAATTTCAGCAAATCGAAGCAAGAGGAAACGAGCGGCAGCCCGGAACCGGGCTTGGACTCGTTATCAGCAAGCAGCTTGTTGAACTGCACGGTGGCAAGATAGGGTTCAGCTCGGAGCCCGATCGGGAGACATGCTTTTATTTTGTGTTGGCGCCTCACCAGCCGCATCACGCGCAGGCACATGACAGCAAAAACACTTGAAAAAAATGCGCGTGACGGCCAGTCATCGCGCATTTCTTCCTGCCCTGACAAGTGATCTCTCCGTAGATCCGCGTCAGGTTATGACCACCGCGCTGGCTGGCTTGCCATCACTGCCAGCCTTCGACGCCACTCATGTCGGGCAATTGATGAGCGATGCCTTTATGGCAGTCGATACAGGTCTTCTCGCCACTGGCAAGCGCAGTCGAATGCATTTCCTGCGCACGTGGGCTCTGCCGGGTGAAGTCCATGAACTGGAAGTTGTGGCAATTGCGACATTCCAGCGAGTCATTGCTTTTCAGCCGGTGCCACTCATGTTCGGCCAACTCGCGGCGCTTCTCCAGAAATTTTTCCCTTGTTGCAATCGTGCCGAACAGTTTGCCCCAGACCTCTTTTGACGCCTGCATCTTGCGGGCAATCTTGTCAGTCCATTCGTGCGGCACATGGCAATCCGGGCAGGTGGCGCGAACGCCGGAGCGATTGCTGTAGTGAATGGTGGTTTTCAGCTCCTGATACACGTTGTCGCGCATCTCGTGGCAGCTGGTACAGAACGCTTCCGTATTGGTGGCTTCCAGCGCGGTGTTGAAGCCGCCCCAGAACACGATGCCGGCAATAAACCCGCCGATGGTCAGAAAGCCGAGGCTGTAATGCTTGCTGGGCTTGGACAGTGTGGCCCACTGGGCAAGGAACCAGCGGACAGGACCCCAGTTACGCATGATCTCTCCTGATTCGGTTAATGCCGGCAACTTTCAAGTGCCGCCGGCCAGTGTCATTCACGCTCATTTGGCCGGTTTGGCGGCGGCTTTGCGTTTCAGGATCTCGTCGACATCTTCAAAGGTGTTTTCCACCAGTGGCTTGGCATCAACCTGAGCCACATGGCACTGGCCGCAGAAATATCGGCGCGGCGAGATCTCGGCCAGGAAATTTCCATCGCGATCCTGATAGTGGGTGACGCTAACCATCGGCGCCTGCGATTCGGCCGTGCGAACCCGTGAGTGGCAGGACAGACACTTGTTGGCGTACTGGTCGACCTGATAGCCGTCGATTTTGTGCGGAATGGTCGGCGGCTGCATCGAGTAGGCGCGCGGCCGCTTGATATCCTTGTTTTCGGTCGTATACATCGGCGCCGGTTTGCTTTCCTGATCCAGCGGGGTCGGCCCGCGCTGGGCGTTGTAGGCATTGTCGGCAGCAAAGGCGAGCAGCGGTAACAGCAGCGCCACACAGCTAATCAATTTGCGCATGTTGTCTCTCCTCAGACCTTGACGATCTTGACGGCGCATTTCTTGTAATCGGTTTCTTTCGAAATGGGGTCGGTGGCGTCCAGTGTCACCTTGTTGATGAGCTGGGCGGCATCAAACCACGGCACGAACACCAGACCCTTCGGCGGCTTGTTGCGGCCGCGGGTTTCAACCCGGGTATGCATTTCGCCGCGGCGCGAGACGATCTTGATTTCATCACCGCGGCGTAAACCGGCGGCCGTGGCATCGTCCGGGTGCATGAAGCAAACCGCGCTCGGGAAGGCGCGATAGAGCTCCGGCACTCGCGCGGTCATCGAACCGGAATGCCAGTGTTCGAGCACGCGGCCGGTGCAAAGCCAGAACGGGAACTCCTTGTCCGGTGCTTCCGCGGCCGGTTCGTACGGAAGGCCGATGATGTTGGCGCGACCATTCTTGTTGCCGTAGAAGTGAAAGCCCATGCCTTCGCTGTTGCTCTTCACATACGGGTCGCTGCCTTCCTTGAAGCGCCACTTGGTTTCCTGACCATCGACCACCGGCCAGCGCAGGCCGCGCACCTGGTGATAGGTGTCGAACGGCGCCAAATCGTGGCCGTGGCCACGACCAAATTCGGCGTACTCTTCGAAAATGCCTTTTTGCAGATAGAAGCCGAAGTGTTTGGCTTCGTCGTTGTCGTAGCCGGCTTCGACTTGCGAGGTCGGGTACTTGTCGATCTTGCCGTTGCGGAACAACACCTCATACAGGCTCTTGCCTTTGAATTTCGGATTGGCGTCAAGAATCTCTTTTGGCCAGACTTCATCGGTCTTGAACCGTTTGGAAAACTCCACCACCTGCCACAGATCGGATTTGGCCTCGCCCGGCGCTTTCACCATTTGATGCCAGAACTGGGTACGGCGTTCGGCGTTGCCGTAGGCACCTTCTTTTTCCACCCACATTGCGGTTGGCAAAATCAGGTCGGCTGCCTGTGCGGTTACGGTCGGGTAAGCATCCGACACCACGATGAAGTTGTCCGGGTTGCGGTAACCGGGCCAGGTTTCTTCCATCATGTTGGCGGCAGCCTGCATGTTGTTGTTGACCTGCACCCAGTAGGCGTTGAGCTTGCCGTCTTTCAGTGCCCGGTTTTGGGCGACCGCATGCAGACCGTTCTTGTCCTGAATGATGCCGTGCGGCACGCCCCAGATCTCTTCGGTGTGCTTGCGGTGTTCCGGATTGACGATGACCATGTCGGCCGGCAGACGATGCGAGAAGGTGCCGACTTCACGGGCGGTACCGCAAGCCGACGGTTGTCCAGTCAGCGAGAACGGCGAGTTGCCGGGGGTCGAGATTTTGCCGGTCAACAGGTGAATGTTGTAGCACATGTTGTTGGCCCAGACGCCGCGGGTGTGCTGGTTGAAACCCATGGTCCAGAACGAGGTGACCTTGACCTTCGGGTCGGCATACACCTCGGCCAATGCTTTCAGTTTGTCGACCGGGACGCCGGACAGCTTGCTGACATATTCGGCGGTGTACGGCTTGACGATTTCCTTGAACTCATCGAACGACGAGTCCTTCATGTCGTTGGCGTTTTTGGCATTCTTGGCTTTCTGTTCGAGCGGGTGGCTGTCGCGCAGGCCATAGCCGATGTCGGTGACGCCGACTTTGAAGGTGCAGTGCTTGTCGATGAAGCGCTTGTTCACCTTGTTGTTGCTGATGATGTAGTTGGCAATGTAATTCAGAATCGCGAGATCGGTCTGCGGCACGAACACCATGCCGTTGTCGGCGAGTTCAAAGCTGCGATGCTCGTAGGTCGACAATACGTGCACCTTGACGTTCGGGGCGCTCAGCCGGCGGTCGGTGATGCGGGTCCACAGAATCGGATGCATCTCGGCCATGTTCGAGCCCCACAGCACGAATGCGTCGGCGGCTTCGATGTCATCGTAACAGCCCATCGGTTCATCGATGCCGAAGCTGCGCATGAACCCGGCAACCGCCGAGGCCATGCAGTGACGTGCGTTCGGATCGAGGTTGTTGCTGCGGAAACCGGCCTTGAACAGCTTGTTGGCGGCGTAACCTTCCCAGACGGTCCACTGGCCGGAGCCGAACATGCCGACTGCACTCGGGCCTTTGGCTTTCAGTGCGGCCTTGAATTTTTCTTCCATGACATCAAATGCTTCCGACCACGACACCGGGGTGAATTCACCGTTCTTGTCGTACTTGCCGTTTTTCTTGCGCAGCAGCGGCGTGGTCAGTCGATCCTTGCCGTACATGATTTTCGACAGGAAATAACCTTTGACGCAGTTCAGGCCGCGGTTCACTTCCGACAAGGTGTCGGCGTGGGTGGCAACCACTTTGTTGTCCTTGGTTGCAACCATGATCGAGCAGCCGGTGCCGCAGAAACGGCAGGCCGCCTTCGACCATTTCAATCGGGTGTATTCCGAATCGGTGATCAGGTTGGTGGCCTGCGCCGGCACGCTGATGCCGGCGGCTGCCGCGGCGCTGGCGGCGGCGGTGGTTTTCAGAAAATCACGGCGAGTGGTGCTCATCGTGTCAGCTCCCTTCAAATGGAAGTCGGTACAGTGGATTCGGCGCCAGCAGCGTACGTGCTGACGGGTATGGGTTCACTCAAGCTGGCTTCGTCTTCGACAAAGTGGGAAACCAGCGCGACATTCAACACGCCAGGTTGGTCATGCAAATGGGCCATCAGTCGGTTCAGGCCGTCATAGCTGTCGGTTTCGTTGACCAGAATGAATTTGCCGGCGGCATCGCGGTGGCTGATCTGGGTTTCCGGCCACTGTCCGAGCAATGCAATAAGGCTGTCCATGCGCTCAGGCAGAACATAAACGATGAAGCTGGCGATGTGCCGCTCATTTGCCTTGACGAGGTCGGTCATGCAAGCGTCCCTGTATTACCAATACTGGTAGCGTCGATACTGCTAGTGCCGACACTGGTGGTGCCGAGACTGGCGGCGATGGTGATGGCATCCACCGGACAGGCCGTAACACAGGCGCCACAGCCAGTGCACAGTTCCGGGTTGAGTTCAGGCTCGGCCATCCGGCGGGCATTGAACTGAAAGAAGATCGCGACCGGTTCGCAATTCTCGCCACAGCTACGGCATTCAACGCCGTGGCGCGGCAGGCAGGCATCGCCAATCTGCATCACGTGCGCGAATGGCCGTTCCGAACGCGGACGGAACAGCGGTTCCTTGCAGGCATCCGCGCAAGCGCCACAGAACGTGCATTCATTCCGGCTGAAATCGAGCACCGGAAACCCACCGCTGCCCTTGACGACGATCCCGGTCGGGCAGACCGGCAGGCAGTCGCCGCAGCGGGTACAGCCATCGGTAAACAGGCTTTCCGCCTTGCTCCATGGCAGGCGTATCGGTGCGCGGTCGGCACCGAACAGGGCACGGCGGGCGAGCTGGCTCATTATGGCTCGCTCAGGCCGGGCCCGGCGGACCTGCAAACATCTGGAATATCCAGATCAGGAAGCCATAACCCCCGACGATGGCGACTGCCAGCAAGGGGGCAAAGACCACGGTCAGGAACAGGAACACGCGTAGTTCGTGCCGGCGCTCTTCGCGCGGGCCTTCAACAGCCGGAATGTCGGACATGGAACCTCCGTCGGTGCGGTATCGGGGAATACCAGAGTGTTTCACTAGGTATTGACGCACAAAAGATGAGGATTAAATGCAAGTCTAAAGACGTTGGCGGTCCGACAACTGATCTGGATCAAGCAAGCCAGTTGCATTAGAGGTGAAAGTTAGCCTAGTTTGTCAATGCGACACGATTTTCGGGTAAAAGAAAATCTGTCGCAGTGCAACAGAACTCCGAAGCCAGCCGACCTTCAGCCACCTGCCAAGCAGGCTCGCCATGGTTCGCTGGCCGTGACGTCCATTCGCCACACGGCGAACCCGTCACCAGGGTGATGCGGGAAACGGCATCGCCTCCCTGATTTGGAAAGGAGAGCTACATGCTTCAGGATCGCTACGGGCGACAGTTCCCGTATTTGCGGCTGTCGATCACCGACGTCTGCAATTTCCAATGCAACTACTGCCTGCCGAACGGCTATCAGGGCGATGCCCATGCCGAGTTTTTGCGTGCCGATGAAATCCGTCGTCTGGTGACTGCATTTGCCGAACTCGGCATGTGGAAAATCCGGTTGACCGGCGGTGAACCAAGCGTGCGCAGGGATTTGCCCGAACTGATCGCCACGGTTGCGAATGTGCCGGGTATCCGCCAGGTGGCAATGACCACCAATGGCTACAAGCTCCGGCAACAAGTCGACAGCTGGCGTGCCGCCGGACTCACCTCGCTCAATGTCAGTGTCGACTCGCTCGATCCGCGGCTGTTCGCGACCATCACCGGTCACGACAAGCTGCACGATATTCTGGCTGGCATCGACCGGGCGCTGACGCTCGATTTTTCCGCGATCAAACTCAATGCGGTGCTGCTGCGCGGCCTCAATGATCACCAGCTTGATGCCTTTCTCGACTGGTTGCGCGAGCGGCCAGTGTCGATGCGCTTTATCGAGTTGATGCAGACCGGCGACAATGCCGTCTTCTTCGACCGTCATCATGTGCCGGGCGAAGCATTGGTGAGCGCACTCATCGCTCGCGGCTGGCAAGAGCTGCCACGCACACCGGACGGCGGCCCGGCCCGTGAGTTCACCCACCCCAACTACCACGGCAAGATCGGCCTGATTGCCCCGTACAGCAAGGATTTCTGCAGCACCTGCAACCGGCTGCGGGTGACCTCGATGGGCGATCTGCGGCTCTGTTTATTCGGTGATGCCGGCACGTCGCTGCGCGACCTGTTGCAGCAGGATGAACAGCGCCTGCAACTCAAGGCAAGAATTGAATCCCAGTTGCAACTGAAAGTCGGCAGCCATTTTCTGCATGAAGGCAATACCGGGGCGACACCGCATCTTGCGTCTTGTGGTGGTTGAGGGGCGGCGCCGGAATGGCAGATCAATGGGGCACGGATATCAGCGTCATGCTGAAAGTCCATCAGCTTGGTAATCAACCCCTCTTCGGCGCTCGTTGCCAGGCAATTTGCACCGTCAGTTGTGGCGGAAAGCAACGGCTGAGCCTTCAATAAAAATGGGACACTCCCGATGATTTCATTTTCTGCCGCGCAGGCACTGATCCAGCAGGTCGCAACCCGCTTGCCTGCCGAAACCGTGTCGCTTGCTGAGTCGCTTCACCGCATTGCGGCCAGTGCTGTGCTGAGTCGCGAGACCATTCCGCCTTTTGCCAATTCGGCCATGGACGGGTTTGCGGTTCGAAGTGCCGATCTTGCATTGGCAGGCGCTGATCGTCCTGTCACGCTACCGGTGGTCGGGTTGACTGCTGCCGGGGACGCGCCTTCCCAGCCACAAACGAGCACTGCCAGCGCCTGGCGCATCATGACCGGGGCGGCATTGCCAACCGGCTATGACGCAGTGTTGCCGATCGAAACCGTGCAACTGCTGGCCGATGGAAAATCGATCGTGGTGACGGAAACGGCAACCAGTGGTCAGCACATTCGCGCCGCCGCCGAAGATTTTTCCCGCGGTGAACCGGTGCTGGCGACCGGAACCCGTATTGCACCGGCGCACATCGCTGCGCTGGCCAGTACCGGCATAGGCGAACTGTCCGTCGTGCGCCGGCCGCGCGTGGCTCACTTTGCAACCGGCAATGAGCTGGTGGCTGATGCCGGCCAGGCGCTTGCACCCGGTCAAATCCGCAACTCCAACAGCCCCTTTCTTTCGGCGGTATTGGCGCAGCACGGCGCCGATGTTCACTACGCTGGCCTGCTGCGAGATGACGCCGCAGTCGTCGCGGCGCAGCTGAAATCGCTCTGCAGCGGTCAGCCGGGCGCGGGCAACGTACCGGATTTGATTCTGACCACCGGGGCGGTGTCCGCAGGTGATTTTGATTTTGTTCCGCAAGTGGTTGCCGGACTGGGTGGCGAGATCCTGTTTCACAAGGTCAGCATCAAACCGGGCAAGCCGATTCTGTTTGCACGGTTGCCGAACGGCACTTTCTTTTTCGGGTTGCCCGGCAATCCGGTCTCGACTGCGGTCGGTTTCCGCTTTTTCGTGCTGCCATTGTTACACGCCTTGCAGGCCATGCCGGCCGCAGCGCCGCAATGGGCCGCATTGTCCGGCGATTTGCGCAAACCGAAGGCCGATTGGCGCCATTTTCTGAAGGCGCAACTTTTTGTTGATGGCGACGGCTTGCTGCGGGTGCGGGCGCACAGTGGGCAGGAGTCGCACAAGATCAAACCGCTGTTAAGTAGCGATGTCTGGCTGGTGCTAGATGAAGGCCGCTGCGAGTTTCACGAAGGCGCACGGGTGCCGGTTGCCGGCCTGTTCGACGAGGCGCTACCGTGGCGGCACCACTGATGCCGCTGGCAGAAATTGGTTCTGCTACGGCCACTTCGCCCATGAATCCGCCGACATCATCACCGACAGCGTTGAAAACCGCCGGACTGCTGCTCGCGGGTGGTCAAAGCCGGCGCATGGGCCAGAACAAGGCACTGCTGCGCGTGACGGACGAAGGCAGCACCCTGCTGGAATTCATGCAGCAGTTGCTCAGGCAGGCCGGCTGCGAGCCGGTGCTGGTGAGCGGGGCGGCGGTGGGCGGGTTGCCGGACCGGGTGGCAGATGCAGGGCCGCTGGCCGGTATCGACGCCGCCTTGTTGGCGCTCGCCGAGCGTCACGATATCGGCCAGCTGCTGGTCGTGCCGGTGGACATGCCGGGCCTGTCGCCATCGCTGCTCGAAACGTTGCTGGCCGCTGGCGAGGGTTGTCAGGCAGTGCATTTTGAGCAGAGCCCGCTTCCGCTGCTGTTGCCAAACACGGCCGCGACGAGAGCGGTGGTGCAGGCACAACTCGCATCGCCTTCTTCACGCTCGTTGCAGGTCATGGCCAGAGCGGTGGGTGTGCGCCTGCTGGCGTGGCCTGAGCCAGGGTCTGCTCTGGATAATCTCAATACCCCGGCGGACTGGCAGTCTTGGCTGGCGCGCCATCAGGTCACGGCGAAATCGGGACAGGAGTCACCATGAAAGCAGTTGCCAGTGAGTTTCAGCCATTGCGGATTGCGCTGCTCACCCTTTCCGATACACGAACGCTGGCGCAAGACAGTGCCGGTGACGGTTTGCAAGCTGCATTGCAGGAGGCCGGGCATGTGCTGGCCGACCGATTGTTGTTGCCGGACAACCGGTATCGCATCCGCGCCCATGTCGCGCAATGGATAGCCGATGACACGACCCAGGTGGTGCTGATCAATGGCGGCACCGGCCTGCGTACCGACGGCGATCATTGCATCGCGGCGGTTACCCCGCTGTTTGACAAACTGGTCGATGGCTTTGGCGAGCAATTCCGCGCCCTGTCATTTGCCGAGATTGGCAGCAGCGCCATGCAGTCGGGCGCCGTCGCCGGGGTAGCCAATGGCACCGTCGTCTTTTGCATGCCGGGTTCGCCCGGCGCCTGCCAGTTGGCCTGGCAAAAGCTCATTGCGCCGCAACTTGATGCCCGCACCCGTCCCTGCAGTTTTGTGCCAGCGCTGAAGGGCAGTAATGGCCGTTGTGCGTCAGTTTTGCGCTGAATTCGTAAGCCTTTGGCATTTGTACTCTTGCTTTTTTTGAAACCCTTCGGAACTCACTCTTGACGTGCCCACTCGTACTGCTAAGGTGGCAGCGACAACAGAGGTCGGCCACGGAAGCCGGCCAGATACGATAAAAGCGTTTGACCGCGCGGATGCCTTTGCGGTTGGACGAGCTGAGGGGTAGTGGAGATGATGTCGAAGCAAGCTGGCCGCTCGTCGCGGATTACGGCAGTGGGCATCGGGTTGTGGGCGCTGCTGGCAACCGTTTCAGCGTGGTCGGCAGATGCCAACGTGACGAGCAACAAGCTCGCCAATGGTGCCGAAGTGGTACTGAACGGGGTTGGCGAGGCGCGGGAGCTGACCGGCTCGCTATATCTCGGGGCGCTTTATCTGGAGCACCGCAGCACCAACCCGGAAGTGATCGCCACCTCGGTCTGGAACAAGCGCTTGGCCATCCGGATCACTGCCGACAAGCTCTATGGCCGCCGGTTTGGCCAACTCTGGCGTGAACGGATTGCCATCAATACTGATCGCAAGCTGGTGACGGAGCTTGGCAAGGACATCATGCAGTTCGTCGATTTGTTCAAGGACACCTATATCCGAGGTGACCAGATTAACATCGATTTTTCACCGAACATTGGTACCGTGGTCAGCGTCAACGGCACCGTCATAGGCAAGGTCAAGAACCCGGCTGTTCATGAAGTTATCGTCCGGGCGTGGGTGGGCGAAAAACCCCCAACAGCCCAATTCAAAGTAGGAGTACTCGGCACGGCTGATGACGCAACCGCCATTGCCCTGCAACAGCAGTTTGGCAGTTTGCAGCCAACCGCCAAGCGGGTGGCAGAAACCAAGGCCTGGGCAAAGGACGAATACGCAATCGGTGGCTAAACCCGCCGCGCTCCCCAAAAAGAACCGCAGCCACCGGCAGCGGTTTTTTTTTCCGCTGAAATCTTTGCTATTGTGATGCAGTCGCTGTGCCGTTCCCGGGGCTTGGCGCAATAACGCTCCTCGCATGCCCTGCCGCGTGGAGCCTCTACCGGCGTCCCGGGCTTTGCAAGGAGCCGTCCCGACATGCTGATGCAGTCATCGGAGCGAAGACTGCTTGTCACGCTGCTGTGTGCGCTGGTGATTGCGGCAACCCTGCCGTGGCTGCCAGCCCCGCGATGGCCGTTCCTGATCCCGGGTCTGATAGCCGGTTGTTTTCTGCTTTCGCTAGCCTGCCTTCTGCTGTTGCTGCGGTCACTGAATCACCGCCATTCCCAGCGTTATTTCGTCGAGACCTGGCAGGAAACCGTCGGCTCCCAGTCGCCGGCACTGCTGGTTGACATCAAGGGCCAGGTGCTTGCCCAGCGGGCGCCCGCCACCCATCTGCTGGATGTGTCATATGAGCGGCTGCTGCAATCACCGTTGTCAGAAACGGTTTTTGCCCTGACCCCCACGGCCTGGCCAGAGATTCGCCAGAGCTGCCTGACGGGCCGCAGCTGGCACGGTCTCATCGAACCGGGTGGTCGCCGTTTGCAGGTGGTGGCCTACCCGGTCGCAACGGAGGTCAGTGGCCTCGGGCAAATACTGGTGCTGGAGTTTGAAGAGGTGCAGGCACTTGCACCCGACACGGCGGCGTTGCTGTTGGCGCGGTTGCCGCTTGGCATGCTGGTGCTGCGCGGCCGACGGGTGGCACAGGCCAATGACAGTTTCTGCATGTTGCTGGGGGCGACCCGCGAGCAGGTCGAGAACAAGACGACTGCGGAAGTATTCGGCGTCAACAGCGCTTTCGAGCAGGCCCTGCTGAAAGCCTTGCCGAAATTGATGCAAACAGCCCAAATTGAAATCGCGGTGGAGCTGCAGCGGCACGACGGCCGGGTGTTCTGGTGCGAGTTGATGTTTTCGGCACTGGAACCGGGTCAGCCGCAGGCCGGTTTGATGGTATTGCTGTCCGATGCCAGCGCTGGCCGGCGCCGGGAAGAAAGCCTGCGGCAAGCGGCGGTGGTGTTCGAAGCCGCCTCCGACATCATTCTGGTGCTTGATGCCGAACGCCGAATCCGCATGGCCAACAGTGCCTTTACCCGGATCACCGGCTATCTGCCGTCCGATGTCATGGCCAAACCGCCGCGGCTGTTGTTTTCCAGCAAGCAGCCAGCCGAACTTTATGAGCACATTTTTGCCCAGGTACAGAAGCAGAATGTCTGGCAGGGCGAGGTCTGGTGCCGCAAGAAAGATGGCTCGGTGTATCCGCAATGGACCAGCATCAATGCGGTCCGCAATGACGCTGGCCATATCGTCGAATATGTCCTGATCGCGTCCGACATCACCGAACGCAAGCGCGCCGAGGAGCGGCTCAACTATCAGGCCAATTATGATGCACTGACCAATCTGCCGAATCGGACGTTGTTTGTTGATCGGCTACGCCAGTCGATGTCGCGGGCAAGACGTGAAGGCACCAATCTGGCGTTGCTGTTTATCGATTTGGATCGGTTCAAGAATATCAACGACAGTATGGGCCACACGGCGGGGGACAAGCTGCTGGTCGCCGTTGCCGATGCGCTGCGGACCTGTGTCCGCGAGAGCGATACCATCGCGCGCTTTGGCGGCGATGAGTTTGCCGTGATCTTGTCACCGATTTACGGTTCGAAGAATGCCGGTACGGTTGCCCAGACCCTGCTGAAAGTGCTGGCGCGTCCGATCACCATCGACAGCTACGATTGTCTGGTAGGTGGTTCGATCGGTATCAGTGTGTTCCCCGGTGATGGTGAAACCCCGGATGATCTGATTCGCAATGCCGATGCGGCGATGTACCGGGCCAAGGACAGTGGCCGCAACACCTACGAATTTTTCACCGCCGAAATGCAGCAACAGGCTTTAGCTCGCATCGGCATGGAACGTGACTTGCGCTATGCCATCGAACGGCAGGAATTTGCCCTGCATTTTCAACCGCAGCTTGGTTTGGCAACTGGCTCGACCATTGGTATGGAAGTGCTGGTGCGCTGGGAGTCGGGCACGCGTGGCTTGGTGTCGCCGTCCGATTTCATCAGCCTTGCCGAGGAAAATGGCCAGATTCTTGCGCTCGGCGAATGGGTGCTGCGCGCAGCCTGTGAGCAGTATGTAATTTGGAACAAAGCGGGCATCGCGCCGAGTTACATCGCCGTCAATGTGTCGGGCCGACAATTTCGCACGGCCCAATTTCCAAAACTGGTCAAGGGTATCCTTGAAGAAACCCGAATGCCGGCGCAGGGTCTCGAGCTGGAGTTGACCGAAAGTTTCTTGATGGAAGACGAAGAGCACGTGATGCGCACACTGGGCGAACTGCGCGCGATGGGCGTGTCCTTGTCGATTGACGATTTTGGTACCGGTTACTCGTCGCTGTCCTATCTCAAGCGGTTTCCCATCTCGACGCTCAAAATCGATCGCAGTTTTGTTCAAGACATTCCGGGTGATGATGAAGATGTGGCCATTGTCTCAGCCATCATCCGGATGGCCCACGCACTGAAACTGCATGTGGTGGCAGAGGGCGTCGAAACGGCCGAGCAGCAGCGTTTTCTGCATGAACTCGGCTGTCACATCATTCAGGGCTTCCACTACAGCCGACCGCTGAATGCCGTGCAATGCGGTGAGTTCCTGCGTGAGGAACAGGAGCGGCAACTGGCGATCGCCTCAGTCGACAGGGTTGGTTTCTGAGCCGGATTGGCGAAATTTTCTGCATGCTGCGACGCAGCAAAATGCCGAAAAATCCTGAGTTTTCCGCAGCCTTCGAAGGCCAGAGGTCTGGCCGCTTGCGACTCATCCGGCCTGTTGTTAGTATCGGCCCCGTGCGTTTTCAGGCCTCGCTGGTCTGCGCAGTTTCGCCGGCCAGCGGCGAACCACTCATCCAACAAAGCTCGGGGAAGGTTCACAATGACAACAATAGGGGAAAAGCAAGCAATGACTGCTCGACTGCACAAATTGAGCGCCGTCGCCAGCGGTGTGTTGTTGACGATGATCGCCGCCCAGCCTGCCCGGGCTGTCGATATTTCCGCCGGTAATTGGGAAGGCAGCTTCGACTCGACCTTCAGCCTCGGTGCCGGCTGGCGGATGGAAGATCAAGATCTGGCCAAGATTGGCAAAGCCAATGGTGGCAACGCATGGTCAAACAATAACGATGACGGTAACCAGAACTTCGACAAGGGTGATTTGACCTCGACCGCCATCAAAGGCCTGCATGAACTGGATTTGCGCCATGCCGACGGCTACGGCGTATTCCTGCGCGGCACCTGGCTGTACGACTACGAGTTGATGGAAGGCGAACGCCCGTTCCGGGAATTGTCCCAGCCGGCGCTGGACCGTCAGGGCGAAGATGCCCGCATGCTGGATGCCTATGTCTATTTCGGCGGCGATCTGTTCGAAAAGCCGTTTCAGATCCGGGTTGGCGAGCAGGTGTTCAACTGGGGTGAAAGCACCCTGATCCAGCACAGTATTTCCGAAGCCAACGCGCTCGATCTGGCCAAACTACGGGTGCCGGGCTCCGAACTGAAAGAAGCCTTCATCCCGGCCAAGGCCATCTGGGGTTCTTACCAGCTGACCGATACCATCGGCATCGAAGCCTATGCCCAGTTTGAGTGGGAGCCGGTGGTGTTTGACTCGCCCGGCACCTTCCTGTCGACTCAGGATTTCGTTGGTGACAACGAAGTGGAAGGCGGACCCTGCGACGGCCAGCTCGGCGTCGTCCACCTCGGTTTCGGTCAGTTCCCGGAGGCCACTGCGGCCACCCAGGCCTGCCGTATCGCAGACAGGGATGCCGATGACGACGGTCAGTTCGGTACCAAGCTGAGCTGGCTCGCTGAAGGCCTCGGTGATACCGAGTTCGGTTTCTACTATTTGAACTACCACAACAAGCGTCCGGTCATTTCGGCGTATGCCCACAACGGCGTTGGTGTTAAAGGCTTCTTCGAATTCCCGGAAGACATCAACCTGTACGGTATTTCGTTCAACACCTCGACCGATGGTGGTTGGTCGATCGCCGGTGAAGCCTCGATGCGGGTGGACGAGCCGCTGCAGATTGACGACGTCGAGCTGCTGTTCGCGACACTGGAGCCGGTCGGCAACATTCCGTCGGGCACCAGCCAGATCCCGGGCGGCGCCGCTCCTGGCGAAGAAATCTCCGGCTACCGGCTGTTTGATACCTATCAGGCTCAAGTTACCTTTACCAAGCTGTTCGGCAGCTTCATGGGCGCTGATCAGTTCACCTTCCTGACCGAAGTCGGCGGCAACTGGATCCCGGATCTGCCGGAGCAGGACGAACTGCGCTTCGAAGTCGCCGGCACTTCGCGTTCGGGTAATCCGGATCGCGCAGGTAACGGCATCGGCTACCCCGCTGTTCCGGGCGGTTGCGTCCAGCTGGTAACCGGGTTGGGCGCGCGTCAGTGCGAAGGCGTTGAAACCAACGAGTTCGCCACTCAGGAATCGTGGGGCTACCGCATGGTCATGCGGCTTGAGTACAACGATGCGTTTGCCGGTGTAAACGTAACTCCGCGGCTGGTGTTCTCGCATGACGTCGAGGGTTATACCCCGGCGCCGATCAGCAACTTCATGGAAGGTCGCATGGCGGGCACTTTCGGTGTCACCTTCGACTATCTTCAGCGGTGGCGTGCAGACATCAGCTACTCCAGCTTCTTCGGTAACGAAGAGCAGGATCCGCTGAGCGACCGCGATTTCATCTCCGCCTACATCAGCTATTCCATCTGATTGAACGGGACACGCAACATGCAAACATTGAACAAGAAGACGCTGCTCGTTTCCGCCCTGCTGACCGTGATGGCCAGCAGTGTGGCAGCCAAAGTCAGCCCGGATCAGGCTGAGCGACTTGGCAAGGATCTGACCCCGGTAGGTGCGGAACGGTCCGGCAACAAGGACGGCACCATCCCGGCGTGGGAAGGTGGTATCACCAAGCCGCCAGCCGGTTTTGTCAAAGGCAAGCACATGGTCGATCCGTTCCCGAACGACAAAGTGCTGTTCACCATTACCGCCAAGAATGCCGATCAGTACAAAGATCAGCTGTCGCCCGGTCAACTGGCGTTGATGAAAACCTATCCGGAGACGTTCAAGATGAACGTCTATCCGACCCGTCGTTCGGCCTCGTCGCCGCAGTATGTCTATGACGCGGTCAAGCGCAATGCCACCACCGGCGAGCTGCTGACCACCGGCAACGGTTTCAAGGGCGCCGCCATCGGCGTGCCGTTCCCGATTCCGGCCAACGGTACCGAAGCGATCTGGAACCACATCACCCGGTACCGCGGCGTCACCGTGACCCGTGACACCGGTCAGGCTGCGGTCATGCCAAATGGCGCGTACACATTGGTCAAATTCCGCGATGAGCTGGATCAGGCCTACATGCGCCCGGGCATGACGCCGGAGGAGCTGGAAAAAGACAACCTGCTGTTTTATTTCAAGCAGTGGGTGACCTCGCCGTCACGTCTGGCTGGTACCGCCCTGCTGGTGCACGAAACGCTGGACCAGGTTGCCAAGCCGCGTCAGGCCTGGACCTACAACACCGGTCAGCAGCGCGTTCGTCGGGCTCCTAACGTTGCTTATGACGCCCCGGGCACTGCCGCCGACAACCTCCGTACCACCGATGACTTCGACATGTTCAACGGTGCCCCGGATCGCTACAACTGGAAGCTGATCGGCAAGAAGGAAATGTACATTCCGTACAACTCCTACAAGCTCGACTCGAACCAGCTGAAATACGATCAAATCCTGAAGCCGGGCCATATCAATCAAGATCTGGTCCGCTGGGAACTGCACCGGGTCTGGGTGGTGGAAGCGACCTTGAAGGACGGCATGCGCCATGTTTACAAAAAGCGCGTGATGTTCCTCGACGAGGACACCTGGCAGGTCTCGGTAGCCGACATGTATGACAGCCGTGATGAACTCTGGCGCGTCTCGGTTGCCCACGGCATCAACTACTATGAAGTGCCGGTGTTCTGGTCAACGCTGGAAGTCATTCATGACCTGCAGTCGCGCCGGTATCTCGCAGTTGGTCTCGACAACGAAGACGAGCCGTACGACTTCGATGCCAAGCGCTCGCAGTCCGACTTCACGCCGGATGCGCTGCGCCGGCAGGGTCGACGCTAAGCGCTGTCGCAAGACAAAGCTTTGCCGCAAGGAAAATGTGGCAGCGGCCGGTGGCAAACCGGCCGCAGTCATTTTCAAGGTAACGGAAATGCGCCGCTTGGCGGCTGCGCTTCCACCGCAGTGAGTTGGAACGAGTGAGTCGGAACGTGATTCGAAATGTGCTGATGTTGACGGCAGTGCTGCTGGCACCTGCCCTGATGGCGCAAGAGGCGGAGCAGGCACCGCGTGCCGGCAAAGGCTTGACGCTGAACCTGACCCAGTTGCAGGACGGTCGCTACATTGCGGTTGGTGAGCGTGGTCATATCCTGCTCTCTGACGACCAGGGCCAGAGCTGGCAGCAGGCACCAGTACCTACCCGCGCCACGCTGACGGCGGTAGCACGTAGCAATGGCCGGGTGTTTGCCGGCGGTCACGATGGTGTCCTGATGGTGAGCAATGATCGCGGCAGCAGCTGGACAGTGCTGCGTTCGGAGCCGAGCAGCGATCAGGATCAACCGATTCTCGACATCCATTTCAGCACCGAGTCGATCGGCTATGCAGTGGGTGCCTACGGCTTGTTCCTGCATACCAATGATGGTGGCCAGACTTGGCAGCAACAGGAAGTCAGCGATTTCGATTTGCCGGATTTTGGTTTTCCCCACCTGTATCGCATCATCACCTTGCGCGACAACAGTCTACTGGTCGTTGGCGAGGCGGGTTATGTTGCTCGTTCCACCGATCAGGGCCAGAGCTGGCAACGTTTGCCAGTTGAGTACGACGGCAGTTTCTTCACGGCCCGGCAAACGGCTTCCGGTGCACTGGTGATCGCTGGCATGCGCGGCAACCTGTTTCGTTCCAGCAACAACGGCGCCAGCTGGCAGTCGATCAACACCGGCGTCAAATCCGGTCTGAATGACATTGCGGTGGGCACCGGTGAAGTCGTGGTGGTGGGAATGGACGGCACCATGCTGCTGAGCCGTGATGATGGTCTGACATTCAGCCGGCAACAACGCAGCAACCGCAAAGCGATTGCTGCAGCTGAACTGATGGGTACCGAACAATTGTTGATCGCCGCCGAAGACGGCGTTTCCGTGCAGTCGCTGGCTGCCGTGCCTGCGAACTGAAGAGGTTGCCATGCAGACGGGTATGATGAATCGAACCATTGCGAAGCTGTTTGCGTCGCGCACCGTGGTGCTGGCTGTGTTCGGCGTGATCACGCTGTACATGCTGTGGGCAGCATCGCAAATCAAGATTGACGCCGGTTTTGCCAAAAACGTGCCGCAAGAGCACGAATACATGCAGACCTATTTTCAGTATCAGCAGGAATTTGGCGGTGCCAACCGGGTACTGATCGCGCTTGCGCCGGCCGAACTGGATCCGGAAGCTGGCATTTTTACTCCTGGGTTTTTTGAGCAGCTGGAAGCCGCAACCAAGGCGGTGCAATCGGTCAAGGGCGTCGATCCGTCGCAGGTGTCGTCGCTGTTCACCCCCAACACCCGTTTTACCGAAATCACCGAAGAAGGCTTTGAAGGCGGTCCGGTGGTTCCGGCCGATTTCCAGCCGGTACAGGAAGATCTGGAACGGGTCCGGGAAAACGTCCTGAAGGCCGGCATTATCGGTCGTCTGGTCGCCAATGATTTCTCGGCCGCGATGATCAGCGCGCAGTTGTTGGAGCGCGATCCGCAAACCGGCGAAAAGCTGAATTACATCGAACTGGCCCAGTCGATGGAAGCGCTGCGTGGCGAGCTGCAGAAGCATGGCGTCAAAGTTCACATCATTGGCTTTGCCAAGGTGATGGGCGATGTCAGCGAAGGGGCCAAGGGCGTGCTGGCGTTTTTTGCCGTCGCCATTTTGATCACGGCCGTGCTGCTGTTCATTTTCACTCGTTCCGGCAAGCTGACGGCGTGGTCAATCGTCTGTTCGCTGATCGCGGTGATCTGGCAGCTCGGTTTGCTGACCACGTTTGGTTTCGGCATCGATCCGATGTCGATTCTGGTGCCGTTCCTGGTGTTCGCCATCGGCGTTTCGCACGCGGTACAGGTGGTCAACGTCTTTGCTACCGAATTTGTCGCCGGTCGGGCCCCGCTTGACTGCGCCCGCACCGCCTGCGAACGGTTGTGGGTACCGGGCACGGCCGGTTTGCTGGCCGAAATGCTCGGCTTCCTGACCTTGCTGCTGATCAAGATCGACATTATTCGTGAGCTCGCCATCACTGCCGCCATTGGCGTTGGCGTGGTGATCTTCACCAACCTGGTGTTGCTGCCGTTGTTGCTCAGCTGGACTCGACCGGGCAGCGGCTTTGCGGCGGCATTTGGCCGGCAGCAGGCGATGCAGGGTCGATTCTGGGACTCTATCGCTGGCTTCGCCCGTCCCGGCCGCGCCGCGGTCACCATTGTGGTGGCACTGGCGCTGTTCGGCGTGGGCTTGTGGGGCGCGCAGAAGATTTATGTCGGTGATTCGCAAGCCGGCGCGCCGCAGCTGCGGCCGGATTCGCGCTACAACCAGGACACTGCTTTCATCACCAGCAAATTCTCGATCGGTGTCGACCTGATTTCGGTCATCGTCGAAGTCAAGCAGCCGCCGGCAGGCAGTGAACAGGCCGCCGACGGCATCCTTGAAGCCTGCTCGAATTTCGATCGCCTGAACGCCATCGATGAATTCGCCTGGCACATGAGCAACGTCGAAGGCGTGCAGTCGGTGGTCAGCCTTGCCGACATTGCCAAGGTGGTCAACTCGGCTACCTCCGAGGGCAACCTGAATTGGCGGGTGCTGTCGCGTAACCAAGACGTTCTGGCGCAAGCCACCCAACGCATACCGTCCTCGACCGGTTTGCTGAACAGTGACTGCAACGTGGTGCCGGTGATGATTTTCACCCAGGACCACAAGGCCGACACCATCGAGCGGGTCATCCGCGAGGTCAAGCAATACCGGGCGGCCAACCCGCGAGACGATCTCGAGTTCCGGCTTGCTACCGGTGCGGTCGGCGTCATGGCGGCCACCAACGAAGCAGTGGCAGCTGCCAAGTGGCCAATGCTGCTCGGGGTCTATGCCGCCGTCACGCTGCTGTGCCTGATTGCGTTCAAGTCGGTACGCGGCACCATCTGCGTGATTCTGCCGCTGGTACTGGTGTCGTTCCTGGCCGAGGCGCTTATGGCGGGGCTTGGCATTGGTCTGACCGTCGCGACACTGCCGGTGGTGGCGTTGGGGGTCGGGGTCGGGGTCGACTATGGCATCTACATCTTCTCGCGCATGCGCGGGCTGTTGAAAGAGGGCCAGAGCGTCGAGTCGGCCTATCGGGAAACTCTGCACGTGACCGGCAGTGCAGTGTTCTTCACCGGCCTGACGCTGGCAATTGGCGTGGCGACCTGGATGGTCTCGGCGCTGCAGTTCCAGGCTGACATGGGCAAGCTGCTGACCTTCATGTTCATCGTCAACATGATTGGCGCCGTTCTGCTGTTGCCGGCACTGGCCGCCTATCTGTTTCCGCGCAAGAAGCCGGCGCAGAAATAACCAGCGCCACACAGCCACAGGGCTGTCTGCCTGAGCTGTCTGTTACAGAACAAAGCCGACCCCATGGTCGGCTTTGTCGTTTTTGCTGCCGGCCGAGCCTGACGGCCCCGGGTATGTCGGTGGTCCGATTCCTGTTGCAGTCCAGTGACTTGGCCAGCTTGTCTGCGCACCGCTGGTAACAGGCTATAGTCGTTCATGACCGTCAAGCCGCTGGTCGGGTAGCGACGAGTTGGCAACTCTCATCAAGGGCCTGCCCGCGGTTCACCGGTGAGGGAGGCATCACGGAATTCAACAGAATCGGCCGGTGCCTGCCGCGTGGCGTCGCCGACCGTGCCGATAGATCCGCCGATCGCTTCCGATATCCGGTCAGCTGGCGGTCTGGCTCAACAGCAGGCAGCCACGGGCGCCACGGCCGGCTTGATGAGCACACGAATCAAATGCGTGGCTGTTGAATAAATCGCCATCGGCGCGTGCCAGCGATCTCAGCCAGACAGAAATACGTGCCGCCGCCAAGGCAACAATTCACCATCAGAACGTGATCGTGTGACGGTATAAAAACGCAGCACACTGATTACTCATCCGCGCAATTTGCGCGGCAGATTCCGTACATATTTATGCGCACCACTGTGGTGCGATGAGTTGCACCAAATCGTGTATTTCCGAGAATTATGGCCTAGAATTGCCGGCATTTTACCGCCGGGCCAAAAACTGGCTGGCCTGTTCATCTGGCTCCCCACCGAGGTTGTCCCATGTCGAATCGTTCTGCACCGACTCATGCCACGCTGCCTGCTGCCATTGCCGATGGCATTTTGCAGTCGCTGAAAGCTCGCCTTCCGGCCAAGCAGGTGGCGGTTGCCAGTGAGTTTTCCCGACTTTTCTTCAGCTCGGTATCGGAAGAGGATTTGGCACGACGCAGTGTCGCGGAGCTTGCTGCCATCGCCGCCAATCTTTGGCACTACATGCAGGACTATCGTGGTGGCAGTGCCGCCGTGCGCGTCAGCACGCCGACGCAAGGCAAAGAGGGCTGGCAAACCCGCAACACGATTATTGAACTGGTAATCGATGACATGCCGTTTCTGGTCGACAGCGTGCGCATGGAGTTGAACCGTCTTGGCCTGACTGCACAGCTGCATGTGCACCGGCCCATGCGGATCAGCCGTGGCAAAGACGGCCGCATAGAAAGTGTCGAGCAGATCACTACGCTGGCGGGTGCCGGATGTGAAACGCCGATGTTCATTGAAGTGGATCCGATGGCCGATGCCAGTGAGCGTGAAGCGCTGGCCCAGCAACTCAAGCGGGTGTTGGAGGATGTCCGGTTGACCGTGACCGGCTATCAGTCGATGCGCGAACAATTGGAGCGCATCGATACCGAGCTGGCAGCCGCGCCAAAGAATGTCGCAGCGCCAACAGTCACCGAATCGCGTGATTTCCTGCGCTGGCTGCTCGATGATCATTTCATTTTCATGGGCTATCGCTGCTATGACGTTGAGAAGCTGAAAAACGATTACAAGCTGAATCCGGTTCGTGGCAGCAGCCTCGGTCTGCTGCGCAAGGACGACGCCACTGCCGAATCCGTGGTGCTGTCGACATTGTCGCCTGATGCCCAGAAAGTGGCGCTGAACAATCAGGAAGTGGTTGTCCTGACCAAAACCCGCACGCTGTCAACGGTACACCGCCCGGGCCAGATCGATTACATCGGCATCAAGCGTTACAACGACAAGGGCGATGTGATTGGTGAGCATCGTTTCCTCGGCCTGTATGCGTCGACGGTCTACAACCGCAGCCCGCGCAACATTCCGGTCATGCGCAAGAAGATTCTCGAGGTGGTCGAGCGTTCAGGCCTGGTGCCGCACAGCCATGACTTCAAGGCGCTGCGCGACATAATTGAAACCTTTCCGCGTGATGAACTGTTCCAGATGTCGTCGGAAGATCTGCTCGGCATCGGTATGGGCGTGCTTTACATCAAGGAACGGCCGATCGTTCGGCTGTTTGTCCGCCGCGACCCCTATGGTCGCTTTTTCTCCTGTTTCGTTTATGTCCCACGCGAGCTTCACAACACCAAGCTACGGTTGAAGATGCAGGCCATTCTGGCGCGTCATCTTGGCGCCAAGGCGGAAGAAATCCGGTTCAGCACCTGGTTCTCCGACTCGATTCTGGCGCGGGTGCATTTCATCGTTCCGGTCGACAATTCCGGTCGAATCAAGTTCGACGTCAAGGCGATTGAAAATGAGCTGCGCGTCGCCGCGGTGTCCTGGGATGATCAATTGCGCGAAGCGCTGGTTGGCCGTTTTGGCGATGTCGATGGCAAGAAGCTCTCGCTGCGCTATCAAGACGCGTTCCATGTGGGCTATCAGGATGAAAACAGTGCGGCCGTAGCGGTCGAAGACATTGTTCACATGGAGTCGTTGTTGGATGCGTCGCCGTTGGCGATGCATCTGTACGCTCCTGCCCAGGCCGAGTCGGGACTGTTGCGCTTCAAGCTCTATCAACGGTTGGCGCCGGCGCCACTGTCCGATGTGCTGCCGATGTTGGAAAACATGGGCCTGAATGTCATTGGTGAAACACCGTATGAGGTCGAGCGAAACGACGGTGGCATCTGCTGGATCATGGATTTCGGCTTGCAGACGCAGAGCAAAGCCAGCCTGAACCTGGATGCGGTGCGCGGCGTATTCCAGGAAGCATTTGCCCGCACCTGGGCCGGCCAGGCCGAGAATGACGGTTTCCATCGACTGGTGTTGGCTGCTGGCCTGAACTGGCGGGAAGTGGCGCTGCTGCGCGCCTATGCCAAATACTTCTGGCAGATTGGCTTTACTTTCAGTCAATCCAGCATCGAGCAGACGCTGACCGCATATCCGCAAATCGCCCGGCAAATCGTCGATTGGTTCAATGCCCGTTTCGAGCCGGCCAAGGCCAACGAGAAGAAAGCGACGGCACTGCTCGAGGCCATTCAGGCGGCGCGGGCTACCGTTGCCACGCTGGATCAGGATCGCATCATTGGCCGTTATCTCGATGTGATCAACGCAACGCTGCGCACCAATTTCTTCCAGCTCGGCAAAGACGGCGATGTCAAACCGTATATGTCGTTCAAACTGAAGCCGTCACGCATTCCGGACATTCCGAAGCCGGTGCCGATGTTTGAAATCTGGGTGTACAGCCCGCGCGTTGAAGGCGTGCACCTGCGTTTTGGCAAAGTCGCTCGTGGTGGCCTGCGCTGGTCGGATCGTCGGGAAGATTTCCGTACCGAGGTGTTGGGACTGGTCAAGGCCCAGCAAGTCAAAAATACTGTGATCGTACCGAACGGTGCCAAAGGCGGATTCGTCTGCAAGCAAATGCCCAAGACGTCGGATCGCAAGGTGATTCAGGCCGAAGGTATTGCCTGTTATCAGGTGTTCATTCGTGCCTTGCTCGATATCACCGACAATATCGTCGGCGGCAAAATTGTTCCGCCAAGCCAGGTTGTCCGTCACGACGAGGCCGATCCGTATCTGGTCGTGGCGGCCGACAAGGGCACGGCAACGTTCTCGGATATTGCCAATGCCATCTCGCTTGAATACAACCACTGGCTTGGTGATGCCTTTGCTTCGGGCGGCTCGAACGGTTACGACCACAAGGGCATGGGTATTACCGCGCGCGGTGCCTGGGAGTGTGTCAAGCGCCACTTCCGCGAAATGGGCAAGGATATCCAGAGTGAGGACTTCACGGTCACCGGTGTCGGCGACATGTCGGGCGATGTATTCGGTAATGGCATGTTGCTGTCCGAGCATATCCGTTTGCTGGCAGCTTTCGATCACCGCCACATCTTCCTCGATCCGAACCCGGATGCGGCCAAGAGTTTCGCCGAGCGCCAGCGCCTGTTCAACTTGCCGGCGTCGAGCTGGGACGATTACAACAAGAAGCTGATTTCAAAAGGCGGCGGTGTGTTTGCGCGCAGTGCCAAATCGATTCCGTTGTCGGCGGAAGTCCAGGCCATGCTGGGCGTCAAGCAGAATGAAATGGCGCCATCGGAATTGATGAACAGCATCTTGAAGATGGAAGTCGAACTGTTCTGGAACGGCGGCATCGGCACGTATGTCAAGGCGGCCAGCCAGCGTCACAATGAAGTTGGTGATCGCGCCAACGACAGCATTCGGGTCGATGGCCGTGAGCTGCGGGCGAAAGTGGTGGGCGAGGGCGGTAACCTCGGCATGACCCAGCTCGGTCGTATCGAGTACATGCGCAATGGCGGCCGTGGCAACACCGATTTCATTGACAATGCCGGTGGCGTCAACACCTCCGACAATGAAGTCAATATCAAGATTCTGCTGAACTCACTGGTCACTGCCGGCAGCATGACGGAAAAGCAGCGCAACAAGCTGCTGGCCGACATGACCGACGATGTCGGCAGCAATGTGCTGAAAGACAACTACCGGCAGAGTCAGAGCATCTCGGTGACCGAGTTGCGCGCCAGCAGCATGGTCAAGGAGCACATTCGCTTCATTCATCAACTGGAGCGCGAAGGCCGACTGGATCGAGCGCTGGAATACCTGCCCACCGATGAAGAGATGCAGGAGCGACTTGTAAAGGGGGCCGGACTGACCCGGGCCGAACTGGCCATTCTGACCTCGTACGGCAAGATGAGCCTGAAGGACCAGTTGAATGTGCCAGAGGTTGTGGAAGATCCGTTCTATCGCGACATGCTGGCCGGTTACTTCCCGCCGCTGATGCGCAGCAAATTTGCCGAGCCGATTCAGCAGCATCGCCTGAAGAACGAAATCATCGCGATGCAACTCGCCAATGACATGGTCAACTTTGGCGGTGCCAACTTTGCACATCGCATGGTTGATGAAACCGGAGTCAGTTTTGCCGAAGTTGCCTCCTGCTTCACGTTGGCGCGGGAAGTGTTTGCGATCGACCGGTTCTGGGAGCAGATCGAGGCGCTCGACAACAAAGTGGCCGCCGATTTGCAACTTGAGGCGATGCACGAATCGCAACGGCTGATCCGGCGCGCCGCGCGCTGGTTCATGCGCCAACGCCGCAAGAATGCTGGCCTCGCCGAAGAAATCGCCCGCTTCAAACCGGCCATCGATGTGCTGCGTGGCCAACTGCCGAAGCTGTTGCAAGCCAGCGAAGCGGCCGACCTGGCCGCGGATACCCAGCGCTATTTCGAGCGCGGTTTGCCGAAGAAACTGGCCGAGGAACTGGCTTACCTCAGCACGCTGTTCTCGGCGCTCGATGTTGCCGAAGTGGCCGAAGAGCTCCAGCAGCCGGTTGCACTGGTCGCCGAGACGTACTTCAAACTCGGTTACCGCACCGACCTGCACTGGTTCCTGAGCCAGATCGTCCGGCAACCGGTGGAGAACCACTGGCAGGCGTTTGCCCGCTCGGCATTCCGCGAGGAACTCGATTGGCAGCAGCGTCAGTTGACCGGTGCCGTGTTGAAGTTGACGGCCGCTGGCGCCTCGCCGGATGAGCGCATCAGCAGCTGGCTCGACGACAATGCCGAAGCCAAGCGTTGGCTGCAATTGCTGACCGAATTCCGGACCAGCAACAGCCACGAATTTGCCAAGTTTTCGGTCGCCCTGCGTGAGCTCGGTATTCTGGTGCAAAGCTGTCAGCGGCAAGTTGCCGCAGGTAGCAAGCTGCGCAAGCCAGCCGCGGCCAAGCCGAAAACCAAAACCGCTGCTGCAGCGGCAGCCAAAGAGGGAAAAACCGGTACGGGAAAGCGCACGGCCGCGAAAACTGCCAAGCCAGCCAAAGCAGCCGCTGCCAAGGTCAACCGCAAGAAGGGTGATGCCCGGCGCTGAGTCAACCTGGCAGCATTCTGGCTGAAGTGAGAAAAAGGCAGGGGAAACCCTGCCTTTTTCATTGAAAGGGCTTTTGCTTGGCCTTGCTTGGACTTTTCTATCCTGTGTGCGCTGGACCGGCCTCCGTGGTTGGTACGGCTGCGCCTGCGCAGGCTGTGACGGCCGTCACCGGATGCTGTACAAGTAGAGCCAATGTCCTTATCAGCCTGCAGTTTTTCGCGTTACACTGGCCCGGACTTCAAGTAAATCCCGTACTGTGAGGTCCTTGGTGTCCTTGAAACCGGTTTGTCTCCCTACAAAAACGAGAACTGCCCCATGGAAGTCGTGAGCCAGATCGCCCTGCCGCGTGAACGGCAGGCTGCCCGGCCCGCTATCGCGGTAAAAACCGATCATCTCGATGAGCTGACCGCGCTGCTCGGTCGCGCATTTCTGGCCGACCCACTGTTGCAGTTTCTGGAACCAGACTCGGGTTGGCGGGCAAAGCTGGCACCGACGCTGTATCGGGCGGTGCTGCGCTACTGCCAGCGTTTTGGTCAGGCCGACATGACCACTGATGGCAAAGCGGTTGCCTGCTGGTTATTGCCGAGCCATTGCTGGCCATCGCTGGCGCGGGAAATGCGCAGCGGCATGTGGCGACTGCCGTTCAAGGCGCGCACCACAACGCTGCGTCGACTGTTGCAATTCGATGCTGCCGCCAAGCGACTGCGCAAGCAGCATGCGCCGATGCCACACTGGTACTTGTGGACGATTGCGGTGGAGCCAACCCTGCAGCGCACCGGTCATGCCACGGCACTGCTCAAGCCAGTGCTGGCACGGGCAGATCGCGGCCGGGAAACCTGTTATCTGGAAACCCAGAATGCGCTCAATGTTCCGATCTATGAGCGCTTCGGCTTTCGCTTGCAGGCAACCGAAACGCTGGCCGGCGGCCTGACCATTCATGCGATGCGGCGTGACCCGCAAGCGGCCGTACAGACCGTGGCCAAACGCGCCAACGGGTAACCCGCTGGTTCAGCAGGCAAGTAAATCAGCAGTTAAACAAATCAGCAGTTGGACGAGTCTGCAGGGAAACAAAAAGGGATGCGACAACGCATCCCTTTTGCTTGCTGCAGTCGCCTGACGCCTGAGCAGTTTGCCTGCGAGGGCTCGCGATGAGTTCTCGTCAACGCCACGGTTTCAGTCACCCCTTCATCTGTACTTCCGGCTGCCAGCCTCACTCACCATAATGGGTAGCGACGGCGACTCCGAGCTGTTTCAGCAGGGCTGTCGGCAATTCGCCACCAATGCAAACTATTACGGCATCAGCCGGCAGCTGCTGAACGCCGGACGTGGTGCTGAGGCTCACGCTCGTTGGTTGAATGGCGGTGATTTGCGAGCTGAGTTGGACCGTCAGTACCGCTGGATCAGCAGCCTGAAGGCGTTCGCGGTTCTTCGCTTTCAGACGCTGGAAGGCTTCACTGCGATACGACAGGGTCACCCTGGTGCCCGGCTGTTCGCTCAGTGCCAAGGCTGCTTCGACCGCGCTGTCACCGCCACCGACCACCACAACGTGTTGACCCCGGTACTGTTCGGCATCGATCAGGCGATACACCACATGGGATTGCTCTTCTCCCGGCACGCCAAGCTTGCGTGGCGTGCCACGCCTGCCAATGGCAAGCAGTACCGAGCGGCTGCGGTATTCGCCGCGACTGGTCTTGATCTGATGACAATCATCGAGCGACAGGATGGTTTCCAGCCGTTCATTGAACTGCAACGCGAGTGGAATTTTCGCCAAGGCGCCCTGCCAGATACTGAGCAATGCTTCCTTGCTGATTTCGCGCGCTTGAATCACGCCAATACCCGGCAGCTTCATTGGCGCTGTCATTGCGAGTTTGTTGCGCGGGTAATGGTAAACGGCGCCACCGAGCGCGGCTTCCTGTTCGATAGTCAGGTAGCGCAAACCTTTTTCATGCGCGGCGAGCGATGCAGCAAATCCGGCGGGACCGGCACCAATGATGATCACATCGTAATCGGCATTACCGCGCGGGCGCTGACGAATGGCCTCGATGGCCGCTTTGCCTTGTTCCACCGCTTTTCTGATCAGCCCCATGCCACCGAGTTCGCCGGCGATAAACAGCCCCGGCACATTGGTTTCGTACTGCGGTGAAACCTCCGGAATATCAACACCACGCTTGGCGGAACCAAACACCAGGCGAATGGCCGACATCGGGCAACTGCTTTCGCAGGCACCGTGGCCAATGCAGGCACTCGGATTGACCAGACTCATCTTGCCGTTGACGATGCCGATGGCCTGCTCCGGACAAGCTGTGACGCAGGCCCCGGAACCGATGCACAGATTGGCATCGACCACCGGATGCAGGGACGGTGGCTCGGTCATGCCATCAGCGACGGCCTGGGCATAGCTGGCTTGCGCCGCTTGTTCGCGACGTTGGTTGCGCAGCCACCACCAGACAAGTGCCAGCAGCAGCGGAGAGGCATAAATGAGTAACAGCAGCATCGTATCGTCACACCATCCGCAAAGGCGCGGTCAAAATTCCCAGACATAACCGACTGACCAGAGCTGGCGATCCAGTTGGTCGGTCAAGGTGTCCGTTTCGGTCAGGCTCCGTTCGCCGTCGTATTGCAGTTCCAGCAACATGCGCGAGCTTATCTGGTAGCGCAATCGCAGCGTGGGCGTCCAGCGTGACAGGGTCAGGCCGGACTCGTCATCTTGCTGGTAGTAGCGAAGCGTGGGTTCGACAGTCAGGTTGTCGGTGGCGGGCCACAGCAGGGTATACGCCAGTGACCAGCCGGTGTAGCGGTCGCCCTGAATCAGATTGATGGACCAGATATTGGCATCACGTTCGGCCAGCAACTGGTTGCCAATCAATTGCGTGCCCAGCGTCAATACCTGACCGGTGCCCGGCGAGGCGGGCAGGCTGCCGCTTGCCGGCAGCGCGCTGACTTCGTAACCGCGCACATCCACCCCGAGTTGCCAGTCCTCTTTCAGCGGATAGGTCAAGCTGAGTGAGATCCCGTCGGCATCGGCAGTGCGATCGCGGGCCTGCTTCATGGCGGCCTCCTCGCCGAGCAATGCCACCAGTTCGGCGAGTGGCTGAATCGGCTCGCCAATCAGGG
Organism: Permianibacter sp.; assembly: GCA_041914645.1. Taxonomy (GTDB): domain Bacteria; phylum Pseudomonadota; class Gammaproteobacteria; order Enterobacterales; family Permianibacteraceae; genus Permianibacter. The sequence goes on from JAYSCY010000002.1 coordinate 320,074, forward strand.
CATTGCCGAGATCCAGCGGCGGCGTCTTGCGTCGGTCGAGCATCCAGTTGAAGTAGCCGCCGGGCAAATATTGCCAACTGCCTTGCAGGCTGGCGATGTTCAGCTCGGCAAACAGGGTGTCGTAATCGAGCATGCCAAACCAGGTGCTGCTGTCACCGACGTAGCTCAGCACATCGCCGACCGCTTGCCGGCTGATGACGCCACCGCGCTCGTTGCGCAGCGTGTAAACCTGATTTTTCAGTTTGCGGTCCAGCAAAGATTGTTCGGCAAACAGCGAAACAAAACGGGCCTCTTCAACTCGCGCGGTGTCGACAACCTGACCGGTAACGAAACCGTAGCGCTGATCGGTGAAGCCGTCATAATTCGCTTGCAGGCCATCAAACCGGCCGAGAACGCCACCGACTTGGCTGTTCTGGCGACCGACGCGCATGGACCAACCTTGATTGCGATCGCGATAATCCCAGTAGGCAGCATAAAGCCGGTTGCGATCGTCGACGTCGTCAAGATAGCTGGCGATGTAAGCGTTGCGCAGCACCCAGCGCTGCTCGCTGCCTTCGCTGCGTCGGCGAAAGGTCAAATCAATGCTGGACAGCAAGCTTCGCTGGTCCTGAAATGACAACGAACTGCGATCCGGCAGCCCGCCGAACGGGTCAATCGTTTCCGATTCGACTTTGCTATTGCCTTCAAACCAGGTCTGCAGAAAGCTGCCATAAAAATCGTGTTCAGCCGCCGCCGCTTCCGGTATTTCAGCGACCTGCTGGGGCTGAGCCTGAACCTTGCGCAGGCGCTCCTCAACGCGGGCGCGCCGTTCACTGTCCGGGTACAGTTTCAAATACAGCTCATACTCGATGCGTGCACGCTCGAAATCCCCGAGCCGCTCGCGGGTGACGCCGATCAATTCCTGCGCATCAGCACTTTGTTTGTTGGGCGGCAGATTCAACAGGCGATTCAAGGCATTCAATGCCTCGGTGGAGTCGCCAGCGGTCAACAAGGTCAACGCCGACTGCATCAGCTGTGCTGCATAGCGTTCGACCGCTGCTTCGTTGTCGAGTGCTTCCACAGGCTCCTGCAACAACACGCCGGTCGCGCTATCGGCGCTTGATAGCGCGCTCCAGTTGCCGGCAGCATCACGCTGTAGCAAGACTGCATCCGGCTGAATTGCCTGAACCTGCTGCAAAATGGCAGCCGCCTGCGTCTTGTCGGTGAACTCGCCCAGCGTCAGCCATTGCTCGCCGTTTGCCTGCGTTACGTTTCGAAGCGGCAGGCTTTGCAGTGCCGTCGGCATGGGCGGCGCGCTGCCCGTTGTCGACAGCCGGACCCGCCAGCGTGTTGCTTCGTCGCGCGCGCTGGCAACCAAACGAATTACCAGACTGCGTTGATCCGGACCCGGCCGTAGCTCAAAGCGTTGGCTGCGGGCAAAGGCAATCGTCAGCCGGTGTACATTCAACCGGTCACGGCCGTGATAGGTAACCGTGGTATCCGGAATGCCGGCCTCATCAACGATTCGGCGAAACTCCTCCCGGACTCGCTCATCGTGCTCCTGGCCAAGCGATTGAAAATACACCTGAACCAGATCGCCTTCGTCAGCCGGGGTGTGACGTTGATAAACAATCGGACGCTGGAATTGGATTTCCAGCGCCGCAGTCTCGCCAGCGCGATTGACCCGCACTTCATCGAGCAATTCGGCGCGGACAGTAGCAGCGCCCAGCAACAGCATGCCCAGCAGAACATACTGCAACAGCTGCCGACCGAACCGGCTAGCGAATGGGCGAATGTCAGAAATCGCCATCAGTTGCATGATGCTCTCCGGATCGACTCTCCTTGATTCTGGTAAAGGTACCGTCGGTATACAGGTGACAGCTGCCCGAACAATTTTTCAGTTCGCCAACGGTATACAGAAGGGTGGGGGAGTCGACCTTCTTGTGAGAGTCCGGTTTAAAGCGAGCGGCATGGCAGCCGGCGCAATCCGGTGCGTAGGCGCCAAACGGCCAGGCAATGACCTCGTTATTGGTGCTGTGACAGTCGGTGCAGATCACACTCGAACGGTGCGCCTTGTAGTACGGCGAGGTGTGGCTATAGGTACTGACCGGCGTCCAGGCGGTCGTGCGGTGACAGGTATCGCAGCTGCGCGAGGTGACAAAGTGGTTGGCAGGTTTGCCGGTTGCCTGGGTGCCGTTGTGGCAACTGTTGCAAGTGCCCGGCGCGACGCTGCTGTGGCTGAACGTGGCGGGTAACCATGCCGTGGTGCGATGGCAGACATCGCAAGATTGTGTGGTCGGCAAGTGGGCCGGTGGCTTGCCTTCGGCAGTGCTGCCGTTGTGACAGGAACTGCAGGTGCCCGGCAACACACCACTGTGGCTGAATCCGGCGGGCAGCCAGGCATTGGTGCGATGGCAAACATCGCAGGATTGCGTGGTCGCGACATGATTGGCGGGTTTGCCGGTGGCGGAGCTGCCGTTATGGCAACTGCTGCAGGTGCCTGCTACCACGCTGCCGTGATTGAACGATGCCGGTGTCCACGCGACGGTGCGATGGCAGGAGTCACAACTGGCGTTGGTCATGACATGTTGCGGCGGTTTGCCAGCTGCCATGCTGCCGTTATGACAGGTATGACAGCTGCCGGGAAGGATGCCCTGGTGATTGAACCGGACACCCGCCCAGACATTCTCGTTGTGGCAACTCTGGCAGAGCGCCTGCGTCGGAATGTGGTTGGCCGGTTTGAAGGTGGCGCCGGTCGGGCTGCCTGCAACGTGACAACCTTCGCACTGTGTCGGCGTACCTTGAAACAGGTTATTGGCATGACAGCGATCACAGCTGACATGCGAATGGGAGCCACGCAGCGGAAAGCCGGTGCGAGCGTGTTCTGTGACAGTCATTTCCGCAGCGGATGCAGACGGCACAATGAACAGCAGCCAGCCAAGCAGGGCAACCACCAGCAGCAGGCTGAGTGGAACATGCCAGGGTAGCGGGCAATCGCGTTCTGTTTTCATCTTGGTGCTCCTGCCAGTTAGTGCTGACGCGCTGCGGCATGATGAAAGCAGCAAGCGCTTAAAACCTTAAGAAAGCCTTAACCTGCCACCCCATTGCCCGACGTTGCGAGCACGGTCACAAAGTGGTTCAGGGTTTGGGTACCAGTTTGGTTTGCCGCCAGTCGGTGTTGACATGACAACGACCACAATCGGCGCCGAACCGTCCCTCGTGTCGATCATCAGCCTGGTGGCAGCTGCCACAGGCCGACGACGGCATCGTGCTCCGAAGGTGGCATTGCTCGCAGCGCAGCGGTTTGTGGGCGCCCGTCAACGGGAAATGGGTTTGCTTGTCATGATTGAAGTCGGCCAAACGCCAGTCGCGGCTGTTGTGGCATTGGTTGCAGTTGCTGCCGAGCGTACCCTTGTGCCGATCGTCTTTCTGGTGACAGTCGTCGCATTGCTTTGGTGTGCCTTTGAACAGCTGATCGCGATGGCATTCTTTGCAGACCACCGCCGCATGTTTGCCTAGCAGGGGGAAGGCAGTGAATTGATGGTTGAACCGGGTCTTCTGCCAGCTGCTTTCGCTGTGGCAGCTTTCGCATTGGCTACCCAGCTTGCCCTTGTGCGGATCAGCTTTCTGGTGGCAACTGACGCATGTCTGCGCCAGTTTGGGTTCAGTCAAAGTTTTGGTATGGCACTGTTCGCAGCGTAGCGGCACATGCTTACCGAGCAGGGCATAGCCAGTCAGTTTGCCGTGGTCAAAACCGCCAGCTTTCCAGCTGCTGCTGGTATGACAGGTCTGGCATTGCAGGCCAAACGTGCCTTTGTGTTTGTCGTCTTTCTTGTGGCAACTGATGCACGTGTTTGCGGTATCGGCAAACAATGGCGTGGCATGGCATTGCTTGCAGGCCAGTTTGCTGTGAGCGCCGGTCAGGGCAAAGTCCGTTTTGCCGTGATCAAACGGGAGGCCTTTCCAGCCGGTCGGTTTGTGGCAGCTGTCGCATTGCTGGCCCAGTTTGCCTTTGTGGACATCCTCTTTTTTGTGGCAGCCAATGCAGGTGTTGGCAACCGGGTCGGTGATGGCGCCAACGTGGCAACTCTTGCACGTCGCCGTGGCATGTTTGCCGAGCAAGGCAAAGCCGGTGACCGCGGCGTGATCGAAGCGGGTGGTTTTCCAGTCATCGGCCTGGTGGCAGCTGCCGCAGTCATTACCCAGTTTGCCCTTGTGCACGTCGTCGCTGCGGTGGCAGCTATGGCAGGTTTGCGGCAGCTTTGGTGAAGTGCCAGCCGTGTGGCAGCTCTCGCAGCGAGCGCTGAGGTGTTTGCCGGTCAGGGCAAACGCCGTGGTCTGATGATCAAAATGCGCTTCTTGCCATTTGCTTTCGTTGTGGCAACTCTGGCAGTTGTTGCCGAGTGCGCCTTTGTGGTGATCGACTTTGCTGTGGCAGCTGTCGCATTGACTCGGTGCTTCGCGAAAGGCATGGGCACTCTGGTGGCATTGCTCACACTGCCGAGGCGGAACTGTGTGGGCGCCGCGCAGCAGGAAGTCGGTTTGCTTGTGGTCAAAACCCTTTGGATCAAAACCCAACATGTCGGCATCACGGCCCCGATGCTCGCGATGGCAATCGCGACAGGCTTGCGGAGCTTGCTTGCCATGCAGGCCACGCTTTTGCTTGATATCAGCAGCAACCGGTTTGTGGCAACTGAGGCAGCGGCTGTCCTGGGCGTTTTTGTCAAACTTGACATGGCACTGGCCGCAATCGGCTTCGATATCGGCATGGCCTTTGATGACGGGGCCTGGCATCAAGGCTGATTCCAGCGAGTCGGCGGCCTGTGCTGGTGCAGAAAGTAAAAGGCCACATAGCAGTAGACCTCTCAGCAGCAGGTTTGAAAGCAGCGATCCGAACCCCTGTCGCAACATGTCCAACACTCAGTACATGTGCACGGAGATGATGTGCAGAATGGCACTGATCACCAAGGTAAAGACCAGCGGGACATGCAGGATGTGCCACCAGCGGAACATCCGCTCGTAAAGCCGAAAGCGTGCGCCCGCACGCAGATGACTGAAGCACAGTGACAGGGTTTCCAGAAGCGCTGGTTGCCGGCTACTCGTCGAGGACTTGCGGAGCGTTCGTTCGGCTCGGCGCAAACGCAGTGGTAGCGCCATCAGTGTTGTAAACGGGGTGTCGGCGGCCAGCGCCAGTTGTTCCCAGCGTTTCAGATCGGCAATGAGCCGCGGCAGCGACTCGCCCAGTGAGGCGATATCGGCATCGATGCGCTCGTGCCATTCGCGCAGTTGCATGCTTTGGCCAAACAGGCCGTGGTGAATGCGGGTGTAGATGAACCGTCCGACGACACCACTGCCTGCCACGATTACCATCGAGTAAAATGCCACGGCGGCATTCAGCGAACCGGTTTGAAAGCGGGAATGCAGCAAAATCAGGAAGGGACCGGCGAGGCCCAGCCACATATGGGAGCGAAACCAGAACTTCATGGCGCCGAGCCGATCCAGCCAGCGTACATGCTTGCGTAGCGGGTACAGGAACAGCAGCAGCATCAGACTGGCACCCACCACACCAAGCCAGTAATTTTGGCGGGCGCTCAATTGCCAGCTTTCGATGCGGGTCCAGCCATAGCCGGCAGTGAGCGCTACCAGCATCAGCAGCAGCAAAGGCCACAGCCGGTCAGTTTGAGCAGCAAGTTTGGGACGCACTGTCGCCACGGCGACACCCTCGGGGCAAAAATACAATAGCCCAAATAGTGTAGGGGTTTTGCGTTAAGCAAACCTTAAGCTGGCCTTAAGACTCCTGTTGCAGCGGTCACAGTTTTTGCATTGTCCTGTGCTCAAAACAAACCTTTCTTACCTCCTCCGAGCAGTGATCCGAGCAATCCGCGTACGACGCGCCGACCGAGTTCGGAACCGATGGCGCGCGCGGCGCTTTTTGCCAGCGCTTCGGTCGCGGTTTCGCGACCCCGGGGTGGCCGGCTGTCAGCGTCTGCCACGTCACCGGAACGGTTTGTCGTCGGAAACTGTGGCGCAGGAACACGAGGGGCCGGCATGCGCGATGCAACGGGATCGGGTGTTGTCTCGAATTCGCCATTGCTGTGCCGAGTGCGGCGGGCCGTTGACCCGGAAGCGTCATCCTGGACGCGTTTTTTCAGATGCTCAAAGGCCGATGCCCGGTCGAGGGTTTCCTCGTACTGGCCATACACCAGCGAGCCGATGATGGCGTGCTGGCGTTCGTCTGGCAGCAGCGGGCCGATGCGCGAAGCGGGCGGCAAAATGAAGGCGCGTTCAACGGGCGTGGGTCGCCCCTTTTCATCGAGAAAGGTCACCAGCGCTTCACCGACTCCAAGATCCATGATTGCCGCTTCGGTATCCACGGACGGGTTCTGCGGTAGTGTCTCCGCCGCGGCTTTCACCGCTTTTTGATCGCGTGGGGTAAACGCCCGCAGCGCATGTTGCACCCGATTGCCGAGCTGGCCGAGCACCGCATCGGGAATATCGAGCGGGTTCTGGCTGACAAAATAGATGCCAACACCTTTCGAGCGGATCAGGCGCACGACCTGTTCAATTTTTTCCAGCAGGGCCGCGGGCGCTTCCTTGAACAGCAGGTGAGCCTCATCGAAAAAGAACACCAGTTTGGGTTTGTCGCGATCACCGACTTCCGGCAGGTTTTCAAACAACTCGGCCAGCAACCAGAGCAGAGCGGTGGCATACAGGCGCGGCGAATTGAACAACTTGTCGGCCGCCAGTATGTTGACCACGCCGCGGCCATGCTCGTCGGTCTGCATCAGGTCGGCAATGTTCAACATCGGTTCGCCAAAAAAACGGTCGCCACCTTGTTCTTCCAGCATCAGCAGGCCGCGCTGAATGGCACCAATCGATGCTGACGAAATATTGCCGTATTCGGTGGTGAAGTCGCGGGCATGCTCGCCAACATGCTGCACCATGGCTCGCAGATCTTTCAGATCCAGCAGCAGCAGGCCATTGTCATCGGCGATCTTGAACACCAGGTGCAGGACGCCTTCCTGGGTTTCGTTCAGATTCAGCAGCCGGCCAAGCAGCAGTGGCCCGAGATCGGAAACGGTGGCGCGCAGTGGATGACCCTGCTGACCAAACACGTCCCACAATTGCAACGAAAAGGCTTGCGCCCTCCAATTGCTGATGCCGAGTGAGGCGAGGCGATGCGTCAGTTTCTCGCTTTTGGTGCCGGCAGCACCGAGGCCGGACAGATCGCCTTTGACGTCAGCCAGAAACACCGGCACACCGGCTGCTGCCAGCTGTTCGGTCAGCACCTGCAGCGTGATGGTTTTTCCGGTGCCGGTTGCGCCGGTAATGAGGCCGTGGCGGTTGGCAAGTGCCGGCAACAAGCCACACTCGGTGCGGGCATTCCGGGCGATGGGGAGAAAGCTGCTCATAGGGCGAGTATCCGTTATCCGTTTTGAATCGGCCGATGCCGGAACAACGAGGCGATTTTACGCGACCGGTGGCAACGGTGAATGGCCGGTAACCATTATTCGCCGTAGCGTGCCCATCGCCACATTTCGCGCCAACTCGCATCCTTGCCATAGAACAACATGCCGGCGCGGAAAATGCGGCTGGCATAACGTCGCATGACCACAATGGATGCCGCCAGCAGCAGCAGCGAACCTGCCACCTGCCACCAGGGCACGATACCGTGCGCCAGCCGGGCTGGCATTGCCGCCATGGAGGACACGGGCAACCACGACAGCAACTGCATCATCAGGTTTTCCGGCGCATCAAGACCGGGAAACACGATCATGAAGAACAGCATCGGTAGAAACATCAGGGTGCCACGCGTCGAGCTGTTGGGATCATCCACTGTCGCGGCAATGGCCGCCATTACCGTATTCCAGAACAGCATGCCGCCGAGAGCAAACAACAGCGCGACCAGCACGACTGACCACGACACCGCCGCCAGCAGGTCTTTGCTGCCATCACCAAACCGGCTGATGGCGAGCACACCGAGCCAACCGTACAGGCACCAGGTCAACATGGTTTTCAGGCCGTGTCCGGTCAACCCAAGCAGCTTGCCATCGATCCAGGTCTGATAGGGAATGGCCGACACCACCAGTTCCGAGACGCGCTGCTGTTTCTCGGAGGTAATGCTGACAAAGAAGTAGGCGAAACAGGTCATCACGCCCATCAGGGAAAATACTGTCAATGCCGTGGCAATGGCGCGACTGCCACCGCTGGCTGGCCGCCGCGCGTTTGGGCTGTATTCCTGATTGATGGCCATCGGTTTTTGCCACTGCGCGTAGACATCCTTGGCGATACCGCGGGCACTGAGTTCCTGCTGCAACTGGGCGCTCTGCAATTGCTTGTCGAGATCGCTGCGCCAGGTCGGCTCTCGATTGACCAGAAGTTCGGCACTGGTATCACCCGGGATGACAAGCAGGCCATCAAGTCGACCGGCATCGACGTCGGCTGCGCGCGCCGTTTGTTCGGTGGCATCCGCACGCAGCAGTGTCAACCGGCCATCGCCGCCGTAGTTGAGCGGCAAGTTGCGCGCATCAATGATTGCGACTTCAAAGTGCTCGCGCGCCTTGGCCATCTCCATCATGGCACCACCGCCCTGAATCAGCAGCATCAGCAAGATCAGAATGCCGATGTTGATGAGCTCGTGCTTCCACTTGAAGTAGCGCAGAAATTCGAACCGGGCGACGGTCCAAAGACTTATCTGGTGCCCACGAAGGCTGACGTCCGCTTTCATACCGACTCCTGGTAAGCATTGCCGACGGCACGGAGATAGATATCATGCAGACCGATGGCTTCACTGTGAATGCTGCGCAATTGCGGACCGCTACCGAGAATACGCAGCACGTCATTGAGTGCTGCATCGGGCGCCAGCAGCAACTGACGATGGCAATCACCGTCGGCGATGACGTCAATTACGCCATGCTCACGCAAATGCGCCAGCGCCGGCGCCGGTTCGTTGTAATGCAGGCGCAAACACAGGCCCAATCCGGACGCTGCGCGCAGCTCGGTCATGCTGCCGTAAAGTACGCGGCGGCCACGATTCATCAGCAGAATCCGGTCGGCGAGCCGCTCGACCAACGCCATCTGATGGGCAGACAACAAGATGGTGGTGCCCTGTTTGCGCAGGTCACGCAACAAGTCGAGCACCATCTCCTGATTGATCGGGTCCAAGCCGGAGAATGGCTCATCAAGTACCACAATGCGTGGTTGATGTTGCAAGGCCGCGATCAATTGTATTTTTTGTTGATTACCCTTGGACAGGGCCGATACTTTTTCTTTGGCGCGATCAGCGAGCGAGAACCGTTCCAGCCATTGCAGCGCGGCCGTTCGCGCCGCCGTACGGGTAACGCCACGCAATTGGGCAAAATAGATCAGCACATCGAGGATCTTCTGGTCCTGATACAGGCCGCGTTCCTCGGGTAAGTAACCGAGCTCCGCCGCCTGGATATGATTCTGATCACCGCTGAGTGCCTGGTAGACAATATTGCCCCGGTCCGGATTGGTCAGACCAATCAGCATGCGTACGGTGCTGGTTTTGCCGGCACCATTGGGTCCGAGCAAGGCAAAGATTTCACCTGCCTCGACCGTGAAACTGACGGCATTGACGGCGTGGGTGGTGGCGTACTGCTTGTGAATTTCGGAAACCGACAACAACGACACGCGGATTCTCCCTTGCCAGCGCGAGCCGGCATATCAGCGTCAGGACAGAGGAGCAGGGCAGGCGATTCTGGCGTTTGCCTTTCAATTTGAAAAGCAAACGCCGATAACAACCATCAATGAGCGAAGACCATCAACCAGTCACCGTCAGTACATAACCGTCAATAGGTAACGGTGGCGAACAACCGGATCACGTCCGCATAGAAGCTGTACAGCGGTTCTTCCCCGACCGCCGAGCCGAGTGCCGCTCCGGTCGGGATGTCGCGGAAATCGTCGTAGTCGAATTCCATGTGGTCGACATTCAGGTTCAGTCGCAGCTGCTCGAATGGCCCGAGGTTCAGACCGGTGAAGGTATACGAAGCCGCGATACCGAATGACCAGGACTGGTAGGTGGACATTTCCTTGTCACGGGCCAGAAAATTCTGGGCATCTTCACGCTCGAAAAGGTCACTGTAAAACTCAGCCTTGTCTTGCTGATACTGGCGCAGCTTGAACTCGAACAGCCAGTTCTCGTTCCATGGATGCACGTAGCGGAGTTCAATATTGGCCGCTTCGATGCCCCAGGTATCGGTGAAGGCGCGGTATTCGCCGCGGATTGATGCTCGCCATGGCAGGTAGTACATGGCGCGCAGGGCAAAGGTATCCGACGTGCGCGTATTCGGGTATTGCTCCGGCTGATAGCCGACCCCGGTTGATGACAAATAGCGCACCTGCCGGTACGGGTTGTTCAGAAAGCCTTCGTCGGAAATGGTTTCAAAGCCGAAGTTGGCAATCAGGTCCTTGGTCAGGATCTGGGAAATGTTGATGCGATAGTTCTGCCGGGCGAGATCGCCGACCACTTCCGAATTGGCAATGGCGCCGTCGACGTAAGCATTACGGCGGACTTCATCATTGCCCTGGCTGTAGCCCATCGAGATGGTGGTGAGATCGCCAAAGAAATCCTGGCTGATACCAAAGAAGCCGGTTTCCGCATCGTAATCGCTCTCGGCGCTGTTGGTGAAGCCGAGGCTCATGGTGGTCTTGTTGTTCAGGAAGTCGACGCCGAGTGATTTCTCGGTGCGTTCTTCCGAATACGGGCTGGCATAGGACTCGATATCAACTGAGGCCGAGCTGACGTTGTCGACGTAGTAGTTGGCGCTGACCGAGACCTTTTCCATGAAATTCTTGCGCACCAGCAGGCTTGGTCCGCTGATGTCCATGCCGCCACCCTGATAGGAGTGGTAGAGCAGATCGCTGCGTTCTTCCGGTAATACCCCGGCGCGAAGCGGTGCGGTACTCAGCAGCAATACCGCCAGCGCTGCCGCGGCTTTGCCGGTGCAGTCAATCAAGCGGATTAACGAGCCGGCCTGTTGCCGGGTGCAATCAGTTACAGCCACAGCCACCACCGCCACCACCTTCCGCGCCGCGAGCGCCTTCCCGGGCCTGATAAACGTGATTCATGTATGAAGTCTGCACCGCGTCACGCTCAAACGACATGACCGGATCGGCGAGATTCTGCCGCTCATACGGTTTGACCCAAGGTTCGATGGCACAGCCACCGAGTGCCAGCATCGGTAACAGCAACAGGCTGCGGACAACGGCCTTCATGATTCAAACTCCCGTTCTTGTGTCCGAGGTCATTCCCGCACGAGCAGTTTGATTTGCTCTTCGTACTTCGCTTCATAACCCGGCTTGTAGCCGCGGTGCAGGAAACGCATGTTGCCGTTGCGATCCACCATCACGGTGCTCGGCATCGCATCGACCTTGTAGATCTCGCTGAGTTTGTTTTCGCTGTCGAGCAGTACCGGGAAGCTGACCGGTACATCTTTCAGCAACTTGTCAGCCAGTTTCGGATCGTTATCGACATTGACGCCAAGGACGGTAAAGCCAAGATCCTTGTAACGCTTGTAGATGTCTTCAATGAGCGGCATTTCCTGCCGGCATGGGCCGCACCAGGAGGCCCAGAAATTGATCATGACCACTTCGCCGCGCAGATCGGCCAAACGGACATTGCCGCCGGCACGGTTCTTCAGTGTGAAGTCGGGGGCCGGGCCTTTCAGTTCTTCAGCTTGCACTGCGCTGACGGCCAAACCACCGAGAAACAGCAGCATCAACAGCGCGGTAGCGACAATGGCACGACGTTCTTTCATTTGCAGCACTCCAGGGTATTCGTTTGGCATCAGCTCGTTGCAAGCTTACCGACTGGCTCAAAAGAATACTGTGATTCCAGTGGAAAACTCGAGGTTGTGGGTCATCAGTGTTTCGCCCAGTATCTCGTGTTCAAAAATGTGGTCCTGAAAATCGATACTGACGGCCAGCCAGTCTAGCGGAACGAACCGATAGCCGGCACCAACATGCCAGGTGAAGTAATCATCATCGGCAAAGGCCGTGCTGCCGACACCGGCAAGCAGATAAAAGCTGGTGTTCAATGCCCGGCCGCTACCGAGAAAGGCTTCGCCCGGAAACAGGTTATAGCCAAGGTTCAGGCCGTAATACTGATACTGGCGCTGATCGTCATTGAGCAGATCAACATCACCGGCCAGCCGTTCGTAGCTGGTTTCGCCGGCTTCCGACTGGGCGAAGTTGGCGGTGAAAAAGAAGTCTTCCGAAATGTGATAGGTCAGCTTGGCGCCGACCACGGTATCGGCGCCGAAATCCTGGATGCTGAGCACGCCAAAGGTCAGCCCGATTTCGAGATCATTGACATCGATGAGGTCCTCGTCGATGGCGCGACGTTCGACATTGGGATCATAGACCCCAGCGTCTGCGTCGGTGCTCGCTTCGGCGGCGTGTGCGTCGGCGAAGCCGAACTGCAACACGGCGGCCAGGCAAACCCCTTGCAGCAGGGTCAGAAAAAGAGACTGAAGCCGGCTTTCCATTCTTCCACTTTCTCGTTGTCGTTGCGATCGGTCAGGACGAGGTAATTGTTGTACTCCACGCGGAATACAAAGCGCCTGGTCAGGTAAGTGCGGGCGCCGACACCAACGTGGGTCAGCTGTTCTTCACGATCTTCCGTCTGAATGATGGTGGCGGCTGGATCGGTCTGAATATACCCGGTTCCCAATTGAAAGTAAGGTGAAATCCACCACTCCGGAAATGGCTGGTGAGTCAGATGCAGGGTGAGGTATTCCTGATTGGAAAAATCACCCATGACATGGCCGAGGGTCAGCTCGACTGAGAAATTTTCGGTGAAGCCCCAGGCCCCATAGATACTGATGACACCGGCCGATTCGAAAGCGCCGGACATGACGCCGAATTCCCAGTCACGTTCACTGAATTGGACCTGGGTGACTTCGCTCAGCTCGACCGCTTCACCGTCCGGCGTCAGGGTCCGGATCAATTGATCACGATGAACCCAGCCTTCATGGCCGCGTGGTGTCCGCACCAGAAACCAGTCGGTGCGGCGCTCGATCAATACGATGAGGCCACCGCGCTCGACTACTTGAAACTTCGGGTAGCCACGGCCGGGGCCGGTGTGCAGATCGACGTAGGGGTCGGCTACCCGGACTTCGGCGACCGGCTCCGCTGGCGTTTCCGAGCCGGCTGCGGCCGGCTCGGCCACATTACTGACCGAGCTCTCAACGGAGTTTTCCTCCGGGTTACCGGCAGCCGGCGCGGCCGGTGCTTCTACCGGAACAGCGGTCGTTGCGGGCGACGCCGGGGCAACTAATTCCGGCTCCGCCGCCAATGCATGGCTGCCGACGGCCAGTGACAACATCCAAACCAACAGCCGCTGCGTCATGCCACGGGCAATCCTTGAACAAAGTGAGGGCGAATTCTACGTCAGCTGATCCGGTGTGTCAGTCTTCCGGCGCTTCAAACGGGTTGTTGTAGTACTGGGCACCGATATCGAGCCATTCCGCCAACAATTTCAGTTCGGCCGCGCTGAGCCAGCCGGCATGGAAACCGCCGGTGGCAAAGGTGGCAAAGAACCGGCTGCCACGGGCATTGCTGACCAACATGACCGGTGATGGTGCGTTCACCGGCGTGGTGATGACGCATTCCGGTGGCGGGCCTGGGTCCAGTACGCCAACCGTGCATTCAAAGGTGCCCGAGCCAACCGGATTTTCCGTTGCCGGAACCCGGGTTACGACATTGTCATCGACCAACGCGCCACCGGCGTTGATGCTTTGCGCGGTGTCCTGGACCAACAGGTCAACAAAGCTGGTCGGAAAGGCCGGGTTATCGGCCGAAGTCGCCAAACGCAGATCGAGCTGAGCGGCCGGCACCTGAGCGGCGCCCATCGCGTCAGCGACGTTATGGCAGTTGGTGCAGGTTTGATCATCGGCCGGGTCCATGGCATCCAGACCCAGTCGTTCCTTGTCCCATAGCGGCTGGATGTGGTCCGGATAATTGATGGTGATCCGGCACAGATTGCTCCAGACATCGACGCAGGCTGCGCTGGTCGGTAGCGGCGTGGTAAAGGTCAAATCATCAAAACGGGCACTGAAATCAGGGTCTTTGGCACGCACGGCCGGGTCGGTCCAGTCGTCATGGAACTCGAGATTGACGCTCGGGGTGCGCGGGCCATGATTGTCGATGCGGGCCCATACTTGCGCCATGGTTTCACCCATGTCGGCAAATAACGCTGGTTCAGTGTTCGGGAACGGCAAGCCGGTGGTCGGTGCGCCCGGATTGACCGACGCCGCTTCCGCGTCGCTACGACCATGCGGCAGCACGCTGGCCGGGGTATGGCAGCCGTTGCAGGTCCGCACTTCGCCCGGTTTCAGTTGCAGCCAGTTGTTGTGGCGCGGGCTGATGCGGTGGCCATTGCCATCGAGCAGGGTAAAGGCAAAGGCGACATTGGCCGGCACCTTGAACTGGGCCGAGCCATCCGGCTCGACCGGTACATAGCCAAGAATCTCGCGCATGCCGACGCCGCCGGAAAAGCCAAAGGCGCTGTTGTCGAAATCGCGGACATCGTCATCGGGCAGTGATACAGCCTTTTCGATGCGGATAAACCTCACCGGGCGCTGATCTGCTGGGACAAGCCCCGGATCACGCACGGTGGTTATGCCACCAACAGCCGCCAGCGAATCAACCCCATTGATGTCATAGACACTCTTGATATCGAGCACGCCCACACCTTCGGTAACCAGATCCTGATCGAGGTCACCACCGGGGATGCCGTCGGCCAGTGCGGCCGGTCGGGTGCGCGGGGCCAGCGCGACCGGGTCGGTGTAATAACTGCCTTCTTCCGGGGTAAACAGCGGGATCTGGGTCTTGGCTACCGGGTCGTAGATATACAGGCTGAATAGCGGCGGAGCTTCGACTACGGCCGGGTCGGCAAGGCGCTCCGTCGTGCAGGGCACAATGCGTTCAGCCGGGGTGCCCGGTTGGTCCAGCAGTCGACATTGGCTCCAGCTGACCAGATACCGACCGCTGCCGTCATCAAGTGAGTAAACACTGCGGTAGCGACCGGCCGGTGACGGCAGATCGTCGGTGCGGACGCCAGTTGGAGCGACCGAGACCTGGGCCGGACCGGTCAGTCCGGCCATGCTGGCGACGGGCTGGGTGTTGTCGATGTAATTCTGGGTATCGATGGCAACCAGATCGCCGCCTTCGTGGATGTTTTCGAACGGCCGCAGAATCACCAGTACCTTTCCGTCCGGTAGGGTTTGCGGCTTCGTGAACTGGACAATGGCCGCTTCGGTACCGGTGGCGTGGCTGCGGATGCCGTACAGATGGTTCAGATCGCGACCATCCGGGCGCATGGTGTACAGGTGCATGCCGTCGCGCTGACCACGGTTATCCCAGCGGGTGAACACGATGCGGCCGTCCGGCAGCAGGTTCGGGTCCATGTCATGGCTTTGGTTGAAGCTGATTTGGTGGATGTCGGTGCCGTCGGCGTTCATCACATGCAGGGCGACGGCATCGACATTGTCATTCTCTTCCTGATAGGCAAACTGCGGTTTGCCTTCATCGAGCAGAATGGCCCGCGACTGCCGCTGGCGGGTCGAGGCAAACACAATGCGGCCATCGGGCAGGTAACGCGGGTTGATGTCCTGACCGGCTTCGGCCGTGATGTCGGAGGCGATCACCCGGCGCAGGGTGGCCGTGGTGGTGTCATATTCCCAGATATTCCAGGTTGGCTGTTCGTCTTCATCGGCGTTTTCGATTTCCGGAAAGCGCAATGAAAACAACAACTTGGTGCCATCGTAAGAGGAGCTCAGATCGCGTACGTCGTACAACGCCGGTTCTTCGCCGGCAGCCGGCGGCGGGAACAACGACGATGTAATGTCGGTTTCGAGCGCTGACGGGCTGGCCCGATCGCGCACCATCAACCGGGCACCGGGCACAAATGCAAACGGTTCCCGGACATCGCCGGGGATCAGCACGCCATCTTCATCGAGCGGAATATCACGCTTGATATAGGCAATCTTGAAGTCGAGTACGACCGGATCCGGTTGTTGCTCTTCGCCACTGCCACCGCCACAGCCAGCTAGTCCGACCAGTGAAAGGATAACAGCCGTCAGCAATTGCAACGGGGCAGACAACATTCTTGCGGTCATGGGGCACCTGGCAGGTGATCGCGAGCGTTCGGTGATGCATTGCTGCCAATTATCCCGACGATCGGTAGGTGATTCTGCGTGTGAGGTCACGAATTCTGTCGGGCAAGTTGATTAAAATCAATTGCAGCCCTGTCTGTCTTTTACGGGCGTTGTCGTCGGCTGGCCCCATGGGTTCACCGAACCTTGGGCTGCCGATACCTATATAACAGGATGACCGCCATGAAGATTGTTGCTGCGTCCGTCAGCTTGCCGCATCCGCGGCTGGCGCTCTGTGCCATTGCGCTCACTGCAGCCAGTGTTTGGGCTCCGCTGGCTGAAGCCGGCTCCCGGGAACAGGCCAAGCAGATTTTTGACCGTATCGCCGGCGTCCCTGCTGACGAAGCGACTATCGATAGTCTTGAGGCACTCATTGGGCCTTCGCCGGGTACGGCCGCTGGCCGGATTGCTGCTGCGCGTGCCGCAATGGAAGACCCGGCTTTCTATACCGTTACCCTGAAAAATTTCGTGACGCCGTGGACCAATCGCGATGCCAATGTGTTCGCACCGCTGAACGACTATACCGCTACCGTGATCGGCATGGTTCGCGATGATATCGATTTTCGCAAAGCGTTGTACGACGACATCATCTATGTCGCCCGCAGCAGCGCTGGCGTTCCGGCCTATTCAGTCAGCAACAACGATCACTACGCGGCGCTGGAAAGTGGTCATTTTGATCTGAAAGCCAATCTGGAACAGCGCGCCCAGTCGACGGTCACTGGTTTGCGCGCCGATGCCACCGCCGGCGTGATGACCACCCGTGCTGCCGCCAAAGAGTTCTTCATCGACGGTACCAACCGCGCGATGCTGCGGTTCACGCTGATGAACCACCTCTGCAATGATCTGGAGCAGCTCAAGGACACCACTCGGGTGTCAGATCGTATCCGTCAGGATGTGACCCGCAGCCCCGGTGGTGACAGCCGTATCTTTAACAACACCTGCATCGGTTGCCACAGTGGCATGGATCCGCTGGCGCAAGCGTTTGCCTACTACGATTTTGAACATGCGGTTGAGGATGAAGAAGGAGATGCCGGCCGTCTGGTTTACAACGATGTTGGCATGAGCGACCCGTTCACTGGCACCCGCGTCAAAAAGAAGTACCACATCAACGAAAACAACTTCAAACCAGGTTTCGTGACCCCGGACGACCGCTGGGACAATTACTGGCGGGTTGGTCAGAACGCCATTCTCGATTGGGATGACGCATTGCCTGGCGGCGGCAACGGTGCCAAGACCATGGGTCAGGAGCTGGCGCATTCGGAAGCGTTTGCCCAGTGCCAGGTCAAGAAAGTGTTCAAGGCCGTGTGTCTGCGCAATCCGGTGGATGCCGCCGATCGCAGCCAGATTGACAATATGACCGCCAGTTTCAAAAGCAGTACTTACAAGCTGAAGCAGGTGTTTGCCGAATCGGCCGCCTACTGCGCTGCTGATCTTTAAGTCGCGAGGTCTGGAGAACGAACATGAAAGATCAAGTTGTCGTGTCGACCCCGCACTCGTTCATGCCGGCCCTGAAAGGTGCCGTCATGGCTGCGTCGCTCGTCTTGCTTGCTGCCTGTACTGGCGGCGGCGCTGGTACTGAAGAAACGGCGGCCCCGCCGTCATCCGGTGGTGGTAGCAACTACACCGGCCCGGCACCCGCATCGGACGATGTTCAGCGCTTCAAAGTCAACGTATGGGACAACCTGGTTGGCTCCGACAAGTGCGGTGCCTGCCATACCACCCAGACTCCGGCTTTCGTGCGCACGGACGATATCAATCTGGCTTATGCCGCCGCCAACACCGTCGTCAACCTGACCGAACCCGATGCGTCGCGTATGGTTACGAAAGTTGCCGGTGGTCACAACTGCTGGTTGGGCAGCACTCAGGGTCAACTCGACGCCTGCGCCGAAACCCTGACCCGCTATATCACGCTGTGGGCGGGCAGTTCGGTTGGCGGTGGTGCCAATGAGATCAAACTGGAACCGCCGGCCATGCGCGAGCCGGGCAGCAGCCGGACATTCCCGGCGGCACCGACCGGCTTTGCCTCGACGGTCTATCCGTTGCTGACCACCTACTGCTCGCGTTGCCACAGCGACACCGCGGCCAACGCCCAGTCACCGTACTTCGCCAGTGCTGATGTCGATGTGGCCTATGCCGCCGTGCAGAGCAAAATCAACCTTGACAACGTTCATGTGTCGCGGCTGGTTGTTCGCTTGGGCGAAGAGTCACACAACTGCTGGGACAACTGCGCGTCCAACGCCGCAGAAATGGAAGCTGCCATTCAAGCTTTCGTTGATGGCATTGCACCGACAGTGGTGGACCCGGATCTGGTGATCTCGCGTTCGCTGCGTTTGGTCGATGGCCTGGTGGCCAGCAGTGGTGGCCGTCATGAAACCAATGTGATTGGCCTGTATGAGTTCAAGACCGGCACCGGCAGCGTAGCCTTTGACACCAGTGGTGTGGAACCGGCCGCGCACCTGAATCTGCTGGGTGGACCGGAATGGGTGGGCGGTTACGGTCTGCAATTCACCTCGGCCAGTGCCAAGGCGCAAGCCTCGACGCTGACCTCGAAGAAATATCATGACCTGATCAAAGCCACTGGTGAATACGCGATCGAAGCTTGGGTCGCGCCAGCCAACGTGACCCAGGACGGGCCAGCCCGCATCATCAGTTACTCGGGTGGATCCGATGCGACCAACTTCACGCTCGGTCAGACCCTGTACAACTACGACTTCCTGATGCGGCATAGCAACACCGGCGCTGACGGCATGCCGGCGCATTCGACAGTTGATGCTGAAGAGCGCCTGCAAGCGACGCTGCAACATGTGGTCGTCACCTACGATCCGATTCGTGGCCGCCGCACCTATGTCAACGGTGAGTTCACCGGCAATGAAGATCAGACGGACGTTGGCAATCTGACGGACTGGGACGACACCTTTGCCTTTGTAATCGGCAACGAAGTGTCGAATGACCGGCCGTGGGGCGGCATTGTCAAGCTGGTGGCGATTCATAACCGCGCGCTGACTGATGAGCAGATCCTGCAGAACTTCAACGTCGGTGTCGGTGAGCGCTATTACCTGCTGTTCAGTCTGTCGCACCTGCTCGATGACCCGAACTGCTTCGATGGCACCGTTTCGCAGTGCTACCTGGTGTTCGAAGTCAGCCGCTACGACAGCTATGGTTACCTGTTCAATGAGCCGTTCTTCGCCAGCCTGAATCCGGCAGTCAATCTGAGTGGCATTCCGCTCAAGGGTATGCGGATAGGCATCAACGGCCGCGAAGCACCTGTGGGCCAGTCCTACGGCAAGCTGGATCTGTCACTGACCGGCAATCGCATGGACCTGTCGCCACTTGGTACCGTGATCAGTCTGGAAAAAGGCCCGGCTGCGGACGAGTTCTTCCTGACTTTCGAGCAACTGGGTAGTCACACCAACGTGTTTGTCGAAGCCGAACCGCCGATTCCGGTTGATCCGGCCGACGGTGAGCCGGAACCGGTTATCGGTGTGCGCACGTTTGACGAAATCAATGCGACCTTGGCTGAAATCACCACGGTGGCTCCGACTACCGCGGCAATAACCAGCTTGTTTGGTGATATCCGTCAGTCGATGCCGAGCGTGGAAACAATCAGCACGTTCAATGCGGCGCACCAGATGGCGATTACCCAGCTGTCGATCGCCTACTGCAATGCGCTGGTGAACGACACCGCCAAACGAGCCACGTATTTCACCGCCTTCAATTTTGCGGCAGCACCATCGGCAGCATTTACGGTAGCTGGCAGGAACCAGATCCTGGATCCTTTGCTCGCCCGTGTGCAGGTGTTGACGGCCGGTGCGGTCTCGACCCAACCGGACGTGGGCGAAGTGAAGACTGAGCTGAATGCGCTGATTACAAAACTGGTTGCTAGTGGAGCAGATAATGCTGCTCGAACTGAAACCATCGTTAAGGCCGTATGCGCTGCCGCAGTTGGCAACGCTGCGATGCTGGTGCAGTGACAGGAGCGGCCAAAAATGAGCAAACGTTTCCGTAACACGAGTCAGAAAACCCTGAACCCGGATGCTCCGTTGTTGTTTCCGGATCATCCGTTGCCGAAGACCCGTCGCGATTTCATTCGCCAAGGTTTGATGACCGGTGGTGCCGCGGTGATGGGCACGACCCTGTTCAGCCTGTTCGCCAATCCGCGGTCGGCCTATGCCGCCTTGTCGTCGGATCTGGTGCCACTGTTGTCGTCCTGCGGTGTCGCCACTGAAGGTGCGGGCAAAATCCCGTTCATCTGTTTCGACCTTGCCGGGGGCGCCAATATTGCTGGCTCCAACGTGCTGGTTGGCAAGGCTGGCGGCCAACGCGATTTCATTTCCACGGCGGGTTACAGCAAGCTGGGTTTGCCGGGTGACATGATCCCGGCGGTGATTGACCCGGTGACCAATCAGGATCACATTGATGACCGCCTCGGCCTGCTGTTCCATACCGACAGCTCGTTCCTGCGCGGCATGATGACGACGATGTCGCCGGCAGCGATGGCGCTGACCAACGGCGCGCTGATCGCGGCTCGTTCGGAAAACGATACCGGCAACAACCCACACAACCCGATGTATGCGATCAACAAGATCGGTGCTGACGGTTCGTTGCTGACTCTGGTCGGGTCACAGGCGTCGGATTCCGGCGGCAACTCGATGGCTCCGGTCAACATGATTGACCTCAGCAAGCGGCCGACCAAAGTGGATCGACCGAGCGATGTGACCAGTCTGGTTGATGTGGGTGATTTGACCGCGCTGCTCAGCCAGCAGGATGCGGTGGCGGTGATGGAGTCCATCTATCGCATCAGCGACAAGAAAATGGGTCGGGTAACCACCGGTTTGCCGGGCAGTGGTGTCGAGATGACCGATGCCGTGGTCAAGGATCTGGTCAAGTGCGGCTATCTGAAGAGTGCAAGTCTGGCCGATCGCTTTGGTAACCCGGCTTCGATTGATCCGCTCAGCACTGTGCCGGATTCCTCGGGCAGCGTTATTTTCGGTAGCGGTGGCATTTTCACCGGTGCCGGTGACGACAGTAATGGCGAATTCCGCAAGACCGCCTCGATCATGAAACTGGTGGTCAATGGTTTTGCTGGCGCCGGTACCATCACCATGGGCGGCTTCGATTACCACACGGGTGATCGGGCAACCGGTGAAGTGCGCGATTTCCGCGCTGGTGCCTGCATGGGGGCCTGCCTCGAGTACGCCCACCGCGTTGGCGTGCCGCTGATGCTGTATGTCTTCAGCGACGGCTCGCTGTCGTCAAACGGCATGGTCGACATGTCGGTGGAAGGTCGCGGCAAGGGCCAGTGGACTGGTGACAACCAGTCGACCGCTGCTTCGTTCTTTCTGGTTTACAACCCGACCGGACGTCCGCAGCTGGTTGGTGCAACGCCGGACGTACAGGCGCGCCATCAGCAGATCGGTTATTACCGCGACAGCGGCGATGTCGAAACGTCGTCGAGCCCGGCGGCCAACAACGTCAACTTGCTGGTCGAAACGGTGGCACTGAACTATCTGGCGCTGCACGGTGAAGCGGGTCAGTTTGAAACCCTGTTCCCCGGTCACGGTCTCGGCAGTTCGGCGGCTCGTGATGCGCTGGTGGCGTTCCAGCCGATTGTCAACGGCACCATTGGCGGCTGAACACTGCATTAGGGAACATTGGGCATTGGCGAAGCCATTACCAGTACCTGCTTAAAAAAACCGCAACGGTTCGCCGTTGCGGTTTTTTTTCTGCCAGCCAGGCAGGCAAGCGCCTGCGTCTGTCAGTCGGGATTGCTATCCTTGCCGCCCCGAACGCCATGAACTGTTGCTGTTGCCATGACTCGTTTGCTTCGTCCTCTTGCCATCGTTTTTCTGGTTCTGCTCGTGCTGGCCGCCGGTGCCGGCGGTTGGGCCTACTGGCAGCTTGATGCCAGCCTGCCGGTGCTGGACGGCCGCTTACCGCTGACGGGCCTGACTGCCGAAGTCAGCGTCGGTCGCGATGCGCTCGGCAGTGTCACGATTAAAGCGCGCAATCGACAGGATGCCGCCCGAGGCCTTGGCTTCGTCCATGCCCAAGAGCGCTTCTTCCAGATGGATTTGCTGCGCCGGCGAGCTGCCGGCGAATTGTCGGCACTGGTGGGTGCCGCCGCGCTCGAGGCTGATAAGGCCGTTCGGTTGCATCGGTTGCGCTGGCGTGCCGAGCGCATTGTCGAGTTGCTGCCAGCGGCGGAGCAGCAATTGCTGCAGGCCTATGTCGAGGGCGTCAATGCCGGCTACGCTGCGCTGGCTGGCAAGCCGTTCGAGTATTACCTGCTCGGGGTCGAACCCGCCTCTTGGCAACCGGCTGACACGGTGCTGGCCGCCTATGCGATGTATCTGACCTTGCAGGCTGCCGATGGCAAGGTGGAACAGACCCGCGCGTTGGCTCGCAAGCAGTTGCCGCCAGCCTTGTATGACTTTCTGCGGGCACCAGGTAGCGAGTGGGATGCTCCCTTGTTCGGCGATAGCCTGGCAGCGATCGCCATTCCCGAGCCAACCGCGCTGGCTGGTTGGCAACCGACTCTGACTGCCCCCATTTGGGATAGCCGCCAGACAGACGCGGTCTTTCCCGGCAGCAATAACTGGGCGGTGGCCGGCAGCCTGACGACTTCCGGCGCCGCTGCACTGGCCAATGACATGCATCTCGGTTTGCAGGTGCCGAACATCTGGTTCCGGACCCGGCTGCAGTATGGCGCCGCAAGCGGTGAGCAGGATGTGGTTGGTGTCAGCTTGCCGGGCACGCCGATGATGATCGTTGGCAGCAACGGCCAAATTGCCTGGGGCTTTACCAACAGCTATGGCGATTACAGCGATGTGATTTTGCTCGAACAGCCAAGTCCGGACCGCTACCTGACCCCCGATGGCGAACAACCGCTGACCGTGGTGCATGAAACCATTGCAGTCAAAGGTGAAGCACCGGTTGAGCTGGCGATTGAGGAAACCCGCTGGGGACCGGTGATCCATACCGATGCCAACGGTGCCAAGCAGGTGTTCCGCTGGATCGCGCATGATCCGGAACAGGCGATCAATTTCGGCCTGTTGCAAATCGAACAAGCCGGCACAGTGCCGGAAGCATTGACGCTGGCTCAAACCGCCCGGGTGCCGTCACAGAATTTTGTGGTTGCCGACCGTGAAGGCAACATTGGCTGGACCATCATTGGCGCCATTCCGCGTCGGGTGGGATACGACGGCAGCGAACCCACTTCGTGGGCCACGGGTGAGCGGCGATGGGACGGCTACCGCACGCCCGACGAGTATCCGGAAGTGCTGAATCCGCTGACCGGTCGCATCTGGACCGCCAATGCCCGCGTGGTCAGCGGTGAAGCGCTCGGCGTGCTCGGTGACGGCGGCTACGATTTTGGTGCCCGCGCCAAACAAATCCGCGACAACCTGCACGCCCGCAACCGGTTTTCCGAATCCGATCTGCTGACAGTAGCGCTCGACACCCGTGCGCCCGTGCTCGATCACTGGCAGCAACATCTGCTGCACCTGCTGGATGACGCGGCCATCAGTGAAAAGCCGATTCGCGCCGAGGCGCGTGCCTTCATCGCCAATTGGCGTGGCAGCGCCACCGTTGACAGCGTTGATTACCGGTTGGTGCGTGGTTACCGGTTTCTGCTGCGTGATGCGCTCTACCGTGCCTGGTTGCACGAGTTGTACGCCGCCGATCCGGAATTGAAACCGTCGGCCCTGTCGAATCACTGGGAGGCTGTGGTCTGGCAGGTTCTGAATGCGCAACCGGCGGCGCTGCTGCCGAAGGGGTACACCAATTGGCGCGAGTTCGAACTGGCGGTGTTTGATGCCTTGCTGGAAGGTTTGCGCGCTGACGATCAGGCGTTGGCCGAGCAAACTTGGGGAGCCAAGAATCAGGCTGCGATCCGGCATCCGCTGTCGCGGTTTGTGCCGCTGGTTGGCCGCTATCTCGATGCGCCGGTCGAGCCACTGCCGGGCGACGCCAACATGGTGCGGGTGCAGGGGCCGTCATTTGGTGCGTCCGAACGCCTGATCGTGGCACCCGGATTTGAAGCTTCCGGCATTTTCCACATGCCCGGCGGTCAGAGTGGCCATCCATTGTCACCGTTCTATTTGTCCGGTCATGATGATTGGGTCGCTGGTCGCGCAACACCGTTGCTGCCGGGTGAAAACCGGCATGTGCTGGTCTTGCAGCCACAAGTCAGCGTTCAGTAAATACGGCAAGCCATTCACATTACGTGTCGCACATACGGCAGGTCGAAACAGGGAAATCAGGAGCATTTCATGAGCGTTGAACTCGGCACTCCCCTCAGCACCTCGGCACGACGCGTGCTGCTGCTCGGTGGCGGTGAACTCGGCAAGGAAGTGGTGATCGAACTGCAGCGGCTCGGCTGCGAAGTGATTGTGGTCGACCGCTACGCCAATGCGCCGGCCATGCAGGTCGCGCACCGCCACCATGTGATCAACATGCTCGACGGAGTGCAATTGCGCGCCATCATCGAGCAGGAAAAACCGCAGTTGATCGTGCCCGAAATTGAAGCGATCGCGACCGATACCCTGGTGGAGCTGGAAGCCGAAGGCTATACGGTCGTGCCGACAGCGCGGGCAGCGAAATTAACCATGAATCGTGAGGGTATTCGGCGACTCGCCGCCGAAACGCTGGGGGTGCCGACTTCGCGTTATCGTTTTGCCGACAGTGTCGCGGATTTTAAAATGGCGGTGGCGAACATTGGCATGCCTTGTGTGGTCAAACCGATCATGTCGAGCTCGGGCAAGGGGCAAAGTGTCATTCGCCGGGCGGATCAGATCGACGCCGCCTGGCAGTACGCTCAGGAAGGTGGCCGGGCCGGTGCCGGCCGGGTCATCGTCGAAGGCTTTGTCGATTTCGATTACGAAATCACCTTGCTGACCGTGCGTACTCGCCAAGGTACGGTGTTTTGTTCACCGATCGGACATGTCCAGATTGACGGGGATTACCGCGAATCCTGGCAGCCGCAGCCCATGTCTGCGGCGGCACTGGCGCAGAGCGAGCAGATTGCCCGCGCAGTGACTGATGCACTTGGTGGTTACGGTCTGTTCGGTGTCGAACTGTTTATCAAGGGCGATGCTGCCATCTTCAGTGAAGTCAGCCCGCGCCCGCACGATACGGGTCTGGTCACGCTGATTTCGCAGGATCTGTCCGAGTTTGCCCTGCATGCGCGTGCCATTCTCGGATTGCCGGTGCCAGACATTCGTCAGCAGGGGCCATCAGCGTCCTGTGCCCTGTTGATCGAGGGCCAGAGCAACGCGGTGGTATTCGGTGAATTGGATAAGGCGCTGGCCGAACCGGATAGTCAGTTGCGCCTGTTTGGCAAACCGGCCGTTGCCGGCAAACGTCGGATGGGCGTCACGCTGGCCCGTGCGGAGACGCTGGCCGAGGCGCGCGATAAAGCGGTGCGTGCGGCAGTGACAATCACTGTGCGTGCAGACGATGGTGGCAGCGCCAGAAACGTTGCCAATCCACGTTGAAGTCGATTGCCAATCGGGATTGACGCAAGGCGTGGATGACAACAGACATCTCGCCACCATCTGCTTGTGAGGGGGTAAAGGAATCCGAACCGTAACTGGCAGAGGAGCATTGCGATGAAAACTGTTCAAACCGGATTGGAAATGAAACCGAGTCTGGCTCAGCAACGGTGTCTGGTCCCGATCGTATTTTCGGTTTTGCTATCACTGCTTACAGCATGTGGCAGTGATAGCTACGACAACAGTGAAACGAACGCCTATGGAACACTGAGCCTGGCTGTCACCGATGCGCCAGTGGATGAAGCGGACAAGGTGGTCGTGCGTTTCAATGGCGTCGAAATCAAACCGATGGGAGGCAGTGCCCGCACGTTCACCTTTGCTGCGCCGAGGGATATCGATCTGTTGAATCTGCAGGCGGGCACGGTTGCGCCGCTGATCGTCAATGAGCAGGTGCTGGCAGGTCAATACGAATGGGCACGGTTGCTGGTGTCGGCCGAGTTCGACAATGTCATGGACTCCTACATCGAGATCCGCGGTGCCCAGTTCGAATTACGGGTGCCGAGTGGTTCGGAATCCGGCCTCAAGCTGGTTTCCGGCTTTACCGTGCCACAGGGTGGTGCCGGTAATTACACCATTGATTTTGATTTGCGCAAATCGGTGGTGGACCCGGGTGGTCAGCCCGGCTATTTCCTGAAGCCGGTGCTGCGGCTGGTCGACAATACTCAGGTTGGCACGCTGACAGGCCGTATCGATCCGGCGCTGGTGGCGACACAATGCGACGGGGCTGAACTCGGCGCGGTATACGTTTTCAACGGTGCCGATGTGGTGCCCGATGACGTCGATGGCAATGGCGTGGAACCGGTGGCGTCCGGCTTGGTGGTTCAGGAACAGGACGGTGATTTCGTCTACCGTATCGCCTTCCTGTTGGCAGGCAACTACACCATTGCCTACACCTGTGATGCGGTCAGCGATTTGCCGGAAACGGATGAAGCGCTCGATTTCTTCGGGAGCCGCAATGTAAGCATTACTGCCGGCATGACCACGACCGCTGATTTCTCGCCGGCCGTACCGACCGGTAACTGAATTTTGTCAACCGGCACGGGTGCGTTGGCATCAGTGCCGGTTGGCATTAACAAGCCTCTCTATGGGGCATTTTTACTTGATGGAGTAAACCAATGAAAAAGTTGTTGCTTGCCACCTCGTTGTTGGCTGCCAGTTCCGCAGCTCTCGCGGCCGGCCCACAGTACACCTGGGTCCAGGGCCAGTGGCAGGAGTCGGAAATCGATGGCAGCCGTTCCGAGCTGGATGGTTTTGGTGTGTCGGGCAGTGTCGAACTCAACAACGAGTTCTATGCCTTTGGCCAGTACGCCAGCCTTGACGACGAATATGCCGATGCCGACCGGACTGCCCTGGGTGCCGCCTACAAGATGCCGCTGAGCGCCACCATGGATCTGAACCTCGGTGCCGGCCTGGTCAGCTACGATTTCGGCGACGAAGACGATGAAGGTGTGTTGCTGACCGCCGGCATTCGTTCGATGCTGGACAACAATCTGGAAGTTGGCGCCAGCGCCACGTATGAAGATGTGCTGGACATCGACATGCTGTTCAGTGTCTATGGCGCCTGGCACTTCAACAAGCAACTGTCGGCCGGCCTTGCGCTGACCGCCGGCGAAATCGACACGACCGCCATTTACGTGCGCGTCGCGTTCTGATTCCGTACGATGCCGGTTGATGGCAAATCGTTAGTAAAAAAGGGCGCCGATGGCGCCCTTTTTTTGTGCAAGGGACGCGTCTAGCCATGCTTGATCATGATGTGCCGAATGGCGGTGTAGTCTTCCAGTCCGTACATCGACATGTCCTTGCCATACCCGGATTTTTTCAAGCCGCCGTGTGGCATTTCGCTGACCAGCATGAAGTGGCTGTTGACCCAGGTGCAGCCATATTGCAGTTCTGCGGTGGCGCGCATCGCGCGGCCAAGGTCGCGTGTCCAGACTGATGAGGCGAGACCATAATCGGAGTCATTGGCCCAGCGAATGGCTTCCTCATCGTCATTGAATGGGGTGACCGATACAACCGGGCCAAATACCTCTTTCCGAACAATCTCATCGTCCTGACGGGCGCCGGCGACAACGGTTGGCTGAAAGAAGAAACCCGCG
Source organism: Permianibacter sp. (assembly GCA_041914645.1). Classification (GTDB taxonomy): domain Bacteria; phylum Pseudomonadota; class Gammaproteobacteria; order Enterobacterales; family Permianibacteraceae; genus Permianibacter. The sequence continues at coordinate 347,878 of JAYSCY010000002.1, forward strand.
CCGGTAACCACTTTTCCACCTGTCGCGATTTGGATGTGCTTTTGGGCGGCAGCACGGTCAACAAAACCCGCGACGCGGTCACGTTGCGCAGACGAAACCAGCGGTCCCAGTTCGACGCCTTCATCGAACTGCAAACCCGACTGAAGCGTACTGACCGCACCGGCCAGGTCGGCGACCAGTTTCTCGTAGATTTTTTTGCTGGCGTAAATGCGACACGCGGCGGTGCAGTCCTGACCCGCGTTGTAGAAGCCAAAAGTACGTATGCCGGCAACGACTTCGTCGATGTTGGCGTCATCAAAAACGATGACCGGCGCTTTGCCGCCCAGTTCGAGATGGGTTCGTTTCAGTGTTTGAGACGCCACTTCCAGCATTTTCTGGCCGGTTGCGATTGAACCGGTCAGCGAGATCATGCGCACGGCGGGGTGGCTGACCATTGGCGCACCAACGGTGTGGCCGCGGCCGAACAGCACATTGAGAACGCCGGCCGGCAACAGATCTGCTATCAGTTCGGCGAATCGCAAACTGGTAAGCGGCGTGATTTCCGATGGCTTCAGGACGACGGTGTTGCCGGCGGCCAGTGCCGGTGCGAGTTTCCACGCCGCCATCATCAGCGGATAATTCCATGGCGTAATCGAGCCGATGACGCCAATCGGGTCACGTCGAATCATGCTGGTGAAACCCGGCAGGTACTCGTTTGCGGCCGAGCCGTGCAAGCAACGACTGGCGCCGGCAAAAAATCGGAACACATCGGCAATGGCTGGGATCTCGTCATTGAGGGCTGCCGAGTAGGGCTTGCCACAGTTCATGGCTTCAAGTTTGGCCAACTCAGCGCCATGCTGTTCGACGCGGTCGGCAATGCGTAACAGAATGCTGGCGCGATCTTTGGGCGTGGTGCGGGCCCAGCTGCCGAAAGCGCGTTCTGCGGCTGCCACGGCAGTCTGAACTTGCGAGTCGCTTGCTTCCTTGATGAGGGTCAGCGTTTCGCCGGTTGAAGGGTTCAGCACGGCATAGGGTTCACCCTGGCCGGCGATCAGCTCGCCATTGATCAACATTCGGGTTTGCATGGTGGGCAGGTTTGCTGTGGTCATGGTTGTTGTTCCTCTGCAAATGACGAGTTGAGCCGGAGACTATTTGCCGCTACCGGCAACAGCCTCGGTGCCTTGTGTCCAATAGTACGCAAGCAAAATCGGTATGAACGTCACCAACATGACGGTCACCGCGACGACGTTGGTGACCGGGCGATTTCGCGGCCGCACCAACTCATTCAGCATCCAGATGGGAATGGTTTGTTCGTGGCCGGCGGTGAATGTCGTTACGATGATTTCGTCAAAGGACAACGCAAACGCCAGCATGCCGCCGGCCAGCAGTGCGGTGGCAATATTGGGTAGCACGACATAGCGAAAGGTCTGAAATCCATCGGCACCCAAATCCATTGACGCCTCGATAAGGTTTTGCGATGTGCGACGGAAACGGGCGATGACGTTGTTGTAAACCACCACCACACAGAACGTGCCATGCCCGATCACGATGGTCCAGAAGCTGAATGATATGTCTGCCAGTGAAAAGGCGGAGCGCAACGCGATGCCGGTGACAATGCCGGGCAGCGCGATGGGCAAAATCAACAACAAGGTAATCGCTTCGCGACCAAAGAATTTCTGCCGATACAGCGCCGCTGCTGCCATGGTGCCAAGAACCAGTGCCATTGCCGTGGCAATAGCGGCCACTTTCAGCGACAACGCCAGCGCCGCCCAGACATCCTGCCGCTGCCAGGCCACGGCAAACCATTCGGTGGTAAAGCCAGGAATGGGAAACCGGTAAGTCCGGTCATCGGTTGAAAAGGCATAGAACACAATCAACAGCAACGGCAGATTCAGGAACAGCAGGCCGCCGATGGTGGCCGCCTTGAGTCCGAGGTTTGACGGCAAACGGCCGGCCCGCATGAACGTGCTAGAGCGCATCAAAAGCTCCCATGCGTTTGGCAAACGCGAGATACAGGCTGATGACGATGACGGGCAGCACCGAAAAGGCCGCCGCCAGCGGAATGTTGCCTGAGGCGCCTTGCAGCACATAAACCGCCTGACCAATGAAGAACGCCGAAGTGCCCACCAGATTGGGCACCACATAATCACCCAGGGTCAGCGAAAACGTGAAAATTGAACCGGCTACAACGCCCGGCAATGCCAGTGGCAAGATCACGGTCTGGAAAGTTTTTCGCGGCGTTGCGCCCAGATCCGCCGCTGCTTGAATCAGTGACTCCGGCACCCGTTCCAGGGCGGCCTGAATCGGCAGAATCATGAACGGCAGCCACATATAGGTGAACACCAGGAACATGCCGATATACGACGAAGACAAGGTGTTGCCACCGATGCCCGGTGCTTCCAGCACACTTTCCAGCAGCCACATCAAGCCGAGCTTGCTGAAAAGCCAGTTGATGACGCCTTCCTTTGCCAGAATGATTTTCCAGGCATAGACCCGCACCAGATAGTTGGCCCACAGCGGCAACATCACCGCCAGGTAGAGCAGCCCCTTGGTCTTGCCTTTGGCATATCGCGCCATGTAATAGGCGATGGGAAAGGCAATGATCGCGCAGGACAGTGTGACCGCCAGTGCCATGACGGTGGTCCGGATCAGGATGTCGACATTTGCGGGTGAGCCAAACAGCGCCCGCCAGGTGTCGAGGGTAAACTCCGGCACCACCGAGCCACTGAAATCATCAAGGGCATAGAAGCTCTGGATGAACAACGCGAACAGTGAGCCCAGATACACCACGCCAAACCAGAGTAGCGGTGGCACCAGCAGCAGGCTCAGATAGAACCAGTTCCGGCGATAAATTGCGTTTGAAGTAGCGACACGAAGCCGATCAAGGCCGTTGGCTGCTGGCAGGCTAAGGCTGGTCATGGCCGCACACCCAGGCCATGAATGGCGTGAACCGGCACATGAATTTGCGTAACCGGCTCAAGGCTGTGTTCGGCTATGCCATCGGTGTTGGCGACCACGACGCAAAGCTCGACGCCATTGACGTTCAATTCGTAGCGGCTGGTGGCCCCGTGAAATTGCCGGTCAACAATCCGGCCTTGCAAGGTAATGTCGTCCTGACTGCCTTGACCAAAGCGAATGCGTTCCGGGCGTACCGAAACGCGGTCATGCTGGCCCTTGCTCAGTGTTTTGGCCAGCTCGCCCTCAATGACATTCGAGGTGCCGACGAAATTGGCAACAAAGGCTGTTTGTGGGGTGTCGTACAGCGCTTCCGGCGTGTCGATCTGTTCGATCTGACCATTGTTGAAAACAGCGACCCGGTCGGACATTCCGAGCGCTTCCTGTTGGTCGTGGGTCACATAGATGAAGGTGATGCCAAGCCGGCGTTGCAGCGCTTTCAGCTCGGTCTGCATGGCCTCTCGCAGTTTCAAGTCGAGCGCGCCGAGCGGTTCGTCGAGCAACAGAACACGCGGTTCATTGATCAGGGCGCGTGCAAGCGCTATGCGCTGTCGCTGCCCGCCTGACAGTTGTCCGGGCTTGCGGTCCGCGGTGTGTTCGAGTTTCACCATGGCCAGCATTTCGCGGGCGCGCTGTTCGCGAGCGGCGCGTGGCACCTTGCGAACCATCAACCCATACGCGACGTTGTCCAGAATCGACATGTGCGGGAACAGTGCATAGTCCTGAAATACGGTGTTGACTTGTCGTTGATAGGGCGGCACCTGAGAGACATCTTCGCCCTGAATGAGCAGCTGTCCGCCATCGGGCCGTTCAAAACCGGCCACCAGCCGCAGGCACGTGGTCTTGCCCGAACCGGACGGGCCGAGCATGGAGAAAAATTCGCCTTCGCGAACCGTGAAGGAAACGTTGTCTACCGCGCGTACGTCGCCAAACTGGCGCACGACATTGCGAAACTCAATAGCGGTCGTCATGGTGTCAAATCGGTCGGTAGAAAAGTGAAAGCCCTCGTGTCAGCTGATGCTGACACGAGGGCACGGCGGGATCAGCGACCGCTCATGATCGCAATGTAGTCGGTACTCCACTGAGCGTAGGAAACGCACTCATGGTTCTGACTTGCGCAGGCTTTGACCGGGGTCCGCCAGAAATGGATGTTGTCGAACTGGGCCATGCCATTGGTGGCGCAACCGTCTTTGCCGAGCAATTCACTGCTCTCGCAGGCGGCGGGTACGGCCGGCAGCGAACCGAACCAGGCCGATACATCACCTTGCGATTTCGGGTTCAGCGACCACTCCATCCATTGATAAGCGCAGTTTGGATGCTTGGCCTCGGCATGCAGCATGGTGGTATCCGCCCAACCCGTGGCGCCTTCTTTTGGAATCACCGACGCAATGGGTTGGCCGGCTGCTTTCAGGGTATTGACTTGATAGGGCCACGAACTGGATGCCACCACACCTTCATTGGTGAAATCCTGGGTTTGCAAGGTGGCGTCATGCCAATAGCGATGCACCAATTGCTTCTGACCGCGTAGCAGGGCCAACGCCGCGTCATATTGGGCCTGATTCAATTCATACGGATCCTTGATGCCAAGTTCCGGTTGCTTCTTCATCAGGTAAAGCGCGGCATCGGCGATGTAGATGGGGCCATCAAATGCTTGCACGCGGCCCTTGTTGTCTTTGCCATCCGGCAGCTTCTGGGCTTCGAACACCACACTCCAGGAATCCGGCGCGGTAGTGAACACCGCCGTGTTGTACATCAGCACATTCGGGCCCCACTGGTACGGAGTGCCGTAATGCTGGCCATCGACGGTGTGCCACGGGGCGTTCTGCAGCCGTGGATCGACATTCTTGTAGGACGGAATCAGATCAATGTTGATCGGTTGCACCTTCTTGCCGGCAATCAGCCGCAGGCTGGCATCACCGGAGGCTGTGACCAGATCGAAGCCGCCCTGATTCATCAGCGAAACCATTTCGTCGCTGGAGCCAGCGGTTTTGACGTTCACTTTGCAACCTGACTGGGCTTCAAAGCCGGTCACCCAATCGTAGGCCTTGTCGGTTTCACCGCGTTCGATATAGCCAGGCCAAGCCAGGATATCGACCTGACCTTCGCCGGGTCCGATGGCAACCGGCAAGGTGCTGGTTGCGACCGGGGTTGCCTCGGGTGCTGCTTGCTGTGGCGCCGGCTCTTCGCTGCAGCCGGCCAACAAGGCTGCCAGCAGGCCGGCGGCCAACAGGGTGGGGGTATGAATGGTCGTGCGGTGGCTATAACTATGCAATTTATTAGACATGCTGACTCTCCGTAGGCAGATGAATCCGACTGAGCCGAATGGAAAAAATCGGCTAGGGGCCTTGTGTTTATTGGTTTTATTGACGAACGTCGACAACTTTCAGCTGCTTGAAGGCGTCAGGGAAGGAGCTGAAGTGTTCAATATATTAAGCGGCTCAGCGTGGCTCGCGTCAACCCGAGCCAGGGTTCTTTTCATGCTGCAGTGCAAGACGCACCTGCTTCGGGGTCAGGGCTGCGCGGGCAGTCGCTCGCGCCAGTAGATCACCCGGTCCGAGCCACGATAACGGCCAAAGGTGGCGGTGGCGGTCGGGTTATCGATGTGGCTGTTGTCACCGTTCCAGTCAAATTGCAGCCAGCTTGGCACCGTAAGGGTGACGGTGACGCTGCCATTCTCGCCCAGCCCCGGTGCCGACAGTTGCAGCGGGGCGCTCGGGTCGGCTCGACCGCTGATGAGTTCGGTGCTCGCCACCGGCGTACCCAGTGTGGTGTCGCCGCTTGCGAGTGTGCCGCTGTGGTTGCTGAGGCTGCCGTCACTGGCGCGATAACGGCTGCAGAAATCCGCCACGTTGGCACGCCAGCGGCTGCCATCGAAATATTCGGCCCGCAGCGGAATCGGCAGCGGCAATTGCTCCGGACCGTAAGCGTTTTCCAGCACCAGTCGTCCCAGCCGGAATTGCACCGGCCCTTGCACGGCGGAACTGCCGATGATGCCGTCGCTGTCGATGGCATCGGCACGCAGGCCGACACTGTACGGTGCCCGCGCCAACAGGAATTGGTAGTGGCCGTTGATTGGCGAAGTGGTGGCATCGAGCGACGGATCATTGGTGGCGATGCCGGCGGTGCCGCCAGTGCCGAAATTGAGGCTGTGCGCCGTTGCAACAAATTGCCCGTCAACCGCCGGGTTGACGCCATCGAAATCGGAAAACGTCAGCGCCTGTCCCTGCAGCCGGGCGTAACCGCCAACATAGTTCAGAGTGACGGCATTGCCGGCGTTGACTGCGCGCACTTGCGTGCCGAGCGCAAACAGTTCGCCATTCTTGTCTGGGGTCAGGCCGGTATAGCTGAAGTCATCAGCATCCGCGCAGTGGGCGGTGAAGGCATTCAGTGTCAGGTTGTAATGATCGGGCGTGATGCGGCCAATGTGGTCGCCCCGGCTGACCGGCAGGGCCACGCCGAAGTAGCTGCCACCGGTACTCAAGACAAAGCGACCCACCTCGCTGAAATTGGCATTGGTGTCGAGCGTGCCGCCGGCCAAGGTCACACTCGGTTGACTGAAGCTGCCTTCAATGAAGCTGTCGGGCATATCGTGAGTCAAAGTAACCGTGCCGGCAAAATTGGGAGTCAGGGCATTGCCGGTACAGAACTGGCTATCGGTTTCGCCGTCTACTTGCCAGGCCATGGCCTGGATGCGCAAGGGAAAGTCGACGCCTGCGCGCTGATAGGCCGGACAGCTGCTGTTGGCGCAGTTTGGCAAGGCCGTCGTCGGCGCGGCAATCGGTGTCCGCGCCTGCACGCAGAAGCCGGCCGGTGACGACACAAACGTGGTATCGCCACGACCCGTCAGGACCAGGCCGGCATCATCGCTGCCAACGATGCCATCGTAGCGGGCGTTCAACACCAGCTGTCCGGCATCGGGGTAACGCACGGTCAGCGTCGCTTCGGCATTGCTGTTGAAGGTCAGGGCTTGGCTGGTTGGCGTCGCCGGCGTGACACCGCTTGCGACCGTGGTTACTGCAATGTTGTTGACGTATGCAGTGAGCGTACCGGTAGTGGGTGCGGCGTAATTGGCCCAGAGCTTTATGGTGCGCGAGCTGGCCGGAAAGTAAGGAGTGCATTTGCGTGTGATATCGTCGGTCTTGACCGCGCGAATAATGAAAGCGGCCGATGTCTTGTTGGCGGTGACGTCGGGCACGTCGTAGAGCAGACCGGTATCTGAAAACGTAATTGCGCAGCTGGCAACGCCGGTAAATGTGTTGCGGCATTGCAGCGGATTGCTGGCAATTGGACTGGCGGCGCTGATGCCAATGTCAATGGTTTCTGGCGTGGTGTGCCAGAGCGTTGCATTCAGGATGCCACCGCTGATGGTTTTGCTGTCGCCACCGGCCCAGCCGGTCGGTGTCAGCGTGACCGAGGCATTGGCCGTGTAACTGGTATTGCAGGCGGCATCGGCACAAGCCCGCACAACGATGTTTTCGCCCTGACAGGTTAGCGCCTGGCCATCATGTTGTAGTTCATAATGATGGACCGATGCAGTGCATGGAAACGTCTGGTTGTAGAGCGTAGCAATTTCGCTATCGGAAAGTGCGACATCGAAGATGCGAACTTCATCGATCTGGCCTTGCCACTGCCGACCATTGAGAAAATCCCAACCAATCTGGATGTCTTCATTGTTGACGCGCAATGTGCCGGTATAGTTGCAGCTGGCGGTTGTCGTGCCGGAGCCGGAGCAGCGCACATTAACGGCTGCACCGTTGATGAACATGCGTTGTTCGCCCGCCCGATAGCGCAAGGTGATGTGCTGCCATTGGTTGGTGCTGAATGTACTTGTACTGTTGATGTAGCGGGTGGTGACTGTGGTTCCGGCGATGGTTTGCCACCACCAGTACAGTTGACCACTGCCGTTGATGTGGAATTCGAAATTACTGTCACGAGAAAAAATCGAGCGCAGGTTGCTATTGCCGCCGGAGGAGTAAAGCGCGGTTGGTCGTATCCAGGCCATGACGGTGAATTCATTGGTCAAATCAAGCCGTGGATCGTCGGTGATCGCAACGTAGTCATTGACACCATCGAAATTGGCATAGCGGCAAGTGCCGGGGTCGCCGGCGATGGCGGGCGTAGTCGCTGCTGTATTGGCACCTCCAGCGGCGACACCATGCAAATCGGACAACTGATTGCGGACTTCATCCGGGGTGCCGTTCCAGCTGGCTTCTTCAAATCGCCAGAAACCAATGGGCACTGTGTAATCAATGCGAAGTCGGGGCCGAAGCGTCAGTGTGGGATGGTCAACGCTGGCGATGCCGGTATCCGCAGCGCTGTCGGTTTTGATCACGATACCGGCATTGGGAAGCACGCCGCCGAGCCAGTCGCGGGTCAGGGTGGTCAGGTCGAACGTATAGCAAGTGGGTGCGAGCAGACGGCCGGAAAAAAAGGCCGCTTCTGCAGCAAGATGGTCGGTGCCTGGGCTGTTGAGTCCTGCCGAGCCAGCCCAGTTGGTGGCCGGATAGGCGCGGTGACTGTAGGTGGTTTCGCCAGCGGTGGCGAGGCGACCATTACCGGTTCCAGCAAGCCAACCGAAATTGCCATTGGCGATGCCGTAAATCGAGGTTCGAGTGTTGGCCGGACCGCTATTGGTCACGCAAAGCTGGAGTAACGCGGAGCGGACGTAAGCGGAGGCGGGCAGGCTCGGCAAGGTGAAACGCAGCAACGCTCGATTCTTGCTGGAAAACAACAATTGGCTAGCACTGCCGTAATTCAGATCGCGACTTACGTTCTGTTCGTCCAGCCAGGTGTCGGCTTCCGGCGCCAGATCCACTGTCGTGGCAAATGCGCTGTGACAGGCGAGGATCAGCGTCGCGATCAGACCCCATGCCACGAGCCGACACCACACCGCGCCGGCGTTGTGAAGTCGGCGGGTTGCCAGTCGATTTCGGGACAGGAGCGGCATGATATTCAATTCACCAGATTGTGGGCAGCAACTTCCAGCACGCGACTGGCGCGCCGACTGCCGGCGGTGCAGGTGGCGGTACTGACGAGCTGATAATGAACATCGCCATCGACAGTTTGACTGGTGCAGACCACGGTGACACTGCAGCTGTGAAATCCGGGCCCGGTCAGTGCCTGGGTGATGCCGGCGCCGCCGGTACATTGCGCCGCTACGCCCGAGGTCGGGAATAATCGCATCATCGCCGCCTGAGCACCGCTGTCGGCGGCGAAGAAGGCGCGTGCCGACAGCGTCTCCTGCAGGACGCTCAGATTGCCTATCGCCACCGTGCGATACAGCACGGCCGCCAGCAGACCCAGCACGATGATGATGAACAGCGCCAACGGCAACGTGAAGCCATTGGCGTGTCGTGCGGCGAGTGGGCGAGGGCAGCGGTCAGGGCACATTGCGGATCAAGACCTCATGGGCGTAACGCAATTGTTCGTCGCGGGCCTGCAGCAGTAAATCAATCTGTACCATCGCATTGCGCTCCAGTGTGCCGGCGCTGTAGCGAAAGACAGGATTGGTGGCGTCACCTGTTTGCAGGTAATCGGCCAGCAGCACGCCGGTGCCGAGACTGGCCGGTGCCGGCTGGTTCAGAAAATTGCCGTAGCCGGCATAGCGGCGCAGCTGGGTGCCGGTAATACAAAAACTGACCGGTGTGCCGATCACGAACAGGCGTCGACCCGGTGATGTGCGGGGAAACCGTTTGCTGGCTGTCAAGGTGACAGTCACGACATTGTCAGCGTCCGGCGCACTGATGGATGCAATGCCGGCTGTGGTCAGCGGGCTCGGGCCATACATGTCGGAAGCGACACCATCGCCGGTGAGCAGCGGCATCACGGACAGATCCCAGCTGCCCGCCGGCGTTGCGAACGGCGCCGCTGTCAGCGTGGTGCTGGCGATGGTTGTTGGCAGTTCAACATAGGTGGCGCCCGTTACCACTGGCCGAAATTCAACACAGTTACCATCACCAGACGTGCGCACGCTGTTCGGCAATGCGTTGCGCATTTCCCGGTTCAGCCGCTCGACCGCCAGCCGGGCGCTGGCGGTCAATTCCGTGCGGGCACTGGCATCGAGGTATTGCCGGATGCTGGCATTGAAAATGGTGAACAGACCGACGCTCAAAATCCCCAGCACGACCAGGACGACGATGGTTTCGAGCAGAGTGAAGCCCTGCTGCCTTACGCTCCCTTTCCGCGTAGAACGGTGTGTGGCGAGTGCATGTCGGCTGCGTAGATTGCCGGGTCCCGCCCCGGCGGGCGGGTAACTTTCTTTGGCGCAAAGAAAGTCACCAAAGAAACATGCCCGATTCCTCGCCGCGCAAAATGACGCGCGGTTCCCTGCGCGACTCCGTTCCATCCGGGGCTTTTCAGACAGTACGTCCCTGTACAGTCTGAAAAGGCTTCGGCATCCATGCCTCGCCCCGTCGCTTCCGCTCCGGGCTGTTAACCCGGACTCCACTGCGTTGCTCGGCTCGTCAGACGGGCTGAAAAGCGCGCGTGGTTCGCAGCTGGCTTCAGCCAGCTTTGCCAGCAAAAGCGGAACCATCAGAAATTACCCCGATATGCCGCGAAGGTAAATTCGCCGGCAATGGGCGCGTTGATGCGCAGGGTAATTTTCTTTACGGCGCTCTGCGGGATGCCGAACCCGCCGCTGAAAGCGCCGTCGTAATTGACGCTGACCTGAACGCGGAAGCCATCATAAAGCGCCTGGTCGTTGCCGAAGGCATCACGCGGCGGGCTTTCGTTCAGACCGTTGTAATCATCGACATCGTCATAGGTGGCACGGGCTTCGCCGGCGTCGGCACCCATCATGATGCTGCATGCCGGTTGGCCGGCCTCGTTGCAGCGGGTGACACCGCCAAGACCATTTTGTTCGTCAAAACGCTTGCTGAGGATCTCGTCGAGATAGGCTTGCGCCAACGTGGCGGCGCGCATGCTGATGACCGGGTCAACGCTGTTGCGGCTGGCCGTCAGCAGCCCGACACCAAGCCCGGTCAGCGCAATGGCGGTAACCACGATGGTCACGATCAGTTCAATCAACGTGAAACCACGCTGTGTTGACCGCTGATTAGCAGGCATGTGCATATCCACTCGCTTCAACACACACTTGCCAGCTGTCACCTGCGGTGATGGTGAACACCGTTGCAGTGGTTTCACCCAGACCGTTGTAGGTCAGTGTGATCGCCGGGGCAAGCGTGGCGCCATCCGGCAATGGCTGCGGGTAATTGCCACGACCATCGGGCTGTGCCAGGGCAGTGCCATCGACCGTCAGGCTGAAACTGGTTGCGCTGGTTTCTACCCGAAATGTCCGGGTGGCATCTGACATGGCCAGTTGCTGACCGTAGCGGAGGGTGGCCAGCAGATCATCGCGGCCGGCGCGTGCAGCCACATCGCTGCTCTTTGGCCAGCGCGGCAGCACCGACGCCGCCAGCACGCCGAGGATGATCAGCACGACGATCAGCTCCAAGACAGAAAAGGCAGCCACTTGCGGGGGCTGCCTTTTGTGCACGGCAAATCGAACCGGCATGGAAGCCGGGGCCATCAGCAACCGTCGAAATCGGAGTCAATGGTAGGCGACTGACCGGCACCGGCAGGTGCCTGATAATCGACCTGACATTCGGCCAGCGTGGTGGCTTTGTTCAACCCGACAATACCGGTCGCCGCGGTGATGGCAAAGTCGGTGCTCGGGGTCAGCGTCAGCAACTTGGTGATTTCATCCTGATCCGGATAACCGTACACCAGACCGATGGTTTCAGTGGCCGGGTCAACGGCGCCGTTATTGTTCAGGTCGAAGGCAACACTGCCGGTAGCGCCGAGCTGGCCGGCGATGGCGGCTTTGGCATAGACCATGGTGGCGGCGCTGCGCATCGACGCATCGACACCTTGCAGCACGGCCCGGTTGGCATCGCTCTTCAGGTTGACAAACAGCGGCGCCGCCGTGGCCGCCAGAATGCCGAGGATGACCAGTACAACAATCAATTCGATCAGGGTAAAACCACGTTGTTTCATGTTCGGTGCTCCAGCAAAAGCAAAAGGGATGGTGTCCGTTCTTGCCACATCCGGTTTCCCGACAGCGCGGTGTGGGGCGGCCTGACGCAATGCCAAGTCGCAGCAATCCTTCGATCTGGCCTTAAGCGTAGGACGCTCATGCCGTTTTCGCCAGTCAACGGGCTATTGGGTTGCCGCCTGGAAGCGGTCATCAACCACGACCGTACCGTCGTCAGGGTAGTAATCGAGCTGCATCTCGCCGCCGTTCTGGTAGCGGTAGCGACAGCCCAGACCGTGCTGCAGGTCAAAGGTGGTCAACACCCGAAAATCACTGTCGCCGGATTGCCGTGCTGACGGTGCAAACGGCCCCAGCAAGGCCGGCCAAAGTGCTTCGCAGTCGGCCGAGCGCAGCGTGCGTTGCTCGTTGCGACGCCAGTCGGTGCCAACCGGGAAGCCCTTGTCATTGATGTCAATATCGCCGTTGCCGACCCCGGCCAAATCCAGCCGTGTTGCCACCCCGGTTCCAACCGCTTGCTGGTTGGTCGTCATCACCTTCATCGAGACCAGTTCAAGATTGTCGCGCAGCGCCACGCCGGTCTGCCGCACCACTGTTTCGTGGGCCCATTTCAGGCCATCACCAATGCGCGGGATCAGAGCAAGCACCACCACAATTGCGATCAGCGTGACCACTGCAAACTCAAGCAGACTGAAGCCGTCCTGCTGTCTGCCGTCACTCATTGGCCACCCGCCACCGACGCCAACTTCCACATCGGCAGAAAGATGCCCAGTGCCAGCACCAGCACCATGGCGCCCATCGCGACAATCAGGATCGGTTCGATATTCTGCGACAGTTTTTTCAGGTCGTAGTCGACTTCGCGTTCATAGAAATCCGCGACTTCATCCAGCAGCTTGTCGAGTTGGCCGGTTTCCTCGCCGACCACCAGCATCTGCAGTACCAGTGGCGAGAACATGCCGGTTTGCATGGCGGTGCGGCTGATGTTTTCGCCCCGCTCGACGCCTTCCCGCATTTTTCGTACGTGGTCGGCGACCTTGTCGTTGTCAACGGCATTGGCGACCACGGCCAGCGAGGTGGATATCGGCACACCGGCACGCTGGCACATGGCAAACGAGCGGGCAAAGCGTGACAGCAGCGCGCGGTAGACAATCGGGCCGACAATCGGAATGCGCAATTTGAAACCATCCCAGGCCAACTTGCCGCTGGCACTGCGCTTCCAGCGCTGGAAATAGACAAAGCTGCCGATTATCGCCACCAGCATATGTGGCCAGTAGTTGACGAAGAATTCCGAGGTGAAAATCAGGATTTGGGTTGGCAAAGGCAACTCGGCTTTGAACGCGGCGAACAGCGAGGAAAACGCCGGTATCACAAACAAATTGATCACCGCCACGGCAATCGCCATGGCGATAATCACAATGGTCGGATAGCGCAGGGCCGCTTTGATGCGCTGATTGGTGTCGAGCTCCAGCTCCAGATATTTGCCGAGCTGTTCAAATGCCAGATCCAGCCGGCCGGTGTTCTCGCCGACATGAACCAGACTGACATACAGCGACGAAAACACTCCGTCCTGTCGGCCGAGTGCGGCGGCCAGTTCGATGCCCGAGGTCAGATCATCGACCACGCCGATCAGGGCTTGGCGCAGCCGCGGGTTGCCACTGGTTTCGCCAAGACCACCGATGGCGCGGATGATCGGCACACCGGCTTTGGTCAACGAGTACATCTGCCGGCTGAACATGATCAGATCAGGCAGGGGAACGGTCTTCTGGCCACCAAGTTTGAACGACAGTTGCCGCGGCTCGGCGCTGACGGTGGCCTCGCCAATGCGAACCGGGGTGATGCCATCGGCCATCAGCCGCGAGGCGAGCGCATCGGCACTGGCGGCTTCCGCCCGTGCTTCGACAAGTTCACCGCTGCTGTTGCGGCCTTGGTAGAGATAGAACGGCATGTTGTCCTTTCAGTTGCGCCCTACTGGCGCTCATTCATCGAGCAGCGCCATTTCGCTGACCCGGGTGACCTCATCGATGCTGGTCTGGCCGCTGCGGGCGTAATCGAGCGCGGCGAGGCCCAGTGGCCGGTAGCCGGGCGCGGCGCGCGCGGCCGTAACAAATCCGCTCTGATCTTGCCTTCGCAGGGCATCGGCCAGTTCATCGTTGATGACCAGCAACTCAAAGACGCCGATACGACCACGGTAACCAGTCTGGTTGCAGTGATTGCAACCGCGCGGACCTTTGTACCCGGTGACGTTTTGTTCGCCCTGCTGATGCAGCCAGCCCTTTTGCTGTGGTGTCAGCTCCACCGGTTGGGCACAGTGCGGACAGAGCTTGCGGATCAGTCGCTGGGCAATGATGCCGCGCAAAGTACTGGCAACCAGATACGGTTCGGCGCCCATGTCGGTCAGTCGCAGTGCGCTCTGGATGGCGTCATTGGTGTGCAACGTCGACAGCACGAGGTGGCCGGTCAGTGCCGCGCGCAGGCCGATGGTTGCCGTTTCGGCATCGCGCATTTCGCCAACCATGATGATGTCGGGGTCGGCACGCAGCACAGTGCGCAGCACGGCCGCAAAAGTCAGGTCGATTTTGGTGTTGACCTGCACCTGATTGATCCGCGACAACCGGTATTCGACTGGGTCTTCGACCGTGATGATTTTGACATCCGGCTGGTTCAGCTCATTTAGTGCCGCGTACAGCGTGGTCGATTTGCCGGAGCCGGTCGGGCCGGTAACCAGCAGGATGCCGTGCGGCCAGCGCAGCAGTTGCCGGAACTGTTCGGCCTGGGCCGGCGGCATGCCGATCTGTTCGATGCGCAGCTGGCCACCGCTCTGGTCGAGCAGGCGCATCACCACCATTTCGCCGTAAGCGAGCGGCAGGGTTGCCAACCGCACGTCGATGGCACGGCCCTGAACCACCATGTTGAAGCGGCCATCCTGCGGTTTGCGCTTCTCTGATATGTCGAGATTCGACATCAGTTTCAGCCGCAGCACCACCGCCGGTGCGATCCGGCTTTCCCGAATGATTTGTTCCTGCAGGACGCCGTCGACCCGCAGCCGGATGCGCAACGCGCCTTCTTCCGGTTCGAGGTGGACGTCAGAGGCGCCGAACTTGATGGCATCCTCGAAAATGCTTTGCAACAGCTTGGCAACGGGGGCTTCCGAGACATCGACGCTGTCGCCGAGTTTGGCCAGATCAAACTGATCACCGCTGGCTTCACCGAGTTCCTGCGCAAGGCTTTCGATCTGCTCGGTGTGCCGGTAGACGATGTCGATGGCGCGCATCAACTCGCCTTCGCGGGTGACACCGATGCGCAGCGGCTTGTCGAGCAGGGTTTGCATTTCATCAATGCGGGTCAGATCGGTCGGGTCGGACATCACCGCGAGGTAATGCGCCGGACCTTCCTCGATCACCAGCGCCCGGTAGCGACGCGCCTGCACTTCCGACAGTTTCTGGGCGACGGCTTCGTTCAGCTTGTGCCGGCCAAGTTCAATGAACGGGATCTGGATTTGCTGGGCAAGAAATTTCAACAGCTGGGTTTCATCGACTACCTGCATGTCGACCAGTGTGGTGCCGAGTCGCTGACCGGTGCCGGCTTGCTGTTTCAACGCGGCTTGCAATTGCTCCGGCGTGATAACGGCGTTTTCAACCAGCAGATCGCCGAGCCGGATCTTGGTGCGTTTCATGGTGAGGCCTGCGCAGAAGAAGGGTTCGGTGGTAATTGCTGCAAACGGCTCTGGCCGTAGCGCACCAGTGTTGTTGGCAGCTCCGGATCACGCAGTGCCTGTTGCCAGGCCGCGCGGGCACCTGCAGGGTCGCCGAGCGCCTCCAGTGACATGGCGAGGCCGGCCTGATGACGCCCCAGCGCCGGTTGCAAGGTGCTAAGTTGCCGATAGGTCGTGGCCGCTGTGGCGTGCTCGCCGCTTTGTTGCGCCGCAAGCGCCAATACGTTGTGATAATCCGGTGCGGTACTGAGTGGTGGCGCCAGCGTGGTCAGCACGCCGTAAGCGCGTTTGGGCTGCTGCATTTGCAGCCAGCGCAGACCAAGCCACTGCCGGACCGGCCACGCTTGCGGCAATTCGTTCAGCACGGCGGTGGCCGTCTGTTCCGCGATGCTGGGGTCACGCAGCGCTTCGCTTTCAACATGCAACAAAGCGAGTTCCGGATCGTCAGGTGCGACGGCGGTGCCGGTACGAATGGCCTCGTTGGCTTCTTGCCAGTTACCGGCGGCAATGGCTTGTCGTGCCTGCTGGCGAACCCGGGCGAGCAGTGCGGTGCCACTTTCGGCGGACGGGGTCCGTTCGAATGTGGCCGTTTCCACTGGCGTCGCCACCTGATCGCTGCCGGCTGGTGTGTCGGCATCGGCACGACTGTCGGCGTTTTCGTCGAGCGCAGCGAAATCGACTTCTTCCCAGCCAATGCTGACTGGCGCTGCTTTCGACGCTGCTGGCACCACCGATGTTGTTGCCGCATAAGCCATTGCCGGGGCCGGACTTGCAACTGATGAGTCGGGAACCGGTGATTCGGGAACTGATGCGGCGGGAACTGGTGAGGCAGCCGGTGCGGATGTGGAGAACGATATGGTTTCAACATCCGACTGGTCAGTTGATGTGGCTTTTGCCAACGCAGGTGTGGTGATTGATGCAACAGGCGCCGCAGTGGCGACGGCCGTCGTGTCGCCCGGATTTTCGCCAGCGTTTTTGCTTGAATCATCACCGAATTGCGCGCCGAGTCGCCACGCCAGAATCGCGACAACAATAACCGGAACCATAATCAGAAAGGCGCGCGGCAGGCGCCGTGGTGGTGGCGTGGCACTGGCCAGCGGCAAGGCGATGACGTCGGCGGCCGCCTGTCGGTCCGCCAACTCCCGCAGCATGGTATTGACCACACTCACGTTGGCACCCACATGGCAAATGCCAAGCCAGCACCGAGGGCCCCGGCAACAAGCAGGAGTGCTTGCTGCAGGGCGCGGTGCAGCGGTGAGGTGGCATCGGTGTCGCGGGCTGCGTGCAGGACATCGCGCAGCCGCAGTCGGCGACGCTGGCGCGCGAAGGCCAGCATCAGCGCCTTGTGCGCCAACAGATTCAGCACCCGTGGCGTACCAATCGAGAAAAATTGCAGGGCCGCCAGCGCTGGCCAGGACACCGCACGGCCAAACTGCCAACCGGCAACGGTCAACCGGTGTTGCAGGTAGCGGCCACTCTGCTGGAGAGTGAGCCGGGGCAGCCGATAGGAAAAGGCAATCCGCTGACGCAGTTGTCGCAAGTGGCTCTGGCTCAAGCGGGCATCGAGCTCAGGCTGACCGAACAGCACGACCTGCAGCAACTTGCCACGTTCGGTTTCGAGGTTGGTAAACAACCGCAGGGTTTCGAGGCTGGCATCCGGCAGCGCCTGCGCTTCGTCAATGACCAGCACCACCCGGTGGCCGCCGCGCGCCAGTGCCAGCAATTGGCGCGGAATGGCTTGCGGGAGTTCAGTGTCGGCCAGCGTGCCCGGCAATCCGAGTTCGATCGCCAGTGCGCGCTGCAGCGCGGCCGGCTCCAGATTGGCGTTGGCGATATAGGCATAAGGCTGCTTGCCGTGCAGCGCATTCAACAACAGCCGGCACAGCAGTGTTTTACCGGCGCCCACTTCGCCGGTGATCTTGATGAACCCTTCACCGCTGGCGAGCGCCACCAGCAGCACATTCAAGGCTTCCTGATGGCCGGGCAACTCGCAGTAAAACTGCGTGTTGGGCGACAACGCAAATGGCCATTCACGCAAGCCAAAATGGTGCAGGTACATGATGTGCGCTCAGGGCTCTTTGCCGTCTTCGGCGTCGGAATTTTCGGCGCCGACCATGTTGTTTACCCGTTCACGACTGGAGCGGATGTCCTGTTGCCAGACCCCTTCATCGGCAACGAATGGTCGCAGCAGGATCACCAGTTCGCTCTTGGTGTTGTTATCGCGATGTTGTTTGAACAGCTCGCCGAGGCCGGGAATATCCTGCAACCACGGCATGCCGGCATCAGCCTGGGTGGAACGGTCCTGCATCAGGCCGCCGATCACGACAATCTGACCGCTCTTGGCGCGGACAATGCTGTCGGTCTCGCGGATGGTCGATTTGGCCAGCGGCAAGGTTAGGGTGCCGGCAGAACCAAAATCGATTTCCTTGGTTTCGTCCTCGACATTGCTGACACTCGGGTGCACATGCAAGGTGATCTCGCCTTGCTCGGAGATCTGCGGCGTCACATCCAGCGCAATGCCGGAGAAGAACGGTGAAAGCGTGATGTTCGGCGTACTGGTGTTGCCACCGGCGCCGGAAGTGGTGGTAGTCGAAATGCCGGTGACAAAGAACTCGTCGGTACCGACCTTGATCACCGCTTTTTGGTTATTGACGGTGGAGACGCGCGGGCTCGACAACACCTGCACCGTGCCCTGGGTGCTGAGCAGCTGCACGGTCATGTCGAAATCACCATTGGTGAACACGCCGGTGAAATAGCCGTTCAACGGATTCACCTGGGTCGGAATGTTGAAGACCTGTCCGGTCTGGCCGGTTTGCAGGGTGCCGCCACCGGTGGTGCTCAGACTGTTCCAGTCAATACCGGCCTGAAAGCCGTCGCTGAGCGTCACTTCCAGAATTTTTGCTTCCAGAATCACTTGCCGCTGCAGATGATTTTCGGCGCTGGCGAGGTATTTGCGAATGGCGCGCAGATCATTGGGCTCCGCCCGCACAATCACCAGACTGGCTTGCGGGTTGACCACCACCGAGCCGCCTTCGCTGCCCGAGATAAGGGTCTTCAGGGTCAGCAGCAATTCCGCCCACAGATCGGCTTCCGAGCTGGTTTCGATTTGGGTGGAGGGAATGGTGGTGACATTGGAGCCATTGGTCTGGCTGCTGCTGAACGCGTTGCCGCCCTGGCTGCCGTCGCTGGGGCCGGCATCGGCAACTTGGCCGGAGTTGATCCGGGTTTGCGATTCGCCTTTCCGTTTCAAGTTGAGATAGTTGACCGGAATGATCGCGGTTTGCAGCCCTGCGGCGCTGATGGTGAACAGGTTGCCGCGGCGATCAAACTCGTAGCCATAGACATCGTGGGCAATTTCGATCACTTCCGGCACCGTGACGCTGCGCAGCGTCAGCGACAGCTTGCCTTTGACATCCGGCCGCACCACGACGTTGTACGGCGTGCCGGCAATCAGGCCCATGAAAAACTGGCGGGCTTCGACATTGTTCACGTTCAGGTCAAAGCGCGGTTCACCGCTTTGTTTGGTTGCTGGCGGCAACATGGCGTTGACCACATCTGGCGGTGGTGTGGCGGTTGCCGGTGGCGTTTGCGCTTGTTTGAGCGCATCACTGACGGCGGTGGAGTCACGCGCGTGCTGTGGAATCGAACTGCACGCCGTCAGTCCGAGCAGGACAGCGAGCAAGCTGGTGGCAGTTAGCCGTTTTACTTGTGCAAGTACTAGCGGCGAATGGGAATGTTTCATGGGCGAGTCGCCTTGACGGACGTGCGGCTGTCGAGCTCCGGGGTCAGGCGCAAAGTGCGCTTGCCGGCGGCGCTGGTCAGCACGATGTGATCGAATGCAATGGAGGTGACCCGGGCATCGCCGTAGCGGTCACCAATTTTCAAATGCTGCTCGCCAATGATGGCAAGCCGCTTGTTGTCTCCGATGACGATGGCGGTCAGTTCGGAAACCGGTGCTGGCTTGCTTGCCACAGTAGAGGCAGGGGCCCAGCGCGGCTGGGTCGGGTCGAGCCGTTCGGCAGCGTGCGCGGTGCAGCTGCCGGCCTGCGCCAGTATCAGCAGCAACGCCATGTTCAGGATGGGAAATTTAGCCACCGAGCCAGCCCTCTTCCTGTCCGATGGTGGCGATTTCCAGCGTCAGCACGCCGTTTGGCCAGACATCGGTTTGATAATCGAGTCGATCCCAATAGACGGTCCAAGGCAGGGCTTCCATGGCCTGCAGGTAGGCCAGCGTATCGAAGTAGTTGCCGCGCAGGCTGACCCGGAGCCGGTGCCGATAGAGGCCGTCATTGCTACCCTTATTGCGCGGCATCACCGTTTCGGCAGCAGCGGTCTTGTCGGCCGCCGGTTCGGCGGTTTCCAGCGGCAGCTTTTCCAGTGAAAGGACCTGCATGCCGTGATCGCGTTGCAGCAATTGCTGCAGCAATGCCGTCATTTGCTCCGGTGGCACCATGCGCTGCGACAGCTGCTGGATTTGGCCATCGATAATCGCCAGTTTTTGTTCAACGCCGGCAAGTTCGGCGCCGGCATTCTGGTGACTGTGCCAGGCCTGCAACTGGGCCAGTTCGTTTTCAAGTTGTTCGGTGCGTTGCTGCAAGTCGGCCTGGGCGCGCTTTTCAAAGGCGCGCTGGTCACGCAGCGGGCCAAAGATGCTGAACTCGGCAAGTCCGGCGACAACCGCCAGCACCATCACCGACACCAGCACGCGTTCGCGCAGCGAAAGCGCCTGGAAGCGCGCTTCCAGTTTGGTCAGTGCCGCATTAAGGCGTTGTTGCATGGCTGCCTCCGCTGGCCGCTGTAGCGTTGGTTGTGGTGTTGCCCGGATTGCTGGTCGTCTTGCTGCTGGCAGTGGCTCCGGCATCCGGATGCACGCGGAAGGCCAGCACGCCGGGTTTGTCTTCAATGCGGCTCAGACTCAGGCCGCCAAAGCGCTGGCCCTGAATCGGTGCCAAGGTTTGCAATTGACCGAGCCAGGTTGGTACGGCGGCGGCTGACAAGGTTTCACCCGCCAGCGCGATCTGTCCCTGCTCCACTTCGATATGGGTCAGCCACAGTCGCTTGTCGTGATGTGTTGCCAATGTTTGCAGCAACGGGGCAAAACCGACCGTTTGCCGCTGCTCGCGTTGTTGCAGATCGGTGAGCAGGGCTTGCCGGCGGGCGAGTTGTGCTTCCAGCTCTGCGCGCTTTGCCGCCATTTGCGTCTGCGCCTCTTGGTCGCCATGGGTTTGGCTGATGGCCGTGATCACCGCATTTTGTTTTTCCCGGGCCTGTTCGGTGTCGTGACGGGCGGTGCGCAGTTGCTGGGCCAGAAACAGCCCAATCAGCATCAGCAGCACCAGCAGCGCAATCAACCATTGCATCAGGGCGCGCAGGTTGAAGCGTTGCGGCGTAGGCACGAACTCCGGCAGGAACAGGTTAATTTGTTGCATCGGTCACCTCCTTGCGGAGTGCCGCGCCGATGGCCAGCCAGCCGTTGGCAAATTGCGTGTGATCGATGGTTTCGGCCATCGGCACCAGTGTCGGCAGATCAAGCGGAGCGATGCCGACACCGAGATTGTCGCGCAGCAGTGGCAACAGGCCAGCCAGTTCGTCAGTCATGGGCGGCAGTAGCAAACGGGCTACCGGCCGTCTGGCGATCTGGCTTTCGTAGTAATCGAGTGTGCGCTGGATTTCGAGCAGCAATTGTTCCTGTGCCTGACTGTTGTCGATTCCACTGAACAGCAAGCGCAGATCGGTAATGCCGGTCAGTTGCCGGGCAACGACCAACTCATTGCCGTGATATATGCACAGGGTGCAGTGCCGGGCACCGGGCATCAGCAGCGCGGCGCTGTTCAGCGCGGGCGACAGGCGCAACAGCAGATTGCGGGCGCAAAGTTCCGGAATGTCGATGGCACGGATCTGCAGCCCGGCAGCCAGCACCAGATCGACAAGCGGCTTTAGCCGGGCTTTCTGGCTGACTGCAACGAACAGGCGCTCGGTGCCGCTGCGCTGACCGATGGTCGGTGGTGCAAAACTGTCGACAGCGGCTTCGGTGGCCGGAAAGTCGAGCACGTCGCGCAGGGCCCAGGCCAGTGCGGCATTGCGTTCGGCAGGCGGAACGTTTGGGTTGTCGGTCTGGTGCAGTCGGTAAAAGTCCGCACTCAGGCAGATGTTTACCGGTTCGCCAAGCAAGCTCTGGCTGTCGCATAGCTGCTGCAGCGGCTTGCCGGCAGCGTCGAGGTTTGGGAACTCGCGGGTTTGCAGGTCCAACAGGCGAACCGCGTCGGCATCCGGGCTCAGCCGGGCCAGCGTCAGCGAATGTGGTGACAACAGTAAGCCGAGCGCCGTGGCGCGTGGTTCACGTGAGCGGCGTCCGAACAGTCGCAAAGGGCAGCCTCTTTGTGCTTTTTATGAACAGTTGCCGGGACAGCATCTGTTCTGGGTCTTGTCGGTACCGGCCGTTTACCGGCCGGGAATCACCTGCACCTGCCATGTCCTGCTTGGGGTTCTGGTGCATCAGAATCCGGAGCAACGGCCTCTGGTGCAGGAGTCTCTGGCGCTTGCGTCTGAGTTTAGGACGAGGTGGCGATTTCAGCCAATTTGCCAAGGGCTTTCGGTAGCCGAGCCGGAAACGGTCCGTTCACCTCGTCTGCATTGCGGTTGCAACAGGGGCAAAGGACAATACCGGCCGAACACAAGCCCCGCCGACTGCCCCGGCACGCCACTGGAAGACGCCCATGTACAAACTCTACGGATTTATCGGTTCGGCCAGCCTGGCACCGCGCATGGTGCTGGAAGAGCTGGCGCTGCCTTACGAATTCATCAAACTCGACGCCGACAAAGGCGAGCACAAGACCCCGGAATACCTGAAGCTGAATCCGAATGGCCGGGTGCCGACCCTGATTGATGGCCAGAACGTGTTGTTCGAATCGGCCGCCATTTGCCTGTACCTGTGCGACCAGCATCCGACCAACCACTTGGTGCCGCTGGTCAGTCACCCGGCCCGTGGCCAGCTCTACAAATGGCTGATGTTCCTGACCAACAGCCTGCAACCGGCGCTCATTGCCTATTTCTATCCGGAGCGGCTCAGCACCGATGCCAGCCATGCCCCGGCTATCAAGGATCGGGCCGTGCAGAACGCCCATGCCCTGTACCAGCAGATTGACGACGCGCTGGCGGCCCACGGCCCGTACCTGCTTGGCCAGGAAATGTCGGTGGCCGATTTGTTCCTGTTCATGCTGGTTCGCTGGGGCCGCTGGTTTGAGCAGCCGCCAGTGACGATGTACCCGAATCTGGCCCGGTTGGTGCAATTTCTGAGCGAACGTCCGGCCGTGATCAAGGCCTTCGAGAAAGAAGGCATTCCGGCGCCGTATTGTTTGTTGCCAGCGAAGAAATAAGCCGACCCGATCTGCGTTTCCGCCCCGTGCCAGAGGCAGATGGCGGAAACGCATGGCAGTACGGGCGGCGAAAGGGGCGGCAGAATTGGCAGGAACGTGATCTCGCCGGCCTCACCGTCCCCCAAGCACGTTTGCCGGCCACCATCGCCTACACTTCTCCGGTTCCAGCCTTTGAGGTGAAAGCGGTATGGCCGGTATTGCGGTATCCGATTTGAGCGTGTTGCTGGTCGAGCCATCTTCGACCCAGCAGAAATTCCTGTTGCATCACCTGCAACAGGCCGGCATCCGTCGGCTGGATGCGGTCGACAGCGGCCAGGCAGCACTTGCCTGGCTTGGCCAGCACGGGCTGGATCTGCTGATCAGCTCGTTCTACCTGCCCGACATGACCGCCACCGAGCTGCTGCACCAAATCCGCACCGATCCACGCCACCACAATCTGCCCTTCATGCTGGTCTCCAGCGAGACTTCGTTCCGTGTGCTCGACCCGATTCGACAGGCCGGCGTGGTCGCCATCCTGCCCAAGCCGTTCACTGCCGATGACATCACCCGGGCCCTGAAAGCCACGCTGCACTATGTGGAACCGGATGAACTGCATCTGGCCAGTTACGACACCAAGGCGCTGCGCGTGCTGGTGGTCGATGACAGCGCCATGGCGCGCAAGCACATCCAGCGCGTGCTGCGCGACATGGGCATGGAAAACATCACGATGGCTGAGAACGGCCGGGAAGGCATCGAGAAATTTGCCGCCGGCACCTTTGACTTGGTAGTCACCGACTACAACATGCCGGAGATGGACGGCCAGCAACTGGTCGCCGCCATTCGTAACCGCACCGACGGCGCTTACGTACCGATTCTGATGGTCACCAGCGAACAAGACAGCGCCAGACTCGATGCCGTCACCCAAGCCGGCGTGTCAGCGCTCTGCGACAAACCGTTCGAACCGGAAACGGTGCGATCGATGCTGCAATCGGTGCTCGGGTAGGGCGGATCCGTGTAGCGTTTCCGCCGTATGTGAGCGCGGACAGAGACATGCGGCGGAATACCTTTCGGGTGTTCTGCCCTTCGAGGTCTACGATCACTCGGGTGTGTTAATCGTTCCAGTAAGGAACAAAGTATCCGAGAGTTGGTACATACATGTAGCTTGAGTCCATCTCTACTGGTGACTTGGGTAAGATAATTTGGCCGTAAGATTGGATTAGCAGATGCTCCATTTCCTCGATGGCTTTGCCTCGTTGAGTTGGGGTCAGGTTTTGTTTTTCGAGGTAGTCACCTGCCAAATCCCGCAAAGCGGAGATTTCCCATTGTTCTGGGCTTCTGGTCTTTTTGTTTGTGCGAAATACACCCTTAAATACCAAGTCTGGAAGTTCTGTGAAGTACCATTTTTTCTTGCAAGAAAGATAGTCGGCGCAAGAGTCGATATAACTTTCGTCCCCGAAAAATCCATCAAGCCACGTATCATCATGAGTGGCGGCAAATAGAGTCTTAGATCCGTCTTTCACTGTGACTGACCACGACAGAGGTTTGTTGATGGATTCGCCAGTTATTCGCAAGAGTACTTCTTGCATATGGCTACCACCCAGCAGATTGACTTGGCTTCTTTTTTCAAAATTCACCGGGGTGGCAATCTCTTGCGCGACTAAAGGCTGAAGGCCAAAAAAAATTGTCGCAAAAAATCCGATCACGAGCTCTTGCCCTTTCGGGATAATGGATTCGAACGTATCGCGGAAGGTCGATTCATTCACGGTTTTTGCTCGTTTTTTTCAGTGATTAGGAGTCAGTGGAATTAGAGCCTGTAAGGTGGATGCCTTGTAGAGTTGATTCGCAATTCAATCTACCATCTCTTCAGCAAGCGTAGGGCGGGTCATGACCCGCCGAATTTTCCAACAAGCCAGCACCGATCGCAGTAACAAAAAAATGGTGCGTCATGACGCACCCTACACGACACCGTAGCCACGACACCCGTAGCCCGGATGCAGCGCAGCGGAATCCGGGGTACCCCACAAACCCAGCCCATCGTTTCCAGCGATCATCCGGCTGCCAGTTAAAAATCCCCCGAATTCCACGTTGTTTCATCCGGGCTACGCGATTGAGATTATTGCAATGCGGCGCCAGTGCTTGAAAAAGCAAAATCTTGGCTGACCCTCTTGACCAAATAATGACTTCCAGTGCTAACGCTTTGATACTCAAACACATCCTTCGTTAATTTAATAATTTGATAGGCGTCATTATTGTATGGATCTGTCGGGTCGGATGGTCTGAGCTTTTCGCGCACAATCCAACCACGAAAAATTGTGAAGTACACGTTTCCTGAAACTCCCCAGAGGCCGACTTCTGTAGTAAATTCTATTGAGCCATCTGGCTTTGTGTATTTGAATGTCGTCAGATACTTCCCGTTTGGTTGCCTTTCTATAAGGTGTTCCCGTGTTCCGCCCTCTTTCACCAAATTTTTCCCGTACCATTTCCCGATCAAATTTTGCCATGACTCGTGTTCGGTTTTGGTTAATTCTGGCTTGCTTTGGGTAATTGCAGGAAGTTCTGCGGCTATTGCAATTTCACCGACGCTGAAGAATATGCAGCAGGTCGCAGCGGCAAAAAGTGAATTCATGTTTCCTCCATTTGGCACGGTTGTCCGGCCGGCACATCAATTGACAAATTACCGTTCGCTCTAGGGCTACACGGCGAAATCACTCCCGAAACAACGACGGCATTACCTTCACCGTTTTGATCATATTGTCTTTCACCTGCACGATTTCCATCGGGTAGCCGTACAGGCGCACACAGGTGCCGGCGGTGGGCAGGGTTTCGAGGTGTTCGAGCAGCAGGCCGTTGAGGGTTTTCGGGCCGTCGGTGGGCAGGGTCCAGTGCTGGCTGCGGACCAGATCGCGGATGGCGGCACCGCCTTCGACCAGCACGTGACCATCGTTGCTTGGTGACACGTCCTTGTTGACCTGATCGGCGATGTCGGTGGTGAATTCGCCGACGATTTCTTCGAGGATGTCTTCCAGCGTGACCAGACCCTGGACATCGCCGTACTCATCGACAACCAAACCAATGCGGCGACGTTTGTGCTGGAAATTGAGCAGTTGCGTGGTCAGCGGGGTGCCGGCCGGGACGAAGTAGGGCGGTCGCAGTGCTTGCTTCAATTCTTCTTCGCTGAAGTCGTCCTCGGCGAGCAGGCGCAGGGCATCGCGGGCATGCAGAAAGCCTTCGGCATTGTTGATGTCGCCGCGCCAGACCAGCAGGCGAGTGTGCTGGCAGTGCAGCAGCGTTGGCATGATCTCGTCGCGCGGCAGCTCCAGATCGATGCCGACGATATCGTGGCGCGAGACCATGATGTCTTCGACGGTGACTTTCTCCAGGTCCAGAATCGACAACAGCATTTTCTGGTTGCGGCGTGGAATGAAGGCGCCAGCTTCGTTGACCACCGTTCGCAGTTCGTCGGCACTGAGTGAATCGGCACCGGTGCTCTTGGTATTGACGCCAAACAAACTCAGCAAGCCGTTGGAAGCCCAGCTGGTGGCGGCAACCAGCGGCCAGCAAATGATCAGCAATGGTTGCAGCACATAGGCCGAGGGAAAGGCGACTTTTTCCGGATACAACGCGCCGAGTGTCTTTGGTGCGGCTTCGGCAAATACCAGCATCACCACCGAGATCACGGCCGTGGCAATCATCACCCCCCAGTCATCACCGAACATTCGCACTGACAGGTAGGTGGCAATGGCGACAATGGCCGAGTTCAGCACCGTCATCACTAACAGGATCAGCCCGATGACCCGTTCCGGAGTCTCCAGCATTTTCTGGGTCATGCGGGCGGCGCGGTGGCCGGAGCGGGCGAGGTGGCGCAGGCGATAGCGGTTGATGGCCATGACGCCGAATTCGGCGGCATTGAAGGCGGCGAAGATCAGGATGAGCAGCAGTAACAGCAGCAGGATTTCGGTGGTACTGAAACTGTCCACGGTAGTTGGGGTGTCCTTGGGCGCAACGGCCGCTGTCAGTGGGCCCGTTGCAGGATGTAGTCGAGCACGATGCGGGTACCGGTATAGGACAGGGCCAGCAACACGAACCCGGCCAGCGTCCAGCGGATGGCGATGCGGCCGCGCCAGCCTTTTTGCCAGCGGCCAAACAGCAGCACCGCAAACACCAGCCACGACAGCATGGCGAATAGCGGTTTGTGCAGCGGTTGCGAGCCGAACAGATCATTCATGCCGAACGTTGCAATCAGCAGCGACAGCGTCAACAGGAAAAAGCCGGCACTGATCACCCGGAACAGAAAACTTTCCTGCAGTTGCAGCGGCGGCAGCAGTGGCGAAATCTGCATCGGCGCACGGCGCAGCCGGCCTTCCAGCCACCACAGCAGCAGGGCCTGACCGGCGGCGACCATCAGCAGGCTGTAGGCGAGCAGGGCAGAAAAGATATGAACAAGGCTGGGCCACTCACCGGCCAGCGGCCGGGGTGTGCCGGCCGGCACCAGGGGCAGCACCAGACTGAACAAGGCGGCCAGCGGCAGGGCGATCAGCAGCAGCGGGGTGGCCAGTTGTTCGCCGGGGATCATCAGCAGCAGCACAATGAGCCAGCTGACCATGGCCGCGATGGCCAGAAAATTGAGGTTCTGCCCGGTCGGGGTGTCGATGACCAGATGCAGCAACAGGCCGTGCAGCAGTGCCGGCAACAATGCCAGCAGCAGCAAGCGGTGCGGTACCTGTATGCTGTGGCGGAGTTGCTGATACATCCAGCCGGCCTGCAGGACATAGAACAAGGCGGTCAGGACAGCGAGCAGCAACAGGGCATTCACAGGGCGAGCATCCGATTGGCGTAGGGGGCTTGGTTGACTGCCCCGGTGGGGCAACAACGGCTGCTATGGTGGCATAGCGTTCGGGTCCGGCCAAGGTCGCCGCGAACACAAGCCGGGGCCTGACTGTGAAAACGCGCTGCGTTGTTAAGCTCAACAGACCCCGACAGACTCCGCTACAATTACCGACCTGTACGCGCGCCACCGGCGCGCGCTGTGTTTTGGGTCGCCGCGCGCTGCCATGTTCCGGACTGTCGTCAGCCGTTTTCGTTGCCTTGTCGAGCCTTGTTCGCGGATGCGAGGCGGGCACGGCTTCCTGGTGTTGGCGCTGTTTGTGCTGGGCCTGCTCTCTCCCATGGGCAGCCATGCAGCGGCGGATCTGCCGCCCGATATCGCGTTCTATTACGGCACCCGGCCGCCCATCGACGCCTTGCGCCACTACGACGAAGTGGTGGTTCAGCCCAATCAATTGCGGCCGGAAGAAACCGCCGCGCTGCTCGCCAGCGGTCCGCTGATTTTTGCTTATGTGTCGGTGGGTGAGGTGGCGCGCAATTCGGTGGACATGCCGCGCATCGATCAGCGCTGGGTGGTTGGCACCAACACCGCCTGGAACAGTCTGGTCATGGATCTGGCCGGCACCGGCTGGCGCGAATTCCTGATCCGTGAACACTTTGCCCCGCTCTGGCAACAGGGCTACCGGGCATTCTTCCTCGACACCATGGACAGCTACCTGCTGGTGGCCAAGACCGGTGCCCCCCGTCAGCAGCAGGAAGATGGCATGGTGGCGCTGATGGCTGAGGTCAAGCGGCGCTTTCCGGGCGTGCGGCTGATTTTCAACCGTGGCTTCGAGCTGCTGGAGCGGCACGGCAAGTATGCCGACGCCATTCTGGCCGAGTCGCTGTTCCATGGTTACGACCCGATCAGCAAGCGGCACGCGCCCACAGCCGAAGCCAACCGCACCTGGCTCATCAACAACCTCAAGCGTGCCCGCGACCAGTTCAATGTGCCGGCCATCGTGCTCGACTATGTCGATCCCGGTGACTGGCGCACCGCCGAGGCCACCGCTCGCGACATTTTGGCGCTCGGCTTCATGCCCTGGGTGGCCAACGGCGATCTGACCTGGCTCGGCCAGGGCCGCATCCGGCATGTGCCACGCACGGTGCTGGCGCTGATCGAAGACGACCCGACCGCGCCGTCGCACAGCCAGTGGTCGAGTCCGCTGTTCAAGCATCTGGCATTGCCGCTGGAATACGAAGGCTACCGGCTCGAATACCTGAATATCGAGCAGCAGGCGTTGCCGGCCGAGCCGCTCAGCGGCCGCTATGCCGGCGTGGTTGGCTGGCTAAGCCCGCGCTCGGCAGGTCAGCAGGCCGGCATTTGTGCTCGCTTGCAAGCAGAAGTCAGTGGCGGTTTGCCGGTGCTGTTTCTTGGCAGCCTGCCGGCCGGTGCGGCCTGCCAGCAGCTGATTGGTTATCAACAGAACGGTCGCAAACCGGCTGGTGCCCTGAAAGTGGTGGCGCAGGACGCGACCCGGGTGAAACCGCTCGAACTGACCGCGCTGCGGCAATGGGGCCTGCCCGATGCCCGCATCGGCACTAGCGGCAGCAGCCTGCTGCAGCTGTCCGACAGCAGCGGTGCCCGCTTTGATCCAATTCAGATCGGCCCGTTCGGTGGCCTTGCTCTGGATCCCTACGTGATCCAGTACGGTGCCGATGGCAGTGCCAGCTGGCTGCTCGATCCGTTTGCGCTGGTGCAGACTGCGCTGCGCTTGCCGGTGCTGCCGGTATTCGATACAAGCAGCGAAAATGGTCGCCGCATTGGTCTGGTAGAAGTGCGCGGTGATCGGCTGTTCAGCAGCAATGCTGACGGTCATCGTGCGGTCGAGTTGTTTACCCCGCTGCTGCGCGAAGCCGGGCTTGCCGGCACGCTGGCGCTGGTCGAAGCGGAGTTCACGTCACCGCCGCTTAGCGATTCCGAACGCCAAACGCGACTCGCGGCGTTGCAACCCCTGCTGATTCTGCCCGGGCTTGAACTGGCCCAGCACAGTTATTCGCACCCGTTTTTCTGGCCGGTGTTTGATGGCCAGCGCGATTTTTCCGCGTTGTTGCATACCTGGAGCATTGCGGTGCCGGGATATGCAGCAGAGCTGACCCGTGAAATTGCCGGCCCGAATCCGTGGCTCAACGCGCTTCGGCGCAGTGACCCAAATGATCGAACCGACCACCTGCCATTGCTGATCTGGCCCGGTGACGGCAGGCCGGGACCGGCAGCACTGGCGACCGCCCAGAAAGCAACGCTCCGCCATTACGGCGGTGGCGGGCTCGAGTGGAAATTTGGCGCGCCGCAATTGGCGCAGCTGTATCCGTCAGCATTGCCAACCGCGTGGGGCACTCAGGTGCTGACGCCATTGGTTGATGAAAACCTGTTCGCCCGGCTCTGGTATGGCGATGCGCTCAATTACCGAAAAGTGCTCGACTGGAATCGGCAACTCGGGAGCGGACTCGCCGGCCCCCGGCGCCTGAAACCGTGGTCGCTCAGCATTCAGGCTGATGCCGTGCTGCGGCCCGGTGGCACGGAGTTGTTGAAAGACCTGCTAGTTACCCAGCGCGCGGAATTGCTGACCGCATTGACGATCGGCGATTACGTTGAGCGGGTGCAAGGATTCCAGCAGGCGAGTCTTGCCATTGATCTCGATGGCAATTGGCGCCTGCATGGCAACGGCGCGCGCAGTGTGCGGCTACCGGCGGCATTGCCGTGGCCGCTGCCACAGCCGGCGTTGGTGGGCAGCCATCAGGATGCCAGCGGGCGCTATCTGCACTTGTCCGATGCTCCACTGAAATTGCGCTTTGCCGGTAGCGAACCGGCTGGCCTGCTGGTCGATGCCAGCGCGCCGTTGCAACACTGGCAACCGGCTACCGATGGCACCGTCAGTTTCAGCTTTGTCAGCCGTGCCCAGATCAGTTTCCGGGTGCGCTTGCCAAATGGTTGTGAGTTGCAACAGGACGGTGACCCGCTGCGGGGTCGCAATGAAGTGATGTCCGGTAGCGACAAACCGGTGCGCCGTTACGAGCTGCAAGGTGATGCGGTGATCAAGGAGGTGCAGCTTGTCTGTACGCCCTGATTCCCGATCTTTGGAAAGCCATTTTCCAGAAAAACCGCTTCCAGAAAACCGGCCGAGCGAGGCGCGGAGTGAAGCGGGCGCCGGACCGTTCCGGCAAACCCGGTCGCAACCGCGCGAAGCGCTGCTCAATGCGCCGGCCCTGCTGATCATGACGGCCATTGTTGCGGTGGCGTTGTACGTGCTGTTCCCGCGTCAGCCGGCCTTTCGCGATCCGCAAAACCTGCGCGCCACCGACGCTTTGTCGATCGCTTATCTGCGCGTGCTGGTTCGCTCCGACCCGGACAACGTGCCGCTGCGTTTGTCGTTTGTGCATTTGCTGACCGAGGCGGGCGCCAACGACGAAGCCCGCGCCGCGCTGGCGCCGTTGCGTGCCCTGCCGGACGGCAGCCATGCCTTCGAAATTGCCCTCGCCGAGGTCAGGCTCAATCTGCAGACATTGTTTCTGGATCCGGACGCCGAAACGGCGGCCGAATTGCGTCAGCAGCTGGGTGCCGGCTTTGACCGAGCCCTGCGTTTGGCGCAGAGCACCGCTGAACAGGATGCGTTGCTGACCGAAGCGCACAAATTTGGCGAGCCGAGAGCACTGGCGGCACTGTACGAACAATTGCTGGCTCGGCCGGAAAACAATGGCGTGCGTCGAGGCCGTTTGCTGACCGAAATTGGCCGGCTGCATCTGGCAGCCAACGAACCGCACAAAGCCGCGCAGAACTTTCATCACGCGGTGGTGTTGTTGACCGACAAACGTGCGCAGCGCGACACCATGTTGCAGGCACTGCATGCCTATCTGGCTGCCGGTGACACTGGCGAAGCGCTGACGGCAGCGCGCCAATTTGTGGCCCGGCTGCCCGCCGATGCCGAGTTGCTGTTGCTCGCCGCCGACATTGCCCAGCAGAACGGTGACGATGCTGGCGCCCGCGACTACCTCGTCGCACTGCGTCCACTGCAGCCGGACGATGCAGCGCTGACGGATCGCCTGCTGCGGCTGGAACTGGCGCTTGGCCATTTGCCGGAAGCGCTGCTGTTGGCGCGCGAATTGGCGCCCGCGGTCGAGGCTGGCTCGGAGCGGCAACGGCTGCTGGCGCGCACTTTCGACTGGAACAGTCAGTGGCAGGAGAGCTTGTCGCAGTGGCTGGCATTGGCGCTGGCCGCGCCGGATGAAGAAAGTGAAAGCCGTGCGTTTGCACTGGCGGTCGGGCTGGCGGTCGACGACGCGGTGATTGCCTTGATCGAAGCGGCACTGCCGCGGCGCGCGCTCAAGCCGAATGAGGCCGATGCCTACGTCAGTGCCGGCTTACGCCGGGCTGAGCCGGAACGCTTGCTGAGTCAACTTGAACCGTATCTCGCACGCGAGGCGCGCGACCGGGCCGGCTGGACCGCGTTGGCGCGCCTGCACACGGCGGCGGGGGCGCCAGCGCAAGCGCTGCGGGCGTGGCAACGTGCCGAACAATTGTCAGCATTGACGCCGCGCGAGCGGCTTGCCATTGCCGAAGCGTATTGGCAAAGCGGTCGTGCCGAACCGGCGCTGATTTCGCTGTTGTCGCTGTCATCGGCGCCGCCGGCCGGTCAGGAGTTGCGTTACTGGCGGTTGCTGGCCGAAATCAGTTGGTCGCTGGAACGCAGTGCGGTGGTGCGTCCGGCCTATCAGCAGGTGTTGGCGCGATTCAGTCCGAACGACAAGTTGGCCATCGATCGACTGTTTCGGCTGGCACTGCAAACGGGTGATCGGGACGCGATCGAGCGGCAAGCTGTTTATGGCTGGAGCCATCTGAAAGCGCGCGAGTACTTTGTCGTGTTGTTAATGCTCGCCCGCGACAGTGGCAACACCGCGCGGCTGGATGCGCTGTTGGCACAAGCCGAGCAGCAGGGCAATTTGTTTGCGCGCGAACCGTTGTATTGGCAATACCACGCGGAGCGCGCCATGGCGCGGCAGGATTGGCCGCGCGCCCATGCCGACCTGCAACAGCTGGCGGCATTGCGGCTCAATGATCCGGAAGTGGTCGAAGCCATACTGTGGTGGTTGCTGGTCGAGCCAACGGTTGATCAAGTCGCGCTCAACGTGCTGGTTGAACGCTACGAGACGCTGGCAAGCGGCAACCCGATCTGGGCCGAGGTGATGGCGGCAGCGCAACACGCGCTCGGCCGGCCGGCCGAGGCGGCCGTCTGGTATCAGCAAACGTTGCCGGCGCGCAAACAGGATGTACCGTGGTTGCTGACGCTTGCCGACAATTTGGAGTGGCTTGGCTGTACCGTCACGGCAAATCAATTCCGGCTTGGCATTCTGCAGCAACTGCAGGCGCTGGCACCGCCGCTGCGGCCGGTTGAGCATCCGGCCCGGCTTGCCGACGCGTTTTTTGGTCGGGTGCACCTGCAAAGCGCGTTGGACGAACTGTTTCCGACCGATGAAGATCTGCCGCGCTATCACGATGACAACGAGGCGCTGACGGAAATCATCAATCGGTGGCAGTTGCACGGGCAACTCGACAATGCTCGCCTGTTTGCCTTGCGCCGGCAATTTCAGCGTTTGCAGACCGATGGCTGGCAAGATTTGGCAGCGCATTGGCAGAACGGAGACAAGCTGGCAATGGCGACGCAATTGCAGGCATTGCGTGCCATGCTGGCGGTGTGGCCGGACGGTCCGCTGACCGGCAGTCTGTTACCGCTCAGCCTCAATGACGTTGCCGGTCAGGGCCGCAACAAAAAAGCCGCGCCGACCGGTCCGGTCAGTGATGGCAGCCAGGAGTTGGCGGTGTGTCGACAAACCCTTGAACAATTTTCTGCGCTGGCGGTGAAGCCGCCGGTGCCGGCCAGTGCGGCTGCTTCCACCAACCGTTCTGCAATGGTGAACCCATGAGACTTCCCTGGCTCGATGCCATCGACGGACTCGACGTCCGCACGCCACCGTCGCCGCATGCGATTTGGCTGGAGACCCTGATCCTCACGGTGGTCGCCGTTGGTCTCAGCATTGCCAGCAACAGCGCGGATCCCTTGCGGGTACAAGGCGGTTTTCCGTGGCCGTTGATAGGGCCCTTGCTGGCGGGCCTGCGCTATGGTTTTGCGGCGGGTTTTGCCAGCGCGCTGCTGGTGCTGGCGACGCTCGGAGTGATGGTCAATCGCGGCTGGCAACCGGTCAACGAATTTCCGCTGGCATGGGCAACCGGGGTTGTGGTGGTCGCCATGGTCTGCGGCGAGTTTCGTGATGCCTGGCAGCGCCGGCTGATCAAACTGGCTGGCGCGAATCAGTATCGCGGCGAACGGCTGGAAGAATTTACCCGCAGTTATCATTTGCTGCGGGTGTCGCATGATCGCCTGGAGCAGGCACTTGCCGGTTCCGGATTGTCGCTGCGCGAAGCGCTGACCCGCTTGACTGCGGTGTTGCAGAACAATGCGACGCTGACATCGGCAAGTGCGCAAAAAGTGCTGGAATTGGCGTCTAGCTATGGCGCGTTGCAGCAAGCGGCAATCTATCCGGTTGATGGCAATGGTCGCTGGCAGAGTGACGCATTGGCGCAATGGGGACAAATGCCGACGCTGCAGCAGACCGATCCGTTGCTGTCGCATGCCTTGCAGCGGGCAGAACTGGTTGCGGTGCAGACAGAAAGCGCCAGTCTGGAGCGCGTCCAGCAGAGTCCCTTGCTGGCGGCGGTACCCCTGGTCGATTCCACTGGCCGTGTACATGCGGTACTGGCAATCGCGGCAATGCCCTTCTTTGCCTTTCATCAAGCCACGCTAACCGTTCTGGCCGTGCTCTGTGCGCACGCTGCCGATGCCTTATCGGGTGCCGGCGCGCCCGGCTCCGAGCAAAATTTCGCTCGCCAGATCGCACGGGCTCTGGCCGATGCCGAGCGCTTTCGGTTGCCGGCCACGTTGGTCACGGTCGATATCCGGCAGACCGGTGCCGAGAGTTGGCTCAGTGTCGCGCGGCGCGAGCGCCGCGCGCTGGATTTGTGGCGTGAGCGCGGCAACGAGCTGGTGATACTGATGCCGCTGACGACAGCAGAAGATGCCCAAGGTTGGCAGCAGCGGCTGCAAGCCGCATTGCCGCAAGACGCGGCCAGTCCGACGCTGCGCATTGCGCTGCTCGACAGCGGCACGGCCGCGCAAGCGCTGCTGGCTGGTCGGGAGTCGCCGTGATGGCGCGTTATCGCTGGTTGCTGGCTGCGGCGCTCGAATTGGGTAGCGTCGGGGTGGTGGTTCTGCTGGAGCCCGCGTGGCTGGCGTTGCTGAGTTACGTTGTGCTGCATGCCGCAGCGACACCATTGCTTGCCGCCGAATGCTGGCATTTGTTGCCACGGCGCTATCGCTTGCCAGCGCGCGACAGTCTGCGGTTTCTGAATGGCATGCTGTTTCTGATGCCACTGGTCGGTGCCATCGGTTTGTTGTGGGGCCTGGTTGGGGCGCTGCGCTTGCCGCGTTTGCGCCGGCATTTGTCGCTGCGCTTTGTTTCCGTACCCGAGCTGCCGTTTCAACCGCCGCAAGTGTTCGTCGTGCCGCCCTATAGCAGTGGAGCCCTGCGCCAGATCCTGCGCTTTTCCGATCGGCCACTGAAGCGCCTGAAAGCCGTCATGGCAACCCGGCACATGCCGGTGCACGATGCGGTGCCGGTCTGGCAGATCGCGTTGAAAGATCGGGTCGATGATGTGCGCCTGCTGGCTTACGCGATGACCGACGGCAAAGAAAAGCAGCTGACCGATCGCATTCAGGAACTGACTGCCGAACTCGACGAAGTGCCACCTTTTCGCCGCGCCGATTGTCACCGGCAATTGGCGCAACTGGCATGGGAGCTGGTTTACAACCAACTGGTGCAAGGCGCTGTGCGCCAGCACTGGCTCAATGCTGCGCGCCAGCATGCGGAAACGGCGCTGGCAAGTCTCGACGATGCGCCTTTGCGGTTGCTGTATGTGCGCTTGTTGCTCGCGCAGGATGATCGCAGTGCCGTTCGGGCGGCGCTTGCTGCCGCCGAGCAGGCGGGTGTTGCGCCATCGATGCTGGCGCCATGGCAGGCGGAGCTGGCCTTTCGCGAGCGCCGGTTTGCCGACATTCCAGCCTTGCTGAGCCGCGACACCCGCGTTGCCGAGCGCGGCGCGCCACTGGCGTCCATACGGCAGTGGTGGGGCGTCACTGCTGTCGAGTCGCAGCCATGACCGCCACCGGATCTGCCATGACATCTGCGCCACAAAACCCACCTTCTGCATCGGCCGAGCCGGTTGCCGATATCGCCTTGCTGCTTGAAGGCACCTATCCGTTCGTGCGCGGTGGCGTATCGAGCTGGGTACACCAGATCATCAGCGGTTTGCCGGAATTTCGCTTCGCGGTGATTTTTGTCGGCGGTGAGCCGTCACTGTATGGCAAGGCCCAGTACACCTTTCCGGCCAACGTCACTCACTTTGAAACGCACTATCTGCTCGACAACAGTGCTTACACGCTGAAGCCGCGCAAAGGCGACCCGGCTGCGTTTGCCGACATGGCCACCCTGCACGAACAGATGCGTGCAGGTAGTGAGGGCGAATCAGGCAAGGCGCCGCTGTCGATGGCCGACATGTTGCGGGCGTTTTCCCGATTGGGCGGCGCTGGCGGCATCAGCAAAACCGATTTCCTGTTTTCGGAAGCCTCCTACGATTACGTCTCCGAGCAATACCGCCAGCGTTGCACCGAGCCAAGTTTTGTCGACTATTTCTGGGCGGTGCGCACGATGCACACGCCGTTGTTCGTGTTGGCCGACATCGCGCGCAAGCTGCCACCGGTGCGCATGGTGCATGCCATCTCGACCGGGTACGCTGGCTTGCTCGGTGCAATGATCCGCTTGCAGCGCGATATTCCGTTTGCGCTGACCGAGCACGGCATTTACACCAAGGAACGCAAGATCGATCTGGCGCAGGCCACCTGGATCCGCGATCACAACGACGACGTCAGCAATACCTTGCACGACGAGATGGGCTATATCCGCGGACTCTGGATCAAGTTTTTTGAGCAGATTGGCCGCATCGCCTATTCGCAGGCCGATCCGATTGTTTCGTTGTATGAGGGCAACCGGCAGCGTCAGATCGCCGATGGTGCCGCCGCCGAACGCACCCAGGTGATCACCAACGGTATCAACTTGCAACGCTACGGCGATGCGCTGGCCAAACGTGCGGATGGCATTCCACCAGTGCTGGGTCTCATTGGCCGCATTGTGCCGATCAAGGACATCAAGACCTTTGTCCGGATGATGCGGGTGGTGGTCAATGCCCGGCCGGATGCGCAAGGCTGGCTGGTCGGTCCGGAAGACGAAGACCAGGCCTATGTGCAGGAATGCAAGGATCTGGTGGAGAGTCTTGGCCTGCAAGACAACGTCAAGTTTCTGGGCTTCCAGAACGTGGCCGAGATCCTGCCGCAGCTTGGCCTGATGATGCTGACGTCGATCAGCGAAGCCTTGCCGCTGGTGTTGCTCGAGGCATTTGCCAGCGGTGTGCCCTGTGTCGCCACCGATGTCGGTTCCTGTCGCGAACTGATCGAAGGCAGCACGGCCGAAGACAAGGCGCTAGGCAGTGCGGGCGCGGTGGTCAGCATCGCCGACCCGGAAGGCACGGCAGAAGCGGCTCTGGCGCTGCTGAACGATCCGCCGCGCTGGCAAGCCGCGCAGCAAGCCGGCATCAAGCGGGTGGAAAAGTACTACGACGATCGGATGATGTTTGGCGCCTATCGTGCGTTGTATGGCGAAACGTTGGCGCAGCAAACCCATCCTGGCATTTCCGCGTAGGCGGGAATCCAGTGGTATGAAAAACGGGCGCGTTACTCGCGCCGGAGTGGCAGATGGCCGGTATTGGTTTTGAAATACGCCGAATTCTGGAGCGCGACAGTTTCTTTGCCGTGCTGAAGGCTTATGGCTATGCCGGGCTGATCAGCGGTGGCCCGTGGGTGCTGTCCATCCTAGGCGTCATGGCTATCGGTTTGCTTTCGGTGGCGCTTGGCACCGAGCAGCAGGCGGTCAACCAGTTCCAGATCTGTGTCACCTACCTGATGGCCTGTTCGCTGATCCTGACCGGTGGCATGCAGCTGATGTTCACCCGCTTCGTTGCCGATCGCATTTATGCCAACGAGCCGCGCATCGTGCTGCCCAACCTGCTGGGCGCCTTGCTGCTGACGACGGCGGTAGCAGCGCTGTTGTCGACGGTGTTCGTGCTGGTGTTGTTTGACGGCAGTGCGTTTCTGCGGCTGCTGCTTATCACCAACTTTGTGGTGGTCTGCGATCTCTGGCTGGTGTTGATTTTTCTGTCCGGCATGAAGGCCTATCAACGCATCGTCCGCACGCTGGCACTGGGCTATTTGCTGGCGATCGCCGTATCGATGCTATTGGCACGGTTTGGCCTGGAGGGACTGCTGACCGGCATTCTGGTCGGCCACGCCGGTCTGTTGTTCGCGTTCCTGCACCATGTGGTCCGTGAGTATCCGGGCCAATCACTGCTGCGCTTCGATTTCCTCGACCGGCGCAAGGCGTTCTACAGCCTGTTTGTCATGGGTGTGCTGTACAACCTGGCAGTCTGGGTCGACAAATTCATTTTCTGGTATGTGCCCTATACCTCGGAAGCGATCATCGGGCCGCTGCGTGCCTCGATTATTTACGACCTGCCGATTTTTCTGGCCTATCTGTTCATCCTGCCTGGCATGGCGGTGTTTCTGGTCCGGATGGAGGCTGACTTCGCCGAGCAATACGACCGTTTCTATCGAGCTGTGCGCGAGGGCGATACCCTGATGCACATCGAGTATCGCAAGGACCAGATGGTTTACACCGCTCGGCAGGGCATTTACGAGATATTCAAAGTGCAGGGTCTGACTGTCGTGCTCTGCCTGCTCTGGGGCCGTGATCTGCTACAGGCCATCGGTATCTCGCCGTTGTATATCCATCTGTTCTATATCGATGTGGTTGCGGTCAGCGTACAGGTGCTGCTGATGGCCATCCTGAACGTGATGTTCTACCTCGATGCCCGCCGCGATGTGTTGCTGCTGTCGGCCGTGTTTTTCATCACCAATATCCTGTTTACCCTGACGACACTCGCGCTTGGTGCCGAAACTTTTGGCTACGGCTTCGCATTGTCGGTTACGGCTACCGCTTTCCTCGGCTTCTTTATGCTGGACCGCAAATTGCGCCGGCTGGAGTACGAGACTTTCATGTTGCAGCGCTGAGACGGTGAATGAAGCAGATTCTATTCGCTGCGCTTTTTTTCGGATGTCTGGCCGGTCTTGACTGCGAGGCGGCGGTGCCGGAGCCGGTTGACAACTATGTCAATGACTTTGCCGAGCTGCTGACGGCGTCGCAGGAACAGTCGCTTCGCTCGATTGCCAGTCGCCTGGAACAAGAAACCGGCGTTGAGTTGACGCTGGTACTGATTGATCGGGTCGCGGACCATTATGACAGCGATGCAATCGAGCCCTTTGCCAGCCAATTGTTCAATGACTGGGGTGTCGGTCAGATTGGCCGCGATGATGGCATCCTGCTGTTGGTTGCATTGCAGGATCGCGCCATGCGAATTGAACTTGGCGCGGGTTATGGCAGTGCCAACGATGCCACCATGCAGGCGATTATTGATACCGAGCTGGTGCCGGCCTTTCGCAAGCGCGATTACGCGTTCGGCTTGTTGATGGCCGTCGAGTCACTTGCGGAATTCGCCCGCAACCAGCATACCCGCCAGCAATCTGGCTCACTTGCAGAGCAGTTGCTGCACCGCATTCAACTCACGTTTCATTCGCCGTGGGCCAAAGTGGCTGCACTGTTTGGCGTTGGCGGTATCCTTTGGCAATGGTTTCGGCGCTGGAATCGTCATCGTCAGCGCCAGTGTGAACAATGTGGCGCCCGCATGGTCCGCCTGTCGGAAGTTCTTGATGATCGCTATCTGGATGCTGGCCAGAAAATGGAGGAGCGACTTGGCTCGGTCGACTACGATGTCTGGAAATGCACGGGTTGCGCGCATCGGATGGTGATCGATTATCCGGCGTTGATTAGCCGTTCTCGTCGCTGCCCTCAGTGCAATTGCCGCACCAGTCGACAGATGTCCCGGACCGTGCTGGGTGATCAGGTAACTACCCGCTATCACTGTCGTCATTGCCAGCATATCGAACAGGTATACAGCACAGTCAGTGAGTCCGATGCCCGCTCAGAGTTTGGTGGTGGACGTTCTGGCGGCGGTGGTGCAACCGGGCGCTGGTAGCTGGACGTGGGTTGTAGACCGCGACTGGAAGACCGGCACAGTTCAATTTGTGCCGATAGTTCTTCCGCCAATGAGATCACCGGCGGTTGTGCCTATCCATACAACGCGCTTGGTGAATTCACTCAGCAAACTGCCCTGATAGAAATGTGCGGGACAAACTCGAATTAGCTGAGCAAGGATCGTTATGACCAAACACCCGCCATCGGCGGGTGTTTGCGTATTTGGTGCTGCACTACCGACGGCGCCGGGACAGTGGCCCATCGACCGGCTGCTCCAGCCGATCGCCGCGTCGCTCCGGCGGATTCACGATGGGGTGTTCCGGGCGCGGTGGTCGCACAGGCGGGTGATCCGGTGGCCGGATCGGCGGACGAATCGGATAAACCGGCGGGTAACCCAACAAGTAGTCCTCACCGTAGCGATCGTCGACATGCGGTTGGGTAAAGATGATTTGCACCGGGCTCGGCGCCGGTTCCGGTTTCGGTGGTTTTGGCGGCAATGGTGGCAGATCAGGTACGTCCATCGACAGGCCGCCGGGTGGCGGTGCTTCGACTTGCTGGCTTTGGCCGCCAGCGCAGGGACGATCAGACAAGCTAAGGCTGCCATCGGCAGTCGGACAGCGGTAAACCGTGGTGCTGGCCGCATGTACTGCACCGCAACTGCTTGCTGCGCACAGTAGCGCAGCAAGCCAGTGCAGGCTGACTTGATTTCGGCGTTGCGTAGCTGCCTTCATCACGGTCATGGTCAAACTCGGTACGGTGCGGCGGTCCATGCTTGGATTGTAGCCCTGTTGAGAGGTTCCAGTTCAACGCAGCAGCAACAGGCGCCGGATGTCTTGCATCATCTCCGCGATGCAGACCGCGCCGATAGCGGCCAGCACCCAGTGGCTA
This sequence comes from Permianibacter sp., assembly GCA_041914645.1. GTDB lineage: Bacteria > Pseudomonadota > Gammaproteobacteria > Enterobacterales > Permianibacteraceae > Permianibacter. The sequence continues at coordinate 388,871 of JAYSCY010000002.1, forward strand.
ACTTGATTCATCAGCGTCAGCAGTTTTTCCGGAGCGGGCGCATCGCCGGCTTGCAGGTTATAGGCGACCAGCTGGTCGGTTTGGAACAGCTGCCAGAGGATCGCCAATGACACGCTGTTCAGCAACAGTCGGAACATCAGCTTGCTGCGGGTCCAGCGCGGCTGCATCAGATTGGTGGCGGCGAGCAGCACATCGAAGCTGACGAGGACGAGAATGGCCAGCCACCACGCTTGCCAGGCATCGGACAGCTTGAACGGCAGGTGCGAGCCGTCGTGGATGATGAAGCTTGGGAACTGGACCAGCCCGCTCCACCAACAGATGAACAGCACATTGAAAATCAGCTCAAACAGGCTGTCGCCGTAGCGAACCTTGAGCTTGTCGTTGATCGGTGCCAGCGCGGTCGGTTGCCAGTTGTCGAACAGACCGATGCGGACCTGATGCCGGTCGAGCAGGGCAAACACCGCGGTGAGCACGCCAAGGTAAACCAGTGCGGTACCGATAAAGCCGAACGCCGTCTGGAACAGCGTCTGGATCGACGACTGGATCAGCGCTTGGACCGAGTCCGCCTGGGTCACGATCGCAATGCCGGCGATGATGCCGTAGATGATGGCCAGCACCAGCAGGATCATCCGGGCGCCGAACCGCCAGTACGGGTACACGGTAGGGCCAATCAGCTGTTGTTGTGGCAGATAGCGGCTGGCGACCAGCATCGGGTGGCCCTGCTGCTTCAATAGCGCGCTTTGCTCATCGACGGTCAGCGGCCGGCCGAGTTCGGACTCCCGATCTTCCAGCTGTGACAGCAGACTGTCTTTCAGTTCGGCAATGATGTCGCGGCTCTGCTCGCCGGGCAGGTAGCCAGCAACGGCCTGCAGATAGCGTTCAACCAGTTCCATGATGAGTCTCCCTGTGTGTCGAATTTGTTTGGTTTACTGATTTCGTTGGCTCGCTGTGCGAGAAATGGCGTCAGGCTTCTTTGGCAAGCGTGTCGAGCTGGATGCGATTCAGGGCACTGTCCAGTTCGCGCCACTCGGCCAGCAGCTGCAGCAGTACCGGCCGGCCAGGTTCGGCAAGCCGGTAAAACCGTTTGTTGCGTTTGTCTTCTTCGCGCCATTCGCTGACCAGCAAGCCTTGCGACTCGAGTCGACGCAGCAGCGGGTAGAGCGTGCCTTCATCGATATCAAGACCCTGATCAGCCAGCGCCTTGCGCAAGGTGTAGCCGTAGTGCTCCTGCTGCAGCTGGACCAGCACGGCCAGCGTCAGGCTGCCGCGGCGCAGCTCCAGCCGGAGCTTCTCAAACAGATCGGGTTCCATGGGTATCCGTCCTTTCTACCTGTGCGATACATACTGTATGACACATAGTGTGTGAGGCACTGTAGCTTCAGAAATGCCGTATTGCAAGCGTCAGCTGCTGTTTTTACCGCCGGATTGGCCAATATTTGGCCGTTTTGCCAGTTGGATGGCTAAATAATGCTCAGACCACAAAATTTTTACAGTGGTGTATGTTTTGTTTACAGCCGATGCAACGGAGTTGCCGGTAAGGCTTCAGGAGAGGCTCTGCTGGTATGGAAGGCGCGGCTGCGGTACCGATTACGGGTGCTGACACATACGAGAAATCCAGGGAGAGAACATGCAAAAGGTCCATCGTGTAGCACTGGCGGTTTCGCTGGCGCTGGCAGGTACACAGGTAGTCGCGGGGGAACACACGGCAAAAGTACTGGCGGGATTGAATGCCGGCCGGGCGCATGTCGCCGATGAGTTGATTGTGCAGTACAAATATGGTGTCAGCGACACCCAGCGCGGTCGGGCGATGGGGCGTGCCGGTGCCGGTGAAGGCGAGGTGCTGATTCGTGGGCATGAGCGTCAGGATGGCCGCGGCGACATGCAACTTGTCAGTGTGCCAGTGGGCAAATCATTGGCTCAGGCCATCAAGGAACTTGAAGCGGATCCGGCCGTTGAATTTGCCGAGCCAAACTGGGTGTATCAACACGCTGCAACCTCCAATGATCCGCAGTACACCAGCGGCGCACTCTGGGGCATGTATGGCAATGCCACCACGCCGGCAAATCAGTGGGGCTCACAGGCCGGGGAAAAGTGGCTGACCAAGACCGATTGCAGCGATGTGTACGTCGGCATCATTGATGAAGGCTACATGTACGCGCACGAAGATCTGGTCGGCAATGCGGCCACCAATCCCGGTGAAGTGGCTGGCGATGGTATCGACAACGATGGCAACGGTTACGTTGATGACGTCTATGGCTGGGACTTCGCCGGCAACGACAACAGCGTTTTTGACGGTACCGGCGATGATCACGGCACCCACGTTGCGGGCACCATTGGCGCGGTCGGCGGCAACGGCAAAGGCGTTGCTGGCGTTTGCTGGGGCATCAAGTTGATGAATGCCAAGTTTCTTGGCAATCGCGGCGGCACTACCGCCAATGCGATCAAGGCGGTGGACTATTTCACCGATTTGAAAACCCGCCATAACCTGAACCTGGTCGCCACCAGCAACAGTTGGGGTGGTGGCGGTTTCTCGCAAGGTTTGCAGGACGCCATTGAGCGTGCCAACAACGCAGGCATCTTGTTCATTGCTGCCGCCGGCAATGACGCCTTCAACTGCGATTCGGCGTCGACCTGCTATCCCGCCGAATACCCAAACAACAACGTCATCGCGGTCGCCTCGATCACCAATACCGGTGCCATGAGCTCGTTCTCCAGCTATGGGGCCAGCACGGTGGATATCTGTGCTCCGGGTTCCGCCATCATGTCAACGGTGCCGAAATCGTCGAAAGGCAAGGTCATTTCCGGCTATGCCAGCTACAGCGGCACTTCGATGGCAACGCCGCATGTATCGGGTGCAGCTGCCTTGTACAAGTCGCTGCATCCGGCGGCAACCGCGGCGCAAGTCAAAAGCGGGCTGATGAGCAGCGCGGTGCCGACGGCCTCGTGCAATGGCAAGGTTGTCAGCAATGGTCGCCTTGATGTCAGCGGTTATTGATCGTTAGTTCCGGTCAAAAAAAAGCCCGGCTTCGGCCGGGCTTTTTCTTGTCACGGTCCTGTCAATCCCGATGCGGACGTCGGTTCGGCAGGCTGTTGTCGACGGTGCCACTCGGGCACAATGGGCGCCGCTTTTGCTTTGCGACGGAACGCCGCGTTTCATGTTCATTCTGCCACTGGAATTTGCCTACAAGACCTCGATTCGTGCCTGGTTGACCTGGGCGCTGGTCGTGCTGATGCTGTTCATTCATTGGCGAGTCGAGGTCAATAAAGCGCGGGTCGAAGAAGATCTGCACGCCTATTGCCATAGCGAACGCGGCGAAGCATTCACCGAGCAATTGCGCTGGCAGAGCCGGGTTGCCGGCGAATCCTCCGAAATGGAGTGGCGCTGCGAAACGGTGCTGACGGTGATCGCCCACGGCGGCAACCGGCCAGAGGCCGTGCAGTACCTGCTTGACCACGGTGAGCTAGACGAACTCAGCGAAAGCCAGTTCGGTCGCTTCGCGCAGACGCTGGAGTCCGGCATTCTGGATGCCGATATGTATGTGCCGCGGCTGTTGCAGGAAAAACTGGCGCAGCCGGGCCAGTCGTGGAATCCGGTGCGGATGCTGACCAGCACGTTTGCGCATGCCGACTGGATGCACGTCATATTCAACATGGTGTTCCTGATCGCATTCGGCAGCATTCTGGAAGTGGTGGTCGGCCCGATCGTCTATGTCGGCTTTATCCTGGCGTCGGCGCTGACCACCGGCATTGCCTATGCTGCCGTTACCACGGTCACCGGTGATGATTTCACCCTGGCACTGGGTTTTTCCGGCGCCGATTTCGCCTTGCTGGGCGCGCTGCTGTATCTGATGCCGTTCGCACCCATCAAATCGATTGTGTTCATTGGCATATTGCCCATTCCGATGCGGCTCGGGGTCTGGGTATTTGGCCTCATCTTTCTCGGTGGCGAGCTGTGGTTCCTGTTCGACCAAGGGCCGTTCGACGAGAGTTCCGGGGTCAACGTGCTGGCGCATGCCGTCGGCGGCGTGACCGGTTTTGTCTTGGCTGCCTGGTTTCTGCAGCCCCTGCGGCGACAGCTGCAGGACATTCTGGGCCGCGCCGAACGGCAAGAGTGGTCGCAGCGCTGAGCCGGGTGGGCAGCGACAGCGGTAACGGCATTACAGGCCAGCCGTTAACCCGCTAAGATCACTGCCTGTCTTGTCGACCCGCTGCGGGTCGTCCCTGCCGAGTCTCACCGTGACCCATCAATTCTTCGCGCCCTGCGCGAAAGGCCTCGAATACCTGCTGGTGGACGAGCTCAAGGCGCTTGGCGCCATCAATGTCCATGAGGCGCTGGCCGGCGTCCATTTTGACGGCACGCTGGAAGCCGGTTACCGGGCCGTGTTGTGGTCGCGGCTGGCCAGCCGAGTGCTGTTGCTGCTGAAAACGGCCGTGGTCGACTCGACCGAGTCAATGTACGAAGCGGTGCGGGCGGTCGATTGGAGCCAGCACCTGCGCAGTGAAGACACGCTGTGCGTCGATTTTGTCGGCCAGAACGAGTTCATCAACCATACCCAATTCGGTGCCCAGAAGGTCAAGGATGGTGTGGTCGATCAGTTCCGCGCCCGCGGTCAGGCCCGGCCCAGTGTCGATACCCAGGACCCGGTACTGCGTATCAACGCCCATTTGCAGCGCGATGAATTCACCCTGTGCGTCGACCTCTCCGGCCACCCGCTGCACGAACGCGGCTACCGGGAAAAAGCCGGCATTGCGCCGATCAAGGAAAACCTCGCCGCCGCCATGCTGATCCGCGCCCGCTGGCCGGAAATCGCCGAGGCAGGTGGTGATCTGGTCGATCCGTTCTGCGGCTCCGGCACCATTCCGATTGAAGCCGTGCTGATGGCGGCGAATATCGCGCCGGGCTTGATCCGCAGTGACTTTGGCATCAACCAGGGTTGGCTCGGCCATGACGATGCGCTCTGGCAGCGGTTGCGCAAAGAAGCCGGCGTGCAAGCCGATGACGGCATCGATGCACTGCGCTCGCGCATTTTTGGTTTCGATGCCGACGGTAAAGTGCTGCAGGTCGCGCAGGAAAATGCCGAGCAGGCCAATGTCGAGGATCTGATCCAGTTTGAACGGGTGCCGCTGGAGCGCATTCGCAAACCGGCGCCGCTCGAGGGTGCTGGCCCCGGCTTGGTGATCGGCAACCCGCCATACGGCGAACGGCTCGGCGATATCGACTCGCTCAAATACGTCTACAACACGCTTGGCAACCGTCTGCTCAGCGAGTTCGACGGCTGGCATGCCGCCATCATCACCAGTGAGCAAAGCCTCGCCAAGGCAGTCGGCCTGCGCTCGCACAAGCAATACGCGCTCTACAACGGCGCCTTGCCGTGCAAGCTCTATCTGTTTGAGGTCAATGCTGCGGCCAAGCGCCATGTTCGCGAATTGGAGGCACCGGTGGCATCGGCTTCAAGCAACGCGCGTGATGCGATGGGTGCCGACGGTGACAATTCGACTGCGTTCGCAGCACCGCTCCCGGCCGCTTCTGGCTCCGCTCAGCCGGAAGCGCACACAGGCTCGGTTGAATACCCCATCGAACTGTCCGCCGGTGGTCAGGCGGTGCGCAACCGGCTCGACAAGAATCGTCGTCATCTTGCCAGCTGGTGCAAACGTGAAGGCGTCAGTTGCTACCGCGTTTATGACGCCGACCTGCCGGAATACGCCGCCGCCATCGATGTCTATGGCGACCATCTCTACCTGCAGGAATACCAGGCACCATCCACCATTCCGGAAGACGTCGCCGAACACCGCTTCAACGAACTGGTGCTGGCCGTGCGCGATCTGTACCGGCTGCCGCCAGAACACCTCCACGTTCGTACCCGGGCCCGGCAACGCGGCATGGATCAATACGAGAAACTCGGCGACGAGCGGGCGTTCTTCGTCGCGGAAGAGGGCGGCCTGAAATTCTGGGTCAACCTGACTGATTACCTTGATACCGGTTTGTTCCTCGATCATCGCACCACGCGCGCCATCGTTCGCGACCGGGTCAAAGGCAAGCACTTCCTGAACCTGTTCTCCTACACCGGCAGCGTCAGCGTTTACGCTGCCCACGGCGGCGCTGCCTCAACCGTCAGCGTCGACATGTCGAAAACTTACACCAACTGGGCCTATCGCAACTTTGTGCTCAATGGCTTCGATCGCGGCCCGCACGAATTCGTCCAGGCCGACGCTCTCGAATGGCTCGCCCACTGCCGCGACAAGTTCGATGTCATTTTCATCGACCCGCCGACCTTCTCCAACTCCAAACGGATGGACGGCGTCTTCGACGTGCAACGCGACCACGTCGATATTCTGCTGGTTGCTCTGGAATTGCTGAATCCGGGCGGCGAAATCATCTTCTCCAACAACTACCGACGCTTCAAACTCGACACCGAAGCGCTGGCCGGTTGCCAGATAGAAGACTGGAGCAAGCGAACCTTGCCGGTGGATTTTGCGCGTAATCCAAGGATTCATCAGTGTTGGCGGATTACACCTCCATGACCGCCGAGTTTAGGAAGCAAGTAGATGCGAAACTCGCGGAGTTGAGCGAAGCAGGCATGGAGCTGACTGGCTTCAAGAAGATTGAGTTGCTTTTTGTTGCGCCAACAAATGCAGTCGCAGCGGAATTGAAACAACGGCTTTATCATCCAGACGGTAGCATGGCTGTCACTTGCGGAAATGCGGATAGCACCGAAAGTCAGGTTCGGCTTCGGATGGAGCTTGAGCTAAAGGCTGCAGTTATTTGTTCGTATCTGTGGTCATTTGACAAGATAGCGACGGAGTACGGAGCTAGGTTGTTGACTTGGGAAGTGGTGGCCTGATTATTGTCGCCCGTCTGACGAGCCGAGCAACGGAAAGGGCTGGCGGGGTAGTCGGCGAGGACTGTCTGAGCGCAAAGCGCGAGTTCCGCAGCCGCCGCCAGAACTTGAGTAGCGCAGGGTACCGCGCGTTGTTCGCGCGGCGAGGAATCGGGCATGTTCTTTTGGGTACTTTTCTTGCGCCAAGAAAAGTACCTCGCCTGCCGGGGCGAGACCCGGCAAACCATCCGGAGGCTCGGTGCCGTAATAAACGAACGGGCTTGGGCGACAATGCCCCCACCCCAGCCCTCCCCCTAGCAGGGGAGGGAGCTAAAGTCGGCTTGCACGCTTCGTTGGGAACGGGGCGAAAGATCGAGCTTGTTGCTATCGGCAATTGCCCGAATGGAGCTATGAATGCCTCGGCCGTTTTTGAAAATTGCTGCACTCTTACTCGGGCCAGCTATCGGCTGGTACTTTCTTGTTGGCTTCTGCAGCATCCCAGACTTGGCGTTTAGCAATGCGTGCGGCCACAACGCTTACCTTTGGCTTCCGTTGTCTATCTCGATCGGGATAGGTTTGATCTGGTTGTTGTTAAAGCGATTTTTCGCCAAATCAACCAAAGTGGAGCCAAGTGATAAGCCGAGTTGAGAGAGTTCACGGCGTATGCCATTACCCTTCGACAAGCTCAGGGCGAACGGCAAGTTTGACCGGAAGTTGGAATAACGAAGTGGCATGGATTCCCGCCTGCGCGGGAATGACGGTCCAAATATAACGAGCCAAACAAAAAGCCCCGCAACGCGGGGCTTTTTGCTGAAACCAGAAAACCAAACCCGATTACGGGGTTTGCGATTCCGGCACCACGTCGACAACCGGTGCAACAACCGGTGCGGCTTCCGGTGCAACCACCGGTGCAGCTTCGACCACTTTCGGCTTGCGCGGTGCGCGCGGCTTCTTCGGCTTGGCGACGACCGGAGCGGTAGCGCCATCGACCGGGGCGACGACGGCCTTGGCCTTCTTCGCAGCAGGCTTTTTCGCGGCAACTTTTTTGGCTGCGGCTTTCACGGCCGGCTTGGCCGCTTTCGCTGGCGCTGCTTTCTTGGCTACTGCCTTGACGGCCTTGGCCGGAGCAGCCTTCTTGACGACGGCTTTCTTGGCGGTGGCTTTCTTCGGTGCAGCTTTCTTGGCGGCGGCTTTCTTCACGGCCGGCTTGGCGGCTTTGACAGCCTTGGCTGGAGCCGCCTTCTTGGCTACGGCCTTCTTGGCGGCAGCTTTCTTCGGTGCGGCTTTCTTGGCAGCGGCTTTCTTCACGGCCGGCTTGGCGGCTTTGGCGGCCTTGGCCGGAGCGGCTTTCTTGACCGCCTTCTTCTCTACTTTTTTCTCGACTTTCTTGGCCTTCACTGGCTTGGCAGCTTTCTTGGCGGTCTTTTTCTCGACTTTCTTGTCGGCCTTTTTGGCTTTTACCGGCTTGTCTGCTTTCTTGGTGGTTTTCTTGACGGCTGCCTTGGCGGCTTTAGCCGGTTTTGCCACTTTGGCGGCGGCTTTCTTCGCCTTGGCCGGTTTGGCTTTTGCAGCTTTCTTTGCCTTTGCTTCCGAAGCCGCAGCTTCCGGAATCGGTTTCTTCGGTTTTGCCATGATCATTTTTCCTGTCTTATGAGGGGGAAGGGGAACCTCGGATTGCGTCGAGAGCGATGCGCTTGGTAGCGGCGCAATCCGAGGTTCCTTCACTTCAGCGCGAAAAATCGTCGAAATCGCCGCCAATGTCAATTATTCGTTGCATTCGCTTGCCAAATTTTGTGCGTCATCAAGCGCGCGCAGCAAGCGGAATTCGCTTTACCGTCGCGCTGGAATCGCGGTGGCGGATTCCGCAGCACCATTCCGGTGACAACCGCTGCACCATCCTGATTCGCAGTTGGCGGTGGCAGGCGGGAACGACTTGCGACAGTTGCCGATCAACATGGATGATCGTGCGGAGCTTGCTCATCGTATGCCGCAGTGGCGGCGCAGGAGGAAACATGACCGCGACAGGCGGGGTGCAGCTGACACTGTTCGGCACGCTGGGTTGTCATCTGTGCGAACAGGCGGAATGGTTGTTGTTACCCCTGGTGCAGGAGCAAGGCTGGCAGTTGCGGACGGTCGACATTGCCGAATTGGCTGACAGCGAAGCCGCGATCAGCCGCTACGGCCTGCGCATACCGGTGCTGGCCTGTGCCGGGGCGGAGCTGGACTGGCCGTTTGATTTGGCGCAAGCGTCGGCGTTTGTGCGGTCGCAGCAAAACCGGCAAAACAGCGATTCTGCCGGGGATTCCTGCGGTTAGACTTGACTCAAACGAGTGTTTGAACGTATGTTTCAAACACTCGTTTACTTCAAAATTGGCATGCTCGTGTGGATGTAAGCGCCCCTTCGACTCGTGACCGCATCATTGCGGCGGCCGAGTACCTGTTTGCCGAGCGTGGTTTTGCCGAGACCTCGCTGCGCCTGATCACCTCGCGGGCAGAAGTGAATCTGGCCTCGGTGAACTACCATTTCGGCTCCAAGAAAGATCTGATTCAGGCAGTGTTTGATCGGTTCATGGACCGGCTCACGGCCGAATTGACCGTTGAGCTCGCCAGCTTGCGCAAGCAGGGTGGCAAACCGACTGCAGAAGCGGTGCTCACCACGTTCCTGCGGCCGCTGCAGGCGCTTGATCAGCTGGAGCCAAACGGTGCGGCCATTTTCATGCGCCTGCTGGGTCGCGCGTATGCCGAGACGCAGGGCCACCTGCGTCGCTTTGTCCTGGAGAAGTATGGCCACGTGCTGGCCGAGTTCACCCAGTCGCTCACTCAGGCACACCCCGAGTTGCCGCCCAATGAGCTGTTCTGGCGCTTGCATTTCATGTTGGGTTCGCTGGTTTTTGCCATTGGCGGCAGCAACGCCCTAGGCGAGATTTCGGCAGCAGATTTCAATGAAGAAGTGGGCCTCAATGATGTTGTGGCCCGGTTGATTCCGTTCCTGGCCGGTGGCTTCAAGGCCCCGGTCGCGCGTTAAGGCAGGAGATTGTGATGACCACGCTCATCCATTTATTGGCGCTGGTGCTGGTGACCAGCACGCTGTTGTATGTCCGCAGCCGTTGGCTGACCGGCTTTGCCGTGCTGGCAGCCGCACTGGCTGTTTGCAGCGTGGTGTTTGGCCCGTCTTGGACCACCTGGGGCATTTATGCGGTAGCGCTGCTGCTGCTGGCGCCAAGCCCGCTGCGCAAGTCGCTCATTTCCGGCCCGGCACTGAAAGTGTTCCGGGTGGTGTTGCCGCCGATGACCAGCACCGAGCAGGAAGCGCTGGAAGCCGGTGATGTCTGGTGGGACGGCGATCTGTTTCAGGGCAGTCCGGACTGGAACAAGCTGCTGAAAATCCCGAAGCCGCAGCTGTCGGCCGAAGAGCAGGCCTTTGTCGACAACGAAACCGAGCAGCTGTGCAAGCTGGTCAATGATTTCGATGTCATGAACAAGGACCGTGATCTGAGCCCGGAAGCCTGGGAGTACATCAAGAAAGCCGGTTTCCTCGGCATGATCATTCCGAAGGAATACGGCGGCAAACAATTCTCGGCGCTGGCCCATTCGACCATCGTCACCAAACTGGCCAGTCGTTCCTGCACCGCTGCGGTCACCGTGATGGTGCCGAACTCGCTCGGCCCTGGTGAGCTCCTGCTGCACTACGGCACCAAGGAGCAGAAAGACTATTACCTGCCGCGTCTTGCCCGTGGCGAAGAGATCCCATGCTTTGCCTTGACCGGTCCTGATGCCGGTTCGGATGCCGGCGCCATTCCGGACACCGGCATCATCTGCAAAGGCCTGCACGACGGCAAAGAAGTGGTCGGTATTCGACTGAACTGGAACAAGCGCTATATCACGCTGGCACCGGTTGCGACGCTGCTCGGTCTAGCTTTCAAACTGTATGACCCGGACAAACTGCTGGGCGGCAAGGTCGAATACGGCATCACTTGCGCGCTGATCCCGACCAACCATCCGGGCGTCGAAACCGGTCGTCGCCATCTGCCGATGGGCCAGGCCTTCATGAACGGCCCGACTACCGGCAAGGACGTGTTCATTCCGCTCGATTGGATCATCGGTGGCGTGCAATACGCCGGTCAGGGCTGGCGCATGCTGGTGGAGTGTCTGAGTGCAGGCCGCGGCATTTCGCTGCCGGCGCTCGGTACCGCCACATCGCAAGTGGCGTACAGAATGACCGGTGCGTACGCCCGTGTCCGCAAACAGTTCAAGACGCCGATCGGCAACTTCGAGGGCATCGAAGAGGCAATGGCTCGCATCGCCGGCCGCACTTACATGCTGGAAGCGGCGCGACAAATGACGGTGGGGTCCCTGGACCTCGGCGTCAAGCCGTCGGTGATTACCGCGATCGCCAAATACCACATGACCGAAATGGGGCGCGCCTCGGCGACCGATGCGATGGACGTGCATGCCGGTCGTGGCGTCATCATGGGCCCGAACAATTACCTCGCTGCCGGTTATGTCAGCCAGCCAATCGCCATCACGGTCGAAGGGGCCAATATCCTGACCCGCAACCTGATGATCTTCGGTCAGGGCGCGGTGCGTTGCCACCCGTACGTGTACAAGGAAATGCAGGCAGCCTCGAATCCGAACGTCGCCGAAGGGCTGGCCCAGTTTGACGAGCTGCTGTTCAAGCATATTGCCTATGCCGCCGGCAATTTCGTCCGCACGCTGGTGCTGAGTGTCACGGCCGGTCGTGCCGCCAATGCGCCGACGTCGGGTGAGACCAAGCGCCATTTCGAACAACTGAGCCGGTTCTCGGCCTCGCTGGCGCTGGTATCCGATGTTTCGATGATGCTGCTTGGCGGTGATCTGAAGCGCAAGGAGCGGTTGAGCGCTCGGCTCGGTGATGTACTGTCAAACCTGTATCTGGCCTCGACCGTGCTGAAGTATTACCACGATCAGGGCTGCCCGGCGTCGGATCTGCCGTATGTGCGCTGGTGTGTCCGCAATGCGCTGTATGAATGCGAAACGGCGTTTGTACTGTTCTTTGCCAACATGCCGCACCGGTTTGCTGCCCGGATTCTGAAGCGGGTGGTGTTGCCGTTTGGCAAGCGTATCCGCAAGGCCAACGACAAGCTCGATCACCTGCTGGTCGCTGCCATGATGAAAGACAATGAGCTGCGCGATCGCCTGTCGCAGTATGTCTACCTCGGTGACGCTGATCAGCCCATGGCGAAAATGGAAGCGGCATTCAAAGCAGTTCTGGCAGCAGCCGATGCCGATCGCAAGTTGGCCAAAGCCAGCCGCAAAGGCGGTCTGAATCTCGGCGAAGGCCCGAAGACTTATGAAGATATGCTGCGCGGCGCGGTACAGGCCGGCTTGATCACCGAGCCGGAAGCCGCGTTGCTGCGTGAAGCCGATCGGCTGCGTTCTGACGTCATTCAGGTTGACGCGTTTGCCCGCGGTCATTACGCCGTCAGCGCCATCGGCCCAGGCAGCCGCCGGCAGGACATTGCGGCCTGAGTGGCTGAGTAATAAGCAAAAACGGCGGACCTCGTGTCCGCCGTTTTTGTTTGCCTGATGCTGGCAGTTGCAGCGCGGCGAGCCGCTTGTGACAATGCCGGTCATCAACTTCAACGCGCGGGTCAGCAGGGCCTGACCGGGCAAGTGGGTGGTGCAAGGCAGCGGCTGCGGTTCATCCCCCGGGGACTGGACGCCACGCCTGCGCCCCGTCGGGAGATGCTTTGTCGGTATCAACATGCAGGGAACGGCCAGCACCGCGCAGGTCCATGCGGTGGAGCGCCGTTATGGTGCTTGTGCTGGCGCTGGCGCCGATTGTGGCGGAGGCCAGCCCGCCGCCAACGCTGATCGGTCGGCAGAATCTGCAGAAGATGGCGGATTCGATCCTGTCGCTGATGGGCTATACGCTGACCCCGGATGTCACCACCGGTTCGCTGTCGATCAATAGCGATCCCACTTCCAACCCCGATATCTATTCCTCGTCGGTGGGTGGCGGATTCACCTTCAGCAACGATACGCCGCTTTATCTCGAGGGCACGCTCGGGGTCAATCGCTATGACCCGGTTTTTCTGGTCAGTGACGGCACTGATCAGCGCGAGCTTCCGACCAAATGGAACAGCTTGGCGGGGACACTTGGCGCGGGCTGGGATTTCTTTTTGACCGATGAGCTGCGACTGCGCCCCATTGCCAACCTGACGCTGGGCCGGGTGGTGACTGATGGCTCGGTCGCCGGCTTCATCGTGGAAGAGTTGACCGGCACCGAGCTGGAGTTTCTCGATGGCGGCAAGCGTGAGGTGTATGGCCTGGGCGGCACCCTGATGCTCGACTGGGAACATTACCGCAAGGACTACGAAATCGATGTCGAGTTGCGTTACACCGACATCCACCTGAAAAGCCTGTCCGAATCCAGTTACGGTGTCGAAGGCAACTCGGATGCCCAGAGTCTGAGCCTGTGGTCGCGTTGGCGGGCGCCGTCAGGACTGACTTTATTTGACCGGCCGTTTCGCTATGTGCTGGAAGCGGCCCACACCACCTTTCTGGCCGATCTGGAGGGCCAGCTGGGTTTCGATGCCTTGAACTCGATCGGGGCAGGCATTGAGTTCGACTCCAGTGCCTACGACCTGATCATCACCCGCACCCGGCTGGTGTTTCGCTACCAGTTTGGCAGTAACGTTGAGGGCTCATCGGTCGGTATCGCCGTCAGTTTCTGACCCGGATTGCGGTCTGGCGCGCGCCATGGAATGGCGATTAAGGTAACCGCTGATACGAGGCGTGATTTTAAAAATCTTCCGGAGCAAAGGCCTTGTGTTGATAGGCCGCTTTTAAATAAGCATTCAAAAGTCATTTTATCGTTCAGGCAAGTCATTGATTTGGGTGCGTCAAAGCACCATCGCCCCGCCCACCAGATTCGTCTGCCCTTCCTATACTGAATTCACGGAACTGTCTGGTTCCGGCTGCGCAGGGTCTGGGAACTCGCCGTTGGCCGCTGGGTCAGAGCGTACTCAAGACAGTGTCGCAGGGCGTAAACGTAAAGCTGTAATGCAGGTTCTGTAACCCCGAACCGGCAATTTAGGTTCCGTAATGTAGGGCCTGTAAGGTAGGACTTCGGAAGTGTCTCCAGTCGCTAGTATGTAGTCATTGCCGCGTTGCGGCCTTGTAGTGATGCAGTTTGTATCAATCAGTGAGAAGTGAACGCTTGCGCGGTCAGCAAGCGATGATTGTCAGGAAGCGTCGGCCGTATCAGTGGCCGCCGGGCGATGCAGGGCCAGATCTTTCCCGCCTGTGTCGCCCGGAATGCGATTTCAGCGCCAATCGCCCCGGCGTGAACGCGGGCGTGGCCAGATGTGGTTGGTTTCGTTTCAGGTGTATTTCCAGGCGCGTGTATGGCTGCCTGATGCCTGAACTGGTTTGGTTCTTGTAGTGGTTGTGCTCCGTAGTGCGTTGATCTCCCTGTGAGGGGGAAAGCCCGGCCTGATCTGTCCCCCGATCCGGGCTTTTTTTTTGCTTCGCTTTTTGTCATCGCCCACATTTCGGACCCAAACAAAACCCGCCAAATGGCGGGTTTTGTTTGGGTCCGGTGACAGCATGCCTGCTGTCGGGATGACTCACCCTTGCGAGCCAAAGCTCGGCAACAGGCTGGCTGGCACCAGATCATTCAAGCCGCCGTTGACCAGCCGGGTAGCAGCAGCGATATCCGGCGCGAAGTAGCGGTCTTTTTCATAGAAGGAAACGTCAGCGCGCAGGCGCTGGTGCGCCTTGGCCAGCGCTGGCGAGGTCTTGAGCGGAGCACGGAAATCGACACCCTGGGCCGCTGCCAGCAATTCGACGGCGACAACACCCGCGGTGTTCTGACTCATGTCGTGCAGGCGGCGGGCGGCAAAGGTTGCCATCGAGACGTGATCTTCCTGATTGGCCGAAGTCGGCAGGCTGTCGACCGAGGCTGGGTGCGCAAAGGTTTTGTTTTCACTGGCCAGCGCGGCGGCCGTGACTTGCGCGATCATGAAGCCGCTGTTGACGCCGCCATCCTTGACCAGAAACGGTGGCAGGCCGGACAGGTGTTTGTCCATCAGCAGGGCAACCCGACGTTCACTCAATGCGCCAATTTCGGCAATGACAATGGCCAGCAGATCCGAAGCCATGGCAACCGGTTCGGCGTGGAAGTTGCCGCCCGACAGAATGTCGCCGTCTTCGGCAAACACCAGCGGGTTGTCCGAAACGGCATTGGCTTCAGTCAGCAACACCGAGGCCGCAAAGCGCAGATGGTCGAGCGCGGCGCCCATCACCTGCGGTTGGCAGCGCAGCGAATACGGATCCTGCACTTTGCTGCAGTCTTCGTGCGAGGCGCGAATCGGCGAATCCTTCAGCAGGGCGCGATACGCCGCCGCAACTTCCCGCTGGCCAGCATGACCGCGGACGGCATGAATGCGATCATCGAACGGC
This sequence comes from Permianibacter sp., assembly GCA_041914645.1. Classification (GTDB taxonomy): domain Bacteria; phylum Pseudomonadota; class Gammaproteobacteria; order Enterobacterales; family Permianibacteraceae; genus Permianibacter. The sequence continues at coordinate 404,134 of JAYSCY010000002.1, forward strand.
ACATCCGAACCCATCGCCGCATCAACCGACAGCGCGCCGGCCACCACGGCCGAGGCAAACACATCTTCGGCTTCAAACAAACCTGCCAGTGCCAATGCCGTCGAACACTGGGTGCCGTTGAGCAAGGCCAAACCTTCTTTCGGCCCCAGCTCAAGCGGTTCCAGACCGGCAATGGCCAGTGCCCGCTCGGCGCTCATCCGCTCGCCTTCGTAGGTCACCTCGCCGACGCCAATCATTGCGGCGCTCATATGGGCGAGCGGGGCCAGATCGCCAGACGCGCCGACCGAGCCTTTTTCAGGAATGCAGGGATAGATCTGCTCGTTCAACATGGCAATCAACAGGTTGATGGTCTCGCGGCGGACACCGGAGTGACCGCGCGCCAGCGACGACAGCTTCAATACCATCAACAATCGGACGACTTCGGCACGCAGCGGTTCACCAACGCCAACGGCATGGGACAACACCAGCGACTCCTGCAACAACGCCAGCTTGTCGGTGGGAATGCGGGTCGAGGCGAGCAGACCAAAGCCGGTATTGATGCCGTAAACCGTTTGATTCTCGCGAATGATCTTGGCGACCGTTTCGGCGGCGGCATCGATGGCAGGAAAGCAGGCCGGATCCAGCGTCAGTTCATGGTGGCCTTTGAAGATCGCGCGCAGGTTGGCCAAGGTCAGTTGGCCGGGATGCAGGGTGAATTTTTGTGTCATGGTATGGTTTCCCGATTTGTCTTCTTTTCGTCATTCCCGCGTAGGCGGGAATCCAGTGACTTGCTGAATTATCTCGGCAACTGGATCCCCGCCTACGCGGGGATGACAGCACATTGATGTGTTAGCAGGCGCGATCTCAGCCGGTAATCATCGGCAGCTTCAGGCCTTTGTCTTTGGCGCACTGCACGGCGATGTCATAGCCGGCATCGGCGTGGCGCATCACGCCGGTACCCGGATCGTTCCAGAGTACGCGGCCAACGCGCTTGGCCGCGTCGTCGGAACCGTCGCAGACAATCACGACACCAGAATGCTGCGAGAAACCCATGCCAACACCGCCACCGTGATGCAGGCTGACCCAGGTGGCGCCGCCGGCGGTGTTCAGCAGGGCATTCAGCAATGGCCAATCCGACACCGCGTCGCTGCCGTCCTGCATCGCTTCGGTTTCGCGGTTCGGTGACGACACCGAACCGGAGTCAAGGTGATCGCGGCCAATCACAATCGGCGCTTTCAGTTCGCCATTGCGGACCATTTCGTTGAACGCAAGACCAAGACGGTGACGATCGCCGAGACCAACCCAGCAGATCCGTGCCGGCAGACCTTGAAAGGAAATGCGTTCGCGCGCCATGTCGAGCCAGTTGTGCAGATGCGGGTTGTCCGGGATCAGCTCTTTGACTTTCTGGTCGGTCTTGTAGATGTCTTCCGGGTCACCGGAGAGTGCAACCCAGCGGAACGGACCAACGCCCTCGCAGAACAGCGGGCGGATATAGGCCGGAACAAAACCGGGGAAATCAAAGGCGTTCTTGACCCCTTCTTCCAGCGCCATCTGGCGAATATTGTTGCCGTAATCGACGGTCGGAATCCCTTGCTTGAAGAAGTCGAGCATGGCCTGCACTTGCACGGCCATCGACTTCTTCGCTTCGCGGATCACGCGCTGTGGATCGCTGACCCGCAGCTCCTTTGCTTTTTCCAATGTCCAGCCGATTGGCAGATAACCATTCAGCGGATCGTGTGCCGATGTCTGGTCGGTGACCATGTCCGGCTTGACGCCGCGGCGAACCAGTTCCGGAAAAATTTCCGCCGCATTGCCCAGTAAACCAACAGAGATTGCTTTGCCATCGGCGCAGGCCTTGTCAATCATGGCCAGTGCTTCATCGAGCGTTTTCGCTTTGAAATCGACATAGCGCGTGCGCAGCCGCATGTCGATACGGGTTTCATCGCATTCCACCGCCAGCATGCTGGCACCGGCCATCGTTGCCGCCAGCGGTTGAGCGCCGCCCATGCCACCGAGGCCACCGGTCAGCACCCATTTGCCTTTCAGCTTGCCACCGAAATGCTTTTTGCCCATCGCGACAAAGGTTTCGTAGGTCCCTTGCACAATGCCTTGCGAGCCAATGTAAATCCACGAGCCGGCGGTCATCTGGCCGTACATCATCAGGCCTTTCTTGTCGAGCTCGTGAAAGTGATCCCAATTGGCCCAGTGCGGCACCAGATTCGAATTCGCCAGCAGTACCCGTGGTGCATCCTTGTGGGTCGGGAATACGCCGACCGGCTTACCGCTCTGGATCAACAGGGTCTGATCGTCTTCAAGGTTTTTCAGTGTTTCGACAATCTTGTCGAAGCACTGCCAGTTGCGCGCTGCACGGCCAATGCCACCGTAGACCACCAGCGCTTGCGGGTTCTCGGCGACATCCGGATCGAGGTTGTTCATCAACATGCGCAGGGCGGCTTCGGTCAGCCAGCTTTTGCAGGTTTTCTCGCTGCCACGGGCTGCGCGGATAACGCGGCTGGCATCAAAGCGGGGATCGCTCATACATGAATCTCCTCGATAGGTAGCGGTGCAGTCGAGCCGGCGCCGATACGACCGGCCAGACGATAACGGGTGCCTGGGTGATACAAGGTGGCGTAACTGATCGGCGTGTTGCCGGACCAGGTGGTGCGATGCACGACCAGGCAGGCTTCGACTTCCGACAATTGCAGCAGACGTTTTTGCTTCAGATCGGGCAAATGTGCCTCGATGACATGCTCGGCGGCCGTCAACGGCGCGATGCGGGACAGATAGACGTTGGGCGTTTCGCGGCTGAAGTCCTGACGCAGGTACTCCGGCACCGCTTTCGGGCTGACCCAGCGATCTTCCAGCTGCACCGGCAGTTTGTTTTCCAGATGCAGGATGATCGAATGAAAGGCGGTTTCTTTTTCCTTCAGCCCGAACAACGTGGCCACATGCGGTGGCGGCACTTCCGCCAGCAGGGTCTTGACCACGTTGCCGTAGTGCTGCCCCAACGCACGGACCTCATCGGCGATATTGCGCACTTCGACGAACGACGCCTGCATCTTGGGCGGCGAAACAAAGGTGCCTTTGCCCTGCACCCGATACAGCACGCCGGCTTCGGTCAGTTCTTCCAGCGCCCGCCGCGCCGTCATCCGCGACACCGAACACAGCTCGACCAGTTCGTTCTCGGAAGGCACCTGGGCATCGACCGGCCAGCGGCCGGCGGCGATGCCGTCGCTCAGGTATTGAATGACAGTCTGATAGCGGCGCTGGCTCATCGACAAACCTTGAAGGAGGTGCCGGTTGGCGCAGCCAACCGGTACTTGTTTGCTTGTATATACAAGATATACTACCGTCAGTTTCCCGGCCGCGCCAGCCCCACGCTGACCTGTCCGGCATGTTTCCTTTGCAGGTTGTGATGCGATGAAAACCTTTACCCTTCGCCAAGGCCGGGTGCCGCTGCTGATTTCGATGCCGCACAACGGCCAACAAATCCCGGCCGGGATCGCCGCTACCATGCAGCCCCATGCGAGCGCAGTGCCGGATACCGACTGGTTTCTCGACCGCTTGTATGACTTCGTCGATGAGCTGGGCGCCAGCGTGATCAACCCGGTCTATTCCCGTTATGTCATCGATCTGAATCGACCACCGGATGGCGCCGTTCTGTACGCAGGTGCCAACAATACCGAGCTTTGCCCCACCACCGGTTTTGACGAGCGGCCGCTGTATCAGCCGGGCCAGCAACCGGATGCGGCCGAAGTCGCCCGTCGCATTGACCAATACTGGCAGCCCTATCATCAGGCTGTGCAGACGGAGCTGGCCCGCATGAAGGCCGAGCATGGCTATGCGCTGCTGTTTGATGCGCACTCCATCAAATCGGAAGTGCCGCGCTTCTTCGAAGGACGGTTGCCGGATATCAATTTTGGAACCGCTGACGGCAAATCGGCCGCGCCGGTACTGGCGCAGGCGATCATGGCGGTGCCAACCGGTGGCTACTCGCGAGTGCTCAATGGCCGCTTCAAAGGTGGCTACATCACCCGCCACTACGGCCAGCCGAGCCAGCACATTCATGCGCTGCAGTTGGAGCTGTCACAGATCACTTACATGGACGAGAACGCGTTTGTCTGGCGCGAGGAACTGGCGTCACAGGTACAACCGGTTTTGCGAAATGTTCTGCAAGCCCTGCTGGCCGTGCCTGCTGCCGAATGGCGTGCCTGATACACTGCCGCCCCCTGTACTGGCCGCTGTCGCTGTGGAAGTGTGCAACTGATGTCCCGATTCGACTCGACCTCGATGTCATTTGACGCTGAGCTACCGGATATTCCCGGCTACCGGATTGTCCGGCCGCTCGGGCAAGGTGGCATGGCCACCGTTTATCTCGCGATGCAGGAAAATTTTGAACGCGAAGTGGCGCTGAAAATCATGTCGCCGAACCTGCTCGCGGCGGATCACACCTACGGCGAGCGGTTCCTGCGCGAAGCGCGCATTGTTGCCCGAATTGTCCATCCGCACATCGTCACCGTGCACGATGTGGGCGTGCATGAAGGCCTGCATTACCTCGCCATGGAATATGTGGCCGGCCAGGATCTGCGCGAAGCGCGCAGCCGGTTGAGTTTGCGGCAAAGCCTGACCGTGATCCGGCAGATTGCCGGCGCACTCGAGGAAGCGCATCACAAAGGTTATGTGCACCGCGACATCAAGCCGGAGAATATCCTGATTCACCGCAACGGTGGCCGCGCGGTGCTGACCGATTTCGGTATTGCCCGGCCGCTTGGCAGCGACGATGACAGTGCTCAGTTGGGCGGCACCATTGGCACCCCGGCGTTCATGAGTCCCGAGCAGGCGCTGGGTCAGCCCATCGACCATCGCAGTGATTTATACAGCCTCGGAGTGGTCTGCTATTTCCTGCTGATCGGCCAGGTGCCCTATGCCGGCGACTCGCCAGTGGCCGTTGGCATGAAACACGCGCTGGATCCGATTCCGCGGCTGCCTGCCGGGCTTGCCATCGCGCAGCGGTTCATTGATACCGCGCTTGCCAAACATCCGGATCACCGTTTTCAAACCGGCGACAGTTTTGCCAGTGCCATCGATGTGCTGGTGGCGACCCTCGATGAGTCGCACGAACAATTCTGGAAAGCAACGGCATTCCAGTCGGCAGGTGGTGCCGATTTCACCCGGTTGTCCGGTGCGGATGCAACGCGAATTCCCGGCATGACACCGCAGCCGGGGGCGGGGACAGCATCGCCGGCGAATCCGGGGCCGCGCAAAACGGCCGCTTTTCACACGGCGACGGCTGGCACGCGACCTGGTTCTCGATCTGGCACAACGGCTGACGCAGCGGCCAATACCGTGACTGAGGCCAGTGGACAGGCATCACCGACCACGGCCCTGTGGCAACAACGCGCGCAGGCCGCCGGCAAGTGGTTGCTGCATTGTGCGCGTGAGTTCGGGCGGTGGATGGTTTTCATTGCCACCGTCACTGCGCGCGCGCTGGCCCAGGCCGGCCGGTTCTTGCTCGCACAATGGCGCCGCCACTGGCCGGCTATCCGCGCTTTTCTGCTCAAAACCTACCAGACGGTGGCTGAGCAGATCAGCAAATTGATGCGGCATGTGTGGGCGCATCGGGCGGAACGAAAGACGCAACTGCAGGTCGCTGGTGCGGTGGTGATAGTGCTGCTGACGGTCTGGCTACTCAACGACAAGGACTGGACCACGTCATCGGCGCGGCAAGCCTACCGTGAAGGTGATCTGAGCAAAGCCGAATACAACGAGATTCTTGCGGACCTGAAGGCTGAGCATCAGGCGCAACTGGCGGAGTTGCTTCAGCAATTGGAAGCAGACGAACTGTCCCGTGAGGAGTACTTGCAAGCGGTGAAAGAAGCCAAGCAGGCGTACACGGGTCAGGAAGATTGCGGGAGCTGGTTGGGGTGCTGAGCCGAAACAGTATTGCTGGCCCAGCGATTGATCCCCATTAAACAAATGATTCAAACCGGCCGCCCGCGCACCGACCCACACAAGGATTGTCGCCAAACCGGTAACTGAGTTCGGCCGGATGGCTGATATCAAACACCGCGAAGTCGGCACGCTTGTTGGCGACCAGGGTGCCGATGTCGTGGTGCAGGCCGAGTGCCCGAGCGCCATGGATGGTGACACCTTGCAGGGCTTCCAGTGGCGTCAGTCGGAACAGTGTGCAGGCCATGTTGAGCGCCAGCAGCAGCGAATGGGTCGGCGACGTGCCGGGGTTATGATCACTGGCCAGCGCCATCGGTACGCCGTGTTCACGCAGCGCGGCAATCGGAGGCAGTTGGGTTTCACGCAAATAGTAATAGGCGCCAGGCAGCAACACCGCGACGGTGCCATGTTGCTTCAGTATCGGCACATCGGTGGCGGCAAGGTATTCGAGGTGGTCGGCCGACAAGGCATCGAGTTCGGCCGCCATCGCAGCGCCTTTCAGATCCGACAATTGCTCGGCGTGAATTTTGACCGCCAGGCCAGCGGCGCGTGCAGCGCGCAGCATTTGCCGGCTTTGCGTCTGACTGAAGCCAATGCCTTCGCAGAAGACATCGACGGCATCGGCGAGTTGGTCACGACTGATGACCGGCAGCAGTTCGTTGCAGAGAAAGGCGATGTAATCATCGGCACGACCGGCGAACTCCGGTGGCAAGGCATGGGCGCCGAGGAAGGTCCGGCTGACCTGAACCGGCAGTTCGGTACCGATGCGACCGGCAACCCGCAGCAGCTTTAGCTCGCTGTCATGGTCGAGGCCATAACCGGATTTGATTTCGATGGTGGTGACGCCTTCGCGCATCAGTTTGCGGGCGCGTTTGGCGGCAAGTTCAAACAGAACGTGTTCGCTGGCCGCGCGGGTTTGGCGCACGGTGGACATGATGCCGCCACCGGCTTTGGCGATGTCGGTATAGCTCGCGCCATTGAGTCGCGCTTCAAACTCGCCGGCACGATCACCGGCATAAACCAGATGGGTGTGGCAATCGATGAGGCCGGGCGTAACAACGGCACCGTTCAAGTCGATGCGATGCAGTGAATGAACCGGGCAGTCCTTGCGTGGACCAATCCAGGCAATGCGGTCTTTGCGCAGCCACATGGCAGCATCAGGGATCAGACCATAGTCATTGCCACCGCCAGGCTCCGTGCCGGCCAGCGTGACGGCGGTGAAATTGACAAAGAGTTGTTCGGAAACGGTCATCGGATCAGCTCCGGGGCGCAGACGCTCGCTGTCTGCGCGAAATCGCAGGATAATGGCGGTGATTCTACCGCTGCACATTGAAATGCGCGACCGTTCGCCTGAATCTGGCTGAACGTGGTGCGTTGAACGAGAGCATGATCATGAAACTGTTTGCCGAGCAGGCGCTGTTACCAACCGGTTGGGCACGTCATGTGTTGATCGAGATCGATGCTGCCGGTGTTATTGCCGGCGTGCACGCGAATGCCACCCCGGAACCGGACTGTGACCGGCTGGCCGGGCCGCTGCTGCCGGGCCTGACCAATCTGCATTCGCATGCCTTTCAGCGGGCGATGGCGGGTCTGACCGAGTATCGTGCCAATCCGAGCGACAGTTTCTGGACCTGGCGCGAGTTGATGTATCGGTTCGCCGCGATGCTGACGCCCGAGCATTTGCGGGCGATCGCGGCGCAGCTCTATCTGGAGATGCTGAAAGCCGGTTACACCGGCGTTTGCGAGTTCCACTATCTGCATCACGACATTGACGGCAAACCATTTGCCGATCCCGCCGAAATGTCCTGGCAGTTGTTTGATGCCGCCGATCAAACCGGCATTGCCCTGACCCATCTGCCGGTGCTGTATCGCTATGGTGGTTTTGGGCCACAAGCGGCCAAGGACGGTCAAAAGCGGTTTCTGCACGATATCGACGCTTACACCGAGTTGCTGCAGCGGGTCCATGACAGCCTGGATGATCCGCGCTACCGACTTGGCATTGCACCGCACAGCCTGCGAGCCGTGACACCCGCCTTGCTCAGGGAGGCACTGAACGCCATCGAGGCACTCGATGCCACGGCGCCCGTGCATATTCATATCGCCGAGCAGACGCTGGAAGTGGACGATTGCCTGCGTCATTGCGGCCAACGGCCGGTCGCCCATTTGTTTGATCAATTCGCGGTTAACGATCGTTGGTGTTTGGTTCATGCCACCCATCTGGATGACAGCGAGTTGAATCAGCTGGCCCGCAGCGGTGCAGTTGCCGGCATTTGCACAACCACGGAAGCCAATCTTGGCGATGGTTTTTTCCGCGCCGATGACTATCTGGCTCAGGGTGGCTTGCTTGGCGTCGGCTCTGACAGCCATATCTCGGTGTCAGTGGTCGAGGAGCTGCGCTGGCTTGAATATGGCCAGCGATTGTTGAAACGTGAACGCGCGGTGCTTGGCACGAGTGAATGCAGCGTTGGTCGACGCCTGTATGACGCGGCGCTGAAGGGAGGTGCGCGCGCTGCCGGTCGGCAAAGTGGCGCCATTGCAGTTGGCTACGCGGCGGATGTGATTGTGTTGGCTACAGACCCCCGCGATGCCCGCGTCTTTGCCAGTGCCGGCAGTGGTGATGCCGTGCTCGACAGCTGGTTGTTTGCCGGCAACGACAATCGTGTTCGTGATGTGATGGTGCAGGGACAGTGGCAGGTGCGCGACGGTTATCACGAAGCGGAAGACAGTATTGCCGAAGCCTATCAGGAGGCCATGCGGGCCTTGCTTGCCTGAGGCTGCAGGCAGTGCCTGAGAAGGACACTTTCTGAGTTCAACACCAGCGCAATTCAAATCCAGACGATTTCAAATCCAGACGATTTCAAATCAAGACGGTTTCAAATCAAGACGGTTTCAAATCCAGACGAATGCAAAACTGGCGGAATTCAACGCCGGGACTGGCGCCAGGCGTGAGTCCAGAGTGTCAGCTTTGTCTTCACACCGTGGCAGGCAGCCAGCGCTGCAAACATTGTGACAAGGTGTCGCGACTGATCGGCTTGGCCAGATAATCGTCCATGCCGGCCGCGAGGCAACGCTCCCGATCCCCTTCCATGGCATTGGCGGTCAGGGCAATTACCGGCACGCGGCTCAGGGTGCCGGCTTCGCGCAGCCGCAATTGCCGGGTGGTTTCGAACCCGTCCAGGGTTGGCATCTGGCAATCCATCAGCACGATGTCGTAGCGCTTTTCTTTTATCAACTGCAGGGCCTGCTCGCCATCACTTGCAGTGTCGACGGCAATGCCGAGCAGATGCAGCATGCCTTTGGTGACCGTCTGGTTGACAATGTTGTCTTCCACCAGCAAAGCATGACCCTGCAGGTGCAACGGGCTCGGTTGTTCGAGTGGCGCCTCCGTTTTTGCACCGCGCAAGCGACACGGCAGCGATAGCTGCACGGTAAATACCGAACCGACGCCTGGCGCACTCTTGACGCGCAAATCGCCCTGCATCAATTGCACCAGTTGGCGACAAATCGACAAGCCGAGACCGGTGCCGCCATGGCGGCGGGTGGTCGAGCCATCAGCCTGGGTGAAGGCGTCGAAAATCAGCGATTGTTTTTCATCCGGAATGCCAATGCCCGTGTCTTCAACCTGCAAAGTAAGCACCGACTTGCCACCGCTCGGTGCGCTCAGCATGGCACGAACCCGAACGTGACCGACTTCGGTGAACTTGACGGCATTGCCGACCAGATTGACCAGTATTTGACGCAGCCTGGTCGGGTCGCCAAGTAGCTCCAGTGCTGATTCGGGGCCGACGAATTCCGATTTCAACTCAATCTGTTTCAGCCGCACTTCGTTGCGGAAGGGGCTGATGCACCGCCTGATCATCTGCTCGGGATCAAACCAGAGTTGCTCCAACTCCAATTTGCCGTCTTCAATCTTGGAAAAGTCCAGTATGTCGTTGATGACGCGCAGCAGGTGCTCGGTCGACTCGCTGGCGGTGCCGACAAACTCCCTCTGCTCGGTCGACAGTGGCGTCGATTGCAGCAGCTGCAACATGCCGAGCGTGCCGTTCATCGGCGTGCGCAATTCATGGCTGACGTTGGCCAGAAATTGACTCTTGGCCCGGTTCGCGGCTTCTGCGGCTTCGCGGGCGCGCAGCAGGCCCTGGGTGTGTTCGCGCTCGGCGTGGCGGGCGGCGGCCAGACTTTCCGCCATCGCGTTGACATCCGCTTCGAGCATGCCGAGCTCACCGCCGGACTTGTGCGGCACCCGGACTTCAAAACTGCCGTCCTTGATCCGGCGCAGGGCCGTCGACAGCTGTTGAATGGGCAAGGAAATCGAGCGGCTGATAAACAGGGCAATAAGCAGGGATACCAACAGCGCGATGCAGCCGAGCAGAAAGGCGATTCGCAAAACATCGGCCTGGCGTTGCTGGATCTGGTGATCGGATAGTCCGAGCGTGACGGTGCCGATGAGCTCTCGCCGATCGCCACTGGTGTTGCCAGCCAGCACGAGCACATCGTCCAGGGTATCGAGGGCAATTTCCTGTTTCAGGATGGGCGCTGAAAACGTGAAGACCCGCTGGTTGCCGACAGCTGAAGTCTTCTGGCGGAAAATCAAGGTGGTATTGGCCGTGTTGTCGATGCGGGCAAACAGCACGTCGGATTCTTGCATGACCGCATCAATGATGTTGCCAAGCTGGGCGCTGTCGCCAACCACCACGCCGTATTCAACCGCGGGTGCCAGTTGCTTGGCCATCAGTTCCCCGCGCCGGTTCAATTGTTGCTCGATGTCTTCGAGTCGTGACGAGACGAAGTAACCGGTCAGCAAAACGAAGGTGGCGAGCGTCGGCAGTACACCAAGCACCGCCGTGCGGGTGCGGATCGTCCACTTGTTCATCGGCCACCTCCGATGCCGCGTTGCGGCAGGAGGCTGACTTTTGGCGCAGGCTGTGTCTGCGCCGACAATGCCTGCATCAACTCCTCACGACTGGGCAGGGGGATGTTCAGCGAACGCGCGACATCGGTGTTGACGCTGACGTCGAAATAGCGGGCGTAATCGGCAGCAGGGAGGCGAATCGGCTCGCCGGGCGGATGCACTGCGAGCCATTCGTCAACTTGCCGGGCAATGTGTTGCACGGTGCTGAAGGTCGTGGCCAGGCTGCCGGCTTTGACGAACGCCGGCGAACTGCCGATCAGCACTTTTTCCTGCCGGTAGGCGGCGGTCAGGATGGTTTTGATGGTGTAACGGTTGTAAAGCGCGGCATCGGCACTGGCGAGCAGAAAATCGCTGCGCTCGATCACTTCGACCAACGCCGCTGGCAGGTCACTGTTGCCCGGAACAAGACGCGCCTGCAGTTGTCCGTTTCGCTGCTGGATCAGTTGCTGGAGTTCAGTCAGGGCCGCGGGATCATCGTCTTGGTAAAGAAAGCCGACGCGCTGCGCTGCCGGTAACAGCAAGGCGGCCAGATGCAGCTGCCGGCTCGCCGGCGGATCCTGATAGATGGCGCTGAGGACCCGGCTGGCGTCCAGCAGACGGGGCTTCACGCTCTGGTATTGCTGACGGCTCAACAGTACGCAGAGCACAGCTGTTTGCGGCCCGACGTTGGCCAAACGTGCGGCAGCGTCATGACCGATGGCGATTAGCAGATCATTTTTTTGCAGAGAGCCGGCCGCCGGGGTCGTGCTCCATTGATTGACATCGTGTTGGCTGACGGTGAAGCCCTGAGCGGTGAGCCGTGGGCTGAGCGTGTCGGCGAATTGCTGAAAGATTTCCTGCTGGCCATTCAATACCAAGGCAATACGAGCCCAGCTGGGCGTGGCGCCGAGCAGGCACAGGCCCAGCACGAAGCACCGCCATGCGGTCAGCATTGCGGACGGTTCCAGACCGTCGTTACTGCGAGTCGGTGCATTCCATTGCCATTTGGGTCGGCGCCATCGTGTTTGAAGCCAGCGTGTTTGAAGCCAGCAACAGGGGACCCTTTCCTGAGTGCATCTTAGTCATGTCGGTGACCGAACGGGAAGCGGTGGCAGTTGCCAGTCAATGGTCGACTGGCCATGTGCGGCCAGCGCGGCATTGCAACGAGAAAAATGCCGGCAACCGAGAAAGCCGCGATGGGCGGACAGCGGCGAGGGATGTGGCGCAGTCAGTACGGTGTGCCGGCTTGCGTCAATCATGCCAAGTTTGCTTTGTGCCGGTTTGCCCCAGAGCAGAAACACCACGTGTGCACAGCGGGCGTTGACTTCACGGATCACGCGGTCGGTAAAGGCTTCCCAACCGCGCCCCTGATGCGATTGTGGCTGGCCGGCAGCCACGCTGAGCACGGTATTGAGCAACAGCACGCCCTGTCGGGCCCAGTGGCTCAAATCGCCGTGCCGGGAGATCGGCAGGCCGAGATCGGCTTGCAATTCCTTGAAGATGTTCAGTAGGGAAGGCGGCAGCGGCACGCCCGGATTGACGGAAAAACACAGCCCATTGGCCTGACCGGCGCCATGGTAGGGGTCTTGGCCAAGTATCACCACCTTGAGCTGGTCAAGCGGGGTGGCACACAGCGCGGCGAAAAGCTGCGGCTTTGGCGGGTATATCTCGATGCCGGCAGCTTGTTGACCGGCTAGAAATGACATGACGCCACGAAAGTGGGCGCTTTCCTTTTCACCGGCGAGCGCCGTGCTCCAACTGCTGTCCATGGCTCCGCATTATGCGAAAAATGAGAGGTGGGTCACCTTAACACGACCATTCGGCTTGCGTCATGGCGGCGCTCGTAGCCAATTGTGGCGGTTTTGTAGCGCTTGTTGTCGGGGCGGGTTAAGCGACCCCAACACCAGTCTAGTCGTCGAGACCTCCCAGATCGTCCAGATGGCCGTGCCAGTCTTCACCTGACCAGTTCTGTGCTTCGCCAATACCGTCATTTTCGTTGCCGTCGCGGTCACTGCTGAAGGCCGGTGGAGAGGCCATGCTGAGCAACAAATCGCGCCAACTGTCGAGCGATACCACCTGCACTTCGCCATCGGCGCATTGCACCTGAATATGGCGTTCACCCTCATCGAATCCGATCACTTCGAATAGTCGCTGTTCGCCGTGGTCGCGATACCACTGGCCGATAATGGGTTCGAGCGGGCGGGTCATGGTGAGCTCCCTGCAGGCGGGGCGATGACGACGGTCGAATGCGGGGCGCCGTAACGCATCGCCATCGGTAGTTTCTATGGCAAAGCCTTTCAGCCTGCGCGCCTTAACGATACGCCGGTTGGGCAACAAACGGCAGCGTGCCCGGGCGGTCAGCGCCGTCGAGCCCGTGCTGCTCAGGGGCTGCTGGGCCCCGGAGCCGGTTTGGCCGCCGGCAATGGCGCCTTGGCGCTGCTGGTCAGCAGCCGAAACACTTGCGGATCCTGGCCCAGGCGTTCGGCGTAAATCAGACTGAAGGCCATGACATTCTTGACGTAAGTCTGGGTTTCCCGAAACGGAATGGTTTCAATCCAGATATCCAGCGGCAGTTCACCAAACTGGTTACGCCAACGGTTCACCCGGGCTTGGCCTGCGTTATAGGCGGCGGTGGCATAAACGAAGTTGCCGTCGTTGTGATCGATGAGGTCGGCCAGATGGGCCACTCCGAGCCGGATGTTCTGGTTCGGCTGGATCAGGTCGTGACTGCCGGTATAACGAATACGGTGTTTGTGCGCGGTTTGTTTGGCAGTGGCCGGCATCAGCTGCATCAGGCCCAAGGCACCGGCCGACGATTTGGCGTCGGTGATAAACATGCTTTCCTGCCGGGTGATCGCAAAGGCCCAGGTGGCCGGCAGTTCGTGCTGCAGCGCTTCACGCTTCAGGGTGTCGGAGTGGGTCAGGGGAAAACGCAATTCCCAGGCACCCGGGGCAGGGGCCCGGCCCAGCGCAGCAATGGCGCGATCGGGCCAGTTCCAGTCATTGGCAACCACCGCCGCTGCCTGCAATTCTGCGGGACTGAGTCGTTGGCTCATTGCCTGCCATTCGCGCCGCGCCGGCACTTGACGTTCCAATGCCAGCCATTCCTGAGCGCGTTGCATTTCCGGCAACTGACGTATTTTGACCACCAACTCGGGAGCGACCGACAAGGGCGGCGCCTGCAGTCGATGTTGCTGGTTGAGCTGGCCGCGGGCCAGAAAGCCGTAGTAATCGAGTTTGCCGGCGATCGCCTGCCAGTGGTCAAGCGCGCTGGTGTCCTGCTGTTGGGCGGCTTGGCTGCGGCCCGCAAAGTATTGCCAGCGGCTGGATTGACGATCCTCGTCCTTCAATTGGCCCAGCCAGTAATCGGTGGTGGCCCAGTCGAGCCGGCGCATGGCGTCAACGATGCGGGCCGCAGCGACTCGCTCATCGGTCAAGGTGCTGGGGATTGCGGCCAGAAACCGGCTGGCGGCGGGGTGGCCGGCACCGGCCAGCGCCAAGCCATAGCTGCGCATGGCACGGTCGCGCCAGGCTGCTGGATAGGCCGGATCGACCGCCACTTTTTCCCAGATGGCGAGGGCTTCGTCGCGGTCGCCCCAGGCCAGTCGTTCCAACGCCCAGGTTTTAACCCGCCAGATCTCCGCGGTCGGCGCCGTAAACAGTTGAGCCTCAGTGACCCGCTGTGGTTTCTGCCGCAGCTTCAGCCAGTTGTCGACCAGTGCTTGCTCGGATGCGGGCAGCAATGCCCGGATCGCCCGTATCGTGGCAGTTTCGTTGTCGCTGACGGCCAGCTCCAAGCGCTGCCAAATCCGCTCCGGGCTGCGCTCCTTGGCAGCGATCCAGCGTTTTTCGACCGTCGTGCAGGCCGCAGGAAGCGGCTCGGCGCGTAACCAAATGGTTGTGAACTCTTGCAATACAGGGTCGGTCGAGCGGCTTGCCAGTCGGTAGTCGAGGTAATGACAACGCAAGTCCAGATCGCTGGTTGGCCGGTAATAGAGCAGGAACCCGGTGGCATCGCTGCGCCGGGCCAGATAGCGCAGCCAATCCGCGCGCAGCGACTCGGCGAATACCGCGCCCTCGTGGCGCAACAGGAAGGCACTGAGCTCGGCCTCATCGGCTTTTGCCAGTCGAGCCGACAGCACAGCGGCTTCCAGATACGGAGTCAGCGGATAATTGCTGAGTGCCAGCCGGTGTTCAGCGAGCAACCAAGGCTGCTCGGCCACGCTGTGCTCGAGTTTGCGAAACAACCGACGTGCCTGCTCACGGCTGTCCTGATCGGTATTGGTCAGCACTTCCGTCGCTGCACTGACTCCCCCCGTGCTGGCCGTGACTACCCGATCCTCGGCGGGTAGGGGGGCCGTCGCGCACCAGTAGACAAGCAGCCCGACCAGCAAACGGAGTGATCGCTTGTCGGACCTGCAACGGAGGGCTCTGCAACTGTTGATGCAGTGGTTGAAACCGGTCATCACGTCATTACAGCCTGTCATGGGCGGCTGTCCTCGAACTACAGCAAACAGCGCGCCGGATGTTTTGGGTCAACACCGAACGCGTTGGTAAAACAGAAAATCGAATCATCTTGGTCAACATTGTCGATGATTAATCGCCGACATGCCAGTTCTCGTACAAAACACTGCAAAAAGCGCAAACTGGCACGCTTTACGCTAACCGGCCAACCGGCGGATAATGCGGCGGTTAGCAATCAGCTGGCTGCGCCACCATCGCAGCGGAGACCATTATGGCCAAGGGTAGCAAATACCTCGCCAAAGAGATGAACGCCCATGGCGTCATTCATTGGACCGATGAAGAAAATGCCATCTGGAATGAATTGATCACCCGTCAACGCAAGGCGGTGGTTGGCAAAGCCTGTGATGAGTACATGCACGGCATCGACTTGCTGAATCTGCCGAACGATCGCATTCCGCAACTGGACGAGGTGTCGCGGATCTTGCGCCGGGAAACCGGTTGGGAAGTTGCCTGGGTGCCGGCCCTTATCAACTTCACCAGTTTCTTTTCACTATTGCAGGAAAAGAAATTTCCGTGCGCAACGTTTATTCGCACCCGAGAAGAATTGGATTACCTGCAAGAGCCGGACATCTTCCACGAAATCTTTGGTCATTGCGCCATGCTGACCGATCCATGGTTTGCTGAATTCACCCACACCTACGGCAAGCTTGGTTATTCTGCGTCGAAGGAAGATCGGGTGTTTTTGGCCCGCTTGTACTGGTTCACGGTTGAGTTCGGTTTGGTGAAAACCGCCGCCGGTCGGCGCATTTACGGTGGCGGCATCATTTCGTCAATTGGCGAAACCAAGTACGTCTATTCCGATACCCCGGAAATTCGTCCGTTCGATGTGCTGGATGTCCTGCGCACGCCCTACCGCATCGACATCATGCAGCCGGTCTATTTTGAACTGGACGGATTGCGGCAACTGTTTGACGTTGCCAAGAGCGACATTATGGCGCAGGTGGAAGAAGCCAAGCGGCTCGGTCTGCACGCGCCGAAGTTTCCGCCCAAGCCAGAGATGCTGGCGAGCTGAACCTGTCATTGCCGTCGCTTCCTGCTGTGCGGGTGGCGACGGCAAGTAACCCCCATTCCCTTTCAATCAGAAACACCGTCGCTGACGGTCACAAGGATGCCTGCCATGACGCAGAACACAAAAGCTTTTGATCCGGTCAATCCACTGGCGACCGATGGCTTTGAATTCGTCGAATTCACTGCGCCCACTGCTGCCGGTCTCGAAACCCTGAAAAATTTGTTTACCCTGCTGGGTTTCACGGCCGTAGCCAAACACCGCAGCAAGGACGTCACCGTGTTCCAGCAGGGTGATATCCACTTCCTGGTCAACGCGGAGCCGTACAGCCACTTTGCCCAATTTGCCGAAGCCCATGGCCCCTGTGCCTGCGCCATGGCATTCCGGGTCAAGGACGCAGTCAAGGCGTATGAATACGCCGTGTCGCAGGGGGCGGTTCCGTTCAAGGGTTCTTACGGGTTCATGGAGCTGAATTTGCCCGCCGTGTACGGCATTGGTGGCAGCGTGCTGTACTTCGTTGATCGTTACGGTGAACGCAATATCTATGACGTCGATTTCAAGCCAATCGAAGGCGCCAAGCCGGACCAGAACAGCGTCGGTCTGGCGGTGCTCGACCACCTGACCCACAACGTCAAGCGCGGCAACATGAATGTCTGGTCCGGCTTTTATGAACGCATTGGCAATTTCCGCGAAATTCGCTACTTCGACATTGAAGGCAAGCTGACCGGTTTGCTCAGTCGCGCAATGACCAGTCCCTGCGGCAAGATCCGGATCCCGATCAACGAATCATCTGACGACAAGTCGCAGATCGAAGAATTCATCAAGTTGTATCGCGGTGAGGGTATTCAGCACATAGCGCTGTCGACGCCGGATATCTATGCCACCGTGGCCAAGCTGAAGGCGAATGGCATCAAATTCCTCGACACACCGGACACCTATTATGAAGGTGTCGACGCCCGCGTGCCGGGCCATGGCGAGAATCTCGACAAGCTGCGTGAATTGCGCATTCTGGTTGATGGTGCGCCGGTCAAGGGTGACGGCATCCTGCTGCAGATTTTTACCGACACGGTCATTGGCCCCATTTTCTTCGAAATCATCCAGCGCAAAGGTAACGAAGGTTTTGGTGAGGGCAATTTCCGGGCGCTGTTCGAATCGATCGAGCAGGATCAGATCCGTCGCGGCGTGCTGTCCGACAGCAAGACCGACAAGAAGGACAAGGCCAATGCGTAAGTGGATTTCGTTCCCGTGGCGTGAAGGCACCATCTCGCGCCAGGCCCATGCCGATTTCCCGCCCGAGGGTATGTATGAGCGGGAGGCCGGGCGTAGCGGCTTTTTTGGCCCGACGGCGCACTTTCACCACAAGCGTCCGCCGACTGCCTGGACCAGTTGGGAAGGCCCACTGCGTCCGCGTGCCTTTGATTTGAAGAAGCTGGAGCTGTCGACCGAAAGTCCGTGGCAGGCGCCGCTATTTCTGCACAACGCCAGTTGCAAGATGCGCTACTGGCATTGCCCGCGCAGCATGGATTATCTGGCTCGCAATGGCGATGGCGATGATCTGTTCTTTGTTCATGCCGGTGTTGCTGATCTGTACACCGATTATGGTCGGCTGACCATCGGTGAAGGTGACTATGTCATCATTCCGCGTGGGTGCATGTGGCGTCTGGAAGTACAGCAACCGATCACCATGCTGATGGTTGAAGCCACCAATGATTCCTATCAGTTGCCCGACAAGGGCTTGGTCGGCCCACAGGCGATTTTCGATCCGGCCATGCTCGATGTGCCGTCAATCGATGAGAAGTTTCTTGCCCAGCAGGATGATGGTCGCAGCTGGCGCGTGCTGATCAAGCGCCTCAATGCGGTATCGGTGGTGACTTATCCGCATAGTCCGCTGGACGCCATTGGTTGGCACGGCGATTTGTCGGTGGTGCGGATCAACTGGCGGCATTTCCGGCCATTGATGAGTCACCGCTATCACCTGCCACCGTCAGCGCATACGACCTGGGTTGCTGGCCGTTTTGTCGTTTGCACCTTTGTCCCGCGACCGATCGAATCGGACCCGGGTGCCCTGAAAGTGCCGTTCTATCACAACAACGACGATTTCGATGAGGTGATTTTCTATCACGCCGGCAATTTCTTCAGCCGCGACAATATTGGCCCGCAGATGGTGACTTTTCATCCGAGCGGTTTCACCCACGGCCCGCATCCGAAAGCCTTTGCCGCCGGGCAGCAGCATGCCCGCAAGGAAACGGACGAAGTTGCCGTGATGGTGGATACCCGTGACCCGCTCGAAGTGGGCGAAGCGGCGTTTGCGGTGGAGGAAAAATCCTACGCTGACAGCTGGAAAGCCAAGCCCTGAACCTTGTGCAAGCAGCGCCCTATGCGGTGCGCGTTTTCCCGGCTACCAAATTGAGGAAGAGAAGATGAAGTTTGCCACGTTGAAAAATGGCAGCCGTGATGGCCAGTTGGTGCTGGTCAGTCGCGATTTGAAGCACTGTATCGCCATTCCGGACATCGCAGGTACCCTGCAGGCGCTGCTTGATGGTTGGGATATCCTGAGCGCGAAAGCACAGGCCGTTTACACCGAACTGAACGCCGGCAAACTGGCGGCCAAACCATTCGATGAAACTGCCTGCCTGTCACCGCTGCCGCGCGCCTATCAATGGGCCGACGGTTCGGCCTACGTCAATCACGTCGAATTGGTGCGCAAAGCACGCGGCGCCGACATGCCGCCGTCGTTCTGGACCGACCCGCTGATGTATCAGGGCGGCTCCGACACGTTTCTTGCACCGCGCGATCCAATCGTGATGGCGAGTGAAGATTACGGCATCGATATGGAGTCGGAAGTCGCAGTGGTCACCGGTGATGTACCGATGGCGGCGTCGCCGGCACTGGCAGCAAAAGCCATCCGCCTCGTCATGCTGGTCAACGATGTGAGCCTGCGCAATCTGATTCCGGCCGAACTGGCCAAAGGTTTCGGTTTCTTCCAGAGCAAGCCGTCGAGCGCTTTCTCGCCGGTCGCGGTGACACCGGACGAACTTGGCGCAGCCTGGGAAGATGGCAAGGTGCATCTGCCGCTGCTGACCTGGCGTAACGACGAACTGATGGGCAAGCCCAATGCCGGTGTCGACATGACCTTCAATTTCCCGACGCTGGTTGCGCATGCAGCCAAGACCCGTCCACTCGGTGCCGGTGCCATCATTGGTTCGGGTACGGTTTCGAACCGGGATGCTGACGGTGGTGCCGGCAAGCCCACCAGTGCTGGCGGGCTCGGCTATTCCTGTATAGCTGAAGTGCGAACGATCGAAACGCTGAATCAGGGCGCGGCCAAGACCTCGTTCCTGAAATTCGGCGAACGGGTTCGCATCGAAATGAAAGACTCGGCTGGCAACAGCATTTTCGGCAGCATCGATCAGCGGGTGCAGCCGTACTCGCTGCCAGGTTGATGCCCATGCTGACGCTGTACACCTATTTCCGTTCCTCGGCCGCTTACCGGGTCCGTATTGCCCTGAACCTGAAGGGGCTGGGGTATGAGGCGGTGCCGGTACACCTGCTGAAAAACGGCGGCGAGCAGCGCAGCAGCGGCTATCGGGAGCGTAATCCGCAGGGGCTGGTGCCGTTTCTGGACACCGAACAGGGCGGCGTTGGTCAAAGTTTGGCCATTCTGGAGTATCTGGAAGAGCGCCAGCCGGAACCGGCCCTGTTGCCGGATGATCAGCTCAAACGGGCGCAGGTCAGGGCTTTTGCCCTGCATATCGCCTGCGAGATCCATCCCCTGAACAATTTGCGGGTGCTTCAGCATTTGACCGGCACCCTCGGCATCAGCGAGGATGCCAAGCTCGCTTGGATACGGCACTGGATTGCCGAAGGCTTCCGGGCGCTCGAAGCGGAGGCCGTCCGGTATCAGGACCGTGGGCCGTACTGCTTCGGGGAACAACTGACTTTTGCCGATGTCTGTCTGGTGCCGCAGTGGTTCAATGCCGAGCGCTTCCAGTGTGATGTGACACCGTACCCTCGTTTGGCGGCCATTGTGGCGACCTGTCAGGCGCTGCCGGCATTTCTGGCAGCGCACCCGTCGCGGCAACCCGACACCGAATAAAGAGAACCTCCATTCATCATGTTGTTTCGACTGACTGTTGTAGCAGCTGCGCTGGGCGCCGCTGGTCTGGCTCTGGCGGCAGCGCCGATCAAATACGAAATTACCGAAATTGGTCGCCTGTGCGCTGCCGGTAGCACTGAAAACTGTGGTGTCTTCAGTTATATGTACGGCATTAATGATGCCGGCCAAATAGCTGGCTATTCCCACGGTCCACTGATTACCGACCCGACCGACAGCACCAAACTGATTCGGGATTATGAAGCGCATGCCGTTCGTTGGGACAGCGGCGTGTTGACTGATCTCGGCACTCTAGGTGCAAGTGGCGACAATGATCTGAGTTTCGGTTTCTCCATCAACAACAGCGGCACGGTGGTTGGTCGTAGCGTGGCTGTTGTTGCAACTGACGGCACCACTGAAACCGTTGAAAATCGTGCGTTCTATGCCCCCGCTAGTGGCGGCATGGTCGATATCGGTGAGCTGGCTGTGGAAACAACGTTGGTCAGTGCCGCTGATATCGCGGACAACGGCGACATCGTTGGCTATCTGACAGCCCGGGTCGTGCCCGGAAGCACCACCGCCTATACCCGAGGCTTTATTTGGTCAGCTGCCACGCAGACGCTGACAGCAATTTCCTCACTCGACGCCACCTCTCCCAGCTATCTGCGAGCAGTGGACAGCGTTGCCGGCAAAGCCGTTGGATATGCGCTGAAGAATCTCATCAATCAGGCGATTGTTGTGAATTTGGCCGACCCGAGTCAGGTAATCGAGCTGGGTACGCTTGGCGGTATTGCGAGTGAGGCCAATGACATCAACGCCGCTGGTCTCATTGTCGGCCGCTCCTATGTGACCGGCAATTCAAGTGTCGAAGCATTTGTCTATGATCCAAGCCGGACACCTGCCATGCGGGGAATGGGGCAGTTGGATTCGCTGATGCGATTCAGTCAAGCCAACGCCATCAATATTCATGGTGATGTAGTCGGGACCGCACAGGTTGACGCGTTCCCCACACAGTATGCCGCCACATTTTTTGCGAGTGCAGACCCCGCTGCAACGCTGATCAACTTGAACCAGCGCATTGATTGTGCCGCTAATTTTGATGATCGCTGGGTGTTGAATGATGCTGTGGCAATTAACGCCAGTGGTCAAATCGTCGGCTATGGCAGTAAAGGCAACATCACGCGTGCCTTTCTGCTGACACCCAGCACTGACACCACACCGCCGGTGCAGTGCGCGCCGTTGGAAGGCGAGTTCGAGAATCAGAATGGGGGTGGCGTGCTGGGGTGGTTGGCACTGCCGCTGTTGGTTATTTTGCGCCGGCTGCGTCGTCGTTGAGCTGGCGCGCTGTGCTGCGAAAAAACTGCCAGTCAGAACTACCGAGTAATTCTGGTATTCAAAACAAAAGGGGAGCAAATGCTCCCCTTTGCTTTTTCGATCGGCATCTTGAAAGTCCAGGACGGTGCCGGTCTGTGGCACAGGCCGCTTACATGTTCGGGTAATTCGGCCCGCCCGTGCCTTCCGGTACCACCCAGTTGATATTTTGCTTCGGATCCTTGATGTCGCAGGTTTTGCAATGCACACAGTTCTGGGCATTGATCTGCAGGCGCGGGCGGTTGTCGCCATCCCGGACGATTTCATAGACTCCGGCCGGGCAGTATCGCTGGGCCGGTTCGTCGTACAACGCCAGATTGTGGTCAATCGGAATGGAGCTGTCTTTAAGCGTCAAATGACAGGGTTGGTCTTCTTCGTGATTGGTGTTGGAAATAAACACCGAGCTCAGGCGATCAAAACTCAGCACGCCGTCGGGTTTCGGGTAGGCGATTTTCTGGCTGCGTGAGGCCAGTTCCAGTGATTCGTGATCCGGCTGTTTGACCCGCAGGGTGAATGGCAGCTTGCCGCGGAACAGCAGCTGGTCGATACCGGTGAACAGCACGCCGCCCCACAAGCCGAACTTGTGGAAGGCCGGATAGGTGTTGCGGGCACGGTAAAGCTCGTCGTGTACCCAGGAGTCCTGATAGGCCGCTTCAAATCCGGTCAAGTCATCATGACCTGCACTGCCATTTTTCAGCGCCGCGAACACGGTTTCGGCACCGAGCATGCCCGACTTCATTGCGGTGTGGCTGCCTTTGATTTTCGGCAGGTTCAGGAAGCCGGCTTCACAGCCAATCAACAGCCCGCCGGGGAAAGACAGTTTCGGTACCGATTGCCAGCCACCTTCGTTCAGCGCTCTCGCGCCATAGGAAACGCGGCGGCCACCTTTCAGATATTTGGCAATCGACGGATGGGTTTTGAACCGCTGAAATTCTTCGTAGGGACTCAAATACGGATTGGAATAATTCAGGCCAATGACAAAGCCGATAGCGATCTGGTTGTTTTCCAGGTGATACAGGAATGATCCACCGTAGGTATCGGATTGCAGCGGCCAGCCGGCCGAATGCACGACCAGCCCTTGCTGGTGATTCTCGGCTGGCACGTCCCAAAGCTCCTTGATGCCAATACCGTAATGCTGCGGGTCACGACCGTCGCGCAGACCGAATCGGTCCATCAGTTGTTTGCCAAGATGGCCGCGGCAGCCTTCGGCAAACAGGGTGTATTTGGCACGCAGTTCATAGCCAGGCTGATAGGAGCCCTTCTGCTGGCCATCCTTGCCGATGCCCATGTCACCAGTCGCAATGCCGGCAACTGAGCCATCATCGTGGTACAGAACTTCCGACGCGGCAAAGCCGGGGAACAGGTTGACGCCCAGCGCCTCAGCTTGCTGACCGAGCCAGCGGCACAGGTTGCCAAGGCTGATGATGTAGTTGCCATGGTTCTTCTGCTGCGGGATCAGCATGGCGGTTGGCCACGAAACGGCACCGGTTTCGCTCAGAAACAGGAATTTCTCGTCTTTGACTTCGGTATGGAGCGGGGCGCCCAGTTCCCGCCAGTTCGGCAGCAGCTCGTTGAGCGCGCGGGGTTCGAATACTGCTCCGGACAGGATATGGGCGCCGATTTCCGAGCCTTTTTCCACCAGGCAGACACTGATGTCGTGGCCACTGTCCTGAGCCAGCTGGCGTAGCCGGATGGCCGCAGCGAGGCCCGATGGGCCGCCGCCAACGATGACGACATCAAATTCTATGCTTTCACGTGCCACGAGCTTCAATCCCCAGTTCAACGGCCGTTTGGCCACAATTCCAATGATTCAGGTATCTGCGGGCCTGCCGGCCCGGTGGTGCTTCCGTATCGGGTTTTTGGCCCAATTTCCTGCGCAGTTTTGTTCCCGGTCATTGACCGCGGGCGCGCCAGGTTCCAAGATCGCGCCTCCCGCGCCGGGGTCCGCCTGTGCTCAGTTTTTGAGCAGGGCAGCCCGGCAACTCGAAAGTGCGGAATTATAGGACCTCAAGGCCCCGACATGAAAATTCTGGTCGCAATCAAGCGCGTCATCGACGCCAACGTCAAGGTGCGGGTGAAAGCCGACGGCACCGGCGTGGAAACCGCCAACGTCAAAATGGCGATGAACCCGTTCTGTGAAATTGCCGTCGAAGAAGCGGTGCGGCTGAAAGAGAAGGGTGTCGCCACCGAGATTGTCGTTGTCACAGCCGGCCCGACCCAAGCCCAGGAAACGCTGCGTACGGCGCTGGCGCTCGGTGCTGACCGCGCCATTCATATTGAAGAAGCGGCCGAACTGGAGCCGCTGGCCATCGCCAAGCTGCTGAAAGCAGTGGTGGATCGCGAGCAGCCGCAAATCGTTCTGCTTGGCAAGCAGTCGGTCGATGCCGACAACAACCAGACCGGCCAGATGCTGGCGGGCTTGCTGGGCTGGCCGCAAGGCACCTTTCTGTCCAAGGTTGGCGTCAATGCCGGTGAGGTAGAGGTTGTCCGTGAAATCGACGGTGGTCTGGAGACGCTGAAGCTGAAATTGCCGGCAGTGCTGACCACCGACCTGCGCTTGAATGAACCGCGCTTTGCCAGTTTGCCGAACATCATGAAAGCCAAGCAGAAACCACTGGCGAAACTGACCGTCGCTGAACTTGCTGTCAACATTGCGCCGCGCGTCAGAACGCTGAAAGTGGAAGCACCGGCCGGCCGCAAAGCCGGTATCAAAGTCGGCTCCGTGCAGGAGCTGGTGGACAAGCTGCGTAACGAAGCAAAGGTGATCTGATGACCATTCTTGTAATTGCCGAGCATGCGAAGGGCAAGCTCGCTGGTTCGACACTGAACACCATTGCTGCTGCGCAAGCCATTTCTGCAAAAAGCAGTGGCGGCGACATTCATGTGCTGGTTGCTGGCCAAGGTGTGGATGCTGTTGCCCAAGCAGCCGCTCAAGCGGCCGGTGTGGCAAAGGTACTGAAGCTGGATGACGCCGGCTTGGCACATCTGACCGCCGAAAACCTGACTCCAGCGGTTGTTGCCCAAGCGAAAAACTATTCGCACGTACTGGCCCCGGCTACCACTTTCGGCAAGAACCTGTTGCCGCGTGTCGCCGCCTTGCTCGATGTCCAGATGATTTCGGAAATCACGGCAGTCGTCAGCGCCGATACCTTCCAGCGACCGATTTACGCGGGTAATGCCATCGCAACCGTGCAATTAACCGATGCCATCAAGCTCATCACGGTGCGCAGCACCGGCTTTGACGCGGTAGCGGCGTCGGGTGGCAGCGCGGCCATCGAAGCGGTCAGCGCCAGCGCTGACAACAGTCTGTCGAGCTTTGTTGGCCAGGAGCTGACGGTGTCAGCGCGGCCGGAATTGACCGCCGCCAAGGTGATTGTCTCCGGCGGTCGCGGCATGCAGAGCGGCGATAATTTCCCGATGTTGGAAAAACTGGCCGATTTGCTGGGAGCGGGTGTCGGTGCCTCGCGCGCGGCGGTAGATGCCGGGTTCGTTCCAAACGATTATCAAGTTGGCCAGACCGGCAAGATTGTTGCGCCGCAGCTGTACATTGCCGTTGGCATATCAGGCGCCATCCAGCATTTGGCTGGCATGAAAGACTCGAAAGTGATCGTTGCCATCAACAAGGACGAAGAGGCCCCTATCTTCTCGGTGGCAGATTACGGTCTGGTCGGTGACCTGTTCCAGCTGGTACCGGAGTTGACTGCCGAGGTCGCCAAGCTGAAAGGCTGAGTGTCGCAGCATTTTCCCTGTGTTTTGGCCAACGGCCCGCCTTTCGGCGGGCCGTTGGCTTTTGGGCGCGAAAAAAACCGGGCCGGGGCGGCGAAACAGGCCGGTCTTTGCTAGGTTTGTTGGAGTCACCATGAAGGAATGCGTGGGCAATGAACTTGCGTCTCAATACGTCCGAGCTGCTACCTGGCATGTATGTGGTTGAAGTGGTTCGCCAATCCGGGCAAATGCAAGTAACCACACAGGGTTGGGTCCGCACCACCGCGGCAATTGCTGCATTGCGTGAGCGCGGCATCGAAGTTGTGATGATAGACCCGAGCAAGACAATTGCCGGTTCGGAGGCCGCCAAGACGCAAGCCGAGCAGGAGGCGCGGGCCGCGGCGCAGGCTGCCGAAGCTGAAAAGGCGGCATTGGCCGCTGTCGGCAACAGCGCGAAGCGGGCTGCGGCAACACCGGCACGCGAAAGCCACACGGCAAAAGTGCCAATGGAAACCGAGCTGAACCGGGCAGCGCGACTATACGCAGAAGCCAAGGCGCTTCAACAGAAGGCGCTTGACGACATCAAGGCTGGTCGGCCCATTGCATTGGAACCGATGCAGAATCTGGCGACGGCGTTTATGGATTCGGTGTTTCGCAATCAGGATGCCCTGCTCTGCATGACCCGCATTCGTGAGAAGGACGCCTACCTGCTTGAACACTCCGTCAATGTCTCCATTCTGATGACCATTCTGGCTCGACAATTGAAAATGGAAGAGAGTGTCATTCATGAGCTGGCGACGGGGGCATTGCTGCACGATCTCGGCAAGATCCTGGTGCCGGATCACATCCTGAACAAGCCGGGCAAACTGACCGATGAAGAATTCATCGAAATGCGCCGTCATGTCGAATACGGCTATCAGGTCGTGCAACAAATGCCGGGCATTTCGCCACGCAGCCTGGAGGTGCTGATACAGCACCATGAGCGACTTGACGGGGCCGGCTACCCCAAGCGATTGCAGGGAGAGGAAATTTCCCGCTATGGCCGGATGATTGCGATCGTCGACAGCTACGATGCCATTACCGCCAGCCGGGTTTACAAAGATGGCTTTACCTCGACTCATGCTTTCAAGATTTTGCGTGAATCATCCGGCAAGGGCTATGACGGTGAGCTGGTCATGTCGTTCATCCGGGCGATCGGTGTGTTTCCGGTCGGGACGCTGGTTCGGCTGAAAAGCCAGCGCCTTGGCATTGTGATCCAGTCTGGTCGTACCGATCCGCTGTTGCCAACGGTCAAGGTGTTCTACCACAGCAAGTTTCGTCAGCAAATACCGGTCAGTGACATCGATCTCGCCGCACCACGTTGCGATGATGAAATTGAAGCCGCGGTCAAACCGGAGCAGTTCAAGATCGATTTGCTGGGATTTCTGCGATCAATCGTGGGTGGTTGAGCGGGATAATTGGCGTTGGCAAGGGTATCAGCATGTTGAAGCGACTACCGGTTTCCGCCTTGAAGCCGGGCATGTATGTAGCGGAAATAACCCGTCAATCCGGCCAACTGTTGGTGCGCACCGAAGGTGTCCTGCGTGATGACAAGGCCATCGAAGCCTTGCTGCAGCTGGGCATACAGGAAGTGCTGGTCGATTCCTCACGCGAGCGTCCAGTTGCTGGCGAGGCCACCAGAAGCGAGCGTGTTCCGGCCAGCAAGCCGAAACTCAGACCCGATGGCAAACTGGCGTTTGAACGTGAAATCGGCAATGCCAGCGACATCTATGATGAGGCCTTGACCGTTCTCGGTGCCGCCCTCGGTGAAAAGTCCAGTGGCCAACCGATGCCTGCTGAACCGATGCGGGCCATCGTGCAGTCTTTCATGTCCTCGCTGATGCGCAACCCGGATGCGTTGGTCTGTTTGGTTCATCTGCGTGATAGCGATCGCTATTTGCTGGAACACGCTATCAATAGCAGTGTGTTGATGACGGTTTTTGCACGGGCACTGCTTTTACCCGAGTCTGACGTTGAAGCGTTGGCGTTGGCGGCACTCTGGCATGACATCGGCAAGACCCAGATCGACCCCGATGTGCTTGGCAAGCCGGGTAGGTTGAGCGCGGAAGAGTTTCGCGAGATGCGCCGACATGTCGAGTATGGCCTTGCACTTGCTGACAGTATGGCGGGTTTCAGCCCACTGGCGCGGGCGGCAATAGCTGAGCACCACGAGCGCCTCGATGGTAACGGTTATCCGAACAAATTGCGCGGCGATGAAATTTCGCAGGCTGGTCGCATGATGGCCATTGTTGACAGTTACGATGCCATGACGGCACCGCGGGTCTATCGCGGTGCCGTGACGGCTGTGCGGGCATTCAAGGTGCTGCGCGCGGACAGCTATGCACTGTATGACGCGGCGCTGGTGATGACGTTTATCAAGGCGATAGGCTTTTATCCGGCCGGCAGTCTGGTTCGACTCAAATCGCAACGCATTGCGATGGTCATCCAGTCCAATCCGGATAAGCCGTATCTGCCGGTCGTCAAGGTGTTTTATCACGCCCGTTTCCGGCAATCGTTACCGGTGCTGGATCTGGATCTGGCCGACCCGGATTGCGGTGATGACATCGAAGCCGCCGTCCGGCCAGAGTCCTTCAAGCTGGATGCCCTGCAGTTCTTCCGTTCGGTGATACTGCCTCGTTGATCACGCTTTTGCCGGCCAAGGGGCGAAGGCCGACAGGTTCGTCGGGAGCCAATTGTAACGGCGTTTGTCAGCTTTGGTCGCCGGCTTGTCCGAATGGGGCGGCTGTGATTACATCGACAGCCCTCGGGTCACCGCGTGCCATCAGCTCCTATAACGGAAAACGCGGACCCCACCTTCAGCAAGGAGACCCCCTATGAAAGCGCATACGCTGCGTCTGTCGGCGCTGGCGTTGGGATTGGCGTGGGCACTGGCCGGCTGCGGCGATGAGCCGGCATCCGCAGCAGCCAAGAACCAGCCGTTTGCCTCGACCTATCAACCCGCCGCCAGCAAGCCGACGTTGTTTCGCAATGCAACCGTTTTGATTGGCAATGGGGAGCGAGTCAACAACGCCAGCGTGCTGATGCAGGATGGCAAGATTGTCGCTGTTGGCGCCGATGTGCCGGCACCGGAAGGGGCAGACGTCATTGATGCCAATGGCAAGTGGCTGACCCCCGGCATCATCGATGTGCACTCGCATCTGGGCGTTTATCCCAGCCCGGGCCTGCACGCGACCGAAGATGGCAACGAAGCGGTGGCACCGGACACGGCACATGTCTGGGCTGAACATGCAATCTGGCCACAGGATCCGCAGTTTCCGCTGGCGCTTGCCGGCGGCGTGACCACCATGCAGATTCTGCCGGGGTCGGCCAACCTGTTTGGTGGTCGGTCGGTGACGGTAAAAAACGTACCGGCACGGACTGCACAGGAAATGAAATTTCCGGGTGCGCCGTACGGCCTCAAGATGGCGTGCGGGGAAAATCCGAAACGCGTCTATGGCGAGAAGGGCGGCCCGTCGACCCGCATGGGTAACGTAGCCGGCTATCGGAAGAGCTGGATCGAGGCGCGCAAATACGCCGACGATTGGCAGGCCTATGCCGATGCCGTCGCAGCCGCCGGTGGTGATGAGGCTGCGGTCAAAGACAAGAAACCGCAACGCGATTTGCGCCTGGAAACCCTTGCCGGTGTGCTGAATGGCGAGATCCTGGTGCAGAACCACTGCTATCGCGCCGAAGAAATGGCGCAGATGATCGACATCGCCAAGGAGTTCAATTTCCAGATCACGATGTTCCATCACGCGGTTGAAGCCTACAAAGTGGCTGATCTGCTCGCTGCCAATAATATTTGCGCGGCGGTGTGGGCCGACTGGTGGGGCTTCAAGCATGAAGCGTTTGACATGGTGTTCGAGAATGCCGCCTTTGTTGACAAGGCCCGCGCTACGGTGACGGTCGATGGCAAGGAACAACAGCGGGTTGGCTGTGCCGTGATCCACTCCGACTCGGCACTTGGTATTCAACGCCTGAATCAGGAAGCGGCCAAGGCAATGGTGGCCGGTCAGCGTGCCGGTTTGCCAATTGACGAGGCACAAGCGATCCGCTGGCTGACGGAAAATGCCGCCAAATCGATCGGTATTGCCGACAAAGTCGGCACCCTTACCGCCGGCAAGATGGCCGATGTTGTGCTCTGGGATCGCAACCCGTTTTCGGTCTACGCCCATGCCGAAAAAGTCTATATCGATGGTGTCCTGCAATTCGATCGCAATGATCCGACGCGGCAACCGGTTACTGATTTCGAACTCGGCCTCGTCAAGCCGGAAGGAGAGCGCCTGTGAAGCGTCCCCACCAGTCTTTATTGAACAACCGGGTTCGTTGGCTGGCCAGCGCCATTGCTGGCGTGTTGCTGACAGCAGTCGCGCACGCCGACAGTCTGTTCATCCAAAATGGCGCCGTTCATGCAATGGATGGCAAAGGTGTCCAGTCCGGCAGCCATGTGCTGGTCCGTGACGGCCGCATCGTTGCCGTAGGTCCTGACATCAAGCCGGATGCCGATAGCCGCATCATTGATGCCAAAGGCCGTCCGGTCACGCCGGGGCTGATGAATGCCCACACTGGCCTTGGCACGGTCGAAATCGAACTGGAAGAAAGCACCGCCGACAACGCGACGCCGGATCTTGGCTTTGGTGCCAGCTTTGATCTCGCCGACATCATCAATCCTGACAGCGTGTTGATCCCCTACAACCGGATGATGGGTCTGACTCGCGCGGTGGTAACACCGGGGGTGGGGCACGGCGTGTTTGGGGGTCAGTCAACCCTGATTCAACTGGCCGGCGATCAGCCGGTATTGCGCCGGCAAGTCGCAGTCATTGCCAACTATGGCGCCATCGCCAATGGTGCAGCGGAGGGGTCGCGGGCGGCGGTATTGCTTGCCATGCGGACGGCGTTTGATGACGCCATTGATTACCGCAATAACAAAGCGGCGTTCCAGCGCGGTGAACGGCGCGATTACTCGTTGCCGTATCGCGATCTGGAAGCCTTGCTGCCGGTGCTGGACGGCAAGTTGCCACTGATCGTTGCGGTCGAACGGGCCCAAGACATTCGCACGGTGCTGAATGTCGGTCGCGATTACAAACTGCGTTTGATTCTACTTGGTGCCAGTGAGGGCCATCGCGTTGCCAAGGAGATTGCCGCTGCAAAAGCCGCTGTCATTCTGGCACCGATGGAGAATCTGCCCGGTAGCTTCGATACCCTTGCTTCGTCGTTGAACAATGCCGCGTTATTGCATAAGGCGGGCGTCACGCTGGCCTTCACCAGCAACGCGGGCGACTCACCCAGCCATAATGCCCATCTGGCGCGACAGGGCGCCGGCAATGCCGTGGCAAATGGGTTGCCGGCGGAAGCGGCGCTGGCCGCGTTGACCCGCAACCCGGCAGAGTTGTTTGGTATTGGTGATCGCTATGGCCGCGTGGCAGCAGGCTTCGATGCCGATTTGGTTGTGTGGAGCGGCGACCCGCTAGAAGTCACCAGCTACCCCGATCATGTCATCGTGGCTGGCAGTGAATACCCGCTGGTTTCACGGCAAACCCGCCTGCGTGACCGTTATTCGGAACCCGCTGCAGGCGATCGCGGGTTCAAGCGCTGAAGTTGCAGGACTTGGCCGAGATTTTTCTTTGAGGAATAGAACAACATGATGCGTTTTCTGAAATGGGCTGGCATTTTTCTCGCCAGCGTGCTGGGCCTGATGTTGCTTGCCGCTGCCTGGGGCTGGTATGGCCGATTGCCATTCAATATGGCTATCAATCGCGCCTTTTTGCAATTCGTGATTGAGAGCCCGGAAACACTGTCGCAACTCCGGATGCTGGAAAGCGTCGGTATTACCTTCCATCAAGATGATCTGGACGACGAGTCGCAGGCAGCAGGTGATCGAATGATTGCCAAGATGGAGGGTCTGGCCTCGGAAATGCAGTCATATGACCGTGCCGATCTCGACTACCAGCAGCAACTGACCTACGACATGGCAACCTGGTTTGTCGATAAACTGAAGGATGGCTCCGAAAAATGGCGCTATCACAACTATCCGGTCAATCAACTGTTCGGCGTGCAGAATGATTTTCCGTCGTTCATGGAGTCGGCTCACCAGGTCAACAGTGTCGGTGACGCGGAAGACTATACAGCCCGGCTCGGCAAAATCGGTACCAAGTTTGCGCAAGTGCAGGAAGGGCTGAAGTTGCGGGAAGAAAAAGGCATCTTGCCGCCGACGTTTGTGTTCGAGAAAGTGATCGCCGAAATTGACGCGTTTGTGAAAACGCCAGTTGAGCAGAATATTCTGTACAGCTCGTTCGAGAAGAAGCTGAACGACGCATCAGTCATTGACGCTGCCGACAAGTCCCGTTTGCTTGCCGATGCCAAATCACAGATTGAATCGGTGGTGTACCCTGCCTATCAACGCCTGCAGGCTTTCCTGACCGAGCAGAAGACCAAGTCGACTGCCGATGCTGGTGTCTGGAAATTGCCGGAAGGTGAGGCGTTCTATGCCTATATGCTGGAGATGTTCACTACCAGTACCTTGGCGCCGAATGCCGTGCATGATTTGGGACTGTCCGAAGTCGAGCGCATCCACGGAGAAATGCGCAGCATTCTGGCCGCGCAAGGTTATGACGCCAGCTTGCCGGTTGGAACACTGATGCGCCAATTGAGTGAAGAGCCGCGCTTCCAGTATCCGGACACCGCCGAAGGTCGTGCCCAAATCCTGAAGGATTATCAGACCATCATTGATGAAGTGTCGGCCGGTCTGGATGGCCAATTTGCGGTGAAGCCGAAGTCGGGCGTCAAGGTGGAGCGCATTCCGGAATTCAAGGAAAAGACCTCCCCCGGCGCCTATTACAACCCACCTGCGATGGATGGTTCACGGCCGGGCGTTTTCTACGCCAACCTGTATGACATCAAGGCCACACCGAAGTACGACATGCGCACGCTGGCTTATCACGAGGCGGTACCGGGTCATCATTTCCAGATCGCGATTGCACAGGAAAATGACGAGCTGCCGTTGTTCCGCCGGATGGGGCCGTTTACCGCTTACGCCGAAGGGTGGGCACTGTACGCCGAGCGCGTGGCTTGGGAAGCCGGATTCCAGAATGATCCGTTCGATAATCTGGGCCGCCTGCAGGCCGAACTGTTCCGGGCGGTGCGTCTGGTCGTCGATACCGGTCTGCACGCCAAGCGCTGGACCCGCGAACAGGCAATCGATTACATGATGACCAATACCGGTCTTGCCGAGTCGGACGTCACTTCGGAAATCGAACGCTACATCGTCATGCCGGGTCAGGCTTGTGCCTACAAGATTGGCATGATTGAGATTCTGAATCTGCGTGAACAAGCCAGAGCAGCGCTGGGTGACAAGTTCGATATTCGTGAATTCCACAACGTAGTGTTGAAGAACGGCGCGATGCCGCTGTTCCTGCTGCGCAAGGTAGTGGAAGAGTGGACTGCGAAGCAGCTTGGCTCGGCCCAGGCCGCCGCCTGAGTTTTGTTAACCTGCATCGAATCGACAAGGGCGACGCTGGTCGCCCTTGTTTTTCCTGGCTTGTTTCAATCCACGCTGGCCGTACCGTTCAGACAGGGCTGCTCCAGCTCGCCGTGGATGAGGCATTCGCAGAGCGTTCCGCTGAAAGTCCGCTGCTGTCGCTCCGTGACTTTTGCCATAATGCGGCAGCCTAGCTACGCATAACGAACCAGAACGTCCATCGTGGATGTCATCGGTCGGGTTGAAGCCCGACAAAGTCGGACCTAGAACGCGTAAGCGCGCAGGCTCTGACAGCCGCTATGCTGCAGGTCGCAGAGGCGTGGCAAAGGTCAACAGACCCTAATCTGCTCCACAAAATGGTGAACCATGGCCCGTTCCGAAATCCTCTCGCCTCACGAGGCGCTGACGCAGCTGTTGCTTCCGCAGCCGCCGGCCGCGCTCGATGTGCGATCGGAGGGTGAATGGACCGATGGCGCCATTCCCGGATTCATTAACGATCCCATTTTGACCAATGGCGAACGCCATCTGGTGGGCACCTGCTACAAGCAACAGGGCGAGCAAGCCGCGTTCGCCTTGGGCGTTGAATTGACCACCCCCTTCAAGGACGCGCGCATTCGGCGCTGGCAGGATTTGGCGGCAGGTTTTGCCAAGCCAATGCTGGTTTGTTGCTGGCGTGGCGGGGCGCGATCACGGCTTGCCTGCGAGTGGTTGACCGATGCCGGTACGGATACCTTGCGGGTCCGAGGCGGCTACAAAGCCATGCGGGCTCTGTTGCGAGAATGCTTGCAGCACGCACCGGGTCTGTTGGTGCTGTCTGGTGCGACCGGTACCGGCAAGACCCGGCTTCTGCGCGAACTCAATGTCGCGAAAGTGGATCTGGAAGCGTGTGCCAATCACCGCGGCAGTGCCTTTGGCGGATTGGGCGAGCAACCCTCCCAGCAAACCTTTGAAAACCGGATCGCATTGGCATTTTGGGCACGCCAGCGTGAGTATGTGGTCGAAGATGAAAGCCGGTTGATCGGGGTTAACCAATTGCCGCCGGAACTGAAAGAGGCCATGTACGCAGCCCCGGCGGTGGTTCTGGAATTATCAATGGCCGAGCGGGTGCACCTGACTCATCAAGAATACGTTCTGCAACCACTGCAACAGGGGATGAGCGTTGAAGCGGTGGCTGGTCGGTTGCAGCACAGTCTGGACCGCATTGCGCGCAAGTTGGGTGGCGAACGGCACCAGCACTTGTCTACCGCACTCGCCGATGCCATGCGGGTGCCAGCCGACCCGGATCGGCATCAGCGCTGGATTGAACCCCTGCTTGCCGATTACTACGACCCGCGCTATCGCCATTCCTTTGAACAACACCGTCGGCAAGTGCTGTTTCGCGGTGACCGGGAGGGCTGTCGGGCATTTCTGCTGGCACGCGCGGCAGCATTGCATCAACCAACGATTTGTCCAGTCTGACTGCATCAACTCTGTTTGCCTGACCTACACTGAACGTCACGTTAATTGCTCGATGCGCGGTCTGGCCGCGCAGGTTCGATAAGCCATGACCGTGACGCGACGAACATTCCTCCGCACCGCCACCATTGCTGCCGCTGCGCTCGCAACCGCGCGCTTGACTGCGGCACAGTCGTCGCCTCGGCTGGTGCTGGCAACCTGGCCCAATTATCACGACCCGGAAAATCTGCGCCGATTTACCACCCAGACCGGCATTGTTGTCGAGCCACGCATTTTTGGCTCCAATGAAGAAATGATGGCCCACCTGCTGAAAGGCCAATCCGGGTTCGATGTGGTGGTGGCGACCAATTATGCGGTCAATGCCTACGGGAAAATGGGTTTGCTTCGGCCGCTCAAGCTGAGCCGGTTCCCTCAGTTTGATCGAGCCAGCCAACAAGAGCGATTCGTCAGTGCCGTCATGAGCCGCGAACGACTTTATGGCCTGCCAAAAAACTGGGGAACAACCGGTTTTGTGTATCACCGACAGCGGCTGGCGGCGAGTCCAACCCGCTGGCGCGAATTCTGGGATCTGGCGCGCTCGCTGGCATCCGGTCGATGCGTCATTCATGACTACCAGCTCACTACCATTGGCAACGCGTTGAAGTATTTCGGCTACTCGTTCAATTCGGTCACTGACGCCGAGCTCGGCCAAGTCGAGCAACTGCTGATGCAGGTCAAGCCACACCTGCGCACCATCAGCAGTCTCGCCTACGAACAGATGAAAGCCGGTGCGGCGCTCAGCATGGCATGGTCGGGTGACGGTGAACTGCTCCGGCGGGAGGACCCCGACTATCAGTACGTAATAGCGCAAGAGGGTGGCGAGATCTGGGCAGACTATTTCACCATCCCGCGTGACTGTCGCAATGTTGCTGCTGCCGAGCAACTGATCGATTTTCTGATCGAGCCGAAGACCAATGCCCGCGAAGTTCTCGCGCACGGCTTTCCGCCCATCGATAACCGGGTGTTACCGCTGTTGCCACCGGACATGTTGCGTAACCCCACCATGTTTCCGCCCGAATCCGCACTGACGGCACTCGAATTCGGCGCTCGCGAGACACTGACGCATCCGCGCCGGGCGGATATTCTGGCCAAACTGAAAGCGGGGTGACTGATTGCCAATGGCCTGATCATTGAGGATACGCCAGCTGGTAGGTTGTTGCGGCGCCGAAACGTGTTGGTGTGCGTCAGGGTTGTCCGGCCATTATCGATATTTCAGCTGCTTCGCAGCGATTGCGGCCGCCGGCCTTGGCCCGATACAAGGCTTTGTCTGCCAGGGTCAGCAAGCGATCGCAGTCCGTAAATCGGTTCGAGACATAGCCCATGCTTGCCTGCACCGGAACCGGCTTGCCTTGCCAAGGGAGCGGATTTGCTTCCAGCAACACCCGCAACCGTTCGGCAATTTCTGCGGCGACAACCATCTCGGTGTCTGCCAGCAGGATAACGAACTCTTCACCACCGAGCCGGGCCAACACATCAAACGGTCGCAAGGTCTGCTGCAACAACTGACTGACATGGCGCAGTGCCTGATCGCCGGCGGCATGACCATGCTGGTCGTTGATTTGCTTGAAGTGGTCGATATCCAGCAATACCAGCGAAAAGGCCGAGCCTGAGCGACGGGCGCGGGCATCTTCCATGGTCAATCGTTGTTCGAATGCGCGACGGTTGAATAATCCGGTAAGGTGGTCGCGCTCGGAATAGTTGCGGATTTTCAGCACCATCCGGCTCAGCACGCAACTGAACAAAGTGATGTTCAAAACGAGCACGAGAAAGGTGTAGCCCCAAAGCGCTGGTGGTGCGTCAAATAGCTCGCCATGTCGTGCTGTTGTTTTCCACGGTACCAGCCAGATGGCGGTGACAAGCCGGGCCCCCATGCCAAGCGCAATGATGCCGAATGGGAATGCCATGGCCAGGGCGACAGCGCGGCTGAACTCTTTGCGGGCGGCCTTGAAGACGTCAACAAATACCAGTACCAGACCAGCGCACATGAAACTGGAAAAAAGCTGTGCAAAGACCTGTCGGGAGGCAGGGTCTGGCGGCAGTTGCAGATAGGCCGTCAGCGCAATGGCCAACAACACCAGATTGGAGAGATGTGGTGCCGGCAGTTTGAACAGCTGCCGAATGCCACTGCGTAAAGCCAGCACCGCGAGGATGCCGGTCAAACCGGAGCCGGGCCAATAAAGGTAGCTGGCTTCGGTGGTGCGCTGCAGGGTCAGCAGGATGCTGACGAAAAGACAGATGTTCGCCGCTGCGAAGTGCAGCGAAGCACGTGGCGCGATTCGCATTGGCAAGGCGACCATAAGCCACGCCACCGCGGCGGTTACGGTCATCATGACAATCACCCACATCAGGGTGTGTTGTTCAATCATCTCTGGTCGCGGTGGTTGCCAGTGTTGAATGAACTATAGCTGGTGGGCAAGCCACTGCCATCACGACTCGATACCAGAACAACAAAAAAGCCGGCATTTGCCGGCTTTTTTGTTTTACCCGTCACAGAGTGAGGGTAGCCCGAAGGCTTACTTGCGGCCTTGAGCGACCAACTGGCGGGCCAGCTCGTCAGCCACAACGTTGGTCGGCTTGCCTTCGACCTTGGCGCGCTCGAACACGTTCATCAGGGTGTTGTAGATGTTTTCGGTTTTCGCCATCGCGGCGTCCTTCGAGTAGTTGTTCTCGAACGAGACGTTGATGATGCCGCCGGCATTGATGACGTAATCCGGTGCATAAAGAATGCCACGGTTCATCAGCGCGATGCCGTGCCGATCTTCGGCCAGCACGTTGTTGGCGGCACCGGCGACGATGCTGCACTTCAGCCGTGGCAGCGTTTCGTCGTTGACGGTGGCACCGAGTGCGCACGGGGCGTAGACATCGACGTCTTGCGTGTAGATGGCATTGACGTCAACAGCGGTAGCCTTGAACTCGGCGACCACTTTCTCGATCGATTCTTTGTTGATGTCGGTGACGAACAGCTTTGCACCTTCAGCCGACAAATGCTGGCACAGGTAGTAGCCGACGTGGCCGAGGCCCTGCACGGCGATTTTGACGCCATCAAGCGAATCACGGCCAAGGCGCGATTTGACGGCGGCCTTGATGCCTTTGTAAACGCCCCAGGCCGTCATCGGCGACGGGTCACCCGATTTGCCTTCGAGACCCAGCACATACGGCGTCTCTTTGTGCACGATGGCGATATCGGCCGGCGAGGTGCCGACGTCTTCGGCGCTGACGTAACGGCCCGAAATCGAGTGAACGAATTTGCCGAAGGCGCGGAACAGCGCTTCCGACTTCAGGGTCTTCGGGTTGCCGATGATCACCGACTTGCCGCCACCAAACGGCAGCCCGGCCATCGCATTCTTGTAGGTCATGCCGCGCGACAAGCGCAGTGCATCGACCAAGGCACCTTCATCGGTGTTGTATTCCCACATCCGGCAGCCGCCAACAGCAGGGCCCAGGGCAGTGGAGTGAATGCAGATGATGGCCTTCAGACCGGAGGCAACATCGCTGCAGAAAACGATTTGCTCGTGGTCGTCATAGGCACGCAGGTTGAACACCGCCATAACCAGTTCTCCTGTTGTTACGACTAAAAAGTCACGCGGGTTGAGAAAAGTCCGAATTGTCAGTGCCGGCGACAGCCGTCACTGTTTTCTTGGCAGCGGGGCTGACAAGTCTAGGTCAGGAATCAAGTGTACGTTTACGGAAACGTAAACCTGCCAGCTGTTGCTGTGGGCGATAGGGCGAGGCCTTACCGTCCGATACCTGAACGTTGTTGTTAGCGGTGCTGCCGGGCTTGGGAGTGCCGCATAAGGACGCTCCCGGTTACGGTGGTTGACAGTCGGGAACTGCCGCCGCCGCAGGCGATGACCCCGGATTTTTATCGATCAGCCGGGTCCGTTGGACGGGGTTGACCGAGGGGGTCTCATGAACTGGCGCGCATTATACGCAGCCGCGGCAAAAAGGCGAGGCTGCCAGATGTTGCGGCGCGGCAAGCTGGTCTGGCCTCATGCTCCTAATTACAGGGACGAAAGCGGGCTTGCGTGCCGTCCGGATAGTGAACCCGAAAGCGGGCCTGGCTGCTGGGCAAGATGCTTGTAGTAAATACTGGTGCTGCGGGGTTCCCCGGCCGGGGTTTTGGTATAGCCAGGGATAAGGCCAGCTTCGCAATAGCCCATCTTCCGGTACAGGCTTTCGGCCTGATCGCCGGTGCGGGTATCAAGCACCAACAGTTCGCGGCCGTCGGCCAGCGCTGCTGTTTCCAGCGTTCTTAGCAAGGTCGCGGCGATGCCTTGCCGGCGGAACGCCGGATGCACCACAAGCTTCTGCACTTCAGCCCGATGCCGGCCATTGGCCCGGTCGGAAATGGCCAGCTGCACGGAACCGACAATGCGGCCCCCCATTTGCGCGGTCCAGATCCAGCGTTTGCCATGCACCGCTTCGCGCAAGGCTTCTTGCCAGTACTGAATGGCGTGCTCGTGACCGAGAGGGGTAAAGAACCCAACCGAGGCGCCGTCGTGAACGCAGCTTTGCAGCACATCGGCGAGCTCATCGAGCGTGCGACTGGTGCAGTGGGGATGCAGTCGAGTGATCGTGGTCATGGACGGGCTCATGGCAAATACAACCGCCGAAGCGGTGAACGGGAACGGGTGGGGGTGATGTTGTTCGGGTACGTCACGGCTGTGACAGCAATGCCTTCGGATTGACCATGGTTAGCGGCCGCGGGCTGGTACGCGCTTGCACCACATCAAGCCAGACGAGCCCAAGACCAGCGCCACAGCCGGTCCAACCCAGCATTGGGGCATCGATAACTGATTGCCATGTCGACGTGTCGAGGGCATGGCTGCTGGCAGCAGGGATGCTGGTTTTGGCAAAGCCGGATGTGACGAGTTGAGTAATCATCTGCAGGTACTCCACCGTTGGCATGGTCGGCCGATTCCGGCAGCGCCGGTTGGTGACCAGCAAGTCAAACCCATTCAATGCTCAATCCACGCTGCGCACGATCTACCTAGGTCGCAACGGTAAATACCCGTTGGCGGCGAGCCCATTTGACAGTGGGCCATTGCCAACATCGCAATCGATGAAAACGCAGGATGATGCCGGAGGACGGACATCATCCTGCAAACGCGGAGTCAGTGGCCGCAAGCGGCGACTGACTCCACACCGGATCAGTCCACGTGCTCACCATGCAGCACGATGTCCAGACCTTCACGTTCTTCTTCTTCCGTTACCCGCAAACCAATCAGCCAGTCGATCAACTTCAACAGCACCGCTGTGGCGACCAGGGTGTAGGCAATGGTCGCGCCGGTGGCGATGAGCTGAACCTTGAGCTGGGTACCGAGTTCCTGCACGGCACCGCCGGCGATGGCATTGGTGGCAAACACACCGGTCAGAATCGAGCCGAGAATGCCGCCGACACCGTGCACGCCAAACGCATCCAGCGAGTCGTCATACTTCAGCTTGCGCTTCAGGCTGGTGGCGCCCCAGTAGCAGATGACACCGGCGAGCAGACCCAGGATGAGCGCGCTGCTGACCGTGACAAAACCGGATGCCGGGGTGATGCAAACCAGACCGGCGACAGCACCGGACGCCGCACCGAGCAACGATGGCTTGCCCTTGAATACCCATTCGGCCGCGACCCAGGACAGCGTGGCGGAAGCCGCCGCAACCTGCGTCACCACCATGGCCATGGCGGCACGAGCGTCGGCATTCAGCGCCGAACCGGCGTTGAAACCAAACCAGCCAACCCACAGCATCGACGCACCAATCAACGTCAATACCAGGTTGTGGGGTGCCATCAACTCCTTGCCGTAGCCGACCCGTTTGCCCAGCATCACGGCCGCAACCAGACCGGCAACACCCGCGTTGACATGCACCACGGTGCCGCCGGCGTAATCAAGCGCGCCCATGGTGAACAGCCAGCCAGTGCCTTCCCAGACCCAGTGCGCAATCGGCGCGTAGACCACCAGCAGCCAGGCACTGACGAATACCAGCAAAGCCGAGAATTTCATCCGCTCGGCGAAGGCGCCGGTGATCAGCGCCGGCGTGATGATGGCGAAGGTCATCTGGAACACCATGAACAGCATTTCCGGAATGGTGTAACCGGGCCAGAGCGCATCAAAGGCGACGCCATTCAGCAGCACCTTGTCGAAGCCGCCAATAAAACCATTGCCCGGCGCAAAGGCCAGACTGTAGCCAACCACTACCCACAGCACGCTGACCAGCGCGGCGACAAAAAAGCTTTGCATCAGCGTGGCAAGTACGTTCTTTTTGCGGACCATGCCGCCGTAAAACAGCGCCAGGCCCGGAATGGTCATGAACAAGACCAAAGCGGTGGCAGTCAGCATCCAGGCGGTGTTGCCGGCGCTCAAGGTCGGCGCCTCATCGGCACGGGCAACTGCGGAGAGCAGCAGTAGCGGCAGACTGGTGACAACAGCCGTCGTGATCGAACGGTTCTTCATTCTGATTCCCCCTCAAAGTGCCGCTTCGTTGCTTTCACCGGTGCGGATCCGGATGACTTGTTCGAGATCGAAGACAAAAATTTTGCCGTCGCCAATTTTGCCGGTGTTGGCCGCCTTGCTGATGGCTTCGATGGTGCGTTCCAACAGGTCGTCCGGAATGGCAATTTCAAGCTTCACTTTTGGCACGTAATCGACTTCATATTCGGCGCCGCGATAGAGTTCGGTGTGGCCTTTCTGGCGGCCGAAGCCTTTGACTTCGGACACCGTGACGCCGGAAACGCCGACTTCGCTCAAGGCTTCACGAACGTCCTCCAACTTGAATGGTTTGATAATGGCGGTGACGAACTTCATGTTTCCCTCCGCATCGCCGGGAATCGGCGGGCTGTCGTTCTGTAAGTGGTTTTGAATGGCCAATAAAGTTCTGTTGCTGTTGCCGTCTTGCAGCGTGGGTTGTGTTTCAACGGCGTCTGCAGAACTGACAATGCAGCGGCCGTGCCAGCCTGAAAAAGGGCATTTTCGGCACAAAACCGCTTGCTCTTGATGCGTTGTGGTGCAGGCAGGGGAGGGGGTGCGCCAGATTGGTGCGCGTTTTGACGTGCTGTTGCACTGCGTAAAGTGCGGTGCCGGGTGTCAGCCGGGTTGAGGTCGACAGCGGCTAGAACTCGTGCTGGAACAAATCGGTCTGGGCTCCAATTTCACCGGGCCGGATGAAATTGCTCAGACCAACGCCAGCTAGACGGAAGCGGGTGTCGGCCGGCAGCTCGACCCGCTCCAGCAATTGCAGGGCGAGAGCACTGACTTCATCGACATTGTTCAGGGTGTCGCCCGGGGTGATGCTGCGGGTGATGATCTTGAACTGATCGGTTTTCAGTTTCAGCACCACGGTGCGCGCCGGTCGATCGGTTTTGCGGGCGGATGCCCAGGCCTTTTCCGACAACGCGCGAATGGCCGGCGTCAACTGATCGCGAAAGCGGTCGACGTCAAAGGTATCCTCGGCGGAAATGGATTGCACCGGTCGATCCGGCTTCACTTCGCTGTGATCGATGCCGCGCGCCAATTCATGCAAGCGGATGCCAAAGCGACCGAAACGACGCTCCAGCTCCGTGATTTCCCAGAGCCGCAAATCGCCGATGGAGTGGATGCCATAACGTGCCAGTTTGGCCGCCATGACCTTGCCGACGCCGGGAATGCGCTCCACCGCCAGCGGCGCCAGAAAATCCAGCACTTCATGTGGCTGAATGACAAACAGGCCGTTTGGCTTGCGCCAATCTGAAGCGATCTTGGCAAGAAATTTGGCCGGCGCCACGCCAGCGGAGGCGGTCAACTGGGTTTCATCGCGGATCTGCTGGCGGATGCTGCTGGCCACCCGAGTGGCGGTTGGCAGACCGGATTTGTTTTCGGTGACATCGAGATAGGCTTCGTCGAGCGATAACGGTTCGACCAAATCGGTGTGCTGCAGAAAGATGTTGCGGATCTGTCGCGATGCTACTTTGTAGCGGCCAAAATCGGGCGGCACGAACACTGCTTCCGG
Source organism: Permianibacter sp. (assembly GCA_041914645.1). Classification (GTDB taxonomy): domain Bacteria; phylum Pseudomonadota; class Gammaproteobacteria; order Enterobacterales; family Permianibacteraceae; genus Permianibacter. The sequence goes on from JAYSCY010000002.1 coordinate 446,636, forward strand.
GCACAGCCGTTCCGCCGTGATGGCCGGCATGGCGGAATGGACCCCGAATCGGCGAGCTTCGTAGGAGGCGGCACAAACTACCGAGCGGCGGCCGCGCCAGGCCACCACCACCGGCTTGCCGCGCAAACTCGGGTCATCACGTTGCTCCACCGAGGCGTAGAACGCATCCATATCAACGTGGATGAACTTGCGCATGAGCACTGAGCAGCTCCGGAAAAAGGTGCGCTAGTGTAGCGCTACCGCAATGCAACATACGCCTGCCTGCTGACCGCGCTGTGTCAGGATGCCGGACTCAGCAAACCGGACTGGAAACGGGGCGCTACATGCTGCCTGTAGCCGGCTCAGGGAACCTGCTAAAGTTGAAAGCCGAATGCACGGCCATCTGTCCCGTGTCTGGCGTTGCCGCGCAACGGCCGGCTGGGGGCATCATCGATGCCGGTTTGTCCCTATTGTTCCCATAAGGAAATTTCGTGCAGCTTTATGACAGCCACGAACGCCGGCGGCAGCTGGCGTTTCATGTCATTGCACTGATCGCCATAACCCCATTCGGGTTCTGGATGGTGCTGCAAGGCCCTCGTTTGCATGGCTTCATCACGTTGGCCGCCTGTGCCTGCATCCTGCTTTCGACGCTGATGATCTGGCGCCAGCAATGGACCCGGGTTGGTCGCATCATCGCTTGCGTGGGGCCGGCGCTTGCCATCTGGTTCTTCATGCACAGCATGCCGCAGTTCGGCATGCTGTGGAGCTATCCGTTGGCGGTGTTCTTTTACCTTTACCTCGACATGCGACTGGCCGTGCTGGCCAACACGCTGTTCGTGCTCGGTTTGGCATGGGCCGGCTGGGGTGTATTGCCGGTCGATGTGTACAGCCGATTGCTGGCGACCCATCTGGTGATCGGCACCATGACCAGCCTGTTCGCCCGCACCATCCGCTCCCAGCAACGGGCGCTGCGCCGCGCTGCCGAAACCGACAGCCTGACCGGGCTGGCCAATCGTCGGGCGGTGCAGGACGCACTGGAAAGCTGGCAGCGCCAGCGCAGTCGTTACGGCGTGCCGGCCACGCTGCTGCTGATCGATCTCGATCACTTCAAGGCGGTCAATGACCAGGCTGGCCATCAGGCCGGTGACGCCCTGCTGCAGCGCGTTGCCGAGGTTCTCCGCCGGCGGGCTCGCGATACCGACATGGCCGGCCGTTGGGGCGGTGAAGAATTCGTCATGGTGTTGCCGCATACGCACGCGCAGGAAGCGCAGGTCGTGGCCGATGCAGTACGCATAGGCGTTGCCGCACTCAATGACGACCGGCAACCGCTGGTGACGGCTTCGATCGGCATTGCCGATCTGGCCGCCAATGAAAGTCCGGAGAGCTGGATTGCTCGTGCCGATGCGGCGCTCTATCAGGCCAAGGCGGCCGGTCGCAATCGGGTGATGATCGCACCGCCTGATGGCGAGATCGCAGATTAAGTTCGACACGGTATACGCCACCAATGACAACGGGCCGCAATGCGGCCCGTTGTCATTGGTGTAACCAGCAAATCACGCTTGGGCATCAACCCAGGTTGAACTCGATGCCCTGCGCCAGCGTGGCTTTGTTGCCGTAGAAAATCGTATTGGTCTGGCGACGCATATACGACTTCCAAGCATCGGAGCCGGCCTCGCGGCCGCCACCGGTTTCTTTCTCGCCACCAAAGGCCCCGCCAATTTCGGCGCCGCTGGTGCCAATGTTGACGTTCGCGATACCGCAATCGGAACCGAGTGCCGACAGGAAGTACTCGGCGTTCTTCAGGTTGTTGGTGAAGATCGACGACGACAGGCCAAAGCGCGAATCATTGTTCAGGGCAATGGCTTCTTCCAGCGTCTCGTAGGTCATCACGTACAGAATCGCAGCGAAGGTTTCGCTTTGCACGGCCTCGAAATGGTTCTTGGCGCGGATGATGGTCGGTTCGACAAAATGGCCGGGACCAGCGATGCGCTTACCACCGGCCAGCACTTCGCCACCTTCTTTCTTGGCCAGCGCAATGGCGTTTTCGTACATCTTGACCGCGGCTTCATCCACCAGCGGGCCCATCAGCGTGTTCTTGTCGACCGGGTTGCCGATCTTGACCTGCTTGTAGGCATCAACAATTGCTTTGACCACTTCGGCTTCGCGCGATTTGTGCACGATGAGACGACGGGTGGTGGTGCAGCGCTGGCCAGCCGTGCCAACAGCGCCGAACACAATCGACGGCACCGCGATTTTCAGATCGGCGGTTTCGTCAACGATGATGGCGTTGTTGCCCGACAGTTCCAGCAGGCACTTGCCGAAACGCTCGGCGACTTTGGCGCCAACCAAGCGGCCGACTTGCGACGAACCGGTGAACGACATCTTGGCGACGCGCTTGTCGGCAACAAAGGCTTGCGACAGCTTGTTGTCGGCGTTGTCGATAAACAGTTGGAAAATCGGCGGGCAGTTGTTGCGGGCCAACACATCGTTGCAGATCTTCTGCACCGCGACTGCGCAGAGCGGGGTCTTCGGTGACGGCTTCCAGACGGTGACGTTACCGCAGATGGCAGCGAGGAAGGCGTTCCAGGCCCAGACCGCGACCGGGAAATTGAATGCGCTCATGACGCCGACGATGCCGATCGGGTGCCACTGTTCTTTCATGGAATGTTCCGGCCGCTCGGAGTGCATCGACAGGCCGTACAGCATGCGGGACTGACCGACGGCGAAATCGGCCATGTCGATCATTTCCTGCACTTCACCGTCGCCTTCGGCTTTGATCTTGCCCATTTCGAGCGTGACCAAGGTACCGAGCGCATCTTTGTGCTTGCGCAGTTCTTCGCCCATCTGGCGAACGATTTCACCACGCTTCGGCGCCGGCACCTTGCGCCATTCGGCGTAGGCAGCCTGGGCGCTTTGCATGACTTTTTCGTAATCGGCGGCGCTGGTGGCGTAGACCTTGCCCAGTACCTCACCGGTGGCCGGGTTGAATGAGTCGATAACGCCAGCGCTGCTGTCGTTCGACCACTGATTGATACCGAAACACGTACCGGACTGGATGCCGTCTAGGCCCAGCTTTTTCAACACGTCCATGGAAACCTCTCTTGAATGAAATGCGGCTAGCGGCCCGTACGGTAGCGGGCAGGGCTGTCGCGCCGGGCGCAGGGCCAATGGCGGACGACCAGGGGTTGTTCAACCCCGTCGAGATGGGGTCAAAAAACCGGGGCGCAACCTTATCATTTACCTGCTTTTGCCGCTATGACTGGAGCAGGTGGCGGAAACCGGGACCTTGGTTCGGGTTTTCATGTGGTGTTCAATTTAAATCAATGATTTAGCCAGCCATGTATGGCTTTTGAGGGGCTTGGCTTGTGGCGCCGACTCTCGTAGGCTTGAGCCGTGCCCCATCCGATGGGCAATTGAACTCCCATAAACTGCCACGGTTTCCCGCCATGCCTTCTGTCGTAATGCCTGATTCTGTCGCTGCTCCCGCAGCCGCCGCTGTTGTTGACCGTGACCTTGATGTCGTCTTGCTGACCCAAGGTGAGTACCTGAATGCCAATCTGGACGAACCCTACATCTGCCAGCTGCAGCTGGAAGAGGCCTTGTTGCTGAAACCGCTGCGTGAGCGCGGACTGCGGGTCAAACGCCTTGCTTGGGATGACGCCAGTCAGGATTGGTCACGCTGCGGCGCCCTGGTGTTTCGCAGCACCTGGGATTATTTCTTCCGGTTCCGCGAATTCTCGCCGTGGCTCGCCAAGGTCAGCCAGCAGGCTCAGCTGTTCAACAGCGCCAATTTGCTGCGCTGGAATATCGACAAACACTATCTCAGCGATTTGCAGGCGGCCGGGATACCGGTAGTGGATACCGTGTTCGTAGAGCAAGGGTCAGTGACGCCGCTGGCCACTGTGCTGCGCAAACAGGAATGGACGGAGGTGGTATTCAAGCCCGCTGTTTCTGGCAGCGCGCGCCTGACCTATCGGGTGGCGCAGGCCGCTGTGCCAGCGATGCAGGCCGTGTTTGCCGACTGCGTTGCCAAGGAAAGCATGATGGTGCAACCGTTCATGGCCAGCGTGCTGGCGCAGGGCGAGCTGAGCCTGATTGTCATCGATGGCCAGTGCACACACGCCGTACGCAAGTTGCCCAAAGCCGGTGATTTCCGGGTTCAGGATGACCATGGCGGTAGCGTGCTGGCACATGTCGCCACTGCCGAGGAGACCGCTTTTGCCGAACAGGCGGTGGCGGCCTGTCCGGAACAACCGCTGTATGCCCGGGTTGATGTCGTGCGCGACAGCGCCGGCCAGTTGCGGCTGATGGAGCTTGAACTGATCGAACCGGAGTTGTTCCTGCGCTTTCATACCCCGGCTGCCACCCGGTTGGCGGCCGCGATTGCCCGGGAGTTGGGGCGCTAGCGGCCCAACTCCCGCTTCCTGACACGACGCAGACGGCTTTCGTGCATGACGTTGCGCAGTGTTTTGCCTCAGTTTTTTCCTTGCTTAGGTCGATGAGACTTTGCCCATGAAATTTGCTTTTGAAGACCGCGTGCCGGAATTACTCGGTAGCGAGCACTACATTGCGCCAAGCGCTGCGCTGATCGGTTCGGTGCGGCTGCACCATCAAGTCAGTGTCTGGTTCAATGCGGTGATACGCGCCGATAATGACCTCATCAGTGTTGGCGAACGCAGCAATGTGCAGGATGGCGCGGTCCTGCATACCGACCCGGGCTTGCCGCTGATTGTCGGCGCGGGCGTCACCATCGGTCACAAGGTGATGTTGCACGGCTGCACCATCGGCGACGGTTCGCTGATCGGCATGAACGCCGTGGTACTGAACGGCGCCAAAATCGGTCGTGAGGTGCTGATTGGCGCTAATACCCTGATCGCCGAAGGCAAGGAAATCCCGGACGGCGTGCTGGTTCTGGGGTCGCCGGGCCGGGTCGTGCGAGAACTGACCAGCGAGGAGCGGGCCAAACTGGCATGGCCGGCGCAGGTCTACGTTGCTAAAATCGCCCGCTACCTGGCCGGCTGCCGACCGTGTTCGGATTGATCCCTGCAGATTGACCCGATCCGGCAGTGCCGGCCTTCTTTCACGCAATGGGTTACCCGGACTTGATTCGGGCGGCCCGATGAGGTTTCCGTTTCATGAGTACTCCCGCCAATGCATTACCAACACAGGCTGATATCGAAAAGCGCAGCCGTGAGTGGTACCAGGCTGAATATGCCCGCGCCATGCGTCATCTGCTCAATCAGGGCTACACCGATACCCGTGCCTTGCAGGCGGATTGCCGGGTATTGCCGCCCCTGGTTGCGGTCTGGCACTTCGAAGTGAAGCTGGACGGCAAGCATTCGCGCGTTTGGGTGGTCACAGGTAATGAAATGCCGATCGATCACGCGTCCGACAGCGTTGCCGGAACGGCGCGCGATGCACTGCGCCACTTCTATCTGCACTGGCAACTGAAGTCGGCTCAACTCGAACAGGCTGCTGCGGAAGGTCGGCCGGTGATGGGCAACAGCAATTTGCAGCAGGATTATCAGCGTTCCATGCAGAAAGGTGCCGAGCTGTTGTTCAAAGTGGTTAACGAAGATCGGTTGTGGCCGGAACAGCGCAACGCCTGATCGGGTCTGTGCGCATCATGCGCAAACGCGCTCGTCGTTATCTGGCCTTGATGAGCGTGTTCGCGCTGGCGCTGATCGCAGCGCTGCTGATCTGGCGCTGGCCGACTGCTGCCTTTGCGCCCCAGCAGCATGCCGGTACGTCACGCCTTTACGCCCTGGCATGGCATAGTCAACCGGTGGGGCAGCAGCAGGAACAGTTGCGCCAGCTTGAAAATGGCGACTGGCAACTTGAGCTCGACCTGATGGTCGAGGCAACCGTGCAGGGCGCGCCGCTTCGTTATCGCGAAAGTGAACGGCTGCAGTTCGCCGCGGCAGCACCGCATGGTTTGCGCGCCGGCAGTTGGCAACGTGACCAGAACGGCGTCATCGCAACGCTGCATTTTGAACAGGACGGCAACACCTTGTCCGGTCAGCGTCGGCAGGATCAGCAGGTCCTGCCGGTGCAACAGGCGGCACTGGACTATTCCCTAGCCGACTATTTTGCGGCCACCGAATGGGTGCGTCATGGTGCGGCAGTCGGCGAGCGCCGGGCCATCAAGCGGCTGCGCACGGAGAGCTTGACCGTGCTGGCAGACCAGCTGGTGGTGCTGGAAAGCGGCAGTCGCTGGTGGCAGCAACCGTGGCGACTGGCGTGGCAGCGCGCCGATGAGCGCTTCACTGCCGAATTGGTGCTTGATCCCGGCGGCATACCGCTCAGCATGGCAATTGGTGATGCCATCCGGTTGGAGCGCACCGATCTGCTCGCGCAGCAAACCGGCACTGATCTGTATCTCAATCAGACCATTCAGACGGATCGCGCGCTTGGCGTTGCTCGCGATGTGGTGGTGTTGCAATTGCGCTGGCCACAAACGGTTTCGCTGCCGCTGACCGACAGTCCTGGTCAGGTGGTGCTGCCCGGTTTTGTCCGCACCGATACCCGCAAGCCGGGTTTGCTTGCCGCGCTGGACGATCTGCAATTTGCCTTGGCGCCCGAGCCGCAGTATTCACCGGATGATGCGCGCTTGCTGGCGCTTGCCAGGCAGCTCACCGCAGACAGCAACAATGAGCGTGACAAAGTGTCGCGACTGCTCAATTTTGTCAGCCAGCACTTGCGTAATCAGGCGGTGCTGACCGATGCCACGGCCGCGCAAATCCTGCGCGAACGGCGTGGCGACTGCACCGAATTCAGCCGCTTGTTTGTGGCGCTGGCACGCGCAGCCGCCGTGCCGGCGAGAGAAGTATCCGGATTGGTTTATCTCGGCGACGAGGCACAGCGATTTGGTGGCCACAGTTGGGCGGAAGTGATTGTTGACGGCCGCTGGCTGGCCGTTGATCCCATGTGGAATCTGATGCCGGTATCCGGCACGCATTTGCGGATGGGGGCCGGTGATGCCGGTGCGCTGGCCACCACGCTGTCGCGCCGCGATGTACAGTTCACCGTTGAACAAGTCTCGTACCGTTAGCGGCAGCAGCCGCTCATCATCAGCAGCATTTCCAAGCACAGCATTCACCTTCTGATTTTTACAGGCAAACCGACATGAAGCAGCTGTACTCCCTGCGCGGCAACAGTCAGAAACTGGACGGCGGCGCGATGTTTGGCAATGCCCCCAAGGCCATGTGGTCGCGATGGGTCGGTGTTGACGAACAGAACCGTATCGATCTGGGTTGTCGTGCCCTGCTGGTTCGTGAGCAGACCGCAAGCGGCGTTCGCCATGTTCTTTTTGAAGCCGGTATCGGTGCGTTTTTCGAGCCGCGCCTGCGCGAACGTTATGGCGTGGTCGAGAGCGAGCATGTGCTGTTGGCATCATTGGCCGAGCAAGGCTTCAGCCCGGCCGATATCGACGTAATTGTGTTGTCGCACCTGCATTTTGATCATGCCGGCGGCATTCTGGCTGCCTGGCAGCCGGGCAAGCCATTGGAACTGCAATTCCCGAATGCCCATTACGTGGTGGGCGAGGAAGCCTGGCAGCGGGCGCTGCAGCCTCATCCGCGGGACCGGGCTTCGTTCATTCCGGGCCTGACTGAACTGCTGGCTGCCACGGGCAAGGTCGAACGGGTCCGCAATGCCCATTCCGAGCTGCTCGGCGCCGGTTATCGCTTCCACCACAGCGACGGCCATACGCCGGGCATGCTGCTGGCAGAAATCGACATGCCGGCTGGTCCGGTGGTGTTCTGCGCCGACCTGATCCCCGGTGCGCCCTGGGTGCATGTACCGATCACCATGGGCTATGACCGCTTCCCCGAATTGCTGATCAACGAGAAAAAGGTGCTGCTCGACGACCTCTACCACCGAAATGGCCGCCTGTTCTTTACCCATGACCCGGTGGTGGCCATGGCCGGTCTGGCCCGCGATGACACCGGCAAATACAGCGCCCTCGGCCCGATTCCGGCCTTGGTGGCAGTGACCGAGTAAGGGGGGCGTGGTCCCGGTCGGGGGGCCTGTTGGCCCTCCCTTCGCTGACTGAAGAATTTTTTTCCTGGCGGGCGGGAACCTATCGACCGGGGCCGGCTCTCAGTAACCATCGCCAGCGACAACCCGCTGGGTACCGGCTGGCGATACCTCTGCTGAGGTGGCAGAGGGCCCTCCGGTAGTGAGTACCGCAGGGTGGGGTTCATGTCTCCTGTTGTTGGGTATTCTGTCGTTTGAGTTGTGGGTTGTAGGGTCTCCATTACTTGGGTAAGGGTGTTTTGTTTGGAAGAGCCGGTTCGCGTTGTCACAGACGCAAACCGGCCACGCTTCAAAGGGTCAGGGCTGCTTCGGCAGCCCTTTTTTTTGCCCACGGCACTGGGATTGGCACGACGGGGCCGTCGGCCGGTTGAGCCGACGCCCTGGCTGGACTACCCTCAATTCAGGTCGGGTCCGGCAAGGGTTGGCACATGTACAAAGAGATGTATGAATTTGATGATCTGGTCAATCTCAGCGAAGAGATTGTGTTTGAGCAGATCCATCAGGTGATTCAGGAAGGCAAGCCGGCATTCAAGGCGACGCCGCTCAGCATTCAGGATGTGGCTGCCATCGCGCTGAACCAGATGCCGGCAAAATATGTCACCAGCATTCTGGAACGGGTCAATCCGAGCGAGGAATTGCGTGAGGAGGTCGCCGAGTTGAAGAAGTACGCCCGTCGACAGGTCATCAAGGCCATTCGCAAGGTCAGTGCGCACCCGCACGAGTAATCGACTGGATACAAGACAACGCCGGGCAAGTCCCGGCGTTGTCTTGTTACCGGGATGCCGGTGCGTGTTCGTGCGGTTTTCTGGAACCCTTCAGCAAGCGCGGATGTGGAAACGGCAACACAGTGGCTGGTGTTGAGTGTTGTCTGTTGTGTGTGGTGCGGTGTGTGGCAGTGCGAGTTTTCGGAGCACTGCTGATGCGCGGCGCGATTCAGCGTGGTGGGGTTGCTTTGGGCGGTATGGATATGCGGCACGCATCCAAGGCTGCAATGACAGCCATTGTGCGCAAGCGGGAGAAGCCAGCTGGTGGGGGCTGAAACCAGAATTGCTTCCGGAATCTCCTACCCACCAGCCCACCGCCGATGCCGTTGACGGGTTCCGACTCGAAGTCGTTAGTGTCCTGGGAGGTTGAACTTTACCGTGAGGCCACAGAACTGAAAAATACTTGATCGCCTTTGCCAGATCGCTGTGCGAAAACGTCGAGACCGAGAAACATACTCGGGGGACCGACAAACACTATCACTGAACTCGTCGATGCCTGACTCTTCAACTCTACAAACGTGTGGGTAATGCCTCTTTCAAACACTCTTGCTACACAGGGACACGCATTGCTGCTTAGTTGTTCCCATCCGTCATCGAAGCCGCCGAAGCGGGTTTAACACCGCAGTGTTGCTTGCGCATTGACTATAGCGCTGTCATTTCCACAGTGCAATGTCGACAGTGCACCCAATCCAACAACTGACCAATAACGTGCTGCTGCCAATGTCATAAAGATTCAGTTGGTCCATAACGCCGTGGTTTTACAACGGCAAGCAATAGTGTGCCGGGCTGAATTAGCAGAACAGCGATGCCGCAACGGCCAGACAGGTTCAATGTGCGCCGAGCAGCTGTCGGGCTTTTTCTGCATAGTCGTCCTGACCGCTTGCCAGTTCGCGAAGCATCGGCACGGCGGTATCGTGCTCGCCCAGTTGGCGCAGCGCCAGCGCGCGATAGAACCGATAACGGCTGCCGACGGCAAGCGCGCCGTTGATGCAGTCAAATTCTTGCAATGCATCGGCTGGCTGCTGCTGCGAAAGCAGCAGAACCGCCAAATCCAGCCGGGTATTGCTGTCGTCTGGATTGATTGCGATGGTGCGGCGGAAAGCCGACAGGGCCGCCAGTTGCCGACCCGTGGCCAACCAGACCAGGCCAAGATGCCGGTGGGCACCGGCATCATTGGGGGTCAATGACAGTGCAGTCTGCAGCGCAGCTTCCGCGCTTCCGAGATCCTGACGCAACAGACAGGTGATGCCGAGCTGCACCCAGATCTCGGCCTGATTGGGGTCAACCGAAAGTGCCTGCCGGTAATGATCGATGGCCTCTGCAAACCGGCGCTGCGCCGCGACCGCCATGCCCAGTCGGCCCAGCAGCTTGGCATTCTGCGGCTGCAATTTGCAGGCACGAATGGCGGCGTATTCGGCCGCCTGAAAATCACCTGCGAGCAATCGATGCTTGGCAAGGTTATCCCAGGCAATCACGCTGTCCGGCGCCAGCCGGGTGGCGCACTCCAGATGTTCCAGGCCTCGTTCGCTGTCGCCGGTCAACACCAAAACCTGACCGACATTGCAGTGCGCCATTGCCATGTTGGGCGCGAGTCGCAGTGCCGTGCGCAAATGGCTCAGGGCTTCTGGCCAGCGCTGTTGCTGGCTGAGCACAAAACCGAGATTGTTGTGGGCGGTGGCGTTGTCCGGATCCTGCTCAAGCACGCCAAGATAGGCGGTCGCCGCATCGTCCAATCGTCCTTCGAGATGGGCGGCAACGCCGTGTTCAATCTGCGCATTCATGTGGTTCATCAGGCAATCCTCTCTATCAATCCGCTCAGGATCGAGCCCGGGTCGATGTCCGGCACCTGGAACTGGACATCGTCGAGTGACACATCAAATGGCTCGCCTTCGTGATAATGCACCGGCAGTGAGATGCCGAACTGGAAGTCGGAGCCAAACGAGTACGACGCCAATTGCCAACGCTGGTCATACACGCTCATGCCGAGCGCACGCACGCTGACATAACCGGAAATGTCGAAGGTGAAACTGGGCTGCGCCGTAACGGACAGATCGGCCGTCAGGTCCAGGCCGGCGTTGGGTGTCCAATCAATATGAACGCCCGCTTCGGCCGCGCCTTCAATGCCAAGCGTGCCGCCAATTTCGAGGCCACCGGTTGCGCTGGCGCCAGTAATGCCAAGCCCGATACCCGCACGCACCGACAAGCGCAAACCGGCATCAGCAGGCACCCGCAAATGGGCATCGCCGGTTACATGGGTGTCTTCTTCGTGTGCCGGGTTGTAGGTAATGCCGATGCGCAGTTGGTCAATAACCCCTGGGCCAATGCCGGCAACCGCAGTCAGTCCGCCGCCGACTTCGGCAACAATGCCGGGCACTATGGGAACCTGAATCGCGATGTTGAGCAGGGATTTTTCAATCTCCTTGCGGGCGAAAATTTCGACGTCGCCGGGAATGCCAATCTCACCGGAAACGGTCACTTCGCCGTTCGGATCGAAGCGAATGCCGGCAGTGCCCTGCAACCACGGTGCGATCTGGATCGTTGCGGAACCGCTACCATAAATGTTCAGCGCACCACCCGGCATCGGGTCACCGGTCGCAGTGCCATCTTCGGCGACGGCCCGGTTGGTCGCGCCAACCGTGACCGTGCCGGACATCATGCCGCGCGCGTAGGAACCACTGAATTCTGCAGTAAACGCTCCGTCGTCATAGCTGACGGTCAATTGCGAATCGACACCGGGGATGGCCGGCTGCGCGGTACCGGTTGCCGCGACTTTCCAGTCTTCCCCTTGTTTGTTGACGGTGACCTCAATCGAGCCGGAGCGAATTGCAGGATTGGCGGCAAGCTGCAAGGTGCCGCCAATGGTCAGTCCGGCTTCTTCAGAGTAGGCGACTGTCAAACCAGCTTGCTGAATACCGGGAATATCGGGTTGCACCTCTCCCGAGGCCGAGAAAGCCCCAGCGTTGTAGCTGGCAGTGATATTGGCCGAACGGATACCTTTGATTTTGTCAGGCTGGTCAATGCCAATCGTGCCTTGGCCACCAAACTGCCCTTCGCGATACCACACGTCAATCTCCGCTCGGTCGAACAGTTTGCTGTCGAAATTGAACTTGCCTTCGGCGGAGAACGTTTGCTCGGTTGACATGCTGGCGCGGATTTCACCGGTGCCAAGATTGGCGATTTCGACACCGATTACACCTTCAGCGCCAAAGCCACGCGTGCCCACAAAAAGGTGCATGGCACTGTGGGTGACCGTGATCGGCGATGGCAGGGATATGTTTTCGATCGGGATGGAGGCATCCAATTCGATATCGGGACCATTCACCACCAACGCGAGTTGCACATTGCTGAGTAACGGGAGGTCACAATTGATATGGCCGCCCGCCACGATGCCAACGCCGTCCTGAAGTTGCACATCAGTTAGTTCAACGGGACTGAAACCTTTGGCGCGCATGCTGTTGCGGCCCCAGCTGCGAACGCTGGCCTGGTCAATGGCGCCGCCATAAACGACGCCCGGCATCGGGACGATGTTCCAGGTAAATGCCTGTCCTTGTAGATATTTGTTGGTGCTGTAAGCGTTGCCGGAAATGGTTCCGGTGCCGCCTTCACCGCCGGGTGCCTGTTGGTAAGTCATGTTGCTGAACTGGACGCCGGCAGCAGGGTCCCGGCCGGAAAATCCCCAACCAGGGTCGCCGGCCAGGGTGGCCTGCGTCATGTTCTCGCCCCACGGTATGGACGCAGCTTGACCGCCTCGCGGGCTGGAAAAGATCACCAGACGTGACGGGCTTCCCTGCAGGTTGTAGGTGCGAATTTCGCGTTCACTCAGGACGTTTAGCCCGGCAAGATGGGTGCCGGTATTGATCTGATCTACTGTGTAGTGATCAGTGGGGTGGCCGGCTAGCGGCATGGTGGCGCCGTGATTTTCTATGGTAATTTCATCACCGCGACGGGCATTTTCGGCACTGCTGCGGACTGTCGAAGGTGACCAGACATAGCGACCCAGTTCCAGCAAGGCCTCAATCTTTCGATTGAGTTCGTTATTAATCTTTGAGCCCGAGCTCCGATTGGCGGAAGACTCCAGCAGCCACAGATTGCCGATGTCGCCGTCTGCACCACCTAGCTGAAACTCCAGTTTGTGGTCGACATCGTAGGTACGGAAGGCACCGTCCACGTTCCAGCGCGGTCGTTTCAATTGCTGAACAATTTGAGGTTTGGTGCCCATGATGAACTGGCGATCACGCTTCAGCTTCATGTAGTAGGCTGGCTCGCCACCAATTCTCATGTCAGGGGCACCGGCAACTTTTGCCGTCAGCGCCGTGTCGAGGGTGCCATCCGTTATCGCACCGTCCCAAACCGTACTCTGGGTATCGTCGCGAACTCGACCTGCCGGAATCACGCAGGGAGCAGGCGTGAAGGGCTTCTTTACCGCTGGCAGGTCAATGCTGCGAAGGGTGATTTTGTGATTGGTGCGGTCCATTTCACCGAGCGTGCTATGGCTTAGCTTGCCATCGCTGGCGAGCGTTGCGTTGCGACTCTGTGCCCGTTGGTCCGGTGTTGCGGCTGGCGTCGCAGCAGTTGCGGGTGGTGTTGGCACGCGGAAAATCTTGCGGGCGACATGGCGACTTTGTTGAACCGTATGGGTCAGCTCATGTGCGAGCAGTTCACGGCCGCCATCTGCTTCGGGCGCATATTCTCCTGGCGCAAAGTAGATGTCATTGCCGACAGTGAACGCTCTGGCATTCAATTCCTTGCAAAGCTCAGCCGCGACGGCATCGTTGTGAATCACAACGCCGGAAAAGTCGTGGCCGAATTGCTGCTCCATATCGCGCCGGATGGCGTCGGGGAGCGGATCTCCTTTGCCGCGGGTATTCTCGATGCGCTGTTCTGTTTGTTGCTCTGCACTGTCCTGCTCGGCTTCCTCGGCACTGGGGCCGGCGGCACTAGTATCGTTTTCCAGTTCTGACTCAACGGCTGAGCGGTGAATTTTTCGGGCCGCAGGTGCAGCGGCTTGTTCCTCTTCTGGTTTGCGCCAAGCCATTTTTGGCGAAATGGCAGTGGTCGGTTCATTGCTGCCTTTACGCATGGCCTTCTTTTGCGCAGGCTTTTGCTCTTCTTCAGGGGTGGCGGCACGAGCGATGCGTCGCTGTGTCTCCATTGGCTCCTCAGTTTCCACCGAACGAAATGCTTTCTTGCTGACCGGTTTTTCTTCTTGCTCCGGTGCTGTGGAAGAGCCTGCTCCGGCACTGGCTTCCTTGCGCCGTGCCAGCCGTTGCGCGCTGGGCACCGCTTTGCTGGAGATCATTTCCTTGTCTTCTTCCGGGGCCGGCGTTTTTTCCTTGCTGGCCCGGCTCACTTCCTGCGCAACCTGATCGGCTTCCTGCTCTTCCTTGTCCTGCGGCTGGCTGACCGCCATCTTGCGTTTCAGGTAGGCGGGTTTGCGGGCGGCTTTTTCTTCGTCGGATTTCGCCGGCGCTGTTTTGCGGGCGACGGTCTTTTTGCGGTGAACCGGGTGCATGTTGGCCATGGCTATTTCCCCAGCTGTTCAAGTTGGACGGGCAGGGCGCGACCAAGCTTTTGGTATTCGCGCGCAATGGCGTGGACAAGCTGGGCTGCGGTTATCGGTGCGCTGTTATCAGCGCCGGCATCGCCGCAAGCTGCAGTCAGAACGGCGTTGCGGATCTGACCTCCGGTGAGGTCGCAGTAGCTGGCCAGTGTGCGGCAGATGGCCACGTCTGGACTGCGTTCGCCCAAATGGCTTTGCCAGAGTTGCAGCCGCTCCTGAAAACCCGGTAACGGGAAGTCCACGATGACATCGAGGCGACGGGTAAACGCCGCGTCGATGCGGTCGCGATTGTTGGTAGTCAGGATGGCAATGCCCGGATGGTTCTCAATGCGGGTCAGCAGAAAGTTGGTCAGCATGTTGGCGTAGCGCTCGCTGCCTTGTTTGGCCTCATTGCGGCGACCAAATAGCGAGTCGGCTTCATCGAACAACAGCACGGCGTCGGCGGCGGCAGCCAGATCAAGCAGGCTGCCGAGATTTTTTTCTGACTCGCCTACGTACTTGTTCATGATGGCCGCCAGATCCACCCGGTACAGTGGCGCGCCCAATGCGGTTGCGACAAAACTGGCCGCCAGGGTTTTGCCGGTACCGGATTCCCCGACAAACAGCGCGCGCAGCCCGTTGTTGCGCGAGGCTTGCAAGGTTGCGCCAAGGTCGTGCCAAATGGTCTCGCGGCAGCGGGCGCGGACAACGAACTGGTTCAGCACTTGATCCACCATGGGTGGAAATACAATGGCATTACGAGTGACCTGCCGATGCACGGGATGCGCCAACAGGCGTAGCCGTTCGGCACCCAGTTCGCGACGCGCATGAGCGATATGCTCGAACGACAAGGCTTGACCGGCTTGTTGTGCTCGCAGCTTGGCGTTGCGTGCGACTTTGACGATGGAAGGGCCGCTGATCAGTGCGCTGGTGGCGGCTTGTGCAGCCAATACCGGTTCGCCAAGGTGTTGCAGCCATAACTGGTGGCGTTCCGTTTCATCCGGTGTTTCCACTTCGAGATCGAGCATATCGGTGCCGGCGACAGCACCATCGCAACCCAGTACTACGACATGTGGCAATGGCAGGGCCAGCGTTGGTGCTGACCAGGTTTCGCCGGCGCCAACCGGCGGCCGAATGACCGGCAACCAGCCGGCATAGCGACAAGCCAGCACGAACGCAGGTTGCGGCCAGAGCTCCAGCGGCACATCAATCGCTTGCAGGCCCAGTGTGCTGGCAAGTTCGGCGGCGAGCATGGCACGGCCACTGCCCGGATGTCCGCGCATGACCAGACCGCTGACTTCTCCTTTTGCCAGCAGCGTGGCAAGCCCCGGCAATTGCCGGCGGACACGCTGCGGCAACAACTGGCGGTCCTTTGCTGCAATGTGTTTGCAACCGGGCCAGAGTTGCTGGCGGCCACACAACACTGACCACAGTGCCGGGTCCATTTGCAGCGTGCGCAGCGGCAACGGTCCGTCCCCGTGCAGGCGCAGGACGCCCGTTTGCAACAGCCAGTCGTCATGCAGATGCAACGCATCGACGGGTTCATCAAACAGCTGATGCAGCAACGCTACGGCCAAATGTATCGACAGTCGCGATGAGGCTGCCGGTGCTTGCAGTTCAGTAATCGCCAGTGTCACCACATGGGTGCTCTCGGCTTCGCCAGCGAGCGCGAGCAGAAAGGCCCGTGGCAGATTGATCTGGTGATCATTGAGAAAATGGCCCAGAGCGCCTTGCCGCGGTGGCCACTGCCGAGCCAGCTGTTCGCGCAGCGCCGACCATGCCGGTACTTCGTCAGTGCCAAGCAGAACCGCGGCCTGTTGTTGCAACGCCGCGGGCAGCTGGTCTTCGTCTGCCATGGTTCGGCGCCAGAAGTCGGCAAGGCCCAGCCGCACGCATGCCGACAGCCACTGCGTGCTGGAAATTGGGCTGCGCTTCTCGGCCAGTTGCATCATTGCGTGATTTCCAGGAAAGGGATTTGGGTCTTCATGGGCAGTGATCGTCAGTGGTAATGGAACGTTACAACCCGGCCCAACCATGGCAGCCAGCCGGGGTTGATATCGAGCCCAGCCAGTCGCAACGGCAGGCGCACCTGCGTGAGTCTGGCGTGCAAATCGCAGTGACTGGCGCTGAACCGGATTTCGGCATCAAGCTGCAGTAACGAGGGTTGCCAGAGTTCAGTCGGCCGATACCAGCGCTCGGCCAATGCAACTAGCTCCGCAGCGGCAGGCAACGCCGGGGTATGGTCCAGTGCCGCTGCATCAATCAGCCCGGCTTGATTGGCGAGATACGCGGTAATTGGATCACGTCGATCCAGTTGCAGCATTTCACCCAAGCGGAACAGCCAGCACCACGCATTTGGCAGCGCGTGCCAATGCGTTGCCATCAATTGTTGCGGCTCGCTGCGGTTCAGAAAATTGAGTAGAAACAGCAGGCCGCCAAAGCGGGTGTGAAAGTGATCGACTTCGGTCATCGAGTCACTGCGCGAGGGTTGCCAACGCGCTGCGATTGGTTCGGCGCCAGCTGCCGGGGGCCGTGTTAGTGCAGTCTGATCACGGTGGTTGTCGGTGGTGGCCGTGTGCAAAGAAGCGGGCTGCGGTGCATCACTCGCTTGTGGAGCGACGGACTGAAATTTGCCTGCCGCCGTCTGGTGAGTGGGGCTGAATTCGGTAGCAACGTCGGTAGTAGGTGGGCCGCGGCGGGGCTTCAAATCGGCGGAGACTGCGCGACTGGTGCCGGCGTTGTCAGGTGCAACAGCGGGCGTCACCTGGCTAGCCAGTTCGGGCGGCATTTCGGCGTGCTCTTCGATTGCCGGCGATGCCATTACCGCGAGCGTGGTGGATGGTTGCGAACGTGGTGCTGGTCGTTCGCCATCGGCAGTCGTCGCGTGGCGTTTCGACGCAATTGTTTGGTCAAGTTGGCCAAGCCACTGCGGGCCGAGTTGACGCAATACCACCGGCGCAAATTCCTGCGCCATGATGGCAAGCGCCAGCCGCCGTCTGGCATCGCCAATCGGTAGCCGCCGCAATACCGGTTGCCAGCGTTGCTCAAGTGCTATTGGCAGGCGCGGCAGATCTGTCGCGGTGGCCGTGGTCATCGCTGGCGCGCGTGCATTGACGGCCAGCATCCGGAATTGCTCCTCCAGCAATTGGCGCGCGTCTGACTCCGTCAGGCTGTGCCAGATTGTCGCGAGACATTGCCGACGCTGCAGCTGCGCGGTAATGGCGGGCCAATGCAGCAGATGCTCGGCCAGCAGTTGCCGCATCGCCGTGCTCGGTGGCAGCCCGAACAGCGCCTGCCAGTGCTGCCAGTACCAGCGCTGACTGGCGTGGCCGAGCGCGAGGTCGACCAGCAGGTGCGCGAGCAAGTCGTTCAGATTGGCGAAGCGCTGGATCTGCTGCGTGCTGCCAGCATTGCCAAGCAGGTGTCGTGTTTGCGCCAGCAGTGCTGGCACCAATGCATGCCTGGTTGCCTTGCTGTGCAGCGTACGGATGAACACCCAGCTGTCATCGGACAGTGTCGGCCAATTGGCACTGGCAAGCGCCTGTTCCAGCTGGGTGCTGGCGGCAGCACTGCCGCGAACCCGGAGCTGGCCGATTACCGTGTCATCGCGACGGAGCGGGGTGCTCATGGCATCAGCGACCAATCAAGGTGGTGCTGGTCCGCTTGTTGGCGACCACATTGAAACGGGTGTTGATTGACAACTCGCGCTCAAGCAACTCGACAATCTTCACTTGCGTGCTTTGCGCGCCGTGATCCTCCACGGCCAGCACAGCGACGACGCGTTGCTGTGGATCGAGCAGGTGCAGCCGGGTGCCCGGTGTCGGTGCGCGGTTCAGTTTGACTTGCAGCCGCTCGCCGATTGCCGCAAGCCTCGGTGGTACCTGAACGCTGCCACGGATGATCTCGGCCGGATCACCCAGCGACGCAACGATGACGGTGGCGCGCACCATGTTGCGCATCGCACTCCAGCTGCCGCCACTGGCGTCTTTTGCCAGCTGACGGAACCACCAGGCAATCAGCTCGGCGACCGTACGGGTGGCGCTGAAATCATCGCGCTCGGCACGTTCGAGCCCCGGCCACCAGGACACATCCTCGACCCGCAATTGATCATCTTCGGCAAGCTGGGCCCATTGCAGCCGCAGTGACGGTGGCAGCTTGTTCAGATTCTCCAGCAAGCAATGCTGACAGTGTTCGAGCTTTTCCCGCAGCTCGTGCGCTGGCTTGCGCAGCAGGCCGCTGGAGTGGCCGACCAGATCTTCCAGTGACAACACCCGCGCGGCTTCAGCGCGGGTCTGATTCTGGCTGGTGCTGAATACCGGCAGCCGTGCCTGCGACCACTGCTGGAACAGGATCTGGGTTTGTTGCTGGACGGCCTTCAGGCGCGTTTGCAGGGTGTCGGTATTGGCGGTTGTCAGCGGCGCGCTGCTGCGATGCTTGAAGCGCGACTGTCGCAGATTGTTCAGGTAGTCAAAGGGCTGCTGGACCGGAATATGAATCTCCAGCGGCTGCAGCGCCGACCAGTCATGCAGCGGCAGCTCGCAGACCGCGTTGAAGAAGTGCTCCAGTTCGGTCGGCAGTTCGACATCTTCGGTCCAGTCGCAGCCGGGCACGATGTCGGTGCTGCGGCCGTAGCGCAGTGCCAGCGGGTCGGCCGGGCTGACCGCGACCGGTGCGCTTCTCACCCGCACGTAATACAGACCACGCAGTCCTGTGGTCAGGGTACGGGTGCGTTGCTGGTTGATGGTATAGACCTGACGCCAGTCCTCATCGATCAGTCGCTGGGCAACACCGTAATCGCCCAGTTGTTCGACCCGGAACCGATCTGCCGTCTCCAGGGTTTCGCGGGCGGCCCGGATCAGTGCGCTCAGCTTGGCGAGTTCTGCCTGCTTGTCGCTGATCTCGCGAACCTTGCGTTCCAGTTTGGTTTCGATGGCGTTGTAGCGCGCTTCCATTACGGCAATCTGTTGGGTGAGCAATTTGCCGGCGCGGAACAGCGCGGCATAGCGCAACTGCACCCGGGTAAAGGTCTGTGCCGGCGGGCCCGGATCGGTTAGCGGTTTGGATTCGACGGCTTCCGGGGTGTCCAGCGTGTCGATGGTGCGCAGCTTGGCTTTCAAGGAGCGGGCGTCGGCCGGGTCAAACAGGCCATCCAGTGTGGTAATGAGTTCCGCCATGCCGCGATAGGCTTTGGCGTACTCGTTCACTTCCGGGTTGATATGGTCGATGACGCCGAACCGGTACTCCTTGGCTTCGAAAGCCGGTTTGCTGACGGCTTTCTTCGACAGGTTGGCGAGCAGACTCATGCGTGATTGATTGATGTTGAGTTCAAACGCGGAAGCAGTCGATGGCTGGTTCTTGATACCACTGCTTATCGTTGACGACAGCCCCCCGCTCAGATTCAGCATCGATGTGTTGAGCAAGGTGGCGTTCAGCAGTGGTTTGCTGATCGTCATTTCCTGGGCGGCGATGGTGCCTATGTTGGCGCCAATGTTGGCGCCGATATTGGCCATCATGTTGGCGCCAACCGTGCCACCGGTTGCTTTGGCCGCGACCATACGCTCCGGTGCGGACTCGGTGCTGGCGGCAACGGTGCCAACCGGACTCAATTTGGTAAACGGTAACCAGCGCGCCACCTGCAAACCGGTGCCATCGCCGGCGACGCCACCGGCCAGTGCTGCCAGTGCCACCGTCTGCGAGTCGAGTTGTTGCCGTTGCAGCAGCAGGTAGTCACGGGTCTTTTCCAGCCGCGAGCGCATTTCGCGGGCCTGATTTTCCAGCGTTTCGAGATCGACGAGGCCGATGGCATAACGTGGCACCAACCCGTCTTCGGTTGGCGGTGTGACAGGCGGCGGGACAGTGGTGCCGCCGGTACCGGGCACCAGCCAGGCTTGGTAAAAGCCGGGCCGTGCCGGCACCGCCGGTGTTGGCGGTTCGCCGCGGAAGTACGGATAGGGCGTGCTGCTGCCACCGTCACTCAGTTCGCTGGCGGCGCGGCTGATCAAGCGCTCGAATAGTGGTTCAGGTTCGGCTGGAGCCGGCAGCGGCTTCGGCAGATCGAGCGCGGCGATCTGCCGTGCCGACAGCACGGATGCTTCATTCAGGTGATACAGCAGGTTGAACTGCTGGCGCCATTTGCGCCAGGCGTCGTACGCGCGCATGAAGAAGCGAAACATGTCGCTTTCCAGTTGCGCGTCGGTTTGCGGAATGTCGAGCAGATCGCGTCGGTAGTCCGGCTCATTCACCGCCAGCAGCAGGCGAATCTTGTCGCCGGCGGGCTGGCGCAGATCAATCACGCGCCGGGGGAGGTGCCGGTGCATCAGCTCGAGCACGGCTTCTTCCGGCACCGGCACCATGTCCACACCAAGATGGGCGGGAAGCCACAGCATTGACGGCGTGGTCGAGGCCGGATTGATCAGCCACTCCAGTGGCAACTGGCCCACTGCCGGCAGAAAATCCAGATCCAGATTGGCATTCAGAAAATCCGCCAGCGGCGTGTCTTCATCGACCTCGGTCGCAGCCCGCCGCATGACCCGCCGCATCGCGGCGCTGACCTGATTGAGCAGCACCCGATAGCCACTGTGGGCAACCGCTTCGTAGCGGCCGGCGTCCTGCGACAACCACAGCACATTCGGATTGCCTGCACCGCTCATGCCGATGGCCAGCAGCGCCAGCGGCACTTCATTGGTCATGGCATTGAGAAAAGTGCCATCGACGCGATCCGCTGCAATCCAGTTCTCGATGGTTTCGCGGGCGCTGGCGTCAGCCGCCATGGTCGGTTCGATCAGCAGCCGTTTCAACTTCAGGTGACTGACCACCACCAATCTCGAATCGCGGGTCGGGTCCAGTTCAGTGCGCTGGCAGGGATCGACCGTGGGGGTGTCGATGGCACGTTGATCCCGTGCCAGGGTCAGGTAATAGACACCGGTTGGGTCGCTGTCGCCACTGGCTTCCAGATAGTCACTCAACAACCGCCGCCAGATCGCACGCAACGGGTAATACAGGCCAAGGGTCTGGCCATTGCCGGCGACCGCAACGCCGGGGCTGATGCTGAAACCGCGATCATCATTGTTGGCAGTGGTTTCATCGACGCCGAGATCGATTTCGACATTGACGGTGCCGGGTTCAACACCGCTGCTGTGACCGAGCTTGATTTCGAGCCCGCTGATGATGCCGGGCTGTGCTCCGCGCAGCACCGCTGCCAGTCGGGCATCGGCATAGTCCTGCAAGCGATCGAATTCATCTTCACCCAGGTGGCGGCCGGGGAACAGATGCAGACGCTCCAGTCGACGCGAACTGGCGACGGGATAGTGCAGCGGGATCATGGTCATGCTTTACTCCGTAATTCGGTGCTGCGTGTTTCGGTAATGCCAATGACGGTGCAGCGCAAAGCGGCCGCTAGTTCAGTCGTCAAGCGGTGGCCAGCGATCGAGCAAATCCGAATCAAGACCCATACCTGCGCCGATACTGGCGACACGTGCACCGAGCGGGGTGGCGCTGTCGCTGGCGCGCAGGGCCGTCAGGAAAGGTGCCAGCTGATCGGTGCGGGCGAGTTCCAGCAGCGTTTGCCACAGCACGCTGTCATATCGGTTCGGGATCAGCAGCAGTAATTCAAGCCCGATCTGGACCAGTGCGGCATCACCGGGGAACTCGTTGTCCAGCGCTTCACTGGCGGCTTCACCGTCGTCATCGCCGGGTGGGCGCTGGTCGGCCAGCCAGGCGAAATTGATCCAGCGCAGGCGGACGTCGTTCTCGTCTTCCAGAAACCCGCCGTCATCGGCCGGTGAGTCGATTGGCTCCGTCCCCTCGGGCAGGCCGGTTCCGAGCGCCAGCACGATGGCGCTGATCTGGGTTTCGGGTGCGCGGGTGGGGCGGCGCAAATAGAACAACTGATCCGTGTCGATGTTGTTCCAGATCGATTGCCAGACGGTGGCATCGGTTGGCAACTGATGCACTTCCCGCGGTGGATAGAGCTTGAGCCGCAACAGATCCAGTTGGGGTAGCAGGCGACTGTCATCGACCAGGTTGCGTTCGAGTTGCAGCGCATACTGGCCGTATACCGAGTTGCTGAGCGGTGCCAGGATCATGATGTCGACCGGTTCGCCGAGACTCAGATCAATCGGTGGCAACCCCATCGATTCGGCTTTCAGCAACGCGACATCGGATTGCCGTACCGGTGCGATACTGATTTTGAAATTTTCCGGGAAGTAACCTTGCCGGCCGCTAACCGGATTGATGGCTTCACTTGGCAGATGGCCAACGGGCGGCAACAGCGAGAAGTAGTCGGTGGCGGCAAAGTCACCAGTAAGGCCGCCGGCCCGGCGACTGGCCAGCACATCGGCCAGCAAGCTTTCGTAGTGCCGCGCCAGATCGGTTTGCACGGCACCAATGCCAGCTTCGCTGCGCAGCGGATGGCGCAGCAACTGGGCATCGAGCCACTGCGGCCGATCGTCCTGTATTGCCAGCACGCCCAGCGCGATGGCGTCATCCGGCAACAGGCCACGTACGCTGTCATCGCCGAGGTATTCGCGGATCAGTCGGGCGCGAATCTGCAGCGGACTTTGCTGGGCCAGTGGCGTCGGCAGTGGCACCAGTCCGAGCTGCACCGATTCGGTTACCAGGGCGTACTGAAAGCCACGTTTGGCGCCAAGGTCCTTAGGAAACACTTCGGCGATGTCGGTGCCGACATCAACATAGCGCAAAACCACGGCATACAAGGCGCGATTGAAGCGGCGATACTGGCCATCATTGAGTTGCGAGATCAGCGCGCGGTCACCGAGATTGACCGTGAGTTGCCGGCCGAGCTCAAGCACGCGACCGGCGGCGGTGACAGCCTGGCCCGGGGTCAGCCGCAACATGCCGGTGTTGGCATCAAGCGAGAGAGCAAGACCACGGACAATGCCGGTTCCGAGTACCCGACCGGCTTCGCGCAGGCGCTGATCAAGATAGATTTGATCGCGAGTCAGATCTTCAGCGGTGAGCAGACGACCATCGAAATAGTTGGTGCGGGTCAGCCGTGGGTCAATGTCGGCGACATGCTGCAGGCCTTCGCCGGCAGCGACCGGATTGCCGAGCGGTTGAAAGACGATTTCGCTCATGGTGTGCTCCCGTTCAGCTCTGGCGGGCAAGCCAGGCAAGCTGGCTGGCCGTGACAAGGAATGGCCGCACCAGATTGTTCACACTGATGCGGGTCGGATTGACGATGATGCTGTTGATATCGGTGGTGCTGATGCTGATGCGCGCCAGCAGCAAGCGGGCGCCAATGCTCAGATCATCGGCGAGTGCATCCGGGGTGACGCCGCTGTCATCGAGTGCATGCAGCAGTTGCGCCTGCAGTGCCAGCTGCTCGGCGCTGGCGCCGGTCGCAGCATCGATCAATGCCTGTTCGGCCGCGGTCAAGGTCGGCGCGGCGGTTGGCAGGGGTTCGTGACCGGCCCACGGCCGATAGCGGGTCTCGGCTGCGGTCGGCAATTCGGCGATGATTTCGAGCAGCACGCTATCAGCGGTGCGGCTCGGTTGTACCGCGTCGGTGCTGAGATTGAGTTTGCGGGCGAGAACGGGTTGTTGCGCCACCGGACAATCTTTCTGGCGCACGGTGACACTCAACCAGAGCAGATCGTCGGCATCGGCATACCCTTCGCGCAGATGGCTTTCGCTTTGCGCGGCCAGCCAGTCGCCGAGATTGATGCAGTAGGGTTCATGTATCAGCACCTCGCGACCAAGACCATCGATGCCGACGCCGGGTCCGACATTGATGCGCACGGTAATGTTGTCGGTACTGGCCGCACCGTCAGGAAGCGTATCCGGGCTGATGCTCACTGCCATACCGGCCAACGTGCCGTAACCCTGCAGCCAATATTGCTGACGGTTCAACCGGCGACGGTGATAAGACTGCTCGTCGCGGGTCGCTTCTATGCCAAGCATCATGCCGGCTTCGTAGGCGACCCGACGTAGCGGCTCGGCGAGAGCCGCGTCTTGTTCCAGAGTCGGCAAGTCGTCCGACGACGTAGTCATGTCAGTGCTCCTGTTCCATCAGGCCGCGCGTTGACATCGCGTGGCGAAAAAGCGGGCAGATTTTTCAGCACGCCTTCGCGGCCGAGCCAGGTATCGTCCAGCTCGACCCGGCGCGGCGCCGGCGTGTGTTCAAGGAAGGTGTCAATGGTCAACAGCGGTGCCAGGCCGAGCACAAACGGGTGCTCGGTTTCAATCAACTGCCATTGCACGTGGGCCGGCATCTGTTCGTTCAGGATGTCTTCCACGGTTTGCCGCCATTGCCGGCCACGGCCGTGCAGCAGCACGCTGATCTGGTGGGCGTACTGCAGGAAGAATTGTTCGACGATCTGACGTTCATCGGCATCAGCGAGGTCCGGAGCGAACAGCGCGAGAAAGGTTTTGGCATCGGTCTCGGACAGAATCAGGCTGTCGCCAATCAGGCTATTGCCGCTCATGCCGGTGCCAAGCGTCAGCGGGTGTTCGCCATCGTCCATGTTGATGCCGAGAATGGTGGCCATGGTGCGGCGCAGCCGGAAGTTCTCCAGCAACACCACCTCGCCGCGTGAAATGCCGCCGTCAGTGGCGATATCAAGCGCCAGCTGAACGCCGGCGAAGGTGCCATTCCATTGTTGCAGCAGCGCCGTTTCGCGCAGCCTTCGACGCTGGCGTGGCAGTGGCCAATGTGCAGGCAGGTTGCTACCGAGCAAGCCGGCGAGCGTCGGCAATTGGCCGACCGGTGCAGCATCGGCACTCAGCAATTGCTCGCTGGCCGCGACCCGACCTTCGATCGGCGTCAACACGCCCTCGACCAATGCCAGCAAACGCTCACGGACATCGGCACCATTGGCCGGTCCATCGCTGCGACCGGGATCGAACACCTGCTCCTGGCGCAACCATTCCGGCAGATAAGCATCCTGATAAGAAAAGCGCGGGTAATAGACCCGTATGGCATGCAAGCTTGGCGTCTGCTTGCCGTTGCCGCGCAAATGTACCTGCAATTGCAGATAGCGACCGGTCAACCGTCGCACCGGTCCCTCCGGTCGTTGCAGCAGCAATTCGAACAGACCACTCTCACCGACTTTCTGGCTGACGATACCGCCGTGCAATGGCAGTTCGGACGGCAGCGGGTTCCATTGCAACGCTGGCTGTGGCAAAGCAATTTCGCTGCGCTCGGCAGGGGCGTTGTAAACCCGCACAGCGAATTCAATTGAACAGCCCGGTGGTATGCAGGCGTCGACATAGAGCCGGTGCCAGCAGGTATCCGGTTGGCCGGAATCGAGCACCTGCTGCAGCCAGGCACTGGCATCGCGCTGGTACTGCGGTCGGCGCAGTGCATGCAATTCACGTGGCCGTGGGGACATGGCAGGTACGGCCGGATCGGCATCGGCCTGGTAGCGCAATTGGCTGTCAGCACAGCTGACAAAGCGTGGAACGGCTTGCGACAGCATCGGATAGCGTTCGCGGATGAGCCGTGCTTCGCCTTGCTGCGTGCGCATGTCCCAATCGAGTTCCAACACGGCGCAATCGCGTCGGGCAAATTCGCTGTCGCCGCTTTGCCGGGGTGCCAGTGCGGCCAACCGGCCGGGCGCAACGGTGGCGAGATCGATCGCAAACGGCACGTCCTCATCGGTGACAAATACCTGCCAGCTTTCACCGGCGCCACCACGGCGTGCGCGCCGCAGCACGGCCTGATTGCCGCTGCCGTCATGGCAAAGCAGGTAGAGCGCATCGCTGTCGCCGGTGATGGCGAGTGCCGACCAGGGCGCCGGCAGTGCCTGCTGCCAATCGGTTTGCAGCGCGTGCGGATTGGTGGCAACGGGTTCAAACCGATCCGGCAGTGGCGTGTACGGCAACGGTAATGGCTCACCCGAGCAACGCAACAGCTGATTGCCAGCAACACCCCAGATCTGGTTGTCGGCATCGATCCATACCCGGTCAACCGGCAGCGGCAGACTGCAATGGCATTGCCAGCGACGGGCCAGATGAAACAGCAGCAAACCGTGCTGGCTGACGCCGTTGCTGAACGGCATGGCCAGGCGATCATCACCGCCGAGGGCGAGATCTCGCAGTTGACCGGCCGGTGCAGCCAGCAATTTCAGCTCGCTGTCCTGCAACGGCAAATACGATTTGCCACTGTAGTATTCGATGTAGGTGCCGCTGCTGTGTATGCGCGCCAGCTGGCCGAATCGATCCATCGCAAGCGGGCTGCTGGTTTGCCAGGCCGCGAGCGCGGCCACCGGATCAGCAGTCGGCAACCGCAACTCCTGATTCGGTGCCAGCATCAGGCAGCGCTGATCGGCATGCCAATGCAACCGACGCGAGCCGTTACGAAACTCGGATTCGGTTCGCAGCAGGAAGTAGGGGGTGTTGTTGATGTCCATGGCGGCGCTCAGCAGACATCCGGAATGACAGGGACGGGCACGCCGAGATGGCGTTCTGGCCCTTTGCCTTCCAGCGGGCCAATGCCATCGGGGAATGCCGGCGTGCCGCTGCCGCTGCCGACATGCACGCCGAGCAGCTCCGGCAATTGATACGATTTCAGCGTCAGCTCCTCGTCACTGCGCAGTCGGCGCCAGCCTTTGCTGCCGCGCTGGAACATCGCCATGGCGTTGACCGCCTGTACACCGTCGACGCGCGCCACCTGCGTGATCAATTCATTGACCCGCACCGTGCCACCCATCGGCCAACCTTGCTGACGTGCGCCACCCGGCGCCAGTGGCCACAGGTAGTGAACCAGGGCCTGCTGCACGCTGCGCAGGGTTTGTTGCTCGGTTTCGAGATCGCGCACCTGCACCAGTACGCTGAGTGCAAGCGGAACAAAGTCGGGGCTCAGCACATAAAGTTCGGTGCCAATCAAGACCCGTTGCACCAGATAGCCGAACACATCCTTCAACAAGCCTTGGGTCGGTCGCGGTGTGTGGCCGAGTGCCGGTTCGCCCGGCGGCAGGACAAACACGCTGACTACCCCGGGCACGTTGTCGCGCACCGCGCGGATGCTGGCCCCGGGCAACAGGCCATCAAACACTTCGGCACGGGCAACCGGATTGATCGGGTTGGCTTCGGTGATCAGTTTGAAGTCCTGCTTGGTGACCGCGCGATTGCGATGGGTCAGAAACTGCGGAATGCGCAGCTCGGCCTGCTCGACGGTTTCGGCGTCGACGCCGCCCTGCAACGGCCAGTCGTGGCGCACCCGCAATCGCGGACTGCCGTTGACCAGTTCCTTGACGCTGCCAGCGGCAAGGTTGCCGTCACGACCACCGCCATGGCGGTAACGGGCAACGCGAATCCGCATGCCGGCAGGTGGTCTCCTGCCGGCACTGATGCCGTCGCCAAACTGGATCTGGCCGGATTCCGGATTGAGCCGGTAGACGCGGGCATCGGCATCGTGCCCAGCCAGGAACGGCAGATTCTGCCAGCGCATCCAGATGCCATTCTCCTCGACATCCAGCTGCAGCGATTCGGCATCGATCTGTTGATCGGGCAGTGCGATGGTCTGATCGGGTTGGCCGGTGCCAACGCCGACGACGAGATCCTGTTTCAGTCCTTGCGCCACCACATCAAGGGCATTGACGCCGAGATAGCCGAGCGTCAGCTTCGGCTGTTCCGGGCAGCGCAGGCGCAACCAGAACACAATGCGACTGGTGGGTGCGTCTTCACCGAGATCGGGCGGTTGATCGCGGTGGCCACCAAACATTGGATCGGCCACGCCAAAGCGATCGGCCAGATCGAATGCGGCGAACAGCGCCGGGTTGCGTGGCAGACGCAGGCGTACGGTGCCGGTCTTGCGGCCACCGAGCGAGCTGTCGGTCAGCACGTCGAGCGGCAGGTACAGCGTTTCACCGTCTTCACCCGTGCTCAGCAACTCCCAGACCAGTCCGCGCGGCTTCAAATCATTGATGCTGTCACCGTCGAGTTCATCCGCCGGTGCGATGGCAATGTTCAAGGTGATCCCGGCCAGATTCTGCCGCAGGCTTGCGCGCGCTTCTTCCAATGCACGGGGCACCGAAAAGGCAAGGTAGTAGCCGTTGTCGATACTCTGGTCGAGGCTCAGCGTATCTTTGCCAAGGGTGAATCGACGCGGTTGAAACGGGCTCGGTTTTTCGCCGCTCTTGAGCCCGAACTGTTCCTGCAAATCCTGCAGGGTCAGCCCCATCGCGGTCAGCATTTCGGCAGTGACCTGTTCCTTGATGGCGACATGCAATGTCAGCGGTGTCGGTTGCAGTTCGCCAATCCCTGTCAGCGCCAACTTGCCGGCGCGCAGTTGACTGCCATCGCGCACCAGCGGCGGCAACTGCGCGGTGGTTGGGTTGGCGTCAATGCTGACCACCCCTGCGGCGGGTCGCGCCGGTCGCATCGGGATCTGCAGCAGATTCAGAAAAGCGCGCCGCTGCCGCTCCGGGATCAGGTTGGCGCGGTACAAAATGGTTTCAGTCAGCCAGGCAAACAGATCTATGAAGCCATGCACCGGGTCGCCTGGCGATACCCGTGTCAGTTCCGGCAAATGGCTGGCGAGCCGCGTCCTGGCTTCGGCGACCAGATCGTCGAAGCGGCGGTCATCCAGGTTCGGTACAGGTAATGGCATGGTCAAAAACGTCCTCTGTCGATTCGCTGACGCCGATAAAGTGGTGTGACGTGCTACTGCACGTTGCCGAGGTTCATGGTCAGATCAAACGCGGCTGGTCGCTGGCTATGGCGCAAGTGATAGCGGATGTGGATATGCACCTCGGCCAGATTGTCGCCAGCCGGCTCCACCAGCACATCGTCAACAAGCACCCGCGGTTCCCATTGCGCCAACGATTTGCGAACAACGCCGGCGATCAGATTGCGGGTGGTCTCGTTGTTGGGCTGGTGGATGAAATTCAACAGCCCGGCACCGAATTCCGGCCGCATCAGGCGCTCGCCAGGTCGGGTCAGCAGAATGTTCAGCATCACGTCGCGGATGCTTCGGTCATCGGCTGACCATGGCATACGGCCGTCCTCATCGACGCCGTCGAGTGGCCAGCTGCGCAGCACCGGTATGGGTGTGGTCATGGCTGCTCCTTGTCTATCTGCAGAACGGTCATGGCAGGTGCCTCACTTTTCCAGCTTTGGAAACGGCAGGCAGATGCGTACCCACGGCAACCAGAAGAACACGATGTTCAGTAGTGAAATCATGATCATCAGCAGGATCATCGCCACCAGCGTGATGACCGGCAGGCTGAACGAACAGATCCATTGCAGCCCGAGTCCTGGCGGCGGCGGATCGGCCGGCAACGCATCGGGGCCAATGCCCTTGTTGAATTTGAGCGAGTTGATCAAGTCGAAGGTGTCACCGGGGGTCAGGATACTGGCGCCTTTGGCGAGCCCTCGTTTCAAATCAGCCAGCGCCGGCATCTGGATAATCGATGGCCGACTGGCGTTCGGATCAAACGGTGCCGCAACCCGGAACGGCAGGCTGCGCTGGGCATTGTCGACCCACTGGATTTGCTCCTTGCCGAGATCGTTGATGGCGCGTACGAACGGCACCACCTGATAGAAATCCTCGGCATTCTGGCGAAATTTCGGCAGCGGGATTTCGCGGACTTTGCCGAGTGCCTGATCGCGCAGCCGTTGCCCGAGCAACTCGCGCAGTTCCTGGGCATCGGCGGCGGTCAGGCGCAATGTCAGCGACAGCGTTCCACTGCCAGACAGAGCCGGCAACGGAGTCAGCAGGGGGCTCGTGCCCGCTGCGGATACCCGCGGGTCTTCCTGCTGGATCAACCATTTCACCAGAGCATTGCCAGCCGGGTTGGCGAAATGGCCGCTCAGGTAGTGCCACAAACTGAACTGTCGATAGGGTGCGAATGCCGACAGGCTGCTGTCATCGAAGTGCCAGTTTTTCAGGGTCGGGTGCAGTGTGTTGTCATCGTAGAAATACAGTTGCTCACACAAACGCTGCAGGCTGCCATTGTCGGCCACGCCCGGTTCGCCAAGGTGATAGCGGTTCAGCAGCGTCTTCAGCAGTTCAAAGAACGCCAGCGTCGGCTTGCCGGCGACGACCGGTTTGCTGTCGGCCGGCGACCAGCTCGGCTGCTTGGTGTCTCGATAGCCAAAGGGCCAGTACAGATTCCGGGCACTGGCATTGACGACTTCGGCCATGCCGTCGGCAGAGAAGGCCTGACTACCATCGCGCAAAAAATAAAAGCCCCCCAGTGGCAGGAAACCGTACAGCAGCGTGTGGCATTTGCCGTTGCCGTCGGTCACCGGCAATACATGCAACGGATGCACTTCTTCGCCGCTGTAAGCCGGCACATTGTCGCGTTTGTGCAACACGCCGTTGGCACACAGCCGTCTGTGCAGATCCGGATCGCGCAGCTCGGTCGGGGCATCTTCCCAGCCGCGTGGCTCACCCTCTTCGAGCATCCAGGCCTGTTCCCGTTTGCTGCCGACCCGGCGAATGACAAAGCCAGCCGAGGTGATGCGACGCGGATCAAGCGCCGGTTGACCGAGTCGGTCACAGACCACCTCACAGGCGACCAGATGAAAGGCGCGATGGGTTGGCAGGCGCAGCACCGGTTTGTCATCGTGCTGACTGTGACGCTCTTCGCCGAGCCAGCTGCCAAACTGCGGTAAATCAAATCGGCGCTTCTCGACGTCCTGCCGAAACCTGTTGATAAACTCTGCGTCGAGATAGCGGTGCAGGGTGGTGCCTTCACCATTGCTGTAGAACGGTGCCTTCAACCGAATGGCATGGAGCGCTTGCAGCATCATGTTCATTTTGTGCTCCTACCAGATGTTGCCGGCGCCGGGCGTGTACGACGTCCCGACCACGGCATTGGCGATAACGGTGTCAGCCTGTACCACGCCGCTGAATTTCGACATGCCGGCATCGACTTGAACCATCGCCGCCGAAATGTTGACCGTTGAAGCTTCCACCTTGACGGTGCCAGTGCTCTTGACGCTGATTTCACTGCTGGTCAGCTTCACGCTTTGGCCACCGCGTTCGATGGTGATGGCGCCGCCTTCCGCCTCAGTGATGGCGATCTGGTAACCCGAACTGGTCCGCAGTTCCACTTTTGCACTGCCGTTGTCATCAAACTCCAGCACCGTGCCGGCCGGTGTCCGGATCACGTAATGATCTTCATGGGCGTCGCTGTCTTCCGGCACGCTGCCACTGCCGGCCCAAATCGAGCCGAGCACCAGCGGCAATTCCGGCGTGATGAAGGCGAGCACAACAATCTCTTCCAATCGTGGGACAAAGCAGGCGCCATAGCCTTGACCCGCCGATGGCGCGATGACGCTGGCCCACAGTTCCATCGGGGTGGCCTGCAGGCGCACCTTGACGCGACCGCGCTGATCCGGGTCGACGTTGTCGGTGACCTGAGCAAGTTGCAGGCTGTGCAATTGTCCGAGCGCATGATCATTCATCCGTCAGACACTCCAGTCCGAACGGTTGACTTGCAGGTGCGTTTCAAAACCGCCCGCGTTGTCGAACCGGTGCAGGCAGTGCACTACCTGATACTTGCCGCGCAAACGCGGAGATACGCCGGTCAGCTCGATCTCGCGGCCACTGCGCAGTGCGGCCTCGCCTTGCACGACAATTTCGCCGGCAACAAACTGCTTGGCCTGCCGGCGAAAATGGGCCGCGGCGTAAGCGTCGGCTTCGGCGCTGCTACGGGCGAAGGGTTGCGGTACCACTTCCTCACCGGGCCAACCGAGATCGGTCAATGTAGCGGCCGCGGTTTTGTCGCGTGGTGCCGGCTGCATCGCGCTGCTGTCGTGATCAACGGCTTCGGCCGTACCGACGTTGTAACCCTGAACTTTCACGGAAACTGGCTGATGGTTAAGGTCCGCCAGCAAGCGGATTTTCAGCGCACTGTCCTGGGCGTCGATGGCGAGCGGGGCCGGGTCCGGTTGTTCCGGTTTGGCCCGCAGGGCATTGCCTTCGAGCCGCAGTGCAATGTCGAAGCGGCCGAGCAAGCGCAGCAGGAATGCCAGATCGCTTTCATTCAACTGATGCCAGGTTGCGGTCGCCGCCGAGATACTGGCATCGGCTTGCAGGCCGGCATCACTGGCGATGCTGCGGACAATGTCGTCCGGGCTTTGATCATCAAAGCTGCGGCTATGGCGGCTGCGCGCCAGCCGGTGCAACCTGTCTTGCAGTAGCAGCACCAGTGCTGGCGAGCCGTCACCGAACCGCTCCTCGATGCCGGTGATCTCGCCGGTGAAGATGGTGCTTGGCCGGTCATCGGCGCCAATCAAAATCTCGAGACTCTTGCCCAGCGCAATGTCATTGAAAAGAAAGTCGGGGGTATCACCCTGACCGGTTTGGCCCCAGTTGTTCAGTTGCAGCTCGGCATGGGCCGAGCCATTCAGCGGCAAATTCACCACCATGGCATTCAGCGCCTGCTCCAGATCGTCGCGGGCTTCACCATTCAGCTTGAGCTGTGGGCGGGTACTGACAAATGCCGGTGTGGTCACGGTGGCAGTCCTATTGCGTCACGCATCAGTCAACCTTCAAACGATCCTGCCGCAACTGCAGCAGCCGAATGGTTTGCAGCAGTTCCTGTTCGGCGGCAGTAATCGGCACGGTATGGATGTCCGGGCTGCCTTGCGCCGGCTCGCTGTTGCCACTGTCAAACTCGGCGATCACTTCGTTGATCAGAATCGGCATGCTGTTTCTCCGTCATGACAGACTTTCTGGCTGATCATTTCATTTCGCTCCGGCTTCAATCGAACCCTACTCCGGCTTTGCCGCCGAGCTTGATGGTGCTGCTGGTGAGTGACTGGGGACGACGCGGAGCGATGCCGGCGCTCAGGTTTGCATTCTGGCCAAACGCGCCGGCGATACCGGTTCCGAGCGATGCTGACGCACCAAACCGGAACGGCGGTGAATTGCTAGCGCCAGTTGCACTACCTGCACTGGTGCTCACACCTGCACCAGCACCAAAGCCAGCACCAGCACTGATGCCAACACCAAGGCTTGCACTTGCGCCTGCACCCATTCCGACCGAACCGCCAATGGCGGCGCTCACCGAAACTTTCGGGACCGCCAGCGCCGAAACGCTGGGCATTCGTGGCGATTCAATGCCATTGAACATCGCTGTGTCGCGCCAGCCGGGTTCACTGCCTCCGCCCGCACCACCCGGCACCGGACTGGCTTGTTGCGACGGTTTGGAGTCGTCATTGCCGGCGCCTGTGCCTGACAGTTGCGGTGTCTCGCGGGCCGCTTGGGCAACCTCGCGGCTGCGGAACTGATAGCGGTCTTCGCTGAGCCGCAAGGTCACGGTCGCGCGCAGTGGCCGGCCTTCCGGTGAAAAGAAATCCAGCGTTTCCTCAAAACCTTGCACCATGCCGAGAAACTCGAACGCACCCCATTGAAACAGACAGCGATTGGGTGCGCCGAGTTGTGAACCACCCTCAACCGGTTTGATGAAGGCTTCGGCAATGCGCTTGGTCAACAGCCGAACGTCGGAACCGGCCTCGATGTTGGCGCGGCTGCGGCCTTCCTGCTGGGCCCGATCGCGATAAATCGCTTCGGCAGCGTTGTCGATATAGGTGGTGTCGAACAGCAACTCGACCGCCAGCGTCGAGCTGCTCTTGTCGACGAACTGGCTGGCGCGGCTGTTGCCCTGGCGCGGGTTCTCTTTCAGCGTGTTGGACAGGCTGACTTTCAACGACGCCGGATTGAATTGCACATCCACGGCGTTGGGCAGATCGGGTTGATCGTTGCTGCCGCTCACCGGGATCAATTTGGCGCGCTCGGGGTGGATCATGCCGCTGCCTCACCGATTGTTGACTTGCTGGCGTTTGCTGTGCGGGTCGTCATCGTGGTGGCCGCTCCAGCTCGAGACCTTCATGCACCAGCTGGATTTCCTCGATCGCAACCTGACTGGCCGTGGATGACAGATCGGGGCCCTTGAATTTGGTCGGTAAAACGCCTGAAAGCTTCCATTTCAACATCGGATTCTCGGTCACTGACTGGACGCCATGCTGGCCGCTGCTAACGGTTGTGGTCGGATTGCCGAACACTTCGATTTCGCCACTCAAGCGATAGCCGTAGTTGGCGCCCCGGGTGGTGAGATCAAACCACGACCACAAATCGTTGATGGTGGTGACACCACGCTTGAGGATGATGGGGGCAAATTTGGTTTTGCCACTGCGCTGCAGTTCACCCCAGTTGCGACCACCTTCGCTGATGGTTTTCGGTTCCATGGTCAGTTCAAAACCGGTCACTTCGCTGAACATGCCGCCGCACAGCAGCTCGCCACTGCTGCCATACAAATTGACCCGGAAGCGGAATGCGACAAATTCAGACACCAGACACCTCCAGATGCCAGTCGCCGTCGAGGTTGGCGAATGTCAGGGTCAGCTTGTCAATCGGAAATGCCGGAGCGATCACGATATCGAACGCGATGACACCGTCTTGGGCATGACCCGGCTGAATCGAAAACGCCTGCTCTGGAAGCGCTCCGCGCAAGGCGCCCTGGCTGTGTAAGCGGCGGAAGAATTGCTCCAGCAACAGGCGTGGTCGCGGATCGCGGGCATCGCTGTTGAAAATCAGCACTTCACCCAGTGCGCGCAGTTGCCGGCGCAGGTGGCCAAGAAAACGCATCACTTCGCCAGCGCGGAAACCGTCATACCGGTGTCGGTTCTCGCTGCCCGCATAGTCGGCTGGCGGCAGTGCCGGTACCGTCAACCGCTCATCGTCCAGAAACAATTGCTGATTGCGTCGGTACAGCACGCCGATTCCCGGCTCTTCACGCAGTTGCACCAACAGGGCCGACGACAGCCGTGGGTAGGGCTGGGCATCGGATTGCAACGGTTCGCTTGCCATCGAGCGCCATGGGCCGGCCCGGCGTGCGACGGCGGCCTGCATGCCGGCGACGACGCCAACCGGACTGTGCAGACCGCTGGCGGATTGGTTGGCGCCCGCGCTGCGCAAATAGGGAAACAGGAATTGGACATGACGCAGGGCATGACCGCTCTGGCTGTCGCGAATGGCCTGCACAGCCGTCACGGCGGCCGGATCGATCACCGGGCTGTCCAGTGCCGGTGCGTAGCTCAGCGGCATGCTGAACAGCAACTGCACATCGGGTCGACGCGGTTCGCTGATGGCTTCATCTGCCGCGATGAAGCGCAACAGCTGCCGGAGAATAATCGGCAGTGGTCGCGGGGCCACGGCATCGGCCAGCTCGCTGCTGTAGCGACGCTCGCGGTGATCGTCATCAAGGCTGTCCGCACAGGGCAGAAATTGTGGTGCCGGATTGCTCAACCGGTTGCGTGGAATGTCGGGCAGCCGGGCTGGTATCTGCAGCCGCTCCAGATCGGGCAGGGCAACCAGCGCGACCGTCGGAATCGCCAACGCCGCCGCGATGCCGGTCAGGCTGCCG
Source organism: Permianibacter sp. (assembly GCA_041914645.1). Taxonomy (GTDB): domain Bacteria; phylum Pseudomonadota; class Gammaproteobacteria; order Enterobacterales; family Permianibacteraceae; genus Permianibacter. Next base: position 482,296 of record JAYSCY010000002.1, read on the forward strand.
GTGTCATGCAGCCGGGTATTGCTGGCCGGCAGAAAATGTTGCTGACCTTCATCGTCGCGGTCCTGTTCGTCGCGACCGCGCCATTCGGGCACGCGAATCAACCAGAGCTTGTCACCACCATTGGCAAAGAAATCATCCACGGCGCGCGGCAACCACGCCTGGCTGCCGGCGAGCAGGCTGTGATAGCGACAGGGTGCGTTGGCCGCATCGGGAAAGACGTCGTAAAATTCGGCGCTGGCGCGCAGCGGCAATGGCAGGTGATACAAGCCACCAACCCGCAGGTTCAGTACCCGTTCGGCTTGCGCCGGCAACGCGGCAACGGGCTGCCACCAGTGCTGCAACACTGAAAACGCTTCAACGAGATCGGCGAACCCGGCAGCACGCAACAAACTGGCAGCGGTGGCCGCCGAGGTGTCGATCAGGGCGAGCGGATTGGTCAGTCCGGCGGCACGCAAGCCCGCTTGGCGGTTGACGATGGCCGCCGCCGCCTGCTGCGCACGCAAGCCATTGCCCCGCTGTTGCACACCGACAATCAGCTGATCGTAATGACTCAGCCAGTCATCGCCGGTCAGCTCGCGCAAGCCATCGCGCAAGATGTTCAGCGCGCTGCTGACATCGGTGAATCCGCCGTTGACCAGTGCCGTTGTCAGTTCGCTATCGGCATCGGCAGTCAAGGGCAGCGTCGTGATCAGTCCGTCGTGATCCAGATCATTGCGGCGACTTGCCAGTGTCAGCGCGGCCTGTACCAACGGCACGCTCGCGCCGTACTGTCGCAGCGATGCAAGCAGCGCCTGCAGCTGCAGCAGCTCGTCGACGGCGCCACCGAACCCGGCACTGCGCAGGTCTGCCAGAGCACCCGACAGGGTCAACAGGCGATCGAGTCTGACCCTGCCCGGGCAATGGCCCAGCATGGCAACTTCCAGCACGGCTTCCCGGCGTGGTAACGGCCGGGGTGTCAGGGCGATGCGGGCGCCGACCAACTGTTCCATTGCCGCACGTCTCAGGCTTGTTCGATGTGTTCGACCGACAGCACCAATTCCTCGATGGCGACATCACTGCCGCCTTTTGCAGTCAGAGTCGGGCCGGTCCATTTGATCGGCATGGCATTGATCAGCTTCCAGGTGATCACGGCCGACGAACTGGTCGGGTCCTCGTTCTTCAGTTTGATTTCGACATTGCGCTTGGCTTTGACATCACCGGCGCGGATCTGATCCAGCCAGCTGTAGATGTTGTCGGCGCCAATCACGCCACGTTTCAAAGTGACGTCTCCGGCTTTGTGAATGGCCGGAATTTTCGCCACGTAATTGACCGGCGCATTGCCGTTGCGGTATTCGGCGACGGTGATCTCGGCGTTCAGGCCGGATACTTCCGAGAAGCCGCCTTGCACTTCGCCTTCGCTGCCATCGCCGAGGTTGACCAGATAATTGAAAACGCTGTAGGGCGTTTCGCGAAATTCAGCCATGTTGGTAGTCCTTTTCAGTCGGTGATCGGTTCAGTTACCGTTTCGCTGCTGTTTCGAATGCTGTTCGCCGGCGGCCTCAGGCGTCTGCCGTCTTCTGGCCGATTCGGAAGATGACGAATTCAGCCGGCTTGAGTGCGGCCACGCCGATTTCGCAAACCAGTCGACCGTTATCGAGATCGTTCTGGGTCATCGTGCTGCGATCACAACGGACGAAATACGCCGTTTTCGCTGACCCGAGCAGGCGACCGTTGAACCACTCGTTGTAGAGAAAGTCGGCAACGGTGCTGCGCACGTTGGCCCACAACCGCTCACCGTTTGGCTCGAACACCACCCACTGGGTTGATTTCTCGATCGAGCGCTCGAGGTAAAGGAAATAGCGACGCACGTTGACGTACATCCACTCCGGATCACTCGACAGGGTGCGACCGCCCCAGACCCGGTGGCCACGGCCAGCAAACGAGCGCAGGCAGTTGATACCGTTCGGGTTCAGCAATTCCTGCTGGAAGCGGTTGATGTCCTGTGAGAAGCGCAGTGCGCCCGTGACGATTTCGTTGGCAGGGGCCTTGTGCACGCCACGGAAGACATCGGTATTGGCATACACCCCGGCGATGAAGCCAGCCGGTGGCACCGTGATGGTGCTGGTCAAGCCGCGCGGGTCGGCAATGACGACCCAGGGGTAATACAGGGCCAGCCGCGAGTTGTCGAAGTTGGAGCGGAACTCGCGCACTTCCGACAGCGACATGTTTTCGCGACTGTCGACAATGCCGATCCGATAGCGCATCCGGTTACAGTGGATTTCCATCTCGTTGACAATGGCCTGATGGCTGCCGGCATCGACCGTCGCGGCGGGTGTCATCACGATCGAAATGTCTTCGATGTCTTCCAGCGCGACAAAGCCGCTGTGGCCGTTGATTTCATCTGCGGTGCCGGCGTATTGCACGGAGGTCGGCAGGCTGCCGTCGGCGCCGCCAGACAGCGTGATCAGGTAGCGTGGACCATCAGCTGAAATGCCGACCGGATTCATGGCCGCGCTGTCAAACATGCCCATCAACGCCGCCATGATGTCCTGACCGGTGACGCCGTCCGCCAGTTCACATTCCACTGGACTGGTCAGCCGGTCATAGTGTTTGTCCGGTGTCACGGCAAGTTTGGTGGCGAGGCTGTTCGCGCCATCGGGTGCGGTGGACAGGTTGCCGTAGGTGTAAATCACCGGACCTTTGGCGCCGCCACTGCGCACACTCAGATCAAATGTGCGCTGGGCGACCACCGCGCGCACATTGGCGGGTGCGGCGGCCAGTGCCGCGAGCGGCATGCTGAAGGCGGCAACGCCGGGATTGATCGGATTGGCACTGACATCGAACTCGCCATCAACGGTATTGAGCGTGCCGTAAATGGCGGTATTGGTGCCCCAGTCATTGCCTGCCAGTTCGAACAGTTCGGCGTCGGGTGCGAGCGGAGCGACCAGCATGATTGCGGCAGATGTGCCGTCTGCCAGTGCACCGTTGGTCGGTTGCTTGAGGCTGACCCGGGTGAAGCGCAGTGTGCGGCCGGTTGGGTCGGGAATTTGCACCTGCGAGTCGGCAGCGGCGGCGACGCTGCTGGTGGTCACGCCATCGGAAACCATCAGATTTGGACTGACGATGTCGTAATTGGCGCCATTACGCTGCACCAGCGCGCGTACTGACAAGGTAGCGCCGAGACCGCCCGGCAGGACCACGTTGTCGAGATTGGCCGCGCTCAGGCCTGTCGCTTCGAGATAGACAATTTCATCAGTGCCCGGCGTCGACGTGAGCTCACGACGCAGCAGGTTTTCGCTGTCGCGCCATTCCACTTCCAGGGTGAAATTGCCCATCACGCCCGGAAAGCGGGCGCGGAAGGTGACATCGCCACCACCACCGGACACGCTGGCAATGCCGGCAGGACCACCGGAATTGAATATGCGCGAGACAAACAACTGCTTGCCACCACCGTCGAAGAACGCTTTCGCCGCGATCGCCGTGTGATTGAGCGTGGAGGTGCCGTCGAAATCCAGATTCTGGATGTCGCCATAGAGACGGGTGAACTCGCCGAAGCTGGTTACCACTTCCGGTTTGCCGCGAGTGGGTCCGAACCGGGTCGGGCCGACAATGGCGGCGACGCTGGTGCCAACCCCTTCGATCGATTTGGCGCGGAAACTCACCTCTTCGACAAATACACCGGGTGCGAGGTATTCAGGCATGGTCATCTCCTTTCAGACAGGATCAACTGGGTTGAACCGCCAAATACGCCCGGTTGAAGGAGCGGACGGGACGGATTTCACCGGGAACCACCGGCAGCGACAGCACGGTGGCAAAAACGTTGGCATCGGTTGCGCCGAGATCGACCGCATCGAAACTGTCCGGGTCGGCGGCGCTGGTCGCGCTCGCAGCCGGATCGGCGTTGACAGTGAGTTCGGCGTCGTATTGCTCAATGCCTTCTGGCAGTGGCGGCAGACGCGAGGTAGGCAACAGGAAATCGCCATGCGCACTGGCCTGGGCACGAAAGACCAGATCCGGACCGAGTCCGGTGCTGACGGTCAGCGTCAACAACGCCCACGGCACAGCCGTGACAGAGTCCGCCCAGCGCAGGGTGCCAAGCAATCCGCCGGCACTGTTGAACCGGACCGCGACAGGAGCGGGGTAAAGCACGATGGCGTGGCCGTCGGCGGCACCGGCAGTCAGGCTGAACCGGCGCGGGTGAAAGCGACCATCGGGATCGGTGACCACACCGGCCAGCGGGTAGGGCACACCAGCGGGCCGGGTCTTCGCCGCTTCGTTGGCAACGCCATCGACGAGCGGGCCGGTGGGTCGGCGCCAGAACGCCGTTTTGCCGGCGCCGTGCAGCCACTGCAAATCGCGTGGCCGGGTGGTCAGCGTCACGTTCAGCGGGTTGCCGAGCCGCTGCATTGCCGCCGGTTCAGCGGCCGTGCTGCCATCCAGCCAGTAGATGACATCACTGGCGTGCAGCACATTGGTTTCGAGTACTTGCAGGCTAGCCATAGGTCCCCGTCGGGAAGACCCGGGTAGTGACATCGGGCCCTTCGCTGCGCTCCGGGCGCAGCCGCAGCCGAACCGTGCGGGCGACGTAGGGTACCGTGTTGGTGTAACTCGATTCGAACACATCCCAGATCCGCATCAGATCTTCGGTGCTCATTTCTTCCGGGGTGATATTCAGGGTCTCGCGCTCGCCCCAATCCTCATCCAGTGAGGCGATATGCGAGACATCGAGTTGATTGTGATTGGCCAGCTCAACCATCGCCCAGCTGATCAGATCGGCTTCAATGGTGGCGCTGCCGGCGTTGGCAATCAGCAGAAAATGCAGGTTGACCGGCAGCTCCGACTGGCGCGGATTATTGTTGTCACCCTGCGGGGAAAATTGCCGGGTGCGACCGTGCGGATCGATCGTTATCCGGTGCAAATAAATGCCGAGCAGATTGCCGGCCAGTTTGTCGGCAATTTCCTTGCTGCCGAGCAGCAATACCCGGGCGTTGGTTGGCTCGTCGCTCAACTCGGTGGGCAATCGCCGGCGGAAAAAATCTTCCAGCGCGACCAATGCCGCCTGCACGCCTTTATACGACGCCACCTGAAGCTCCCGTTCGGGTGTCGGCGTTGCATCGAACACGGACTTGTTGCCTGTGTTCGCGCGATCAGCCGTCAACAGTTTTGACAAGAATTCATCACGACTGCTGCTCGACAACGTATGCGAACGCGCCGCTTCCTGATCGGCGCGTTACGAGTGTGGTAGATGCCCCGGTGGCACCACGACCGGCACGGAACAATCATCCCGGTGACGGACATGGCTGCGGCACTGCATCGGCGTCTGGCGACACTCACTGCGGTAGCCCAAGCGTGACAAGGTGGCGTTTTCCGGCGAAAAAACGCCAATTTTCGCTATTTGCGCCGTCACCTCCGCGCGTCCACTGAAGCCTCAGTGCACGGTCAGGTGAGCGGTCAAACAGGTGACCGTCGTTTCACAAAAACGCGATCTCGCCAACGTTGTCAGTGACTTGAACTGCATATTCCGAACGCAAACAGACACCTGCACACAGTCGGGTGTGTGTCACGAAACGGATACGAGCTGTGATACCTATTGCTGTGATACCTAATGTGGAGTCGATACAGCAGACTCCCAGGCATAGAACGGGATACGGACACGCCTCAAGTTTCCCGAACACATCCATGCATTGCGTATGAGGCGAGTGAACGGTTTTTAGCTTTTGTGGCTGCCGCTGTCAAGCACAAGCGTTTCATGCTGCACTGTGTTGGCGGGTGAAACTGTCAGGACTGTGCGGACATCGTCACTGATGCAACGGCGGGCTGCGCTAGCGGTCACTATCACAGTGGATGCGATTCAGTGTGCATTGACTGCTGATGACTGGGCAGGTTATCTGGCGCGTAACTGTGTGCTGTTCCCGGCAGACCCGTGGGCGCAGCGTACACGCCACCTGGTATCAGAACCTGGGCCGAGCGTCGAGCCGGGCATGCGCGCACCGGCAGATGGAAATCCAACGGTGGCAAGGTTTTTGCGCGGTTGCCGCCGTGATGACGCAACGACGTTTCCGTAATAACTTTGTTGAATCAAAATTGCTGCAACGACATTGGTGTAACGATGACGTACCGGTGACTGTGCGGTTCCATGCGTGTGAAAAAACCGGTGCGCACAAAACGCGTGGTGTACAAAAAATGAGCGGGCGGTAATTGGGTGTACGCCAATCAGGAGCCGGCTAGCGAAGGCTTCACGTCATGCGTGTGATGCAGGTGTTGTCACGTGCGTTGATGTGATGCAGACAGGCGTGAAGCAAGCAGGCGCGCCTCCCACCGGTCCCGTGAGCACATTGTCGGCTGTCATCGGCTTCCGTACACTGGTCCCACCTGTACAGGAGTTGTGGCCGTGACGGAATTGCCTGCCTTGCCCAGCCCGTTTGTGGCCCCTGAGCGCGAGTTCACCCTGCCGATCGACGGTCTGGATATCGCCGTCTGCGAGTGGGGGCCGGTCGATGCCGAGCCGCTGCTGCTGCTGCATGGCTGGCTCGACAATGCCGGCAGCTTTTTTTCGCTGGCGCCGCTGCTGGCGGCCGGCGCTGGCGGCAAACCGTATCGCTGCATCGCCATTGATTTTCTCGGCCACGGGGCCTCGACGCACCTGCCGCCCGGCAGTCATTACCACTTTGTCGACGGCGTCTACACGTTGCATGCCCTGTTCCAGCAACTGGCGCTGCCGCCGTTGGCGATCATCGGTCATTCGATGGGCGGCGCGTTGGCCCTGCTGTTCGCTGGTGCCTTTCCCGATGCCTGCCGCAAGCTGGTCAGTATCGAGGCGTTCGGTCCGTTGACCCGGGTCGAAAGTGATGGCCCGGCCAGGCTGCGTGAGGCGTGCGAGGAGCGCTATGGCCGGCAGGTGGCACGCAAGCCGGTCTATCCGAGCATCGCCGATGCCCTGCGAGTGAGGGCGGCAGTGGGCGATGTGCCAGCGCCGCTGCTGGCGCCGATTGTCGAGCGCAACCTGATGGCGGTGGCCGGCGGTTTCAGCTGGCGTTCGGATGCCCGCCTGCGCTGGCCGTCGCTGCAGCGGATGAGTCCGGCTCAGGCAGGGGCGTTCTTTGCCGCGTTGCGGGTACCGATGCTGCTGGCCCAGGGGGACCGCGGCATGAGTCAAATCACCCCGGCGGTGGCGAGCCACGCCCGCTACTTGCCGCGCTTCGTCCATCACCTGTTGTCCGGCGGCCATCATGTGCATCTGGAGCAACCGCTGTTTGCAGCCGAGGTGATTCTGGAGTTTCTGCAGTCTGAATGACGGTTTGTCAGTGTTGCAGCAGGCTGAACAGGGCAGCGCGGATCACGTCTGGCGTGAACGGTTTGTCGAGCAGGGCGGAGACGCCGGCTTGCTCGACTTGCGACAGCCGGGCCCGCTCGGTTTCGCTGGTGACCATCAGAATCGGAATACTGGTACCGTCGGTACGTTGCCGAATGCTGGCAACCAATTCCCGGCCATCCATTTCCGGCATGTTGTAATCGGTAATGACCAGATCAAACGTCTGCTCAATGAAACAGTCGATGGCGTGCTTGCCATCGACGGCCAACGTGATATTGCGGATGCCCATATCGGCCAGCATCCGCTTGATGTGCGCGCGGGCGGTGGAGCTGTCGTCAACCACCAGTACCCGAACGGCGCTGACATCGAAGTTTTCCAGATCCAGCTCTTCCGGCTCGATGTAACGCAGCGTGGCCCGCAGGGCGGTCTCGATATCGGCCGGAACGAAGGGTTTGGGCAGGATGGCAACGACTCCGGCCTGCTTGATGGGGTCAATGGCCCGGAACCGCGTTTCGCTCGAGACCAGCATGAAGGGTTGGTCCTGCCAGCGCGGGTCTGCCCGCAGCCGCAGCAGGACATGGGTGGCATCCATGTCCGGCAGGTACATGGCGCTGACGACCAGATCGGTCTCGTTCTGTTCGAGGAAAGCCAGTGCGGCCTGGCCGCTGTCGACCGCGTCGACCTGACTTACACCCGCAGCATGCAGCAGATTCAGGACAATTTTCTGCTGGGTCGGAGAAGGCTCGATCAGCAGCAGGTGCAGGTCCTTGATCGTGACGTTGGGCATGGTGGGCTGGGGCCGGCGGGAAGTGCCTGCAAGTGTAGTCGCAAGTCGAGCGGCGTTCTGCCGGCCGGCGCGGGCCGGTTGGTTTGACCGCTGGCCCGACCATCGGTAACCTTGCGCCTTTCTTCGAGTATTTGTCCTAGCTTTACATCCGTGACGCCAATGCCGTGTCACCTCCCGGAGCACAACAAGATGGAAAAAATCTGGCTGCCGCAATACCCCGCCGGGGTACCGCACGACATTAACCCGGAACACTTCCGCTCTTTGGTTCACGTTCTGGAGGACAGCGTCCAGCGTTTCCGTGATCGGCCGGCGTTCAGCAATCTCGGGGTCACCCTGAGCTATGCCGAGCTGGACAAGGCCAGTCGCGATGCGGCGGCGTTCTTCCAGCAGGTTTGGAAACTGGCCAAGGGCGACAAGGTCGCCATCATGATGCCGAACCTGATTCAGTATCCGGTGTTGCTGTTCGGGGCATTGCGGGCCGGACTGACCGTGGTCAATGTCAACCCACAGTACACTCCGCGTGAACTCGAGCATCAGCTCAAGGACAGCGGCGCCACCGCCATCATCATTCTGGCGAATTTTGCCCACACCCTGGCAGACGTGCTGGCCAACACACCGATCAAGCATGTCTGCGTCACCGAAATCGGCGATGCCTGTCCGACCCTGAAGCGTTTTATCGTCAACACGCTGGTCAAGCACGTCAAAAAAATGGTGCCGCCCTATCAGCTGCCGGGCGCAATGGGTTACCGGCAATTGCTCAGCGAGGGCGCCGCGCAGCCGTTCCGCCCGGTCGAGCTGGCGCCCAATGATTATGCGTTCCTGCAATACACCGGCGGCACCACCGGCGTTTCAAAAGGCGCGGTACTGACCCATCGCAACATGGTTGCCAACTTGATGCAGGCTGGCGCCTGGCTCAAGCCTTATCTGGAAGAAGGCAAGGAAGTCATCATCACGGCGCTACCGCTGTATCACATCTTCTCGCTGACCGCGAACTGCATGGTGTTCATGCATGTCGGTGGCCAGAACGTGCTGATCACCAACCCGCGCGACATGCCCGGTTTTGTTGCCGAACTGAAAAAATGGAAATTCACCGCGCTGACCGGCGTCAACACGCTGTTCAATGGCCTGCTCAACACGCCCGGTTTCAGTGAACTGGATTTCTCCAGTTTGAAATTGGCGTTGGGTGGCGGCATGGCCGTGCAACCGGCAGTAGCCGAGCGCTGGCAGGGGGTGACTGGCAAACCGCTGCTGGAAGCTTACGGCCTGACCGAAACGTCGCCGGCGGTCACCATCAACCCGCTCAGTCTGAAAAGCTACAACGGCACCATCGGTTTACCGGTGCCGTCGACCGAGATCAGCCTGCGCAACGACGCCAATCAGGAAGTCGGTCCCGGCGAGTCGGGGGAATTGTGCGTGCGTGGCCCGCAGGTCATGCTTGGCTATTACAACCGGCCGGATGAAACGGCAAAAGTGCTCGACCCGGATGGATGGCTGCACACCGGTGACATCGCCATTCACGACGAGCAGGGCTATTTCAAGATTGTCGATCGCAAGAAAGACATGATTCTGGTGTCCGGTTTCAACGTGTATCCGAACGAAGTCGAAGCGGTGGTGTCGGCTCATCCGGGAGTGCTGGAAGTGGCAGCGATTGGCGTGCCGTCAGAAGCGACCGGCGAGGCGGTGAAAGTGTTCATCGTCAAACGCGATGCCAACCTGACCGAGCAGCAAGTGATCGATTTCTGCCATGACAAGTTGACCGGTTACAAGCGGCCGAAACTGGTCGAGTTTCGTGACAGCCTGCCGAAGAGTAATGTGGGCAAAATTTTGCGGCGCGAGCTGCGTTGAGCCAATGGCGCGCTATGTGGGCGCCGGCCGGTGAGGAATATCATTGAGTCATACCGATAGCACTGATGCCACCACCACGACAGGCGCGGTCACCCCCGCGCCTGTTGCATTTCCAGTGGTCCACATCAACGACGATCTGGCGCTCGCCACAGCGTGTGCACGCTGGCAGCAGTTGCCAGCCATTGCGCTTGATACCGAGTTCGAGCGGGTCAAAACGTTCTGGCCCAAGTTGGCCCTGATTCAGCTGTGCGACGGCGAGCAAATCGCCCTTATCGATCCGCTGGCCATTCAGAATTGGGCGCCCTTTGCCGCCCTGTTGCGGGCGCCAACCGTGACCAAGGTCATGCATGCTGCCGGCGAAGATCTGGAAGCCTTTGTCGGCGGTTGCGATGCCGCGCCAACGCCATTGTTTGACACCCAGACTGCGCTGGCTTTGCTCGGAAAAGGGGCATCGCTCGGTTACGGCGCCATGGTCCAACAGTTTTTCGGAGTTGTGCTCAGCAAGGACATGGCGCGCACCGATTGGCTGATGCGGCCGCTCAGCGATGAGCAGCTCGTCTACGCGGCAGCCGATGTGCAATACCTGTTGCCGATCTGGCAGCAAACGGCTGCCGAGCTGAAGGTCCGTGGCCTCGATGGCTGGCATCAGGAAGATGGCGAACAGGCGGTCAGTCGGGTCGGCGAGAGCGAACCGGCGGCCCTGCTCTACCGCAAATTGAAGGCGGCGTTTGTGCTGCGTGGCGCGCAACTGGCGGTGGCCCGAGAGCTGTGCGCCTGGCGCGAGCAGGAAGCGCGACAAAACAATTTGCCACGCGGTCATTTGGTGAAAGACGAAGGGCTGTTGTTGCTGGCGCAGAAAAGTCCACGCAACTGGCCGGCGCTGGCGGCGCTTGAGGTGCTGCACCCGCGCACCTTGCGCCTGCATGGCAGTGCAATTCTGGCGGTCATCGAACGGGCGCTCGCGCTGCCTGCCAGTGACTGGCCGCCGCCGGTGCGCCGGCTCATTGATTTGCCAAACGGACGTACCGCTCACGATGCGCTGGTGGCAGCTGTTGCCAGCTTTGCCGAACAAAAAGCCATCCCGCCGGAAACCCTGTTCAGCCGCCGGGCACTGGAAACCCTGCTGCTGGCTGTGGCCGATGCGGTGCCGACTGCGCCGCCTTTCTGGCAGGGTTGGCGCCGGAACGCGTTACAATCGGCTTTTGCTGAGGTGCTGGGCACGGCGGGTTTTGCCTTGCCGGGCTGGTGGTAATTGACGCCGCCGTTGCCGTGTAGAACGGCGAACGGCAGCGAACGGGAGTTGATCCGTGAAGTGTTATGTCTACCGCAGTGGCAAGCAGGACGAGATGTACCTGTATCTGCGTGACAAGGACAAGTTTGCCGATGTGCCGCAGGAGCTGTTGTCCCGGTTCGGCAAAGCCGAGTTTGTCATGGAGCTCGATCTGGCCAGTCGTGCCAGACTGGCGCGCGAAAATATTGCAACGGTGCGTCAGTCGCTGCAGGCACGCGGCTTCTTTCTGCAGATGCCGCCGCGCATCGAGGGGCATCTTTATGATGGTGACTGATTGGTCTCGCCGTAGTGCGCTCGCGCTCATCTTGGCCGTGCTCGCGGGGTGCGCGAGCACACCGGGCCCCGGCCATGCCCCTGTGGCCACCCCGGCGCCAGTTACTTCGGTTACCAGCGAGCCTGCCACGGCAGTGACCGCGACTGAACTGACGGCAGAACAGGAAGCGGCGGCACTCGCTGCCGGCTGGCCGGCGTTCCGCGAGCAACTGCGCGAGCAAAGTCTGGCCGCCGGTATCTCCGCTGCGACGGTTGAAAGCGTTTTTGCCGACCTGCAATTTACTCCGCATGTGGTCAAGCAGGATCGCAATCAGCCACACAAGAAATTGCGCCACGAAGACTACCTGCAGAAAGTCATCACCAACGACAAAATCGAGCGGGCCCGTAGCCGTTATCGCGAACATGCCGAGCTGTTGACGGCGCTTGAGCAACAGTATGGCGTCGAAGGAAAATTCTTGGTGGCGCTTTGGGGCGTCGAGAGCAACTTCGGTCGATTGATGGGTAAACACCATGTCCCGAGTGCGCTTGCCACCATGGCGTATGAAGGGCGGCGGCGCGAGTTTTTCAGCAAGGAGTTTCTGGCGGCGCTGACCATCATTGATAACGGCGATATCAGCAACGACGCAATGCGGGGCTCCTGGGCTGGGGCGATGGGCCAATGCCAGTTCATGCCGAGCAGTTATCTCAACTTTGCAGCCGACGGTGACGGTGACGGCCGCAAGGATATCTGGGGCAATACCGCCGACGTGCTGGCCTCCATTGCCAACTATCTGCACAAGAACGGCTGGCGCCGAGATGAAACCTGGGGCCGGCAAGTGCAGTTGGTGCAGGAGCTCGGTTTGACCCCGGCACAACTGCGCGAAGCCCGCAGCTTGACCGAATGGCAAACGTTGGGTGTGCGGCGCGATACCGGCGCCGATTTGCCGGCCCGCGATCTGAAAGCACGGTTGTTGCTGCCGGACGATCCATCCGAGCGCACCTATCTGATTTACAACAATTATGACGTGCTGCTGCGCTGGAACCGGTCCAAGCATTTCGCGACCTCGGTCGGCTATCTTGCCGAGCGGATCCAGTTTCCGCCGCTTGATGCCGAACCTTCCGTTCAGCCTGCGCCGGCATCAGCGCCCGATGTGCCGGTGAGCACGCCCGCCGCCGCGCCGGTCACGACTCCGACAAGTTCAGTGGAGACGACTTCGCCGTCTCTACCGTCGCTTGCGCCAACCGTAGCCACGGAACCGGCGGCCGTTGATGCGGCGCCGGTATCGGTGCCGGCGCCCAAAGGCTGAATTCATGAACCACTATCAGCACCAGTTTCTGCACGGCGAGCCATGCCCGTGGCCGGCAGGCAAAGCGGTGTGCGTCGGCCGTAACTACGCCGAACATGCCAAAGAACTGAACAATCCGGTACCCACCACACCGCTGCTGTTTCTGAAGCCGAACACCAGCATGGTGCCCTTGTCACCGTCGTTCGCACTGCCTGCAGACGCCGGTGATTGTCATCATGAACTGGAGCTGTCGATTCTGATTGGGGCGCCGCTGACTCAGGCCAGCAGTGAACAGGCCGCCGCCGCCATTGCCGGCATCGGGCTTGGCCTTGATCTGACCCTGCGTGATAGTCAGCAAGCGCTGAAAACCGCTGGTCAGCCATGGGAAATTGCCAAGGCGTTCGATGGTGCCTTGCCGCTCAGCCCCTTTGTTGCCCGCGCCAACTGGCGAGACGCGGCGCCCTGGCAGCAGGCACAGTTTTCCTTGCTGGTGAATGGCGCGTTGCGCCAGCGTGGCAGCGCCACCGACATGATCACGCCGGTGCTGCCGCTGCTGGTCTACCTCACCCGGATTTTCACCCTGTTGCCCGGTGATGTGGTGATGACCGGCACGCCAGCCGGTGTGGCCGCGCTGCAACGTGGTGATCAGCTCGAGCTGGTTTTGGATGGGTACGGCCGTTTTCTGACGCAGGTCGAGTGATTGCCATGGCCGCTGACACCATGTCTGATAAAACAGCGATACCGTTCTGGGAACGCAAGAAATTGACCGAGCTGACGACGGCCGAATGGGAATCGCTGTGTGACGGCTGTGGCAATTGCTGCACCTACAAATTGGAAGATCACGATACGGGCGAGCTGTACCAGACCGATGTCTGTTGCAAGCTGCTCGATACCCACCGTTGCCAGTGTTCCAACTATGCCAACCGCAAGCGCTTCGTCAGCGATTGCGTGCAACTGACGCCCGAGAACGTGCTGACTTTCAATTGGCTGCCGAGCACCTGTGGCTATGTTCGGGTCGCCAAGGGCTTGCCGTTGGCCGATTGGCATCCGCTGGTATCGGGTGATCCCGAATCAGTGCACCGGGCCGGGATTTCGGTACGTGATCGGGTGATGTCGGAAGAACAGGCCGGACCGCTGGAAGATCACATCATTGCCAGATTCCGGTGACCTGTTGTCGCTGTAGTTGCTGAAAAAAACAAACCCCGCCGAAGCGGGGTTTGTTTTTCTGGCAAGACTTGCTCAGAAGTCGATGCCGAGGGTCAGCACCAAACCACCATCGCTGTAAACGATGTCGGCGAAGTCTTCGTCGCCACCATCATCAATATCGGTCATCTGGTAGCTCAGCTCGGCATTGACATCACCGAAGGCGGTCGCCAAACCGACTTTGTAGTGGTTGTAGCTGTCGCCTTCTTCCGGATCAGTAAAGGTGTACTCCAGCGGAACCGACCAGTTCTCGCCAACCGGAATGCTGAAGGTGCCTTTGATGCGCTGCGAAGCAAAGCCAAGGTTCGCGTAATCGTCGGTGTACCAGTACTTGATGGTCAGGTTTTCCGAGAATGTCACGCCGCCATAGACTTCCATGTAGTCGATATCGTCGCCGTCCGGCTGGTAGATGTACTGGACGACACCGACATCGAACAACAGCGCTTCGCCACCAAAGGTGAGGCCAGCATAAAGGTCAATTTCGAAATCCGATTCCGAACCTTCGCCGAAATCGACGTTCGAGGCCCAGGCACCGACATACAGGCCTGAATCACCGGCCCAGTCGATGGCACCTTGCAGCGCCGGACCGTTGTCGGTCTGGCTGATACCGTCGAACACGTAGTCACTGGCAAGGGTCACGTTGCCGGTGACTTCCGCCATGGTTGCGCCAGAGCCGGCCAGCATGGCAGCGGCGACGGCAGTCCTTACCCAGATATTTTTCTGCATTGCTTGTCTCCTTGGTGTTGCTCGTCTTGGGTGTTGCTTGCGTTGTGCTTGCTTCGTCTTGCTCTTTTGTTCCCGCCGGCGCAGTGGGCTGCGATGGCGGTTCGGGCCATCGGCGCGGCGGGGGCAAGCCCCACACCAGCGTTACCGCGGCGGTGAACTACACTTTAAGACAATACTTATTTGTTTAGCGAAAAGCTACACGTGTTTAAGTTCTTACTGCAAGGGCCAACGGTGGCCGTCCATCCATCTCCTCGCATCACCCTGCGAGCCAGCTTGGTGCTGCTGGCCGCCAGCCTTGCACCAACATGGGCCGCCGAGCCGGGGCCGGATGTGCGGGTTGTCATCGACATTTCCGGCAGCATGAAGCAGAACGACCCGGCCAATCTGCGTATTCCAGCGGTAAAACTGCTGACCCAGCTATTGCCCAGCAATAGTCGTGCCGGTATCTGGACGTTCGGTCAGTACGTCAATGAACTGGTGCCGTTGGCACCGGTGACGCCAGCCTGGCAGCAGCAGGCCGTGGCCGGCGCCGACCAAATCAGTTCGCGCGGCATGTTTACCAATATCGGACTGGCACTGGAGCGGTCGAGCCGCGGCTGGGAGGAGCCCACCAGTGGGCCGCGCCACCTCATCCTGCTGACTGATGGCGTGGTCGACATTTCCAAGCAGGCTGCCGACAACGCGGCGGCCAAAGCGGATTTACTGGCACGCGTGCTGCCGGCAATCAAGGCAAGCGGCGGTCAACTGCACACCATTGCGCTCAGCAGCGCGTCCGACATGGCGCTGTTGCAACAGCTGTCACGCGAAACCAATGGTATCCACGAGCGGGCCGAAACCGCCGATGACCTCAACCGGATCTTTCTGCGACTGTTCGAGCAGGCAGCGCCACGCGACACCCTGCCGCTGACCGACAACCGGTTTGAGGTAGATGCCAGCATCGATGAACTGACTGTGCTGGTGTTTCGCAAGAGTGGGGCCGCTCCGGCCAAGCTGCAGGCGCCCGACGGCAGCGGCCACAGCGCCGAGGCCCACCCGGCCGACTGGCGTTGGCACAGTGAAGGCGGTTACGACCTGATCACCATCGCCAAGCCGGCAGCCGGTTCCTGGCAAATCGTTGCGGATGTCGATCCTGACAACCGGGTATTGGTGGTCAGCAAGCTCGGGCTGCATGTCAATGCGGTGCCAGCCTTGGCGCTGGCTGGCGAAAAGCTGCGACTGGAGCTGGCTGTCACCGAGGATGGCAAACCCATCACCCGAGCTGATTTTCTAAAGCTGGTGACAGCCAATGTTACGGTCAAGGCACCGGAGCCGGCGCCGGGTTTTGAACGGCAATTGGTCATGACGGCCGTGGGAGAAGGCCGCTTTCTGATCGAGTGGGAAGTGCCAGCCCTCGATACCCGCTACCAAATCAGCTTTGCCGCCAGTGCCCCCACCTTTGAGCGGACCCGCCAGTTCAGCCTGCAGGCGGTGGCAACGCCGGTGCAAGCCAGTGTCTCGGTCGATGAACATCAGTTGGCCAGCGCCCGGTTCGAGGTCGCGCCCGATCTATTCAAGTCCGACAGCATCAGTATCAGTGCAGAACGTGAAGGCCCGGACGGCAATCGGGCGCCACATCCGGTGACCGGCAATGGCCTCAGCTGGAGCGCCAGTGTCCCGGCCAGCGGTGACGGCCGTTACCAGCTGCATTGGCGTTTTGATGCGCTGACCGTGGCCGGCCGGCCCATTGCGCTCAATGGTGCGCCGCTTGGCTGGCAGATAGGTGCGGCTGCAGCCGTTGAAACCGCAGCACCGGCACCCGAACAGGCTGCCGGGCACTCGGCAGACACGAACACGGCGGCCGAAGGAGCCCCGCCAGCCGAATCGGAACACCCGCCCGAGTCCACCCCGACCGAACCGGCAGAAGCGGCGGGCGGCCTGCCCTGGCTCTGGATCGGTATCGGTCTCAATGTGGTGTTGGTGGCAATTGGACTGGCGTTCTGGCTGATGCGACGCAAGCACAGGAAAGCCGCCTCGGCGATTGATTCAGCCTTTGCCGACGGCGAGGACGGCGCGACGTGAACAACCCGCTGTTGATTGTATTGGCGCTGAGCGTGCCGTCGCTGCTCACGGCAGTGGTACTGGCGGTGCTGATCATCCGGCGCAAGGCACAGGAACGCAGTGGCGTTGAGCGCCTGCTGGCCGCCGTCAAGGCGTCCGAAGCGTCGTTTCGGGACGCGCTGGCGCAGCGCCTGATCAAAGACTTTCACTGTGAAGAAGAAAGCGCCGGCCAGACCGCTGACAGTCTGGTCAAGCAGCGTCGACAGACCTACAAGCAGGTGCTGACTGCCTTGCTCGAGCGCGAACCCACTGCGCTGTCACAACTGGAACCTTCCATTGCCGGTTTCGCCAATGCCCACCTGAAAGCTCTGGCCGCATTGTCATTGCACGCGGGCAAACGCGAGGCGCCGGTCAGCGTACCGCCGTCGCTGATTCCGCAGGCGCCGCCAACCGATGCTGGCGAGGCCGTGCTGCGCATGGAAAATGATCGCTTGCGCCGGGAAGTCAGCCTGACCTTGTCGACCCTGAACAACATTTTTGCGGAATATGCGTCGATGTTCGGTGACGAGCAAACGCGTCGCGACATGAGCCTGCCGGAAATACTCAGTGCCATGCAGCATCTGGCGGAAGGCGAGCAGCCGGTTGCTGGCGCAGTGGACGACGCGGTCAATGCGCCATTGTCAGCCATGACGGCGGAACCGGATGGCGCATTGACCGAGCTGGACCTCAGTCAGGCCACGCCAGCGGAAGCGGATGCCGGGCTGGGAGATCGGCCAGAAAATGAGCGGGAATTCGGCGTCGAGCCGACCCCAGCGACCACCGTCGAAGCGGAGCAAAACAAAGCCGGCTGACTTCGTTGACAGTCCGTAGAGGCCTGCGTATGATGCGCGCCTCGCCTCGGGGCCTGGCTTCGAGACGTCGGTGGAGCGGTAGTTCAGTTGGTTAGAATACCGGCCTGTCACGCCGGGGGTCGCGGG
>JAYSCY010000003.1:0-456340 GCA_041914645.1 Permianibacter sp.
CCGGTACGGATGCGTTCCTCCCGGACATTTTTCGGTTGATCCGGGATCAGCAGCATCTGCACCACCGCGCGCCACTGTGGCAACCGGGTGTTGGCATCCTTGAGCAGCAGCACGACACTGCCTTTCTGGTAGCCGGTCTGGCCGACATTGATGCCCGGATCAAAACCCAGTTTGTCGCGCAGCGTTTGATCGTTGATGTCGTCACCGAGCAGCACCAATCCCATCAGGATGAAATCAGCCGGCGCATCGGCCGCCGTGCTGACGGCATAACCTTTGCGCTGCAGCGCCGCGTCGATCTGGCTCTGGGTGTAGGCGAGCAGGGCGGGATCGACGGTGGTGTCGAGCGGCGCGCTGACGATCAGGTCGCCACTCCAGCGCAATGTCGTGCCGGGTTTCGGTGCAAAGTCGGCTTCCTTGGTGGCGACAACCGAGGCGTAGTTCAGCATCGGTGCGGCAACCGGGGTCGAGGTTTCGGTAACGCAACCGGTCATGCAGACCAGCAGCGTGGCCGCGGAAAAAAGCATTCGCATGGCAACAATCCTTGAGCATTAAGTGCGCTGGCGTGACCTGGCCAACCTTCGCCACGCCACGTTTTCAGTGCGTCATTTCATCAGAACAAGCCGGAAAAACAAACAGGCCCGCGTCACGCGGGCCTGTTGGCAATACTGGCTTTGTTACAGCCGGCCTCTGGCTTGCAGATCTTCCAGTGTCGCCGTTGCCAGCTTGTAAATGGCGGCTGCAACATCCTTCGGGTTGGTCATGTCGGCACGGCTTGACCACAGCAGCTTGTCTTCTTTCAGCGAGAAAATGCTGAGCTCGGACGAGACGATGTTGCGAGTGGTCACGTCATTGCCGTAGTAGCCCGGGTAGCCGTAACCATAATGACCGTAGTAGCCCCAGAAGCCGCCATACGGACCGGCGCTCGGGGTCGACTGCACTTCTTGGCGCATGCCGAGATACTGGATCACGACCACGCCATCGAAGCCGAGCTCGGCGACCTTGGCTTTGGCAGCGGCGATGTCCTTGATGGGATCTTCACCCAGTACTTTGTAGGCAGCCTGACCGTTGAAGCCGATCATGTCCTGTACCAGCGACTCTTCCGCGAGCCGGCGATTGGATTCCGATGGCGCAATCACCAGCATCAGCGTTTTCTGGAAGGCAATCTTGCTGCCGTCCTGACTCGACCAGGTCTGCTTCAGCGGGCTGGAGGCGCAGGCGGCAAGCAGGGTGATGGCACCCGTCAACAACAAGGCTTTCAGTTTCATCGTAGCTCTCCTAAACGTTGCAGCGCCGATCGCGACGTCTGTCGCCAGTGGACGCCAATCCAGCAAACGGCTTACCACCGGTACGCGTTGCCGAGGCCGATGGTTTTGGGCAGGGAAACGCCTGCCGATCAGACAAAGCTTAACGCATTTTTCGGCTGCAACAGCAGTCTCAATTGTGCCGAACCCGGCCGTTGCCAGCCGACGTCATGGCCGCCAACCGAACCAGCAGCGCTGATAAACCATCCAATAAATTGATGTAGCGGTGCAAAAACTTATTCTATTTATTGACGCAAGACCACACTACGCTAAGGGGCATTCAGGTGCTGGCGCAACCGCAATCGGCACCGCCTACAGCACCGGAGCTCTCCATGATCGACCCGACCAACCCGCTTGCCCTGCGCGGCATTGAGTTCACCGAGTTTTGTGGCCAGACCCCGGTCGACCTGGACCGGATGTTCCGGCAATTTGGCTTCTCCCGCCTGCGCCGGCATCCGGTCAAGGACGTCGTCTACTATCGCCAGAACGACATCCATTTTCTGATCAACCACGACAAGGCCGGCTTCTCGGCTGCGTTCGCCAAACAGCATGGCCCGTCAATCTGCGCGATGGGCTGGCGAGTGGACGATGCCTTGTTTGCCCAAAGCGAAGCCGTCAAGCGCGGTGCCCGCGCGGTCGCTGATGCCGACAAGGATTACCCCTATCCGGCTGTTTACGGCATTGGTGACAGCCTGATCTATTTCATCGATTGTTTTGGTGCCCGCGGCAGCATCTGGGACCGTGACTTTGTTGCGCTCGACCAGCCGTTCGTGCAGGCCGACAAAGGCTTTCTGGTGGTCGATCACCTGACCAACAATGTGCCGCATGGCGAGCAGGAAAAGTGGGCGTCGTTCTACCGGGACATTTTCGGCTTTACCGAAGTCCGCTATTTCGACATTCAGGGGGTCAAGACCGGACTCACCAGCTACGCCTTGCGGTCACCGGATGGCAGTTTCTGCATTCCCATCAATCAACCGAAGAACGACAAAGACCAGATCGCCGAGTACTTGCGCGAGTACCACGGCCCCGGCGTTCAGCATCTGGCCTTCCTGACTCGCGACATTCTGGCGTCGCTTGATCAGCTGGCCGGCAGCGACATCGATACACTCGACATTGATGCCGACTACTATCGCGACGTTTTTGATCGGGTGCCAAATGTGCGGGAAGACCACGCCCGCATCGAGGCACATCAGGTGCTGGTGGACGGCGATGACAA
Source organism: Permianibacter sp. (assembly GCA_041914645.1). Taxonomy (GTDB): domain Bacteria; phylum Pseudomonadota; class Gammaproteobacteria; order Enterobacterales; family Permianibacteraceae; genus Permianibacter. The sequence goes on from JAYSCY010000003.1 coordinate 2,518, forward strand.
CGGCTATCTGCTGCAGATTTTCACCAAGAACCTGATCGGCCCGATCTTCATCGAGATCATCCAGCGTGAAAACAACCTGAGCTTTGGCGAAGGCAACTTTGGCGCGTTGTTCCGCTCGATCGAGAAAGATCAGGAACGCCGCGGCGTCATTTGATGCCAGCTAAGCTCCAGCCAATGCCGGCGCAACCTAACTCGAGAATGAACATGTCGACACTGAACACCCAGCTGCAAGGCATCCATCATGTTGCCTACCGCTGTCGCGATGCCAAGGAAACGGTCGAGTTCTACCAGCGCGCGCTGGCCATGGATTTTGTCCTGGCAATTTCGGAAGATCGGGTGCCGTCAACCAAGGAGCCTGATCCGTACATGCACCTGTTCCTTAACGCCGGCGGTGGCAACATTCTGGCGTTCTTCGAGTTGCCGAATTCGCCGGCCATGGGGCGCGATCCCAACACGCCGGAGTGGGTGCAGCATATCGCCTTCAAGATTGGCAGCGTCGAGGCCTTGCTGGCGCGCAAGGTGCATCTGGAGTCGCTTGGTATCGACGTGATTGGCCCGACCAACCACGAGCTGTTCCAGTCGATTTACTTTTTCGACCCGAACGGACACCGCATCGAGCTGGCAGCGGAAACCGTGCAGCCTGGCGTCATGGAAAGAATGCGGGCGCTGGCGCCACAGATGCTGGCCGACTGGACTGCCAGCAAGCAAACGCTGAGGCATGCTTCATTCTTGCACGAGAAAGAGTTTCAATCGGAAACGACGACCGGTTGAGAATGGCTTGATCGCCAAGCCGATGCTGGCGATCAAGCATAGGTCAACGGTAATGCCAGTGCGTTCAGTTCGCGCGCGGCGGTGGCAGCACGATCGCTGCAAGATTGCTGGCAAGCGTGTTCAGATCCTGAAACATGTGCTGGGTACGATTCGACATGATGGCAATCACCAGACCTTCGTCACGGTAGGCACGCAGCCAGGTACGTGAGCCGGGCCAGGTGCCATTCCACTCGGCAATACGGCGGCCATCCGGGGCAGTGCCAACCGCCCAGCCCAGGCCGTGAGTGAACGATGCATTGACGCGTGTCCACAGCCGGTTATCGCGAACATCGGCAGTCACCACTTCTGCATTTAGCACTTTCCAACCGAACCGCGCGACATCGAGCGTGTTTGATTCAATGCCACCGCCGAGAACTTTCCAGCTGCTGTTGCTGTAGGTGGTTTCCACATTCGGGTTGGAAACCGGATGCGGCGGATCGAAGCCCGGCTGGCCGTTGGTGCCGATCGTATCGCGCGGCACATACGGCGTTGCTCGCAGGCTGTTCGCGGGCAATGTCGAATCGCTGTACATCACCCGCGTACTGGCGAGACCGTAGGGTTTGAACAGTTCATCGGACAGCAGCGTATTGATCGCTCGACCGCTGGCCTGTTCCAACACAGCACCGGCAAAAGTGAAGCCGTGGGTTGAGTAGTTCCAAGCGGTATTGGGTGTGCAGCCGACGATAACGCCACGGTTCCACAGGCTTTGCACCGCTGCCGTGGCTGTTGCGTAGTGTGTGGTCTGGTTGGCGATGCTGGGGTTGGTGTTGTAGTGCGGTACGCAGCCCAGGTGCGACAAGGTTTCTGCCACTGTGTGCTGATGGGCGGACGGCATGCTGTTGAGATAACTGGAAGTCAGATCATCCAGATCCAGCTCCATCGGCAGGTTGGTGCCATCGCGCAGTTGTTGATCCTGCTCAAGCTTTGCCGCCAGCGTGCCGCCGTAAACCTTTGCCAGTGAAGCAATGTTGTAAACGGTTTGCGAATGTGCGGTCTTGTTGTCGTTGACGTCGGCAAAACCAAAGCCACGCCGGTACACGGTATTGCCGTTATCGACGATCACCACCGATATGCCAGGCAAGTTGTTCAGGCTGGCATAGTTGGTGATGGCATCGTCCAATTCTGCCTTGTGCTCGTAGCGATAGCGGGCGTCGTTTTCCTGCCAGATTCCGGCATAGCGAACACCGTCCTCGGTGTCGTACCGCTCGAAATCAATCAAGCGAAAGCCCTGATCCATCTGGCTATAAAACTGATTGGTAAATACCTGACTGGTGCGGTCCGAATAGGCGCGCGAGGCGAGCCCGGAGGCCTTGACCCAGATCGCGGCGTAGCGCTGACCCGCCGGTGTGTCGTAGGACTCGAAATCGATGATCTGGAAACCGGCATCGCTGCGGCTGTCGACTTCGGCTTCGTATGCAGAGCGCGTCATGTCACGCACCTGCGCCCAATCAGCCTGGCTGCCATCGTGGTGCCAGATACTGTTGTAGCGCAGGCCGTTGCTCGTGTTGTAAACGCCAATGTCGACAATGCGCCATCCCGCTGCCTTCTTCTGCTCGAACAGATCGCCATGCTCCGCGCTGGTCAAGCCGCGGTGTGACGACCAATCGACCGCTTCCTTGTTTTGTACCCATACCCCGGCCCAATGAATGGTGCCGGCCAATGGATAGGCTTCGACATCCACCAGCCGCATGCCGGCGTTGCGGTAGGCCGTCCAGTCGTCGTGAAACTCCTCGCTGCTGCGGTCCCGGCGTACAGCCCAGCCCCTGCCGTCGACATTTTTGCGCCAGATAGCGGCGTAGCGCGCGCTGCTGCCGGACAGCGCGACGTCGAGGTCGGTCATCAGGTAGCCGGCGTCCTTGTAAGTAATGAACTCGCTGGAAAACTGCGCGCTGTTGAGATCGCGCCGAAGCACCCAGTTTTGATTCTTTGTTGGCTCGACCAGCGCCGCATGTGCGGGGGCGGTAAAAGCCGCAGTGGCAATGCCGGTGCAGAGGGTAAACAGAAGATGAAGGCGCCAGCGGGCGCCATGACCTGATTGCGTCACGGTGAACTCCTTTTCGAAAGCGTCAGCTATACCGGGACGCCACGCCCCAGCCTCCGGCCGACGCGGCAAGACTACGGTGAAGTGCGCCAGCGGGATATTTCGAAGAAGTGAACCGGGGACAAGAAAAACTGAACGACGGTCGGATTGGGTCTGGTTGAGTCGAGCCGAACCGCGTGGAGTGGGTCAGTCGAGGGCTTGGTAGACAAGCCCACAACGATTGCTGGACAGCAGTGGCCGGGCACCGTCGCGCAAGGCGTCGCGAACGGCAAGAAAACTGGCCGGATAGTATTCACGGCTCGGATAGTGCAGCAACACCGGCGTTGCCCAGCAGCGCTCATAACCGGGAACCAATCGCAGCCCCATTTCCGGGCTCAACATGTGAACCGGCACAACACCACGCCCGAGGCCAAGGCTGGCGGCGTCGAGAATGCCGTAAATGTCATCGCAGAAGCGCCGTCGAATCAGCTGCACGGCGCGGGCGTCATGCCGAAGCAGAAAACGTTCGGTGAAGTCGTCTGCCTGATTGTGATCGAGATAGACCTCGTCCTGCCGTGGTTCGCTGACTGCCTCCACCAGCACATTGTGTTCTTCACCGAGCAGCAGGCTTTCATAACCGGACCGGGTAAGTGGATCTTGCGAAACAATGAAATCGGCCTGGCCGCGTGCCAGAATCTCGGTCAGCTCATACATATGGGCGACCCGGATGTGCACGATCAACCCCGGATTGGCAAATTGCAATGCGCGCAGCGCCGGCAACAACACTGATCTCGCCACCGAGGAAAAACTGGCTACGGTGATCGTGCCGCTGACTTGATGTGCGCCCAGCAACTCCTGCAGCAATTCACTCTGAAGCGTTTCGGTCGTCTGGCCGTAGCGCAACAGACGCTGGCCAATCTCGGTCAGCGTAACGGCGTTGTTGTTGCGATGAAATAGCCGTGTTTGCAACTGCTCTTCGAGCGTGGCGATGCGCTGGGACAGGGCCGAAGAGGTGATGCACAGGGCATCGGCCGCCTTGCCGAAATGCTGGTGCCTTGCCACCGCCAGAAAAGCCGAGAAATTGCGCGAATGAAGGTCAACGCGTTTCATGCTACCTGCCTCTGTTGTGCTGGTGCATTGCGTGGTCTATGGCGCCCGCTGCAATATCGTCTTGTTCTTGCCAGTGGCGAGTGCCGGGTCGCTGGCAATGACATTGCCCCAGTAATGCGTGGTGATGTCACTGATCACATTGCTCTCGGCATTGAGCAGCACCACGAGGCCGGTGCCGCGCGCCTTGGAGTAGGCCACTTCGGCGACATAGCCTTTGACCCAACCGCTGTGCAGCACAATCTCTTCGTTGCCCAGTTCGTAAATGCGCCAGCCAAGGCCGTAGTGGGCATCGGTGACAAACTCGCGCCAGTTGCGCCGGCGCAGATCTTTTTCCGTCCGCACCCGCTTGCGGGTCAATTCTTCAACCACGGACGGCGGGATCACGTCCGGGTTGTGCCCCATCTGGGCGATCAGCCATTTGCCGAGATCGCCGGCGCTGGCATTGATGCCGGCGGCCGGTGGCACCTGGTAGTAACCGGGTTGCACTTCGGTAGCGATCCAGACGCCTTTTTTCTTCACATGCGGCCGGGCCCGATTTGGCGTGGCCAGAAACGCCTCCATGCCAATCGACGCGTGTCGCATCTGCAGCGGATCGAATAGGCGATCCTGCACCAGCGTGGCGTAGGAACTGTGGGTGGTTTGCTCAATCACTGGCGCAATCAAGCCGAACAGGATGTTCTGATAGGTGTAGCACTGGCCGGGTGAACAGAGCGGCTTCAGTTCCTTGAAGCGCGGCAGAATTTTCGGCAACGGGACGTTGGCGTCGAGCAGATTGTCGTAGGCATTTGAAACCACGCCGGTGCTCTGGCTTAGCAGGTGTTGCACCTGCAACGCCTGCACATGCTTGTTCGATTTGAGTTGCAGATCCGGAATGAAGCTGACGACCCGGTCATCCCAGCGCAGTCGGCCTTCCTGTACCAGCAGTGCGGTCAGTTCGGCGGCAAACGTCTTTGACACCGAGGCGACCCGAAACACCGTGTCGTCATCGACCCGCTCTTCACTGCCGCGAACCCGGACACCGTGACCGCTGGCGCGAACGATCCGACCGTCCTGAACGATGGCATAAGCACCACCGGGCACGGCGGCCGCATCGAGTTGCTGGCGGAAGAAATGATCAAACGCATCGAGCGCATCGTCATTGCCATGTCGCGGTGCGACCGATGGCAACAACTCCGGCAGCACCACCGGCAAATCATCCGGCGCCAACATCGGCATGATCGTGCCGGCACGCGGAGCTGACGGGGCGTCATCAATGGGAGCGGCGCTGGCAGCCAGCGAAACGCTGACCAGCGGCGACAGGGCGAACAAGGACAGAAACAGTGAACGGCGCATGGGTCTACAGGTTCACACCCCGGAAAAGGGAGCCGTGCCGGCCCCGGCAAGCAGAGCGGTCGGGCCCACCTGCCGGGGGACATCGGGCGATAGTGGCGATTGTAGCTGCCTTCGCCCGCTGATCCTATGCAATAGCTGTCCGATGCGCCGAGCCTTGGGTGGCAGGCACAGGGCAAGCAAAGCCGGCGCCGGCCAGCCTTCGCTCAGCTCGCGGCCAATTGCAGCCGGGCCCGAACAAAGAAAAAGCCGGCGGCAATCAGCAGCGTTGCCAGCATCGCGCCCCATTCGGCCTGGGTGATCGAGGTCAGCAGCCAGCCAATCAAGGCAACAGTGAGCAACGGCACCAGCACGCCACCCGGCACCATGAAGGGTTTGGCGCCTTCATGGCGAACATCCCGCTTGCGCAGCACCAGTGTTGCAATCGCCACCGCCGCATAAAGCAGCAGTGCGGCGAGATTGGCGATGATGGCCAATTGTTCGAACGAGTTGAACACCGCCAGCAGAATCAGCAGCACTGTCTGCACCGCAATAGCGATGTGCGGCGTCCGGAAACGCGGGTGAATGGCGCCAAGCGGTTTCGGCAGCAGCCCTTCCTGGGCGAACTTCCACAGCGCGCGTGGCATCGCCAAAATTTGGCCGCTCATGTAACCGAACATCGAAATGGTCGCGCCAATCAGCAGCAGCAGGAACCCGGGATGGCCCATGAAACTTTCGGCGGCATAGGCCAGCGGCGCCACCGTTTTGCTGGCCAGTGCCGGCCCGAGCAGGCCGGCAGCCACCAGATGAATGCACAGATACAAAATGGTCACGCCGATCATGGCCAGTGCCAACGCGCGTGGCACGGTGCGGGCCGGGTCGCGGACTTCACCGCTTGGCACCAGCGCGCTCTCGACGCCGCTGAAGGCGAAAATCAGGATGATGGCGGCGCGGGCCATGTCTCCGGCCGGCGGCACGTGCTCGATCACCAGATTGGCCGGGGTAATGAAGAACACGCCAACGCCGACGAACACCAGCAAGGGCAGCAGCTTGGCGATCGAGACCAGCATGATCAGCCGCGCGCCCTGCGCAACACCGCGAATGTTCACCGCCGCCAGCAACAGAATGGCGCAGACGATGAGCGGTGTCCGCAATCCCGGCACACCGGTAAGCGTCGCCACCCCATCGGCAAAGGCCGAGGTGACGCCGGCCATCGCCGTGGTGCCGGTCATCCACAACAGTACGCCTGCCAGATAGCCCGGAAAGCGGCCAAACGCCGCCTCGACATAGGCATACGGTCCGCCGGTTTGAGCCACCCGGCTGCCGACCTCGGCAAAGCACAGCACCACACAGGCCATCACCGCGGCGCAGATCAGATAAACGAACGGTGCCGCCGATCCGGCGGCGGCGGCGGCGCCGGCCGGCAGCCGGAAAATACCGCCACCGACCGTGCAATTGAAAATCGCGGCAGCGAGACCAAGTACGCCAACGGCGCGGACGAAACCGGTGGCAGCAGAACCGGTGGAGGATGGGGAGTCAGTCATGGGGCAATCAACTGTTTGCTGGGAACAGCGAGCCTACCATTGTTGCCCGTGTCATGGCGCGCTCAAGAGAGCGGGAGAAAAATCCTCGGTAAAACTTCCCGCTCAGACCTCGATTGTTGCGGCGCCGCAGTCGTTCGCGGCTGGCTGGCAGCGGCGGTTGTCGTGGCGTTCAATTGCGGTTCAGCTTGTCTGCGCCACACTCGCGCCGGCCAAAAAAACAGGAGCGTTGCATGTCCGGCAAAATTCTCACCTTCATTCTGACCACACTGTGTACCGCCTGCACCGTCTGGCAGCCGGCTCCGCTCAGCCCGATGCCGGAAGACGCAATGCTGCAACGGTGGCCTGTGCAGACAGAATCATGGTGGGGCGATGGCAGATTGCTGCTCAGTGCCGGTCCATACCGGGTGCAGTCGGTGAAGACCCATTGGGCCAAATCGCAAAGTGACATGCCGGAATACCATTTCCGGTTTTTTGATGAGCGCTGGCTCGACATCCTCCGTGGCATCGAAAAGAAAACACCGGCCGTGCTGCAGCAAGCACGCATGCGTGACAAGTTTTCCCTTCAGCTGCAGGCGCCTGATGGCCTCTGGCAGGTGGAGTGTCGCTTTCAGGCCAATGCGGCGCTCGCGCGCTGGTACGAAGAAGACCCCTTCGAGCTGGCTACGCTCGCGGCCAATACCACCTGTGAGTTGCGCGACAGTCATGAAGCGGTCAGCACGCTTCAGCTCGTCCATAACGAGCGTGGGCTCGAATACGGCGAACTGAAAACCGCGGTCGACGGCATGTTGATCAGCGCGAATCGTGTACCGGACATGCCGGCCGTGATGGCAGGCCAGTCAATGCCGCAAGCGGTAGAATTGCCATATGCAGTGGAGTACCGGTTTCGTTGTGGCGATGCGGTTTGCGGCCGGGTCGGATTGCTCGATCAAAGTCGGCTTATTGCCGTTCGCGCAACCGAACCGCCCGCTCGCCAGCAACTGCTGGCCGTTGCCAGCATGACTCTGCAAGCAGTCGATATTCTGTGGCGGGCCAATCTCGACGAAGACCATTGGCTGCCGCGCGCCTGACGGATTGCACTGCCGTGTGTAGGCGGCTGGAAGATGACAAACGTTGTGCAAGGTGTTTGCCGGAATCACAGCGGCAAGCGAAAGCCAAACACCGGTAATTCGCCCTGCATGAAATCCAGATCAGGTGAACGCTGGAATCCGCGCTTTTCATACATCGCCCACGCCACCTGCATGGCCTTGGTGGTGTGCAACACTACCTCTGCCAATTCGTCCTGGCGGGCAGCGGCAATGCAGGCATCGGTCAGTGCCTTGCCAACGCCGAGGCCGCGCGCCTCGGGCGCGACGGCCAGTAACCGGATGCCGGCGGCATTTCTTACCTGCGTGGCGCTGCCACCGGAGCCGTACTGCGCCATGTCGCCGAAATAGACCACGCCGCCAACCAGCTTATTTTCAGCCATGGCAACCAGCACTCGCGTTGCCGGCTTTTCAGTAAAGCGGCCGATGTTGGCCAACATGTCATAGTAAGCGGGTTGCTCAAGCGGGCTCGGAAAGCCGGCCAGATTCGAATAGACTCGCACCAGCAACTGGCCCAGCGCGGCAAATTCGGCTGGCTGGATATCGCGAATGGCAAGCTCAGTGGTCATGATGCAACCCGTGAAAGGTGATGTTGCCGCCACAATATGCCGGCGCGTTGGACGGCGCAATCCGACAGCGAAAGCCGGCAGAGAAAGCCGGTATCGAAATCTGGAATTTGAATCTGGCACCAATACCTGACATCGAAATCTGGCATCGCTCAGCCGATTTTCGTATGACATGCTGTCCCACCTGTAGAGCGCCGGACCTGGCTACCCTCCATGTTTACCAGAATCACGTTGGCCATGATGGCCCTGACCGCCATGCCGGTGTTCAGTGCTGAACCGCTCAATGCCGATGAACAGGTTCAGCTAGTTCGCGGTCTTGCTCATATCAACGAAGACGGTGGAGTGGAAGCGCAGATCACGGCCTGGGTGTACGAGCACGAGCAACGTCCAGGCGCCAAATTTGCCTTTGCCCAATTGATCGGCATTGATCTGGCCAAGTTAACGCCGCAGGAAGCGGCCATTTTTGACTATCGCACGCAATTGTTTCGTTTTGATTCCGAAAGCGGCAAGCGCTTGCGCTTGCAATGGGGCGATGGCCGACAGGGGTCTTTACCAATGACTGACTCCGATGGCATCAGCAGTTACCATGTTCGGCTCGGGGAGCTGACCGAGCTTGCCACTCGAAAGTCACAAACGACTCCTGCAGTGCTCGATTTTCAGGTTGTGCTGCCAAACGCGGATACGCGGCAGTTTGCCGGCGAGCTGTTGCTGGTTCCGAACACCGGCCTGTCGGTGGTGTCCGATATCGACGACACCATAAAAGTGAGCAATGTGCTGGACCGCTCCGAACTACTCCGCAACACCTTTTTGCGTGAGTTCAAAGCCGTGCCCGGCATGGCAGCGTATTACCTGCAGCTTGCCACTCAAGCCGACTCGACACGCTTCCACTACCTGTCCAGCAGTCCGCATCAACTCTATCCGGCATTGAATGCATTTCTGAACGACAACGGTTTTCCATTGGGTAGCGTGCATCTGCGGCACATCAATATCATCGACGAAGTGTTGGGCGATGGTGACAGCTCACGCAAGCATAAACTGGCGAGCTTGCAGCAGCTGTTCGGCCAATTTCCGAACCGGCAATTTCTGTTGATCGGTGATTCCGGTGAAGCCGACCCGGAAATCTATGCCGAGATTGCCAAGATCTATCCCAAGCAGATTGCAGGCATTCGTATCCGGGATGTGACCGGTGAAGATGCTGAGGCGCCACGCTACGCCAAAACCTTCGCTGGCTTGTCGCCAAGCCTCTGGCGTGTGTTCAGCAGTGCCGACGAGTTGCCAAACTCGATTATCTCAACCGATTAGCGATACCGATGGGTGCAAGTGCCGCGAGGTGCTGCCAGCAGCTTCTGCTGCCGATGCTCGCCGCCACTGTACCATTCCTCTGAATTGACGCATGCCGTGAACTTGCCCGGTCGGAACGTCGGGTGTTTGGCTGCCGATTCGACAGCAGGGCGCCAAAGCAACTACAGTTAGACCAAGCCGGCAGGTGGCGAGAACGGCACCTTTCGATATACCGAATAGCTGACCTTAAGGAACCAAAGACGCTGACAGAGTAGGCCGTTATTCCGGAAATACAGGCAGACCTTTCTGTACGCGCTTCTTCCCGAACTAATGCGACAAGCTCATGCATGAGCGACTGGCGCCAACGTCATACAGGGAGGTCGTCATGTCAGAGGAAAAGAAAGCCTTCTGGTCGTCACTGCCCGGAGTGTTGAGCGGCATTGCCGCCATCATCGGCGCCGTGGCGACGTTCTACGTCACCGTCATCAAGGACGACGACCGGTCGGCGCGAACAGATCCAGCACCGTTCACACAATCACAAGCCGGTAACTTTTCGGAAAGCAGCCAATCGAGCACGCCATTGCGGACCAGTGAGCAGGGCGCCGACTGGCAGGCAAACCCGCAAGGCGAGTCGCGCCAACCGGATGCCGCGTTGCCTGCCGTCACGCAAGTGGGGTTTGAGCCTTCTGCGCGGAGCGCGTCTGCGCCGTCCGCCGGCTCGCTGAGCGAGCAGATCCTTGGCATCTGGTATGTCGAAACTCAGGGTCCAACGCAGGCCGGCAGAATGCAACTGCGTGGCACCACCCAGTATTTTCGCAATGGCTCATCCACAACGGTCATGGAAGTCACGTTGTACGAGCAGCTGCCAACCGGCAATGAAATCGCCATCACCTATGACGCCATTGCCACCGCCGAGTGGCAAATCCACAACCGCGAGCTGATTGAAAAGACGGTGAGCCTGAAAAGCGTGCCGAAATACCTGATCATTGACGGCTTCCGGACACCCGTTGAGCAGCTGGAGTTTGCCGTCCAGCAGGAGTTGCCAAAACTCGAAGACATCACGCCAATTGGCAGCTCGTCGAGTACAGAAATTGTCGACATCCAGCCCAGTCAGATTGTGTTGAACAGCAGAGACGTCAACAACAACACCATTCGATTTGCCGCCACCCGTACCGACAAACATTTTTCGCCGTCGCCGTGAGCCTGCTCTGGTCCGGTGATAGTGGGGACCACCGATGAACGCCATCGCCAAAATGGCCGAAGAAGCCATTGCCTTTGTCCGCCGCAGCGGGCTGCGCGTGCAGGATTGTCAACCCGGCTACGCCCGTTGCCTGATGCCGCTCGCTGGCAACGAGAACCACGTCGGCACAATGTACGCTGGCGCCCAGTTCACGCTGGCCGACATCACGGGTGGTGCGCTGGCGCTGGCCAGTTTTGATGCCAGCCGCTTCTATCCAACCCTGAAAGACTTGAAGCTCGAATTCCTGAAACCTGCTGGTACTGATCTCACACTCGACTATCGTTTGTCGGAAAGTGAGCTCGCCACCCTACGCGAAGCTGCCGAGCGCGATGGCAAGGCGCGCTTCGTCCTGACTGGTGAACTCAAAGACGTCAACGGCGAGACGGTAGCACGTGCCAGCGGTGAGTTTCAGGTGCGGCGGCGATGAGCGTGACTGTGGTCAAAAAAAGAGAGGCCGCCAATTGGCGACCTCTCTTTCTATAATAACGCCATTGCGGATGGAATCAGCCCTTCTTGTGCCGTCGACGGGCGCCAAGCCCTGCAACAAGCCCGCCAATTCCCAACAGCATCAATCCGGTAGGCTCAGGCACGGCAGTGATCATCTCGAAGTCGAATGTGCCCTGCAGGCTATATCCCCATTCCTCAATGGGTGTACACGCGTTTCCGGGGGCGCAGTAAAGCGTCCATTCAGAAACATTTTCGGAGAACCAAGTCTCGGTTAATGGGCTGCTCAGTAGTTCGTTGAACATCGCTTCATCAAACACAGCCAGATCATCGAGCGCAGTCATCATGGCGCTATTGAAGAAACCGTAAGAGCGAGAATAGCTGAACCCGTGATGCACATTCTGCTCATCAAGCAGCCAGCCCCCCCATGTAATGCCAACACTAAGATGTACGATACCACGATCTCGAGCGGCTGGATTGTTGTAGTCCATCCAGAGCATGCCGGCCTCCGACTCAGCTGTCAGGTAACCGTTGTTCGGACTAAAGCTAGGACTCAATCCCGCCGACAGCAAGCCGCCCGGCACGGCCATATCATTTTGCTGCAATGTGGTGTGCAGCGTGTGCCTTGTCGCCGTCGCTGTGCTGTAACTGTTGGGACCATTTACGGACGCAATTGCCAAGTCCACCAAGATGGACTCATTTAACGAGAGAAAGCCGGTTTCATCTACCCATTCGGTCCAGTCATCACCGCCGAGAACATTGTAGGAATATTGGTAGCCATCGGTAAGAGTAGAAAAATTCAGCGTAACGGTATTTGCAATCGCCGCCCCGGAGATCACCAGCGGAGCCAGCAATAACATCAACATCTTGTTCATTTGTTGTTTTCCTCATCCCTGTTGAAGAAAGAGATTAAACAGACCTGCTTGAGCCCAACCAAAATGCCTCGACCTCGCAAATCGAGGCGAGCCGAACGGTGGTCCGTCAAATTAGCATTCTCTAGCTGTTGCTCGCAAACCATGTCAAGAAAGCTTACACAGACACCGTCTGTGTCCGAGCACTTGGCCTTTCATGTGAATGACTGCCATGTCCCTCACAACTGCGAGCGAAACCTGGAGGGTTTAAAGGCTCTGACTCCTTAAATCCTACTGCTCAAATCGTTACGGACACCTTTCAAGCAGGGTTGACGGAAAATTGGTATGTCCCAGTTTCGCTGGAATGGAAATCAAACCGTGCGGTCGGGGGATATTCATGCCAACAATGAAAATCCAGTAGCTCGAAACGAGCGTCGCGGGTTCCTGGAGCTGTGAGATGAGATCCCGGTCATGCAGCGCACGACTGAGGCTACGCGGGCAGCTGGCAAAATGATGCGTCATGACGCAACCCACGCTTGCTGGTAAATAAGATTGAGCAGTATTTAGCCAATTCACCTTACTTGAACTGAGGCCGTATTTTCGTGGTTGCTCCAATGTGACTGTGATTGTTAGCATCGCCGGCCGCGCATCGAGGCGCGGCGAAACGTTCATATTGGAGAAGTCATGAACAAGTATCTTTTGGGCACGGCAATTCTGCTGGCTTCGGCAAATGTTTCTGCCAGTGGTTTTTATGTCGGGGCTCACGTCGGCAAAGCGAAAAACGATGATTTTTGCAGCGCCGAATTTTATGGTTATGCCGATAGTTGCGAAGATGAAGGCAGCAGCAAGAAACTGAATGTCGGCTATCAATTCAATGACTACATCGCCATCGATCTGGCCAATATTGATACCGGCGATTTGGAGGCCAGCAACGCTTACAATACCACTTTTTCGGATGGCTTCATCATTCGTGGTGATGGCAGCGTGTCGGTCAATGCCAAAGGTTGGAATCTTTCGCTGATTGGTTCATTTGTTGTAGCAGAACGCGTCATGTTCTTTGCTAAGGCGGGCTTGTTTGCTTGGGATAGTGATCTGATCGAGAACTGGGATCAGACCTACGGCTATCCCAATTCTCTTACTCACGTAAACGGATCGGATACGTTCAGCGAAAGCGGTAACAGCAACACCTTTGGCTTTGGCATCAAGTTCTTTATCTCCGACTCCATTGCTGTCGTGCTGGAGCAGCAGCAATTCGACAAAATCGAGGTTACATCGGATGACGGTACTTTGGAGACCGACGTCGAATTGCAGACCTTGGGCTTGCAATACACGTTCTGAGCAAGAGCCTAATATATTCGCCTACACGCCCCAGATAGCACAGGCTGGTGTTCCCAGCCTGTGCTTCTCCGCTGATGTCACTTCGCCTAGTTCGTACCTGCCGGGAAAACGGTGCGTCACGAAGCACCTTACGATTGTTGAATGAAATGATCAGCTATGCGTCCATCCGCCGTTACCATTGTGGGCCGTATATCGATCTATTCAGCGATATCTGACCACAGCCTGTCGGGTAGGTGATCCCTCATAGGCTGTGGCGGATGTTAAATGTAAGGCTTAAACATCGCATGTCCAAAGGGGAAAATTGATCGATCCCCCTTGTCTGAACTTAAGGGTTCTGACTCCTTAAACCCTGAAGTGCCACGGTGGCAAACGCCATTCAACGGCTGTCGGATCACAGCGGTGTAGTCCGGAACAGGCGCTGTGGGTTAAGTGCGCATGTCGAATTGGCATCAATAAACAAACGCGAGAAAAGCTTGCTGATGAGGTGGCGGGGTGTCGAGCGTAAGCCTCAACGCTCGTGGCGTGAACATAGCTCTACGCGCTACATTCACGGATGGAGACGATTGCTACGGCGGAACCCCGCAGATCTTCCGCCGCATGCAAATATCGAACAGTAACATTGAGCGGAACCGCCTAGCGATTCCGCTCTACGACTCTCAGCTGAGGGGACGCACGGACTCCATCGGTTTCAGTGACTGACGGCGCGCCGGCGTGAACCGAAAAATGCCATCAAACCACCAACGCCAAACAAGGTCAGTGCATATGGTTCTGCTACGGCCGTGTGGGCGCTAACATCGAATGTACCTTCCAGTCGATAGCCCCAACTATCTCCTGTAGAGCACACACCATCGATGTCACAAGTGTAGTTCCATTCCGCAACGTCCTCGACAAACGAGGTTTGCGTCGCCGGACTGGCGAGCAGCTCCATAAAAAAAGCTTCACTGAAGACTGCAAGTTCATCAGCGGAGCTTATCAGGGTGTTATTGAAGAAACTGTAAGAGCGTGAATAGTTAAAAACATGGATCGTGCCCAATTCGTCAATCAGGCTGGCGCCCCAATAGAGCGCCAAATTGAATTGAACGCCGCCTCTGTCCATGCGTGCAGGATCGACAAAATCAATCCAGCGCATCTCGCCGCTGACCTCAGCGTTGACACTCTCGGTATCGGGGGTGAAGCTTGGGTTCAGTCCCGGAGACAGCAGGCCATCAGCGACAATCTGGCTGCTCGGATTGAAAATGGTGCCAAGGGTACTCAGTGTGCGAATGCTTGAATGGTGCACGTGTGGACCATTCAAATACGCAACAGTCCAATCGAAATCGATTGACTCATCCAAGTGCAATACGCCGATCTCTTCTTGAATCCATTCTGGATCTACGTCGCCATAGACTGAGTAGGAGTAACGGTAACCATCGGTGTTGGTAGACAAGTCCAGCGTAATGGTGCCGGCGGAAGCAGACGACATCGCACACACGACAACCAGCAAAGCAAGCATCCTGTTCATTCACATCTCCATTGTCTTCATTATGAATTCTTGACCAACCGGCCAGTGGTTGGCGGACCCTGCGGAAGGAGTACCTCCTGCCGGTACTGGCACGGGTCGATCATATCGAACGGGCGATTATGTGCAACAGATAGCCCCTTGGGAAATGTCCAACCGGTACCAAGATCAGTCGAATCTCAGCAGAGTCTGCCCGGTCAGCTGCGTTGAGAGCCTGTGCGCTGAGAGCCTGATATAGGGAGACGTAATTCGCTATAGGTCGGGTAGATGGTAGCGAAACCCAACCATCCGCTCCGCCATCAATCGACAGGCTACGCGACAATACGCCCTAGTCTGCACCAAACGGCTTCATACTTTGCCTTACGCGTTGCTACCAATGGCCACACCGGTCTTCACAGGCAAGGCCGTCATCATCGCTGTCCATCTTCGTATCCGGGCAATTGGCAACGTAGAACTGGGCCTCCTCGCAAGAGCGCATCTCGGAGCAATGCTGTTTGCCTTCACAGGCAAAGCGGCTCTCGGGTTCGGCAGTTTCGGACGTCGGACTGTCGTACGCAGGCTCGTCGACGCTGAACTGAGCGTCTTCAATGGGCGTTGTACGGGCTTGAAACTGCTGCCAGGCATAGGCGCCGAGCCCGAGCGCCACGGCTACGGTCAGTACCGTGTTTCGCCACGTACGCCTTAAGTCATCCTTCGGCTTGATGTGTCGGGGGCGATGCGGCTGCTGAGCGGTGCGGGATGGCTGTCGGCTCACGATCTTGTCGCCACCGACATAACTCACGTTCACGGCTCGCGGACCCTTCTTGGGGTCGACCTGAATGTCGTAGGTCACTTCGGCATTCAGCAGCGGCCGTACCTGACTGCGATCAAAGGCGCTGACGTGAACAAAGATTGGCGTGCCGCCGCCTTGTGGCGTGATAAAGCCAAAGCCGCGGTCGTCCTTCCAATCGGATATGCGCCCCTGTTGTCGCATCGGTGATCCCTTGACGTGATTCTGTTTCAACATTTAAGGGCTCTGACCCCTTAAATTCTTGCGGGCCATGCTGCGCATAACCCGGGCTTCGCTAGCTGAACTTCCTTTGGCGCAATGATCGTTTCTAGCGCCCTAGGTCTATTGCCTCGCCACCTATTCCTGAGCGGCACTACCAACGGACAACAAGATCTTCTCTTTCATTTGCTGGCAAAGCATGACTTTGAATGGCTGTTCCTTGACGCTGTCGTAGTAGAGATTGGCTTCATCGAAACCGAGCTGGAACTCCGCATCGATATCGAGATCACGGTACAGGCGCTCACTTTCGCGCTTGGTTTCGCTTTCATACTTTGCCTTGTAGGCCTTCAGCAGTTTCTCATCGGTGCCGCAGCGCGTGCTGAACTGATGGGCCATGCCGGTTGCGCGGGCGATTGACACAAGCATTTCCTGGTGACCGGCAGACGGTGCCGCAGCGAAAGCGAGCGGAGAGAGCGTAAGCAACGGCACAAGTGCGTGCAGAACATGCTTCATAAGATTCATACCTCCATGTAGGTCATTAAATTGCATCCGTAAACTGGATTCCGGGCGACGCGACAATCTCCCGGTTCGCGGTGCTTAACCACACCGCAAGTAAAAGGGGGTTTGCTGCGCGAATCCAGCCAACGCGGAGCAGTTAATCCGCATTGGGTGCGTTAGCAAACCATTATCGCAATTACAGCGCGGCTTGCAGCAGCGCCTTCAACTGATCATCCGTCAGCGGCTTCTTGTCGAGCCAGTACACCATGTTGGGCTGCACGCACAGCGCGGTGGTCAGGTTCTTGCCGCAAATACCAGTCATCTTGGACAGAAACGCGCCATTGGCGATGCCCGGTACATCGGTCGCGCCGGACTGGAGTTCAAGTTCGCGGGCTTCGTCAAACGCTGCCGTGCTCGCAAACAGAGTCACCGACAGGAACATCTCGCCGGCGCCATTGCTGTAGTCAACCGTATGGATATTGCGCTTCTTCATCCGGGCATCGACCGCATGGCTGACACCCGTCATGCCGGTGATCTTCGCCACCACCGCATCCGGCAACTCTTTGGCAGACACCTGAGCAGACAGGAACAGCGCTGCGACGCTGGCCAATAAAACCATTTCCTTACGCAAAACAATCTCCTTAACAACGACACTGTGTGAAACTGCCAGCCAGTGTGCGAGAAAACGCCGGGGCAGGAAAGCGAGAGCGCTAGAATACGAGCAAGCGCTCACAAAACTGTGCCGGCGTCACGCTGCGCACGACCCGGGCTACGCTTGCCAATAGACCTCACGGCACGACATCGCGCAAGCTCAAGCTGGTTTGAATACCATCAAGCCAAACACCACAATGACGCCGATAAACGCCGGCCAACCGAGACCATACCAAAAGCGCATCAGCTGTCGATATCGGTTCGGCAGGGGCGTGTTGTTCTCCACCGCAACAGCAGCGAGTTTGGCGACCTGAATTTGCAGCCAGACCACCGGCAGCCAGCACAAGCCAATCAGAACATACAGCGCGATGCTTGCGGTGACCCACAACGCATCAAGCGGGTAAGCGAGGATGTGCAGCATCAAGAAGCCGGTGACCGGCTGAACAATGACCGCCGGTGTGGTGAACAACCAGTCGGCCAGCACGACATTGCGCGCGACAGTCGCAATCACCTTTGGGTCGCCACTGCAGTCGGCGCGCCACATGTAAAACGCGGTGCCAAGCCCGGTGCCGAACAGCAGCGTGGACGAGAGGATGTGCAGCAGCTTGAGCCAGAGATAGTGCTCCATCAGCGATCACCCTCCAGCACCAACGCCAGCAACAGCAGCGGCAGTATCGCCAGGTTTTTTAAAAGGCCGCCGAGCGGGTCCAGCCACAACGACGGCGCCAGTACGCCGAGCAAGCCGGTATAACCGAGCACCGATGCCAGCATCAACCACAGTGTCAGCCGTGGCCGTATGCGCAGTAGCCACAAACCACAAAGCGCCAGATCGAGCAGTGAAAAGCCAAGCGTGGCATTGGCTTGCCATGCCAGCGGAATATGCAGCGCGCTCAGTATCGGTTGAAACTGTGCTGGTGTTGCCAGCAAACCGGCCATGCCCGAGACCAGCCAGACCAACGCAATGGCGAACCACAGCAACGGCCGCAGCAAATACAGTCGGGCATGCCAGCGGTCCTGCACGAAGGATGCGGCTTGAGAAAATTGGATGCTGATTGAACGAGGAAAAAAGCCGGTTAACTCGCCGGTGTGCGCGTGCGCACCCTCTGGCGCGACGTTGCCTCGCATCAGCAAGGCCAGAATCGTGCTATTCAGCGGGCCGCTGGTGAAGCGCTCGCCCAGCCATGCACCCGCTTTCACGAACGCGAGTGGCACATGGATGGGTACTGCGCGTGGCAGCTTCAGCCAGTTGCGCAGCAGCCGCAACAGCGCCTCGATGGACATCACCTCTGGCCCAACGGCATATACCGGTTGCTTCGATACCGTGCCACGTTCAATGCATTGCGCAACCAGGGCTGCCAAATCTTCCAGCAAGATCGGTTGTACCGGTTGCCTGCCATCGCCAGGCAATGCAAGCACATAGGGAGTAGCGGACAGTGCACGCAACATGGAGGTGCCGCCATAAGACCCGATGGTGGAGATGACCACCGACGGCCGAATCACCGCGCACGGCACACCGGCCTGCAGCAGCCAGTCATCGAAGCGGTGTTTGGATGCAATGAATTCGCCATCTTCTGGCGCGCCAATGGCCGAGATTTGAATGAACTGGCGTACGTTGGCCTGCTGGCAGGCTTCCGCCAGCGCTTTGGGCGCATCGAAGTGAATGCGTTGAAAATCACGCGGATTGGCTTCGCGCAGAATGCCGGCGACGTTGATTACCGCATCGACGCCATGTAGCAGCGGCACCCACTGCGCCGCCGTGGTGTAGCGCGTCATGTCGGCCATCTTTACGGTAACGGCCGGGTGTGACGGCAAGTTGCTGGCTGAACGAACCACGGCAACCAAAGAATGGCCCTGGCCGAGTAGCGCCTGACAAATGGCGCTGGCGATGAAACCGTTGGCACCGGTGACAAGAATTTTCAAACGACGATTCCCTCTGCCGGACGGTGAAACGTGGTAGCCCGGAACGAGCGCAGCGGGTTCCGGGGAAAAGATCCCGGGTCATGCTGCGCAAGACCCAGACTGCGCTTGCTGTATCAAAAATTAAGGGCTCAGACCGCTTAAACCCGTTTCGCCGCCCTTAGCGCCTATAACAAGGCTGCTATTTCCCTACATGCTAAAGGCTGTCTATCATATGGCGCTGAAAACTAGCCATGCGATAGGATGCGGTGATTATGCCAGCAGAAGAAAGGTCTGTTCGCGCTGGGCGCTATATACGGCAAGCGACAGGCTATCGCGCCTTCATACCCGCACCATTGCCACCTGTGCCCAAAGTGGATTTGAGTGGCGAATTGCAGGGTCTGCTATCTGCGGCAGACCGGGCTCTCGGCCGTCTTGATGGGGCGGTGCTCACTCTGCCAAATCCCGATCTCTTCGTCTTCATGTATGTCCGTAAAGAGGCGGTGCTATCGAGCCAGATCGAAGGGACTCAAAGCTCCCTGCAAGACTTGCTGGCGGCAGAAGCGCAGCTGTTTGACCTGCAGTTGCCACAGGATGTCGATGAGGTCATAAATTACGTCAGAGCCATGAATCATGGCCTGATGCGCCTTCCAGAACTGCCTGTATCGATTCGCCTCATTCGGGAAATCCATGCCGAACTTCTGCAAGGTGTTCGCGGTGGCCGGCTGGAGCCGGGAGAACTACGCCGAAGCCAAAATTGGATCGGCCCCGCCGGTTGCACTCTGAACACGGCCACCTTTGTGCCCCCACCCCATGAAACGGTGCTCGAAGTTCTGAGTGACCTTGAGCGGTTTCTCCATCAAGACGACAATTTACCTCCGTTGATCAAAATTGCGCTGGCCCACGTTCAGTTTGAAACAATCCATCCGTTCCTTGATGGCAATGGTCGGGTCGGTCGCTTGCTCATCACGTTCTTGCTTACCGAACGAGGAATACTGCACAAACCTGTGCTGTATCTTTCTCATTACTTCAAGCAGCACCGCCAAGCCTACTACGAGCATTTGCAAGCGGTTCGCGACAACGGGGACTGGGAGTCGTGGCTGGCGTTCTTTTTCCGCGGCGTGATCGCTGTAGCAGCAGAGGCAACGGAAACGGCAAGGCGCATATTGCAACTGCGCGAACAGCACCGTACCGCGATCACCGATAAACTTGGCCGAGCTGCTGGCAACGGCCATAAAGTGCTTGAAGCGCTATTCGACCGGCCAATCGTGATGGTGAATGACGTCGAACAGCTGACCGGAACAACCTACGCGGCAGCCAATAATTTGGTATCCCGATTGGTTGATCTTGGCGTACTTAATGAAATGACTGGGTATGCGCGCAACCGTCGCTTCCGCTATGGGCCGTACATCGATCTATTCAGCGACAAGTGAACAGAACTTGCCTTGCAGATTTTGTTTAGGTATTGGCGATGGCGAATGTAAGGTCAGACCCCGCAGTGGTATGACCCGGGCCATGCTTGCTATTTTCCCGTTTCGACTAGCTTCAGATTGGCGGGGGGCAGAAACCAATCAGCAGGAACAAGAACCGAGTTCTGATGTGCGTCGTAGCGGACCACTACGGCGGTACCATCCATAGCGAATTCAACCTGAAAGGGTTGGCCATCTTCTCGTTGCCGCAACACAATCTCGCTGTCACCCAACCCGAGAGAAAGTCCGATTGTGCGCACGCCATCAATTTCTTTCAGCGGAACCGTCTTGGCATTTCGCTGCGTGAAGAACGTCACTTCGTGACAGTATTCAAGCACACCATCCAGTTTCGAATTCAATGCGGGCGGCAATATTGGTGCATGGATATCGGTACTTGGCCCGTTATCGACAATATGACGGGCCTCATTGGCAAACAAGTTGATCATCCATGAATCCGGCGCGGTGCTGATAATGAGGCCGTGAATCCCTTGAGCAGAGTCGGGCGCCTCCTGCAAGCGCATCTTCTCCTGACCGACACGCCAGAGTTCGCGTGCCGATGCTTCAAATGTTCCTGCTTTAACGGTCGCGGCGATGTAGCGAAATTTAACGTAACAAGCTGACTGCTCATACGCCTGAACCTCTGCCATTAGCGAAGTTAACAGCAGCAGTAAAGCCGACCAGCAACGATGCCAATTCATTGCGTTAATCCTGTCGATAAACCAATTGCGAGAAACTTGATGGCTCTAACTCAGTAAAGGTCCGCGCTATGTCAACCGACGCGGTCAGACGTTGATGTTGCCCAGCTCGGCATGGCCAATAGCAAACTTCTCGATGTCGTTTAGTCGCACACGGGACAGTACGACGGCTACGGTCGCAGCGACTGGAGCCAAGAGATACGACAAGCTAAGCCCGAGGATGTAACAGCCAGCTACGTGCAGAACAAAGGCAATGATGCCGACTGGAACACGCGGCTTGAGCCGGAAGGGCGAACCAATATACCGCGCGAACAATCCGATGATGGCTGGCGGTACCAGCAGCATAACAATCAACACCCAGTTGCCCGAACCCAGAAACAGATAGAACGCTGCCGCTGGAGGCAATGCTGCGATAGCGCCGAGAAATGTGTACAGCGGTCTTTCTCGTTGAATCAATTGCTGATACGCCGCTTCCATTTCTTCTTTTGAGTATTTCATGGTTCTTCGATTCCACTAATTCAAACATAGACAAACATAAATTAAGGGCTCTTACCCCTTAAATCCATCAAACGTAAGGCTTGACCCCCGCGCCTCTTTCCAAGCGGGTAGCCTGGAACGAGCGCAGCGGGTTCCGGGGATTTAGGTATGCGTGAATTGAAAAGGGAATCCCGGGTCATGCTGCGCACGACCCGGGCTACGCTTGCTCAATATTTCAAACCATCAAACCGGTCCAACTGCCATCTGTATCGAAAATAACGAGTGCATCAGTTTCAGTAGGAACCATAAACCCGGTCCACCTTCCACGCACATCAAATATATTTACGACTCCCTGGTCAGTCTTCACAGTGAAGCCAATAAATCTTCCGCTATTGTCGAAAAACAAATTAATCTGTTCGTTTGCTCGAACTACAAAACCAATCCGCTCCATCTTGCTGTCATACAAAAACGGGCCGTCATAAAAATTATTTCGATTAGGATCGATCATCATGTTTCTACGAGGGTCGATCATCATATTTCTACGAGGGTCGATCATCA
Organism: Permianibacter sp.; assembly: GCA_041914645.1. Classification (GTDB taxonomy): domain Bacteria; phylum Pseudomonadota; class Gammaproteobacteria; order Enterobacterales; family Permianibacteraceae; genus Permianibacter. The sequence continues at coordinate 24,842 of JAYSCY010000003.1, forward strand.
TATTTCGATTAGGGTCGATCATCATGTTTCGAGTAGGATCGATCATCATATTTCTACGAGGGTCGATCATCATATTTCGATTGGGGTCAATCAACATATTTCGTCTGGGATCGATTTGCATATTTCGACGAGGGTCTATTGACGCATTTAAATTTGGATTAAAGGCTATGTTCTTCTTCGGGTCTTTTCCAAAATGAAACCGGTCTGGTGTAGCGCTAGGCGATGAAATCATCGAAATATCCAAGAGCAAAAGGTGATCTTCTGCATCTTTTCTCAAAAAGCTACCGTAGACGCGAATGTGGCCGCTACGTATTGCGAACATGTCAGCGTCCAATACAGAAAAGTCTATGCCTGATGTTCCATCCATCAGGCTTTTCTTGTCACTTGATAATATGGTGTTAACCATAGATGCAATTGCTGATAGTCCTGCGGCAGGAAGCGCCGCTAACTTCTCCGTGAATTCGGGAGCTACTAGATACTTCATTTTAGTATCCTCTCAAATTCTTTCATTGCATTTTTTAGTTCTGAGCCATTCCCATTTCGAATCATCTGTTTGTATTTTTCTGCCGCTTCTGGCAAGCATTTGCTTCTCATATAGGCTCTGCAGTAATCGTCATCAATGAACTTCTCAATGTCCTTCTCCTGCAGATAGGTCGCGCGATTATAGAAAAATAGAATTACTGTTAGAACGATGAGGCCATAAAAGCTCGGTGATTTGTATAGGCTAGTCCAAATAAGCTGCGAGTTAATGGTAATTTCAGAAACGAAAGTACCGGACAATACTCCCGCAGCAACTGGAATAACCGTAGCAAAGAACGTCTTCCAAGCAGGAGACTCGAGCATCCTTTGTTTAAGTGAGTTCAATGCTTTTGTCATTCGTAGGACAAGCCTTGCTTTTAAACTGATTCAATTTTTCAGCGTATCTATCTGGCGCCGCATCTTTGGCTTTGGAACCTCAGCCTGACCAGAAACATCACTTCACCATCGCCTGCATCTTCCCAAACGCCGCCTTCATCGCGTCCGACGGCTCTTTGTCCAGCTTGCTGCCAATCACAATCGCGATACAGGCCAAGGCAAAGCCCGGCACCATTTCATACAAACCGAACCAGCCGCCATTGCGCCAGATGATCACGGTGACGGCGCCGACCAACATACCAGCGAGCGCGCCATTGCGGGTCATTCGGGGCCAGAGCAGCGAGAACAGCACGACCGGGCCGAAGGCGGAGCCGAAGCCGGCCCAGGCGTAGCCGACCAAGCCGAGCACGCGGCTGTCCGGGTTGGAGGCAATGCCAATCGCCAGCACGGCGACGGCGAGCACCATCATGCGGCCGAACCAGACCAGTTCTTTTTGCGAGGCTTTGGGGCGGAAGAAGGCTTTGTAGAAATCTTCGGTGAGGGCTGACGAGCAGACCAGCAATTGGCAGGAGAGCGTGCTCATCACCGCGGCGAGAATGGCGCTCAGCAGAATGCCGGCGATCCACGGATTGAACAGCACTTGTGCAAGCGTGATGAACACGGTCTCGCGGTTCGCTGTCACTGGTGCCGCTTGATCGGGATGCGCGGCAAAGTAGGCGATGCCGAAGAAGCCGACGGCCATGGCGCCGAACAGGCAAATGATCATCCAGGTCATGCCGATGCGGCGGGCGTTTTTCATGGTGGCGTAACTTTCGGCGGCCATGAAGCGGGCGAGGATGTGCGGCTGGCCCATGTAACCGAGGCCCCAGGCCATCAGCGAAATGATGCCGATGGTAGTGGTGCCGCTGAACCAGTCGACGTAGTTCGGGTTGATGCCTTCGATGGTGGTCATCGCATCGCCAAAACCGCCGAGCGAAATGATCACCATGATCGGTGCCAGCAGCAGCGCAAAGATCATCAGCGTGGCTTGCACGGTGTCGGTCCAGCTGACGGCCAGAAAGCCGCCGATGAAGACGTAAATGATGGTTGCAGCAGCGCCGGCCCACAGCGATACGCCGTAGCTCATGCCAAAGGTTTCCTGGAACAGGCGGGCACCGGCGACCATGCCGGAGGCGCAGTAAATGGTGAAGAACACCAGAATCACGATGGCAGCGAGCACGCGCAGAATCTTGGTGTTGTCTTCGAAGCGGTGGCTGAAGTAATCGGGCAGGGTCAGCGCGTTGTGGGTGAGCTCGGTGTAGACGCGCAGCCGGCCTGCGACCATATACCAGTTAAACCAGGCGCCGATGATGAGGCCAATGGCAATCCAGCTTTCCGACAGACCGGCGGCATAAATGGCACCGGGCAATCCCATCAGCAACCAGCCGCTCATGTCGGAGGCGCCGGCGCTCATCGCGGTGACAAAGGCACCGAGGCTGCGGCCGCCGAGAATGTAATCGGACAGGTTGTTGGTGTAGCGCCAGGCGGCAAAGCCGATGCCGATCATGGCAAGGATGTAGACGATGAAGGTGATGCTGGTCGGATTGCTGAAGTCCATTGGCGTGGGGCCTTTGTTGTTGGTCTGGTTACACGGGCGGGGTACGGGCGCGTGCGAAGCGGCGGGCTGACGCCGGTGCCACAAGTGCATGGCATTCTGCGGGGAGTTGGCGCGCGGGGCAATTGGGCGGGGTAGCAGGGTGTTGGTGACTGTTGAACTCTGGCGGATTGGGTTGGGTGCGATTGCGAGTGGTTGGGGGTGTTGGAGTGTATGGAGCGGCAAGCCCCCCTCCCAGCCTCCCCCCTGGCAGGGGGAGGGTTGGGGTGGGGGCCTGCCGTTATCTGGAAGCACGCTGCGTAGGACCCCAATGTCACCCCGGAACTCGCCGTAAAGCCATAAGGAAAACAGGTGTATTCCGGCGCCGAATTCGACTAGCCTTCTGGTATCTCGCTGACCCCGCGGCGAGCAAGGATGAACACCACGAATGTTGTTACCGGACGATATCGCCCTCACCAATACCCATAACTTTGTCTCGCACCACCTGCCGAAAGCCCCTGCCCGAGTTCTCGAGATCGGCGCGGGCGATGGCGCGTTGGCCGAGCGGCTGCAGCAGCGTGGCTACGAGGTCACCGCGCTGGACAGCGACAGCCGCGCGGTGGCGGCCATTGCCGCCCGTGGCGTCAACGCGGTGCAGGCCACCTGGCCCGACTATCACAGTGCGCCGTTTCAGGCGATTCTGTTCACCCGCTCGCTGCACCAGATGCATCCGCTCGATGCCGCCATTCACCGCAGCCGGCAATTGCTGACCTACGGCGGTGCGTTGTTAGTTGAGGACTTTGCCCACGCCCATGCCCGGCCGCAGGACATCCAGTGGTGGTGTCGCAATGCCGGGGAATGGCTCAAGCACTATGCCGCCTCGACCGAGGCTGGCATTGCCAGCGAGTTCCGGATGGACAGCACGGCGGCGCGCCTGCTGACCGCGCGCGACCCGATTGAAGTCTGGCGTGAGCAGCATGACCGGCCGCGCCACAGTGCCGACGACATGGATGCCGCGCTGCGACTGCATTTCAACCAAGTGCGCATGGAAGGCGCGCCGTATTTCTTCCGCTATCTGATCGCCGCATTGCCGGCCAACACCCGTTACACCGCGCTGGTGCAGCACGCTTACGATCAGGAAATGGTGGCGATGAGTTCGGGCCGTTTGGGCCCATTGGGCCGGCGCTGGATTTGCCGCTGAGCTGAGGGCACTGCGCTAGTGCGCGCCGTGCCTACAGTTGATTTGCAATGAGGGTAAATGCCGGGCCGATGCTGTTCTACTGCCGGCCCGGCCCCGTCATGAACCTGTGCAGATCATGACGGTGACTCGGGATGAACTGTCGCGCTTAGAAGATAGCCGGCTGAATTTCACGGCCGCTCAGCGCTGCTGTTTCCAGCCGGTGATCATGGCCCGCACCAGATTTTCCTTGTGCTGGCGGCTCGCCATGATGACGCCGAAAATGTGCAGGGCGATCAGTACCAGCGTGGCGTTGGCAAAGCCCTCATGCCACTCTTCCCACAGATCATGACTGTTGCCACCACCGGTTTCAGCTTCCTCGTATTCTTCGGTTTCGTCTTCTTCACTTTCTTCTTGCGCGGAGCTGGTGGCCGATGTCACGGCAGCCGTGCCTTCCATGCTTGCTTCAGGCCGCCCGCCGGCGAAACCGGGCAGGTCACCATTCAAGGCAAGGCCGGTAACCACCGTGCCCGACAAGGTGAACAACAATGCAAACACCATCAGGGCGCCGAGCGGATTGTGGCTCAGGTAATGCGGTGCTTTGCCGGCCTTGCTGTCGCGCAGGTAGGACAGCGTTTCTTTCGGTGAATAGAGAAAGGCACGGAAGCGGGCATACTTGCCGCCGACAAAGCCCCAGATAAAGCGAAACACGATCAGACCGGCAATGGCATAACCGAGATAAACGTGCAGCGTTTCGTTTTCCTCGCCGGTGATATAGGCCAGCGCAAAGCTGACCACCAGTGACCAGTGAAACACGCGGACCGCAAGGTCCCAGACTTTGATGGGTTCCGACATGGCGATGCTCCTGTAGCGGGTAGGCCCATTCAAGGGCGGCCAGCTTAAGCAGGAATTAAGCGCACAGTTTTTCGTGGTCGGAATTGCGCCGGATCAAGCACCGGTCAGGCGCCGCGCGGTGGCTGCAAACCATCGGCGCTGGCGCTGCGTCTCAACAGCAGCGCGGCCGGTCGGCGCCGCTTTCGTAACGGCTGCGCTGGGCTTGGTCGTAAAACGCTCGACGCGACAGCGCCGGTTGCTCGGGATGCGCGTGCTGCATATGGGCGAGGTAACGCTCGTAGTTCGGCAAGCCGAGCAGGCGATCGAGGGCTTCGCGCCAGTGGTTCAATCGTTTACCGATTGGGTTGATGTGGGGCATGCATTGGCTCCGGTTCTTGTTTATGTTTACGGGCGGCAAGTACCCCCTCCTATCCTCCCCCTTAACAGGGGGAGGGGCTTTTAACTCCCTCCCCTGTTAAGGGGAGGGCCGGGGTGGGGTAGTTGCCGCACTTCACATTCAATCAGCGACGCAGTATCAATCCCGCGCCACAACAAACTTTCAGCCTTCCACTACCGCTGCCCGAAACGCTGCTTCTTTCAGCTGCGGTTTCTCGCCGCGCCAAATTCGCAGGCAGGCTCGCGAAACGACTAACGCCATCGCAATGACGATAAAGGCAAACAGCGCACACAAGCCGGCGTTGATGTAATCGTTGTTGATGATGCGTGACATATCGTCGAGCGACTTGGCCGGGGCCAGTACTTCATCCCGTGCCAGTGCAGCGCGGAATTTCTCGGCATGCGCCAGAAAACCGATGCGGACATCGTCATGGAACAGCTTCTGCCAGCTTGCAGTCAGCGTGACGATCAGCAGCCAGATGGTCGGCACGGCAGTGACCAGCGCCAGTTTGCCGCGCTGCATTTTTACCAGCATGACGGTGCCAAACATCAGCGCCATCGCGGCCAGCATTTGATTGGCAATGCCGAACAGCGGCCACAGCGTGTTGATGCCACCAAGCGGATCGATCACGCCCTGATACAGAAAGTAACCCCAGCCGGCCACGCAGAGTGTGGTCGCCGTCAGGTTGCCGGTGAGGGAATGAATGTGGCCCAGTTTCGGAATGTACTGGCCGAGCAGATCCTGGATCATGAAGCGGCCAACACGGGTGCCGGCATCGAGCGTGGTCAGGATGAACAGCGCTTCAAACAAGATCGCGAAGTGATACCAGAACGCCATCATTGCCTGGCCACCGAACACGCTGCTGAAGATCTGCGCCATGCCCACCGCCAGCGTCGGTGCGCCACCGGCGCGCGACAGGATGCTGTTCTCGCCAATGTCTTTCGCGGTCTGGGTCAGCATCTCGGGCGTCACGACAAAGCCCCAGCTGTTGATTACCGCGGCCGCCTGTTCCGGCGTGGTGCCGATCAGCGCGGCCGGGCTGTTCAGCGCAAAGTAGACGCCGGGTGTCAGCACGCAGGCCGCAACCATTGCCATCACCGCGACGAACGATTCCATCAGCATGGCGCCGTAACCAATCGGCCGGATATGCGATTCGCGTTCGATCAGTTTTGGCGTGGTGCCGGAAGCAACCAGCGCATGAAAACCGGATACGGTACCGCAGGCGATGGTGATGAACAGGAACGGGAACAGGCTGCCGGCAAACACCGGGCCGCTGCCGTCGGTGAACGAGGTCAGCGCCGGCATGTGCAATTCCGGCAACGTGATGGCAATGCCGATGGCGAGGCCGACGATGGTGCCGATTTTCAGAAAAGTGCTGAGGTAATCGCGCGGCGCCAGCAGCAGCCACACCGGCAATACCGACGCAACAAAACCGTAAATGATCAGGCCCCAGGCCAGCGTGGTGCCGCTCAAATCAAACCACGGCGCGTAAGTGGGCGACTCGGCAATCCACTGGCCGGCGTAAAGAGACAGGATCAGCAGGACAATACCGATCAGCGATACTTCGCCCACCCGGCCCGGTCGCAAGTAGCGCAGGTACACGCCCATGAACACGGCAATCGGCATGGTCAGCACCAGCGTGCTGACGCCCCACGGGCTGCCGATCAGGGCTTTCACCACCACCAACGCCAGCACGGCCAACAGGATGATCATGATGGCGAGAATGCCGAACATGGCGAGCTTGCCGGCAAAGGTGCCGATTTCCTCGCGGATCATGTCGCCGAGCGATTTGCCGTTGCGGCGGGTGGAGGCAAACAGCACCACCATATCCTGCACCGCACCCGCAAACACCACGCCAACCACCAGCCAGATGGTGCCGGGCAGGTAACCCATCTGCGCTGCGAGCACCGGGCCAATCAACGGGCCGGCGCCGGCAATGGCGGCAAAGTGGTGACCGAACAGCACGGCCTTGTGGGTGGGAACGAAATCCTTGCCGTCATTGAGCGCGTGCGCAGGCGTCATCCGCTGATCGGTGACGCCGAGCACCTTGTCGGCAATAAAGCGGGAATAAAAGCGATAGCCAATCAAATAGACCGAGATGGCGGTGGTCACCAGCCAGAGCGCGTTGATCGTTTCGCCCTGATGCAAGGCCATGGTGGCCAACCCACCGGTTGCCACCAGCCCCAGAAAAATCCATAGCGCAACATGCGGCCACGCGAGATTCGGTTTCATCTTCTGTCCCTTTCTATGCGAAGTGCCGGCGGAGCCGACAGCTCGGAATCGGTCGGTACAGTAGCGCAGATGGCGGGGCAGGGCTATGGGGTGGGGACAGCTCCCTCCTCTACCAGGGGAGTAATCTGCTTAGCTCCTCCCCCTGTGAAGGGGGAGGCCGGGAGGGGGCAATTGCCGCGTCGAACGTGCGATGTCTCATCGCTGCAGGCAAAACAAAATATGCTGCAACACGCCTTCAAGATTCGTCATCACTTCCTGATTGGTGATCCGCACTACCCTTAGCCCCAAACCCGTGAAGTAATCATCGCGTGCTGAATCGCGGGAACGCGCGGCTTCATCCGAGTAATGGCTGTCGCCGTCAACTTCGATAACCAGCTTTGCCTCAACCGAGTAAAAGTCGGCGGTGTAGCCACCGATGCTGTGCTGGCGCCGAAATTTGACGCCGAGTTGCTCGCTGCGCAAAGCCTGCCAGAGGCGATGCTCGGGTTCGGTGGGATTGTTGCGGAGGTCGCGGCGGAATTCGGCGCTCGTTTTGCGGTTGAAGATTTGGCCCATGGGGTGCGGCTTCCGTGCTGCGGTTTGATAATCATTTTAGGGGGCGGCACCTACCCCCTCCCGGCCTCCCCCTTTACAGGGGGAGGAGTGTTACGTTCCCTCCCCTGTGAAGGGGAGGGTTAGGGTGGGGTAGTTGCCGCTCCAACCGGCGCGCTAAACAACAAAGGCTGACGGACTAGCCATAAAATCGGCTGCCATGCAGTCAGCGTCAACTCCACTCACAACTCCCCCCGCTCCAACTTCAACAACCAACTTTTCCGATGCAAGCCGCCACCATAACCGCCGAGATTGCCCGACTTGTTCACAACGCGGTGGCAGGGAATGATGATCGCGAGCCGGTTGCAGCCGTTTGCCGTGCCGACCGCGCGGCTGGCGTTTTCATCGCCGACCCGGCGCGCCAACTCCTGATAGGAAATGGTTTCGCCATAGGGAATCGCCAGCAGTTGCTGCCAGACTTTTTGCTGAAACGTGGTGCCGGGGTAAACCAGCGGCAGCTCAAATTGCTGGCGTTTACCGGTGAAGTATTCGGCGAGTTGCTTGCGCAGCACTTTCAGCCATTTGTGTTCGCCGGGAACGGCCTTGCATTGCAGCCATTTGCAGATGGCTTCCTGTTGACGCAGGTGCCGGCGCTGGCCAACGAACTCGAGCAGGCAGACACCATCATCGGTGACACCGGCGAGCAAAGGCCCAACCGGTGATTCGATTTGTGCAGTGATGAGACTGGTCTGTTTGCTGCTGGCGCCGGGGGCGTGGCCGAAGGCGCGATCAAATGCTGCGCGAAAGCCGCTCTCCGAGCTGTAACCACGAATGGCTTTGCTGGCCTGCGCGCCGGTGCGGATCGATTCGCGCGCCTCATTCAACCGGCGCGCGCGCGCCCAGGTCTGGAAGGTCATGCCGTGGTGCTGGCGGAAGTAGCGCCGGGCGCGGGCCGGATCGACGCCAAGTTCGCGCATGCGGGCGTCCGGCAAGCGGCCATCGGCGGTGGCATCGAGTGCTTTCAGCAGGGTATTGACCCAGACCGGATGGGTGCCGTCGGCCTGCAGCGGGTGGCAGCGCTTGCAGGCGCGAAAGCCGGCGCCGGCGGCGCTGTCGGCGTCGGGAAAATATTCGACATTTTCCGGCTTCGGGCGGCGCGCGGAACAGGACGGCCGGCAGAAGATGCCGGTGGTTTTGACGCCGACAAAAAACAACCCGTCGTAGTCGGCATTCTGATCGTAAAAGGCTTTCGCCATTTCACGCGGTTTCAGTTGGGCTGTGGCCATGTTGACCTCCCGTTTCGGCATCCGCTGGCAACGGCGCCATGATTGCGCCAGCTGCCACCAGGCTCCACCGAAAACTGAACACGATGTTCGCCGGACCCGGCCTCACCCGGCGGCAGCGACCATGGTGATACTGCCGCGGTGACCAGATTCGCCGCCGCCGCTGCCACAAGCAAAGCCGACTAGGCTCGGGATTGCCGCAACCGCCATTCGGGTTCCAGCAGGCTCATGATCAGCGAATCATACCAACGGCCATTCAGCCAATAGGTGTCGCGCAAGCGGCCCTCGACTTGAAACCCAAATGCTTCCAGCACCTTGCGGGAACCGGTGTTGTCCGGCTCCAGATCGGCGCCAATGCGATGCACGTTGAGACGGGTGAACGCGTGCTCGATCATCGCGCCGGCGGCTTCGCGGGCATAACCCTTGCCCTGGTACGCCGGCATCAGGGCATAGCCGATCATGGTGCTGCGGTGTACCGGGTCAATCGCGCGCAGGGTGCAGGTGCCAATCAGTCGATCGGTCTCTTTCGGAGTGATCGCCCATTGGTACAGGCCATGCCGTTCGGCACCGCCGCTAATCGCCTGCAACAATGCTTCGGCCTGCTGCCGCGAGGTCCAGGGTTCGTGGCTCCAGACTTCGGTGACACGCGGGTCGGAGAACAGCGTGAACAGATCATCGATATCGCTTTCGCGCGGTGGTCGCAAATTGAGTCGGGCAGTGGTGAGCGTTGGAAACATGATTCAGTATCAACCTGGTGAAGTAGCCGGATTGTCGCGCCGCGCCCCGGACAAGACAATCGGTGGCGCTGACCTATGCAGGTAACGGCAGATGAACCTCAGGGTGGCGGCAATTGCGCGCACAATTGCTGGATGCTGTCCTTGGCCGGGTAAAGCGCCGCCGCCGGAATGCGGGCAAAGTCGTCGCTCCAGAACGCCTTGGCCTTCAACTGAAATTTGCCGATCAACCGGCGGGCGACATCCAGATGCGGGCCACGCCGTTCACGGACCACCGGAAATGAGCCGACCAGATAGCCTTCCTGAAAATACGGCCGCTTGGCATCGGGTGGACAGATACCGAGCAAGCGGATCATCAACAGCTCCTCTTCGGCCGAGTAAGTCAGCGTACCGTTCGGATAGGGCAGCGCGAATACGTAAACCAGACCGTCCTTGTCCTGATCGGTTGCAAACGACGCGGCCACCCGCAGCGAGTGGGTGACGTCGAGCAGCGGCGTTGCGCACACCTCGTAATGTTGCAGCACCGACCAGGCCAGCTCCGGGAATTTTTCCAGTTTGTCGAACCCCGGCAGTTTCGCCGACTTGAAGGCCGCCGCCAGCGCGTGCTGATAGTGCTCCAGTTGCGCGCGCCGGGTTTGCAGTTCGCGATCTTTCAGTCGGCCATTGCTGCCGCTGCGATAGAGCGTCGGATAACAACTGGTCTGCTGCTGCGAGTTGAGGTGGTCGGTGCCCTGACCACGGAAGAACAAGGCATATTCGGGATTGTGAAAAGCCAGCTTGGCAATGGCCTGTACCAGCTCTGGATAACTGCGGACCACTTTGGCTTTGGCGGCACGGATATCCGGCACTGGCTGCCGTTCGCGCGGCGACTCGGTCAGATGGCTCCAGAGCCGCGGTTTCATCGGTTGCCGCATCGCATTCCCTCCGGCGTCAACGGGTTTTGGTTGTGAGCTTTTACAGCTGCCAGTATCCCGGGCGGTCCGTGCAGAACCTGCGCCCGAGCTGAGCTTGGCTGAATCGAGCTGAGTTGGCGTACGTGTACACGCGACTACGGCCAGGCCGCGGGTTTTTTCCAAGACAGCCCGCTGCGGAGGCCGTACTCTCCGTGGCCAGTAAAAAAAAAGCAACTGACACGTACGCACCTGCCAGGAGAGACCATGCCCCGCATTTCCCACGCCCTGCTGCCACTGCTGCTTGCAGCGGGTGCCAGTGTTTCAGCCGAGTCGGTGTTGACTGAACCGGCAGCGACCAGCACAGGCCGGCTGACCCTTGAGCAGCTGTATCACCCGGACCAGAAACTGAAATTCGATCCGACCCCGCTGACCCGGCTCAGCTGGGACAAACAGGACCGATTGGTAGAAGCGCAGATTAAGGATGGCACTGTGCAGCTGTTTGCCGTTGACCCGCTGAATTGGGAAAAAACTCCGATCCCGGTCGATGGCAATCTGATCAGCTGGCTGAAAGCTGCTGGCATTGACGACAAGGCGGCGGCAACGTTGGCGGAATCGCTCGGTGGTCAAATCACGCCGGAACAATCCGTCTATGTCTTCAGCCACAGCAAGGATCTCTGGTTGCTCGATCTGGGCCGGAAGACCGTCAGCCAACTGACCCGCACACCGACGATCAGCGAAGATGAAGCCCTGCTGTCGCCGGACAGCAAATCGGTGGCCTACCTGAAAGGCAATGATCTCTATCTGATCACGCTGGCCACTGCGGATGAAACGCCGTTGACCACCGGCGGCAGCGACACCCGGCTCAATGGCCGCCATGACTGGGTCTATCAGGAAGAGTTGTATGGTCGAGGTGATTTCCGTGCGTTCTGGTGGGCGCCGGACTCACAAAAGCTGGCTTATCTCAGTTTTGATGAAAGCCGGGTACCGGTGTTTACCCTTGCGGGTGACCACAGCCAACCGCAACAGAAAAATGAAACGCGCTATCCGAAAGCCGGTGACCCGAACCCGGTGGTGACGCTCGGCGTGGTCAATCTTGCCGGGGAGACAACCTGGCTGCCATCGCCATACGGCGAACAGGAAACATTGATCGTGCAGGTCGGCTGGTCGCCAAGCGGGGAACTGCTGGCATCCTGGCAGAACCGTGAACAGACCTGGCTTGATCTGCGCCGTTACGATGCAGCCGGCGACAGTGCCGTGATGGTGCGCGAAACCAGTCCGGCCTGGGTCGAACGTTTGCCGTTGCCAACGTTTCTGAAGGACGGCGGCTTTCTGTGGGAGTCCGATCGCACCGGTCATCGTCATCTCTATCGGTACGACAAACATTACAAACTGCGCAATGCGGTGACCAAGGGCGAGTGGGACGTTCGGGAAGTGCTGGGTGTGGATGACCAGTCGGGTAAGGTGTACTTCACGGCCAACGAACGCAATGCGCTTGGTAACGATGGCTACGTTGCCACCTTGAAAGGCGGCAAACCGAAGCGACTCACCGAAGCACGCGGCAGTCACAGCATCCGCTGGAACAAAACCTGGACGCACTATCTCGACAGCTGGAGCAGCCTGAACGAGCCACCAAAACAGGCCCTGTTCAGTGCCGATGGCAAACAGATCAAGCTGGTCGATGACAGTGGCTTGCCGGACACCATCAAGGCGCTGACACTCGGTGAAGTGAAATTCCAGACCGTCAAAGCCCGTGATGGATACGAGCTGGATGCCATGTTGGTGCTGCCGCCGGGTTTTGACCCAAACAAGTCCGACGCCAGCAAAAAATATCCGGTGTTCCAGCATCTCTATGCCGGACCGATGGCGCCGCAAGTGACCGACCGCTGGAGCTCGCGGTTGTGGTTTCATTTTCTCGCCCAGCAAGGCTATGTGGTTTGGGTGCTCGACAATCGCAGTGCCAGCAACAAGGGCGTCAAAAGTGCCTGGCCCATTCACCACAAGTTTGGCCAACTCGAGTTGCAGGATCAGTTGGACGGGCTGGCCTGGCTGCGCGCACAAGGGTGGGCCGACATGGACCGCATTGCGCTGAGTGGCTGGAGCTATGGTGGCTACTTTACCGCTTACGCGATGACCCACAGCAAGGCATGGAAAATCGGCCTTGTCGGTGCTCCGGTTACTGACTGGTCGCTGTATGACAGCATCTACACCGAACGCTACATGGGGCTGCCGAAAACCAACACCGATGGCTATGTCAAGGGTAGCGTGTTGAATGCGGTAAAAGATCTGAGCGGGAAAATCCTGATCATGCATGGCACGATGGACGATAACGTGCATCCGCAGAACAGTATTCTGCTGATCGATGAGCTGATCAAAGCCGGCAAGGACTATGAGCTGCAACTGTATCCGGGCCATGGCCACGGGGTGCGCGGTGATTGGCCCACCTGGGCAAGGCAGAAAGCGATGTGGCAGTTTGTGCAGAAAAATCTGTAAGAAAAGGGCGCCATCGGCGCCCTTTTCTTTTACGTCTCAGCAACCACGCTGACAATTGAAGCCGCTGTAGCCGCCAGTGGTGTACCACGCCTTGCTGGTGCCACCGCTGCCGGTCCAGCTGCCCAGATTGAAGCTGCCGGCGCCGGTGCGGCTGCCTTGTATCCAGTACACGCCGACTGCCTGCCCACCGTTGTTCCAGATCAGCGTGCTGCCGCTTTGGATGCGATCCGGGTAGGTGTTCGGTTTCAGGAAGTAGGCGCGGCCTTCGCCGTACACTTTGGCATTACCGCTGGCATCGACCGCGATCAGGGTGCTTTCATCAACACCAATGGCGCGGACATTCAGGCTGTTCTTTGCCGCCACCGTGCGCGCCAGAAAGCCAAGCACGCGGCCATGGCGGGTTTCGGCATTGCGACCGCTTCCGGTCAACCGGTTCAGGTGAGTGTCGGTAATGGTGTTGGCCAATTGAGGATGCAGCAGAAAATCGCCGTGATTGATGTCAGCGGTGTTGGCGTGAAACGGATTGTTGAGGATCTCCTTTGACAGCACGCCAGTACCGGCCGGGGCGTAATAAGACTGCCCGAGAATGGCAAGGCCGGCACTGGTGCCACCGATGGGCTCGCGGGTGACATTCAGGTGATCGTTGAGCGCCGATTCGACGGCGGTATCTTTCCAGTAGTCCTCATACTTGTTCTGATCACCGCCGGCGATGAAGATGATCTCGGCATCGCGAATGCGCTGGGCAATGGTGGCGTTATTGGCGTCGCTGCGACTGTCAATCGACTGCTCTGCAGCGGACCCGATGCTGCTGGCAAAATTGCTGCAGACCCACGATGCCTGACTGCCGGTACCGCCGGTGCGCAGCACCAGATAGTCGCCGCCTCTGGCATTGTTGAGCAGCCACTGGGTGGCTTCGACTTCGCCGCTGGCGCCTGCTTCGGCGCCGCCGACCATCAGCGTCGCCTGGGTCGTGCTGACCGTGTGATTGGCCGAACCACAGGCGAGGGTGTATGAAGCGGCCTGTGCGCCTGCACAGGCCAGAAGACCAGCAAGAACGGATGCGATTGCGTAAGTTGTTTTCATGACATGTTCTCCGTATTGACTTGCAAGGGAGCGCAGCGACAGCAAACCGCAAACAATCGGCACGCCGCGCAGGTTCATCACTGTCATTGCCTGTGTTGAATCAATTGCGACCAAAGATCGGATCCGATTCAACGGAACCATCAACCCACCAGTACTCACTCAGGCCACCACTGCCACTCCAACTGCCGAGATTGAAACTGCCGGCACCGCCAGCGCTACCGGTGATGACATAGGCCTTGACTGCCTGCCGTGAACCCCACCAGTCCAGCGAATAGCCACTGCGAATGCGCTCGATGGCCTTGTTGCCCTTGAGAAAATAGGCTTTGCCGGAGCCATAGACTTTGGCAATGCCGCCGCCATCAAAGCAGGCCGCAGTTCCTTCATCGGACGCAATGGCCTTGATGCTGGTGGCGCTGACATCGCTCCAGTTGTAATCCGCGCGCGCCATGAAGCCGACGATGCGGCCAAAGCGATTGCGGGCGCTGAAGTGGGTATCGGTAATGACATTGCTCATGAACGGCGGATTGACGACGGTGCGATTCAGGTCAACGAAGTAACCGGTCGGGTCGTTCATGACATCTTCGCTGTCGACCAGATCCTTGTTTGGATCCGGCGAGTCGTACCGTGCGGTAAAGTCGATGCCGCCAAGCAGTGCCATGCCGGCACTGGTACCACCGACCGGGGCCTTCTTGCTGTTCAGCAGGTACTCCACGGCGCTTTCGACTTTGCTGTTGTTGAACCAGCTGATGTACAAGTACTGATCACCACCCGCGAAGAACACCATTTCCGCGTTGCGGATCGCGGTTTCGACGTCTGTTCGATTGGCATCACTGGCGCTCTCGATCACGATGGTGGTCACCGAGTCGACCAGCGGAAAGCCGTGGTTGCCATCATCGTTGTAGATAAACGACTCGTAGCCACCGCGCGTGCCATCGGCCCGAATGACGACGATGTCGCCGCCGCCGGCTTTGTTCAGCATGAATTTCCAGCCGCCTGCCCATGCATCGTCACTGCCGCCGCCGGCCAGGCAGACGCCAAGGCTGGTGGTCTTGGTGACGTTGGCAGTATTGCCGGTGGTGTAGAACTGCACTGCATGTACCGGCACCGTGCTGGCGAACATAAGCACCGCGAGCAGTAGCCGGGTAATCGTTATTTTTTTCATGACTTGCCTCCGTATTGACGCTTGTTGAACATCGCTCTGATGAACAGCGGACAACGGTTCGCCTGCAGCCACACTGCAAGCGCGCGCAAACGGACGGGGGCACGAAAAAGGTGATGACGGCATGGTGCCGAGCAGCACCCGCAATAGCGTGAGGTGAGTTTGGACAAACAGATGGGGGCTTCAGCGCATCGTGATCGATGCACCGGTGGCGTGCCCCGCTACCGTTTCGCTGTGGTCACCCGGACCCGCACGCCTGCGCGGGTCCGTGGCTAATTATTGAACCACTCGCTGAGGTAGTAGGGGGTGTAGCGATAGGCGCTCAAATTGTGCGCTTTCTTCAGCATGACCCCATACCTTTGTGACGACCTGCATGAAGATGCGGGTCAGGCTCGAAACTAGACCTGTTAAAACGGTGTGTCAACGCTGATGACGGCTCGTTATAAGGCTGATGCACAGCGTCAGAATTTTTATACAGGCAGCTGTATGAATTCGCAGGCTGGGGCAAACCCTACGGACATGACAACAACCGGCGCCGGAGCCAGTATTAGCGGGATTTTCCCCGCTTCCAGCAGCCCGGCATATGGTCGTCGACCATGCCGCTGGCCTGCATGAATGCATAACAAATGGTGGTGCCGACAAAGGTGAAGCCGCGCTTCTTCAGTGCTTTCGACATGGCGTCCGACACCGGTGTCGAGGTCACCGGGGCGTGGTCGGCGTCGCGGCCACGTAGGGTTTTGCCGCCGACAAACTGCCAGAGAAACTCGCTGAACGAACCAAGCTCCTTTTGCAGCGCGAGCATCGCGACGGCATTCTTGCGAATGCCATAGACCTTGAGCCGGTTGCGGACGATGCCGGGGTCGAGCAGGAATTGCTCCAGTTTGTCATCGCTAAACCGGGCAATCTTTTCCGGCACGAAGCCGGCGAACAATTTGCGATAGTGTTCGCGCTTCTTCAGCACCGTGATCCACGACAGCCCGGCCTGCATGCCTTCCAGGCAGAGCAACTCGAACAGCGCGCGGTCATCGCGCAGCGGCACGCCCCATTCCTGGTCGTGATAGGCGATGTAAATCGGCTCGCTGTTGCACCAGCTGCAGCGTTGCTTTTCGGTTTTGCCCGAACCTGTTGCCATGTCCTGTGCCTAGCCTGCCATGGGTGGAAATTGCGGATAGACCGGTAGGGTATCGGCGTAGTGACACCAGGACAACTGCCGATCACCCCAATAGTGCAACGACGGGGAAAGCAGCTCCGGATCATCAAGGCTGCCAACGGTCAGATCGATCAGGCCGGGCAAAAAGCTGGCGGTGAACGCGATTGGCGTGCCACAACGACCACAGAAATGACGCAAGCCTTCTGCCGAAGACGCATAGTTGTTCAGTTCACCCGTCACTTGCACCTGCTGTTCACCGAACATGGCCCACGCCACCGACGGTGCCGCATTGGCACGCCGGCACATCGAGCAATGGCAAATGGCAACCATGACCGGTTCACCGCTGGCAACGTAGCGTACGGCGCCGCATTGACAACCGCCCACATAGCGACTCATGTCGATACCTCCCCTGATCTGGCAGTTTCGCGAGGCTCGCTGCTCAAGCCGTAGTGTTCGGAAATTGCGGGTTCTGGATCAAACCGAATTGATTGCCGAACGGATCATTGACCTGGGCAACCCAGATGCCACCACCGACATCCTCCGGTGGCGTCAGCGGGCTGGCACCCAGATCAAGCAGGTGTTGATAGATACGCTGGATGTCGTCGACGCCCCAATAGGCGCAGCAACCGGTGGTCTGGCTGGCGGCTTCGTCAGGACCCTTTGGATGCAGGCCGAGCTCATAGCCGGCGACATTGAAACCGACATAGTGCTCGATGGATTCCCAATACGGTTCCTGGCCGAGTGCATCGACATACCAGTCGCGGGCTTGCTTCATCTGGGCCGGGGCGATTTTGTAAATCGCGGTCATCAGGGCCTTGTAGCCGGCGCGGCTGGCGGCAGCGGTGGGGTGACTCGACATGGTGGCGCTCCTTGGCCTGTGCAGAGGGAGGCCAGTGTAGGCCGCTGCCCCTGACAACAGCCTGTCAGCAGTGATGATCGGGGCGGCACCGGGATTGGACCGCAGGGCGCGGGGCGCGCCGCAAAAAAGCCTAAGCCGGGACCGGCTGATCCGGCCGGGCAGGCCGCTATAATGCCGGTCCTTTGTCGACTCCCGGATGAGCGTTGTGGCCATTGGTAATGAAAACACCCGGACCTTTCAGGGCCTGATCCTGACCCTGCAGCAATACTGGGCCGAACAGGGCTGCGTGATCCTGCAGCCGCTGGACATGGAAGTGGGCGCCGGCACCTTCCATCCCGCCACCTTTTTGCGTTCGCTTGGGCCAGAGCCGTGGAGCGCCGCCTATGTGCAACCGTCGCGCCGGCCGGCCGATGGCCGCTATGGTGAAAATCCGAACCGCCTGCAGCACTACTATCAATATCAGGTGGTGATCAAACCGTCGCCGAAAAACGTGCTCGATCTGTACCTCGGTTCGCTGAAAACCATGGGCATCGATCCGCTCGAACACGATATCCGTTTCGTTGAAGACAACTGGGAATCACCGACGCTCGGTGCCTGGGGTCTTGGCTGGGAAGTCTGGCTGAACGGCATGGAAGTGACCCAGTTCACTTACTTCCAGCAAGTCGGTGGCATCGAATGCGCGCCGGTCACTTCGGAAATCACCTACGGTCTGGAACGGCTGGCGATGTACCTGCAGGGCGTCGACAAGGTTTACGACCTGACCTGGACCGACGGCCCGCTCGGCAAGATCACCTACGGCGACGTGTTTCACCAGAATGAAGTCGAGCAATCGACCTACAACTTCGAACACGCCGACACCGCCTCACTGTTCCAGTGGTTCGACAACTGCGAGAAAGAAGCGCTGCGCCTGATCGAACTCAATCTGCCGCTGCCGGCATACGAACAGACCATGAAGGCCTCGCATACCTTCAACCTGCTCGACGCCCGCAAGGCGATCTCGGTCACCGAACGCCAGCGTTACATCCTGCGCGTGCGCACTTTGGCGCGCGCTGTCGCCGAAGCGTATTACAAGGCGCGCGAAGCGCTCGGCTTCCCGATGTGCGAGACGGTGAAGAAGGCGGGGTGAAAATAGTGAAGGGGCTGACGATTTTCTCCCTTCTGATTGCGGCGACATTTAATGCGAGCGCGGAGGAAATCTATCTAGGACCATCGGCGTCACTGCTGAATGGTTCTGTGACTATTGATGTGAAGCAGCTCGCGTTGCTTCGTGATGGGAAAGACCCGGAGCTGGTTTATAAGAGCCTGAATGAGTTGACCTATCTAGCACGTGCCAGAAATAGGGACTCCTTGGATACGCTGTTCAATACACTTATTACGGTAATAGACAACACAGAAACGGTTGTTGATTGTGACCAGCCACATCCGCGTTACGACATAAAAAGCTTGCTTGCTCCTCTGTCGAGAAATGCTGAGATATGGGTCTATTTGAGAAAAACAGACAAGAAATTTTGCTATCGAGTCCAAACCGTCTATCAAGAGCACCCTTGGTTGTATGGGTCGATGTATGACAACCCGTCCGAAGCAGACATATGCGGCATCATGTTTAAGCATCAATAATGTGAACAGCGGAAATAGATGCACTTTTGCATCATATGGAAGAGAGTAAATGCAAACACAAGATTTTCTGTTTGAACTTGGCGTCGAAGAACTGCCGGCACGGTTTCAGAAACAGATGTGGCAGGACCTGCACGACGCGCTGAAAGCGCGCTTGCAGGAGCTGGGCACAGTTGAATGCGATGATGCGCTGCAACTGGTCACGCCGCGTCGCTTGGCCGTCAAGTTCCGCATACCGGTGACCCAGCAGGACCGTACCGTGTCATTGTTTGGTCCACCGAAAGCCGTGGCGTTCGATGCTGACGGCAAGCCGACCAAGGCGCTGGAAGGTTTCGCCAAAAAGAACGGACTGGAGGCCAGTGATTTTGTCGTCAAGGCCGATGGCAACGTCGAAAAAGCGTTCTGCGAGAAAGTGGTCAAAGGCCGCCCTAGCAAAGAGCTGCTGCCGGAAATGGTGGCCAGCGCCGTTGCCAAGATTCAGCTGGCCAAGCCGATGCGCTGGGGCGCAGAGAAGCACCTGTTCATCCGGCCGGTGCACTGGATCGTTGCGCTGTTCGGTCATGAAGTGATTGAGCTGGAACTGTTCGGGGTCAAGTCCGGTCGGGTGACGCACGGTCATCGCTTCCATGCCCCGGATGCCATTGAAATCGAAGCAGCGAATTTTTACGAAATCCTGTTGCGTGAACGCGGCAAGGTGATGCCGTCAATTGCCGAGCGCCAGCGCACCATCGTCGAGCAGGTCAATACCGTGACCGCTGCCAACGGCGGCGTCTCGGTATTCGGCAAGCCGACATTTGACGGTGAAAGCTGGGACCGCTTGCTGGAAGAAGTGGCCGGTCTGGTCGAGTGGCCGGTGGCCATTGTCGGGGAATTCGAATCGCGCTTTCTGGCGGTGCCGCAGGAATGCCTGATCTCGACCATGCGCGACAATCAGCGCTATTTCCATATCGTCGATGGCAACGGCAAGTTGCAGAACAAATTCATCGTCATTTCGAATATCGAGAGCAAGCGGCCGGCGTCAATTGCCGAGGGCAATGCCAAGGTGATCCGGCCGCGCTTCGCCGATGCCGAGTTCTTCTTCAACAGCGACAAAAAGACCCGCTTGTGCGACCGCCGTTCCGGCTTGGCCAATATCGTGTTTCAGAAGGAACTTGGTACCGTTGCCAACAAGGCGGTGCGGGTGGCCGAGCTGGCCGCCAGCGTCGCTTACCTGCTGGGTTCCGATGGCGTAAAAGCCTCGCGCGCCGGCGAGTTGTGCAAAGCGGATTTGTTGACCGCGATGGTAGGCGAGTTTCCGGAACTGCAGGGCATCATGGGCGAGTACTACGCCAAACACGACGGTGAAGATGCCGAAGTGGCCCAGGCGATTCGTGAGCATTACTTGCCGCGTTTCAGTGGCGACGCGCTACCGGCAACCCGCACCGGGCTTTGCGTGGCAATTGCCGATCGGGTCGACACGCTGGTTGGCATTTTCGGTATCGGTCAGGCCCCGACTGGCGCCAAGGATCCGTTTGCGCTGCGCCGCGCAGCGATCGGTTTGCTGCGGCTGTGTATCGAAAAGAAACTGCAGCTCGATCTGGCGCCGGTCATCAGCAAAGCGGCCGCCCTGCTCGGCAGCCGTCTGACCAACGCCAATGTCGAGGCGGAAGTTCACGATTTCGTGTTCAACCGGCTGCGCGCTGACTACGCCGAGCAAGGCGTAGCGGTCGAGATTTTCAATGCCGTAATGGAGTTGAAAGTCTCGCACCCGCTCGACTTTGACGCCCGCGTCAAAGCCGTGCAGCATTTCAGCACGCTGCCGGAGGCGGCCGCACTGGCGGCGGCAAACAAGCGCGTGCGCAATATTCTGGCCAAATCGGATGTCGCGGGCGAAGACAGCCCAGTGGAAGAGGGCGCGCTGATCGAGCAAGCCGAGATTGATCTGTTCCGCGCCATTGTCGCCGCCAAGAAAGACGCGGCACCGCTGCTACTGGCCGGTGATTACACCGCGATGCTGGTGCGCCTTGCCGCACTGCGCGCGCCGGTCGATACCTTCTTCGATCAGGTCATGGTCAACAGCCCGCACGAACAGATCCGTCGCAATCGCCATGGACTGCTGCGCGAGTTGCAAAAATTGTTTGGCGCGGTGGCGGATATTTCGCAGTTGCCGGGGTGAGCTGGTGAAGTAGCAAACGATATCTCGTATATCACCCCCTCCCGGCCTCCCCCTTGGCAGGGGAAGGAACAAACTTCGCGCCAATCGTGTCTTCACTCCTCCCCCTGCCAAGGGGGAGGTCGGGAGGGGGTGGTTGCCGCGCCAGACCAGCAACGTTCGCGATTCACACGGATTCCCGCCGCGGCATTGATCACAACCGCAACATCCCATTCTGTTTCGCTTACGTTTGGCCTGAGTGCATTCGCACTAGCGAGCCAAAGGATAAGCAACAACGCAGGAGTCTGCCATGCGCACCCTTGGCCTGATCGGTGGCATGAGCTGGGAATCCAGCGCCATTTACTATCGACTGTTGAACGAACAGGTCCGCAGCCGGCTTGGCGGCTTTCATTCCGCCCGCTGCCTGCTCTACAGCGTTGACTTTGCCGTTATCGAACAATACCAGCGTGATGGTGATTGGGCGGGTGCAGCGGCCGTGTTGGCCGATGCGGCGCGGTCGCTGCAACGCGCTGGCGCCGAAGCCATCCTGTTGTGCACCAATACCATGCACAAGGTCGCTGATGCGATCACCGCTGATCTGAAAATCCCGCTGCTTCACATTGTCGACGCCACCGCTGCCGCCATCACCGCTGCCGGTTGTCGCCGCGTGCTGCTGCTGGCCACCCGGTTCACGATGGAGCAGCCGTTTTATCGCGAACGAATGCAACAGCGCTTCGGCTTGACGCTGCAGATCCCCGCTGCCGAAGAACGCGATCATGTTCACCGGATTATCTACGAAGAGCTATGCCACGGGCGGGTGCTGGCGGCCTCGCGCCAGCGCTATCTCGATATCATTGCCCACCACGTTGACGCGGGTGGTGATGGCGTCATTCTCGGGTGCACGGAGATTGGCATGCTGATCACACCGGAGATGGTATCGGTGCCGACGTTTGATTCCGCGTTGCTGCATGTGCAGGCGGCGGTGGACTGGTCGCTGCACTAGCGCTCGTATGCATTCAATAAAAAGCCCGCATTGCTGCGGGCTCTCTCTTTATCAGGGGAATGTTACGGTGAGGGCGGCGTCCGCTCGACCACAACATCACGATTGACTGCGCCGGTTTCCGGATCGACTGCACCGTTGACGGTTACTGTACGGCTGCCGCCATTGGCGTTGGTGGTCGTTTCGGTGCGCAGCCAGCTGCCGTCGTCGTTGCGGACCAACTCGCCGTGTTGGCTGACGGTCTGGCCATTGGCGTTGGTGCGGCTGGCGTCGCGAACGTAACCGTTTTCGGTACGGGTGGTTGTTGCGGCGGCCGACCATTCACCTTGCGGGTTGCTGCCGCTGCTGGTGCGCGTCACGGTGCCGGCTTCGGTGTCGCGCACCACTTCGTCGTGCCGACTGCGGTCACCGTTCGGGCCGCTGCTGGCGACATCGCGAACGACGCCGTTATCGGTGCGAGTGGCGGTGGCAGTGCGGGCATAGTCTTCGCCGTTGAAGGTGGTGCCGGTGGTGCTGACCGTGCGGCTGCCATCGCTGCGGCTGACTTCGGTATGTTGAGTGGCGGAAGCGCCATCGGCGCGGGTGGTGCTGCGGTCGACGATACGGCCATCATCGGTGCGCTGGCCGTTCACCGTCGTGCTGCTGCTCTGGCCGTTTGAATTGCTGCGATCGATCTGCCGTTGCCAGGTACCGGCTTCCGGATCACGGCTACCGGTTTCAGAAACGGAGTAGCTGGTGCCGTCGCGGCGGGTGCCATCAACGTTGCGTTCGTAGCTGTGGTTTTCGCGGTCGACCTGGCCGCTGGCATTGCGGCTGGCGGTGCGGCCCTGGGCATCGGTGGTGTTGGTCTGTGACTGCCAGCTGCCCGACTCGCGATCGACACTGCGGCTGTGTTCGCGCGAGGCCTGCCGGCCATCGGGCAGCGTAACGGTGGTTTGGCGGTCGACATTGCCAGCTTGCCGCTGGCGTTGCTTGTTAAGTTGCTGTGCTTGGGCACCGCCACTGCGTTGGGCGCCGGGCTTGCGTTCACCGGCGTCGGCAACCGTGCCGGCCAGTGTCAGAACGACCGCCATCGCGGTCAGGCTCATCAAACGATTCATCATTCAGCTCCTGTCGGGCCCGCAAGGCCCGCCTGTTGTAAGGGAAAAGCAGCGCGCTTGTTCCCTACAACGGAGCGAAGTGGATTCGGTTGACAGGCCGCCTGATTCAGTCTGCGAGCACCGGCGTCACGGCCAACTGACCATGGCTAACGAGCTGGCGGCCACGGCCCCAGACCGCGCCAACCTGCAGGTCCTTTGACAGCAATACGATATCGGCATCGCAACCGGCCGCCAGCCGGCCTTTCTGTGGCAGCCGCAGCGCCCGGGCCGGGTTGCGGGTGATGACACTGAGCGCGTCGGTCATCGTTACGCCTTCCTGTTGCACGGCGTCGCGCACTTCATCGAGCAGGCTGCTGATGCGACCAATGCCAAGCCCGACAAACTGGCCGTCGGCATCAAACTGCGGCAGCGAGGCATTGGCGTCAGACGAGAAAGTGATCTGCGACACCGGCACGCCGGCATCCAGCGCCTCTTTCAAGCCGCGCGAACATTTCACCTCGCCCTGCGCCAGCAGCTCCGGTGTCGTGCTGGTGGTGAAGTCGATGTAACCGCCGTGACGGGCGTAATCGAGTGCGGTAATGAACAACCGGCGATTGCGGTTGATATGGGTCGGCAAAAACTGGGTAATCGGAATGTCGCTCTCTTCGACCAGCTTCTCAATCAGGCTGAGGCCTTCCGGCGCATCACCAACATGCACGCTGACAATGCCACCCTTGCCCGCCAGCATGCCGCCAACGCGGGCTTCAGCCGCCAGCTTCTTCAGCTCATTCAGCGTGGGCTGCGACGAGCGGTGATCGGCAATGGCCACTTCTCCCACGCCAATGAATTTTTCCACCAGAATCAGATCTTCCTGCACGGAAGGAAACAGCGTCCGCACCGGAATCTGGTACGAGCCGGTGTGGCAATAGCAGCTCAAACCTTCTTCGGTCAGCGCATGCGCTTTTGCCAGCAGATTGGTCAAGGTGCGGGTAACCGCGTCGGTACCCAGCACGCCAACCAGCGTGGTGACACCAGCCAAAGCCGTTTCGCGGAAACCCAATTCCGGGGTGCGGGTGCGAAAGCCACCTTCGCCACCACCACCAATGATGTGCACCAGCGAGTCGACAAACCCCGGCGTTGCAATAAGGCCGCTGGCATCGATCACGGTGACATCGTCACCGGTCAAATCGATCTGCGGGGCGATGCGGACAATCCGTTCGCCTGCAAGCAAAATATCCTGTTTGCCGAGGGCCTCGGGGGCGTAGAGCTCGGCGTTCTTGATCAAGGTAATCACAGCAATCCCGTTTTTCAAAAGTGCAGGTGGCTAGCCGCTGGTCAGCCAGCGGCGAGTAACCACCTTGCGTGGAATATCAGAAGCCGATCGCGACAGCCACCGCCACGGCAATCAGACTCAGCACCGCCATCAACACCTGCATGCCCCAGATGGCGCGCAGCCATTCGACAAACGGCACCCGTGCCACAGCCAGCGTGCCCATCAGTGCTGCCGAGGTCGGATAAATCAGATGAGCGAGGCCATCACCGAGTTGGAAAGCGAGCACCGCCGTTTGCCTACTCACACCGACCAGATCCGAAAGCGGCGCCATCAGCGGCATGGTCAGTGCAGCTTGCGCCGAACCAGAAGTGACAAAGAAATTGAACAGCGACTGAAACACCAGCATGCCTTGCGCTGCCAACCAGACCGGTGCGTTGCCAATGGCGTCGGCAGCAGACTGCAGCATGGTGTTGACCACGCTCGGCTGGGTCGGATCAACGCCGCCGAGCAAGATCATGATGCCCTGCGCAATGCCCACCACGATCGCCGCCGGCAGCAACTGCGCCGCGCCTGCCTTGAATGATTCCGACAATTCGTTGGCGCTGCAGCCGGGCAGCTTGCCAACACGCGCGATCACCGCGCACACCAGAGCAATGGCAAGAAACTGGCTGGCGATTTCGCGCAGGTAGTAGGCATGCACCGTCACGCCCCAGACGACCCACACCATGCCGAGCACAAAGGTCAGCAGAATCAGGCCATGGCGCTGATTGAAATTGTGGTCAATGGTGACTGCGGCGGTAAAGCTTTTGTCACGGTGTCGACTGGCATACCAGAGCACCCACGCCATGAAAATGGCAGTGAACACCAACCACATGGCAATCCGGAAACCGGCACCGGACATCACCGGCACACCGGCGACACCCTGCGCAATAACAACCGAAAACGGATTCATCCAGGAGGTCGCAAAACCGACCTGCGTTGCGCCATAGGTGATCAGGACGCCGGTAATGGCGTTGTACCCCAACGTGCGCATGAGCGGGATGATGAACACGGCAAAGGCCATGGCCTCTTCACCCATGCCAAAGACCGCACCGCCGAATGAAAACACGAACATGAAGACGGGCAACAAAATCACGGCATACCCGCGCATCTTGTCAGCCAGCCACTTGAAACCTTCATCCATGGCGCCGGTTTTCAGAATGATGCCAAACGCACCACCGACAATCAGGATGAACATCACCACGCCGATGGCAGCACCGTGCTTGGTGCCGGAAGTCAGCCCATCGAACAGGGCATTCAAAATACCCGGTTGTTCCGTGCCGGAAAAAACCGCCACGCCTTGCGCCTCGCCGTTGTCGGCGTAGGTAAACGACCCCGGCACCACAACCGGCTTGCTCGAGGTGGCACTGGGCGCGACTTCAAATTGGCCCCGTGGTACCAGCACGGTCAGCAGCGCTGCCAACAGCAATACCCCGAACACAATCAGCAGGGTATCCGGCATGCGCCAGGTTGAATCCGTATTCTGGTGTTGCATCAAGTACTCCGAACCTGTCCGGAGACAGGGGAAAAAAGCCGGGGAAACTGCTGTCAGCAGCAGGAGCAGCCGACACTCCCCGGTTCCAGATTAGGATAAAACGTCATGGCGAGCGGTGTAGCGGTCAAACAACTGACCACCCATTCAGCCCGCATGACCACGCCAGGAGAACGGAACGCTGTGTCAGCCGGCTCTGGACCCTGATGGGTGACAGAGCCGGCCCACAGGCCTTGCTTAGAACGAGTGCGTGTAACGAACCGAGGCGACACGACCGAAGAAGTCATGCACCGAGGCGGCGTAGCCAGATGTCGGCGACGAGGCAAACGGCGGTTCTTCATCAGTCAGGTTGCGAACGGCGAAAGTCATGCGACTTCCTTCAGCAAAGCTGTAACCAACGCTGGCGTTCCAGACCAACCAGGCATCGACAGTCGGATGATCGTCATACTGGAAATCGCCATCGCCGAGTTCGTCGGTGAAATTGCCCGAGAAGGACCAGTTCCACGCTTCACCGGCCCAGTCAACGCCGAAGTCAGCGACCAGTTCCGGGCGACCGATTTCGTTTTCGCCAGACAAACGGCCCAACAGATCTTCAACCGGCTGATCCGGTGCCAGCTGACGCTCATAGGACAAGGTCTTGGTCGCCATCGCGAAGAACGAGTAGTTGCCGAGCTTGTACTCGATATTCAGGTCATAGCCATCGGTGCTCTGGGCACCAACGTTGAAGAAGCCGGTGCGCAGGAAGAAAATGTCGCCAGCTGCATCGACTGCGCAACCAAACTCCCCAGCAGCCAAATCATCCGGGTCGGCAACAATCGGCGCATTGCCAAGGACGCACTGGTTCAGGGTGGTGTTGGCATCGACATCGACGATGTTCTCGTGCTCGTAGTTCCAGTAGTCGATGGTGACCAACAGATTGTCGGTAAGGTTCCACGACAGGCCGATGTTGCGTGCTTCCGAGCTTTCAGCTTCAAGGTTACGGTTGCCCAGGGTCTCCTGATCGAACTCCAGTTCGCCTGCCGCTGCACCGCCAGTTCCGCACAAGGCATCAAACGGCTCGCCTGCACCGCAGCTGATGAAGTTGGAGCCCAGTGTCGTGCCGGATCCAAGTTGCGACAGCGAAGGTGCCCGGAAACCGGTGCTCCATGAAGCCCGGAAAATCAGGCTGTCGGTAGCGCGCCAGCGAATCGACGCTTTCGGATTTACATCATCGCCAAAATCGCTGTACTCGTCATAACGGGCTGCCGCAATGAAATCGAGCGAATCGGTAATCGGAAACAAGAATTCGCCATAAACGGCAAACTGGCTGCGCTCAGCCGCCGCTTCGGTAGCACCGAGACCGTAGATGCCATCGGCCTGAGCGATATCAGCGGGGTCATCGAACATGGACTCTTCGCGGTATTCGCCGCCAAGCGCCGTCTTGACCGGACCCGCCGGCAGGTTGAAGAGATCGCCATTGAAACGGAAGTCGAAGGTTTTCACTTCCGACTCGCCGGTGCGGGGGGCGACATTGCGAAGCGCGGCAAGTGCCGCCGGGTCATTGTCGCGGCCGAGGTTGAACGGGTTAAAGCTGCCATCATCGGCGGCAGCATCGACCGCATCAATTTCGTAAAAGCCAGCGGTGTGATTGATGGTGCTCTCGGCTTTGCCATAGGCGACAGCCGATTCCCAATCCCAGTCACCGACGGTGCCACGCAGGCCACCGAGCAACCGGTAGGTGGTGTCATCGAATTCCTGCGTGCGACGATCCGGGAAGCGCGAACGTACCCGAATGTCCTCAAACAGGCCGTCGTTGTCATCGATATCGAGAGCCCACTGCGGAATGGTGGCCGAACCAGCCGGCACCCAGGTCGAGAAGCTCGACGGTGCCTCATAGGCGTGACCCGTGTTGTTCTGGTACATCATCTCGGCGAAAAATTCCGTGTCATCACCCAGATCGTAGTTGTGCATCAGGGTGAGACCAAGATTCTCGGTATCCGATTGGATGGCACGTTGAATTACATAGTCATAGGCACAGCGACTGCCACCGTTGCTGGTGTTGTCACCGCACCACGGTTCCGGGCGATCGACACCATCAATGGTCACCCGGGTCGAAGACAACAGTGTGACCTCGACCGGGCGGTCGCTGTTCATCAAGGCATTGCGGCCATAGTAATCGACCACGACCGTGGTATTGCTTTTGTCAGTGGCAAAGCCACCCACATAGTTCAGGTTGTAACGGCTGAAGTCACCGTCGGCGGTGTCATCGCCGTACATCAGTGACACTTCATTTCCTTCGAAATCCTTCCGCAGAATGAAGTTGATGACACCGGCGATGGCGTCCGAACCGTAGACGGACGATGCGCCATCGGTCAGTACTTCAACGCGATCAACTGCCGACATCGGAATGCTGTTGATATCGACAAAGGAATCAAAGCCGTTGGTAAACGAATCCAGCGCTACGCGACGTCCGTTGACCAGTACGAGCGTGGAGCTGCTGCCGAGGCCGCGCAAACTGACGCCGGCCGAGCCTGCCGGCTGGCCGCGCGTGCCCGAGGCAATGCCGCCGGCTTCCGAGAACGTTCCGGCACTGGATGTTTGCGGCAAGTCCTTGAGAAATTCGGCGACGTTGTCGTAACCGCGTTTTTCCAGATCTTCGCGGTCAATCAGAATCACAGGATTGGCGCCTTCCATGTCGACGCCCTTCAGGCGCGAACCGGTCACTTCGATTCGGTCGGCTTCCTCGGCAGCAGCCGGCTGGGCTTCATCGGCTGCATAGGCAGTGGTGCCGAGCAGGGACAGCATGATTGCGTGGTACAGCTTGTGCTTTTTATTGAGTTGCATGTCGCACTCCTTAGGTTGTTTGCCGCATCTCGCGGCGGGTCTGAAACCGTTGGGAACGCGCGAACACGGATCGCGAGCAAGTGTGATGACAAGCGAGAACAGGCTTTATGCAGCGGCGGCTTGCCGACAGACAAGCAGCACGATGCCGCAGAAACCTGAGCAGGGAGTTAGGCAGACGTGTGCGTAGGCACGAGGCGAGCGGGTGACCTGAATGGCGGCGATACGTGTTACCGGAATGCGGTAATCACGACCGCGCTAACGGGTTGACCGCTGCGGGGCGCTGGCCGACTCCCTCCGCGTTGCGCGGAGGGCTGGCTAATTGTTGAACCACTCGGACAAGTAGTACGGGGTATAGCGATAACCGCTGAGATTGAAGGCTTTCTTCAGCATCTCCCGTCCTCCTTTTCCGTTACGTGCACAGGCACCCAGTGATTGGATCCGAATTTGCCGCGCGCCAAAACACTTGTCAATCAGCATTTGCGTCGTGAGTGAAATTTTTTCTAAAGTGCCGCGCCCTTTCGCTGACCCCCTTGCATATCTATGCGCAAATCCGCGTGGTTGATGGTCTTGACGGCACTTGTATGTACAGGCGCCAATGCTGAAAAACTCCGTACGCTGGTGCTCGCAGGCGGTCATTTGCCGATATGCAGCAGCATGAATCTCGATGCATGCGCCGACAAGCAGCGTGCCGATCTGCAACGCCAATGGCAGCAGCAGCAAGCGCTGTTTGATCAGTTTTATGACCCGGCTCGATTGGCGACGGTCACCGCATCGGACCAGGCGGTGCTAAGCCCTGCACAGCTCGATGCGGTCCGTAAACGCGTTGCCCAATTGCCTGCCCGTCTGCTCAGTCAATTGGAATTGCGTCAGGCGCTGGCCGCGCAAAAAGACGAGCTCGATGAAAATACCGAACTGTGGTTGTATGAACAGTTGGAGGTGCCGGAGTTGACCGAAACCGGCGCGCCGCGTCGCGAGGCATTTTCAGTTACCGGCACCGACCCGGACGTGCGGGCGGTGTTTCAGGCATTTCTTGATGCTGCGCGAAGCGACCCCACGCGTGCACCACGCATCGGTGTGCTGACCAGTGCCGGTCGCGAGCCGGTGGCCGCCGCAGAATTCTATCTTGCCTGGTTCCGTGCGCTTGGTGCTGACGCAGTCTGGCTGCCACTTGATGGTGCCAGTCGCGCGCTGCGTGATCGCGGTGAATCGTTTGATCGGCCGGATCAGGCTTGCGCCAATTTGCTGGCCGAACGTCGTTTGCAAACCGGCTTGTCGGTCAGTCGGCAGGGTGAGCCACAGCTTTGGCAGCAATACTGTGCCGGTGCGGATCTGAAGCCCGTACTGGAAACGTTGGACGGCATTTTTTTCAACGGCGGTGATCAGTCACTTCATCTTAACGCGCTTCTGCGTGCTGACGGCAGTGACTCACCAGAACTGGCGCTGATCCGGGCCCGTCATCACGCCGGCCAGTTGGCGATCATGGGCACCAGCGCCGGCACCGCTGTGCAAACCGGCAATGCGGCGGCCGACTTACCGATGATCAGCAACGGCAGTTCTGCACACGCGATGTTGCACCCCGCCATCGCGGCGACACCACGGTTGCCGTTCTGTCACCTGCAAGGCAACTGCCCGACGCAGTGGCAGCCCCAGCAGCTCAGCTACCGACCACAGGGCGGTTTGCGGTTGTTCGACGGTGGCATTCTCGATACCCATTTCTCCCAGCGCGGCCGGCCGGCTCGGTTGCTGATGTTGCTGGCCGACACCGGCAATGCGATTGGGCTGGGCGTTGACGAGACCACCGCGCTGCTTGCGCGCGGCAATGGCGATGGCTGGATGCTGGACGTGGTCGGTAAACATGGCGTCTGGCTCAGCGCGCAAACGGGTACTCGCGCGGAGCTGGTGGTCAGCAATCACTATCTGCACCGCGGTGATCATGCTCGGTTGCAGGCGGGTGCCCTGCACATAGCACTGGCCGATTGCAGTGGCCCGACTCCGCCACTGCCAGCGGTGCCGGACATCGCAAGCGTAGAAACCGGTACAGGAATCCAGCAGGTGGCACGCCTGTTGAGCGAGCCGCAGCCAATTGCGGTGACCGGCAGCAGCAACCGGCGCTGGCAGTTCAGTGCCGGGCCGAGTTTCAGCCGGTGTCCTAAAGCCAGCGGCGCAGTCTCCTACCGTGATCTGCGTATCGAGCTCCGCCAGCCTGACCGGGCATCCGGGGCGCACTGACCACACCGTGGGTGTCGTGCTACCTTAACGCAACTGTCACAAGTGCCTGGTCACATCGCCCGCTGCCGGAGGTGGTGTGGCCGCTGACGTCATCGTGCTGCGTTCATGCCCTGGTCTGCCCTGAAGTTACTGCTGTTGCTGTCATTCCTGATCATTGCGCACTGGCAATGGCCGCAACTGATGTCCGCCCAGTCCTCGATCAATGGCGGCTGGCTCGGCTTCCTGTTTATCTGGCTGAGCGGGTTGGTGGCCACCGTGGCGGTGGCATTCTCGCGCTCCTTGCCGGTGCGAATCGTCTGGGGTGTGCTGCTGGCTTACGCGGCTGGCAATGCCTTGTCTTACCTGTTCATCACCGGCTCACCGCTCAATGCCATTGAAGTCGAGCGCTTGCTGCAAGACGTCGCATTCCTGGATGAGACGTTGCAGTTTTACGGTCCGCTGGTGGCAAAGGCAGTGGCCGTCATCGCCCTGTTGCTGCTGGCCATTCTGTTGCCGGCGCCATTGCTGGCACAGCGCTGGAATCGTTGGGTTCGGCGTGCCCATTGGTTGCCGTTGCTGCCGGTTTCCGCGATCGCCGGCGCCGTCTATTTTGACGGCGGCGGTGACAGTGACACCTTCCCGCAACACCTCAATCCACTCGGCTTTGTCGTGGTCCTGCTCGGCGATGAACTGCTGAAGCCGGACCCGGGTCCGCGGCAAATCGTCACCGTCAGCGCTGCGCCAACGCCGTTCAACAAGATCGTGGTGGTGATGGACGAGAGCGTGCGCGGCGACTGGCTGGATCTGAATTCCGCCAACGGTATTCCGAGCGGCCTGATCCCGGAGCTGCACCGTGCCGCCAATTTTGGTTTGGCCGCTGCCCACGCCAATTGCAGTGCCGCCAGCAATCTGAGTTTCCGTTACGCGGCCCGCCGGGCCAGTTTCCAGCAGGATGAAGCAGTGCGGCCGTCACTCTGGGCGTACGCCCATGCGGCCGGCTATCGCACGGTTTATCTTGACGGCCAGCGCAGCAATCGCGAGCTGCAGAACTTCATGACCGCGGAAGAGCTGGCCGAAATAGACGAACTGATTCAGCACAACCCGGACACCGTGGCAAAAGACAAGGACGTGCTGGCCGCTGCGCAATTGCGGGCGCTGCTGGCGCGGCCGGAGCGACTGTTCATTTACGTGAACAAGAACGGCGTACATTTTCCGTATGAAGGAAAGTATCCGCCGTCGGTGGCGCCATTCACTCCGCACATGGAGTCGGCCACCATCGCCGGGTTGAACGAAGGCAATCAATACGGTGACGGCTTCGGTAACGAGGCGTTCCGCAACAGCTATCGCAACGCGGTTGCCTGGAATACCGGCGAATTCTTCCGCAGGTTGTTGCCTGAGTTGTCATTGACCGACAGCATCATCATCTATACCTCGGATCATGGTCAGAACTTTACCAAGACTCAGGAGCAGGGTTTTCTGACTCACTGCACCACCGGCCCGGCGCCGGCAGCAGAAGGCACAGTGCCACTGGTATTGTTGACCGAACATCCCGCCACGCTGACCGCTTTGCAGCAGCTGGCGTCGCAGCGACAGCACCAGACCAGCCAGTGGAATGTACCGAGCACGGTGCTGCGGTTCATGGGATATCCGGACGATTTTCTTGCCGCCAACTACGAGCCGACCCTGTTTGCCGACGAACTGGGACCGGCGCAATTTATCTCGACCTATTTTGTCCGGTTTGGTCTGGAACCGGTCTGGAATGATCCGGTCAGGCCAAAAACCGGAGAGACCGATTGAGCAATTGCCGCGGAAAAAAATACTGCCATGAGTGGTGCCCTTGCCGGCACTGATGGCGTCGCTGCCGGGTCAGACGACCGGCGGGCATTGATACAAGCGCATTACGGCAACGCGGCGTAATACTTCATGTGGAAGTGACCATGAGTTCTGCGGATGTGACCATGAGCCCGTCTGGATCCTTGTTGCAGCGAATCGCGCTGCGCTTCACCCACTGGGCCGAACACTGGTTTCCCGATGCCTTCGTTTTTGCCTTGCTGGCGCTGTTGCTGGTGGTGCTGGCGGCGCTTGCCAATGGTAGCGGCCCACTCGCCGTCAGCAAGGCGTTTGGTGATGGTTTCTGGGCGTTGATTCCGTTCACCATGCAGATGGTGATGGTCGCAGTCAGTGGCTATGTGGTGGCGGTGTCACCACCCGTGCAAACCCTGATTGAAAAAATTGCCGCGCTGCCGACCAGTGGCCGTGGTGCCATTGCGCTGCTGGCCAGTCTCAGCATGATGAGCTCGCTGTTGAACTGGGCGCTGTCACTGATCTTCAGTGGCCTGCTGGTGCGGGCGCTGGCGCGCCGGGAAGCACTGCAGATGGACTACCGCGCCGCCAGTGCCGCCGCCTATCTCGGTCTTGGTGCTACTTGGGCGATGGGGCTGTCATCATCAGCGGCGCAATTGCAGGCCAATGGCGCGAGCCTGCCGCCAGCCTTGCTGGCAATCACTGGCGTGATCCCGTTTTCGCAAACCATTTTCTTGTGGCAGTCGGTGGTGTTGACTGCAGTGTTGACGGTGGTATCGGTGTTGATTGCCTGGCTGTCGGCGCCGACCGGCGATGCGGTGCGCACCGCCCAACAGCTCGGCATTGCCGTTGGCCGGGTGGCGCCAACGCAAACCGTGCCAACCCGGCCAGGCGAATGGCTCGATCATTCACCACTGCTGACGATCCTGGTGGTACTGCTCGGGCTAGGTTGGTTATGGCAGGAGTTTGCCGCCAAGAGCGCCATGCTGGCGCTGTCCGGTCTCAACACTTACAACTTCCTGTTTCTGATGCTGGGCATGGCGCTGCACGGTCGGCCGCAAGCATTTGTTGCCGCTGTCCGCGATGGCGTGCCGAGTACCGGTGGCGTGCTGATCCAGTACCCGTTTTTCGCCGGACTGGCGGCGGTGCTGACCGGAGCGATTGGTGCCGCCGGGTTGTCATTGTCGGAACAACTGGCCAGCCTGTTTGTGCAATGGACAACCCAGGACAGCTTTCCGCTGCTGATGGGCGCTTATTCGGCGGTGCTAGGCTTGTTTATCCCATCAGGTGGCGGCAAATGGCTGATTGAAGCACCGTATGTGATGCAGGCCGCCGTTGAACTGAAAGTCCATCTCGGCTGGGCAGTGCAGATCTATAACGCGGCCGAGGCCCTGCCGAATCTCATCAATCCGTTCTGGATGTTGCCGCTGCTGGGTATCGTCGGGCTGAAGGCGCGTGATATCGTCGGCTACACTGCGTTGCAGTTGCTGATTCATATACCGCTGGTGCTGTTCTTGCTGTGGTGGTTGGCCGGCACGCTGGACTTTGTGCCGCCGGTGCAGCCGTAGCGGCTGTTGCAGAACACAGACGGCAAAATAAGAACCGCTGCCTGAAACCAATTTCGTGTGCTGCATGCAGCGGTTCCGCTACGCTTTGCTGGTCAGGGAAGTGCCAATGCCACGAGCGCATCAATGCGCAGGAGCGGCGAACTGCTCTGGAGTCGGTGCGGCAGGGTAGAGCAAGCGGCGATGACCGCGAAGTTGCCTCGGCGGCTGGTGAAACGGTCGGTTTGCAGGCAAGGGCGTGAAGACTGGTCACAACAAACAGCTCACAACAAGTTGTTCTCAACAAGTCGTCCTCAACGAACAATAACAAGGAGAGTCTGCATGGGCCTGTTGCTGCGCGAGATCCGTCACAATCCATTGCTGTGGTTGCTGGTATTTGTGCCCGGCGTGTTCATCGCCAAGGCGGTTGCCCATGACCAGCACACCCTGTTGTTCCTGCTGTCGGTGTTGGCCATCATCCCGCTGGCGGCCCTGCTGAGTCTTGCCACCGAGTCGGTCGCGGCCAAGACCGGCGATGCGGTTGGCGGTTTGCTCAATGCCACGCTGGGTAACCTGACCGAACTGGTCATTGCGCTGACCGCGCTGGCGGCCGGCCAATACATGCTGGTGAAAGCCTCGATTGCCGGCGCCATCGTTACCAACTCGCTGTTCATGCTCGGCATGTCGTTCTTGCTGGGTGGCCTCAAGTACAAGGAACAAAGCTTCAACAAGGCCAACAGCCGGTTTCAGGCGGCGTTGCTGCTGCTGGCCGTGGTGGCGTTGCTGGTGCCGTCGGCCGTGGCCCAGAACGAGGCTCATGCCAATAGCACGGTGCTCACCGATCTGAGTCTTGGCCTGTCGATTCTGCTGATCGTCGCCTATGGTCTTGGCATGTTGTTCAGCCTGAAGACCCATCGCGAGTTTTTCGCCAGTGAAAGTGGCGGTGATGGTCATGATCACGGTCCAGCCTGGCCGACCGGCTTTGCCCTGACGATGCTGGGCGTGATCACCGTGCTGGTGGCGCTGGTGTCCGAAGTATTTGTCGAATCCGTGCAACACGCCGCGCTGACCTTTGGCATGTCGAATGCCTTTGTCGGCTTCATTGTGGTGGCACTGGTTGGTGCGGCCGCCGAGATGGTGGCGGCGTTCTCGGGCGCCCGCAAAAACCGGCTCGACCTTAGCGTCGGTATCGCACTTGGCAGCTCATCACAAATTGCCTTGTTCGTCGCGCCGGTGCTGGTCATCGTCAGTTATTTCATCGGTCCACAGCCGATGGACCTGTCATTCTGGCCCGGCGCCATCGTGATGATCCTGTTTGCCACGATGACTGCCAGTTTCGTCACCTCCGGCGGTCGTTCGACCTGGTTCGTGGGCGTGCTGGCCATCATGGTCTATCTGGTCTTTGCCATGACCCTGTACATGGTGCCGCCGGTGGCGCCGGCGTAGCGTCAACCCGTCGGCTTTGATCGGGCCGCCGCTGCAGCGGCCCGGAAACGGCGGATTTCATTGATCTCAATGCCGATCCAGCCACGTAAACAGCGCTACACTCAACACCGGTGGCAGTGCACCGATCGGCAAGCAAAGCGTCGGTGGCCACGGCTGTATTGTTCGAAACGGCATCTGAAGGGTCGGTGCCGTCAGCGTCATCACAAGGGAGAGCAAACAATGGGCAGTTCACTGATACGGGGCGCTTCCGCCCTGCTGGCACTGGTGGCGTTCGCCTTTGCCACAGTGCCGGTGGCCGATGCCGCCAAGCGCGAAGGCAGCACCTATTTCATGGTGGGTTATGACTACCACGAAGGCAAAACCACAACGTTTGAGGGCGGATCCACACTCGATACCGCCAACGAAGGCGATTTCAGTTTTGGTTTTGGCTACAACTTCGATAAGCACATGGCGCTGGAATTCACCATGTCGTTTCCGACTCAGGACTATAGCGCCAACCTGAAATTCGAAGATCTGCCGGGTGGAGGCATCCTTCAGGACCGGACGGTCAGCGGCGAGTTTGATTTCAGCATGCTGCGCCTGAACGGGTTTTACTACTTCGGAGATGGCCCGCTTTCGCCTTACGTTTCTGGCGGCATCGGTTACACTACCTTTGATTCCAATATCTATGCTGGCTCCGATTCTTACTGCTGGTACGATCCTTGGTACGGCTATTACTGTGGCACCTATCAGTACACGTATGGCAGCGACGAGTGGACCTATAACGCGGCCGTCGGCCTGATGTTGGAAATGAAAGGCGGCTGGTTTGGCCGACTGTCGTATAACACCGAGTGGGTGGATTACGATAGCGCAAAGGGCACGCCGTCCTATGATTTCATCCGGCTCGATTTCGGCATGCGCTACTGAGATAAGCAAGGCCAACAGAAAAGGCAGCGCAAGCTGCCTTTTTTATTTCCTGACGTGTGACGGCGCTTTTTGCAGCATGTGCTCCGCTGCAGAACCCAATCGGTTGGCGGCTTACCGGGTTACACGATTACCGGCACCGCGATGCCGCTTGCCGACAACGCAGCAAGCGCGGCCTGCACGGCGGGCGCGTCCATGCGGCGGTCCAGTCCGAGTCGAAAATGCACGTTACCTTCAGTGTCGCGCGAGGAGTGCAGTGAGTTGAGGTTGATGCCATGTTCGGCAAATGCGGCCAGCAGTCGTTGCAGCTGGCCGGGTTCGTCGCGCGGCAAATGCATCACCACCACGTTCGGTTCGTCGAGGTCAGCCAGCAAATAGGCGAGCGCTTCAAAGCGGCGGTGGCCGCGTTGCAATTCGTCCCCACCAAGCACACGGAGCGGTGTTGTCAGATTTTGGCTCCGCCAGGCGTCCCGAGCCTTGGACGAGCCATCCCGGATCTGATTTGCCATTGTGGTGATGGCCTCGGCGAGGCCATCCAGAACACTTGGCAAATAGGGATTCAGAAACTGGATGTCTTCGTAAATGGCCGGGTTGCTGGTCAGAATGCGAGCCATCACCGCCATGTCGAGCGTGAACGAAGGCGAGCGAAACGGCATCAGCGCGGCCAGCTGCGCCAGCGCCACCGGTTGTTGGCTGAGCACCTGCGCCTGGGTGAAATGGCCGGCATGGATCATGCCCTGCACCAGCGCCATCACCTGATCGTGTTCGGTGGGCGAGCAGTACACGGTTTCGGCATCAAGAGCCTGCAGCAAGGTATTGACCCACGGCCGCCACCGAGTCAAACGTGCTTCGCACACCACCAGCACGCGGTCGCGCAGGGTTCGGGTCTTGGGCGCTGCGCACATCGGGTGCAGGCCCACCACCTCGGCCTCGCTCTGCAACATCGCGTCGACCGCCGGCTGCTTCAGTGATGTCACATCCAGCCACAACTGGTCGCGGCTGCGCGCGCCCGCCACTGCAGTGTATTCGGCGATGATGGCGGGGGTTGGCCGGATCGGCGCGCTGAAAACCAGCACGTCCGCTTGCGCCGTCAACGCCGCAGGCGACGGTGACCCAGACAGCGCCGGGTCAACACCGATAACGCGACATTGCATCTGCTCGGCAAAGAAGCGGCACAACCACTGACCATAGGCGCCGGCTGCGCCGACCACGCCAACCACCGTAGCCTTGTTCGTGTTTGTGCTGGGACCTGCTGTGACCGTCATGCTGTTCCCCGGTCGTTTCGACCTGTGCTGTCGTTTCGCCAAGAAATAGTGGGAAACCATTCGGCGCGGAAATGGTCTCTGGTATTAAGCCGGCCGTTGCCGGTATCGTGGCCACCGGCAAACGCCTTGAATCCGGTTCGCCACCGTCAACCCTGCAGGAGAATGCACGATGAAGTCGCCAAGGATGCTAGCGACCGCTGCGGCAGCGCTGGTGCTGATCACCACCACGCAAGCACTGGCCGATGGCAAGCACAAACACAGCTTCGCGCCCGATGTGGAAGCGTTTCATGCCCAACTGTCGCCGCTTTGGCACGCGCCGGCAAGCCCTGAGCGCAGCGCTGCCATCTGCAAGGCCGCGCCGGAACTGGATCGGCTGGCGGGCGCCATCAGCAGTACCGACGCCAAGCATCTGAAGAGTCAGGTGGAGCAGCTGCAGAAGCAGTGCAGCAACAACGCCAGTGATATCGAAGCACCGTTTACCGCGGTGCACGATGCCTTTCATCAGTTGACCGACGCGCACTGAAACCGTTCGGCCGTAGTGACGGATCCCGACAGCGAAGTCGTCAGGCTGATCAGAGCAAGCCAAACAGAAGCAAAAGAGCGGCCGTGGCCGCTCTTTTGTTGTTGAATTCACCGACAGCTGGAATACGACGCTTACTGTACGCCAACGGCGCCGCCACCGGCCCTGCGCGGATCAGCAGCTCCTTGAATCCAGCCATCCCGAACCAGAATCGATTCCGTAGTGCCAAGCGGTGACCCGACCCGAATATCGTGCCCTTTGGCTTTCAGCGCATCGATGGTGTCGGCCGAGAACCCGAACTCCAGCCGGACCCGATCCGGTTGCCATTGGTGATGGAAGCGTGGCACTGCCGACGCCGCTGCGACGTTCAGCTCGTGATCTACCACGTTCATCACCATTTGCAACACAGTGGTGATGATGGTGCTGCCGCCCGGCGAGCCGGTGATCAATAACACTTTGCCGTCCTTCAACACAAAACTCGGTGTCATCGATGACAGCGGCCGTTTGCGCGGTGCCACCGCATTGGCCTCTTCGCCGAGCAGGCCATAAGCATTGGCAACGCCCGGTTTGGCCGAGAAGTCATCCATCTCATTGTTGAGCAGAATACCGGTGCCTTTGGCGGTGATGCCGGTGCCATAGCTCCAGTTCAGCGTGTACGTGTTGGCGACCGCGTTGCCCCACTGATCCATC
The DNA here is from genome assembly GCA_041914645.1 of Permianibacter sp. Taxonomy (GTDB): domain Bacteria; phylum Pseudomonadota; class Gammaproteobacteria; order Enterobacterales; family Permianibacteraceae; genus Permianibacter. The sequence goes on from JAYSCY010000003.1 coordinate 63,922, forward strand.
ACGCTGTAATGGGTGGTTTGCGGGCTCTCATAGCCTTTCAGATCGCCCGGGGCGACGTCGCTGGACTTGCTGGCTTTGTCGAGTGTGATCTGGCTGCGAATCGCTTCGGCATAGCGTTTGTCGGTCAACTGCGCGACCGGCACCTGGTAGAAATCCGGATCACCGAGATAGCGCGACCGATCGGCATAAGCGCGGCGCTCGGCCTCGATCATCACGTGCATTGTCTTGCTGCTGTTCAGGCCCCAGTCCTTGATCGGATAGCCTTCGAGCACATTGAGGATTTGCACCAAGTGGACACCACCAGACGACGGCGGCGGCATTGAAATCACTTCATGGCCGCGGTAGCTGCCGCGCACCGGTTCGCGTTCCATCACCTTGTATTGCTTCAGGTCGTCCAGCGTCATGATGCCGCCATTGGCCTGAATGTCGGCGACCAGCCGCTCACCGACCGCGCCACCGTAAAACGCTTGCGGGCCCTTCTTGGCAATCTGTTCCAGTGACCAGGCCAGATCTTTTTGCAGCAACTTCTCGCCGAACTGGTAATTGCTGCCATCCGGCTTGATGAAGATGCGGGTGGATTCGGCGTTGCGCAGAAAACGGCTGCGGGCGCTGGCAAACGATTCTTCATGTGCCGGTTTCAGCACGAAGCCTTCGCGCGCCAGCTTGATTGCCGGTGCGATCACGTCCTGCCATTTCAGCGTGCCGTATTTCGTCAGTGCGTGGTGCAGACCGGCGACGGTGCCGGGTACACCGACGCCCTTGAAACCATAGCCAAGCTCGTCGTGATTGACGCTGCCATCGGCTTTCAAAAACATGTCGCGGTGCGAGGCCGCTGGTGACAATTCGCGGTAATCAATGGCGACGGTTTTGTTGTCCTTGGCCAGATGCACCAGCATGAAGCCGCCGCCACCGATATTGCCCGCCTCCGGCAGCACCACCGCCAAGGCAAAACCTACCGCGACCGCCGCGTCAACCGCGTTGCCGCCGCGGGCAAGCACCTCGGCGCCGATACGCGAGGCAAGTTCTTCTTCACTGACCACCATGCCGCGCTTGCCAAGTTCCGGCGAAAAGACATTGGCCAGTTCAAAGCGGGCTTGTGGCGTGGCCGGATCAGCCGCACCGGTCAGTGGGGCAAACAGGCTGAAGGTAAGGGCGGTGGCAAGCAGGAGCGGGCGGGCGAACATGGCACATCCGGAAAGGCGGGCGGGAACCGGCACCTTAGCGGCTGCTGCCGTCACTGGCAATTTGTCGATCTAACCAAAGAAAACGGGCACCCGAAGGTGCCCGTGTCCAGAACACCGGCGCGTTACTGGCTGACTGCACGGCGGGCATTGATGAAGCCGCGACCGTAATACGGGTCGTGGCCCTTTTTGCCTTCGTCGTCGGCACTGGCGGCGAGCTTGGTTTTCAGCTGGGCCGCATCGGCACTGGGGAAGCGCTGCTTGAGCAACGCCGCCACGGCCGAAGCCGCTGGGGCGGCCATGGACGTGCCAGCCGCCCACGAATAGCCGGCACGCGACGTCGACAGCACCATGTCGAACACCCAGCATGGCCGGACGAGGCCACCGACCAGACAGTTTTCGGCGCCCGGGTAGGCAAAATCACCGCCGGGACCGGCGACATGGATCATCGACTGGCCGTAGTTGGTGTAGCTCGACGGCCGCCGGAAATCCGTGGCGCCGAGGCCCCAGCCCATCGGGCCGGTGGCGGACACGGCAATGCCGTTGCCCGACTGGGCCGGTACCGTGATGAGGTTGCCGCTGTGGTCGAGATCGTAGCCGTCGTTGCCGGCGGCACTGATCACCAGCGCGCCATGCCGGCTGGCGTAGTTGACGGCCCGGTTCAGCGCCGACACCAGTTCTGCTGCATCGCGGTCGCCACGGTTGAAGTCGGCGCCAAGGCTCAAGTTCAGGATATCGGCATTGCCTTCATCGGCGGCGTACAACAGGCCCTCAATGACCCAGGAAAAGGCGCCGCTGCCGTTGTGCAGAACTTTCACGCCGACAATCGTGGCGTCCGGCGCAATGCCGACCACGCCGATGTTGTTGTCGCGTGCGCCGATGATGCCGGCGACGTGGGTGCCGTGCCAGAACGTGCCGGTGTCGGTGTTGAACGGCTGACCGGGCACAAACGAGCGTGACGCTGCCACATCGACTGCGCCGGCCAGGTCCGGGTGGGCGTCGTAAATGCCGCCATCGAGAACCGCTACCCGCACGCCAGCACCGGTGTAGCCAAGGGTCCAGGCTGCCGGTGCCTCGACCGATGCCGGTGCCCATTGCAGGCTGTAACGGGGATTGGTGAACGGATTACCGGCGCTGAGGCTGGCGGCTTCCTCTTCGGTCATGGTGACCTCAGTCGGTTGCTGCCACTGCACGACCCGGTCGGGTGCCGCGCCACTGATACCCGGCTGGGCCCGGACTGCGGCCAGAAAATCGGCGCGTTCGCTGCTGACCACCGCAACACCGGCTCCAGCATGAGCATACCGAACGGTGCCGCCGGCTGCCTCCACTGCCGCCTGCCGGCTGGCATCCCACTGCCCGGCCGTCAGCACATAATCAGCCGCCATTGCGCCACTGCCAGCCAGCAGGCCAGACAGTACAACTCCCAATCGCTTCATCATGAATACAGCTCCTTGCACGTTGCCTGATTTTGCCCGCCTCGAGATGGGCGGTCTGATCGGGCAAGCAAGTTCCGCTCCGCATGTATCGATTTGTAGGACTGGCGGGCTCTGGCGGCCGATCGGGTGCGGCGACCGGGCCTGCTCTCTGTAAAGCAGACTGACAATGTCGGGCGAGAGGAGTGGTATTGGCAGCGATGAGGCCGCGCGAATATCGGGGCAGATTCCGGCAAAATCGACGGAGTTGACCGATAATTGCGATCGATTGTGGCGCCAAGCGAACCGTTGACCGCTAATTCAAGCAGCGGCCGAGGTAGGCCCATGTCGTGTCAACGCTACTGACACTGATGTGGCCCACCCTGACCTGTCGCAGGCCGTGCGGGTCGCGGTGGACGGGGGCAGTTATAAGGCGCCGGGCTCGTTCTAACGGGCGCCAGCAAAGGCTTAACGCAGTGTCAGTGCAGCCGACTCGGGCCAGCGCTCTACCCCGGCGAAGATTACCCGGAACGCTGCCGTTTCGGCGTTCTCCCAGGCATCGGCAGCGTTGCGGTCGAAGTCGTCCGCGCCCTCGAGCATGGCGTTCATGGCCGCGAAAGCGGCGTCGGCGCTGACACCAGCGCCAGCAAGTACTTTCTCGGCGGCGCTGATGCCGGCGACGATCTGGGCATCGGCGAGCCCGCTGTCGGCAATCCACAAAGCCATTTCGTCTAGTCCTGTCTAGGGCAGTTTGCTGTGCACTGTGCCGCAACTATGGCCGGTCGACAAGCGTTGACAAGGCGGTCATGGAAGGTTTGGCGGGGCTGCCGGCGCCAGCATCGAACCAGCCCGTCCGTTTTGAATACTGACCTTTGTCCGCTAATGGCCAGATTGCCGTATTCACCCACTAAGATGGCGTCTCTTCCATTCTCATAAGGCCAGAACGGCCTGTTGTTTGGCGTCGTCAGCGCAAGCGCTAGGCTGCTTCAACCACCTGACCCGCCACTTTGAACGCCAAGGATGACACCATGAAGAATGCCACTTCACTACGCCGTCTGGCTCTGTTGCCAACGCTCGCCGGCACCTTGCTAGTCGGTAATGTGGTTGCAGCCGAAACCAGTTTGTTGAATGTTTCCTATGACCCGACCCGCGAGTTGTATGAAGAGGTCAATCAGGCCTTCAATGCCGGTCGGGTCAGTCAGGGTCTGCCCACGCTGGAAATCAGACAGTCGCACGGCGGCTCCGGCAAACAGGCACGCGCCGTGGTGGACGGCCTGCAAGCCGATGTCGTTACGCTGGCGCTGGCCTATGACATTGACGCGATTGCCGCGCGCGGTTTGATCAACAAGGACTGGCAGAAGAAATTTGCCCACAATGCGACGCCGTACAGTTCGACCATCGTGTTTCTGGTGCGAGCCGGCAACCCGAAGAAAATCCGCGATTGGGCTGATCTGATTCGCACCGATGTAAAGGTGATCACGCCGAATCCGAAAACCTCGGGCGGTGCGCGCTGGAATTACCTGGCAGCCTGGGCCTGGGCGCTGCAACAACCAAACAGCAGTGACACCAGTGCCAGAGCGTTTGTCCAGAAGCTGTTCGCCAATGTGCCGGTGCTTGATACTGGTGCTCGAGGTTCAACGGTCACGTTCACCCAGCGCAAGCAAGGTGATGTACTGCTGGCCTGGGAAAACGAAGCTTTGCTGATTACTAGAAAACTGGACCCCGGCAAGTACGACATCGTGATGCCGAGTGTGTCAATTCTGGCCGAACCGCCGGTCGCCATCGTCGACAAGGTAGTCGACAAGCGCGGCACCCGGGCACTGGCCGAAGCCTATCTCAATTACCTGTACAGCGAACAAGGCCAGCGTCTTGCCGGCAAGCACTTCTACCGACCGAGCAATGAGAAGATTGCTGCCGAATACGCCGCCCAGTTTCCGCCGACCAAGTTGATCACCATTGATGCCGTGTTCGGCGGTTGGGCCAAGGCGCAGAAAACCCATTTCGATGACGGTGGCACGTTTGACCAAATCAGCAATTCGCAGTAACGCACCAACGGGTGAGCTGCCGCCGCAGCTGCACCAACTGCGTCAGCGACCAAGCCGGGTGCTGCCTGGCTTTCGCCTGGCGTTGTTCTGCACCGGATTCTATCTGGCGATACTGGTGCTGATCCCGTTGTCGGCCGTGCTGTTCAAATCACTGACCCTGCCGCTCGACGGTTGGTGGAAGTTGCTGAATGACGGCCGGGTGCTGGCAGCGCTGAAAGTGTCGTTCGGTACCGCATTGGTGGCTGCGTTCGCCAATGTGTTCATCGGCACGTTGCTCGCCTGGGTGCTGGTGCGTTACCGCTTGCCCGGTCAACGGTTTTGGGACGCGATGATCGATCTGCCGTTTGCCTTGCCGACCGCTGTTGCCGGCATTGCACTGACCGCGGTTTATGCCACCGACGGCAGCATCGGTAGTGTTCTGCACGGTTTCGGTATCGATGTGGTGTACACCCCGCTCGGCATCGTTGTCGCGCTGTTGTTTATCGGCCTGCCCTTTGTGGTGCGGACCGTGCAACCGGTGCTGGCCGAGTTTGACGCCAGTGTCGAGGAAGCGGCGACCTCGCTCGGTGCCAATCGCTGGCAGATTTTCCACCGACTGGTACTGCCGTCGATTCGACCGGCGTTGCTGACCGGATTTGCGCTGGCGTTTGCTCGTGGCGTCGGTGAGTACGGTTCAGTGATTTTCATCGCCGGCAACGTACCGAAAGTGTCCGAGATCGCACCGCTGCTGATCTACATCAAGCTGGAACAGTATGACTATGCCGGCGCCACCGCTCTCGCCAGCATCATGCTGCTGATTTCATTTGTGCTGTTGTTGCTGATCAATCAGCAACAACGCCGCCTGAATCGCTTCCAGCGCCAATCCTGACGAGCTGCGACATGTCCATTGCCCGTAAACCTTCGCAGTTGCTGCAAGAGCCGTGGTGGATCCGCTGGCCCTTGATCGCACTGGCAGCGCTGTTGTTCTTCGGTGTGCTGGTGGCGCCGCTGTTGTCAATCTTTGTCGAAGCCTTTGCCAAGGGCTGGCAGCTTTATCTGGCCGCGATCACCGAGGCCGATGCGCGCGCCGCGATCAAGCTGACCTTGCTGACCGCTTTGGTGGCGGTACCACTGAACACGATCTTCGGTGTGCTGGCGGCCTGGGTGATCACCAAGTTCGATTTTCGCGGCAAGGATGTGCTGCTGACCATCATCGATCTGCCGTTCTCGGTGTCGCCCGTTGTCGCGGGTCTGATGTTCGTGTTGCTGTTCGGCGCACAGGGCTGGTTCGGCAGCTGGCTGCAGGACCATGATGTCCGCATCATTTTTGCCTTGCCGGGCATCATTCTGGCGACCGTGTTCATCACGTTGCCTTACGTGGTGCGCGAACTGGTGCCACTGATGCAGGCGCAAGGCCGCGATGAAGAAGAAGCGGCGATGACGCTCGGCGCGTCCGGCTGGCAGATGTTCTGGAAAGTGACGCTGCCGAACATCAAGTGGGCGCTGGTCAGCGGCATCATCCTGTGCAACGCCCGTGCGATGGGCGAATTCGGTGCGGTCTCGGTGGTGTCTGGCCATATCCGTGGCGAAACCAATACCTTGCCACTGCATGTCGAAATTCTGCACAACGAATACCAGTTTGCTGCGTCGTTTGCCTGCGCCTCTTTGCTGACCATACTGGCGCTGCTGACGCTGCTGCTGACCACCTTGACCGAGAGCCGACGCCAGCAAGCCGAGGCAGCAATCACCTTGGAAGAGTCCGTGGCTTCGGCAGCCGTGGCGCCAGATTCAGGTGAACGCGCTTCATCTACACCGGCATCACCCAAACAGGTTTCATCATGAGCATTTCTCTGCAACAGATCAGCAAACGTTTCGGTCAGCAACAGGTGCTGAGTGAGGTTTCGCTCGATTTCGCCCCCGGCAAACTGACTGCATTGCTTGGGCCATCCGGCTGCGGCAAAACCACGTTGTTGCGCATCATCGCCGGCCTGGAACAGGCCGACAGTGGCCAGTTGATTCTGGATGGGGTGAACAGCGCCGACCGGCAGGCGCGCCAGCGTCATGTCGGCTTCGTGTTTCAGCATTACGCACTGTTCCGGCACATGACGGTATTTGAAAATATCGCGTTCGGCTTGCGGGTGCGCAAGCGGCGTGAGCGACCGACGGAACACGCTATTCACTTGCGGGTGCAGCAATTGCTGGAGCTGGTACAGCTCGGCGGCTATGCCGATCGCTATCCAGACCAATTATCGGGTGGCCAGCGCCAACGCATTGCGCTGGCGCGGGCCTTGGCGGTCGAGCCGCGCATCCTGCTGCTTGACGAGCCGTTTGGTGCACTGGATGCGCAAGTGCGCAAGGACCTGCGCATCTGGTTACGGCAATTGCAACATGAACTGAAAGTGACCACCTTGTTCGTTACCCACGATCAGGAAGAAGCGCTGGAAGTGGCAGACGATGTCGTGATCATGCATCAAGGTCAGGTCGAGCAGCGCGGCAGTCCGGAAGCCGTGTACGAGGCGCCGGCCAGTCCGTTTGTTTACCGCTTTCTCGGTGGCGTCAATCAACTGAATGGCATCTACCACGAGCAACGCCTGCACGTCGGCGAGCACACACTGGCGGTCAGCCGGGCCGCTCTTGCCAACGGCAGTCCGGCGACGGCATTTGCCCGGCCTTATGAACTCGATCTGGAAGCCGAGCTGCAGGAAGCCGGTGGCTTGCCGGCGCGCATCGAACGGGTGCTCGGCTTGGGGCCACGGGTGCGGGTGGAACTGAAGACGGCGCTGGCAGATGAGCGTCTGGAGGTCGAATTGTCGCGTGCGCGGTACGCAATGCTCGAACTGGAAGAAGGTCAGTCGGTTTGGGTGACCGCGCGCCAGCTGCATGTATTTGCCAGCAGCTGAACCGTGCACCGGCGGCGTTGTAGTCGCTTAACGGATGGCTGCTGGCGGCCGCTGCGTGGCGTCACGAAACAGCTGCTCCAGTTGATCCGGCGGTATCGGTCGGGAAAAGAGATAGCCCTGCGCCGCCCGGCAACCGTGTTTGAGCAGAAATCCGGCCTGGCTGTCGTCTTCCACGCCCTCGGCGATGACATCCAGACCGAGACTTTCCGATAGCGCAATCACTGCCCGAACAATGGCTTCATCATTGCCGTCGCCGGGTACGTCGGCAACAAAGGATCGGTCGATCTTCAGTCGGTGTATCGGCAAGCGACGCAAATAGCCGAGTGAAGAGAAACCGGTACCGAAATCATCAATGGCTAGCCGGATACCAAGTCCGCGCAGCTCGCTGAGCCATTGCACGGCGCGCTCGGTTTGCATCAGGGTCGATTCGGTCAACTCCAACTCCAACCGCTCGGGCGCCAGTTGGAGTCGGGTCAAGGTGTCGCGGACAAACGCGGGCAGTGTGCCACGCTCCAGTTGCTGCACGGCGACATTGACCGACATCTGCGGCAGAAAAAAGCCGTTCTGTTCCCAGCAAACCAGCTGTTCGCAGGCGGTTGCCAGCACCCATTTTCCAATCGATTCGATCAGGCCGGTTTCCTCGGCAATGGGGATGAAGCGGGTCGGGGCAATCAGGCCCTGCACCGGATGCCGCCAGCGCAACAGGGCTTCAACACCGAGCAGTTCACCGGACGCCAGATCCACCTGCGGTTGATACTCAAGCACGAATTGCTGGTGTTGCAACGCGACCCGCAACGCCTGCTCGAGCTGCATGCGCTCGCGCACCGCTTCGGTCAGGGCCGGGGTATAAAACTGGCAGTTGTTGCGACCGGCCGCCTTGGCACGATACATCGCGGTATCGGCCTGTTGCAGCAGCTCGGTGTGGCTGGTGCCATCGTCCGGATAGCGGCTGATGCCGATGCTGCAGGTAACAAACAATGGCATGCCGTCGATATGAAAGGGTGCCGACAGCGCTTCCAGAAAACGGTTGGCAATCTGTTGTACGGTATTTTCGTTGTCGGCGTGTTCGAGCAGCACGACAAACTCGTCACCACCAAGCCGGGCCAGCGTGTCTTCAGTGCGAACCAGTTGCCGCATGCGCTCTGCCGCTTCGATCAGCAACAGGTCACCCGCGCGGTGACCGAGGGTGTCATTGATGGTCTTGAAGCGGTCGAGATCAATGAACAGCAGCGCCCGCTTTTCACCGGCACGTTCTGCCCGCTGCAGGCTGTGCTCAAGCCGGGCGGACAGCAGCATCCGGTTCGGCAAGCCGGTCAAGGTATCGTGGTGAGCCAGGTGATCCAGTTTGGCCTGTTGAAGCTTGATGTGAGTGATGTCGGCACAGATGCTGATGAAATTGCGGGTCCGGCCCTGCTCGTCAACGATGCGGTTGATGGTGAGCCACTCCGGATATTCGGAACCATCCTTGCGTCGCTTCCAGACCTCACCCTGCCAGACTCGGTGCTCCGCCAGGGCCTGCATTTGTGCCGCGTAAAAAGCCGGTTCATGGCGGTCCGAGCGCATGAACTCCGGGTCACGACCCAGCACTTCTTCTGCTTGATAGCCGGTGGTGGTCGTGTAGGCCCGGTTCACCGCAACGATGCGGGTATTGTGGTCGTAAATGATGATGGCTTCATTGCTGTGCTCGAATACGCTGGCATAGAGCTGCAGATTCCGCTGGGTCTGTTTCAGCGCCGTGATGTTGGCAAAGGACGTGACGGCCGCGTAGGCATGATCTTCACCGGCATGTTTCAGCGGCTCCGAATTCACCAGCAACCAATCGATCTGATCCCTGCCTTCATGACGGAGCCCGACAATGCGTTGTCGCTGTGCCTGGCCGGTGCGCAACACGATGCTGTCCGCGTATTGTTCGGGCGGCACCACCTGCTCGTTTTCGTCCACCACGTGCCAACGCGGGTCGTTGGTCGGTTGTTTCTTCAAGGCATCCCAGCCGAGCCCGAGTATGGCGTTGGCGGCCGGGTTGCAACGCAGAATGCGCCCGTCGGCGGCGACCATCAGGACGCCTTCACTGAGCACTTGCAGGATTGCATCGGCCTCACGCTGCAGCTGGCTGATGCGTTCGCGATCGGTGATATCGCGGGCGATGCCGAGAATGGCGTAGACCTCGCCCTTGCTGTTGCGCAATGGCGCTTTGCGGGTATGAAAGAGCCGTCTTTCACCATGAGGTGGTAAAGCCAGTTCGTGATCGCATTCCACCACGTCACCCGCCAGCACTTTGAGATCTTCCGAGCGCAAACCGGCGTGACCGGTGGCCGGATCGATGGTCAGCGTGGCCTGGGGAAAGAATTCGGTATCGGGATGGCCGAGCATGGCGGCCGGTTTCAATCCGACCCGGGCGGCCATGGCATTGTTGACCAGCAGATAGCGAAACGAACGGTCCTTGACGAAGATCCAGTCCGGCGTGCCGTCGACCAGCGCCTGCAGCAGATCGCGATGCTCGCGCAGTGCCTCGCTTTCCTGTTGCCGGCTGGTGACGTCATGAATGATGGAAACCAGAACGGTTTTGCCGGCCATTTGCAGTGGGCTGGACAGCACTTCGACGGTGCGCACGTCGCCATTGGCGAGTCGGTGCGAAAACAGGAAGGTGTTGCGCTTCTCGGCGGCAGCCCGCTGCATTTCCTCGGCGATCTGGGCCGGGCTCAGTGTGTTGATGTCGGTAATGTACCGCTGCTGCAGCTGTTCGCGGCTGTAACCATAGAACGCGGTTGCGGCGATATTGCCGTCGAGAATCAGGCCGGATTCCGGGTCGATCAGCAGCATCACCGCGTGGTGCTGCTGGAAAAAAGCTTCAAACACGGTGGTGGGCCCGTGGTGTTCTGTGTGGCCCAAGTGTAGTGGTTCGACGTTGAAGCCGGTATCAGCGGCTGTATGGCTGTCGAAGCGGCAGGTTAAAAAAAAGCGGCACGCCAGGCGGGCTGACGTACCGTGGTGGAAGGGGCCCGGCTGGCCAACGTCCGCTTGGCCTTGGCCGTTTGAGCGGCGTGAATGGAACCTTGTCGGTCGCGCCGGCTCAGGCCGGCCGGCGCCGTTGCCGCGCCAACAGCAACAAGCCGCTGACCAGCAAACCAAGCGACAGCGGTGCATCAATGGTTACGGCGATACCGCGCAAACCGCTCAGCTTGATGTAGTCATTGCCGGTACTGAACACGTCGCCGCCGAAAATCGGGTTGTGGGCGCCGATCAGCCAGTAGCGTGAGGCTTGGCCTGCCTCGTTGATGGTATGCCATGTGTTGGTCTGGACGTTCGAGTACTGGCCAACCAGCGACCAGCCTGCGGCCATCAGTGCGCCCCAGTCCATACCGCTGCTGAGCACTGCGGGCGCGCCGACGCCAGTCCAGGCCAGCACGGTCATGTCGCTGTCAGCGCCTTTCCAGCCAATCTCCAAATCCGTCAGTTCGACCATCTGGGCGAAGCTGAACAGCACCATTTCATAACGGCCATTATTGTCGATGGCGTGTTCGGGGCTGCCGCCTTCGCCGGCATCGGTGCCATTGGCGTAATCCCGGTTGTAGGTGCCAAGCCCACTGCCGCCCCAGACCGACAGGTAGGCGTTCTCGATCAGCGTGTTGGCGACGCCATTGGTGTTGGCCCAGGAACTGGCATCGACCAGGAGGCCATCGCCGGAGCTGGCGGAACGGGTATTGCCAAAACAGGCGGAGGGTGTGCCGCAGTTACTGCCACTGGTGAAATCCCATTCAATGGGGGCGGCTTGGGCAGCGCCGGCAAGACCGGCAAGGGTCAACAACAGGAAAGACAGGCGAGTCATGGTGGCATCCTTGGCCAAGTACGGCAGCGGGCAGGGGCCCGAATCATTGAGCAGCTACAGCAATGCCTGTGCCACAGCACATTTGCCGAACCAATTCAGTGGCTTGCCAACGGTCTGCGGCGTTGCCCGCGACAACGTGTAAAGGCCGCTGACAGCCGTTTCCGGGGTGGTCCCCGCCGTGCCAGACTGCCGGCCTTCAACCGCGCTGAATGCCTTGCCCATGACCGACCCCATTTCACCGCCACCAACCCTGTGGGTCGATGCCGATGCCTGCCCACGGGTGATCAAAGAAATCATTTTTCGGGTCTCGACCCGGCGCCAACTGCCCGTGGTCCTGGTGGCAAACCAGTATCTGGCCAAACCGCCATCGGCGCTTGTCCGCTGCGTTCAGGTCGAGGCCGGCTTCGACATGGCCGACAACTACATCGTCCAGCAGGCCCGGCCCGGTGATCTCGTCATTACCCAGGACATTCCTTTGGCTGCCGAGCTGGTGGCCAAGGGCATAACGGCACTGAATCCGCGCGGTGAGCTCTACACGCAGGAAAACGTCCGTCAGCGGCTGAACGTGCGTGACTTCATGGAAACGATGCGGGCCAGTGGCGAGCATGGCGGTGGTCCGGCGCCGTTCAGCCAGCAGGACCGAATGCGCTTTGCCAATTCGCTCGATAAGTGGCTGGCGAAAGTCCGCTGAGCGGTGCCGTCACCTTGCTGCGTGCGGTTGAGGGGCGCTTTGCCAAGCGGGCCACAAGTGAACGGCGAACCGCCTGTGACCACCATCGGGCTGTACCGGCATCGACTATGATTGTTGGCATTCCGTCTCAATTCGATGCGACCCGATAGCATGCGGCAGTTGTTGCAAGGCTTGTTGTTGGCGGTCCTGACTCAACCGGCCGCACCAGCTGAACCGACGCCAGACCCGGTGCTGGCCGAACGGATCACCGAACTGCAAACCCTGTCCGACAGCGACAGCAACGCCGCGCTCGCCGGCATCCGCGAAACCCTTGCTGCTTATCCGGCGGCGCCGCCGGCCCAGCGCGGTGAACTGCACTCGCTGGCCTGCGGCATCGTCATCAACGAACGCCCGACCGAAGCGATCACGCTGGCAGAAGCCGCCTTGCAGGAGCCAGGCTTGCCGACCGCCGTGCGGGTGCCGCTGCAGATCTGCCGGGGTCAGGCACTGGACTGGACCGGCCAACCCGAGCCCGCCCGTGCTGTGTTCGAGACTGCACTCGCCGAGGCCCGCGCGGCGACGGCACCGCTGCTGGTGGTCGAGTCGCTGACTGCGCTCGCCGCACTCAATTCCTATCAGGGCCAGTACTTGCTGGCCGCTAATCACCTGCGAGAAGCCCAGACCCTGCTCGACAAGGCACGCGCCGAGCTGCCACCGGCCGTGCAGAGCGATGCGGCCAACCCGGCCATGCGCGATCTGCGCCGGCGCCAGCTCAGCCTATGGCAGCAGTTCGGTGTGCTTTACGTCGGCATGGACGATGGCGAGAAGGCCATGGGCTATTTCGAGCAGGTGCTGGCCGACGTTGAAGCACATGGCGAAATTCCGGGCCAGATCACCGCGCTGTACAACATCGGCCGGGCCAGTGAGGAGCAGGGCAAGCTTGATGAAGCCTGGGCGGCCCAGCAGCGGGCCTATGAACTCGCCAAGAACACCGGTGATACGGTCAGCGTGGCGTGGGCGCAACGCTCGCTTGGCGGCATCCTCGTATTGCAGGGCCGTTACCGCGAAGCCGCGCCCTACATCGACGCCGCCCTGACCGCCTTCGAGGCGATCGCCGACACCGAAATCATCGCCCAGATAAAGTACTACCGCGCCCGTGTCCTGCGAGCTGACGGCCAGAATGCTGCCGCCGAGGCTGATTTGCGTGCGGCCATTGCCACCTTCCGGCAGAACCGCACCCTGCGCTACCTGGACAAGGCGTTGATCGAACTGGCCGAGCTGCGGGAGCAGACCGGTGCGCTCGCCGAAGCACTGGCCCTGCGCCGGGAACGCGACGACATTCACCGCAAGCTCGACCAGCAAATCCAGGACAAGGCCGCCGCCCGGCTGCAGGCCGAGTTCGACAATCAGGCGCAGGAAAACGAAAACCAGCGGCTGGCTGATTTGCAGATCTGGCAGGCGGCGCAATTGGCCGATGCCAAAACGCTGGCACAACAGCAGTACGTGATCATCGTGCTGGCGGTGATCATCGGCGCGTTCGTGGTGTTTTTCGCCGTCCGGCAACTGGGCATTGCCCGCCGCATGCGGACCATGGCATTGACCGATGATCTGACCAAGATCCCGAACCGGCGCAGCATTTACGCCTGGGCGCAGGAACGCTGGCTGGCCGCCGACACACCGTTGGCGATCATCGTCATCGACATCGATTACTTCAAAAAGATCAACGATCGCTACGGTCACGCCATCGGCGATCAGGTGCTGCAGAAAGTGGCGCAATGCTGTCGTGACGAACTGCGCCAACTCGACCGCATCGGCCGGGTCGGGGGTGAAGAGTTCATGGTCGTGCTGCCGGGGGCGCCACTCGGGCCGGCACTGGAAGTGGCGGAACGGTTGCGGCAGTGCGTGCTGGCGTTGCCGGCGGCGGATTGGGCCGATGGCCTTGGCGTCAGCATCAGTCTCGGCGTGGCGGTCCGGCAGCGTCAGGACAGCAATCTCGCCGCCCTGATCCAGCGTGCCGACAGTGCGTTGTACCGGGCCAAGGCCGGTGGCCGCAATCGGGTCGAGGCCGCCGACGAAACCGGCTGAGCTTCCGGTCGCAACCGACCAATTTCTGGGATAATGGCGGCCTTGTGCCCCGCACCCCCCTATCCGGACCACCGTCATGATTCCTGAAGACCGCTTGCCCGATATGCGCCTCGACACCGCCAACCTGTACAAGGAGGAGGTGTTTACCGATGGCCGGGTCGGCAGCATCCGGGTGATGACCCCGGTCAACACCGACGGCAGCTTCGACATGAACCGGGCCGTGCTCTACACCGGCCAGACCCAGCTGATGACGCCTGGTGGCGCGCTGCCGCTGAGCTTCGAGATTGAAGCCGGCACACTCAACGAAGCGATCGACAAGTTCGCCGAATCGGCCAAGCAGTCGCTGCTGCAGACCATGGAAGAAATCCAGGAAATGCGCCGTCAGCAAGCGTCGTCGATCGTCATTCCCGGTCAGGAACCCGGCGGGTTCGGCGGCATGGGTGGTCTCGGTGGCGCCGGTGGCAAGATCCGGATGCCCTGAGCCGGATTTCGCTGCACCACGTTTCGCAATCTGGCGCGCCGCATTTGCGGCGCGCGTTGTTTTTCACTCCGCATTCATTGCCGTTACCGAGTTCTGCCATGCCCCTGCTCACCCTCCGCGATCTGTCGCTTGCCTATGGCCACGTTCCCTTGCTCGATCGGGTCAATGCCAGCGTTGAAAAAGGCGACCGCATCGCACTGATTGGTCGCAACGGCGAAGGCAAATCGACCTTGCTGCGGGTGCTGACCGGCAGCCAGAAAGCCGATGGCGGTGAATTCAAACTGCAAGGCGGCGTCCGGCTCGCCAGCATGGCCCAGGAAGTGCCGCATGAACTGGACGGTTCGGTGCTGGACGTGGTGCTGACCGGCGCCGGCGACATGGCCGAACTGCTGGTGCAATACCATCACCTCGATCCCATGAGCGACGCTTTCTCGCGTTTGCACGAACGCATCGATGCCGGCAATGGCTGGGCGCTGGAGTCGAATGCACGCCGCCTGATCGAGCGGCTGGAACTGGACCCGGAACGTGATTTCGCTGCGCTGTCCGGTGGCCTGAAACGACGCGTACTGCTGGCACGGGCACTGCTGACCGAGCCGGACATTCTGCTGCTCGACGAGCCGACCAACCACCTCGACGTGCGCTCGATCGAATGGCTGGAAGGGTTTCTGCGCGACTGGAACGGCACCCTGATCTTCATCACCCACGATCGCTCGTTCCTGCAGTCGCTCGCCAATCGCATCTGGGAACTTGATCGCGGAATCCTGCGCGATTTCCCCGGCGACTTCGGCAACTATTTGCGTCGCAAGCAGGAGATCCTGCATGCCGAAGAAAAAGCCAACGCCGATTTCGACAAGAAGCTCGCCGCCGAAGAAGTCTGGATCAGGCAAGGCATCAAGGCTCGCCGTACCCGCAATGAAGGCCGCGTTCGCGCCTTGAAAGCACTGCGCGAAGAGCGCGCCCAGCGGCGTGAACGCAAAGGCAATGTCAGCCTCGCCATTCAGGGCGCCGAGAAAACCGGCAAGGTGGTGATTGAAGCCAAGGACCTGAGCTACGCCTACGTGCCGAGTACAGGTGCAGGCGCAGACGCCGGCCAGTGGCCAACCGCCATTGTCCGCAACCTGAACCTGACCATCGAGCGCGGCGACAAGATCGCGATCCTCGGTGACAACGGCGTCGGCAAGACTACTCTACTGCGGCTGCTGCTGGGCCAATTGCAACCGAGCAGTGGTGAGGTCCGTGCCGGCACCAAACTGGAAGTGGCCTACTTCGATCAGCTGCGCAATGCACTCGACGAAGAAAAGACCGTGGTCGACAACGTGGCCGACGGCGCCGACTTTCTCGAAATCAACGGCGAGCGCCGGCACGTGCTTGGCTACCTGCAGGACTTTCTGTTTCCGCCGGCTCGCTCACGGTCACCGGTAAAAGCGCTGTCCGGGGGCGAACGCAACCGGCTGCTGCTGGCGAAATTGTTCACCAAACCCTGCAACGTGCTGGTGCTCGACGAGCCGACCAACGACCTCGACGTCGAAACCTTGGAACTGCTGGAAGAGTTGCTGATCGATTACAAGGGCACGCTGCTCATCATCAGTCACGATCGCGAATTCGTCGACAACGTCGCCACCTCGGTGCTGGCCTTCGAAGGCGATGGCGTGATCCGCGAGTACGTGGGCGGCTATCGCGACTGGTTGCGGCAACGACCAAGCCAGGCCACCCGCAAGGAAATCGAAAAGAAAGAAGCGGAACGCAAAGAGGCGGCCAGCAGGGAAGCAAAGGCCGTGACCGCCAATGCCGCGAATCAGAAATCGGAACCGGCCAAAAAAAAGCTGAGTTACAAGGACCAGCGCGAGCTGGATCTGTTGCCAGCAAAAATTGAAAAGCTGGAAGCCGATCAGGCGGCGCTGCAGCAACAGCTGGCAGACCCGGCGATTTATCGCGACCGCGCCGCAGATGCCGCGGCGTTGACCAGCAAGCTCGCTGCGCTCGATGCGGAATTGCAGCAAGCCTATGTGCGCTGGCAAGCGCTGGACGGCTAGGGTCGTCCTGATTTAGTCCGAGAAAGGAAAATCGCCATCCTGCTGACGCAGGCCGGTGTAGGTACGAGCTGACGTGCGATTTGCCGTTGTGATTCAGTCGGCTCGCGGCAGGCTGAACCAGAACTCGCTACCCATGCCTTGGGCCGATTGCACGCCGATCTGGCCGCCGTGCAATTCGACCAGACGCTTGCAAATCGCCAGGCCCAAACCGACGCCCTCATGCCGGCGGGAGAAGCCGCCGTCCGCCTGTTCAAACGGTTCGAAAATTCGCTGCTGCGCGGCGGGTTCGATGCCGATGCCGTTGTCGCTGACCGTGATGCGCAGCTGCGGCCCCTCCGCACTGACATAGACCCGGATCAGTCCGACGTCGCTGAATTTGATTGCATTGCTGATCAGGTTGCTTAGGATTTGCTGCAAGCGATCCGGGTCGGCACGTACCGCCAGCGTGTCGTTGCTGATCTCGTTGATCATACGCAGCAGTTTGTTGCCGAGACTTGGCCGGCACAGCAGCATGGCATGGTCGACAGCTGCCTTGAGCGGCACCGTCCGGATGTCCAATGCAATGTTGCTGCTCTTCAGTGAGGCATAGTCGAGCAGATCATTGACCAGCAAATTCAGCCGTCGCCCGGAATTGGCAATCAGTTCCAGCATGCGCTGGTGTTCCGGGTTGAGATCCTCGCTGAGCATCAACTCGGACAGGCCAACAATGCCGTTCAGCGGCGTTCGCAGTTCATGCGAGGTATTGGCCAGTACCTGATCCTTGACCCGGTCCAGTTCAAGCAGACGTTGCGTTAACGCCTGCTGTCGTTTCAATTCGCGCCGCCGACTCCAGTACAGCGTAAGGGTACCTGCCAGCATGATCGTCAGCACCAAGCCGAACAGCAAAGCGTTGCGGCGCCAGGTTTCCTGACGCAGGCGCAGGGCCTGCAATTCGGTCTGTTTGGTCAAATCGGCGATGGCCTGCTCTTTCTGTGCTGACTGGTAGCGGATCTGCAGCAGTTGGGTATACAGCGCCGCCCGGCTGTCATCATAAGCACGGGCGAGTTTATGCCAGTCCTGATAGGCCAGCGCCGCATCCTGGTAACGCTTGTTGGCAGCCAATGCCCGCGCTTTCAACAGGACCAGATCCGTAACGTTGCGATCGCTGGCGAGTTGCCGGGCGATGGTCAGCGCCTGACCTATAAGCGGCAAGCTGTTGGCCGGATCATCAACAGCCAACAAGGCCTCGATCTGTCGCTGCAGGATTTCCAACTGCAGGCGTGGCAGGCCGGCGGCATCGGCGCGTTGCATGGCCAGTTCGAATTGATCAAGTTGCCGGTCTTGCCGTCGCTGCAGTATGGCTAATTCGCTGGTCGTGGCCAGCGCCGAAATGGCGCCCCAGTAGTGCGGGTTCTGATCAGCAAAACTCGTTTTGGCGATAGCCAGCATGCGATCGGCTTCGTCAAGTTGTTGCAGCTGGATATGGCTGTGTGCCGCGCCCAGTGCGCCATCGCCACTGTGCAGGGCATCCCGGTGTTCGCGTCCGATGGCTTGCACGCGTTGGAAGTAGGCAAGCGAATCGGCGGCCCGATTGCTGACCCGGAGAACATTGCCGATGTTGTTCAGGGTATCGCCGATGGCGATGGCATCGCCGCTGCTTTCGCGCAAGCGCAGGGCTTCGAAATAGGCGGCGCTGGCTTCGCTGTAATCGCCGAGAAAATAATAGATATTGCCGATGGTGTGGCGGACATGAGCCTGCAGTTCCGGCATGTCGTCCGGTACTTCCAGACGTAGCGCTTCCAAGCTTCGATACGCCTGGGCAACGTCACCGATCAAGGCGCGGGCATAAGCCACCTGAATGTCGACACGCTTGCGGACTTGGTAAGGCGCCGTCTTGTCATGGCGGGTGAGGAAAGCCTGCCCGCGCACGATAGCCTGCTTGGGATCAGCCAGCAGGGCGGCGGAAATGGTGTCCAGTTCCGCCTGCCAGACCGGCGCTTGCTCGGCGCGTGGGGAATGGCTGAATAACACCAACAAAAAGCCCAGCAGGCACACCTTGCATGGTGTACCTGCCGGGCGATTTGCGGTCAATGCAATCACGGCTTCTTCGGTGCCTTGACGGTTGCCGCCGGCTTCTTCGGTGCTTTCACGGTTGCCGCGGGCTTCTTCGGTGCCTTGACGGTTTCCGCCAGCTTCTTCGGCGCTTTGACGGTTTCCGCCGGCTTCTTCGGTGCTTTCACGGTCGCCGCGGGTTTCTTCGGTGCCTTGACGGTTTCCGCCGGCTTCTTCGGTGCCTTCACGGTCGCCGCTGGTTTCTTCGGTGCCTTGATGGTTTCCGCCGGTTTCTTCGGCGCTTTCACGGTTGCCGCGGGTTTTTTCGGCGTCTTGACAGTTTTCGCCGGCTTTTTCGGTGACTTGACCGTCTTTGCCGGCTTTTTGGGCGACTTCACGGTCATCGCGGCTTTGATCTGCTTGCTGTCACCCTGCTGCAGCACCTGAAGGTGGCGTTTGCTGATGCCAAATGCCATTGCAGTGGCGGCCGGATCCGCATCATAGGCGCGGCGCAAATTGCCGTCCTGACTCAGGGCAATCAGAAAATCTTCCAACTTCTTGGCCATGTTGTTCTCCTGTTGTTTTTGCGGCGCCGCCGCTGTCGCTATTTGCGCGCTCGGGAGCGACGCGAAAAATACAGATTGTTGTCCGGCAGCCTGAGCGCCGCCACCGTGTCTTCATCGGCAACCAGCTCACCATGGGGCGGCACAAACAGCGTAGCCACATGAGACGGCTTGGCATACGGTAACCGCTGCAGCGGCAACCACTCGATATGAGAACGGGCGGTATCCAGCGTCGCGCTTTCATACAGCGCAATCGCATGATCGGCCGGATAGTGCGCCAACAACTTGCGGGTCAACAAACGCAGCGCGCCTGGCAGGGGCGTGGTACGGGTCAGGGTCAGATCCCCGAGCACGCCTATCTGCCACAGCACCAAGGCACTGCGCGCGTCGAACTGCCGCGGCCAGACCAGGAATTGGGTCGCCTCATAGGACTGGCAACCCACTTCGGCGGGATCAACTCCGAGATCGGCAAACAGGCAATCTTCGGCGGAAATGCCGGCTTGCATATGGGCTTCGTAGCCTTCGGCGCGGGCCCGCCGGATCGCTTCATGGCTGGGGTCGACAAACACGCCGGGATGACCATAGAACACGGCGACCACGCGCTGCTGTTGCCGCACGGCCGCCAACAAGGTTTCCACCATCGCCTGATACGTGTTCCAGCGGTGATCGCAACGCTGATACCAGTCATCAAGCGGACGGATGTTGCTGTTCAATTGATGCAGCCAGTGCATTGCCACCGGGTCGGGAACCAGGGTGAAGACGACGTCAGCCGATTCGATTTCGCGGCGGGCTTCGATGGTGCACTGGGCAATGCTTTTGACGCCGCTGCCGACAATGACAAGCCGGCCGCCAGCGCCGTTACGCCGGGGTGAAGGGGACAATGAGGCGCTTCCTTTCGCTCTATAGTTGTTGGGGCGGGAGCATAACGCAAAATGTGCCGCAGGCAACGAACAAATCCCGCCTGGATGCCGGCATCGGATTGGCACCGGATCGGCATTTTGCCCCGAGTCAACCGGCCGAATCCAAACGCACGCGGCTCCGGTTCCGGCAAACCATGCAAGGCGGCCAATGCAATCACCCCGTCACCAGAATCAAAACCCGCACGCCATCGAGCAGGGAACGCCACAGTCGTTCGCGTTTCAGTAAAGACGCGCTCGGTGCCGAACTGCCGCAGGCCTATGCGCGCTGGGAATTGCGGGATGCCGGCGGCTGAGTGCGCCGAGGTATGGCCGGTCAGGTCATGGCAGCGCGTGATTGGCCGGGTTCTTCCGCTTTGGGCCGATGGCCCGCAAAAAGACGAGCAACAGGCCCAGAGCAATCAGGCCAACCGCCGTCAGCCAGGGCAGCGGCGGCAATGCAAACCGGAACACTTGCTGCAATACCGGCACCGTCATCACCGCCACCAGCGCCAGCAGGGTACCGCCGACAATCAACCACAACGCCGGATCCTGCGTTGGGCGTGAACTCAACACGCTTCTGCCCGTGCCGCGGTTGCCCAGAATCAGCGCCAGATTGCCCAACACCAGCAAGGCAAAACCGAGCGCGCGTTGTTCGGCTTCCGGCAATCCATACTGGCCGGCCGCAACCACTACCGCCATCACAATCATCAGCAAGATCGCGCCAATCAGCACAGCTCGGAGCAGGGCTTGTCGCGTCAGAATCTCGGTGTCGCGGGACCGTGGTGGTTCACGCATAAGCTGAGCGTCACCGGGCTCTGCTTCGAACACAATGGAGCACGCAGGGTCGATAACGAGTTCAAGAAACGCAATATGGGCCGGCAGCAACAACATCGGCCAGCCCAGCAGCAGTGGCAGAAAGCACAGCCCGGCAATTGGCACATGTACCGCGACGATGTAACTCATGGCCCGCCGCAGGTTCTGGAAAATACGCCGGCCTGATCGAACGGCATCGACAATCGAGCGAAAGTTGTCGTCGGTCAATACGATGGCGGCCGCTTCACGCGCGACGTCGGTGCCACGGCCGCCCATCGCAACGCCGATATCCGCTGCCCGTAACGCCGGCGCATCGTTGACGCCATCACCGGTCATCGCTACCACGTCACCGGCGCGCTGCAGGGCCGTCACAATGCGCAGCTTGTGCTCCGGGAT
Organism: Permianibacter sp.; assembly: GCA_041914645.1. Taxonomy (GTDB): domain Bacteria; phylum Pseudomonadota; class Gammaproteobacteria; order Enterobacterales; family Permianibacteraceae; genus Permianibacter. The sequence continues at coordinate 85,236 of JAYSCY010000003.1, forward strand.
CGCCCGGGCAATGACACTGATGGTGCGCAGTCGCTGTGCCAGTTCAGTGTCGGTGAGTTGCTCCGTCTCGCTGCCAAGCAGCACCGCCCCTGGCGTTGGCAATCCGGCCTGTCTGGCGATGCTGATGGCAGTACCGGGATAGTCGCCGGTGATCATCAGTACCCGAATTCCGGCTTGCTGGCAGGCCTGCACCGCTGCGGGCACTTCCGTGCGAACCGGGTCAATCAATGCCAGCAGGCCAAGGTACTCAAAGGCGTAATCGTGTTGGGTGTCGGGCAGTGTCGCGTGCCGTTCGGAAAAAGAAATTGCACCGTGGGCAAGCGTTGCCCGGGCAACGGCCAGCACTCGCAGACCTTGCTCGGCAAACAGCTGAACCTGCTTCAGCAGTTGCGCCTTGACTTCGGTATCCAGATGGCAAAGCTCGGCTATGGCTTCCGGTGCACCTTTGGCGGCAATGACGCGTTGATCGCGTCGGTTCGATTGCCAGACCTGACTCATCGCCAGCAGCTCGCGAGAGAGCGGATATTCGCGCACCATGGTCCAGTCGTTGTGCAGGTGCGCAGCGTCGATATGATCGGCCAGACCAAGCTTGCGAATCGCCCGCTCCATCGGATCAAACGGATCCTGGCGGGTGGCCAACAGCGCATATTCGACCAGCGGGTGAACGGCCTCGGGCAGAAATTCCTGACTGACTGTGACACTGACGCCATCGGCACTGCACAACTGCACCACCGTCATCCGGTTTTCGGTCAAGGTGCCCGTCTTGTCGACACAAAGTACCGTTGCCGCGCCCAACGCTTCGATGGCAGCGAATTTGCGGGTCAACACATGCTGGCGTGACATCCGCCACGCACCAAGCGCCATGAATACCGTCAGCACCATCGGGAACTCGGCGGGCAGCAAGGTCATTGCCACCGATATCGATGCCAATGTGGCATGCAGCCAGTTTTCATGGACCACGCCATACAGCATCAGCACCAGGGTGGAGACGAGCACCGCAATGAGCGCAATGCGTCGAACCAGTGTCGACGTTTCGCGCTGGAGCGCACTGTCGCCGTGTGAAAGATCTTGCAGTGCCTTGCCAATCTGGCCGAGCTCGGTGCGGCGGCCGGTCGCCAGAATTTCCGCCACTCCGCTGCCACGGGTGACCAGCGTGCCGGACCAGACATAAGGCGTGTCGTCGCCGCCGGGTCGTGCCAGCGTGCGGACGCTGGCATCGTGATGCTTGCTGACCGGCACCGATTCCCCGGTCAACAACGACTCGTCAATTTGCAATTGGTTGGCGTCGCGCAAGACACCGTCAGCCGGGACCCGATCGCCTTCGCTGAGCACAACCCAGTCGCCCGGCACGACGTCGCGGCCGGCGATGCGAATCCGCTGACCATCGCGAATTACCAGCGCGCGTGGGCTCGACAGATCACGCAGTGCAGTCAGCGCGTGTTCGGTCTTTTGCTCCTGATACAACGTGATGGCGATGACCACCAGCATTGCAATCGAGAGCACCGCCGCATCCTGAGGCTCGCCGAGCAACAGATAGACGATACTGCAACCGAGCAACATCAGCAGCATGGGTTCGCGCATCACATCGCGGGTGATGCGCAGTATCGAGCGAGGCCGCGCCGACGGCAGCTCATTGGCGCCATCACGCGCCAGTCGCTCGGCGGCGTCGGCCTGACTCAGCCCGACGGTTGGGTTCGCTGTGGATTGCGCCATGGTCGGCACCGGTTCACGGCGTTGGCGCAGACACCGTCAGCATCGACCAGCCAAGCCCATCCGGCTCCTTGCCGGTCTTGAACCGGTTCACCACCTTGCCCTGGACATAATCGACCACCGAAACGCCATCGGCGTTGGCATGGGCGACATAGGCCAGCGGTCCCTCCGGTGCAATCAGAATGCCGATGGGCACGCTGCCGCTGGCAAAACTGGCGTCGAACATGCGGCCGTTGCGGTCGGTGGCGGCGGCATCGGCAAAGCGAATGCGGCGCAGCTCCTTGCGGGTGGCAACATCAAACACCGCCAGCTCGGCTGATTTGGCATTGCTGACCAGTGCGTGCCGGCCATCGGGACTGATCTGCACCCGAATCGGAAATTTTCCGGACGCAACGCTGGCCAGCACTTTCGGCTGTCTTGCATCAAGAATGCTGATCGTGTCGCTGTCGCGATTGGTTACCCACACCTCGCGGCCATCTGGTGTCACGGCAATACCTTCGGCACCTTTGCCGGTAGCAACGGTGGCCAGCACCCGTCGCAAAGCCAGATCAATCACACTGACATTGCCGGAGCCAATATTGGCGACAAAGGCGCGACTGCCATCGGGCGTGGTGGCGACCATATGCGAGGTCTGCTGACCGGTCGTGATCGGCGTGACGGCGCCGGTCCGGACGTTGACCTGCAGCAGCGCCTTGTGCGTTTCCGAAGTCACCAGCACCCGATCATCCGGCAGCCACTGAATGCCATGCGGGCGTTGAAACGGCAGCAGCGAAATGGTGCGCAGAACTTTCGCGGCACTGATATCGATCAAGGTCAGGCTGTGGCCCGGTTCCTTGCTGCCGTAATTGCCAACGAGCGCATGCCGGCCATCCGGTGACACTGCCACTTCATGCGGACCGACACCGGTTTTCAGTCGTGCCAGTTCCTTGCCGGTAATTGGATTGAGCAGCGAGGCCGATGCTTCGGCCTTGTTCAGCACAATCAAGGTATCGGCTTGTGCCGGTAGCGCGATCAGACTGAGCAGGGCAATGCTTGGCAAGAAAACCGGCAGCAAACGTGGCATCGAAGAACTCCTGTTGCAGTTGACTCAGTGGCGAGCCTGCCAGACCACGCTGTCCATCGACAGTGTGCCGAAGCAGATTTCCGGATCGTAGTGTGTCATCGAATCGCTGCCAGCCGCACCCAGAGCGACGAAGAACGGCAGCAGATGTTCGTCGGTCGGGTGATTCTGCGCGGCGAAGGGCGCCTGCTGGCGATAATTCAGCAACGCCTCGATGTCCCCGGCGGCCAGCCGGTCGAACAGCCACTGCCGAAATGTCTGTAACCATTCCGGCGCTACCTGATGCTGACCGCGCATTACCTCGCGCAGATTATGGCTCGATGAGCCACTGGCCAGAATCAGCACGCCCTCATCGCGCAGGTGCTGCAGAGCCTGGCCAAGCTGATAATGCCAGCGCGGCTCGCGCTGACTCTGCAGTGACAATTGCAGCACGGGCAGATCAGCCTGTGGCCGCAAAAAGCGCAGCGGTACCCAGGCACCGTGATCCAGTCCGCGATTCGCGGCGAGCTCAGTCGCAATGCCGTTGCCGCGCAGTCGCGTCGCGATCTGCGCGGCCAATGCCGGTGCTCCGGGTGCCGGATACTGCAGCTGGTAGAGCGGTGCAGAAAAGCCGTAGAAATCGTGAATGGTCTCGGGCTGCGCGGCGGCACTGACGGTCGGCGTCGCGGTGTCCCAGTGCGCCGAGATCACCAGAATCGCGCGCGGTGGCATGCTTGCGATCAGGGTTTGTCCAAGCTCGTGCCAGAGCGCACCGGTGGCGCCTGGCTGCAGTGGCAGCGTCGGTGCACCGTGCGAGACAAACAAGACGGGCTGGCGAGTCATGGTGATTTCCGCAAAGCAACAGGTGCACCGATCATCGGCGGTCGGTGTCGACCACACCAGCCACGATCCTTGACGAGCTTGTTCAGATTGGCTGATGAATCCCCGCAGCGCGGTTCAGCGCCACCACTGCCGCAGTTTGTCGCGCCAGCCGCGGCTCGGGTCGGCCGCGCCGACATCGAGCAGAATCACCGAGACGTTGTCGCGGCCACCGAGCTGGTTGGCGGCATCCACCAACGCTTGGGCACGGGCGGCCTGATCGAGCCAATCGGTAGCAACCAGGGTGGCGATTTCATTGTCGCTCAGCAGATCGTTGAGGCCGTCGGAGCAGAGCAGGTAACGGTCACCATCGACCAGCGGATGAATGGCGGTGCTGACCGCCGGCATTTGTTCCGAGCCCAGCACCTGCAGCAGGATGTTTTTCTGCGGCGACTGGCGCGCTTCGTCAGCCGTCAGCAGGCCTTGATCAACATGCAGTTGCACCAGCGAATGATCGCGGGTCAGTGCCGTGAACTCGCCATTTCGCAGGCGGTATAGCCGGGAGTCGCCGACATGGGCGACGATCAGCGAATCGGCGTGCAGCAACACCGCCACCACGGTGGTACCCATGCCGGCGCAGTGCGGATCGCGCTGGGCACGCTGGCGGATCTGTCGCTGTGCTTCCTCAATGCCGATCAGCAGCTGCTCCTGCAGATCCTCCAGCACCGGCAGTGTTTGATGGGCAAGCGTGGCATGCAGCCGGGCGCGCACGGTATCCACCGCGATGGCACTGGCGATCTCGCCGGCATTGGCGCCGCCCATGCCGTCTGCCAGCACGGCAAACCGGCCAGCCGGATCGGCAAACACCGCGTCCTCATTGCCGCTGCGTACCCGGCCGACGTCACTCAGCGCATGCATGCGCGTATCCGCCATCAGTATGCGTCCGCTATGCTCAGAACCTGTGCTGCCACGCCCAACTCCTCTTGTGCGGCCTTCCGCAACCATAGCGGTGAGCGCTTGAACCCGCAACGGCAGCACGACAGAATCAGCGCACCGTCACGGACCGGACGTCTGCTGTCCGTGTTCCCGGCCCCCCAACCTTGCCAGCCAGCGCTGGCCCGACCGAGGCAACGCATTATGGAACTGGTATTCGAAGCCGTGCAGGGACCGTTTGCGGCCGGCACCGCCAGCGGCGCCGCCTTGGCCCGCTTTGATCGCAGCGGCGGCATCATCGGCCGTTCGCCGGAATGCCAGCTGGTGCTGGATGACAGCGACCGCACGGTGTCACGTCAACACGCCGGCATCCGGCTGCGCGGCAGCGAATTCATGCTGGAAGTGCTGTCGCAGGTGAATCCGGTGCAAATCAACGGCGAGACTCATGCCTTTGGCAACAGCGTCGCGCTGCACGATGGTGATGAACTCGTCATTGGCCCGTTTACCCTGCGGCTGAAAGTTCAGCAAGCGGCAGTCGAACCGGTCAGGGCCGCGGTCGCAGAAGCTGCCATGCCATCAGGCCCGTTCGATGCCCAGCGTGCGCTGCAAGCGCTGTCGCAGGGGCTTGGCTTTCCGCTCCGGGCCAGCAGTGATCAGGACGCCCAGGCCAAGTTGAACCTGTATGGCGAAATGCTGGCCGAAGCGCTCGAGGGCCTGCGCCGGCTGATGCTGCAGCGTGCCGAATCAAAAAGTGAACTGGTGCCAGCCAACCGCACCATCGTGGTTGCCTCGGATCGCAACCCGATAAAGCACGGCGCCACCCGGCAGGAGATGCTGAGCCTGCTGTTCTCGTCAGAAGCGATTGCGGCCGGTATTGTCGATCCGGTTGCCGCCGTTCGCGATGCCATGACCGATGTCCGCCAACACGAAGACGCCATGCTCACCGGCCTGCACGGTGCGGTCGACGGCGCGCTGAGCCGGCTGGCACCGGAAACCATGGAAAGGGAAGTCAGCGGCGGCTTTCTGCCGGCACTGCGCAAGGCCGCGCTCTGGGATCACTACTGCAAACGCCATGCAGAATTGTCGGCCGATATGAAGAAAGCCGGTAGCACCGGCATCTGGGATGATTTCAAGCGCGCCTATAACGAAGAAGTGGCGCGGCAGAAAGCGAAAAAATAGAACCGGATCCATATCCGAAATTTGATGCTGCCGGGAGCTGCCGTTCACGATGTTGAAAGTATTGGCGCAGGCTGAATGGCGGCTGCTGACTTTTCGCAATCCCGGCCGCGCGATCACGGAACAGTGGCGCGCTTTTCTATTGTTCGGCCTGCTTTTTACCTGGCTCGCGGGTATAGGCCGTTACTGGGACAATCCGCGCGCTGAACTCTGGCAGCTGCTCGGCCTCGGATCTTTAATCTACGTGTTGGTACTGGCCGCCATTATCTGGCTGTTGCTGGCACCGCTACGACCAAACAATTGGCAGTACCGAAATGTGCTGCTGTTCATCACGCTCACCTCACCTCCCGCCATTCTTTACGCGATTCCGGTTGAACGGTTTGTCTCTGCCGATCTGGCGCGCGCGGCCAACGCCTGGTTTCTGGCTATCGTGGCGGTATGGCGCGTTGCGCTGCTTGTCTGGTTTCTCCGACAAGTGGCCGGACTCTCGCGGGGTGCCGTTCTGGTTGGCAGCCTGTTGCCGCTTTGCATCATTGTCATCGCCCTGACCATGCTCAATCTCGAACATGTCGTGTTCAACATCATGAGCGGCATCAGCGAAAACCAGCGCAGCCCGAATGATACGGCCTATACGATTGTTCTGGTCCTGTCGGTCCTGTCTTTTCTGTTGGCGCCGGTGTTGTTGGCTGGCTATTTGTACTTTGTCTGGCAAGCGCGGCGTGAGCCCGCCAGGCCAGCAAACCCATGATGTGCTCTGAAAAGGAAAAAAAGAGGAAAGTAGTTTCCCTTGGTCTGTTTTTGCTCACTGCCGTTGCGGGCAATACCGCCAATGCGGGTCTGTATTCCGATGACATGGCGCGCTGTCTGGTTGCCAAGACGTCGGCCGCCGACAAGACCAGTTTGGTTCGCTGGATTTTTGCCAACGCAGCACTGCACCCGGAGGTGGCATCCATCGCCACGATTACGCCAGAGCAGCGGACAGGAATGGACAAGGCCGCTGGCCAATTGGTAGAGCGCTTGCTGACGGTTGACTGTCGTGAGCAAACCACCGCGGCGCTCAAGTACGAAGGCGATATGGCCATGCAGCTGAGCTTTCAGGTGTTGGGACAGGTCGCGATGCAAGAGTTGATGGCGCATCAGGCTGTTTCAGCCGGTTTTGAAGGATTTACTCACTACATGGATATGAGCAAGGTCGAGCAATTGAAGGTGAAGTAAATATCCGCGGGATGGGTTTCGGTGCTGCGCGCCAATACCCATTCCGGGGACTGCCCACATCGGACTCTCCTGCCGTCAGCGAAACAGCCGCGCCAGCAAAACCGTTTGCCGGGTGGTGCCGTCTCATGTTTTTCAGTGCCACCGACAGGATGTCCGATCAATGAAATCATGCGACCTCTATTCCACTGAAGCTGCAAGAGGCTGGCTGCCTTGGGGTGCGTTTGCGCCGGTACTCGGTTTGTTGTTCCTGATTGCCAGTGAGCTGGTCGGGACGCCAATGCTGGAACGCCTGGTGCGGCTTGATGACAAAGGCGCGCCGGTCGACATGGCTGGCATGCTGGCGTTTTTGACGGTCTGGTTTATTCCGCTGCTGCTGATCGTATTGTTGTGGGTCCGGTTGGTTGAACGGCGCAGTCTGGCCAGCATTGGTTTGACCGGCGCCCGGCCGCTCCGTACGTTCCTGACCGGCCTGGTGATCGGCGTCATCAGCATTCTGGCCATCATCGGCGCGATGTGGTTGGCGGGTGGCCTCGTCACGATGTCGGCGCCGGCAAATGCCTGGGGCTCCGCAGACGCCTTGTGGATTATCGCGTTGTTGCTGCCGTCTTTTGCCCTGCAAGCCGGTACCGAAGAGATTTTGTTTCGCGGTTGGTTGTTGTCGGTGGTGGCCAAAAAATTCAATGTGCCATTGGCGGTGTTGCTCAGTTCGGCGTTGTTCACCTTGGCCCATCTCAGCCGTGATCAGCATTGGCTGATTACGCTCAGCAGCTTTCTGTTTGCACTGTTCTGCTGCATCTGGGTGTTGCGCACCCGCAATCTGCTTGGCGTCATGGGCTGGCATGCAGGCTGGAACTGGATGCTCGCGGTGGGTTTTGGTTTGCCGGTAACCGGCATCGATGTCGGCATCCCGGCATTGTTGCTTAACCTGAAACCGACCGGTGCCGATTGGTTGACCGGCGGCGGTGAAGGCCCGGAGGGCAGTGTCGTCTGCATCGGCTATTTCATCGCTGCAATGCTGGCGCTTTGGTATTGGCGGATGCGGAACAAAGCGTGCGCTGATCAGCCCCGACAAACAGGAGCCGAGACCAACCCGGCCCTGTGAAGTCCTGATGCGTGGCAAGTGAATTTTGGGTCTAGTGTCTCAACCAAATAAAAAGGCCGGCTTCATGCCGGCCCTTTTTATTTGCTGCGCGGAACGCCGCACATCGCTTACGCCGCTTGCGGCACTGCCGTGCGCAACGAGCGGGCAAAATCTTCCAGCACCCGAATGCCGGTGGCTTCCGCTTCTTCACACCATTTGCGCAGCGCGGCGACCAGTTCGTCGCGGGACAGCGCGGCGTTCTGCCAGAGTTGTTGCAGGCGTTCGCGGAATTCCTGCACTTTGCGCAGCATTTCGTTTTCGGCCAGCGCCTTTTGCAGCCGCTCCTTGTCGACGCCCTTCAGCAGGCGTTCGTCGCGGAACAGGCCGCGGCGGGCACGCTTGAGCAAATCGGCCATGGCGGCTTCGGCTTTGGCGCGCTCGGCTTTCCAGATCGGCTTGACCACATCGCGTGAATATTGCGCCAGAATCTGATAACGGTTGTTGACGATGGCGGTAAGTGTTGCCATGTCGATGTGCTGGCGGCTTTCTTCGCGCACCAGTTTCGGCGCAACGCGGTTGATTTTGGCGAGCTTGAACCAGCTCAGCAGTTTCAGGTAACCCCAGCCGATATCGACTTCATACCACTTCACCGAAAACTTGGCGCTGGTGCCGAAGGTGTGGTGATTGTTGTGCAGCTCTTCGCCACCGACCAGCAGGCCCCACGGCACGATGTTGGTGGCGGCATCCGGGCATTCGAAGTTACGGTAGCCGTAGTAGTGGCCAACGCCATTGATGACCCCGGCAGCCCAGAACGGGATCCAGATCATCTGGATCGCCCAGATGGTGATGCCCGGCATGCCGAACAACAGCAGGTCGACCGCAAACATGATGGCGATGCCGAGGTATGTGTAACGCGAATAGAGGTTCTTCTCGATCCAGTCATCCGGCGTGCCGTGACCGTACTTGCGTAGCGTTTCTTCGTTGACTGCTTCTTTCTGATAGAGCTCGGCGCCTTCACGCATCACTTTGCCGAGGCCAAGGATCTGCGGGCTGTGCGGATCGTCTTCGGTTTCGCAGCGGGCGTGGTGCTTGCGGTGAATGGCGGCCCAGGCCTTGGTGTTCTGGCCGGTGGTCAGCCAGAGCCACAGTCGGAAAAAGTGGCTGATGACCGGATGCAGTTCGACTGCCTTGTGCGCCTGGCAGCGGTGCAGGTAAAGGGTGACAGCGGCAATAGTGATCTGGGTCAGGATCAACGTGGCAACCACGTAGCCCCAGAAATTCAAATCAAGCAAACCAAACATGTACAACTCCGCAAACGGCCCGGAACGGCCGCATCAGCGGCAGGATACGGCCTATATGGGGGGTGAACAACGGCAAATCAACCGGACGGCGACGAGAACGGTACCGGCGGCGATCAAGCGAGCGTGATCCGGTACGTACGCTGCGGTGTGTTGTTGATGCCGCGCCGGCATACCGGAATTGTCTCCGCTAAGTTCAGCAGCAAGTTCGGTATAGTGCGCCGACTAGCGTCTCATTCGTCGCCTAACTCCATGACAGACAAGGTTTTACCTGCCGTTGGCACCATCCGCAGCGAACCGCCCGGGGTGCTGGAGGTGGCTGATCTGGTCCTGCGCCGTGGTGCGCTGCGGCTCGGTCCCGTCAGTTTCGTGCTGCAGCCCGGTGAAAAGGTGGTGTTGTTGGGGCCGAACGGTGGCGGCAAGTCCAGCTTGCTGTTGGCGCTGGCCGGCTTGCTGCCGTCCGAGTCGGGCTGGGTGACCCGGCCGGCCAAGCTGGCGCTGGCGGGCGACGGGCTTGAGCTCAGTATCGACCTGACCGTGCAGGAAAGTCTGGCCGATGCCGCGGCATTGCATGGCCTGCGTGGCGAAGCGGTCGAAGCCGCATTGGCCGACTGGCATCTCGACGGCGCCCGCGCCCGACCGGTCGGCGCGCTGTCGCTCGGCTTCCGGCAGCGGCTGGGTCTGGCATTGGCCACGATTGGTAAGCCCTCACTGCTGCTGCTCGACGAACCGGGTAACGGCCTCGACCCGGAACATCAGGCGTTGTTGAATGGCTGGCTGGAGCGCGACCGGGACACGGCGGTGCTATTGGTCAGCCATCAATTGACCGCCTTGCCGACGGTTGCCAGCCGCGGCCTGCTGCTGGCGGCGCTGGATAGCGGCCAGATCGGCCTGCGTCATGATGGCCCGCTGGCCGCTCTGCCATCACCGTGGCGGGTGCCGGCATGAACACAGAAACCCCAATGAATTTCTCCTATCGTGCGGCGATTGGCCGCGAACTGCGGCGATTGCTGCGCCAACCGCTGGTGCTGGTGGCGCTGCTGCTGCAGGTTCTGCTGATTGGCTGGCTGCAACGCGGCCAGCTGCAGCGCTATCTCGAGTTGCAGGCGGGCGGCATTGGCAATCGTTCGGTTGGCGACGATTTGATGGTGCCGGTACTGGGCGCTTTCGTTGCTGCCCTGCTGCTGACCGCACCGCTGGTCGCCGCCGCCCAGCGTGCGGCCTTGCTGACCCCGTGGCGTCGGCTCGCTGCCGCTCCCGACCGCCAGTGGCTGCTGCCAGCGCTGCTGGCCGGCACCTTGTTGCTCCTGTTGCCGGTCTTGACGCTGCTGGCCGTCGTTGCCCTGCTTCGTTTCGGCAGCGCCGTGTCGCTGTGGCCGCTGCTGAGCAGCGCCATCGCGCTGATCTTGCTGGCGCCGGCGCTGCTGTGGGGCTGTCTCTGGCTCGGCGTGCGGGTACGAGCACTGTCGGCGGCGTTGGCGCTGGGTTACCTGGCAATGGTTGCGGTGGCCGGTCTGGAATTGCAGAGCACCGTGCAGACGCCACTCGGATTGTTCCGGGTGTTCCGCGAAGGCGCCTTGCCGCTTGCCGGTTTGCTGGCGCTGCCACTGTTGTTGCTGAGCTTGCTGCTGGCGTTCAAACGCTTCCGCCGTCAGCCCACTCGCGCTGGCTCGCTGCCGTTGCTGCTCGCCTGCGTGCTGGCAGCGCTGATCAGCAGCCAATTGCCGTGGCGCTGGCAACCGGCGACCAGCCAGTCGCTGAGCGCGACGGATCAGGCGATTGTGGCAGCGCTGACTGAGCCGGCGCGCTTGCTGGTGGTCAGTGCAGATCCGGATCGGCGGCGTGACTATCTGGCGCAGTTGGCGGTGCTCGCCGCCAACCAACCGAAACTGCAACTCGACGGCTTTCATCCGGATGAATTGCCGATCAGCGAGCGCGACAGTTTGCCCGGCCGCGAAGGCTTGCTGATCAGCATGGCCGGTCAGTCGATCTGGCTGAAATTGCCGCTGGCCGAACTTGCGCAATTCAGCGCTCGCTCGCTCGGCCAATTGCAGCGCCGGCAGCAACGCTTTCTGGTGTTTCTGGAAGGCCATGGCGAGCGGCGGTTGTTCAGCGACCAGAATAATCACAGTGCGCGCGATCTCGGCGCGCTGCGCCAGCGTCTTGATGAACTGGGCATTCGCGCGCTGCCATTGCGGCTCGGTGCCGGCAGCAGTGTGCCAGCCAATACCGCGGCGCTGGTACTGGCGTCGCCAACCAGTGCGTTGCTGCCGGAAGAATGGCAGGCCATGCAGCGCTATCTTGATGGTGGTGGTGCACTGCTGTGGTTGCGTGAACCGGACGAGCCTGCCGACTATCAAATGCTGGCTGACTATCTTGGTGTGCAGCGCGAACCGGGCACGGTGCTGGATCTGGCCGGCTCTCGTCGCGGCACGCCGCATCCGGCCATTGCGCTCGTCGAACAGTATCCGGCGCATCCGGCGCTGCGCGGCATCGACAGTCTGACCGCGCTGCCATGGGCGGCGGCACTGCGCGCCAGCGATCACAATGGTTTTGTGGTCAGTGCGTTGTTGCAGTCGAGTGCCGACAGCGTCCGCGTTGACGATGCTAATGCCCAGAGCGTGCCGCTCGATGCACCGCGAGGCCCGTTCACTCTTGGCGTCGCGCTGAGCCGGGCGCTCGGTGATCACCAGCAGCGCATTGTTGTGCTCGGTGATGGTCACTTCCTCGCCGACAGCGCACTGGCCAATTACGGCAACAGCGCGCTTGCCATTGCCGTGCTGCAGTGGTTGTCGGTTGGCGATGAGGCGCTGGCAACCGCCGATGATCGCCCGGCTGATGCCGATCTGCTGCCGCCAATCTGGTTGATGTGGTTGTATCAGTGGGGCATACCCGTGTTGCTGCCACTGTTGTTGTTGTTGCTGGTTGGCGGTTATCAGTGGCGCTGGCGAAGGCAGTGAGCACCGTGATGACCACAGACAGAACGCGCCCCGGTAAAGGCCGGGGTGACCGCTGAGAGCGTGTGATGCCCGAACTACCGGAAGTCGAAACCACCCGTCGCGGGCTGGCGCCGTATGTGGTCGGTCAGTCCATTGATCGGCTGCTGGTGCGCGACGCCCGTCTGCGCTGGCCGGTGGAAGCGACGCTGCCACGGCAGCTAAAAAACCGGCTGGTGCTGGCGCTGGAGCGGAGGGCCAAGTATTTATTGTTCCGGTTCGAGCACGGCACCGTGATCAGTCACCTCGGCATGTCCGGCTCGTGGCGGGTGGTCACCGATTACGCCAACAGCGAGCAGGATTATCGCAATCATGATCATCTGCTGCTGCAATTGGCCAGCGGCAATGAATTGCGTTACCACGATCCACGCCGGTTTGGTTGTTTTCTGTTTACCAAAACGCCCGATCAGCATCCGTTGCTGACCGAGCTTGGCCCGGAGCCACTCGGTGATCAGTTTGATGGTGAGTATCTGTTTCAGTTGTCGCGCGGACGCAAGGCGCCGATCAAGAGTTTTCTGATGGACAATCATGTGGTGGTTGGCGTCGGCAACATTTACGCGCAGGAGGCGCTGTTTCGGGCCGGTATACACCCGCTCCGGCAGGCCGGGCGGGTCAGCCGCGAGCGCTATATGGTGCTGGCCAGTGTGGTAAAGGAAATTCTGGCGTACGCCATCGAGCGCGGTGGCACCACGCTGCGCGACTTTCTCAACAGCGACGGCGAACCGGGTTACTTCGCGCAGGAATTGAATGTGTATGGCCGTGCCGGCGAGCGCTGTCATGCGTGTGGCAGCGTGATCAAGGAAGCGCGGCTGTCGAATCGAACTACAGGGTATTGTCCGCAATGTCAGACTTGAAAACGGATTCGGCGAAGCCACCGGAGCCGGAAAATAGCCCGCCGCCGGAGCCGCGGCCGGGCCAGGAAAACACCGCACCGTTGTCGCCGTGGCGCGACATGTGGCTGAAGCCGCGGGCGGTGCTGCGCCAGCAATTGGCGTTGCCGCCACAGTGGCAGCAGTGGTTGCCGGCGATTTTTGCCGGTATCGCGGCGGTGCTGGAAACGTTCGCGGTGCATCCCGGTGAGTTGGCACCGGGCATGCCAGCACCGAGTGGCGCGGGCTTGTTGATGATGGCGCTGTTACTGGGTCCGTTGTCGGGTTTGCTGCATGTGGGTTTGATGGGCTGGCTGCTCGGCAGCATCGGCCGCTTGTTTGGCGGCGACGCGCAGGCGAGCGGCGATGCCATGCGCCGGGCGATCAGTCTGGCACTGATCCCGATGGCGGCCGCGTTGCCGATTCTGTTGCTTGAAATGTGGTTTCGTCAGCAGTCACCCGACAGCAATCTGGTGATGATGGGCACCGCGTTGCGCTCCGGTCTGAATTTGTGGTTTCTGCTGCTGCTCGCCATGGCGGTGTCGGAAGTGCAGCAATTGTCGCTGCGTCGTGCCATCGCCACCGTTGCCAGCGTACTGCTGCTGCTGGCGAGCCTGTTTCTGTTGTTGCGCGGTGGTTAGGCTTGCGTGGTGGTTAAAGCAGCGCGGTGGTTAGGCCCGCGCGGAGGTTAGAGCAGCGCGGTGGTTAACGCAGTGCTGTGAAAGGCTGTTAGGTGATGGCAGAAACCGGCCAGTGTTGAAATTCCCCAGTGCGGGCAAGTGAGAAAACATGAAAAACGAGCCCACGGCCAGTGAGGCGTTCTGGCAGTTTTCCTTGTCGTTCTATTGTTTGAACGGCATCGAGCAGGCGTTGCTGACGCTTCAGGACACCTGGAACCTCGATATCAACTGCCTGCTCTATGCGATCTGGCATGGCAGCAGTGGTCGTGGCGCCATTGGCAAACTGGAATGGCAGGCCTTGCAAGCCAGCATCGGCGGTTTGTCCGAGCATGTCGCGGCACTGCGCGCCTTGCGCAAGGAAGCCAAGCTGATGGCGGTGCCGGCTTACTATGAGGCACTGAAGTCAGCGGAATTGGTCGGCGAAAAACTGATCCAGCAACGGCTGGCCCAGCAGGCAAGGCAGGTGCAACCGAAATCGGACCCGGTAATGGCAATGGAGAAGTCGCTGGCCAGCTATCTCGAACTGGCGCACCGCAGTCTGCCTCCGGCGACCGCACAATTACTTGCAGCGCTGGGGCAACAGGCGCTGCAAATGCAACACAGCTAAAGCAATCTTGCGTGTGCCGGCGCTGCACCAGTCTCGCGCTGCTTGCACCATCTTGCCTGTGCCGGCGTTCCAAACTGGCACGGCGAAGGGCAACGGCCGCTAGTGCCAAATTGTTCTGAGCCAATTTCTTCACGGCATCGTCTTTGCAGGTCAGGATCGGGTTCTTGTTGAGCAACGGCCACGGCGGTATGTGGCTACCCGGATCGGGATCTTTCACCATGGTTGCCATGCACGCGCAGCGCCGCGTTCTCAATGATGAAGTGCACGCCCGGCCAAACTTGCCGGTATCGACTCCGGCCCGCCTGATCAGTTTTGTCGTGTTGCATCACGGCGACAGCAGCGCGCACCGACAGGCGTTGGCTGAGCTGTTGAGTGCCTGGCACTGTCGACCGGCGCCGGCCGATTGCGATCACCACGTGGCGATCAGTGGCGAACGCACCTTGCGCTGGGCGCTGCACACCGAGTTCGTCCGCTACACGCTGTTGCAGCCGGTGGCGAGCCTGCGCTTCGATGACGATCTCTGGCAACAACTGCCGGCCGGCTGGTTGGCCGAACTGCCGGGCGAATTGCTGGTGGCGATGCAGTTGCTGGTGTTGCCCGATGACGGCATTGCCGCGCCAGTACAGGCGCGTCGGCAGCAGTGGTTTCAGGACGAGGATTGGGTCGGCGCCGCGCTCGCCGGCGATCGGGCCGTGGCGCTGACCGATCTGCGGCTGTATCCGGTGGCCGGGGTGCCGGGCGGCGTCAGCCGGATGGTGCTGCAGAATCGCTCGATGTCGGCCGGTCAGACTGGCCGGATGGTGCAGCGCCTGTTCGAGATCGAAACCTACCGGATGCTGGCACTGCTGGCCTTGCCGATTGCCAAACAACAGGCGCGCGAGATCGATCGTATCCGGGCAGCACTGAATCCATTGACCGAGCAATTGCTCGGCAGCGGTGATGATCGCGAAGCGCTGCATCAGTTGTCGCAACTGGCGGCGGAGTCGGAGGCGCTGTCCGGCGCCAGCCAGTACCGGTTTTCGGCGGCGCGCGCCTATCACGCGCTGGTTGCGCGGCGTATCGAGGAGCTGCGGGAACAGCGGCTGGAAGGCGTACAACCATTTGGCGAATTTCTGCAGCGCCGGTTGCAACCGGCACTGGCTACCTGCGAAACGGTCAGCCAGCGGCAGGAGCGGTTGCAGGCGCGGCTGGCCCGCACCATGTTGCTGCTGCGCACCCGGGTTGACGTCAACCGGGAAGCGCAGAACCAGCAGCTGCTGAGCTCGATGGACCGCCGGGCAGCCCTGCAGCTGCGTCTACAGCAGACCGTTGAAGGCCTTTCGGTGGCGGTGCTGACCTATTACATCACCAGCCTGATCGCCTACTGCCTGAAAGCGGTGTCGGCGGCGGGCTGGCACCTGCCGGTCGAGCTGCTGACCGGCTTGGCATTGCCAGTGGTGCTGGTAACGGTATTGCTGGTCAGCCATCGTTTCCGGCGGCGGCTGAGCCGCGACGCCGAACTGGGCGTCGATGACGAACTGACCAGGGCCGGCCTGCGCTGATTGGCCCGGCTTTCGGTCACGGTCGGCGATTTGTGCGAACTGCCGGACTGGCGGCGGCGGGACGGCCCGGTTAGCATGGCCGCCGGGCTCGCGCGGGCGGGTCGTCGATGACAGTTTCAGCCAGGAGTATTTCGTGAATCGTATGTTGATTGCCGGCGTTGCGCTGGCGGCCGTAATTGCCGGTGCCGGCTATTACGCCATCAAGGCTGGCGGCATCGCCGCTACCCCTTCCG
Organism: Permianibacter sp.; assembly: GCA_041914645.1. Classification (GTDB taxonomy): domain Bacteria; phylum Pseudomonadota; class Gammaproteobacteria; order Enterobacterales; family Permianibacteraceae; genus Permianibacter. The sequence continues at coordinate 101,433 of JAYSCY010000003.1, forward strand.
CCGCGGCTGATGCCAGCGGTTACGCCACGCCTGCCGAACGCGCCATGTATGGCTTCGGGCTGCAGGTTGGTACCCAGATCCGCACCAACCTGGACAATGTCCGCAAACTCGGCGCCACCATCAGCGATGACGCGCTGGCTGCCGGTTTCCGTGACGGTCTGGCCGACAAGCCGGGTTTGACCCCGGATGATCTGGCCGCGGCTGAGTCGGCGTTCCGCGCCGAACTGGAAGCGCTGGCAAAAGCCGATCAGGAAAAGAAGAAAACCGAAAGCGACAGCTACCTGACCGCCAAGGCCGGTGAAGCCGGCTGGACCAAGACCGAATCCGGTCTGCTGTTCAAAGTGGTCGCCGAAGGCGACGGCAAAAGCAAGCCGAGCAAGGCCGACACCGTTGTTGTGCACTACACCGGCACGCTGGTTGATGGCACCAAGTTCGACAGCTCGGTTGATCGCGGCCAGCCGGCCGAATTCGGCGTCGGCCAGGTGATCCCGGGCTGGACCGAAGCGCTGCAGCTGATGAGCAAGGGCGCCAAGTATCAACTGGTGATCCCGTCGAACCTCGCCTACGGCGAAGCCGGTGCCGGCGGTACGATTCCGCCGAACGCCGTGCTGCTGTTCGACGTCGAACTGATCGACATCAAGGCCGCCGGCAAGTAAGCCACTGGTCAACGCGTTGTCACGTTTGGCGGTGGTTGCCAGTCAACCCCGCTGAACGTGGTGCCGCTGAGCGAAATCGATTCGGTCGACACCGATTCGTGCGACATTGATCAGGGCCACCAAGCCACAGCTTCGCTGAAGCAGCCAGCACGGTTTCTTCAGCGCTATCCGTTTCTTTCCACGCGCGAGAGGGTTGCCATGACCCCGAAAGGCTTGCCGAGTTTTGAGGCGTTCTGGCCTTACTATCTGGCTGAGCACCGCTTGCCGAGTTGTCGTGCCTTGCACTATCTCGGCACCACGGCCGCAACGCTGAGTCTGGTGTTTCTGCTGGCAACCGGGTTTTGGACGTGGCTCTGGCTGGTGCCGTTGCTTGGCTATGGCCCGGCCTGGATTGCCCATTTTGTTATCGAGAAGAATCGCCCGGCCACGTTCACGTATCCGCGCTGGTCACTGGCGGCCGATTACAAGATGTTCATGCTGTTCTTGTTCGGTGGCCTGCAGGAAGAAATGGACCGGCACAAGCACATCATTTTTGCGCCGCCCACTCAGCAAAGCTGAATGCGATGGTCTGCAACAGGTTTCTGCAATAAAAAAAGCCGTCACTGACGGCTTTTTCATTGGCGATAAAAACGGTAAGCGGTTCAGGCCGCGGCGTCCTCGTCGTCAAACAACAACTCGAACAGTTCATCTTCCCATTCAAAGCGTTCGGCCAGCGCCACACCCAATCTGGCCAGATCCGCATCCAGCTGCTGCGGGGAGGACAACCCAGCCGATTGCCCGGCGTAGCGATCAACGAAGGCCAGGGCCAGATCGGTACTGCGACTGAGCCGCGCATACAATTGCCGCGCCCGGGTCTCGGCATCCGGCGGTGCTTCGGCAGCCTGTTGCAGCAATGCCAGATAAATCTCGAAATGACCGGCGGACAGATAATCAATCATCGTGTTGCAAAACCGATCGATGGTGGCCGGTTCCGGTAACTGGTGATGGTCGCCAGTCAGCTCCAGAAACTGGACCAGCAGTTCCCGTCGGGATTGCAGCCAGCGATCCACTGCCACCAGGCGGCCGCCGAGTCGCGCTTGCAGGGCTTCGGTCTTGTTCAGCAATGGCATGGGCTGTCCTCCTGACGGTCCGCTTCCGGAGCCAGACGTCATGCCCGGCCACGCGATGCCTGCAGCATAGTACACCTCGCCTGGCGCCGGGCGAGGTGTACTATGCTGCTGACCCGATCGCCGCGCTGGCGGCAGCCGGTGTCGCTGGGCTAGGCTAGGGCGTCTTTCACTTCCTGCCCACCACCATGCCTGTGTCGACCACTGCCGCCGCACCGTATCAGCCCCGTCAGTTGTACTGGCTGCTGGCCTTGGCGATCGGCACCGTTGTTGCCGTGTTGGTGCTGGTGCTGGTCTGGTGGGCACCACAGCGTGTGACGCCACAGCCTTGGCCGTTCTGGGTGTCAATTGGTGCCGCCGTTGCCATTCCGTTGTTGTTGCTGTTTGCATTGGTGCGCGTTCGCCACGGCCACCTGATGCTGCAAAGTCTCGAACACAATTTTCTCGAGATTATGGATGCCGCCGCCGATCTGGTGGTAGTGAGCTCGATGACCGGGCAAATCATCGAGGTCAATCGCCGGACTTGTCAGGTACTCGGCTTCAGCCGCGAGCAATTGCTCGGCAAGACGCTCTGGGACATTGATATCGACTGTTATTTGCGCCAACACCCGCAGACCCGCTACTACCTCGAACGCGGTCGCACCACCAGTTATGAAACCTGGTATCGCACCGCCGATGGCCGCCGGGTGCCGGTCGAGAGCCGCGCCCGCAAGGCATACTGGCGAGATCAACCCTGCCTTATCGAGCTGGTGCGCGACATCACCGCCCGCAAGCAGGCGGACGAAGCCTTGCTGGAATCCAAATCGGCAGTCGAACGGGCGCGCAATCTGCTTGAGTCGCGCATGCTTGAGCGCACCGAGGAATTGCAGCGCCGCATTGTTGAACGCAATGCCGCCGAGCGGCGGGCGCAGGAGTTGGCCACGCTGCTTAGCGACATCATCGACTGCATGCCGTCGGCGATCATTACCATCGATTCTCAGCGACGGGTCACGCAGTGGAACCAGCAGGCCGTGAAGCTGTCCGGTATCGATGCCCAGCACGCTGCCGGTCAGCACTTGAAAACCGTGCTGCCGCAGTTTGACGCCCAGATCGACCGGCTGACCGAAGCTACCCGGTTTGGTCAGTTGCAACACAGTGCCCGACTGTCGGCGCGACTTAATGACAAGAATTATCTGTTCGATGTGATGGTCTACCCGCTCAAGCAACGCGGTCGTGGTGTTGTGGTGCGGGTTGATGACATCACCGAGCGTTCACGCATGGAACAGAAATTGGTGCAGTCGGAAAAGATGTTGTCGCTCGGTGGTCTTGCCGCCGGTATGGCTCATGAAATCAACAACCCGCTTGGTGCCATCTTGCAAAGCGCCCAGAACATCGAGCGTCGTATCGCCGCCGATTGGCCGCGCAACAATCAACTCGCTCAGCAAATCGGCACGGATATGGAGATTATCCGGCGCTATCTCGAAACCCAGCGCATACCCGATTTTCTTGCCTCGATTCGGGAAGCCGGCGAGCGTGCAGCCAGCATTGTTACCGACATGTTGTCATTTGCCCGGCCGGGTACCGGTGAGCTGGTGGTGATTGATCTGGCGCAGGCAATGGATGCGGCCGTCCGACTGGCCACCACCGATTACAACCAGAAAAAGAAATTCGATTTTCGCCGCATCCAGATCGTCCGCGAATTCGACGACAAGTTGCCGAATGTGCGTGCCCAACGTAATCAACTGGAACAGGTCTTTCTGAACCTGCTGATCAATGCGGCGCAGGCCCTGTTTGACCAGCCGGCGCCGCAGATCGTGCTGCGGCTGTTGGGTCGGGGCAATCGTGCCATCATCGAAGTGCAGGATAACGGTACTGGCATGGACGACTCCGTACGGCGCCGGGTGTTCGAACCGTTCTTCACCACCAAGGAAGAAGGCACCGGTACCGGACTTGGCCTGTCGGTGTCCTACTTTCTGATCACTGACCAGCTGCATGGCACCATGGAAGTGGAGTCCACCCTGCATGTCGGCAGCCTGTTCCGCATCGTGTTGCCGGCCGCCGATGCCGGCCCGGAGACCCTGGTTGGTTCATCGAGCCAGATTGAACTGCCGTTGTGATGTCACAGTGGTCGGCGAATAGCCACGGTGAAAAAAAAGGCCGCAATGCGGCCTTTTTTTGCGGTGGCTGATCGACTATTTGCGTACCGCGCGCAGTAAAAAGAACAGCGCGAACAGGCTGAACACCACCAGCATCCAGGCCCCCATCGACAGTCCGAACAGGCTCCAGTCGACCTTGGCGCAATCACCGCTGCCTTTGAGCAGCTCGGCCAGAATTTCGTTGGCCGAGAACATGTCCATCATGTAGGCCAGATCCGGTCCGCAGGCCGGGATATCGGCCGGTGGCAATGACTGCAGCCAGACCTGCCGGCCGGCCGCAGCCACCCCGACCAGACTGATGACGACGCCCACACCATTGGTCAACCGGGACAGCAGGCTGCCAGCGCTGCTGTTCAGGACGGCCATCAAGAGCAGCCAGATCCCGATGGCAAACACCACGACCCGCTGGACGATACAAAGCGGGCAGGGGTTCAGGCCCTCAACGTATTGAAAGTAGTAGGCAGCCACCAGCATTTCATGACAAACAAAGGCAAGCAGAAGGTTGAAAGTACGTCCGTGCATGGGGAATGTCTTACGTGAACTCGGGCGGAAGGCTGGCCACTGTAGCGGTTCCTGCCGGGGATGCAAATGCCGCTCAGGCTGCTAAAACAGTCACCGGGGATATTGATGGATCAAGCCACAGGAGGACCGCCATGGTCTTGCCGAAACCCGTTTACGAAGCGCTGCCTTATCTTTATGTCAGCTTTGGATTGCTGGCGCTGGCCATGATCGAGTCCGGGGCCCGCTTCATTCCCGGTGCAATGCTGATTGTTGCCGGCCTCATTGTGCTGCATCTGCGGTTCAGTGCCCGCCATGAAGAGGCGCTGCACAGCCGACGACATAGCCGTGCTCACCCCGGACGCAAGCGCAAGACCGCTCGCTGATTCCGGTCGTCGGGAAAGAAAGGTTGATAAAACTGGTCTGGCTGACAGACGCCTTTGTGTTGGCCAAATTTGGCGGAAAACCGCCTAACGAGATACCTGGTAACTGACGGCGCGAATGGCCAGTGCACAAAAACGCAAGCAAATAAAAAGCCCCTTTTGACAGGGGCTTCGGAAGTTTTCCAGTCTGCAGGGCACCGTGTCCTCGGTGCTTCTTTGTGTCGCTAGCGGCGGTTTTATAGCATCGGCCGATACACGGCGCAAACACTTTTTTACAGTTCCGCTACATCAGCTTTACAGCGCTACAGAAACGCATCGTTGATGCAGCGCACAATCGAGCAATTGTGCGCTATGCGCACGGATTACTTCTTCTTCAATGCATCGGCAAGCAAGGAACCAAAACCACCGATGGCGGCCGGCTTGTCCTGTTTCGGCTTGCTGCTGAAGCTGGTCGGTTGCTTGTTGCCACCACCCTTGGCTGCAGCGCCGGTGCCGCCCTGAGCAATGATGCTGAGTGCGTCCGAACGCAGCGACAGGCCAATGCGCTTGCGCGGGATGTCCACTTCCATCACGGTGACCTTGACCACATCGCCAGCCTTCACGGCTTCGCGTGGGTCTTTGATAAACCGGTCGGCCAATTGGGAAATATGTGCCAGTCCATCTTGGTGCACACCGATATCGATAAAGGCGCCGAAGTCGGTAACGTTGGTGACCGAGCCTTCCAGCTGCATGCCGACCTTCAGATCGCTCAGGCTCTCGACGCCGTCCTTGAAGGTGGCGGTCTTGAACTCGCCACGCGGGTCCCGTCCCGGTTTTTCCAGTTCGGCCACGATATCGGTGACGGTCGGGGCACCGAACTTCTCGTCGGTGTAATCGGTGACTTTCAATGTCCGCAGGAAGCTGACGTTGCCCATCACGTCCTTGATCGAGTGCTTGCCGGCCTTGGCCAGAATCTTCTCGATGACCGGATACGCTTCCGGGTGTACCGCCGAGGCGTCGAGCGGATTGTCACCGCCGATGACGCGCAAGAAGCCGGCCGCCTGCTCGAACGTGCGCTCACCGAGCCGATCCACTTTCAGCAAGTCGGCGCGCGATTTGAACCGACCGTTCTTGTCACGGAACGCAACGATATTGCCGGCCAGTGTCCGGTTGAGCCCTGACACTTTCGCCAGCAGCGGCACCGACGCCGTATTGACGTCGACACCGACGGCGTTGACGCAATCTTCGACCACCGAATCGAGCATCTTGGCCAGCTGTGCCTGCGACACGTCATGCTGGTATTGGCCAACGCCGATCGATTTCGGATCGATCTTGACCAGCTCGGCAAGCGGGTCCTGCAAACGACGGGCAATCGACACCGCACCGCGATACGAAACATCCAGATCCGGAAACTCGTTCGCGGCCAGTTCCGAAGCTGAATACACCGACGCACCCGCTTCACTGACCACCACCTTGGTGGCCTTGATCTCCGGATGATTCTTCAGCAGTTCGCCGGCCAGTTTGTCGGTTTCGCGCGACGCCGTACCATTACCGATGCTGATCAGGCCAACATTGAATTTGGCGCAGAGCAGGTACAACTGCTTCAGCGAGCTGTTCCATTCATTCTGCGGTTGGTGCGGGTAAATGACCGAATGATGCAGCAGCTTGCCAGTGTCATCAACGACAACGCATTTGACGCCGGTGCGCAGGCCCGGGTCGAGTCCCATGGTGGTTTTGGCGCCGGCCGGCGCCGCCATCAACAAATCGCGCAGGTTGCTGGCAAACACCCGGATGGCATCGGTTTCGGCCCGTTCGCGGACATCGTTGAACAATTCAGTTTCGAATTTGGTGGCCAGCTTGATCCGCCAGGTCCATTGCGCGGTCTGCATCAGCCAGGCATCGGCCGGCCGTTTTTTGTCGGCGACCTTTACGTGTTCGGCCACCATCATTTCGCATACGGCATCGGCGCGTTCGCCTTCGGCGACTTGCTGCGGCACCAGCGCCAGGGTCAGCACGCCTTCGTTGCGGCCACGGAACATCGCCAGTGCACGGTGTGACGGGACCTTGTTGATCTGTTCGGAGAAGGCAAAGTAATCGCGGAACTTGGCGCCTTCGTTTTCCTTGCCCTCGACCACTTTCGAGGTGATCAGTGCACTGTCCTGCAGCTTGTTGCGCAGCTTGGCCAGCAGTGCCGCATCGTCGGCCCAGTCTTCCATCAGAATGTAGCGAGCGCCTTCCAGTGCAGCGGCGGCATCGGCCACGCCTTTGTCGGCATCGACAAACTTTGCAGCTTCTGCTTGCGGATCCAGCGACGGATCGGCATGCAGTGCCAGTGCCAGCGGTTCAAGGCCGGCCTCGCGGGCGATCTGGCCTTTGGTGCGGCGCTTGGGTTTGTACGGCAGGTACAAATCTTCCAGTTCGGTCTTGTTTTGCACCGTCCGGATCTGGCCTTCCAGTTCCGGCGTCAGCTTGCCCTGATCGGCAATGCTTTTCAGGATGGCTCCGCGGCGGTCTTCCAGCTCACGCAAATAACCCAGCCGTTCTTCAAGGTTGCGCAGATCGGTATCGGTCAGGCCGCCGGTCACCTCTTTCCGGTATCGCGAAATGAACGGCACGGTGGCGCCTTCATCGAGCAGGGTGATGGCGGCATTGACCTGTTGTGGGCGTACGTTGAGTTCGGCGGCAATGCGCTGCGCGATATCCAGCATGGGAGACAAATCCTTTCAAAAACGGGGACAGGCCTCGCGTTTAACGAGGTCGACAACCAAATGAAAAACGAGAAGCGTGTAGGTTGTATTGGTGGCGCCACCGCGGGTAGCGCATGAGACAGGCCGCGGAGATCGCTGAACAACGCGGCTTGCCGGCCAAAAGACGGCGGGTCCGCCGCTCCTGCGCATCCTGCGCCCGCGGCATTCGGACGTCCTGTCCAGCATGACCCGCCCTACACGTTCATCGGAGCGGGATTATAGAGACTCGTCGTCTGAATCATCAGTCTTGACGGGACGACGATGTTTCTTCAGCCGAACGTAAATGGTCCGGTGCACACGTGCCACCACGGTGCCAGCAGCATCGGTGATATCGATGTGGAACTCCGGCAAATGCTTGTCGCCATCGCGGGTTGCGGCCCGAATGGCGTCCAGCTGGCCTTCGCTGAGCCGGAAGTGCGCCGTCACCGGGCCATTGGCGGCCGTCAGGTAGTCAATGCTGGCAGTCTTGTCCCAGACCCAGTAGTCCTTGCCGAGGTTGTGCAGCAGCATCAGCATGTAGAACGGGTCGGTCATGGCATACAGTGAGCCGCCAAAATGGGTGCCGACGTAATTGCGCTTCAGCCGGCCGGCTGCCAGCACTACTTCGACGTGGCGGTAGTCCTTGCTTACCCGGCGTACCCGGATCCCGGCGCCCCGGAACGGCGGCCAGATATTCAGCATCAAACGGAAAAACCAGGCAGGCAAAGCAGGTCTCCTTGGCAAGGTTGCTGTTGCGAGCGTCCAAGAAAGGACATAATTTGTAACCAGACCGTCGGGAATGACGGCAACGGTTCGCGCAAGCTTATCACTACCGCCAGAAACTGCTCCGATCAGATGTTGCAGAGAGGGAGAGTGCCCCTCGCTGCCACGAAGAGCCGGTCCGGTGAACGAACCCAGTGAAAACCAGACGCTGACCAATCAGGCGCTGTTTTTGAACCCTCCAGAGACGCTCGCATGCAAACGGAAGAGACCCCCAAAATCCTCGTTGTCGATGACGACCTGCGGCTGCGCAGCCTGCTCGAGCGCTACCTGCGCGAGCAGGGCTACCAGACTCGCGCCGTTGGTGATGCCGAGCAGATGGACAAGCAGATGCAGCGTGAGAACTATCACCTGATGGTGCTCGATCTGATGCTGCCGGGTGAAGATGGCCTCAGCATTTGTCGCCGCCTGCGCGGGGCCGGCAACAAGATGCCCATCATCATGCTGACCGCCAAAGGTGACGAGGTCGACCGCATCGTCGGCCTTGAGCTTGGCGCGGATGATTACCTGGCCAAGCCATTCAACCCGCGTGAGCTGTTGGCCCGCATCAAGGCGGTGCTGCGCCGGCAGGCCAAGGAAGTGCCGGGGGCGCCGAGCACCGAAGATGTCACGGTGACGTTTGGCGATTTCACTCTCAATCTCGGCACCCGCGAGCTGCTCCGCCATGGCGAGCCGATGGCGCTGACCAGTGGCGAATTCGCGGTGCTGAAAGCGTTGGTGCAACATGCCCGCCAACCGCTGTCGCGCGACAAGCTGATGAACCTCGCCCGTGGTCGCGATTACTCGGCACTGGAGCGTTCGATCGACGTGCAGGTTTCACGGCTGCGTCGGCTGATCGAGGTGGATCCGCAGCGGCCGCGCTATATCCAGACCGTCTGGGGTGTCGGCTATGTGTTTGTTCCGGATGGCGCCGGTGGTGGCAGTTAACCTGCCGTGACGTGAATTGCGATTCGCCATTGTTTGGTCATCCCGGCGCTCCCCTTCATCGTGGAGCGCCGGGTCTGGTTTTACCGGTCACGCAGAATCCTGAGCCATGCGCCTTTTACCCAAAAGCACCTTCGGTCGCATCGCGCTTCTGATCGGCGGTTTGCTGCTGATCAACCAGTTCATTTCGTATTATTCGGTGACGATCTACATCGTCCAGCCATTCGTTCGCCAAGTCATGCACCTCGTTGCGATGCAGGTCAAAGTGCATGCAATGGGCGAGTTCATTGATCTGCCACCGGAAGTCACCGAGCAATACAAGGCCGCCACCCAAATCGAAACGCTGAACACGGTAGCCGCCAATGCCCGTGGCCTTGGCGAGGCCGTGCTGTACAAAACGCTCACCGATGAATTGAACCGGCAACTGAACGGCCCGCTGCCGAGTGAAGTACGTATCGAAGAAAGCGATGGCCTGTGGCTGTGGGTAAGCTCGCCGTACAAGCCTGATGTCTGGTTGCGGGTACCAATGCCGCTGTTCGATTCGGTCTATCCGCCACCGTTGGTGATCTATCTGTCGGTGATAAGCCTGCTGTCACTGCTGGGTGGTTGGGTATTTGCCCGTCAGATTTCCCGGCCGATGCGCCGGCTGGAATTTGCTGCGCGCGAACTCGGCCGCGGTGATGCGCCGGGGGCATTGAAAGAAACCGGTACCCAGGAGCTGGTCGCGGTAACTCGTGCCTTCAACCAGATGGCGCGCGATATTCATCAGCTCGAACAGGACCGGACCATGCTGCTGGCCGGCATCTCGCACGATCTGCGCACGCCGCTGACCCGCATCCGGCTGTCGAGTGAATTTCTGCCTGATGAATTCGCCGATCTGCGCGATGGCATTGTCCGTGACACCGAAGACATGGACGAAATCATCGCCCAGTTCATTTCGTTCGTGCGCGATGGCCGCGACGAGCGTTCCGAACCCGGTGATCTGAATGCACTGGCGCGAGCGGCCGGTGAGGCGGCGGCGATCAATCACGGTGATGTCCGCTTTGATCTCGGTGACATCCCGCCGGTGCCGTTCAAGGCGCTGGCGATGAAACGGCTGATCCGCAACCTGATCGAGAATGCGCTGCGCTATGCCGGCCCGCCCGTCACCATCAGGACCCGGATGGAAAATACCTTTGTCGTGTTGTCGGTGCTGGATGAAGGCCCCGGCATCAACGAGGCCGACATTCCACGTCTTTTCCAACCGTTTACCCGCGGCGACTCCGCCCGCGGCGGTCGTGGTACCGGCCTTGGCCTCGCCATCGTCAAACGCATTGCCGAAATGCACAAAGCCCGTATCTCGCTGCACAACCGGCCAGAAGGCGGGCTCGAAGCCCGGCTGCGCATCCCGTACGTCTAAAAGCCACACCTTCCGTGAGAGTCCGCGCCAGCCGACTACACTTGTGGATTACACATCTGGTAACAAATGCCCAGGTGAGAATGACTGTCAATAAGTCACCTGCGAAATCGGCCTGACCATCAGGCTCCGTATAATCCGGCGGTTTTGTTTCCCGAGCCCGCTTTTCAGCGATAGGCCAATGCAACAAAAGGCCAGTTCAGCGAAAAGCCCGGTCACTGAAAAGCTCATAACGAAGAACCGACATGAACAAGCAGATACCGATTTACGTCGTGCTGGCAGGCCTGGCAATTTATGCCGGCTCGCTGTGGTGGCGCGGTGGTGACGACGCGGGTGCAGGCAAGGAACGCCCACCAGTACCAGTAACCCTGGTGGCAGCAGCACCGCGGCCGATGGGCGATGTGGTCAGTGCGCTTGGCACCGCCGAAGCGCGTGAGGGCGTGGTGATCACCGCCGAAGAGTCCGGCATCGTTGAGCAAATTCATTTCCGCGACGGTGAAAGCGTCAAGGGCGGCGACCTGCTGATCACCTTGCATGATGACGAACAGCAAGCCCGGGTGCGCGAGTCTGAAGCCAAGTTGGCAGATCAGCGTTCGCAATATGATCGGTTGAAAAATCTGGCCACCGGCCAGGCGGTGTCGCGGCAAGCGCTCGATGAACGCGAAGCGGCATTGAAAGTGGCCGATGCCCAGCTGGCGGTGGCCAAATCCGAACTGGAAAAGCGCTATCTGCGCGCGCCGTTTACCGGTGTGCTCGGTGCCCGGCAATTGTCACCCGGTGCGCTGGTAACGCCCGGCATGCAAATCACCACGCTTGACGACATTAGTAGCGTCAAGGTCGAGTTCACGGTACCAGAAACGCTGGCCAGCGTAGTCAAGCGCGGCCAGACCATCGATGCCACCAGCGCTGGTCTCGGCGGCAAACGTTTTGTCGGCACCATTAGCCATGTTGATACCCGCATCAATCCGGCTACTCGATCGTTGACCTTGTTGGCGGTGATCGACAACCCGGCCCGCGATCTGAAACCGGGCATGTTGATCGAGCTGCAAATTCGCCGTGATGAAGGCGAAGCGCTGGCAGTGCCGGAAGGCTCACTGATCAGTGTTGCCAATCAACAATACGTTTACCGGGTCGGCGCCGACAATGTGGCGGTTCAGGTGCAGATAAAAACCGGTCGTCGCCGGGTTGGCTTTGTCGAGGTGCTCGACGGCATTCAGGCTGGCGATCAGGTCGTGGTGGAAGGGATCCACAAGGTCCGTGATGGTCAGCGCGTTGCGCCGATCACCGCACCCTGACAGGAGACGGCAACATGTGGCTTTCCGATACCGCCGTTCGCCGGCCGGTGCTGGCAACGGTGATCAACCTGATGTTGATCACGTTCGGCTTGATGGCGTTCAAGTTTCTGAGTCTGCGCGAATACCCGAACGTCAATCCGCCAATCGTTTCCATCAACACCAATTACCCGGGCGCTTCCGCCGCCATTGTCGAGAGTCGGATCACCCAGATCCTTGAGGATCGCATCTCCGGTATCTCGGGTATTCGTTCGATCAGCTCCCAGAGCAGCAACGGCCGCTCAAACATTTCCATCGAGTTCAGCAGCAGTCGCGATATCGATGATGCCGCCAACGATGTCCGTGATCGCATTTCCCGCGCGCTTGGCAACCTGCCGGATGATGTCGACCCGCCGGAAGTGTCAAAAGCCGACTCCGACGACGACGTGATCATCTGGTTCAACTTGCTGTCCGACAACATGAGCACGCTCGAGCTCAGCGATTATGCCCGCCGCTATCTGGAGGACCGGTTCTCGTCGCTGGACGGGGTGGCCCGTATTCGTCTGGGTGGCGGCAGCAGCTATGCCATGCGCATCGATCTGGATCACGACGCGATGGCAGCACGGCGAGTCACCATCACCGATATCGAACAAGCGCTGCGCCGCGAAAATATTGAACTGCCTGCCGGCGAGCTGCGCTCAACGGATCGGCAACTGACCGCCCGGGTGTTGCGTGGCTATACCAGTGACAGCCAGTTCCGCGAACTGGTGCTGCGCAAAGACAACAACGGTCATCTGGTTCGACTCGGTGAAGTGGCGTCGATTCGCTTGGGGCCGGCCGACGAAAAGGTTTATTTCCACGGCGACGGCAAGGACGTGATCGGCATTGGCATCATCAAGCAGTCGACCGCCAATACGCTGGAGGTGGCGCGGGCAGCCAAGGCCGAGTTCGAGCGGATCAAGGCCGGTCTGCCACCGAACATGCAGATCATCCAGAATTACGACAGTTCGGTGTTCATCGAGCAGGCTATTCACGAAGTGTATCTGACCCTGGCGATTGCGATGGTGCTGGTGATCGCCGTCATTTTCGTGTTCCTCGGCAGCGTCCGCGCCACCCTGATCCCGGCAATGACCGTGCCGATTTCGCTGATCGGTGCGTTCGCCATTCTCTGGGTGCTGGGTTTCTCGATCAATCTGCTGACCTTGCTGGCGCTGGTGCTGGCGATCGGACTGGTGGTCGACGATGCCATCGTGGTGCTGGAAAATATTCACCGGCGTATCGAACAGGGTGAAGCGCCACTGCTGGCAGCGTTCAATGGTACCCGTGAAGTCGGCTTTGCGGTCATCGCAACCACGGCCGTGCTGATCTCGGTGTTTGTGCCGATTGTGTTTCTGGAAGGCGATCTCGGCAAGCTGTTCAGTGAATTCGCGCTGACCATCGCCGGCGCCGTGTTCCTGTCGGCGATTACCGCGCTGACGCTGACGCCGGCGATGGCCGCGTTCATGCTCAAACCCAATGCCAGCCATCAGGGTGGCTTCCAACAAAAAGTCGAGCGGGCGGTCGCCCGTGTCGAGGCCGCCTATGGCCGAATGCTTGATGAGCTGCTGCATCACCGGTTGCTGTTTGTCGTGATGTTGGGTTTGGTTGCGCTCTGCATCGCCGGCCTGTTCAAGCTGTTGCCACAGGAGCTGGCGCCGAAGGAAGATCGCGGCGGCATCTTCATCAATGTGCAGGGACCGGAAGGGGCAACGTTTGAACACACGGTTGGCAACATCAAGCAGATCGAGCAGTTGTTGCAGCCCTATGTCCAGAGTGGCGAATTTGTTCGCTTGCTGACGCGGGCGCCCGGTTTTGGCGGCAACGCCATGAACAGCGCGTTTGTGGTGATCGGCCTGTCCGATTTTGGTACCCGGCGCAATGGCTTTGTCATTCTCGATGAAGTGAACCGGACCATTTCAGCGCTGCCCGGTGTGCGGGCCTTTGGCAATATCCGTCAAGGGCTGGTCAGTAGCGGTGGCGGATCCCAAGTGTCGTTCGTGATCGGCGGCGATGACTATGACGAGCTGGCCCGCTGGCGTGATGTGCTGATGGCGCGCGCGGCCGACAATCCGGGCCTGGCCAACGTCCAGGCTGACTACAAGGAAACGCTGCCGCAATTCCTGTTGACTATCGATCGCAATCGCGCCGCCGACTTGGGCGTTTCGGTACAGTCTATTGGCAGTACACTGCAAACACTGCTGTCCGGTCGCAACATGACGACATTCAGTCAGGGCGGCGAAGAGTATGACGTGCTGGTCAAGGGTGAGGAGGCCCGCTTCCGTACACCGGATGATTTGCGTGGCATCTACTTGCGTTCGGAAAAGACTGGCGAGCTGGTGTCAATGGCCAACGTAGTCAGCGGCGTTGAACAAGCCGGCCCGAGTTCACTGAATCGCTACAACCGCGTCCGTGCAATCACTATCACGGCCAGTCTGGCCGGCAATTACCCGTTGTCGGATGCGCTTGAGTTTCTCAACAATGTGGTGCGCGACGAGCTCGATAACGCGCCACGGGTTGATTACAAGGGCGAATCGAAGCGGTTCATGGAATCTGCGCAAAGTTCGCAGTTCGTGTTCCTGCTGGCGCTGGTCATTGTGTATCTGGTATTGGCGGCGCAGTTTGAAAGCTTTGTCCACCCGCTGGTCATCATGTTGACGGTGCCGCTGGCTGTACTCGGTGCGCTGGCCGGGCTGCATGCGGCGGGCATGTCGCTGAACATCTACTCACAGATCGGCATCGTGATGCTGGTTGGTTTGGCCGCCAAGAACGGGATTCTGATCGTCGAGTTTGCCAACCAGCTGCGCGACAAGGGCGTCGATTTTGACGAAGCGCTGCTGGAAGCGAGCAAGCGCCGGTTGCGGCCAATTGTGATGACCAGCTTTACCGCGGTCATGGGTGCCATTCCACTGATCATCGCGCAGGGCGCCGGCGCTGAAACTCGTCAGGTGCTCGGTGTGGTGGTGTTTGGCGGAGTATTGGTGTCCACCATCCTGACGTTGTTTGTGGTGCCGATGGCCTACAGCCTGTTTGCCCGCCATACCGGTTCACCGGAAGCGATCGCACGTGAATTGGCGAGCCTGGGCGGTGGAGGGGAAAGCGCAACGCAGCGCTGAGCGTCGTTACTTACACCTGATCTGCCCACCACCGACCGCGGCTCGGTGGTGGGCAGCGTCGGTTCCGTGCCTGTTTCAATCGACCGCCAGCTCGGCCGCCGCCCGGTTCAGCCACTCTTCAATCTGCAATTTGTGTTGCACAAAGAATGCGGTCGATGCGTTGTCCGGTAGTGGCGTCAAGGTCAGGTCGGTCACATAGATGGGATAGCGTTCTTTGCTCGGTCGCCGTTGCAAGATATCGCGGGCAACCTGGCGCAGGAAGTCGCTGCCTTGAATCAGGCCGGAATAGTCTTCGTCACCACACTGCATTTCAAGATGGTGCAACTGCTGTTGCTCGATGCGGGCGCTCGCGGTCACCGCCAGAAACGATCCCTGGTGCAGATGACTCGGCAGCGGGTGCCGACGCAGGCTTGCCGCTTGCCCGGCTCTGCCGGGTAATAGCTCAAACAACTCCGGCTCCGGTAGCGGCGGCTGTCCACGCAGCGCCTGTTGTCGCTCGGCCACCGCAATCAGAAACAGATACCAGGGTTTCAGCAGCCACTCGACCGGCGTCAGCGTTTGTTGGCTGACCACCAGGGCATCCGATTCATCCAGCAGAAAGATATCAACACGATCGGTTTCGGCGCGGAAGAACAGCTGCACCGCACCCTGACGCCGTTGCCCGTAGATGAGGTGCAGCGGCAGCTCGGTGATCGCTTGCGGCTCGAATAACAGATCACAACTTGGTGGCAGCGGCTGCGCCAGCTGCCGAAGCAGCGCCGGAAAGTCGTTCAGTGCACGGACGCTTGCTTCGCCGTCACCAAAACGGAAATGCCGAAAACCATGGCCGAGCCGCAGCACGTATTGCACCGGTTGTTGCAGTGCGCGGCGCCGTACCGGCCCGCAGCACTCATCGAGAATGCTGGCCACCCGGCTGGCGATGGAATCGGCGCGTAGCAGCGAGAAACAATGCACGTTGATTACCGGTGTCACGCTCTGCTGGCCAAGCAGCTGGTGCAGCGCTAGTAACAAGTCCGGCAAGGCTTCGAAGCCGCTGAAACTGCTCACTTGCACTTCGCCCCAGCTGTTCAGCCACAGCAAGTCGAGTTGTTGCACCAGTTGCTCGCGCATGGAGCCATAGGCCAGCGCGTCGGTATAGCTGCTGACCAGTTGCAGGCCCTGTCGGGTGCGCTCGGCCATCGGGTCGACACCCAGATTGACGAACACCATGGCCTGTTGCACGGTTGCGGATTCCGCCAACTCCCGTTCATCCGGCGCCGGTAGCGGTTGTGGCAATTGTTCGACCAGCGTGCGTGCCAGCGCTTCCAACTCCACCAACCGGTAGGCATCGCTGTCGGTGATCAGCGCCAGCCGGGTGCGCCGCGTAAGCAGACCGTTGACCACGGCAAAAGCGAGCAACTCGATCAACTGGTGACTGCGCCGCAACACTGTCGCGCGCGGCCAGCTGCGCTGATCATGGCGGCCGCGCAGCAGGGCAAACTGGTCGCTGGCTTCCACAACGAGTGTCAACGCCGGCTCCTGCAGGTCGGGCGCGATACCGATGTCGAGCCGCTCGATTTTGCCGGCGCGTTTTTCCAGCATGGCAAACAGCTTGCGGCCGAGAATGGTCAGTTCGTCCTGACGGCTGCGCGCCAGCGCACTGTCATGACGGGCGACCGCCGACAAGGCCCGAAAGCTGGCGATCAGTTCCTGCACCAATTGCCGGCGTTCCTGCGATACCCGTTCGAGTTTCCATTGCCGACGCTGGTCGAGATCCTGCAACCGTTCGCGTGACCAACCCCACTGTTGCACCCGCTGCACCAGCAGCGCCCGGCGCCAGTCCACCAGCCCGAGCGGCTGCGACAATTTTTCACCGGTCTTCAGATAAAAGCAGCGCCGAACCAGATCGAGCCGCTCAAGCGCGCCCTGCCGCAACAAATGATCTTCGACTGCCTGATACACCATCAGATAGGGATCGAGTTCGCTTACCTGCAATTGCTGGCCATAGACGCGTTGCTTGAACAGCAGCGACAACGGTGGTGGGGTCGGTTGCTGGGCATAGCTTTCCATCAGTGCGAGTTTCAGCACCGACTTGTAAGGCGAGTCGATGGCCTTGATCAGCTGCCACAGTGCCGCCGAAAAAAACTCGGTCGGTGGAATGGTTTCAACATTGCCGAAATCGACCACGTCGCTGGCGCGGACATAGCGCTGGCTTAGCAGTTTGTCGGCGTAGTGATCGTAGTCGGCCTGATGCGTTGGCGGCACCAGCCACCACAGCGGCAGTCTTCCGGCCAGCAGCACGGCGCTGCGATAAAACTCGTCGAGCAACAACTGATGCTGGGTGCTGCCACTGTGTTCACTCGACAGCGGGCCGAAGTCGCCGTTGCGGACTGCGGTTGCGGTCATCAGGTAGACATGCAGGCTGACGCCTTCACGTTCGCCGTGGGCGGAAATGCGATCCGCCTTGGCGCGCAGCCGGTCGATGGCGTCGGCCGGTAAATCGTCGCGGTAGATCAACCAGACGTCGAGATCACTGTCGCCACTGTGGCCCACGGTGCCGGTCGAACCCATCAGATAGAGCGCGTGCAGATCTTTCTTCAGGCTGGCGCGCTTCTCATAGGCATAGCCACGGGCGAGCCGGCGCGCGGCCAACAGCGTTGCTTGGCCGGGTGAATAGTCGCTGAGACTGCACGGCACCTCCGGGTCGATCCAGCCTGGCAACAAGGGATGATTGACATGGAACAGCAGCGGCAGCAGATCGACCAGCTCGCGTTCGCGTTCGCGTGCCGATCGCCGCAAGCGGTCGAGCCGGTCACGGTTGAGTTGCAGGAAGCGCTTGCGGATGACGGCCAGCTGCTTGCGGTCCAGTTCCTGATCCGGCGCCTGGTCCACCGCGTGATCAGGGTCGTGACCAGAAGCCGTTGTCCCGCCTGCAGCCGAGCCGGCGCGCGCCGCCTGCCGGGATATGAGAGAGCGGTGGGGTTTCATCCAAACCAGTGTAGAAGGCCGCCGGCAAACTGACCGTTCAACCGCCTACTGCAACCGCTGCGTGGGCGGTGCTTGCCAAAGCCCGGCTTCCCTCGCGACACTGGCGGCCGATTCGCTGGCAGGGATAACTGGCAACGCATGTCTGGCAACCCGAATTCCGACCGCTCTGTTTCGGCCCGCGACCCTGCCCCGTCGTGGCGGCCTGCGCTGCGCCAATGGTGGCGGGAGCAGGCCATGGCCCCAAGTGCCGACTTCCTGCCCGACTTTTGCGATGTCCGGCTGGTGTTTCTGGTCGTGCTCGGCGCCGAGCTGATGGCGCTGGTGCTGGCACTGGCGCAGTCGCCGCGCAGCGATCTCTGGCAAACGCTCGGCCTGCTCAGCCTATTTGTCCAGTGGGTGGCGCTGACCTGCGCCGCCCTGCTGTGCCGGATGCGGCACTTTCTCGCCCGCCGGCCGCTGTTGCTCGCGGCGGCGCTCAGTTACGGCGTCATTCTGGCAATGACCGCGCTGTTCTCGGTGCTGGCGATCCGCGCCGGGGTCGGCCTCGATCCGCTCACCATGTTCCAGCCCGCCACCGTGCTGGCTCGCAATCTCGCCATTGCCGGCATCATCGGCGCGGTCGCGCTGCGCTACTTCTACCTGCAGCAACAGTACCGGCGCCGGCTGCGGCTGGAAGCCGAAGCCCGGGTGCAGGCGCTGCAAGCGCGCATCCATCCGCATTTTTTGTTCAACAGCATGAATACCATTGCCAGCCTGACCCGCAGCAATCCACGGCTGGCTGAAACCATGGTGGAAAATCTGGCCGAACTGTTCCGCGCTTCGCTGGCGCTGGCCGGCACCAAGGTGACACTGAAAGAAGAATTCGAACTCTGTCAGCGCTATCTCGACATCGAACAGTTGCGGCTGGGCTCGCGCATGCAGGTGCGGGTCGAACTCGATCCGTCGCTGGAGGCGCTGCCAGTGCCGCTATTGCTGATCCAGCCATTGGTGGAGAACGCGGTTTACCACGGTGTGCAACCGCGGCCGGAAGGTGGCACCGTAGCGCTGACGGCGGTGCGCGCCGGCAACAGCGCGCAGGTCACCGTGCGCAATCCGCTGCCGAACAAGCCGAGCCAATCTGGCCATGGTGTTGCGCTCGACAATATCCGCGAGCGATTGGCGGTGATGTTTGCCGGTCGCGCCTCGCTGCGCACCGAGGTAAGCGCCAACGAATATGTTGCGGAGTTACAACTGCCATTGCCGGATGGCGAACCGGCACCGCGGCAGTGAAGTGGTATTCCATTCGATGAAAGAACAAACGAACAAAGAAGGAAATCGTCATTCCCACGAAGGCGGGAATCCAGTGTCTTCTGTGCCAAGACACCGGCTTCCCACCTCGCTTCAAAGGAATGCGGGGCGTGTCGAAAGCACGTCGGGAATGACAGATACTTTCACGGAGAGGCTGCATTGAACCTATTGATCGTCGATGACGAACCACTGGCCCGCGAACGGCTGCGCCGTCTGTGCGAGGAAGATCTCAGCGGCCATGTGGTTGTCGCCGAAGCCGGCGACGGTGCCAGCGCCATCGCGGCTGCCCAGCAACACGTACCCGACGTGGTGCTGCTCGACGTCCGCATGCCCGGCATGGACGGCATCGAAGCCGCCCGGCACTTAGCTGAACTCGATCCAGCACCGGCCGTGATCTTCACCACCGCCTACGACGACTACGCACTCGATGCCTTCGCCGTGCACGCGGTCGGCTATCTGCTCAAACCGGTGCGACGCGACAAACTCGACGAAGCGCTGAAAGCCGCCGCCCGGCCCAACCGGGTCCAGCTCGCCGCCCTGCGCGGTGATGAAACGGGCAAACCGCACGCGCGCAGCCATATCAGTGCCCGTGTCCGCGGCAATCTGGTGCTGATCCGGGTCGACGACATTCGCTATTTTCAGGCTGACCAGAAGTACATCACAGTCCGTCACAGCGGCGGCGAAGTGCTGATCGAAGAAGCGCTGAAAGATCTGGAAGAAGAATTCGGTAACCGCTTTGTCCGCATCCACCGCAATGCGCTGGTGGCGCTCGATGGCATTGTCGCGCTGGAGCGCGATGCGCTGGGCCGGACGGTGGTCAGGATGAAGGGCATCAGTGAAACGCTGGAAGTGTCGAGGCGGCACCTGCCGGGGTTAAGGGCGACGTTGAAGCAGTTGTGAGTTGGGCTTGGCAGCCCAACCTACCGCGCTGCACTGCGTGATATCGAAGCGAATTGCCGTAATCAGTCTTTTCCTTTCAGCGCCTAGCATGGCGCCCTACAAATGCCGTTGGGGAGGCATTGTGAAGTTATATCTGATTATCGTTATGGTGGCCATGTCCTCAAACGCGTTCGCCAAAACCAAAGAAACCCCGTCCGAGCATGATTGCAATGAAAAATGGTATGAGTTATCAGCAAAATATGCAGATGGTACTGGCGCTGGCTATAACGAACTACTCAAGCAATGGAGTGGTTTGAACGGTGTCTGCAGCGGCGATGTAGTATTTCCGACAAGGTTGGCAACCATCCATTATTTTGCAGGCGATGTGAAGTCCGCCAAAATCGTCTTGGCCAATGTCACAAACGAGCATTCTCAATACTACTATCTGTCTGAGATACTAAATCTCCTGATAATGGTGAAAAGCAACGAATGGGCCGACAGCTACGAGGTGTACTCACGCACTGTTCTGGCCAATGCAAAAAAAATAGCTGGTAAATATCCGAAAGAATATGAGGTTATGGCGGTGACCGGCGGCCTGATGGTCAACTTCCGAGACTATTCAGCCGCCAAACCAGTCCTTGAATCGGCCTTGTCGCTAAACACGGGCCACAACCAGATGTCAGGCTTGTACAGAAACACGGCAGTCATGTACGCCAATTTGAATCAATTTGATGGAGCCTTGTCGTTTGCAAATAAGGCCTATGAGGAAGACCAATCGGTTACGGCTGATTTCGAATTCATGCTCGCAATGTCACGAGCCAATGCGGGCGTTGGCCAATTCAAAGAGGCGCAAAATACCTTGAGAGTGTTGAGCGCAAAGTACCCAGAGGCAATGCAGGATGAAGATTTCAAGGCGGCAGTAAATTTCGTGTTTGCCGAGATAAAGAAATCAGAAAAGAAGTGATTGGGAAGACGCGTAAGGTGCATTGGTAGGGTGGCTTCGCGAAGCAAGCCACCGATTCGCCGCAAGCGGCGGGAGCACGCGTCGAACTGGTGGATTGTCGCTGCGCACCGAATCCGCCTTACCCCTGCGGCGGCCAAACGAACTTTCTGGACCCGGTTTGACGTTGCTGCTTGCTGGCGGGTTATGACCCGCCCTACGATCACGGCCAGCTATTGTCCTTACCTCTGGAATCCGGCATGAGCCAAGCCCCCGTTTTTAAAAACGCCGTCCGTATCGCCACCCGGCAATCGCCGCTTGCGCTCTGGCAGGCCGAGTTCGTCAAAGCCGAGTTGATGCGGTTTCACCCCGGTATTGTGGTGGACTTGGTCAAGTTCACCACCCAGGGCGACAAGATCCTGGATGCGCCGCTGGCCAAGATTGGCGGCAAGGGCCTGTTCGTCAAAGAGCTGGAAACGGCCTTGCTGGATGGCCGGGCCGATATCGCCGTGCACTCCATGAAGGATGTGCCGGTCGAGTTTCCGGAAGGATTGGGCCTCGTCACCATCTGCGACCGGGAAGACCCGGCCGATGCCTTTGTCTCCAATCACCACGCCGCGCTGGATGCCTTGCCGCAGGGCGCCGTCGTCGGCACCTCCAGCTTGCGCCGGCGCTGCCAGCTTTTGCAGGCCCGGCCGGATCTGGATATTCGCGATCTGCGTGGCAATGTCGGTACCCGGTTGGCCAAGCTCGATGCCGGCCAGTACGACGCCATCGTGCTGGCGGCGGCCGGGCTTATCCGGCTTGGTCTGGCCGAGCGCATCCGGCACAAGCTCGACCCTGCCCTGTCGCTGCCGGCGGCCGGGCAGGGCGCCGTCGGCATTGAATGCCGGCTGGCCGATGACAGGGTCCGGGCGCTGCTGGCGCCGTTGCACCATGAGCCGACTGCCGTTTGCGTGCGGGCCGAACGGGCGATGAACGCGGCACTGCAGGGTGGCTGTCAGGTGCCGATCGCCGCGTTTGCCACGCTGGCAGGTGACAGCCTGCACCTGCGCGGCCGGGTTGGCGCGCCGGATGGCAGCCAGCTGTTGCAAGCCGAAGCCCACGCGACCGCTACCCAGCCGGAAGCGCTTGGCCAACAGGTAGCCGACGCCCTGTTGAAACAGGGAGCCGGCGCCATTCTGCAAGCGGTTTACGGTACCTGAGCGTGGCGACGCCATCGTGACCAACCCGCTGACCCGGACCGGCACCGTCCTGTTGACCCAGCGCAGTCGCCAGCGGGCGGCGCTGACGGCGGCGCTCGGTGCAGCGGGTTTCACGGTGTTTGAGCGGCCATTGATCGAAGTGGAACGCAGCACACTGGCGCCTGCAGCCACCCAGTCAATGCCAACCCGGCTGATCTTCGTGTCGCCTGCTGCTGCCGAACACGGCGTACCGCAATTGCCGCCGACTTGGCGCGAGCTGCCGCGACTGGCAGTCGGTGCCGCCACTGCCGAGGCACTGACCGAAGTCGGCTGGCCGCAGACGCCGAGCCCGGCATCCGAAAACAGCGAAGGGCTGCTGGCGTTGCCAGTGCTTGCGACAGTGGCGGGTGAACAAATCGCCATTGTCCGCGGCGACGGCGGTCGCGAATTGCTCGCCGACACGCTGCGTCAACGTGGAGCCGACGTTCGCTATCTCGAGGTCTACCGCAAATGTCCACTGAAGCCTGATCAGGTTGAAGAACTGCGGGCATTTACCGCAAATCCGCTCACGGTGGTACTCAGCAGCGTCGAAGCGCTGTCGCGCCTTTGTGCCATAATCCCGGCCGACCGTTTGCGTGCGCTGACGCTGGTGGTGACCAGCACCCGCATTGCCGAACAAGCAGCCGGCCTGTTACAAGCCCAAGCGTTACCGACCGATCCGTTACACGCCCATTCGTTGTCAACAGGACAGCTGCCGGCGATTGTGCTCGCCGCCAGCGCCGGCACCGATGATCTGCTGGCGGCGATAACCCGGATCGGGGTGAACGTGAGCACAACCCGTCAGGCCAGCACCGACCGCCAAGGAAACCCATGACCGATTCGATTGAGCCAGGCGCCCACTCACCCGTTCCGGCCTTGCCGGCCACCGACGCCGTCACTCCGCCAACCGCCAGTACGCGGCCGTCGCTGCTGGGTCTGGTGCTGTTGATGCTGGCCGCGGCGCTGGCGTTCATGGCGGTGGCCATCTGGCGTCTGCACGAACGCACCGAGCAACTGCAGCGCAACACGGCGGTGATGCAGGAGGCGCTCAATCAGGCGCGTGGCGAACTGAGCAACAGCATTCACCAATACGGTCAGCAAATCACCACGCTGCGCGAAAAGCTCGCCCAGCAGCAAGGCAGCCACGACGATCTGCGTGCGATTGTCGCCGGCGGTGCCGAATCCTTCGCCGAAGCCCAGCGCCGGCATGCTGCCGATTATTTTGTCCAGCAAGCGGCACAGCGCTTGAACCTCAATCAGGATGTCAACGGCGCCATTGCCGCGCTCGATGCTGCCGCGCAGGAGCTGGTCAGCAGCAAGCTGGCCGCCAATCTGGACTTGCGCAAGAAGATCCAGGCCGATCGGTTGACGCTGTCAGCCTTGCCGGCAGTGGATGTGCTCGCCATTGGCAGCAAGTTGGTGCAACTGAACGACATCGTCACTGCGCTTGCTCCGCTCGGCCCGTCGCTCGACGGTGATCGTTATGCGCTCATCAAACCGAATGATCAGCCCGGTTGGCTCGGTTCATTCCAGAGCACGTTGCAGCAATTCAGTGGCGACTGGTTTCTGGTCCGCCAGCACGATCAGGAAGTGAGCTCACCGCCCGATGCCATCGAAGGCCGCCGGATCAAACTGGCGCTGGCACTCGCCATTGCCGAAGCACGGCTCGCCACTTATGCGCATGACTCCGTCAGCTATCAGAATGCCTTGGCGCGCGCGTTGCGACTCACTGATCAGTACTACGCCAATGCCGAAGGCGCCAAGCAGCTGCGCGAGGGTCTGTTGGCGCTGCAGCAACAGCCGGTCGCCATCGCCGGTGGCTGGACGCTCAGCTCGCTCGGCGCCAGCAACAGCAGCGCACCGGTCAGCAGCCCGGCCGGAGCTACATCGAGGGAACCTACGCCATGAAGCTGCGCTGGTGGGCATTGTTTGCCGTTACGGTCGGCATGCTGATGGGGCCGCATCTGGCAGCGCTGCCCGGGTTCGTGATGGTCGGCACCGGTCACACCACGATTGAAGTGCGCTTGTCACTGGTGGTCGCACTACTGACCGTGCTGCTGCTCGCCACACTGCTGTTCGGTGCCGCACTCGGTGTCGCCGGTTCGCTGAAAGGCCACGTGCGCGCCATTGCCCGCAACCGGCGCGTACGGCGTTCGCACCAGCGCACCCAAGAAGGCTTGCAGGCGCTGACCGAAGGCCGCTGGGACGATGCCGAAAAGCTGATGCTGGAAGCCGCCCGCGCGTCCGAATTCAAACTGGTCAATTACCTCGGTGCCGCCATGGCAGCGCAGGAAGTGGGCGAGTTGGCCCGGCGCGATCAGCACCTGCGCATGGCCCATGTCATCGATCCGGACGCCGACATCGCGGTGGCAATGACCGAAGCCCGTCTGCACCTGCGCAGCGGCCATTACGATCATGCCTTGATCACGCTGCTGCAGCTTGATCGGGTCGCCCCACAACATCCCCCCGCGCTGAAACTGCTGCAACACGTGCTGCGCCGGCTGCGCGACTACAACGCGCTCGAACGGCTGCTGCCGCGCCTGCGCAAACACAAGGTGCTGCCAGACGCGCGCATGGATCGGCTCGAAGCCGAAATCCTGCGCCACAAATTTGCCAGCGGCCGCCACGATGTCGAGCAATTGCGCGCGCTGTGGCGGCATGCCAGCCGCGCCGTTCGCCGCGACGTGCCAACGTTTGTTGCTTACGCCAACGCCTTGGTCGCTGCCGACGCCGTGCACGAAGCCGAACGGTTGACCCGCAAATTCATTGAAGCGGCGTGGACACCGGCACTGGTCGCGCTGTACGGCGACATCCCCGGTCGCGACGCCGCCCGTCAGCTCACCACTGCCGAGCAATGGGCGCTGAAACGCGAACCCGACGCCATCATGCTGACTACCTTTGCCAAACTCGCTGTTCGGGCCCAGCACTGGATCAAGGCCCAGCGCTACTTGAACCAACTGGTGCGCATGGCGCCGAGTGCGGAAGCATGGCTGATGCTGGCGGATGTCTATGAACGCTTGCAGGAACCGGATCAGGTGAAAGCCTGCATTGGTGCGGCGTTGAAGCAGGCGAAGCGATAGTTTTTCGCGGCGTGCTGCAACAGCCTGTGAAAGGAACGGTAGGTGCGGCTTTGGTCGCGATGGGCTCTGATGTATCGATATTGGTAATGGCGGCATCGGAATCCATTATCTCGATGCCGGAAATTGCCGGATCTCGCCCCGGCTAATCATTTGACCGCCTAGCTGCTGAGCATAACGAACGTTTCAGCGCGGCAAGCCCTCCCCCTGGCAGGGGAGGGAGCAAAGCGGTGGAACATTCCCGAACATCCGCACACAATTTGTTCGAGGCCAAATCAGGAAAACAATATGTCTGCCTCCGAACTCGTCCAACTTGTTGATGACTTCAACCGCCCCATTGCGGCAGTGCCGCGCGCGCTGATGCGCGCGCACAAGCTGCTGCATCGCGCGACCTACATTCTTGTCGTCAACAATCAAGGCGAGCTCTGTGTCCAACACCGCAGCGCCAACAAGGACTACTGCCCCGGCATGCTCGATCTGGCCGCTGGCGGCGTCGTCAACGAAGCGGAGCCATATTTGCTTAGCGCGCAGCGCGAATTGCACGAAGAACTCGCCGTCACGGCGCCGCTGACCGAACTCGGCGAGTTCTACACCGGTGGCCCGGATGGCGGCCGCGCGTTTGGTCGCGCCTGGCTGTGCCAATGGGATGGCCCCATCACGGCACAAGCGGAAGAAATCAGTGCCATCGAATGGCTGACGCCGGAAACGATTCTGCAGCAACGCCAGGCCGATGCCACGCCGGACAGTCTGCTGGCGCTGCGGCTCTGGTTGGATAGACCGCAAGCACCGCGCTGTGCTGCTGGCGCGATGTTTGCCGACGGCTTGCAGCAATGGACGTTGATAGAGCCGGCGCCGACGCGGTTGCTCGATGATGCGCTCTGGATCGTTGCCGGTCGCGATGGCCGCAAGCAGTTGTTGACCGAAAATTTTCTGCGTTCCTTCGTGCCCGATGGCAAGCGGCTGAAACCGCGCTTTCGTGTGCTGTCCGGTGACATGGCATGACGGCAATTTTGCGGGTTGCGGTGCCGGTGCCGCTGCGGCGGCTGTTTGATTATCTGCCACCAGAAAACGCCGATCTCGCGTCGCTCCGGCGTGGTGTGCGGGTGCAGGTGCCGTTCGGCAGGCAAACCCTGACCGCCGTGCTCTGGCAGCTGGTCGATGAAAGCAGCATCAGCACCGACAAGTTGATGCGGGCCGATGCTATTCTCGACCGCGCACCGCTGCTCAGCGACAGCGTGCTCGAACTGTGCGAGTTTGCCGCCCAGTATTATCAGCATCCGCTCGGTGATGTGTTGACCACCGCGTTACCGGTACTGCTGCGCGGCAGCAGTACGCCAAAAGGCGAGCAGTTGCCCGCGTGGCGGTTGACCGAGCGTGGCTGGCAAACCGACCCGGATAGCAAGAAGCGGGCGCCGCGTCAGCGCGCACTGTTGTTGGCACTGCGCGGGCAACCAGACGGCCTGCTGCAGGCCGAGCTGGCGCTGGAGGACTTTTCGCCAGCGCTGCTGCGTCAGCTTGCCCAGGCCGATCTGATCGAAAAATTTCTGCTCGCGCCGGCGAGTGACGAGAGCGAGCCGCGCAACACCGCCTCGCGTGCCACCGTTGCGCTCAATCCGGATCAACTGCAGGCGGTTGCCGCCGTTGCCGACAAGCTCGGCAGCTACGCACCCTTTCTGCTCGATGGTGTTACCGGCAGCGGCAAGACCGAAGTCTATATGGCGCTGATCGACGCCGTCCGTGCCCGTGGTGAACAGGCGCTGGTGCTGATTCCCGAGATCGGGTTGACGCCGCAAACCGAAGCGCGTTTTCGCGCCCGCTTTGGCGACGACATTGCCGTGCTGCATTCCGGGCTGACCGACAAGCAGCGCTGGCAGGCGTGGGAGAAAGCCCGGCTCGGGCAGGCCAGCGTGGTGATCGGCACCCGTTCGGCGTTGTTCGTCAGCCTGCCGAAACCGGGTTTGATCGTGGTCGATGAAGAGCACGATCTGTCATTCAAGCAGCAGGAAGGTTTCCGCTATCACGCCCGCGATCTGGCTGTCTGGCGCGCGCAGCGCGAAAAAATTCCGGTGCTGCTCGGCAGTGCCACGCCGGCACTGGAAACGCTGCGCAATGCCCGCGCCGGCCGTTACCGCCGTTTGCAACTGAGCAACCGTGCCGGGGTGGCGGCGATGCCGCGCCTGCGCTGTATCGATATTCGCGGTTCCCAGCTCGACGAGGGCCTGTCCGCCTCGCTGCTGGCGATCATGCAGAAGCATCTCGATGCCGGCGCGCAGGTGCTGTTGTTTCTGAACCGGCGCGGCTTTGCCCCGACCCTGATCTGTCACGATTGCGGCTGGGTTGCCGACTGTGCCCGCTGCAATGCCCACTACACCCTGCACCAGAAAATTTCCCGGCTGCGTTGTCACCATTGCGGCAGTGAACGCGCGCTGCCAAAGAGTTGCCCGAGCTGCAAATCGCAAAACATGCTGCCACTCGGTGCTGGCACCGAACGCATCGAACAGGCGCTGCATCGGCACTTTCCGGAGGTGCCGCTGGCGCGGATCGACCGTGACACCACCCGTGGCCGCGACAGCATGAGCAAGTGGGTGGAGGCGATCAAAGCCAATCGCTATCGCATCCTGCTCGGCACCCAGATGCTGGCCAAGGGCCATGATTTTCCCGGCGTCACACTGTCGGCCTTGCTGGATGTCGACGGCGCGCTGTTTGCCAGCGACTTCCGCGCACCCGAGCGTTTCGCCCAGCTGGTGACGCAGGTGGCCGGTCGGGCCGGCCGCGGCGACCGGCCCGGCGAGGTGTTGCTGCAGACCCACCATCCCGAGCATCCGCTGCTGACCACGCTGATGAGCGGCGGTTACCCGGCCTTTGCCGAGCTGGCGCTGGCCGAACGGGAAAACCAGCAGCTGCCGCCGTTTGCACCGCAAGTGCTGATCCGGGCCGAATCCGGCCAGATGGCGCAGGCCGAGGCGCTGCTGGTCCGGGTCCGCAATGAGCTGTCCGCCGCTGGTCTGATGGCGCTTGGCCCGGTGCCGGCGCCGCAGGCGCTGCGCGCCGGTCGCTACCGCAGCCAGCTGCTGATCGAAGGCGGCCCGCGCTCGGCCATGCAGGCGGCGCTGACCCGGCTGCTGCCCCAGCTCGAATCCTGGCCGGAAGCCCGCAAGGCGCGCTGGTCGGTTGATGTCGACCCGCAGGAAATGGTCTGAACAAGGCGCCATTGAGCCTCCTCGCCCTTGTCGGTCAGGGAGTGGGGAGCGCGGCGCTCACCGGCCCAAATCACGCCTCGTCAACGCTGCTACCAGCCCAAAGCCGCTTGGCGCCTTTCACCACCCTTGGTCGACGGCCACCTTCCGGAAATGGTCTAATAGACGGCTGATTTTCCGGGCTTTTTTTCCCGACGAATCCGATCCACCCTTTTTCCAGTCAGGTTGTTGTCCGCGATGAAAGAAATAGTCGAAACCCTCGTTGCCCAAGGATTGCAGGCACTGGCCAGCCAAGGTGTGGTGGCATTGCCGGAAGGCGTGCGTTACACCGTCGAGCGCACCCGCGATCCGTCGCACGGGGATTTCGCCAGTAACGTCGCCATGGTGTTTGGCAAAACGGCCGGCATGGCGCCGCGCGCGTTCGCCGAAAAACTGATCGCGGCGCTGCCGCCATCGGCTCAGCTGGCCAAGGTCGATATTGCCGGTCCGGGCTTCATCAACTTCACGTTGGTCGCTGGCCACCAGTTTTCGATCGTCAAAACCATTCTGGAAAAGAAAGCGGAATTTGCCCGGCCAAATGTGGGCAACGGCACCAAAGTCCTGATCGAATTCGTCTCGGCCAACCCGACCGGGCCGATGCACGTTGGCCACGGCCGTGGTGCCGCTTATGGCTCGGCGCTCGCCAACGTCATGGCGGCCACCGGTTTTCAGGTCGAGCGCGAGTATTACATCAACGATGCAGGCCGTCAGGCCGATGTCCTGGCCGTGTCGCTATGGCTGCGCTATCTGGAGTTGTTGGGCGAGAAGGTCGCCATCCCGTCGCGCGCCTACCCAAGCCCGTATGTCATCGACAACGCCAAGCTGTTGTTGCAACAGTACGGTGAGAAATTCAAGCGGCCCTATGCCGATCTCATCCGTGATGTGCCGGCCGACAGCAGCGAAGACGGTGATGCCGCCAAGATTGTCAAAGAGAAGCATCTCGACGCGTTGATCGAGCGGACCAAGCAATTGCTCGGTGATGATTACCGACTGATGCAGGATTGCGGCCTGAACGAGCAGCTCGGCGCCATCAAGGCCACGCTGACCAAGCTGAATGTCCATTTCGACCGCTGGTATTCCGAACGCACGCTGGTGCAAAGCGGCGCGGTCGAATCCGCACTGAAGCGCCTGCGCGAAAAAGACGCCGTGTACGAAAAAGACGGTGCCATCTGGTTGAAGACAGAAAGCTTTGGTGATGAAAAAGACCGGGTGCTGATCAAGAAAGACGGCGCGCTGACCTACTTCACCCCGGATATCGCCTACCACCTCGACAAGCTTGATCGCGGTTACGATCTGCTGATCGACGTTTGGGGCGCTGATCACCACGGCTATATCGCCCGCATGCGCGCCGCCATCGAACAGTTGTCTGGTAAGGGCAAACAGTTCCACGTCGCACTGATCCAGTTCGTCACGCTGTCGTCAGGCCGGATGGGCAAACGCAGCGGCAACTTTGTTACGCTCAATGATCTGATCGACGAAGCCGGTGCCGACGCCACTCGGTTCTTCTATCTGACCCGTTCGCCGGAACAGCATCTCGAATTCGACATCGAACTGGCGCGCTCGCAGAGCAAGGACAACCCGGTTTATTACATTCAGATGGCTCACGCCCGGATCTGCTCGGTTTTCCGTAACGCAATCGAGAAAGCCCTGAGCTATGACGCCCAACTTGGTCTTGAGCATGTTCATAAGCTTGAGCATCCGAAGGCGACAGGTGTTGCGACACTGCTTGCACAGTATCCGGAAGTATTGGCGGCCGCTGCGCGCAATGAAGCGCCGCATATGCTGACCCACTACCTGAACGATGTCGCGACCGATTTCCACAGCTGGTACAACGACGACAAAGTGCTGGTGGACGATGCCACCGAACGTAACACCCGGATGGTACTGTGCGAAGCGACCCGCATTGTGCTGGCCGATGGTTTGGCGATGCTTGGCGTTTCGGCGCCGGAACAGATGTAAGCGAGCAACAGAACGATTATGGCGGCCAGAAGAAGTAGCAGCAGCAACAGCAATGGTGGCAGCAGAAGCAAAAGCGGCAGCAGTACCGGCCGCGTGCTGCTGATCGGCGTCCTGATCGGCTTTGTGCTGGGTTTTGCCAGCCACTGGTTTTTTGCCGACACCATCTCCAATACCAAGGAGCTGGTGGCACACGCCAAATCTGTCGGTGGCGAAAAAGACGAACCGGCGGCCAAAGCCAGTACAAAAGTGGACAAGAAAGCGGCTGACAGCAAGTACAAGCCGCTGAAGGTCGACCCGCAAACGGAAGCCGAATGGAGCTTTCACGAATTGCTGGAAGAAAAAGTCGATGGCGCTCCGGTGCAACCGAAAACCAGCGGTGCCGCCAAATCGGTGGTCATGGGTTGCGCAGCGTTCGGCGCCAAGGAAAAAGCCGAAAGCATGAAAGCGCAGATTGCTTTTGCCGGTCTTCAGGCTGAGGTCAAACCGGTCACCAACAAGGCGGGTGCGCGGCTGTACCGGGTTCAGCTCGGTCCGTATGCCAGCAAAACACTGGCGGAAGCTGACAAGAAGAAGCTGGCTGACGCCGGCATCACGACCTGCCAGATCTGGTAGTACCGCTCTGACAGAACGCGCCGAGGAATCCAACATGGCAATGGAACAGATGCATGGCGTGCAGATGCATGGAACAACAATCGTGTCGGTACGCCGCAACGGGGTAGTGGTCGTCGGCGGTGATGGCCAGGTTTCACTTGGCAATACCGTCATGAAAGGCAATGCCAGGAAAGTCAGGCGAATTTTTGGCGGCAAAGTCATTGCCGGTTTCGCTGGCGGCACGGCTGATGCGTTTACCCTGTTCGAACGTTTCGAGCAGAAGCTCGAGCAGCACAACGGCCAGCTGACCCGTGCCGCGGTTGAACTGGCCAAAGACTGGCGCACCGATCGCATGCTGCGCCGGCTCGAAGCTTTGCTGATCGTCGCTGACAAAACCGACAGCCTGATCATCACCGGCAACGGCGATGTGGTGCAAACCGACAATAATCTGCTGGCGATCGGCTCCGGCGGTCCCTATGTGCAGGCGGCCGCGACCGCGCTTTTGGAAAATACCGAGTTGTCGGCACGTGAGATCGTCGAGAAGAGTCTCAACATCGCCGGTGACATCTGCATTTACACTAATCGCAATCTGACGATTGAAGAGTTGAGTTGATGTGCTGAAGCCCAGCAATGATTGCTGGCTGGCGGCAAGGAGTCTGTTGTGTCTGACACCATCACCCCGATGACCCCGCGCGAAATTGTCCACGAGCTGGACAAGCATATCGTCGGCCAGCAGGCCGCCAAACGCGCGGTTGCCATTGCGCTCCGCAATCGCTGGCGGCGAATGAACGTTGCCGCCGATTTGCGCAACGAGATCACCCCGAAGAATATTCTGATGATCGGACCGACTGGTGTCGGCAAGACCGAGATCGCCCGCCGGCTGGCCAAGCTGGCCAATGCCCCGTTCATCAAGGTGGAAGCAACCAAGTTCACCGAAGTCGGTTATGTCGGCAAGGACGTCGATACCATCATTCGCGATCTGGTCGACGTGGCCGTGAAGCTGGTGCGCGAGCAAGAAGTCAGCAAGGTCAAACACCGGGCCAGTGATGCCGCCGAGGAACGGATTCTCGATGCCTTGTTGCCACCGGCGCGCGGTTTCAATGATGGCTCGGGTGAGCACAAGACCGACTCCAATACCCGACAAATCTTCCGCAAGAAACTGCGTGAAGGTCAGCTGGATGACAAGGAGATTGAGTTGAACGTCGCCGGCCCGGCGATGAACGTCGAGATCATGACGCCACCGGGCATGGAAGAAATGACCTCGCAACTGCAGCATCTGTTCCAAGGGCTGCAGCCCAACAAGAGCCAGCCGCGCAAACTGAAAATCGCCGAAGCGATGAAGCTGCTGACCGAAGAAGAAGCTGAGAAGCTGATCAATCAGGAAGACCTGAAACAGATCGCGGTCAATGCCGTCGAGCAGAACGGCATCGTGTTTATCGACGAAATCGACAAAGTCGCCCGGCGCAGCGAATTTGCCGGTGCCGATGTGTCGCGGGAAGGGGTTCAGCGTGATCTGCTACCGCTTATCGAAGGCTGCACTGTCAGCACCAAGTTCGGCATGGTTCGCACCGACCACATTCTGTTCATTACCAGTGGTGCCTTCAGCTTTTCGAAACCCTCCGACCTGATTCCGGAGTTGCAGGGCCGCTTGCCAATTCGGGTCGAACTGAATGCGCTGAAAGTCGAGGACTTTGTCCGCATCCTGACCGAGCCGGATGCCGCGCTGACCAAACAGTACACGGCCCTTTTGGCAACCGAAGGCGTGGCCCTGAGCTTCACTGGTGACGGTATCCGCCGGCTTGCCGAAATCGCCTTTGCAGTCAATGAAAGCACCGAGAATATCGGTGCCCGCCGGCTGCATACGGTGATGGAGCGGTTGCTGGAGGATGTTTCGTTTGATGCCAGGCAGGGCGAGGTCACGGTTGATGCCGCGTTTGTCGACAAGCAGTTAGGTGAGTTGTCTAAGAATGAAGATTTGAGCCGTTACATCCTGTGAGGGATCATTATGTTTACAGTCAGTTTGACCGAAATATTTCTTTTGCCGATGGTGATCTTTGTGCTGCCGGGGTTTGTTGCAACCCTGATCGGCAGATACTATCCGGTGTCACTGAAGATTTTGTTTGTGATTTTATCCATTGTACTTAGCTGGTTTGGCTTGTTAATTGTTGTCAGCATGGCGTTAGCGTGGCGTCACGAACGGCAGATCAATTAGACAACATGGCTACACCCACCGCCATTCACCTGCACAAGGCGTCGCGCAAGCTGGAAATCCGGTTTGCTGATGGCAACGCCTTTCTGCTCGATGCAGAGTATCTGCGCACGCATTCACCGTCAGCAGAAGTGCGCGGCCATGGTGCCGGCCAGGAGGTACTGGTATTCGGCAAGAAGCACGTCGGCATCAGCACGCTGGAGCCGATCGGCCAGTACGCCATCAAGATCGTCTTTGATGACGGTCATGACAGTGGCCTGTTTACCTGGCAATACTTGTACGAACTTGGCAGCGAGCATGAGAAAAAGTGGGCTGCCTATCTGCAGCGATTGGAGCAGGCTGGACAATCGCGTGAACCGGTGGCGGAAGCCCTGTTCAAGCCGCTGTAGGGCTTCATATGGGAACGGCTATCGTCGCTCCCACAGAGTTTGATGAATGGCGAGTTTGTACTCGCTCCCAACCCGGGATACAGGCATGACACAGCATCACGAGCAGAACAGCAGCGAGCAGACCACCCATTTCGGTTACAAGACCGTCGCGACCGAAGAAAAGCAGAAGCTGGTTGCCGGGGTGTTTCATTCGGTGGCGCAGAAATACGACATCATGAATGACGTGATGTCATTCGGAGTGCACCGGATCTGGAAGCGCTACACGCTCGACATGGCGCAAATTCGGCCTGGCATGCAGATACTTGATCTGGCAGGCGGCACCGGCGATCTCGCGGCACTGTTCAGCCCGCGCGTTGGCCCGACCGGCAAAGTGGTTTGCGCCGACATCAACAGTTCGATGCTGAATGTCGGTCGCGACAAGCTCACCGACCTCGGTCTGACCGGCAATCTGGAATTCGT
Source organism: Permianibacter sp. (assembly GCA_041914645.1). GTDB lineage: Bacteria > Pseudomonadota > Gammaproteobacteria > Enterobacterales > Permianibacteraceae > Permianibacter. Next base: position 135,655 of record JAYSCY010000003.1, read on the forward strand.
GCAGGCCAACGCCGAATGCCTGCCGTTCGCCGACAATCAATTCGATGTGGTGACCATCGCGTTTGGCCTGCGCAACGTCACCGACAAAGACAATGCGCTGGCGTCCATGTGTCGGGTACTCAAGCCGGGTGGCCGGCTGCTGGTGCTGGAATTCTCCAAGCCGCAACATGACTGGCTCAGCAAGGTCTACGATGTCTATTCGTTTTCGCTGCTGCCCAAGATGGGCAAGCTGATTGCCAACGATGAAGAGAGCTATCGCTATCTGGCCGAATCCATTCGCATGCACCCGGATCAGGAAACCCTGAAGCAGATGACCATCAATGCCGGCTTTGCTCGCTGCGATGTGTTCAATCTGACCGGCGGCATTGTCGCGCTGCACCGCGCCTTCAAAGCCTGACGGATAGCCGGATCATGCTGCCACTGCCGATGTTGCAACTGTTGGAGCCGACACTGAACACGGTGTTGGCGCTGGACCCGGCTACCGCCTCGCGGCTGCCTGCGCTGGCAGGCAAGCCGCTGCGTGTGCAGATCCAGCCCTTTGCAAGTACGGTTACGCTCACCGTGATCGATGGCCAGCTGCGCTTTGCCGGTCCGGATGAAGTGGCCGCCATTACCCTGTCCGGCTCGCTGGCGGATTTTCTGCAGGCGGCGGTCAACCAGGGCGAACTGAGTGCCGGTAGTCTGCAAGTACAGGGCGATGTCGGTGCGGCACAGCGCTGGCAGCAATTCTTCACCGATTTGCAGCCGGATTGGGAAGAACAACTGGCCAGAGCGCTCGGTGATGTCGCGGGCCCCCAAGTCGCACGATTTCTTCGATCGTTGGCAGCGTGGCTGCGGCAGGCCGTTCAGCAACTGCAACGCAGCGGTATTGATTACCTGCAGGAAGAATCACGCGTGCTGGTCGCGCCGGCCGAGCTGCAGGCGTTTCTGGCCGAGGTGGATCGCTTGCGTGATGATGCCGAGCGCTTGTTGCAGAAATCTCGCCTGCAGGGGCTGGGTCAACAACCTCGGGATTTGCAACGTCAGGACGCGGGAGCCAAATGGTGAAGTGGTGGCGGTTGTTCTGGCGCACGTTGGCCATACTGCGGGTGTTGATTCACTACCGACTCGATCAGGATATTGACCTGCGGCAGACCCGTTGGTTGCTGCTGGCATTGCGGTTGATGTTCTTCTGGCAAACGCGGTGTGACGTCGCGCTGCCGTGCGGCCACCGGTTGCGCTCGGCGCTGGTCCAGCTCGGGCCAATCTTCGTCAAGTTTGGCCAGATGCTGTCGACGCGCCGCGATCTGTTGCCGCCGGATCTCGCCGATGCCTTGGCCGAATTGCAGGACAAGGTCCCGCCGTTTGATTCGGTAACGGCCGTCAAAGCCATTGAATCAGCCCTTGGCCAGTCGGTTGGCACCGCCTTCGCCCGTTTCGACAGCGTGGCGCTGGCATCAGCATCGGTTGCCCAGGTGCATGCAGCCACTCTGCTTGATGGCAGCGATGTGGTGGTCAAGATCATCCGCCCCGGCATTCGTGCCGGCATTGTTGCCGATCTGGAGTTGCTGCATGTGCTGGCACGCTGGATTGAACGGCTCCATGTTGATGGCAAACGCCTGCGGCCACGGGAAGTGATCGCGGACTATGAACACACCTTGCTTGATGAACTGGATCTGCGCATCGAGGCTGCGAACACCACAGCACTGAAGCGAAACTTCGCTGACGGCGAACTGCTCTATGTGCCGGATATCCATTGGTCGCTGGTGCGCGACAACCTGCTGGTGATGGAGCGCATTCACGGCATACCGATTGGCGATGTCGCCGCGCTCAAACAGGCCGGCGTTGACATGGAAGAGCTGGCCGGGCGCGGCGTGAAGATCTTTTTCACCCAGGTATTTCGCGATCGCTATTTCCACGCCGACATGCACCCCGGCAACATCTTTGTTGATGTCAGCAACCCGAAGAAACCGCGTTACATTGCCATCGACTGCGCCATCATGGGCTCGCTCGATGAGCGGGATCAGATCTATCTGGCCGAGAATTTCGTCGCATTCTTCAATCGCGACTACCGCCGCATAGCCGAGCTGCACGTGCAGTCCGGCTGGGTGCCGGCCGGTACTCGGGTCGAGGCTTTCGAGTCGGCAGTCCGCGCCAACTGTGAACCGATATTCGGCAAGCCATTGGCGGAGATTTCGTTCGGTGTGTTCCTGCTGCAACTGTTCCAGACCGCACGCCGTTTCAACATGAGCGTGCAGCCACAGCTGGTGCTGTTGCAAAAAACGCTGTTCTACATCGAAGGCTTGGGGCGCCAGCTCTATCCGGAACTGGATCTGTGGAAAACGGCCAAGCCGTATCTGGAAGACTGGACCCGGGAGCGGACCAGTCCGCGCCGGCTGCTGAAGCGGCTGGCCGAGCGGGCGCCGATCTGGCTGAACGAATTGCCTGCAGTGCCTGAACTGGCGCTGGCGGCGCTGAAAAACCGGGCGGACGGCAGTCAGCCGCAGGACGTGACTCGGCACCTGCGCGTACTGTTGGCGCGTGAGTCGCGGCAGCGGTCGGCGGCGCAGCGGCAATTGGTCGGAGCGGTGCTGGTGATTGTCGGTCTGGCCCTGTGGCTGTGGCCGGCCTTGCCGGCAGCGGTCGGTTTGGTGCTGCTGGCAGGCGGCATCTATCTTGGGTTGACCGGCAGCTGGCTGCGCCGGCGCGGCAATTGATGCTGCACTTTGCAACATTTCGCACAGGCAGCTGACCGCCGGTTCGGAGTAACATGATGACCTTGCTGACGTTGTACAGGACCCCGGTGCGCTGCACAGCAACGCTGACCCGCACCGGAGACTTGCCAAGGAGAAGCCGATGAGCGACTGCATTTTCTGCAAGATCATTGCTGGTCAAATCCCGGCCGGATTCGTCTATCAGGATGAGCATGTGGTGGCTTTCAAGGATATTCATCCCAAAGCATCGGTGCACATTCTGCTGGTACCACGCAAGCATATTGCAACCCTTGCCGATGCCGAACCGGTTGATCAGGCCCTGCTGGGCCACATGATGCTGGTGTTGCCAAAAATTGCTCGCGAGCAGGGCCTTGATACCGGTTTTCGCACTGTGCTGAATACCGGTCGCGGCGGCGGTCAGGAAGTGTTTCACATGCATTACCATTTGTTGGGCGGCAAAGCACTGCCCTTCACTGTTTGAGCGCTGTGGCGCAGAGGTGTAGTCATGATTGGTTTCAAGGAAATTCTGGTCATTCTGGTCATCGTGCTGCTGGTGTTTGGCTCGAAGAAAATTGCCAATATCGGTTCTGATCTCGGTGCCGCCATCAAGGGCTTCAAGAAGTCGATGAAGGATGGCGAAGCAGACGTTGATGCGGAAAAGACCGAAAAGCCTGACGCCGGCCGCGTCATCGAAGGCAAGAAAGACGACAAGAAATAAGAGCCCCGCGCATGTTTGACGTAGGCTTTACCGAACTGGTGCTGATTGGTCTGGTGGCGCTGCTGGTACTGGGCCCGACCAAGATGATGGAAGTCGCCCGCTTCAGCGGGCGCTGGGCGGGTCGCCTGCGTCGGCAGTTTCAGGATGTCAAAGAAGATATTGATCGCGAGTTGCAACTGGAAGATATGCGCCGGCGCCTCGCCGACGAGGAGCGGGCGCTGCGCGACAATCTGGACGTGAAACTGCCGGACATTGATCCAATGAAGGATCTTTCGGCGGCAACCACCAGTGCGGCGACGGAGCCATCGGCAGAAACAACGGCCGGCATCGCTCCAACCGCTGATGATGCCAGCGGCAAGGACAAGAGATCGTGACCGCGCAACCCGGTCGCGGCCGTGAGATGCCGCTGGTTACCCATTTGCTGGAACTGCGCGACCGGCTGATGAAGGCCGCGCTGGCAGTGTTGTTCGCACTGCTGCCGTTCATGTTCTATTCCAACGAACTGTATTCCCTGTTTGCCAGACCGTTGGTGAAGTACCTGCCGGAAGGCTCTTCTATGATCGCCACTGACGTGGCGTCGCAGTTCTTTGCGCCGTTCAAACTGGCGTTGTTTGCCGCGTTGTTTGCTGCGATGCCGGTGGTGATCTACCAACTATGGGCGTTTATCGCGCCCGGCCTGTACCGGCACGAGAAGCGGCTGACCCGCCCGATTCTGGTCTCGGCAGTGCTGCTCTTTTACGCCGGCATCGCGTTTGCGTACTTTCTGGTGTTTCCGGTCGTGTTCGGGTTCTTCGCCAGTATCCAGATCGAAGGCGTTACTTACATGCCTGATATCAGCATGTATCTGGATTTTGCCCTGTTCATGTTCCTGGCGTTTGGTATCTGCTTCGAGATCCCGGTAGTGGTTCTGCTGCTGGTCAAGATGGGCGTGGTGCAGGTGCAGAAGCTGCAGAGCTGGCGTCCCTACATGATCGTGGTAGCGTTCGTGATCGCTGCCGTGTTGACCCCTCCCGACCCGGTGTCACAAACCATGCTGGCGGTGCCCATGTGTCTGCTCTACGAGCTTGGCGTACTGGCAGCGCGGTTGCTCAGTCGTGCCCCGGAAAATACAGTGCCAGCCGAAAATTCCAAACAGGGGTAATTCAAATGAAGATGCTGGTCATCTCCACATTTCTGCTGATGGGTAACGGGTTGCTACTCGCAGCGGAAACGACGATACAGTCCTGCCGCGCCATTGAGGACAACACCAAGCGACTCGGTTGCTATGACGCACTGGCTGATGGCGTAGCTAGTTCCAGGCCGACGGTTTCGGGAGTCACTGCAACGGCGGTGGCGGCCACCATCGTTGAATCTGCGCCACCTGCTCAACCCGCGCCGGCAACAACAACTGCGATGGGAACCGTAGCGTCAGTCACGCCATCGGTACCGGCAGGCACAGCATCAGACACGGCAACAGTATCTACCAGCAAATCCGAACTGAACGCCTCTCTTACCAGTGCGGAAGCTGAGCGCAAGCAGATCGCTACGGCTGAGTTTGGTCTTGAACATCGTGACCCCGACCGGGTAGATGCAATTGTCAGCCGCATTCCCGGTGAGTTTCGCGGCTGGGAAGCCAAGTCGCGCATCACGCTCGAAAACGGCCAGGTCTGGCAGGTTTCAGACGGAACCCGTGGCGCCTATCTGCTGAACAATCCCCAGGTCACGATAGAGCGTGGTCCACTCGGCGGATTCGTGATGCGTATTGAGGGCGTGAATCGGTCACCAAAAGTCAAACGGTTGAAGTGAACCAGGACGGCCGCCGGAATGTGGGTGGATATTGGCGTCAATCTCGGTTCCGGCCAATTCCAGGACGATGTCGCTGAAGTTGTTGCTCGTGCCAAGTGTGTTGGTGTTGATACCTTGATTCTAACCGGCGCATCGCTGCCGGACAGCAGAACGACACAGCAATTGGCGGCGCAGTATCAGCAATACGCTACTGTCGGTGTGCACCCGCATCATGCCAAAGATTGGGACGGCAACAGTGCTGAGCAATTGCGCCAACTCCTGTTGTTACCCCGTGTCTGTGCGATTGGTGAATGCGGTCTCGATTTCAATCGCAATTTCTCCTCACCGGCAGAACAGGAATACGCCTTTGTCGAGCAATTGAAAATTGCTGCTGAGCGATCCAAGCCGGTCTTCCTGCATTGTCGCGATGCGCACGATCGGTTCATTGAGCTATTGCATCCGTTCTTGCCACAACTGCCGGGTGCGGTGCTGCACTGTTTCACCGGTAATCGCACCGAATTGCATGCCTGCCTGGATGCTGGCCTGTTTATTGGAATCACCGGCTGGATATGCGATGAGCGTCGTGGTGGTGAGTTATTGAACTTGCTGCCCGAGATCCCGCTAGATCGCTTGCTGCTGGAAACCGATGCGCCGTGGTTGCTACCGCGCGACCTGAAGCCGAAACCAAAATCGGGCCGCAATGAACCGGCATTTTTGCCGCATGTCGCCAGCCGGGTCGCGCAACAGTTGAAGTTGCCGCTTGAGCAGCTCGCCTGCCATACAACCGCCAATGCCAGACGCCTGTTTCGCTTGCCGACGTAAAGCGGGATAGGGTGGGGGCTACCATGACATTCACCAACCCATTCCCGAACCGCGTGACTGCCGCCGGTCAGTGCTATTGCGGGGCCTTACAGATTCGCGTGGCGCTACCGGTCAACTGGGTTGCCCATTGCCACTGTTCGCAATGTCGGCATTTTCACGGCGCGGCGTTCGTCACCTGGTTTGGTGTCTCACATGGCCACTATTCGCTGGACGAATCTGCCGTCACCTGGTTTCGGTCATCGGAAAGCGCCGAGCGCGGTCGCTGCAGTAAATGCGGGACCCCAATGTTGTTCCGCTCACGTCGCTGGCCGGATGAATTGCATATCGCATTGGCGGTGATGCGCGAGTCGATTGGTCGACAACCGGATATGCACGTGTACTATGCCGACCGGGTGAGCTGGATTCCACTGCAGCCAGCCGAACCTTGCCATGCTACGTTGCCCGCTGAAGACTCCGGAGACGAACGTTGATTCGCATCACAGAGGTAGGCCGGACTCGCTTGGTTGCCGACCGGCAGCCGTTGCAAAGGGATCGATAGCAGAATGCCGCTCGTCACGAGAGCGTCAGCCTTCTGACAAGATTTCATTCGGAACACAGTCAAAAAAATTCAGGAGACAAACCATGGCCGGTGGTGCCAATCCCGTCAAAGCCATTGTCGCGGCGCTGTTTGCCAATGCAGCGATTGCAGTAGCCAAGTTTGCTGCAGCAGCAGTAACTGGTTCTGGTTCGATGCTGGCGGAAGCCGTGCACTCCACTGCCGATTGCGGCAATCAGGGATTGCTGCTGCTCGGTATTCGCCGGGCCAAACAGCCACCCTCCTCGGACTATCCACTGGGTTACGGCAAAGAGACCTACTTCTGGTCGTTCATAGTTGCGCTGATGCTGTTCAGTCTCGGTGGCTTGTTCTCGGTGTACGAGGGTTGGCACAAGTTGCAGGAACCCCAGCCGCTCAACTATCCGCTGGTCGCACTTGGTGTACTCGGCTTCGGCATTGTGGCCGAGGCATTTTCCATGCGTACCTGCGTGCAGGAGGTCAACAAGCTTCGTGGCCGGCAGACGCTGTGGCAATGGTTCCGGCACTCCCGTAACGCCGAGCTGGTGGTGATCTTTGGCGAGGATTTGGCGGCTCTGCTCGGCCTTGTCTTTGCCTTTGTCGCGGTTTCCGTCAGCTGGCTGACAGGTGACCCGTTCTATGACGCCATTGGCAGCATGGCGATTGGCGTGCTCCTGATCATTGTGGCGTTCTTCGTCGGTATTGAAGTGAAGGCCATGCTGGTTGGCCAGGGTGTGGAAGAGCGCACCCGGCAGGACATGATCGGCTTTCTGGAGCAACAGCAAGACGTGCACAAAGTCTATAACTGCCTGACTTTGCAATTGGGCGCGGACGTGATGGTAGCGGTCAAAGTAAAGATGCGACCTCTGGCTAGCGCAGATGCGCTCATCGCTTCCATCAACCTGACCGAACGGGCATTCCGTCAACAGTTCCCGCAGGTTCTGTGGCTGTTCTTCGAGCCGGACCAGATGGACTAATGCAGCTTCGATCGCTGGCCAGCCCGTGTTTTTCTCCAACGCCAAAGTTTCGGCACAGAGGCACTCTGGTGCTTTTGTCGCAAACAGCGCGCCAAGTTGTCAGTCTTGTGTAACGTGCCGTGAGCGGCGCGGCAACAGGAGCCGCAAAGACAACCAGGCAAGCAGTGAACAGCCCGCGATGACGCATGCCATTGTCAGCGGCCCACGCGCCGGCATCAGGTAGCCGGGCAGGGCGCTGACCAGCGCGGCCGCGCCTGCTGCGAACAGGAACTGGATGGTGCCGAGCAAGGCCGAGGCCGTGCCGGCTCGCTGACCGAACGGTGCCAGCGCATTGGCGCTGGCGTTTGGCAGCGTAATGCCAAGGCTGGCAACAAAGCCGAACAGCGGCACTGCAATCAGCCACAGCGGCGCCGCTGACCATACCGCGGCCGCGAGCAGCAGCAAGCCACAAATCAGCGCTATTGAATTGCCAAGCTGCAGCATCTGATCGGTGCTGCGGCTTTTCAGCAAGCGCCGGTTCACCTGCGACATGGCAATCAAACCGGCAGCGTTGCTGCCAAACAGCCAACCAAAATGCGAAGGTGGCACGCCGAAATAGTCGATGAAAACGAACGACGAACTGGTGATGTAGCCAAACATGCCGGCATGGGCAAAACCGGCAACCAGGACATGACCGTGGAACTGCCGTTCACGCAGGATATCGCGAAATGCTTTCAGCAAAATCACCGGGTGCAGTGACTGCTGGTTGGCCTTTGGCAGTGTTTCATCAAGCACGTGCCAGGTGAAAAAGCCGCACAGCAAACCGAACACCGCCAGCGCAATGAAGATCGCCTGCCACGAGGCGACGCCGAGCAATGCTCCGCCAAACAACGGCGCCAGAATCGGTGCCAGCCCCATCACCAGAATCAGCAGCGAAAACAGCCGAGCCGCTTCCTGGGCGGTGAACCGGTCACGGACAATCGCCCGGGTGATCACCATGCCGGCACATCCCCCCAATGCCTGCAGGAAGCGCCAGCCGATCAGTGCCTCAATGGTGGTTGCCAGTGCGCAGGCGCTGGACGCCAGCACAAACAGCGCGATGCCGGCGTACAGCGGCGGCTTGCGGCCAAAGCGGTCGGACAGTGGCCCGTAAATCAGTTGGCCGATGGCGAAGCCAAGAAAGCACGCGGCCAGCGTCAATTGCACCTGGCTGGCGTCGGTCTGCAGCGACGCGGCGATCTGTGGAAACGCCGGCAGATACATGTCGATGGCCATCGGCGCAAATGCGGTCAGTGCGCCGAGGACAAGCAGCCAGGACAGGGGCAGATCACGCGGCATGGGGCATCCGTGAAAGAAAGGAAGGTAATGTCAGGATCACGGTCGGAGTCAGGATCGTAACCAGAACGAGGCCGGGCCATCATTGGTCAGCGATACTTTCATATCGGCGCCAAACTCACCGCAGGCAACCGGTTGGTGCAGGTGCTGCAGCCGCTGCCAGGCCGCATCAAACAGTTGCTTGCCTAGCGCCGGTGCGGCGGCGGTGGTAAAACTGGGCCGCAGGCCGCTGCGAGTGTCGGCCGCGAGTGTGAATTGCGGAATCAACAACACGCCGCCTGCAATGGCGCGCACACTGAGATTCATCTTGCCGGCCTGGTCGCTGAAAATGCGGTAATCGAGCAAGCGATTCAGAAAGCGGTCGAGCACTGCTTCGCTGTCATCCGGCTCGGCACAGAGAAACACCAGCAAGCCCTTGCCGATGGATCCCAGTACGATGTCATCGACAACTACCTGAGCCGAACTGACCCGCTGGAGCAAGGCGATCATGGCAATGGAACCTGCATCTGACCAAAACGAAAAACCGGCCGACATTATGGCACGAACCATCGAACCGCCGCAGCGCGCCAGCTCCGGCTGGCAATGCCTGCGCGAAGGCCTGCCGCTGCTGATGTCGGTGCTGGCGTTTGCGCTGTCGCTGAGCTCGCTGTATCTGGTCACCCTGCGCAGCGGCAATGTCACCGCCATGACCGGGCCGGTGCTGGCCTTGAGTCATGACCCGCTAACGGGCGCTGCCCGCGTTGGTCTGGCGGTGAATCTCGCCAACACCGGTGCCCGGCTCATTACGGTCGCCGGTTTGCAGTTGCGGGTGACGGCGCCGGATCAACAGTCGGTTTACACCCTCACGGCACTTACCCAGCAAACCCTCGACGACAAAGGTGAACCGCGCGACAGTGGCCTGCTGGCCCCCATCACGCTGGCCGCGCGCAGTGAAAGCACTTATCAGCTTGGTTTCGTCAGCTCGGAGGCCGAAACCGCTCTGCTGCAACCGGGCCTGTATCAATTTGAGCTGCGCTTGAGAACCGCTGCCGCTGAACAGACGCAACTCGCCGAGCAATGGCAGCTGAACCTGAGCGAGCGCGATGCCAATCAATTGAGTCACTGGTATCAGCTGAATATCGGCAACAGTGTGATGCTGGCGAAGCCGTGATTGCGATAGCGGCACGAATGCAGTGTGGCGCTGTCACGTTAATAGCTCAAATGCTGCTTGGCGAAATGCGGAACTGGCTTGCAGCGTGAACCCGGACCTCATTGCATTCCTTTCGGGTTACCCGGACCAGTAACATTGAGGAATTCCTGATGCATCGGACAATCGGAGTCTTTTTGGCGCTCGCATTTTTGAGCGCGTGTGCAACAACGAGTGAATTTGTCAGGCCAGTGGCTGCCGGGCATCAGGCAGGTGAAGAGGCTGCGGTTCTCCAAGCCATGGACCGCTATTTAACCGCCATTTCTGTCAACGATGTGGGCGCCATGGCTGCCTTGCAGATGGCGGACGGCATGACCTTTGTGGAGCGGCCAAAAGCCGGCGGTGGCACAGAGATAGTTGGGCGACCCAACCGGTACTGGGTCGATCCGGCACGAGCAAGAAAATCCGCGTTGCGTGAGCGCTATTGGTCGCCAACGGTATTGCTGCGCGGATCGATCGCCGTGGTATGGGCGCCATATGAGTTTTGGATAGACGGGCAGACCAGTCACTGTGGTGTTGACGTGTTCGATTTTGTCAAAGTCGAGGGGCAATGGCGGTTGTCGAACGCGATGTGGTCGGTGGAGCCAGACGCCTGCGATGAGTTGCGACCCGCTACGCCCGATGCGATTCGTCCGGCCAGCTGAAATGAGTGATGGAGTAAAAAAACGGAGCGTGAGCCAAGGCGCCCAGTGACCCGGAACATCCGCCGGATATTCCGCCGTATCTGCCGTTTTGGCGTGAACGAAAGGTCAGGCCTCAGCGAGCGCTGCCTGAAGCCGCTGCAGGTTGCTTATGTACCCATCGGCGTGCTGCCAGTCTGGCTGAAGTCTCGCCCACATGATCTGACGTTTGAGCGCGCGAGCAGCGTAGGGTTTTGCAGAGGCGTCAACCTTGCCTTCATCTGCGAGCTGGCCAAAAACCGTCGCGATGACCGACACATCCGTTGTGTAAATCAATTGTTGATCATCGAAGTCCGGATCGTCGATTTGCTGACGAACGGTGAGCTCATGGAAAATCTCGTCGGAGTAATCGGCCGCATCAATCTCTCCGACTGACTCGATTGTCCAGATAAGGCACTCTTCCAGTGATTCAACCGGATTTTCCTTGCGCCATTCGCGGTACTCGGAAAGCGCCGTGTCACCCTCGTCCGAACCAAACGGAGCCAGTTCATCGGCGCAGTCCCAGAAAAAATCGTCCGGGATGATTTGAATCGCGCGAGGATGGCCATGGTCTTTATCAATACCATAGATATCTTCTTCTTCCATGACTCCTCCTGGCGTTTGTGTGCGTTCAATCGCAAAGGTAACGTGCGTTGAAGCGATGCGTGCGCTAGTGGATCGGTGTTGAGGCCACAACCGCTGCCGTCTGTCCCGAACGAAAAACCGATTCAGTCGGCCACATCTGGCGGTTGCCGGGTGATCTGCCGGTGCATCTGGCGGGTGGCGTGAATGAGCGCATCGACGGTGGGCGCTTCGGTGGCGACATGGCCGGCGCCACGGACGATCAGGATCTCGCTGTCGAGCCATTTTGACTGCACGGCAAAGGCATTGGCGAGCGGACTGACCATGTCGTAACGGCCGTGCACCAGAATGCCGGGGATGCCGGTCAGCGCCGACATCCGTTCCAGCACTTCATCCGGTTTCAGGAAGTAGCGGTGCTTGGCGTAATGGCAGGCAATGCGGGCGACGGACAGGGCACGGTGAATGTCGTGATACTGGTCGCGCAGGTGGTTGTTTTCATACAGCGTGCGAATGCGCGCAGCGTAGCTGCCCCAATTGCGGGCCGCAGCGAGCCGGGCAATTTCGTCTTCGCCAGTCAGCCGGCGGTAATAACCTTCGATGGGGTTGTCGCGTTCGGCTTCTGGCAGGTAGCGCAGGAACTGGGCCCAGGCATCGGGAAAGATTTGGGCAGCACCGCCGCCGAAATACCAGTCGAGATCCTGCGGCCTTGCCAGCAGCACGCCACGCAGCAACAAACCGAGCACGCGCTCAGGATGGCGTTGGGCATAGAGCAGCGCCAGCGTCGCACCAAAGGTGCCACCGAACACCACCCAGCGATCCACCTGCAAGGCTTCGCGCACCTTTTCCAGATCGGTGAGCAGATGTGCGGTGGTGTTGTGGTCGAGGCTGGCGTGTGGCGTCGAGCGGCCGGCACCGCGTTGATCAACGAGAATGATGCGGTAGTGACGCGGATCGAAGAATCGGCGTTGGCTGCCCTGACAGCCGGCACCGGGACCGCCATGCAGGACCAGCACCGGCAGACCGGTCGGTTCGCCGCACTGCTCGATATACAGCACATGGCCATCACCGACATCGAGTCGGCGTTCGTCGTAAGGGCGGATATCGGGAAACAGTTCCAACATCGGGCAATGCTGCGACGAGCTGAGGTGTAGCGCTAATGTAGCATGACCGTCGCCGGCCCTGAATGACCGCAGTTCCGGTCGGACAAGAACAATCGGTGGTAAAAACCGCGGTCCGCTCGCTTGTCACGGGGTGGTTGCAGCGGCGTCTGTGGGCTGATCGGTGTCGGTTGGTGTCGGCGTGGATTCAGCCGGCAGCGTATCGTCAACCGGCGTCGGTGGTTCCGGTTGCACGGTGGGAGCGGGCGGCGCGGTGGTGGCCGATGGCGCGCCATCGTCTCGACGAACGGTAACGGTACCGGCTGGCAAGCGGGTGCTGTCGAGGCCCTTGGCCAGCCGAACCGTTTCATAAGCCTGCTGGGTACATTCGGCTTCAAGCCCGCCGTCGCCGACACATTTTTCGTATTCGCGCCGCAGTTCCTGCAGCACCGTCGTTTGGGGTGGAGGCGGCAGCCGGCCAAACAACATGCCCAGGACATTGACTGGGGTCTTGATCGCTTCCTTGGCGGTGCAACCGGCCAGCAACAACACCAGAACCAGTGACAACACCAGAACCAGCGTTGCAAAGGCAGGCAGCAGTCGATGGGTCATTGCGCAATGCTCAGGTTTTGCGACCATTGGCCCGCGTCGGCAAGCAGCCAGTTCATTTCCTTCTCCCTGCCGGCGGATGTTCGCCATTAACCGGCCAGCTCGGACTCGGTTGTGCGCAGACAGTTCCCTTACCTTGGATGGTGGCCATATCGGCTTTGACACCAACATGGTATCTGCTTGCTGGTGTCACGGGGTTTTCGCTGTCGCGGCGCGGAGTGTCCACCGCAAGCCTGACGCGCAACGGCCGGCTCGCCGAAAGCAAACCGCCGCCGGACCTTGCGGTGCGGCGGCGGTTGTCAGGGCGTGTTGATGCCCGCGAGGTCAGTCTTTGTTGGCGCGGTCGGCACGCTTGCGCTCGTGTTCCTGCAGGAACTTTTTGCGCACGCGGATCGCTTTCGGCGTCACTTCAACCAGCTCGTCGTCCTGAATGAATTCCAGCGCCTGTTCCAGCGAGAACTTGATCGGCGGGGTCAGGATCAGTTTTTCATCGGCGCCAGCCGAACGGATGTTGGTCAGCTGCTTGCCCTTCATCGGGTTCACAACCAGATCGGAATCACGCGAGTGAATGCCGATCACCATGCCTTCGTACACTTCGGTGCCGTGTTCGACGAACAGCCGGCCGCGTTCCTGAATATTGAACAGTGCATAGGCGACGGCCTTGCCCATTTCGTTGGCGATCATGACGCCGTTGGTGCGGGCGGCAATGGCACCGGCCGCGGCCGGACCGTAATGGCTGAACGAATGGTAAATGAGGCCGGTGCCGCGGGTGGCGGTCATGAACTCGGTCTGGAAGCCAATGAGGCCACGGGCCGGGATCATGTAATCCAAACGCACGCGACCTTTGCCGTCCGGCATCATGTTTTCCATCATGCCGGAGCGCTCGCCGAGCTTCTCCATGACGGTGCCCTGATGCGCTTCTTCAACGTCGACGGTCAGCGTTTCGTACGGTTCCTGGCGGACGCCATCGACCATCTTGAAAATGACTTCCGGACGCGACACACCGAGTTCAAAACCTTCGCGGCGCATGGTTTCGATCAAGATGCCGAGGTGCAGTTCGCCACGACCGGAGACACGGAACTTGTCCGGATCATCGGTTTCTTCAACCCGCAGTGCGACGTTGTGCACCAGCTCGCGTTGCAGACGGTCGCCGATTTGACGCGAGGTCACGTACTTGCCATCGCGACCAGCGAACGGCGAGGTGTTGACCTGGAAGGTCATGGTCACGGTCGGTTCGTCAACGGCGAGCGGCGGCAACGCTTCTACGCAGTCTTGGGCGCAAATGGTGTCGGAAATCTGCGGCGTTTCGATACCGGTGATGGCAACGATATCGCCGGCGCTGGCTTCTTCCACTTCGGTCCGCTCCAGGCCCATGTAGCCGAGCACCTGACCGATTTTGGCGTTGTAAGTTTTGCCTTCGCGGCTGATCACGGTGACCTGCTGGTTACGCTTGACCTTGCCACGGGTAATGCGGCCGATGGAGATGGCGCCGACATACGAGGAATAATCCAGCTGCGATACTTGCATCTGCAGCGGGCCGTCCATGTTCACTTTCGGCGGTGCGACGTGACGGACCACGGCTTCGAACAGCGGGGTCATGTCGCCTTCGCGCACTTCCGCTTCGAGGCCGGCATAACCACCAAGCGCCGAGCAGTAAATAACCGGGAAATCGAGTTGTTCGTCATTGGCGCCCAGACGGTCGAACAGATCGAACACCTGATCGATAACCCAGTGCGGACGTGCGCCCGGACGGTCAACCTTGTTGACGACGACAATCGGCTTTAAACCGTGCTTGAACGCTTTCTGGGTGACGAAACGGGTTTGTGGCATCGGGCCGTCAACGGCATCGACGACCAGCAGTACCGAGTCAACCATCGACAGGATTCGCTCCACTTCACCACCAAAGTCGGCGTGGCCGGGGGTGTCGACGATATTGATGCGGTAGTCTTTCCAGCGAATGGCGGTGTTCTTGGCCAGAATGGTGATGCCGCGCTCTTTTTCGAGCGGGTTCGAGTCCATGACGCGTTCGGTGGGTGCGGCCCGTTCGCCCAGCGTGCCTGACTGTTGCAGCAGTTTGTCGACCAGAGTGGTTTTGCCATGATCGACGTGAGCGATGATGGCGATATTGCGAAGCTTCTCAAGCACGGTAAGGACTCAAAACAGGCCCGGCCCGGGTGGCGGGATTGCCATCCAGACGGTGAACCGGAAAAAAAGGGGCTGTATTCTACCCTGCCCTGCCGCTGGTCACTATCTGTTCAAGAAAAGAAACTTTTCCGGTTAAAAACAGGAGCTTCATGGACTTCCTTTCTGCCCTTTTCAGTGCTTTTGCCCTGGTTTTCGTCGCCGAACTGGGTGACAAAACCCAAATTGCCTGCATGACGTTGGCCACCCGCTACCCGGCCCGCAAGGTGCTGCTGGGGGTGGCGCTGGCCTTTGCCGTGCTCAGCGTACTGGCGGTGACAGTCGGCAAACTGCTGACCCAGTTGGTGCCGCCGTACCTGCTGGCGCTGGTGGTTGCTGGCCTGTTTTTCTGGTTTGCCTGGCAGTCGCTGAACGGTGGTGACGAGCAGGAGGAGGTCGGCGCTGCCGCCGCCAAGGGCGCGGTTATGGCCGCCTTCAGCATGATTTTCTTTGCCGAGCTGGGCGACAAGACCCAGTTGGCGACAGCGGGCCTGGCGACCGAGCTGGCAGCGGTGGCGGTGGCGGTCGGTGCCTGGGCCGCGCTCGTTACCAGCGCCGCGCTGGCGATATGGCTGGGCAAGGCCCTACGCGACAAGCTGTCACCGAAGCTCATCGCACGCGGGGCGGCGGCATTGTTTGCCCTGTTCGGCTTGTTTGCATTGTGGCGAGCGGCGGAAGCCTGGCTGCAGCGCTGATCGGCTGCCTGGTGCGGAATCGGGAGCAGGTTCAGGAGCGGGGCGTCGTCCGGCGCCGATCGGCCGGCAGTTCGATCGGTGTGTCGGTCAACACCACTTGATTACGGCCATTGCTCTTGGCCACATAGAGCGCGTGGTCGGCGCGCTGCATCAGCGTTTCCAGCGGCTGGCTGCCGGCGCGGATGGCACAGACGCCAATGCTGACCGTGATGGTGAGCGGGCCACTTGGCAACAGGATGGGACGCTGGGCCAGTTGCTGGCAAAACCGGCTGGCGATCTGTTCGGCTTCGCTGGCACTGACCTGGCTCAGCAACGCACAGAATTCTTCGCCGCCGAGCCGGCCACTGGCATCGCTGGTGCGCAAATGCCGTTGCAGCCGGAGGCCAAATTCCTTCAGCACGATATCGCCGCCGTCGTGACCGTGCTGATCATTGACCAGTTTGAAGTGATCCAGATCCAGCACCAGCAACGCCACCTGTTGATGGTCCAGTGCCGCCCGTTTCAACTGCCAGTCGGCATGTTCCAGAAAGCCGCGCCGATTCAGCAAGCCCGTTAGGGGGTCGGTCATCGCGGCCCTGTGCCAGTTCAATGATTCCAATTCCAGCTCGTCGCGGATCTTGCCAAGGTAGTTGCCGACGCCGCTGAGGATCAGATCGACCAGCAAGACATGAGCAGTCAATGCCACCAACATCACCAAGGTATCGGTCCACAGCAAGCTCAGTGGTATTGGGCCAAAGCGCGGACTGACCCAGGCCGCATGTTCCAGAGCCGAAACCAGCAGCAGGCCACCGAACAGTTCCGCGCAATACCAGAAATAGCGCTGGCGACTCATCACCAGGCCGGCAAACACCACGAGCGGGAATGCCAGAAACAGCGCGCCGTCGTTGCTGCCCTCACCGGTGATGGCCAAACCCATCACCAACAGCAGCAGCAGATTGAGCAATGCCGTTCGGGCCAATCGAAAATGGCCGCGCCGGCGCAGTTGCTCAAGCACGCCAATCAGGGCAAGTGAAATGACCAGAACGGTGGTGGTATCCGCGTCAAAAAAAATCGCGGACAGCACCATGCCAACACAGAGGGCGCCGAGAGTCAGTTGGTAAGTCTGTTTGAGCAGCACCTCGCGGTGGTGGCTGTCGAGCTGCAAGCGTTCTTTCATGGCAGCGGCTCCGCGTCGGGTGCACCAACCACGCAATTGCGACCTTCCTGTTTGGCCGCGTACATTGCCTTGTCAGCTTGCTGAATCAGCTGGGCCAGGGTTTGGCCAGGGGCGAGTTCGGCCACACCAAAGCTGGCGGTGATGGTAATCGGTTCGTGTACGCGCAGGGCGGCCAGTGCCGCCCGGATTTTTTCTGCCAGTACCAAAGCCTGCAGCCGGTTGGTTTCCGGACAAAGGATCAGAAACTCTTCGCCACCCCAGCGGCCAAGGCAATCCTGTTGCCGAACCAGCCGCTGCGCCAGCGTTACCGTGGCACACAGAACGGCATCACCAAACGGGTGACCAAAGCGGTCATTGATGCGCTTGAAGTGATCCAGGTCATAGAGAATCAACGCCAGCGGTCGATGGTAGCGCTGAGCCCGTTCGATCTCGCGGGCGAGTTCGCGGTCCAGTTTGAGCCGGTTACAGGCGCCAGTCAGGTGATCGCGTTCGCTGAGGCGTTCTAGTTCCTGGTTTTTTTCGGTAAGAGTCGCGGCAAATGCCTGCAAGGTGCGCTGTCGCCATAGCAGGAAACCGACTAGCACCAGCAAGACGGCGAGTATTTGCCACAGGCGTTGGCGGTCGATGCCGCGCTCGACCGGCAACTGAAAGCCGCGCTCGATCAGGTCATTGCGCATCACTATCGGCATATGGTTGACCGCTTTGTTGAATGCGCTCAGCAGCAGGGGATCATCCTTGCGGATACCGACCCGAAAACTGTTGCTGTAAGGCGTCTGCCCGGAGACCTTGACATTGTCGAGTCCGGAAACCTGTTGTTGCCACAGCGCACTCCGCAGAGTTTCGAGGGTGGCATAGGCCGTGCCATCTGCGACGTGCTGCAGTGCATCTGCAAGGTTGTCGACCAATTGCAGGTTGATGTCAGGGTAATCCTGTTGCAGTAACTCAGTCACCCGCCAGCCGCGGGGCATCGCCACGGTTTTGCCGCGCAGTGCATTGATGCCACCCAGGTAACCGATGTCGCTTCGGGTCAGGATAACGACGTCGCCTTCCAGATACGGATCGGTGAAATTGAGATAGCGGCTGCGCTCGGGTGAGTCATTCAGCATGGCCACCACATCACAGCCGCCGATTTCCGCCAACCGCAACGAGTCCTGCCAATGTTGGGTTATCTGCAACTCAAAGCTGATCCCGAGTGATTCGGCAAACCGGGCCATGAAGCCGGCGCCGATGCCGACATAATGGCCGTTGCTGTCGATATGCTCGAATGGCAGGTAGTCTGGGTCGACACACAACTTCAGGGTTTTCATTTCCTGCAGGTGGGCCGCTTCGGCGATGGACAAACTCACTGGCTCGGTGGCGTGGCAAAACGGCCCAAACAGGACCAGCAGCAGGGCCGCTAGCACCGCAGTGCCGTTGTGATGGCGCACCGTGCAGGTCATGTCGTAACACCGTGTTTGCGTGTTGCCAACGGCAGCGCAATGCAGAAGCGGGCGCCGGCCCCCGGACTGGCGCTGGCCCAGACCCGGCCATGCAGGCGTTCGGCTACGCGCCGGACAATCGCCAAGCCAACGCCAGTCCCGTCGAAAGCAATGGCATTGGCAAGCCGCGAGAACGGTTTGAATAACCGACCCGCATCCGCCGGATCAAAGCCGATGCCGTTGTCCTGCACGCCGATCACTATGCCCAGATCGAGGCAGTCGATGCTGATTTCGACGACCGGCTGCGGTTGCTTGCGGCTGTACTTGATGGCGTTGCTGATTAGGTTGGTCAGTGCGAGCCGGAGCAGCCCGACATCAACCAGTGCGACTTCATCATGACTGCGATCCAGCACCTTTACCCAGGCTCGCTCGCCATCCGGCAGTTGCTCCAGAACCTCGTTAATCACGGAGGCGGGCGTGCGCGGCAGCAACTGCAATTCCTGGGTCGAGGTGCGGGACAGGCGCAACAGATCGTCAATCAAGTCGCCCATTCGCTGTGCGGCGGCCATGGCACGCTGCAAATGTTGCCGGCTGGCGGTTGCATCGGCGGGGAGGTCCTCCGCCGCCATCTGACTGAATCCGAGCATGGCGCGCAGCGGTGCCCGCAAATCGTGTGAAACCGAATAATTGAATGACTCCAGTTCGCCGATCAGGGCTTGCAAGTCGGCGGTACGTTCGGCAACGCGTTGTTCCAGTTCGGCGTTCAATTCACGCACGGCCTGCTCGGCCTGCAGCCGCTCCAGCATTTCATTTTGCAGGGCCAGCCGACCTTGTTCGGCTTCGGCAAAAAAACGACGGATTCCGCGCACCAGAATCTGCACCATGGCCGCCTCGGCCAGCAGGATGACCAACCAGGCGGCGGCTTCCCCCCATGGGTTGGGCACGGCTACCCGGGTTGGGACGGTGTTGCCGCTGGTTACCGCCACCGCCACCAGCAGCACCGCAGTGACAGCCAACGAAACCAGGACGTAGTAGGCCCGACTGTTCAGGACCAGTCCGCCCAGAATCAGCAGGGCCGGCAAAACGCCAAGTGAGATATCGTTGAGGCCCTGACCGGCCAATGCCAGCAGGGTGGTAAGTGCCAGTATCGTCACCAGCATCATGCTGGCGCCGACGGCTTCCTGACCTCGGCGGGTCAGCCACCAGCTGCCGCTTATCAGCACGAACGTGCCGAGCAGGTAGAGCCGGACATAGAGTGAATAGGTAAAGGTGGCAACCACAATGGCAGCAATGAGCGCCACCAGAATGACCAACTGAACGGTCAACAGCACATGGCGGCGGTAGCTGGCGGGCAACTGCACTTCAGACAACGACATCTCGACCCGCGTCCTGGCGGCTGG
Source organism: Permianibacter sp. (assembly GCA_041914645.1). Lineage (GTDB taxonomy): Bacteria > Pseudomonadota > Gammaproteobacteria > Enterobacterales > Permianibacteraceae > Permianibacter. The sequence goes on from JAYSCY010000003.1 coordinate 155,479, forward strand.
GAAATGCCTCAAGCATAGTCGCTCAATTTGGGCTCAGGCCGACTGGAGCTAACCAGTCGCTTTGCCTACAATGCCGGGCTTTTTTGTCCGCCCCGGCCCCGGGGCGCTCCCAGCTGGTCTGGCGCTACAATGCCGGTCCGGTGTTACCGACTACTCTGGCAGACTGCACCGACATGACCCAACGCAAGGCCGTTGCCCTGATCTCCGGCGGACTCGATTCCATGCTGGCTACCCGCACCATTCAGGCGCAGGGCATCCACGTCGAGGGCATCAATTTTTTTACCGGCTTCTGTGTTGAAGGCCATACCCATGCCATCCGCAAGGGCCAGGCCAGCAAACCCAAACGCAACAATGCGCTGTGGGTGGCCGAGCAACTCGGCATTCAGTTGCACATCATCGATATCGTCGAAGAATACAAACAGGTATTGCTGAACCCGAAACATGGCTACGGCAGCAACCTGAATCCCTGTCTCGACTGCAAGGTATTCATGGTGGGCAAGGCGCGGGAATGGATGGAGGAGCACGGGTTCGATTTCATCATCACCGGTGAAGTGGTCGGCCAGCGGCCCAAATCACAACGCATGCACACCATGCCGATCATCGCCCGCGAATCGCAAGCGGAAGACCGCTTGCTCAGGCCACTTTGCGCCAAGCATCTGTTGCCGACATTGCCGGAGCGTGAAGGCTGGGTTGATCGCGACAAACTGCATGACTTTTCCGGCCGCTCACGCAAGCCGCAAACCGATCTGGCAGCACAATTCGGTTTTACCGAATGGGCGCAGCCGGCCGGCGGCTGCTGTTTCCTGACCAATGAGGAATACAGCAAGAAACTGGTGGACCTGTGGCAGGCGCGCGGCAGCCGTGAATACGAGCTCGATGACATCATCATGCTGAAAATCGGCCGCCATCTGCGGCCACGGCCGCACTTCAAGCTGATCATCTCGCGCGAAGAAGGCGAAGGCGTGTTCATGGAAGGCTATCGTCGCCAGTTTGCCAACTTCATCCCGCACTCCTACATGGGTGCCTATGCCTTGGTCGATGGCGAACTGCGTGACGACAGCGATGTCGAGTTAGCGGCGCGCATCATCGCTCGCTATGGCGCTGCCAGCAGCGGCGAGCCGGTTACGCTTGATTACACCGATCGGCTCGGTGTCACCCGGCTGGTGTCGGTTACACCGTTCAGCGCCGACGAGATCGAGGCCGGCTGGCATGTCTGACTCCACGCGTCCTGTCCAGGAGCTGGATGCACGCCGATTGCTCTGTCCGTTGCCGGTCATCCGCACCCAGAATGCGCTGAAATCATTGCCCGCTGGCGCACGGCTGCGTGTTACCTGCACCGACCCCGGCACTCTGCACGACATTCCGACCTGGTGCAGGCTCAATGGCCACGTTGTCCTGCAACAGGACAACAGCGGCCGCGAACAGATTTTTCTGATCGAAAAAGCACGTTGACCTGAGCCTGACTCACGCGGCGCGGCTGTGCTGCAGTCCATCGGCCTGCGTAAGCAGTGACTTGCATAGCCAGAGGCCGGCTTCGTCCTGTTCCGATGCGTACGACTCCAGCACAGGCGTGAAACCAAACCGGCTGAATAGCGCCAGCGCGGCGACATTATCACGGTTGACCCGCGCCAACAGCGTGTGCAGACCACTGTCGCTGGCGATGTTCAATGCCTGGGTCAACAGGAAGCGACCAACGCCCTGGCGGCGACAGGTCGGGTCAACATTGATTGCGAGCGTGGCAATCGATTGACTGCCAGGCTCACGCTGCCAGGCAATGACGCCAACTACCAAATCAAAGCGTTCCGCCTGCCAGATATAGCAAGGACGATGATGTGCCAGTGTGTTGTGCACGGGGCGCAGCAGCGCGCCTGAAAGATGGCGCTCGGCCGGCCGAAAATGATAGCGGTCAGTCATTTTGTTCGGCTCCTTGGCAGCAACGAAGACTCCTGGTGCGCGCGCAAGCGCGGAGCGAGTCGAGTTCACTGCTTGCAGCTGTCGTGCCAGCCCGGACATGGACAATCCCAATCGTCAAACCATTGTTTTTTGGCCTTTGTTGCTGGAGTGAAAGCCATCACATGCGCTGTTGGTGACAGCGACTGGCGCGAACCGGTGCAGCCTGAGCGGGTGTGGTGCGTCGGTTCGGTGCAGAACGGCGATCGATGCGTCTGTGGACTGGCGCCAATCGATGGCCTGATCACAGTGAAGCGGTCAAACAGCCGGTTGGACGGCAGCGGTTTCGACTGTTGCCTGTCTGGCATGAACCCGGTTGCGGCCGTTTGCCTTGGCCTCATACAAGGCTTGGTCGGCCTGTTGCAGCAATGGCTCGATCTTCAGCGACGCCGACTCCACGAAGTGAACGCCGATGCTGACGGTCACTTGCAGGTTTTGGTCATTGATGGCAAGCGGCAAGTGTTGCAGGCGTTGGCGCAGGCGTTCGGCGATGCGCATGGCATTATCCAGATCAACACCCGCAAGCACGGCAGCAAATTCTTCCCCGCCCAAACGGCCGCTGCAGTCAGCGGGCCGCAGCTGTTCCCGCAGTAGTCTGGCGAATTGTCGCAGCACGACATCGCCGGCAGAGTGCCCGTGCTGATCATTGATTTGCTTGAAGTGGTCAAGATCCATCATCAGTACCGCAAACGGATGGTCGCCGGACTGCTGACGATCGAGCAGTCGCTGAGCGTGTGCAAGAAAACCTTTGCGGTTGTAGACGCCGGTCAGTGAATCAGTGATGGTCAGCTGCTCAAGATCGCGTTGCTGGCGAATGTGCAGCAGCAGCATCAAGGCGAAACAACGCAGAATGGTCAGTGCGGCGGTCGGCAACAGGCCAATTGCGCTGAGCTGTTCCACGCTGATTGACCATTGCCAGCCGATGTTGGCAATGGCGAGTCCCACCCGCAGCAGTGACAACAAGCCATGGCCGAAGAAAATCCAGGCAACGAACTGGCGCAGCAGGTTACTGCCAAGATGGTGGGCGTTGCGAACGGTCCAGAACGCCAACATGCTGATGCCGCCGGTGACACCAAACAGCAATGCTGCCTGCAAGGGATAGCTGAGCCACAGCGCAGCGAGCCACACCAGCGAACAGGTCAGGAACAGGTGGGTTGGCCGCAGTCGCCGGCGCTGGCCGCAAAAGTGGTACAAGCCTGTCCACAGGGCCAGGTTGCCTGCGACAAAGAAGCCCGCGGTTGGCCAGAACAATTCCGGCAATTTTTCCAGATGGGGCAGCGCCCGCAGGGCATAACCAATACCCAACAGGATGCAGCCGGTCAGCCACCACAAAATGGCCTGTCGCGGCCGATAGTGAAAGGCGAGCAGGCCGAACACGACTGTGGCGGCGAGCAGCACCATCACCATGAACAGCGACGCGGTCGGGAAATGCAGAGCCGAAATCATCAGGGCAGCGCAGCCAACAACAGCAAGAGTGCAAGCAAGCGTAGTTCAGTGCTTGCCAAATGGAAGGCGGTCACCTTCAGGCAACGGCAAGCTGGGTGCGGTTACGGCCCAGGGCTTTTGCTTCGTAGAGGGCTGAGTCGGCGCGTTGCATGACGGTCTCGATCGACGCAGGGCTTGCCGGTTGGCCGTGCACCCCGATGCTGACGCTGCCGTACAACAGGCCGGCCGGTGTCTGAAAGGGATGCTCAACAAAGGCGCGGCGAATGCGTTCAGCGACGTGAAACGCATCAGCCGGTGTCAACCCCGGTAGCAACGCGCAAAACTCTTCTCCGCCAATGCGGCCGCAGCAGTCGTTCGGGCGAAGTTGCTGACGCAACACCTCGGCAAATGCTCGCAGTGCCGCATCTCCGGCGGCGTGACCATGCCGATCATTGATCGACTTGAAGTGGTCCATGTCCATCATCAGCAGGGCATAGCCGCCACTTTGCTGACTGAGCCGTTGCAATACCCGCTGACCATGGTCGAGAAAGCCCTTCCGGTTCAACAGGCCGGTCAGCGAATCGGTCAACGCCAGCTGCTCCAGTTCGGCCGACTGCCGCTCATGAAGCAGCATCAGGAAAACGAAGCATTTACCGAGCAGGAACGCCGCCGCCGGGGTGTACTGGGTGACAGAGTTGGCGTCCGGCAGTTGCAGCAGCCAACCGAATTGTTGAGCGGCGACGGTAGCTGCCCGCAGTGCCATCATTAGTGCGGCGAGGAAAAATATAGCCAAGGCAAAGCGGGTTGCAGGACGTTGTAGAACCCGGCGTAACGACAGCAGTGGCAGTACTGCCAGCAGATCAAAGCCGGTGGCGAGCAACAGCATCAGGAACAGTTGCCAGGGCTCAGTCAACTGGAGGGCCGGCACCCAGACAATGGCGACAACCGCCGTTGCAATCAGCAATTGCGGCAGGCCGGCCGGAACGCCGACAAAGCGCCGCATGCCAAACCAGAACAGCATGTGAGCGGTGATCATAAACACACCGCACAGCCAGAACCACTGACCACCGGCCAGCGCATAATCGAAACTACGCAGGACAATGCCGATGCCGAGTGACAGGCAGGCCAGACACCAACTCCAGATGCCGCGCGCACGGGGCCGCTGCACTGCCACGGCGGCAAACACGGCCGCTGCCATCAGTAACATGGCCGAAAAGAAAACGGAGAGCGTCAGGGCTTGCAGCGGCACGACACAGCATCCAGGTTCAGGCGTGGCTGCACCTTAAAGCAAAGCACCATGACTGCCCACAAACGCCAGCGTGCTAGCGCGTATCGGTGTTAACAGAAAAGGTTTCTAGCACGGTGCGATATATCGAAATGCACGGTTGCCGTACATAAAGCAGTGGGTCGGGCTAGACTGGCGACCTTGCTGCCGAGCGGTCTTGATGCTCACAGAGGTGGCAGACAATTGGCACCGGAACGGTGCCACCATCAAACAGGAATCAAGGAGCGATCAGATGAGTGGATCAGGCCACATAATTGTCGATACCCGTTTTCGCCGCAGCGCCGCCATTGCGCTGCTGATGCTGACCAGCAGCATTGCTGTGGCCGGCCAGACCGGCGAGCGCTGGGAATACCAGAACACCATGCAGATGGACAAGGCACAGGGCTTCGCCATGCCGACCATGACCAGCCAAATCTGTCAGGAACCGGGCTGGAAGACCCCGCCAGCGAGCACGCCGACCACCGGCGAATGCAAGCTGCTGGATCACCAGCGCAACGGCGACAAGATGAGCTGGCATGTGCAATGCCCGAACGGTGAGGGGCGCGGTGAGATGACCCTGCAAGGCAATGATGCCTTCACCGGCAAAATGGAGTTCACCTCAAGCCAGGGCAATTTCCGGATGCAGATGCAGGGCCGCAAGCTGGGCAGCTGTGACCCGGCCGTCGACAAGCCGAGCTTCAATGGCATGACGATACCAACGGCGCCGAAGCCGCCAACCGGCAAGCAACCCTAGCGAAAGCAAGACTGCTTTCCGGTTACCGCCAGTCTGAAAGACAAAGCCCGCGCATGCGCGGGCTTTGTTCATTCGAGCAGTCGGCTTAGCGACCGGCTCGCCGTTTGCGCCGATTCAACATCAGCAGCGGACCGGCTGCCAGCAAGGCCAAGGTTGCCGGTGTATCGACCGCAACCGAGTCGGTATACACATAGCTGCCAAAGCCAAGATATTGCATGCCGTCATAGCTCGTGTTCACACAACTTTCATTGACCACACAATTAGCCGAGGCACGAAAATAGCTTTCATAGTAACTGACCGAAGCCAGCCCACCGCTTTCCAACGCCGCGAACAATGAATCGAGGTCGTAGGAAAAGACACCATCCGCACTAGCCGGGCCCGCCAGTTGAATCACGTACTGGCGGCTGTAGCTGAACCAGTCATTGATGTAGGCGACGTCAGACTGATAGGTGCTGGTCGAGCCAAAAAGGTTGACGCTGAAATTGATGTTGTTATTGCCCCAATCGGATGCGGCTGGGTCGTTGTTGTCCCAGAAATTGACGAAGCCGGTAATGGAGCTGGATTCAGACAGTGCCAAGCCGAGCGTGTTCTGGGCCAGCGAACCAGCCGTAAACGCACCTTGACCCAGAGCCGTTGCAGGACCGAAGCCAGTCTGTGCGGTAGTGTAGATGGCCGTACCGTAGTCACTGCTGACCACACCGGTCTGCCACCACTCACTCAAGCCTGCCAGTGAGAACGCTTCTGAAAAGCCAACCGTCGGTGCATCAACCATGGTTGACACTACGTTGCCGCTGGCATCGAGGTTGTACTGATAGGCGTACGGAATGGTATTGATATCGAAAGTGACGGTGCCCGCATTGGCAACCGCCGCAAGCAGGCTGCCAGTCGCTACCAGGCCGGCCGCCAGAATGTTTTTCTTCAACATAATTCTCCCTGTTTGATCCATGCCCCCCAAGGGCCACGCCACCTTACCCAGCGGTCACCAAAATGCCAAGGTGTCATCCAGCCACGCTGGCTGGCGTCCGCCAGCGCCTCTGCTACGCTTGATCGCCGTTTTAGCTGACGAGCCAAATCGGTGCGCCAAATCGGTGCAATTGCAATGCGTTGCACCAAAATGGAAAATCATTCGCCGGAATTTGGCCATCCAGCCATTCAGCTCGACCGGCGAGGCCCGTTAGTTTGCGGCCACCGTCGCTGGCATGGGCCTTGCTTTTCCAGTCGCACCAAACTGGTCGCAAGGCGTGCTGCGCACCCCCGGCCTTGTTCTGTTAAACAGAATTTCTGTCAAACCGACACCCACAGGAGCCATCCATGTCCGTCGCCAATGTCATGCAGCTGATCACGGAAAACGACGTCAAGTTCGTTGACCTGCGTTTTACCGATACCAAGGGCAAAGAACAGCACGTTTCGATTCCGGCCAAGCTGTGTGACGAATCGCTGTTCCAGGACGGCAAGATGTTCGACGGCTCCTCGATCACCGGTTGGAAAGGTATCAACGAGTCGGACATGATCCTGATGCCGGACGCCACCACTGCCGTGCTCGACCCGTTCACCGAAGACAGCACCCTGATCGTCCGTTGCGACATCGTCGACCCGGCCACCATGCAGGGCTACGACCGTGACCCGCGCTCGATCGCCAAGCGCGCCGAAGCCTGGCTGAAGAGCACCGGCATTGCCGATACCGCGCTGTTCGGTCCGGAGCCGGAATTCTTCATGTTCGATGACGTCAAGTTCTACAACAAGATGAACGGCTGTGGTTACGAGCTGGATTCGGACGAAGGCGCCTGGAACACCAACAAGAGCTTTGAAGGCGGCAACAAAGGCCACCGTCCAATGGTGAAAGGCGGTTACTTCCCGGTGGCGCCGGTAGATTCGGCTCAGGACATTCGTTCGCAAATGTCGCTGGTCTGCGAGCAGATGGGCCTGGTCATTGAAGCGCACCACCACGAAGTGGCAACCGGTGGCCAAAACGAACTGGCCGCCAAGTTCAACACGCTGGTGAAGAAAGCCGACGAAGTGCAGATCATGAAGTACGCGATCCACAACGTCGCGCACGCTTACGGCAAAACCGTCACCTTCATGCCGAAGCCGATGGTTGGCGACAACGGCTCGGGCATGCACGTGCACCAGTCGCTGGCCAAGAACGGCCAGAACATTTTCGCCGGCAACAAATACGCCGGTCTGTCGGAAGAAGCGCTGTACTACATCGGCGGCATCATCAAGCACGCCCGCGCGCTCAACGCCATCACCAACGCCTCGACCAACAGCTACAAGCGTCTGGTCCCGGGCTTCGAAGCCCCGGTCATGCTGGCCTACTCGGCCCGTAACCGTTCGGCCTCGATTCGTATTCCGTACGTCGCCAGCGCCAAGGGCCGTCGCATCGAAGTGCGCTTCCCGGATCCGACTGCCAACCCGTACTTGGCCTTCGCCGCGATGATGATGGCTGGCGTGGACGGCATCATGAACAAAATCCACCCGGGCGATGCCGCCGACAAGGATCTGTACGATCTGCCGCCGGAAGAAGCGAAAGCGATTCCGACCGTTGCCCACTCGCTGGAAATGGCCTGCGACGCGCTCGAGGCCGATCACGAGTTTCTGACCCGTGGCGGCGTGTTCTCGAAAGACTTCATCGACAGCTACCTGACCATCAAGCGCGCCGAAGCCAAGCGCGTCGCCATGGCCGTGCACCCGCTGGAAATGGAACTGTACTACTCGGTGTAAGCCGGTTTACGGTTCAGCAATCAGCCGCCTTCGGGCGGCTTTTTGTTGTCTGTAAAATGTCGGCGAATCAGAATCAGTACTGGAAGTAGGGGGGTTTCAAATGTAAGGCCTGAACCCAAAAGTTCACAATGCTCAACGTGACAGGTTGGACGGCTTCATTCCGACGGAATCAGGATCAAGCAAAACTATTGAGACAGCGAACGAACGGGAGACTTTGGCGACGCGGTCAATTTGGGTGGTAAGCAGTTCGGCAAGCTGAGCTTGCTCGAGTTTGCTTGATCGTTAAACAGTCAAATGTGCGACCACTGCTGGTCAAAGTTGCATTGACCGGCAGTTGGGTTATCGAGCGGGAGATGATAAGTGATTTGGCAGTTGGAATACCTGTTTGCACGATCCATGTGGATCGAGCAACACGAAATGAAGAGTCACAAGCCAGTCTTTGATGCAAAACTGGATCTGTACCGCGTGATCGGTTTGTATCTGGTAACACTGATAGGGCTGTTTTACCGGTTGACGCATATTGACCCAACCGCGTGGTTCGCGCAGTACTGGCCGCATCTGGCGGACGGCAAGCTGTTTCGGGCCAGTGATGGTTTGATTATCGTACTGTCGGTCGGTGTGTTTATCTGGCTCGCGCGCCGATTCAACAAGCCGGAACGCTACGGACCGATCTTGCAGCGGTTCGGCTTCGATAGATTGAGTCGTGAGGAATTCTTCCGTGATCGTTGGTTCAACATTGGCATGGGTCTGAACGGTATCCTCACAGTAGCATTCACCATGCTGCATCTGGATCTATTGTTGGCGCTGACGGTCCTGTACATCGCTTGGGGAAACTGGCGAATTTATCAGCGCTACTACCGGAACTAGTGGAGAAGCTTTGGGGGCGTTGAGGGGCATGGTCGGGGTCAGGCCTTACATCTGGCATTTCCCTGCGGCAATTTCAAATTGCGTGAAAGTCGGGACCCGTAACGGAACGCCGGGACAGATCTATTATCCGGAATGTTCGGTCATTGTTTTGCCCCGACACTCACCCCTGGCGGGTGTTTTCCTTTCGGCGCAGACCATCGGCTTCTGCAACAACCGGCAGTTTCGCCGCCGTACTTGCAGTATTCTTGTTCGAATCATGGTCCCAAGGACCGATAAGCCGGTTCGGCGACAGAAGGATGCCAGTCATGGGCAGCAGGTGGTTGGTAGCAGTGTTGGGGGTATGGCTGGCAGTAGCGGCGGACGGCAGTGCCGGCGCAGAGGGCCAGCTCTACAAGTGCAAAGGCAGCAAAGGCGAGACGGTGTACTCCGATCAGCCTTGCCCTGGCGGTGAACCGCTGCCAATGAAAGAAACCCCTACTTTTCAGGCGCTGCCGCCGCCGACCCTGCCAGCGCCGGTCAGCAAATCGGCCCCGAAAGCGCCAACCATCAACTACCAGCTGGCCATCACCAAACCGGCGCCGGATGAGGTGCTGCGGGATAACGAGGGCAATGTCGCTGTCGCGGGCACGGTGTCACCGCAGCTGGGCGATGACCACAAGGTCCGATTATTGCTGGATGGACAGCCAACGGGACAACCCGGCAACCAGACCAGCTGGGACCTGACCAATCTGGATCGCGGCGAGCACACGGTGGCCATCGAGGTATTCAACACCAAGACCGGCAAATCCGTGCAAGCCAGCCCATCGGTCAAGTTCATGTTGTTCCGGACCAGCGGCAATAACCGCAATCCGGGGTTGGGAACCAATGGCGAGCAGATGCAACCCTACTGGCCGTCGATGACTGCGGCAGCGCAGCCGGGCGACCCGACCCCGCCAAAGACGGTAACCAGGCCACCCGGTGGCCCGAGGCGATAACGCACCATATTGGTGCCCCGTTTTTGTGCAATACCCGCTGCGCCGCTACAATGCGGCGCAGTGCTTTTCTGCTTTGGCGAACCGGAATGTATTTGCGATGAGCGATAGCCTGTTACTCGACAGCCTGACCACCGCGGTAGTCCAGCTCGACGCCGAGCGCCGGCTGATCGCGGTCAATAGCGCTGCCGAGGCACTGTTCGGCCACAGCCGCCGCCGGTTGTTGCAGACACCGCTGGCACAGTGGCTACCGATGCCCCACCCGGTGCAGGAGTTGCTCGATCGCTCGCAGCAGGAGCAGCGGACCTGCCATGGCCACGATCTCGCACTCACCTTGCCATTCGCCGCCAGCACCCGGCTCGATGCCGTGGTGACGCCGATTGCCGATGGTTGGCTGCTGGAGTTGCGCCCGGTCGATGACAGCCAGCGTCGCCACTACGAAGCCGAGCGGGCCCGCCAGCAGCAGGAACTGCATCAGCTGGTGCGCTCGCTGGCGCATGAAATCAAGAACCCGCTGGCGGGCTTGCGCGGCGCGGCGCAGTTGCTGGCGCGTGAACTCGGCAAGGACGGCGTCGACCCGTCACTCAGTGAATACACCGAACTGATCCAGCGCGAAGCCGATCGATTGCGCGCATTGGTTGATCGGTTGCTGCTACCGGCGCGGACCTTGCACACCGTTCCGTTGAACATTCACTCGGTGCTGGAACAGGTCTTGCAAATCGTACGCTTGAGTGCGCCCGCCGGCGTGTTTCTGCAACGCGATTACGACCCCAGCCTGCCGGAGCTACCGGCCAATGGCGATGCCTTGCACCAGGTGTTGCTCAATCTGGTGCAGAACGCCGTGGATGCGGTCGGCGACAGTGGCCGCATCACGCTGCGCACGCGTGCGGAACACGGCGTGACGCTCGGTGCGGTGCGCTGGAAGCTGGTGTTGCGGCTCGATGTCATCGACACCGGCCCGGGCGTGCCGACCGCGTTGCAGGATCGGATTTTTTTACCGCTGGTTACCAGCAAGAGTCATGGCACCGGTTTGGGCCTGAGCATCGCGCAGACCCTCGTGCAACAGCACGACGGCCTGCTCGAATGTGTCAGCGAACCGGGTCACACCTGCTTCACGGTGTGGCTGCCGTGGCGAGACACCGGCAAAACTGAAAGCCGTGGCGCTGTGTAACAGAACGGCAGCCACCCCAAACTGGAACGAACATGAAAGCACCCGCCACTGTCCTGATCCTCGATGACGATGACAGCATTCGCTGGGTGCTCGATCGCGCACTGCGCGCTGCCGGCTACCAGACCCGGCTCTGCGCCGATGTGCCCGATGCGCGCGCGCTGCTGGCACAGGAGCCGGTGCAACTGGTGCTGTCCGATATCCGGATGCCGGGCGGCGACGGCGTGGCCTTCCTGCGCGAAATCAAGGGCCAGTATCCGCAGCTGCCGGTAGTGTTGATCACCGCACACGCCGATCTGACGTCAGCCGTGCAGAGCTTCGATTCCGGCGCCTTTGAATTCGTCGCCAAACCATTTGATCTCGATGAAGTGCTGACCATTGTCGGCCGCGCCGTTCAGCAAAGCAGCGCGCCGGTCGCGCCGGTGGAAGCCACCGCCAGCACCGAACTCATCGGTCGCTCACCGGCCATGCAGGGCGTGTTCCGCGCCATCGGCCGACTCGCCCGGACCAAATTCACCGTGCTCTTGATCGGCGAATCCGGCACCGGCAAGGAGCGTGTTGCCCGAGCCTTGCACGAGCACAGCCCGCGCGCCGGCAAGCCGTTTGTCGCGCTGAACATGGCGGCGATTCCGCAGGAACTGATCGAATCGGAATTGTTCGGTCACGAAAAAGGCGCGTTTACCGGCGCCGCGGTGCGCGCCAGCGGCCGCTTTGAACAGGCCGAGGGCGGCACGCTGTTTCTCGATGAAATCGGCGACATGCCGATGCCGGCGCAAACCCGATTGCTGCGGGTACTGTCCGACGGCGGCTATTTCCGCGTTGGCGGCAAGGACCTGCTGCAAAGCGATGTCCGGGTTATTGCCGCCACCCACCAGGATCTGCAGGAACTGGTCAAGGCCGGCCGATTCCGTGAAGATCTGTTTCATCGTTTGAATGTCGTCCGCATCGATTTGCCGCCGCTGCGCGCGCGCAGCGAAGATATCGAACTGCTGGCCGAAAATTTCCTGACGCAGGCCGCTGCCGAAGCGGGCCTGCCACGCAAGCAACTGGCTGGCGATACCGTGCAGCGATTGCGCCAGTTCGCTTGGCCGGGCAACGTCCGGCAGCTGGAAAACCTCTGTCGCTATCTCACTGTGATGGCGCCGTCCGAATCGATTCAGCCCGACGATTTGCCCAGTGATCTGGGTGGCAGCAGTGAACCGGCCCGTGCCAGCACTGGCGCCGAACCGTGGCCGCTGGCGCTGCGCCATCACATTCTCAGTGCCGCGCGGGCGCAGGATGCGGTGCAGGTTCAGGCCATCGCCGCCACGCTGGAAAAACTGCTGGTCGACTCCGTGCTGGAAGCCACCCATGGCCATCGTCAGGAGGCTGCCCGTCTGCTCGGCTGGGGGCGCAACACCCTGACGCGCTATCTCAAGACGGTCGAATCCGGTGAACCGCACGAGCCGATGCCGCGCACGGCGGCGCGCTAATAAAGAGCCGCGTCATCCCCGCGGTTGCAGACGTTTGAGACGTCTTGCAATACTCGCCACATCCGTGTGGGTCTAAAGCGGGGATGACCGCCGAAAATTCCGCTGTGGGCCGGAATGACAGCGACTTGCCGATCAGATCGCGCTTCACCGACAATCTGCAGCACTGCCCCGTTGCGACATTCCTGCCATGCTGCACATCGTTCTGTTCAATCCCGAGATCCCGCCCAATACCGGCAACGTGATTCGGCTTTGTGCCAACACCGGCTTTCAGTTGCACCTGATCGAACCGCTAGGCTTTGCCATGGACGACGCGAAGCTGCGCCGGGCCGGACTCGATTACCATGAATGGGCCACCGTCAAAACGCACCCCAACTGGCAATCGTTTCTCGACAGTGTGAAACCGAACCGGGTGTTTGCCTGTGAGGTGAATGGCCAAACCCGGCACGATCAGGCGCACTATCAGGTCGGTGACGCGCTGGTGTTCGGTCCCGAGACCAGTGCAGTGCCGCCGGCATTGCTCGACGCCCTTCCGGCGCAGCAAACCATTCGCTTGCCGATGCGGCCGGGCCAGCGCAGTCTCAATCTTTCCAACGCCGTCGCAGTAATGGCGTTTGAGGCGTGGCGACAATTGCAGTTTGCTGGCGCCGAGTAACGGCGGTTCCTGAGTGGGCGGGCAGGCCACCCACCTGAATGGCACCGTTCTGCTGGTCGGAAGCCACACGATTATTGGGTCAAATAGCTGTCACATTCGACCGGGCGGGCAACCGGCAGAATGAAGAAATAACCAGCGACTTTGTTACAACCTCGTCTGAAGCTATCGGTGCCGGGCTTCCCTATAATGGCAGCCTTGCACGATGACCAGTTCACTTGATAGTCGGCATGCTCGGCGGCCTGTCCAACCGACAGTCGTATTCACCACAGGGATGATTTCGCGATGACGCGCACAAAATCCATTTTTATCGCACTGGGCGGTTTGCTCGCGATTCTGGCGGCACTGGCAGGTATCAAGGCAGCGCAGATTGGCGTGCTGATGGATTCCGGCGCGTTCTTTGCGCCACCACCTGCTGCCGTCAGCACGGTGAAGGTGGAACAGCAGCAATGGCCCAATGTGTTTCGCGCCACCGCTACGGTGGAAGCAGACGAGGGCATCGTGGTTGCTGCCGAGGTACAGGGCAAGGTGCAACGGATTGCGTTCAAATCGGGCCAGCGGGTAAAGGCCGGTGAGGTCCTGCTCGAGCAGGAGTCAAGCAATGAGCGCGCCCAGCTCAGCGCTGCAACTGCGCGGCTCAATCTGGCGCAGTCCAGCTACCAGCGCTCGTTGCAATTGCATCAGCAGAAGCTGGTTTCGCAAAGCGATGTCGAGAGCGCCAGACAGCAGCTGGATAGCGCGCAAGGTGAAGTCGACAATCTGCGCGCCACCTTGCAGAAGAAGGTGGTCAAGGCTCCGTTCGATGGCCGCCTGGGTATCCGGCAAGTGGATCTCGGTCAGGACCTGCTCGTCGGCACGCCGATCGTTTCGCTGCAAGCCAGCAACCGCGTCCGCATCAATATCCCGGTCCCGCAAGCCTGGTTGCTGCAAATGGAAAAAGGACTGGCGGTTCATGTCTATCTGGATGACGCCAAGCGCACCGTGCTGCATTCCGAAGTGATGGCCATCAGCGCCGACATCAACACCAAGACCCGCAGCGCGATGGTCGAGACCTCGCTGAACAACGCCGAACAGTTGTTGATCCCGGGCATGGCGGTCACCACCGAAATCGAATTGAGTGAACCAACAAAACCACTGGTCGTGCCCAGTACCGCGATTATTTATGCCTCTTACGGCGATACCGTGTTTGTCGTCGATACCGATCCGAAAACCGGACAGAAAATTGCCCGCCAACAGTTTGTCCAGTTGGGCAAGGCGCGTGGCGATTTTGTCGAAATAATCAAGGGCCTGAATGCGGGCGAAGAAGTGGTCAGCGCCGGCGGCTTCAAGCTGTTTACCGGCATGCCCATTGTGGTCAACAACAGCATAGAACAACCCTACTCGACCCAACCGACACCAGCCGACAGTTGACCAGCGCACAGGGATATTGCGATGCACTTTACCGACATCTTCATCAAGCGGCCGGTGTTGGCGCTGGTCGCCAGCTTGCTGATTCTGCTTGCCGGCTTTCAGGCAATGTCCGATCTGTCCGTACGGCAGTATCCGCGCAGCGATACCGCCATCATCAAGATCACCACCGTCTATTTCGGTGCCAATGCCGAGCTGATCCGTGGCTTCATTACAACGCCGATTGAACGCGCGGTCGCCTCCGCCGGCGGCATTGATTACGTTGATTCGCAGAGTGTCATGGGCGTATCGACGGTCAATGTCCATCTGCAGCTGAATTACGATCCGCTCAAGGCCATGACCGAAATCACGGCCAAGGTGAATCAGGTGCGCGGCGAATTGCCGCAAGGCGCCGAGGTGCCGGCATTGTCGATTGAGCCAGCCGATAACCAGTTCGCCGCGGCCTACTTGAGTTTCAATTCCAAAATCCTGCAGCAGAACCAGATCACGGATTTTCTGAGCCGGCTGGTGCAGCCCCGTTTGCTGGCCATTCCCGGCGTGCAAAAGGCCGACATTCTCGGCGGCCGCACCTTTGCCATGCGAGTCTGGCTGAAACCCGAGCGAATGGTAGCGCTTGGCGTCACACCAACGGAAGTCAGGCAGGCGCTGGCAAACAACAACGTGCAGGCGGCAATCGGCCAGACCCGCGGCCAATACACCCAGGTCAATCTGCGTGCCGACACCGATCTCAAGAATGCCGAAGAGTTTCGTCGCCTGATCATTCGGCAGACGGAGCAGGGGCCGGTTCGCCTCGAAGACATTGCCGATGTCGAGCTCGGCGCCGACGACTATTCGGTAGAGGTAAATTACTCCGGCGATACCGCCGTCTTCATGGGCGTGTTTGTCGCGCCAAATGCCAACTCACTGGAAGTGATTGGCAATGTCACCCGGGAAATGGAGAAGATCAAGAACGAGTTGCCGGGTGGTCTCTCCGGCACCGTGGCCTATGATTCCACCAAATACATTCGCGCCGCGATTGACGATGTGCTGAAAACGCTGTCGGAAACCCTGGCCATCATCATCGTTGTAATCTTTCTGTTCCTTGGCTTCAGTCGCTCCGTTCTGATCCCCATCCTAGCCATTCCACTGTCACTGATCGGTGCGGTTGCGCTGATGCAGTGGTTTGGTTTTTCGTTGAACCTGCTGACGCTGCTGTCCATCGTGCTGAGCGTGGGCTTGGTGGTCGACGATGCCATCATCATGGTGGAGAACATCGAACGCCATATCGAGAATGGCGAAAAACCGCTGCAGGCGGCGTTCATCGCCGCTCGCGAACTGGCCGGACCCATTCTGGCCATGACCGTCACGCTGATTTCCGTTTATGTTCCCATCGGTTTTCAGGGTGGCCTGACCGGCACTCTGTTCCGCGAATTCGCCATTACCCTGGCCGGTGCGGTGACCATTTCCGCCATCGTTGCCATCATTCTGTCGCCGATGCTGGGTTCTCGTTTGCTCAAGCCGCATCGTCACATCTCGGCGCCGCTGGCGAAACCGTTCGAACGGTTTCAGGCCTTCTATGCAAGAAAGCTCGATGGTGCGCTGGAGAATCGAACCGGCCTTTATGTGCTCTGGCTTGGCATTTCGTTGCTGACCATCCCGCTGTATCTGATGTCACCAAAAGAACTGGCACCCACCGAAGATCAGGGCGTCATATTCGGCATTGTCGAATCGCCGGCCAACGCGACGGTTGACCATGTCAGCCTGTATGGCAAGGAAATCAACAAGATTTTCGCTGGTGTGCCGGAGACCGATTTCACCTTCCAGATCAATTTTCCGTCTGGCGGCTTCAGCGGCATGGTGACCAAGCCGTGGGACCAACGCGAGCGGTCTGTTTTCGAGATTTTGCCGGACGTGCAAAAACAGCTTGGCCAGATCACCGGCGTCAATATTTTTCCGGTGACACCGCCGGCACTGCCCGGTGGCGGCAGTTTTCCGGTTGAGTTCGTCATCAGCTCGACAGCCGAACCACGCGAGATCTACGAATACGCCAATCAGCTGCAACAGACCATGATGAAGAGCGGCATGTTCAATTTTCAGCTCATCGACATGAAATACGATCAGCCTGACTATGAACTGGTCGTCGACAAGGAAAAGGTCGCCGATCTCGGTTTGAACCTGCAAACCGTCACCAATGATCTCGGTACCTTGCTGGGCGGTGGTTATGTCAACCGCTTCAGCATGTCTGGCCAGAGTTACAAGGTGATCCCGCAGGTCAAACGCACCGCGCGGCTGACGCCTGATGATCTGACCTCGCTTTACATCACCGGCCCCGAGCAGCAACTCATCCGGGTTGACCAGATTGCCTCACTCCGCCACAGCACGGCACCGCGCAGCATCAACCGCATGCAACAGCTGAATGCGGTCAAGATCAGCGGTGAGACCAACAAGTCGCTGGATGAAGCGCTGACCTATCTGGAAACCGAAGCGCGCAAGATACTGCCGAAGAACTACCTGATTGACTACACCGGCGAGTCGCGGCAGCTGCGGCGTGAGGGCAATACCTTCGCGCCGGCGTTTGCGCTCGCGCTGACCATGATCTTTCTGGTGCTGGCAGCGCAGTACAACAGCTTCCGCGATCCGGTGGTGATTCTGGCCGGATCTGTCCCGCTGGCGATCTTTGGCGCACTGATTTTCACCTTCCTGAAAATGCCGGCACCGATTCCGTTTTTCACCGACCCGATGACCAGCACCATGAACATCTATTCGCAGGTGGGCCTGGTGACACTGGTCGGACTGATTGCCCGTAACGGGATTCTGGTGGTCGAGTTTGCCAATCGCTTGCAGCGGGAAGGTGTCGCCAAACTTGATGCCATCAAGCAAGCCTCGGTACTGCGTCTGCGCCCAGTATTGATGACCAGCATTGCAACGGTCGCCGGCCACACCCCGCTGATCTTTGCCACCGGCGCCGGCGCCAACGCCCGTAACTCGATCGGCCTCGTGCTGGTGCTGGGCATGACCATCGGTACCATTTTCACTCTGTTTGTCTTGCCTGCCGTTTATGTGCTGCTGGCAAAAGACCACCAGCACGATGAAAAGGTTGAGGTAGAGCTGGCGGGCGCAACAAGTTAGCGAGCAGGCAAGCCAAATTGGCATTGTTCCGTTTGTTGCCTATGAGTCTGGCGGTTACAGGGTTCTGACCCTGAAGCACCCAAGCTAAAGTAGGTTGTTTCGCACACCGCTCTTGTTCGTCATTCCCGCGTAGGGGTGATCCAGGGTCTGTTTTCTTAGTGAATGCAGACGCTGGGTTCCCGCCTTCGCGGGAACGACGGTTCTGTTTTTCGTTTGTTTCAACGCGCGGCGTGCCTTTGCCGCCGTCTGACGAGCCGTGTAACGCAATGGAGGCTGGGCTAAAAGCCCGGAGCGCAGCGAAGGGGTGAGGCAGGATGCCGAAGCCTTTTATGACTGTGCAGGGATGCACTGTCACAAAAGCCCCAGCTGGAATGGAGTCGCGCAGGTGGAACGCGGAAACAAGCACAGTGCCAATGCACTGTGCGCCGCGTGAGCGGGCTGAGATCTGCGAAGCCCTGCGCGAGGAATACAGGCAATGTTCTTTGCCTACTTTCTTGCGCCAAGACAAATCTGCCGGGAGCAGATTTTCGCGCAAGCCCCGAAGGGGTAAAGCGCAGGGATGCGCTTTACCAAGTCACTCGGCCGCCGGGCCGAGACCCGGCAGCGGCCTTGAATTACGAGATCTGCCGACAGCTATACTTCACTTTGCTTGCCAAGTATTGGACCTGTGGCATCAGCCAGTTCGCGCATTTTGTTCAGATACCAACTGGCTTCTGATTTGCCGTTAGCAAAGGCGAGCGAAAGCCAGTAGCAAGACTTTTCAGAATCCTTCTTGATCAGGTGACCTTCGTAGAGCAGCGTGCCTAGGAGGTACTGTGCCTCCACATTACCTTGGTTAGCAGCTTGGTTGAGCCAATAGATCCCGTGACCAATATTTATTGGCCCCCCACATCCGTCTAGGCAGAAAACGCCATAGCGAAACTGATCTTCAACCGAACCGTCCTTGGCATTTTTCTGTAAATACGCGCGAATTTGCTCAGGGCTCGGTTTTTCATCAGAGCGTGATGCTTTCAAGATTGAACTTGCAAAAATCGTCTTAAGTTTTTCAAGCATCAAATTGCTCGCTGCTTCACGACTGGTCGGCGGATTACAACGATATCACCCCCGCCTATCAATCTTCCTCGCCAACATCACCGCCGTAGTCGTCTGCTTGACACCCTCAATCGCCCCAATCTCATCCAGCACCTGATCCAGCCGCTCGGGCGAATCGGCTCGCAACAGCAGCATGTAATCCCAAATTCCGCTGACCGCCGACAATTCTTCGATCTCCGGAACCCGCCCGAGTCGTTTCACCACCGCCGGACCCACTTTCGGCTCGACCTGCAGTGCGCAGTACGCGCGCAGGCCTTTTTCTTCACCGGGCTTACCCAAGCGCACGCCGTAGCCGCCGATGACGCCGGTTTTTTCCAGCCGGGCGATGCGCGCCACAACGGTGGTGCGGGCAACGCCGAGCTTGCGGGCGAGGGTGGCGGTGGCTTCGCGGGCGTTGGCCTGTAGCAGCGTGAGGAGTTGGCGGTCGAGGTCGTCGAGGATTTCCATGGGTGACTCGTCTAGCGTATCTCGGGTTGCTGAAGGCTGGGGGCGACACGGACCCCCTCCCGGCCTCCCCCTTGGCAGGGGGAGGGGTTAAAAGCCTTCTCTCTCGATGGGAGAAGGTTGGAATGAGGGTGACGCTTCCGGCGGCGCCGAGGGGTGGGCAGCGATTTTCCGCCGATTTAACTGATGAACTCGTCGTTCCGACGAGTCTAGCTTGCTTTTCGTCGGATTGCCCGCTGTATTTCGACGAAGCTGCTGCGCAGAATTTCGCCCGTCTATCGCCCCACTTTTTCCGGTCTGGGCCTACGCTTCAGACCCGGGTCAGGGCGCACTCGATTTTCACGAATACGACGGAGGGGTAACACCATGGCAGCGAACGATTTCAAACGGATTTTGGTACTCGGCGGCGGCAAGATCGGCATCGCCATCACCACCATGCTGGCCTCGACCGGTGACTATGAAGTGACTGTTGGCGACATGCGCCCGGTCGATTTCGGTATCCCGGGCGTCAAGAGCGTGATTGTCGATGCCAGCAGCGAAGCCTCGCTAGCGGCTGCACTGAAGAATGCCGACGTGGTGTTGAACGCATTGCCGTTCTTCGCTGCCAAGAACGTCGCCAAGGTGGCTGCCGAGTGCAAGGTGCACTACTTCGACCTGACCGAAGACGTGGCTGCCACCAATGCCATCAAGGACATCGCCAAGACCGCGGAAACCGCGCTCATGCCGCAATGCGGTCTGGCCCCGGGCTTTATCGGTATCGCCGGTTTTGACCTGGCCAAGAAGTTCGACAAGCTGCAGGACGTCAAGATGCGCGTCGGCGCGCTGACCCGTTACCCGACCAACACGCTGAAGTACAACCTGACCTGGTCCACCGACGGCCTGATCAACGAGTACTGCGAGCCGTGCGATGCCATCGTCAATGGCGAGTTCATGAAGGTGCAGCCGCTGGAAGGTCTGGAAACCCTGCTGATTGACGGCGACGAATACGAAGCCTTCAACACCTCGGGTGGCCTTGGCACCCTGTGCGAAACGCTGGCCGGCAAAGTCCGCAACCTGGACTACAAAACCATGCGCTTCCCGGGCCACAACAGCATTTTGCGTCTGCTGATCAATGACCTGCGCATGATCGACAAGCGCGACACTCTGAAAGAAATCTTCGAACACTCGATGCCGTACACCAGCCAGGACATGGTCGTGGTGTTCGTCTCGGTGACCGGCTGGAAAGACGGCAAGTACCAGCAACAGACCTTCGCGACCCGCATTTTCCCGAAAGTCATCGCTGGCCTGAACATGACCGCCATCCAGCTGACCACTGCGGCCGGCATCGTCACCGCGATGGAGCTGATGCGGGCCGGCAAGCTGCCGCGCAAGGGCTTCGTGGCGCAGGAAGCGGTCAAGCTCGACGAGTTCCTGGCCAACCGGTTTGGCGGCCTGTACACGGCGGCCTGAGGGTAATCCCCGAGCGCGGTTTCACCCTCTCCCCAGCCCTCCCCGTCAAGGGGGAGGGCGGCTTGCGGTTCAGCGCGAGCCGGTCAGTCCCCTCTCCCTTGATCGGAGCGGGTTAGGGAGAGGGTGAATCCCCCAAAAGCGGTAACCAGCGGCAGGGCTGGTCAAATCCTGACCATTTCGATATATTGCAACGCAGCAAACTGGTCGGACCGTGTTTTGCCCTGGGTAACGCGTCCGGCCATTTTTATGTCACTCGGAATCCGTAGCGAGGCAGTCATGAGCAGCAATGTGCAGCAGTTGGTGGCGTCGGTATTGGGCGCAGAGCGCGCGATATGGCTCTTCAATGCCATGGAAGTCGATGCCGAATTGCTGCGCGAAGGCGAGGCGATCAGCCAGGCCGAGCTTGCTCAGGCGATGAACATGGTGTTGTTTTCGGACCTGCTGAAGCGGGTACCGGAAGGTGCGCTGTATGTTGATGAAGCCATTCGCATTGGCCGCAAAATCAATTTTGATCACGGTGCGCTGCGCACCGTTGTTGCCAATCCTGTTTATGGAAACATGGGCGCCCTGCCGGTCGGTCAGCTCGCGTTCGAACGCATTCTGAAGCCGCTCGGTTTCGTCGTTGGTGGTCTGTATCCGCTGCCGCGTCTGAAGATGACCGGCCACGTCTATACCCATGCCGCTTACCCGGAATCGATTGCCCAGTTCTTTGTCTCCGAACTGCATGTCGAGCAATTCTCGCCAGCATTCCAGCAGGCTGTGGCAAACGTGGTTGGTAACTCGCGCGATCCGCTGACCGCAGACAGCCAGGCCCTGCTGACCAAGCTGGCTACCGAAAAAGTGTTGAGCAAGAACGACGCGCTGAAACTGTTGCCGAATATCGTTGCCTGCTTTGCCCGCCAGCATGGTGAAGTCAACCGTGCCGACTACGACGTGCTGCTGAGCGAGTCAGCCGAAATGGCCTGGATCAGCACCGAAGGCAATGCCTACAACCACGTTACCGATCGCGTTGCCGATGTATTCGAACTGACCAAAGAGCAGAAAGCGTTGGGCCGTTCGATCAAGGAAGCAGTGGAAGTGTCGGCCAACGGCCGCGTGCGCCAGACCGCATTCAAGGCCGCGCAAGTCGAGCGCCGGATGATAGACGCGGAAGGCCGGGTGATGACCTACACCGTGCCGGGCTCGTTCTATGAGTTCATCAGCCGTGACAAATATCTGGATGCGGCATCGGGTCAGTGGAAGTTGGACCTGACCTTCGATTCCAGCAATGCCACCGGCATCTTCAAGATGACCGATGCGGCGAAAGTGGCCTGAGACGCAATCAAAACAAACCCCGCTTCGGCGGGGTTTGTTTTTGCAATAAATTCAGCCGTCAGATTTTTTCAATGCAGGGAATGCTGCTGCGGCCAATAGTAATGGCAAGTGGCCAAGGTACGGATTTTCCATGCTTGCTCACCTGCTGCCTTTCTTCGGCATCCGGAAATAAATCACCCGCGTTTCACCCTGCTTGTTGACCAGCGTCACTTCGTCATACTGCACGCCATCGTGCTCACGCAAGGCCTGGCCCTGCTTCTTCCAGTCGCGGTAGTTCAACCACAGCCATTCTTGCTGCTTCTGACTGAAAGCGAGCGGATTGCTGGCGTTGGCGAGCGTGATGGCGGTGGCGTAATTGTGGCCGGGGCCATCGAATCGTTTGGCTGGTGCCGGCCTGCTGCCGGCAGGCGTGACTGGCCCGGCAGATTCGGGAATGACGGGCGGGGCGGAGACGGCGGCCGGTGGTGTGCTGGTGCAAGCCGCAAGCAACAGGATGACCGCCAGTGCGGACCACAGCGTGCGCATTCCGATTGCAATTGTCTGCATCGTCGCTGTTCCTCCTCGTTGCGCTGCCGTGATCAGTCGATCTGATACGGTTCCATCTTGACGTCATCGACCACGCTGCCACGCATCCGGATCAAACCCTTGTAACGGCGCGCGCCGTTCGGGGTGAACTCGAACTGGTAGACGCGCAGGAAAGTGGTGCCGCCACCGTGGCTGCGGCCGAAGCCGATATGGATGCGCTCGACCGTGTCATCGATCAGGGTCAGACCAAACTTCTCGCATTCGCGCCGGGCGGCCTGGCGAGCATTCTCGCGCGCCTGCATGCTGTGCCACCAGAACCAGGCAATGCCACCGAGCAGGGCAAAAAACAACAAACGTTTCATTCAGTGATCCATCAGTAATTCGTTTATCAATCGATTGCGGCCAAACCGGCTTGCGTCTTCTTCGGCAGTTTTGCCCGGACCAGCCGATACGAGTCAGTGACCAGCGCCAGCACCTCGGCCTGTTTCAGAGCACAACCCGGCTCAAGACTGACCCAGTGATGCTTGGCCAGATACGGGGCCGGAATGATGCCATCCTGATCGGTCAACTCCAGAAATCGCTCCGGCGCCACTTTGAATGAGATCCGTTGCAGTGTCGCCGCTTCGACACTCAGGCAACAGAACATCTTGTCCGCTACCGAAAACACCACATCAGCGCCCCATTTGATATCGCGGGTCATGCCGGGCAGGGCTATTGCGTGCGCCTCGACCAGCGCGCGCACAGCGCGGCGAAATGGCGAGCGGTCATTGACGGCTGTCCAGCAGATGGGGATGGCGGCACGGTAAAGCAAGTCGGTAAGCGGGGGCAATCACATATGCGGGTTTTGCGCTGATCGCATCAGCAGCGAATCTGCAGCCAACAAAAAAGGCAGCTGAAGCTGCCTTTTCTGTTGGGAAACTGCTGCTATCAGGTGTCGCGTTCGTAGGACGCCACCGAGACCTTGTCGACGCCGGCTTCTTTGGCGGCGTTGACCACGCCAACCAGAATGTCGGTGTCGCTGTCTTTGTGGGCCTGAACAATCACCGATGCATCCGGCGATTCGGCCAGGGTTTTTTCGACGTTGGCGCGGACCGAGCGAATGTCCACTTCCTTGCCGTCGATGATTACTTGGCCCTGACTGTTGATGGTGACCAGTACGTTGGCTTTGACCTTGGTGGTCGAGGCCGACTTGCCGGACGGGCGCTGCATTTCAATGCCGGATTCCTTCACGAACGAAGTCGTCACGATGAAGAAAATGAGCATGATGAACACGATGTCCAGCATCGGGGTCATGTCGATTTCGGCGTCTTCTGCGGCGCCACCGTGCTTCTTGCGCATGACGAATCTCTTTATAAGTCTCGGAATGAATGCTCACCGGCCGACAGACCGGGGCAGGCACTATAGCTGACGGGTCCGGACCGATCCAGATCGGCCGAACGGTGAATTTTGCCGGCTGTACGACCTTTCGACCGCGATCAGGTCAGGCCAGATCGACCGTTTGCCGAACCACACCGCTGATGCGGCCGCCTTCGGCTGGCACCAGGGTTCGTTCAATGACCACTGCCCGGCCAAACCGGTCCACTGTCAGCAGGGTCGCGGCGCGGGTGCCGTAGTGCGGGCCGGTAATCAGCAGCGGCGACAGCCAGCGCTCTCGTTCCAGCCCAACCCCGGTGTCGGGCAGTTCGTTGTCGGTAGCCTGCGTGCGGTCGGCAAGTGCATCGAGCCATGTCTCATCGGGCGCAGTGCCGCTGGCCAGCAGCTCATGCAGGCGTTGTCGGGCTCGCCGCGCTTTTGGCCATGGTGCGTCGAAGTCGCCATTCGACAGCGCCGAGATGCCGGTTGGCACCGGCCGACCCGGGAACCGGTTGCTGGCAAAATGCAGCCGCAGCTGGCCCGCTTGCCAGTCACCGAACAGCAGGTTGAAGCCGCTATACTTGCCGCCTTGCGCCAGCTGGCGGGCTGCCGACTCGAGCTCGAATTCCTGCCCTGCTTCGAGCCCGCTTCCAAGGCTATCCAGCCAGTTGGTAACGAGTTCGCCACGTGAGCGAGTACACGCTTCTGGAAGCCCTTCCCGAACGTTGGTAACGGCTGCAAAGCGACCTTGCCGGGACAGTCCCAGCCAGCTGCCGCCGGCCTGCTCATCGCGGCCGGCCAGAATGTCCTTGTCCGGCCACCAGTGCAGCGGTTGGCTGGGTCGGGCGGTGAACTCGTCGCGGTGGGCAAGCACAATCAGCGGATAGTCCGGGTGTACGGCCCGGGCCAAAACAATCAGGCACACAAGCAAGTGATCCATTCGACGTTTCTGCAGCGGCCAGTGTACGTGCTGCTCGGCGCGTCCGGGTGTTCGACCCGGGTCAAAACCATCAGGCACCCAAGCAAGTGATTCAAACGACGTTTTTCCAGTGGCCCATCTACCTGCTGGTCGGCGCGATTGCTGGCCTGCTGGCCGGGCTGCTTGGCATCGGCGGTGGGCTCATTTTGGTGCCGGCATTGCTGGCGCTGCTGCCGCTGGCCGGGGTGGCACCGTCCGAGTTGATGCCGATGGCGCTCGGCAGCTCGCTGGCAGCGATTGTGCTGACCGCCGCCGCCTCGACCCGGGCCCACGCCGCCCGTGACGCGGTCGACTGGGTGCTGTTCCGCCGGCTGGCGCCCACCGTGGCGTTCGGCGCGTTGCTGGCAGGCACGATCGCCAGCCAGCTGGGGTCGCGGTCGCTGACCTTCCTGTTTGCCGGTTTTGCCCTGCTTCTGGCGCTGCGCACCGCGCTCAGCAAGGTCGTGACCGGCACCCGGCAACAACCGCCAGCATTGGCTTGGGCGGGGTTTGGCGGCGGTATCGGTATGTTGTCCGGTCTGGTCGGTATCGGCGGCGGTTCGCTGACAGTGCCGCTGCTGCTGCACTACGGTCAACCGATCACCCGGGCGGTCGCCACGTCGGCGGCGGTCGGTTTGCCGATCGCCGTGTTTGGCACGGCCGGCTATATCATCGCGGGCTGGTCATTTTTGCTGCCGGCCGGCAGCACCGGCTTTGTATACTGGCCCGCCGTTGTTGCCATCACGGTGGCCTCCTGGCTGACCGCGCCAATCGGAGCCCGGCTTGCACACCGCTGGCCGCCGGCGCGATTGCGGAACGTGTTTGCAGCATTTTTGGCCATCATCGGTTTGCGCTTGATGGCGAAAGCCTGGTTTGGTGTGTGAGTTTGGCCGTGGTGCCGTTCGATTAAATGCTGTTCGATCACAACAAGGATTCACAATGGATTTTCCGGTCATTGACCCGGTGATTTTTTCGATCGGTCCGATCGCCCTGCGTTGGTATGGCCTGATGTATCTGCTGGGGTTTGCTGCCGCCTGGTGGCTCGGCAGTATCCGCGCCAAGCGGCCCGGCAGTGGCTGGACGGCCGATCAGGTCAGCGATTTTCTGTTCTACGGTTTTCTCGGTGTCGTGCTTGGTGGCCGGCTCGGTTATGTTTTCTTTTATCAGTTCAAACATTTTCTCGAAAACCCGGGCTATCTGTTCCGGATCTGGGAAGGGGGCATGTCGTTCCATGGCGGCCTGATTGGCGTCCTGGTGGCGTTCTTCTGGTATGCCTGGGCCAACAAGCGTCGCTTCTTTGAGGTCGCGGATTTCATGGCGCCACTGGTGCCACCCGGTTTGTTTTTCGGCCGCATCGGCAATTTCATCAATGCCGAATTGTGGGGGCGAGAAGTGCAATCGGATGTGCCTTGGGCGTTCCGCTTTCCAGCCTATTCGGATCCGCAGCAGTTGCTGCGTCATCCGTCGCAGTTGTACGAAGCCATTCTCGAAGGCGCTGTGCTGTTCGTGATGCTGTGGCTGTTCTCCAGCAAGAATCCGCCGCGGATGGCGGTCAGCGGTCTGTTTGCGGCCGGCTATGGTGTATTCCGGTTCATCGTCGAATATTTCCGTGAACCGGATGCCCACCTCGGTCTGCAGGCGCTTGGCCTGTCGCGCGGCCAGTGGCTGTGTGTGCCGCTGATTGTGCTTGGTGTTGTGTTGATCGTCATGGCGTATCGGAACGCGTCGGCCCAGCCGGCGTTGGCAAAATAACAGTTCAGGTTTTTGGCAATGCAAAACTATCTCACTCTGCTGCGCGATGTGCTCGAGCACGGTGCCATCAAGACCGACCGCACCGGTACCGGCACCCGCTCGCTGTTCGGTGCCCAGATGCGGTTCAATCTGCAGCAGGGCTTTCCACTGGTTACCACCAAGAAACTGCACCTGCGTTCAATCATTCACGAATTGCTCTGGTTCCTCAATGGCGACACCAATGTCAAATATCTGAAAGACAATGGCGTCAGCATCTGGGATGAGTGGGCTGATGAAAACGGTGATCTGGGGCCGGTATACGGCTATCAATGGCGCAGCTGGCCGGCCGCGGACGGTCGCCATATCGACCAGATCACGCAAGTGATGGAGCAAATCCGAAAGACGCCGGATTCGCGCCGACTGATCGTCAGTGCCTGGAACGTTGCCGATCTGGACAAGATGGCGCTGCAGCCGTGCCATACGATGTTCCAGTTCTACGTCGCCAATGGCGCGCTCAGCTGCCAGTTGTATCAGCGCTCGGCCGATATTTTCCTTGGCGTGCCATTCAACATTGCGTCCTACGCGCTGCTGACCCACATGGTTGCCCAGCAATGCAATCTGGATGTGGGTGACTTTGTCTGGACCGGTGGCGATGTTCACCTGTACAGCAACCATCTGGAGCAGGCAAAAGAGCAACTGAGTCGAACGCCATTGCCGCCACCGCGGTTGCAGATTGCCCGCAAGCCGGAGGATCTGTTCTCGTATCGCTATGACGATTTTCAGATCCTGGATTATCAGTCGCACCCTGCCATCAAGGCGCCGGTGGCAGTGTGAACCGATCGCGCGCGAGGTCGTTGTGGCAGGTTTTGCTGGCAGCGCTTGCGCTGGTGGGCCTGTCTGCACATGCGCTTGAGCTTGC
The DNA here is from genome assembly GCA_041914645.1 of Permianibacter sp. Lineage (GTDB taxonomy): Bacteria > Pseudomonadota > Gammaproteobacteria > Enterobacterales > Permianibacteraceae > Permianibacter. Next base: position 183,020 of record JAYSCY010000003.1, read on the forward strand.
CATTCCCAAGGCCAGCGACCGGCCGCAGCTGGAAGCCAGTCTTGCCGAGGCCAGTGGTTTGCAGCGGGCAACGTTGCTGTATCAGCTGACTGAAATCGATCGCACCTCGGCACCGCAAACCTGTCTGGAGCTGGGCCGTGAAGCGCTGGCCATTCTGGAGCCGCTGCCGGATGAAATGGCGCGTGAGTTGCGCGCACTGGTGCTTGCCAATGTGGCCTGGGCGCACGCGGTGCTGGGTGACTACGTGCAGGCGCAACAACAGGCCGAGGCGGGTGCCATTGCCGCTCGCGACATTCACAGTGCGGCGGCCGAATCGCGCAATCACAATACCCTGGGTTTCATTGCAGTTCAGGTCGGAGATTTCGAGGCGGCGCTGGGCTATTTCCAGCAGACTTATCTCATCGAAGATGCACTCGGCAACGCGCACCGCAAGGCGCAGGCGCTCAGTAATCTCGGTGGTGTGCTGATTCGTTTGCGGCGTTACGACGACGCCTTCACGATGCTGCGCGAGGCCGAGCAGCTGGCCAGAACACTGGGCATCGAACGCATCCAGGCTTACGCCCGGATCAATCTGTCCGAGGCGTATATCAAGGTGGGCGAGTACGCCCAGGCCATCGACTGGCTGGCGCGCGCTGACGAAGCCAAAAGTCAGCGTGATCAGGCTGATACGGCCTCGCTGATTCTGCAGAACCGCGGCGTGGCTCTGGCCGGTTTGCAGCGGGTAGACGAAGCCAAGCAAGCGCTGTTGGACGCGCTGGAACTGCGTACTCGCATCGGTGATGAGGCCGGCCAATGCGGCACGCACAGTGAACTGGCTCGTCTGGCCATTCAGACGCGCGCTCCGGCCGAGGCCCGCCGGCATCTTGATGCTGCACTGGCCAAGTGCCAGCGTATCGGCAATCGGTTTCTGATGCAGGATGTTCTGGAAGTGCAGGCCTTGCTGGCCGAAGCAAACGGCGATCTGGCCGGCGCGCTGCACTGGACCCGGCAGCGCGATAGCCTGGCGCGCGAATTGTTCTCCGACCGGGCGGCGCTGCGCATTGGCCAGTTCCAGAATCGCCTTTCGCTCAGTCAGCGCGAGCATCTCATCGCCGCTTTGACTCGGGAAAATGAAATTCAGCAATTGCAGGTCCGCCAGCAATGGACCGTTCTGTGGGCGGTGGCGGTGGCGGCGGTTTTGCTGGCGGTCATTGCCGTGCTGATTTTCTTTCGTTTGCGGCAACGCCGTGCAGCCGCCGAAAATGCCGCGGAAGCCCGCAGCCGTTTTCTGGCACATATGAGTCACGAAATCCGCACCCCGATGACCGGCATCATCGGGGTCACCGAATTGTTGCAGGAAAGTCCGTTGACCCCGGATCAGCAAGAGTTGCTTGGCACCATCCGGCAAAGTGGCGAGACCTTGCTGAATCTGGTCAATGACATTCTCGACATGTCCAAGCTGGATGCCGGCCGCTTGCCGCTGAATGTCGAAGAATTTGATTTGCGCGAACTGCTGGAGTCGGTGCTGGATTCATTTGGCCTGCCGGCCGAACAGAAACAATTGAGCCTGCTTTACCAGTTGCCACTTGATGCACCGGTGCAGGTCAGTGGTGATGCGTTGCGACTGCGGCAGTTGTTGCTGAATCTTATCGGCAATGCAGTGAAATTTACCGAGCGTGGCCATGTTCGCGTGCTGGCAAACTGGCTACCGGGCAGCGGTCCGATGCGGCGTCTGGAACTGGCAATAGAGGACACCGGCATCGGCATTGCCGCCGATCATCTGCAACATGTATTTGAGCCGTTTGCCCAGGGCAGTGTCGATGTGCGCAGCAATGTCGGCACCGGTTTGGGGTTGACCATCAGCCGGCAATTGGCGCGATTGATGGGGGGTGATGTTGCAGTCAGCAGTGAGCCCGGGCGCGGTTCGCGTTTTGTGGTTCAGGTGCAACTGCGAGTGCTCGACAGCACGGTGCCGACGCTGGCCGCAATGAGCTTGCCGCCGGTGTTTTTGTTGCGGACTCCGGCCGTTTTGACCGAGCAATTGGAATCACTGTTAGCAGCGGTGTCGGTGCGGCCGGTTGCCGTCGCCGATGCGGCGCTGCCGGCGCTGGTCGCGGCCAAGCCGAAGTTGCTGGTGGTGCCAGCCGCGCCGGATCTGGCGGATTGGTTACCGGCATTGCAGCAGCAGTTGCCGGCGCTGCGCGTGATTGTGCTGGCCGGCCCCAAGGCACGCCAGGCTTTGCAGGAACAGCGACAACCGGGTCTGATGGTGGTCGGTCTGCCTTTGCGCCCAGCCGAATTTTTGAGTGCGTTGGTCAGCGTGGCTACCAGCGTACCGGTGCCGCAACCTGCCACGGTCTCGGCACGGGTGCCGGTGCCCACCACCGCGCTCGCCAGCGTATCCGGTCTTGCGCGTGCGCTGGTTGTTGATGACAACGAGATCAATCGACGGGTTGCCCAAAAGATGCTCGAGCGGCTCGGCTTTGCCGTGCTGACACTCGACAATGGCAAGACCGCGGTTGAACTGCTGGCACGGCAATCGTTCGAGGTGGTGTTCATGGATTGTCAGATGCCGGAGCTCGATGGTTTTGCCGCGACCCGCGCCATTCGCGAGCAGGAGCAGGCCAGCGGTCGTCGGCAGTTGATCATCGCGATGACGGCGCATGCGCTGAAAGGTGACCGGGAACAGTGTCTGGCGGCCGGTATGGATGACTATCTGACCAAGCCGGTCAAGTTGGATGTGCTCGGCAGTACCCTGAAGCGTTGGCACCTGGCAGTCGAGGCGGTGCAGCGCGTGTGACCGCAGGACACGCCGGGCCGCCAGTCATCGGGCTTGATCCGGCAACAAATGCTGGGCCAGCCATTGCCGCAGTTGACTGCCATGCATCGCGCCGCTTTCCCGCGCCACTTCCTGACCGCGCCAGAACAACACCAGCGTTGGAATGCTGCGAATGGCAAATTGCGCGGCCAATTGCGGTTCAGCCTCGGTGTTGACCTTGACGAAGCGAAGGTTTGGTTCGAGCGATTGCGCCGCTTGCTGGAACACTGGCGCAAACGATTTGCACGGACCACACCAAGGCGCCCAGAAATCGATGACGATTGGCAGATCGGTATGCTGGATAATTGCCGGCAGAGTGGCCTGAGTGGCCTCAATCGGCGAGCCCTGAAAAAGTGCCGCCTTGCAGTGACCACAACGCGGGACGCTATTGGTGTCATCCAGCCGCGCACTGGGGAGCCGATTGCCACGATGGCAACTTGGGCAAGTCAGATGGGTCAGGTCGGTCGAATCGGTCATGGTCGCTGCTCAACACAAACGGGATCAATGTCAAAGTGTGGTGTATTCATCGGTGTAGACTGCCGTTCACTCACCGCTGTCACGAGCCAGTTGCGATCCGGTACCGGCAATATGGTGGCACAGGGCGGAAATTCCAAGGGCACGGTTCGTTGTAACGGGCAAACTGACCGATCACGGAAGGAGACAATCATGAGCAATCGCAAATCCAGCCAGCTACTGCGGCAATCGCGGCTGGTGTTCACGTTGCTGTTCGGGTTCGTACTGCTGTCCAGTCCGCTGCGAACTGCGCTGGCAGAAGAGCAGGCTGCGGTGGCAGGCCTGCCGTCGGTCTCGATGAAGTTTCTGGCGCCGCTCAGTCCACAGCTGCTGACTGGCAGCCAGCCATCGGCTGCCGATCTGGCGGCCCTGAAGGCCGCCGGCGTTACCACGGTGATCAATTTGCGCGGTACCGGCGAAGACGCAGGCTACGATGAAGCGGCCGAAGCCGCACGTCTCGGCCTCAGCTACGTCACCATTCCCATCGCCAGTGGCACCGATGTCACAGCCGAAAATGCTGCCAAACTTGATCAGGCCCTGCGCGCCAGCAATGGTACGGCACTGGTGCACTGTGCCAGCAGCAATCGCGCTGGCGCCTTGTTGGCCCTGCGCTCGGCCGCAAGCGGTCAGAGCATTGAAGAAGCGGTTGCGTTTGGCAAGTCTGCCGGCATGACGTCGTTGGAGAGTGTGGTGCGTGAGCGATTGCAGTCACAACCATGCAACCCGATGATTGATGCTGGCTGTGAACAGAAATAGCGAAACCGAGCGTCTGGTCAATTCGTCGATCTTGGCCAGCCTGAATATTGCAGGTCCGTCACATTTACCAATGGAGTTTGTTAAATGAAAAAAATTGTCGCCGTCGTGCTGGGTCTGTTGGCCATCGCCAGCTGTGCCACCGTCAAAACCAGTGACATTGAGTTCTGGTCGGAAGCCAATCCGAAAGCCAATATCAAGGCCTACAAAAGCTACGCCTGGATTGGCGACATCGCCATTGTCCGGGATCCGGGTCGTGAACTGGCCGGCACTGGGTTCAATCCGCAAACTGAAATGAAATTCCTGGTCGATCGGGAGTTGCGCGAAAGTGGCTTTACGGAAAATGCGGCGGCACCGGACCTGCTGATTGCGGCGGCACTCGGTATCGACATGGCGTCGATGGAGCTGGTCAAGGACAGCGAGACCAACATGGAGCGGCTGAAAAATGTCCCGAAAGGCGGTATTGCACTGATTCTGGTCGATGCCAAGACCAAAACCATTGTATGGCTTGGTCATGCCACCGCCGATGTGCAGGAAGTCCGCGATGCCAACCTGTCCCGTGCACGCATGGACTACGCCGTCAGCAAGCTGGCTGCTCGCATCGGCAAGTAAGGGCAAACGCCGTCGCGCTGAAACAAAGGGCTGGCTGGGTATCCGGCCAGCCTTTTTCTTGGCGCTAGTGAACTAACGCCACAGGCGTTCAATACCCAGCGCCTTCAGCACATACTTTTCATAGATTGGTTCCGACGTGCCGGACCGAATCTTGTGCAGGAAGTATTTCTCAAATGCAATCTTGGCCAAGTGAACCCATTTTCCCTTCTTGAACCAGTTGACGTTGCGGGGCGGGATTTGCGGTAACGCAACAAAGGCGGCACCGGTGTCGCCCATGTCGGCCAGACAGATGGCATTCCAGGTAGCGCGGGCATCGCCGGTTCTTCCGTCCAGTTCGGCCGCCAGGTTCTCCACGATGGCGGTAACCATGGTTTCAATCATGTAACCGGTTTTTGGCGCACCAGTGGCGACCGGTGTGACTTCGACCGGCGGGATCGCGACACAGACGCCTGCGGCAAAAATATTCTTGTAGGCCTTGCTGCGTTGATGCTCATCGATCAGCACGAACCCGCGGGGATTGCACAGGTTTGGTACCCCGGCAACGGCATCGACACCCTTGAAGGCGGGCAACATCATTGCCAGCTTGAACGCAATGTCATGCTCCTTGACGACATTGCCCTGACCATCCAATTCCGTGGTGAACAGATGACCGGCCTCGAGCTTGGTGGTCTTGGCATTGGTTATCCATTTGATATCGTTGTTGCGGAATTCGCTTTCCAGCATCGACTTGGAGTCACCGACACCGCCAAGTCCCAAATGTCCGATATACGGTTCACTGGTGACAAAAGTGATTGGCACCTTGTGGCGCAGCTTGCGCTTGCGCAAATCTGTGGCAAGGATAAAGGCAAACTCGTAAGCGGGGCCGAAGCAGCTGGCGCCGGGCATGGCGCCGATCACGACCGGTCCCGGTGCCTGCAGAAACTGCTGGTACTCGGCCCAGAACTTCTCGGCGTGGTCGACCGTACAGATCGAATGACTGTGGCCGGTGAGTGGCCCTGCTCCCGGCACTTCATCAAATGACAGCTTGGGTCCGGTGCAGATGACGAGATAGTCGTAGTCAACAGTCGTCTCATCCTGCAAGGTCAGCTGGTTGCGTTCGGCCGCGATTGCCGTGACAGGCTTGGCAATGAATGCGATCCCGTGTTTTTGCAACAGCGGCGGTAATGCTACCGTGATCTTTTCACGCTCGCGCCAACCCACCGCCAACCAGGGGTTGGACGGGACAAACTGAAAATAATCGGTGGAGTTGATCAGGGTAATACGATGACTGCGATCCAGTTTGGCGCGCAGTTCATACGCGGCAGGCATACCGCCAATTCCTGCCCCCAGAATGACGATATGTGCCATGAGATGACTCCTGATCAGAGTAAGGTAATGATCACCGGTAGCGGCACCCGGACGCTGATGGCGCCGTGCAGATCACCGGTCGGAAAACCCGTCGCTTGGTCGGTGGGGTATTGCTGCCCTACTGCCTGTACTGAACTGTCCAGCGTGCTGCCATGGCAACCGAGACAGGGCGACTGAACCACGATGGCACGCATCAGATGCCGCATCGGTTGGCCAGCCAAGTCTTGTCGTTGCCCCGATTGCGAGCCCGCACGTTGGTGCGGCGCAACGTGATGCCATCTGTGCTGTTGGCTACTTTGCCCAGTCTTCACGCTGCCACAACGTGAAGTGGCGCCGCATTGACGGGTGACAAGCAAATCAACAATTTCTCTGCCGACCATGCACTATGTGCCAGTCAGACTCCGGCCGGCACACCCAGCTTGCGCAGGATCGTTTCCAGCAGGCACCACTTGGTGAACGCACTCTGCAGCAGATTGATGCCAACAAAGGCGGTGAACCACAGCCAGTACGACGATACAAACAGCGGGCTACCCGGCACTCCGAGTGCCAGCGAAAACAGCACAAAGAAGCCGGCGAACATGCGAACCATCTGCCACGATTTCATTGCTACTCTCCTCGAAGCCATGCCGGCTTCATCTTGACCTGACCACAACGCTGCCGCCATCAGGCAAGGTGACGACGGCGGAACACCATAAAATACAGCAGCGGGATCACCACCAGCGTCAGCACGGTGGACACCAGCACGCCAAAGATCATCGAGATGGCGAGGCCATTGAAGATCGGATCATCGAGAATGAAAAACGCGCCAAGCATCGCCGCAAGTCCGGTCAGGATAATCGGCTGAGCGCGAGTGGCGGCCGAGTGAATGATGGCGGTGCGAAACTCGACTCCTTCACGCAACTGCAATTCGATGAAATCCACCAGCAGGATCGAGTTTCGAACAATGATGCCGGCCAGCGCGATCATGCCAATCATCGAGGTGGCGGTGAATTGCGCACCCAGCAAAGCATGCCCCGGCATGACACCGATGATGGTCAGCGGAATCGGCGCCATGATGATGAGCGGCGTCAGGTAAGAGCGAAATTCGGCAACCACCAGCAGATAGATCAGGATCAAGCCCACCGCATAGGCGGCGCCCATGTCGCGGAAGGTTTCGAAGGTGATCTGCCACTCGCCATCCCATTTGATCGCGTAGTCGGTCCAGGCGTGCGGCGGCTGTTGGATGAAATATTCGCCCAGCGCGCCCTGACCCGGCACCACCAGTTTGGCCAGCTCGCTGCGGATACCAAACATGCCGTATAGCGGGCTGTCGTTGTCATCGGCCAGTGGTACACCGGATTTGTCGCCGACCACATAGATCACCGGCAGCCCGTTCTTGTGATACAGCACTTGTTCACGCTGGGTCTGTTCGACGATCACCAGCTCGGCCAGCGGCACCTGCTTGCCGTTGGCACTGGTAATGGTGAGCTTGAGCAGATCATCGAGTTGTGACTGGTTGGCGCGCGGCAGTGTCAACCGGACCGGTGCCGGATACTTGGCGCGACCGTCATGCAGATACGTCACGTCCTCACCGCTCAGCGCGGCGCGCAAGGTGCTGGCGATTTGCACCTGCGAAACACCCAGCAGCGCTGCCTTGTTACGATCAACACGCAGATGCAATCGTGGTGACGGTGCGACGCTGCTGTCATCGATGCCGACAATGTCGGCTTTGCCGGCGAACGCGGCGCGCACCTGTTTGGCGATGGCAAGCCGGCCGGCATCGTCCGGGCCATACACTTCGGCGACGATGGGAGCCAGCACCGGTGGACCCGGTGGTACTTCTACCAGTTTCAAATCAGCACCGTGCTGATCGGCAATTTTCTGCAGGTCGGTGAGCAGCCGCTGGGCGATGTCGTGGCTCTGTTCCGAGCGTTCGCTCTTCGGCAGCAAATTGACCTGTAAATCGCCGAGCTCGCTGCTCTGGCGCAAATCATATTGTCGTACCAGGCCGTTGAACGTGATCGGCGCCGACAGACCGGCATAGGCCTGGTAGTCGGTCACTTCCGGGACGTTCTGCAGGTAGTCGCCAAGTGCGTGCAATACCGCCGCAGTATTTTCCACCGGCGTGCCTTCCGGCATATCGACCATCAGCTGAAATTCGGACTTGTTGTCGAATGGCAGCATCTTCATGACCACTGCCTGAAGCACCGGCAACGCCATCGACAACGCGATCAGTACACCGACCCCCGCGAGCAGCTTGCGCCGTGTTCGGCTACCGGTCTGTTCGTGCAGCAGCGGAGTGAAAAGCCGGGTGAACAGTTGCAGCAGTTTGCCCGCTTTCTGTTGCTCACCCTCGGCTGCGGCCGATGCGTGACCGTGTGCCAGCCAGCGCCGCGCCAGCCACGGGGTCAGCACAAAGGCAATCGCCAGCGAGATCAGCATGCCCATCGAGGCGTTGATCGGAATTGGTGCCATGTAGGGCCCCATCAGGCCGGTCACGAATGCCATCGGCAGCAGCGCTGCGATCACGGTGAGGGTCGCCAGAATGGTTGGCCCACCGACTTCATTGACGGCGCGGGGAATGATGCTGCTGAGCGAGGCACCCGGGTGAAGTTGCTGATGGCGATGGATGTTCTCGACCACGACAATCGCGTCGTCGACCAGAATGCCAATCGAGAAAATCAGCGCGAACAGCGACACCCGGTTCAGGGTAAAGCCCCAGGCCCATGATGCGAACAGCGTTGCCGTCAGGGTCAGCAAAACTGCGATGCCGACAATAGCGGCTTCGCGCTTGCCGAGCGCGAACAGCACCAATGCCACCACTGACATCGTGGCGAACAGCAGTTTCTGAATCAGCTGTTTGGCTTTGGCATCTGCCGTTTCGCCGTAATTGCGGCTGACATGCACGCTGACTTCGTCCGGGATCAGCACGCCTTTGAGCGCTTCGACTTGCGCCAGCACGGCGCTCGCCACATCGACGGCGTTGCTGCCCGGCTTCTTGGTGATTTGCAGCGTGACGGCCGGTTGTTCGGTGCGGCCTCGTTGCCAATGCCAGACGTACTGATAAGGGCTGGCCGCACCTTCACTGATTTCGGCAACCTGGTGCAAATACACCGGAGCGTTGTTGTGCACGCCGACGACCAGATTGGCGACCGCCTCGGCAGAATCCAGAAACGGGCCGACATCGATACGAATGCTGCGATTGTCCTGCACCAGCTCGCCAGCAGGCAGGCCCTGATTGGCGCTGGCCAGTGCGTAACGCAGATCGGCAATCGACAGGCTGGCGGCGGCTAACCGGGCAGCATCGAGTTGCACTTCGACCACGCGGCCGGGACCGCCGAGCGTTTTGATTTCGCGGGTGCCGGGCACCCGCTTCAATTCGTTTTCAAGATTGTGCGCGATGCGTTCCAGATCGTAGGCGCTGTTGTCGACTCGTTCGCTCGACAAGGTCAGTGCCAGCACCGGCACATCGTCGATGCCTTTTGCCTTGATCAGCGGTTGCTGGGCACCCAGTTGTGACGGCAACCAGCCGGCATTGCTGTGCACGGTGTCGTACAGGCGGCTGAGGGCGGTTTCCCGGCCAACGCCGACATCAAATTGCACGGTGACCAGCGCCGCGCCCGGTTGCGACACCGAGTAAACGTGCTTGAGGCCGGCCATCTGGCTGAGCACCTGCTCGGCCGGAATCGCGACCATTTGCTCGACATCCTTGGCGGACGCACCGGGGAATGGCACCAGTACGGTGGCCATGGTGACGTCGATTTGCGGCTCTTCTTCGCGCGGGGTGACCAGCACCGCGAACAACCCCATCAGTGCCGCGATCAACGCCAGCAGCGGGGTCAGCGCGTTGTCCTGAAAGCGGGCAGCAATGCGACCGGCGAAACCCAGCGCTGTCTGGCCCGGCTCGTGTGATGACGGTGCACTCATGGCTGGCTCCGGTTCCGGGCGGCCGCCATGGGATCAAGCGCGATCACTTCACCGTCCTGCAGGCCGGCAACCACTTCGACCTGATTGCCGTCGCGGCCGGCCAACCGGATCTGACGCAGGCTGAACTGGCCGTCAGCGCGGGTGACATAAACGGCGGTGAGCTCTCCACGACGAACCACGGCGCTGTCCGGCACCAGCAAGCGCGGTCGGTTGCCTATCGGAAAGGCGACTTTGGCAAACATGCCGGGCATCAGCTGGCTGACGCCGGGCGGCAGATCGATACGGATTTGCACTTGCTGGGCATTCGGGTCGGCGACAGGTAACACCGTGACGCCGGCAGCGATTGGATTGACCTCGGAATTCGGCAGCAGGATGGTAACGGCCTGATCGCGTTGCCAGGCGCCGAGCTGGGCGACTGGCAGTGACGCCACCACCCGCATTGCGCTCGGGTCGTACACCGTCAGCAGCGGCTTGCCCGGGGTGGCCATGTCACCTACCTGCACTTGCACAGCCGCGACCAGACCATCATAAGGCGCCAGTACCCGGGTAAAGCTGCGTTGGGTGGTCGAGACATCGCTGGAGGCCGATAGCGCCCTTACCTGCGCCAATGCGGCGCGCTGGGCAGTTTCGGCCCGGTCCAGCGCGGCCTGGCCAACCAGTGCCTTGGCGAACAACTGCTTGGTGCGGTCCAGTTCCGACTGGGCGTTGGCCAATTGTGCCTCTGCTGCGGCCAGTTCTGCCTTGCGGGCCGATTCGGCCTGGGCCGCTTCGCGGTCATCGATTCTCAGCAGCAAGGTGCCGCGCTTGACTGCCGCACCGGCTTCGACAGGTCGTTCGACAATCCGGCCAGCGGTCTGCGCCGACAGCACTGATTGCCGTATGGCTTCAACTACCCCATCGGCAACATAGCGGGCGCCCGACTCTTGCCGCTTGACGGCCAGAGTGGGAATGCTGGCCGGGCTGTCGGCCGCCGCCAGCGGCAGCGCGGTCAGGCAGGCGAACATGGCCGCGAGAGGGGCCAGGCGGGGAATACGCAGTGCCATGAGCAAAGCTCCTTGCGATAAAGGCAGTAAATCAACTTTAAATAACTATATGGTTATGTAGCGGTTTAGTCAAGTGTCTGTTAGAATGCGGCCTTCCCGACAACTGGACCGATGGCAGACCGATTTGATGGAAGGCTTGACCGATGCCGCGCTGGCGCGGGTAGCCGACGTGTTCAAGGCTCTGGCCGAACCACGCCGGCTGAAACTGTTGAACGCCCTGCGTGACGGAGAGAAGAATGTCAGCGAACTGGTGCAGCTTTGCGCCAGCACCCAGGCCAACGTTTCCAAGCACCTGAGTGTGCTGCAGCAGGCCGGTCTGGTTCAACGTGAGGCACGCGGCACAGCGGCGTTTTACCGGATGGCCAATGATAGTACGTTCCAGCTCTGCGACATTGTGTGCGGTCAGTTGATGCAACAGGCCGAAAGCGCGCTCGTGCTGCAACAACTTTTGCAACAGAGTCAGGTATTACAACAGGATCAGGTTTTGCAACAGAATCAGACGCAGAGTGGTGCCGACAAACCGGTATAATCGGCGGCCCGAGCGCACGGTGCAGGCTACGCCCTTTTGCCTGCACCCCAATCACCACACCCCAAGGAACCGGGCATGGCGAATCCCAGTAAAAACGTAACCATTCAGACCCGGCCGCGCATTGCACTGATCGCTGCAATGGCAGCCAATCGCGTGATCGGTTATGGCAACAAGATGCCCTGGCATTTGCCGGCCGATTTGCGCCATTTCAAGCAACTGACCATGGCAAAGCCGCTGATCATGGGCCGCAAGACCTTTGAATCGATTGGCAGCAAGCCCTTGCCGATGCGGGTCAATATTGTGGTCAGCCGTGATCCGGCTTTTCAGCCGGCCGGTGTTGTGATTGCCCGTGATCTGCAGGAAGCATTAAAACTGGCCGAAGGCCACGCGGCCGAAGAGATCATGATCATGGGCGGTGCCAGCATTTACGAACAGGCGCTGCCGATTGCCGACCGACTGTACCTGACCTTCATCCAGTTGAATGTGCCGGGCGACGCTTACTTTCCCGATCTGGCCAAATACCGCTGGACCGAGTTGAGCTCGGAATCGCATACGCCGGACCCGGAAAACCCCTACAACTACAGCTTTGTGACCTACGAGCGCTATGTTGGCCCGGCCAAGGAAACCAAGTCGGTGAAAGTCGAGAAGGGCTGGAAGATAGTTTGAGCGGGGCATTTTTCTGCGAAATAAAAAAACGCGCCAGTTGGCGCGTTTTTTATTCAAGTGCGCATCAGAACGCATACGTCACATGAACACCGAACGATTGACCGTCAATTTCTTCGGTGGCGACATCGACGTCTTCTTCATAGGTGATGTAGGTGTAGCGGGCACCGACGGAAATGTTCTGGTCGTAACGGATGTCGTACTGTACGACGGCGCCGACTGCATCCTTGAATTCAAAAGAAATGCTTTCTTGCCCGTCCGGCTTCAGACTGGCACTCGGCTCGAGATGGGCGGTGGCGCCAAGGCCGATCCGATGCCGGTCGAAGTTCCAGAACGGGATCAACTCCAGCACCTTGCGTTCGAACTTGAATTTGTCTTCGTTGAGGTTGCTGGTCAGGCTGTCATAGAGCATGCCGCCGGTGATCTCGACGCTGAAGTCGGTGTTGCCAATGGCGATGTCACCACCCAAGGTGAGCCGGGTGTAGCCGCCAGCGCGCGAGTTGTCGACTTGTTCGCCGGAGTCGGCGTCATACAAGGGGATCAGTTCGTCGCCGCCGTTTTGAATACCGAAGTTGATGACGAACTGGCTGCGGTGCTGGAAGAGTGTTTCTTCCTTGATGGTGCGGCCGGACGACGGACCGGGTCCAGCGGCAAGGCTGTCAGGGGTGAAGGCGAGGCCAGTCAGACCGAGTGCGGTCGCAAGCAGCAGGTGTCGCATTCTGGGGCGTCCTTGGGTTGTGCTGGTGTTCGACAAGCGAGACACAATTTGCGGCGAGTGTAGCACGAGGTACGGCCGTATTTGCCAGCGCACTGCGTCACAGCGGTGATGACGACAAGGTCGCTAGCGCTTCCAGCCCGGCACCCGGATTCGCTCCCTGCTGTCGAGATTCAGCGCCGTCAGGTAGTGGCCGTAAACCGCACCGGTGTCGAGCGCATGGATGCCCTCGGTGTCGGCCTTGCCGTTGAGGGTGGCCCAATGGCCAAACAGCAGCTGCTGATGACAACGTTGGTCGGGATGCCGGAACCAGGGGATCAAGCCGTCTGGCTGGGTGCCGGGTGGCCCCTTGTGCTTCAGGTCGAGGCGGCCATCCAGGCTGACAAACCGCATCCGGGTCAGCGCGTTGACGGTGAAGCGGAGCCGGTCGCTACCGCGCAGGGAGTCATCCCAACGCGACGGTTCGTTGCCATACATGGTGGTGAAAAAGGCTGCTGGGTCGCGTTGCAAGGCCCGGCTGACATCGGCGCTATGGCTCAGGGCTTGGCTGGCTGTCCAGCCAGGCGGGATCCCGGCGTGGCTCATCAGCCAGTCACCGTCCTGCAAAACCAGCGGCTGTTCGAGCAGATAATCGAGCAACTGATCGCGGTCGGGGGCATGCAGGACGTCGTCGAGGCTGTCGCCTTTTTTGGCTGGTGCACAGCCATGGGCAACGGCGAGCAAATGCAGATCATGATTGCCAAGCACCAGCCGCATGTTGTCGCGGCGATCGTGCACGGCGCGCAGGGTACCGAGCGAATCCGGCCCCCGATTGACCAGATCACCACACAGCCAAAGCTGATCCCGGTCCGCCGAAAAACGGATTTTGATGAGCAGCTCGCGCAGGGCATGAACGCAGCCCTGCACATCGCCAACGGCGTAGATCGCCACAGTTGCGGCCGTCCTCGAGTTTTGGCTTATCTTGCCATGGCCATGACGACAGGCTCATGGCAGCGGGCGGGAAATGCAAACGGCCGGCAGGGCCGGCCGTTTGCCAATGACGTCTGTCAACGACCGGCGGTTCAGTGCAGCTGGCCGGGCTCCACCAGGCTGAACGCCGGAATGCTGGCGTCAAAGCGGGCGCCGTCATCACCCTTCATGTGATAGGTGCCTTCCATGCTGCCAACCGGGGTCGCCAACACGGTGCCGCTGGTGTACTCGAATTCTTCGCCTGGCTTCAGATACGGCTGCTCGCCGACCACGCCCTGGCCCTTCACTTCCAGCGTTTCGCCATTGGCATCGGTGATGACCCAATGCCGGCTGACCAGCTTGGCCGGTAAGTGACCGTCGTTCTTGATGGTGATGGTGTAGGCAAATACATACCGGCTGTCATCCGGATCCGACTGCTCTTCCACGTACTGGGTCTTGACCTTGATGTCGAAGTGGTACGGCGTTCTTTCCACAATCGCGCTCCTGCAAGCTCCGGTGTCGGTTGCATTGTCGTATCGAACCGACAGCGGCGCAAGCAGCCGTTTTTTTCACCGGCCAGAGCCGGCTCAGGCAGCTACCGCCAGCGACGGCTGCGGTGCAGCGCCAAACCAGTGCAAGCGTTCGGCCAGCGCTGCGACTTCGCCAATCACCAGCAGCGCCGGCGACTGCACAGCCGCTTGCGCGGCGCGCTCGGCCAGCTCGTGCAACTGGCCCGTAATCACGCGCTGCTCCGGGCGCGAGCCATTTTCGATCAACGCAAACGGCGTTTCAGCCGCGCGACCGTGTTGCACCAGTTCGCGTTGGATGGTCGAAAGCTGCGCGACGCCCATGTAAAACACCAGGGTTTGCCGTTCGCGCGCCAGCGACGGCCAGTCGAGCGCGTCCTGTGATTGCTGGCAGTGTGCGGTGATGAAGCGCACCGATTGCGCATGTTCGCGATGGGTCAAGGGAATGCCGGCATAGGCGCCGCAAGCAAGGGCAGCGGTGATGCCGGGCACCACTTCGAAGCCAATGCCGTGTGCGGCCAGCACTTCCAGTTCTTCGCCGCCGCGACCAAAAATGAACGGATCGCCACCCTTGAGTCGCACCACATTCTTGCCTTGCTGCGCCAGCTCGACCAGCAGCGCATTGATCCGATCTTGCGAGCTTTTGTGGGCACCGGCTTTTTTGCCGACATCGATCAAGTCGGCATCACGGCGGGCGAGTTCAAGCACTTCACGACTGACCAGCTGGTCATGCACGATCACATCGGCACGCTGCAACGCACGCAGCGCGTTCAATGTCAGCAGGCCCGGATCACCGGGGCCGGCGCCCACCAGACTGACACGGCCGGTGCTGATTGGTTGAGCGGAATCGGCCGCACGCAACTGTTGATCAATGTACGCGTCGGCGTCCGCGTCACGGTTGGCCTTCAGCAATTGCGGCACCGAACTGTCGAAAATCCGTTCCCAGAATTGTCGCCGTTCGCTGACCGAGTCATAGGCCTGTTTGGCGCGTGTGCGGAATCGCTCGGCCAATTCGGCAAGCCGACCCAGTGATTCGTCGAGCACCGTTTCCAGCTGTGCCCGCACGCGCCGCGCCAACACCGGAGCGCGGCCACCGCTGCTGATCGCCACCACGATTGGTGAGCGATCGACAATGGCCGGCACAATGAACCGCGACAGTTCCGGATCATCGACCACGTTGACCGGAATATTCCGTGCTTCGGCACTTTCAAAAACGGCGGTGTTGACCGCTCGATCATCGGTCGCGGCAATCACCAGCCGCTGGCCGGCGAGATGTGCCGGCTCGAATCGGTTTTGCCACCAGACAAGTTCGCCAGCGCCTGCCTTGGCCTGTAGCGCCTCCGTCAACTCGGGCGCAACCACTGTCACCCGGGCGCGGGCAGCACGCAGCAGGGCGATCTTGCGTTCGGCCACCGCACCGCCGCCGACCACCAATACCGGTTGGTCATCGAGCTTCAGAAACAGCGGGAAGTAATCCATTGCAGGCTCCAGCCGGAGGCGATCGTTGGCCGACGCTCTCCATTGATGTCCGCTTCGAGGTATCGAAGGGGTTGGCGCAGAGCGCCGTGGTCAAGAAACACGGTCAGTACTGACTGATCGTTTGGATGGCCAGATGCTACGGGCTGCCATGGCCGGCCGGAAATGCCGGACAACGAGGTCAACATGCCGGTTCGGCATATCACGGTTACCGGAGCGTTTCCTGAATTGGTATGCAGGGAGGCTTGGCAGACGGTCAATCTGCAGGCATATTCGGGTCATGCTGCAGTGCCGCAAAGCAAGGCAGCAGGTCAGACCGGAAATAACGAATTTTGCAGTTGACGAATTGTTATAAGCCGGTATAGTCGGCCGTGTAGCCATCCAAATGGCTAACCATGAAAGCTATCCAACATAGCTATACAACCAGGAGCAAACCCATGAAAACCGTAAAACTTACCTGTGCCGGTAAACCAGTAGCCAAACCGTTTTATACCGCCATCAACCTTATGGACCGCCGCCAGCAACGATCGCAACGGAGAGAGTTGTCATGACCCTGCAACAGCTACGCTACCTTATCGCCATCGCCGATTCAGGCCTGAACATCACACTCGCCGCCGAGCGCGTGTACGCCACCCAGCCGGGCATCAGCAAGCAGCTGAAACAACTCGAAGACGAGCTCGGGCTGCGGATTTTCACCCGCAAGGGCAAAAGCCTCGACAGCATCACGCCGGCCGGTCAAACCATCATTGAACGGGCCCGCGTCATCCTGCGCGAAGCCGCGAACATCAAGGCGCTTGCCGCCGATTCGCGTGCAGACGCCAAAGGCGCCATCACCATCGCCACCACCCACACCCAGGCCCGCTTCGTGCTGCCCGAGACGCTCGCCCGTTTCCGCCAGCGCTATCCGGACGTGTCGCTGCATATCGCCCAAGAGAGCGATGCCGATATCGTTGCCAAGGTGAAAAGCGGTGCCGTGGAATTCGGATTCAACTCCAGCACCGGTGCTGCCTCAGAAGGCATCATCAGTCTGCCGGCCTATCGCTGGCAGCGCGTCGTGCTGGTACCCAAGGATCACCCGCTGACCCAGCTCAAGCGGCCGCTGCAAATCGCCGATCTCGCCAAGTATCCACTGGTCAGCTACGACTCGTCGGTTCAAGCCGACAGCTCGCTGAACCAGGCCTTCCGCGATCAGGGTTTGACCCCCAAATTTGCCATCACCGCCCGCGATGCCGATGTCATCAAGACCTATGTCCGCGCCGGCATGGGCGTCGGCATCCTGGCCGAAATGGCAGTGACCCGCGATGACCTGAATGAGCTGGTCGCGCTGTCGGTACCCAGCGCCATTCCGGCCTGCGTGACCTGGGTCTTGCTGCGCCACAACACGCTGCTGCGCCGGTACGGTCGCCAGCTGCTGGAATGGCTGACCCCGCATATTGGCCAAGCCGAGCTGGAAGCCATCATCGCCGGCCAGAGCAGCGTTTATCCGCTGATCGACCGGACCCCGCGCTGGTCGCAAGGCAGTATCGACATCATCAAGGCGGCCTGACGGACTGTGTCTGCAAACAAAAAACCCGCTACGGCGGGTTTTTTGTTTTCTGCTGGCGGGGTCACACGGCTTTGTTACACTCCGGGCGTTTCACAGCCAACAACACGGAAACCCCATGAAGCAACAGGAAGCGCAACAGAAACGCGGTGAACTGATCGTTGTCGGTACCGGCATTACTTTCGGCCAGATGACTCAGGAAGCGTGTGCCCAGGTCGAGCAGGCTGATCTTGTGCTCAGTGTGGTGCCCAATGGCGTCATCAATGACCATCTGATGCGGTTGAATCCTCGCCATGACAGCATGATGACGTACTACGGTGACAACCGTACCCGGCTGCAGACTTACGAGGCCATGACCAACCGGATGGTTAGCGAAGTCAAATCCGGCAAGCGGGTCTGTACCGTGTTTTACGGCCATCCCGGTGTGTTTGTGACCTCCAGCCATCAGGCCATTCGCCAACTTCGGGCAGAAGGCTTTCGGGCCCGGATGTTGCCCGGTGTTTCGGCCGACGCCTGTCTCATCGCTGATATCGGCGTCGATCCATCCGACAACGGCTGGTTGTCATTCGAAGCAACGGCCTTTCTTTTCTCCGAACGGGTGATTGACCCGACCATATCCATGCTGCTCTGGCAGATAGGCATTGCCGGTGAGTGCACACTGAAGCGTTATGAACCGGGCCAAAATGCCTTGACCGTCTTGCGCGATGTGCTGTTGACGGCTTTTCCGGCTGAGCACCAGATTTGCTTATATGAAGCAACCTCGATTCCCGGCTTGCCGCCGCGCATCGACTGGTTTGCGCTCAAGGATTTGCCGGCCCAGCGGACCCAATCGTATAGTACCTTGTACATCCCGGCGGCCGACCTGCCGAATTTTGCAGGGGCGAGACTCAGCCCGCTGGGTTTGACGGAACAGGATCTGGCGGTCTTTGAAAGCCCGTAAACGCCGGTGTGTGAATTGTTAGGGAAATCCACAAGGAGAACCAAGATGGCAAGCAAGATGGCGCAGTTTTTCCAACAACTGGCAGTCGATGCCGAAGTCATGCAGCGGTTTCAGGCTGGTGAAGAAAGCCGCAAAGCATTGTTGGTCGAAGCGGGGTTTGACGCAGTTGAGCAAGCCATGATCATGACGGCCGATTTGAACGCCATGCATGCCCGCATGTTGGCCGATCACGGCATTCAATACGTGTCTTGGGCCAACAACAATAACAACAACAGCAACAGCATCGGCAAGTTCAAGCGTCCGGATGCCAGCGCGCGGTAGTCGCCGTCTGATCAGGCTGAGCGTTCTTCTGCTGCTCAGTCTGTTCTGGTCCACTTACACACTCGCCGGCTTGACGGCTTCGTCGGCCGGCGAGCTCTATTCGCGTTGGCAACAATTGTCTGCAGATGAGCAGTTACCGGCTCTGACCGAACTCGCCGAATTTTACAGCCGACATGACACGACGCGAGCCATTGAGCTCAGCAAGATTGCTCTTGGCAGAGTGGATGCAAAAGCCCCTGCAGAACTCACTGCTCGCCTGCACAATAGCCACGCCTACGCTCTTCATATTTCCGGCAATGCAGCCGAGGCGCTGCCGGAAGCCATCAGCACCGAGAAATTTGCGACCGAGCATGCGCTGTATCGAGAGCGCGGCAAAGCGCTGATGGTGCAAGGTTACATCTATCGTCAAGCCGGACTGACCGAACAGGCTCTCGTTGTCCAGCAACGTGCCCTGCAGGATTTTGAACAGACTGATGACATTGAAAACCGGGGCCGCGCGCTGCGTAACCTCGCCAGCTTGCTGAGTGGCCTGCGTCAGTTCGAACAGGCGGAAAAATACCTCAATCAAATCGAAGCGCTGATTCCAATAGCGCCTGATGTCGCGCAGCTAAAAGCTGCGGTGGCCGAGGTGCGCGGTTACGGGGCGAGCCTCCGGGCGGACAATGCCAAAGCGCTGGCCTCGTATCAAGATGCATTGAAATGGGCGACTGAAGCTGACGATTTTATTGGCCAGCACGTTTACCATGCTGCAATAGGCCATGAGCTGCTGGAACTGAACCGCCCCGCCGAAGCCCTGCTGATGGCGGATCGCGGCTTGATGTTGATGCAGGCAAGCGGGTCTGACTCGCGTGATATCAATCTACTTCGGATTAAAGCCAATGCCTTGGCTGCACTTGGTCGCCAGGATGAGGCCCATGCGCTGTTTCTGCAACTGGTCGCAAAAGCCGAACAACGCAATGACAGAACCAACTTGGCGGTGCTGTGGAACGATTTGTTTCGCCTTGAAAAAACACGTGCTCGGTTTGCCGAGGCAATGGATTATCTGGAGCGCGCTCGCACTGCCGACATCGCTGTAACCGATGACAACAACGCTCGCCGTACGGCTTTGCTGGAAGCAGTGTTCGACAGCGAACGCAAGACACGGCAAATCGCTCAGCTGCAGAACGAGACTCGCATCCAGCAACTCGAACTGGACCGACAGCGACAACGGCTGATCGTAACCATTACGTTGGCATTGTTGCTGAGCGCGGTGTCATTCATCTATTTCCAGCGTCGGCAGCACAAACAGGAATTGGCCAGACAGCAAGCGCTTAACGCCAAGCTGCAGGAACTTGATGGTGTCAAGGACCGGATGCTGGCCAATACCTCGCACGAATTGCGCACACCACTGAACGGTATCGTCGGCTTGTCCGAGCTACTGATGGCCGAAGAACCATCGCCGCAAGCGCGGGAATACCTGCAGTTAATCGCTGACAGTGGCCGGCGGCTCGCCGCGGTGGTGTCGGAATTGTTGGAAACGGCCCGACTGCGCGAAGGTACGCTGCGGCTGGAGCCGCAAGCCGTGGACCTGCATGAACCGCTGCGCAAGGCCCTGTTGATCTGTCAGCCCATGGCGCTGCAGAAAAAACTGCAATTGCTGAATCAACTGCCCGAGCAATTGCCGCCAGTCTGGGCTGATCCGGCCCGGGTCGAGCAGATGCTGATCAACCTGATCACCAATGCCATCCGGTTTACCGAACAGGGTCGGGTGACCGTCTCCGCGATGGTGGCTGAGAATGACGTGACTTTGTCAGTGCAAGACACCGGTATTGGCATACCGCTAAAGTTGCAGGACCGAATTTTTGAACCCTTTGTGCAAGGTGATGCCTCCATGGCGCGCAAGCATCAGGGCGTCGGGCTCGGCCTTGCCATCTGCAAGGATCTGGTTTTGCTGCATGGTGGCCGCATCGGCGTTGAGTCACGGGAAGGGCAAGGCAGTCGGTTCTGGTTCACTTTGCCACGCGCCCAATTGCAGTCAGCGTAATGTCTGCGAACCACTTTTCCACAACGCCTGAAGCCGTCCTGAGAGGCGCTTAGCCATGACCCATCAACCGCTTGCCAAGCGCTCCGTCAACTCCATGCTCTGGTTGCTGGTGTTTGTTGTCGCCGCCTTGTTATCCGCCATTAATCCGTTTGATCGCCTGACCTGGTGGATGGAAGTGCTGCCAGCGTTCATTGCCCTGATCGTACTTGGACTGACTCGACAGCGGTTTCCGTTGACGACGCTGCTATACGTTTTGATTCTCGTCCACAGCCTCATCCTGTTTGTCGGTGGCCACTACACCTACGCCAGGGTGCCGGCGTTTGATTGGCTTCGCGACGCCTTCGATTTGAGTCGCAATCACTATGATCGGCTGGGGCATTTTGCCCAAGGTTTTATTCCGGCGATCGCTGCAAGGGAGTTGTTGCTGCGGCTGACACCATTGCGTACAGGCGGCTGGTTGTTTGTGCTGGTTTGCAGTGTCGCGCTGGCGATCAGTGCCTGCTATGAATTGATCGAGTGGGCGGCGGCAATTGCCATTGGCGAAGATGCCGAATCGTTTCTGGCAACTCAGGGTGATGTCTGGGATACCCAAAAAGACATGGCATTGGCCGGCATCGGCGCCGTGCTGGCACAGCTTGCTTTGGCGCGTTGGCATGACCGGCAGCTATCGAATTTGACGAAATGACGAAGGTGGAGGGGCACTGCCAACGACACGAATTTTTGTTGAAGTCCTCAGTGCCAGCGCAATGACATCATCACCGATTGGCCGCGGTCCACCAAGCCACCTTCGCTGTTGTAAAGGGACGGCATAACGTTGTCTTGGTCCAGTAAATTGTAGGCACCGATCGAAACAGTCCAAGCGTCATTCAGTTGATGGCTGTACTGAAGGTCGAGCCGCAGGTAATCATCAATACGATCGGGTTTCGCCGGGCCCGTCGGGGTACTGAGGTAGTCACTTTCGTATTGGTTGCCGCGGTAGTGCAGAACGGTCATCAGTTGATGGCGACCACCGGAAAACGGAATGCCGACACCGAGGTTCATCAGGTAGTCAGGAAACGCAACGTAATCAATGCGCAGGCTGTCGTTTCGGCTGCTGACGAAGGTGGCATTGCTCTGTATCAGCAGATGCTCGCCAAGATAGTTGAGTACGAGCTCGGCCCCTTCCGCACTGCTTTCCGCAACATTGCGATAGCGTGCGGAACTCACTGGCAGATCCGGTTCGACACTCAGCGCAATCCCCTCACTCCACTCACTCTGGAAAACCGCCAGCTCCCACTGCCATGCGTTATGGCTGCCGAGAACGGCCAACTCGTATGTGTCAATGGTTTCAGGCTTCAGGTCGGGATTGGCGACCACCGTGCCGGCGCCTTCGGTTTGCAGCACGGTTGGCGCTTTGAAGGCATTGCCGTAAAGCAGCTTGATGGCCCAGGCTGGCGTTGGTTGATAGACCAAACCAGCGCGTGGCGAGGTGTGCCCACCCACATCGGAATATTCATCACGACGTGCACCATACACAACCGACAATTTGTCATGGAACAAACGCGTGCGTCCCTGCAACAGCAAATAGCTGATGTCGCGCTCGACTCCCTTGTAACGCGCGACATCGTAGGACCCCGGCCATTCTGGTTCCAATGAGATGCGCTGCAAATACGCATCTTCGACCATCGCGGTCTGGTAGCCGGCTGCGACGGTCCATTGGCTTTGCCATGCAGGCAGGCTGAGGTTGAGCTCCAGATGGGCACTGCTATGCTGCTCGCTGGCATATTGGTTGGCAATGTGACCGGGAACCCCCAGCAAACATTGGCTTGCAGGGTCCGTCCAGCCCGGCGCACAAAACTCGCCGTAGCGTTCGCCATCAAAATTCCAGTTGTGCTCGTTTTTCCAGCTGGCAACTCGACCACTCAACTCGACAGTGTCGCTGAGCTGACGACGGTAGCTGGCGTGCCCGAGCAGAAACTCGGATTGTGTGCCGAGATGGTCCTTGTCAAGTGTGAACTGATTGCCGGCGAAAAACTGGCCGCCGGGGCCAGGCATCTGTTCCGAATCATACTGATTGCCGTAAATGCCCAGTTGCCACAAGCCAGAGGACTTGTCGCCGAAAACATAATTGACGCTGAGGGTTTCTGCCTCATAAAGAAAGTCACGCTCACCGCTGCCTGTGTACGGTTGGCTATAGAAGTACTGGCGGTCCTGTTCGCCCTGATGGCGGCCATCCACCGCCACGCTGAGACGACCATCGCCCAAAGCAGACGAATGTTGCAGCATCAACGCCGTGTAATTGTCGGAGGCCATCTCCATTTGTGCCGAGTTTCCGTCTTGCTGGCCATGAAAGGACTGGTAGGACAGCACACCGTGGAATGCATCGCTGCCATACAAAGTGCTGCCCGGCCCCCGTATCAGTTCGATGCGATCCAGCGTGCCAAGTCCCAACTCACCCTTGTCGTAACGAGCGCTGCCATACACCAGTGTATTGACCGGTATGCCGTCAATTAGCGTGGCGATTCCTTGCGCGCTGAGCTCGGTCGTATAGCCTCGAATGGAAATGGCATCGGCACCGGCCCACGCCGGCAACACATTGACGCCGGGCAAAATGGCCAGTGCGTCATTGCTGCGGCGGATGCCGCGGGCGTTCCATTCCGTGGCGGTGACAACGGCCACAGACGATGCAGCATCCAGAGCGCGTTCGGGTATGCCGCTGGCAACGCTGACCCGAACCTCGCGCAACTCTTCCAGACTCAGCGCAAACAAATCCGTTGCGGGTAACTGCGATGAGGTTTGCGCACTGGTCGATGTGCCGACAAGCGACAGCAGAAAACCGCATTGCAGGCCGATAGTTGACGTGCGCATGCTGGCCGCCTTCCTTCATTTCTTTCACCAAAGCTAGTGTAGTCAACAATGCGTGCTGGCCTGGTTCGGGCGACCTGAAAGGCTTGCGAATTGCGCTGCAATCACGCAAGGTAGCGAGGTGTTCTGGTCAGACCATGTTGGGAGGACAAATGCCTGTCGTTGCCATTACGGGAGCGGGAAGTGGCCTTGGCCGTGCGTTGGCGCTGCGATTTGCTGCGGACGGTTATGCCGTTGCCATTAGCGGACGTTCGGTCGACAAGTTGCTGGAAACCAAGGCGCAGTTGGAAGCAACGGGTTGCAAGGTGTTCAGTTGGCGCTGCGACGTCACCGACGAGGACAGCGTCCGGAGTTTTGTTGACGCCACGGTACTGGAGCTTGGCCGCATCGACGTGTTCATCAATAACGCGGGTTATGCCCATGCTGGCAGCGTTGTTGAAACGCCGATTTCCGACTGGCAGACGCTGTTCGATACCAACCTGTTGGGGGCTGTGCGCTGTTGCCGGGTGGTGATCCCGCACATGCAGCAGCAGGGCAGCGGCCACATCGTCAATATTGCATCGTTTGCCGGGATCGCCAATCCACCGGCCATGGCGGCTTACAACGCCAGCAAGGCAGCGTTGATTTCGTTGTCGGAGACATTGCGCCTTGAGCTGACGGATCATGGCATCGCGGTGTCGGTTGCCTGTCCGTCGTTTTTTGAATCCGATATCCATCTCGCGCTGCAGACTCCGAATCCGGCCATGCGTCATGTCGTGACCAAGCTGGTGACCCGGTCGGGGGTGAGTGCCGAGCAGATTGCCCGGGATATTTTCCAGGCAGTTGCGGCCAAACGGTTTCTGATCCTGAGTCAGTCGCAAAGCAAGCGGCTATATTGGTTGAAGCGTTTGTCAGAGCGCTGGTATGTTCGAACCTTGATCAACTACATGAAACTGCGACAGGCCAAAGCGGAGGCCGCGCGCAAGGAAGCCAGCAATGCAACATGATGTCTTGATCTACGGTGCCAATGGTTACACCGGTGAATTGATCGCACGGGAAGCCAAACGGCAAGGACTTGCTGTGGTTTTGGCAGGCCGTCATCGCGAACGCATCGAGCCGCTCGCGCGCCAGCTCGGCTTTGAGTTTCGAGTGTTCGAACTGGCGCATCCCGCCGAGATCGCCCGGCAACTGACCGATGTTCGCACCGTGCTGCATTGTGCCGGGCCGTTCTCGGCGACGGCCACCCCGATGATGGCGGCGTGCCTGCTAGCAAAAGTGAATTATCTCGATATCACCGGTGAGATTTCGGTGTTCGAATTGTCGCGACAGTTTGCGGACCGGGCGAAGGCGGCCGGCATCGTGATTTGCCCCGGCGTCGGTTTCGATGTCGTACCGACCGATTGCCTTGCCAGTGCCCTGAAAGCAGCCTTGCCGGATGCCACGCATCTGGCGCTGGGGTTTGATTCGCGCTCCGGTTTTAGCCCCGGCACAGCGAAAACATCGGTGGAAGGACTGGCACAAGGTGGTCGTGTCCGGGAAAACGGCAAATTGAAGCCGGTGCCACTTGCCTACAAAACCCGGCGAATCGATTTCGGCGCCGGTGAAAAACTGGCGATGACCATTCCATGGGGCGATGTCTCAACGGCGTACTACAGCACCGGCATTCCGAATATCGAGGTCTACATCCCGGCATCGCCGAAGCTGGTGAAGCGGTTGAAAATGCTCAATTGGATTCGGCCGCTGCTGGGCTGGCCAGCGGTGCAGCGCTGGCTGAAAGCCCGGGTCGAGAAAAGTGTGCGCGGCCCCAATGAATTTGCCCGCGAAAAAGCCCGTACCCATGTCTGGGGCGAAGCCCGCAACGGCAAAGGCGCGGTGCGCACGGCCCGTATTGAAGTACCAAATGGCTATACCTTGACCGTGCACGCGGCGCTGGCAGTGGTCAGCCATCTGAAACTTGCGCAGCTGAAACAGGACAGCGGCTTGGCGGGCGTCTATACCCCGTCACAACTGGTCGATGCCGGCCTGGTTGGTCGATTGCCCGGTGCCGGGGCGCTGCAAATTCGCTGACAGGTCGGCTGTCGCAGGGGCTCGGTTGGGCGCACTTATCTGCAACTGGTACACAAAAGCTCTCGCCGTGCCTGCCGGCTTCCGGTAGGCTGCGCGCCTCGCAACACCGGGGTGATCCGCCAGCCATCACCCATCGTCGTCATGGGATCGAAGCCCCACGGTGTCAGCGTTTCTGCGGTAACTGATCTTCCGTTTCTGTGCTGGTGTGAGCGACTTGAGTCGGCTCATTTTCCTTTTTCCAGCCAGGACATCCCCTGCATGTCATTCACTACGCTCGGCCTTGCCGAACCACTGCTTCGTGCCGTTAACGAACAAGGCTACGACACCCCGTCACCGATTCAGGCGCAAGCCATTCCTGCGGTGCTGACCGGGCGCGACATCATGGCCGCTGCCCAGACCGGCACCGGCAAGACCGCCGGCTTTACCTTGCCACTGCTGCAGCGGCTGAGCGAAAGCGGCAAGAAAGTGTCGGCCAACCGCATCCGTGCCCTGGTGCTGACCCCGACCCGCGAACTGGCCGCGCAAGTGCAGGAAAGTGTCGCCACGTACGGAAAATTCCTGCCACTGCGTTCTGCGGTGGTGTTCGGTGGCGTCGGCATCAATCCGCAGATGATGGCGCTGCGCAAAGGCGTTGATGTTCTGGTCGCGACCCCGGGCCGCCTGATGGACCTGTACCAGCAAAACGCCGTACGGTTCAACGAGCTGGAAATCCTGGTGCTCGATGAAGCTGACCGCATGCTCGACATGGGCTTCATTCACGACATCAAGAAAGTGCTGGCCCTGCTGCCCAAGCAGCGCCAGAACCTGTTGTTCTCCGCGACTTTTTCCGGCGAAATCCGGACGCTGGCCGCCGGCCTTTTGAACAATCCGCTGCAAATCGATGTGGCGCCGCGCAACACCACTGCCGAGCGCATTGAGCAGACGGTCTACGCGGTTGATCGCGGTCGCAAAACCGAGCTGCTCAGCAAACTGATCCGCGACAACAATTGGGAACAGGTGCTGGTGTTCACCCGCACCAAACACGGCGCCAACCGGCTCGCCGAAAAGCTGGCCCGCGACGGTATCGGTTCTGCAGCGATTCACGGCAACAAAAGCCAGGGTGCCCGCACCAAGGCCTTGGCTGACTTCAAGGCCAACACCATTCGGGTGCTGGTTGCCACCGACATTGCCGCGCGTGGCCTCGACATCGAGCAACTGCCGCATGTGGTCAACTTTGAATTGC
Organism: Permianibacter sp.; assembly: GCA_041914645.1. Classification (GTDB taxonomy): domain Bacteria; phylum Pseudomonadota; class Gammaproteobacteria; order Enterobacterales; family Permianibacteraceae; genus Permianibacter. The sequence goes on from JAYSCY010000003.1 coordinate 209,788, forward strand.
CCAACGTTGCCGAAGATTATGTCCACCGGATTGGCCGTACCGGCCGTGCCGGCGCCAGTGGTGAAGCGATTTCGCTGGTTGAACGCGACGAAGAAAAATTGCTGAAGGCCATTGAGCGCCTGACCAAGCAAACGCTGCCGCGTCAAATCGTTGCCGGGTTCAAACCGGACCCGAATGCGCCGCGAGCACCGGAAGAAGATGACCGGCCGCCACGTCCGCCGCAGTCGCGTCGCCCGCGAGCGGGTGGCAGTCGCAGTGCGGCAGACAGTCGTGGTGAGAAGAGCCATGGCGAAAGCCGTGGCAACAAGACTGCTGCGGTCGAGAGTCACGCGCGCAGTGGCCACGCTCCGAAGACCAACAAGCCACACCCGCACCAGAGCAATCAGCGGCGCAGCAGTGGTGCACCGGCCAGCCGGTCGCGGGCGCCGGGTACCGGCAGCGGTCGCAAGGACTGAGCCGGCCGCCGCCGTCACGGCAATTTGCACTATGCTGAATACCGACTGACGCAAGCACACCGGATGGTGTGCCTCGGAATGGAGGCCGTGCCCGCATGCTGGATACCCGCACGATGATGGTCATGCTGGTGCTAAGCACGCTGGTTTCCAGTCTGCTGATGTGGTTGACCCAGCGTCGTCAGCAAGTGGGCCAGGGCATCCTGGTTTGGGCGTTGTCTTACGTGGTGTTCTCGCTGGCCTTCCTGATGATGGCGATGAGAGACCTTGCGCCCGCTACCATTACGGTTGTTCTGCCCAATCTGCTGATCTTCAGTGCCATTGGCTTGATGACGGAAGCGATTAGGCGCGCACTGGAACTGCCCAAGTTGGTCCGCCGGCGCACGGTGTTCATTGTTGCTGTGGCAATGCTGGCTTTTTGCCTGGTCGCTGTCAGTGGCAGCAGCTACCAGCAACGCGTCTATGCCATTTCGATTTTGATGTTACCGCTGGCTACCTACCCGGCGTTGCTGCTGCTGCGAGGCGGCGAGCGTGATGAGCGCGCGCGGCGTTTTCTGGGCATAACATTCGCTTCGATAGGTGTGCTGATGCTGGTCCGTCTGCTGACTGGCATCACCGGGGTGCATGTCTCAAAAGGCTTGCATGATGTCAGCTGGGTGCATTCCACCTTCTACCTGGCGGTGTTCGTCATTTTCTACGCCATGGGCATTGGTTTCATGTTGATGACCCGTGAACGGCTGGTGATGGATCTCGCACGGCGTGCCACCACTGATGCGCTTACCGGGGCCTATAACCGCCACGCATTTGATCCGATTGCCGAGACGGCATTGGCACAAATTGACCGCCATCGGCAGCCGGTGTCATTGTTGATGGTTGATCTCGACCATTTCAAGAACGTCAATGATCGCTATGGTCACCTTGTTGGTGATCAGGTGTTGCAGGCCATCACACAAGTGATTCGCCGCGAACTCCGTAGCGGTGATGTGCTGGCCCGCTATGGCGGTGAAGAGCTGGCGCTGTTGCTGCCCGGTACCGATGCCCATGCGGCCCGTCAACTCGGTGAACGTCTGCGTGATCGTATCGAAACGACACAGCTGCCCTTTGCCAATGAGCCACTGCATCTCACTGCCAGTTTCGGCCTCGCCACGGCCAGCCAAACGGAAATGCTGCATGACCTGATTCAGGCGGCTGATCAGGCGCTTTATGCTGCAAAGGCCGGTGGCCGCAATCAGTTATGCGAGCAGGTCATCGAACGTCGGCTCGCAGCAAACTGAGAGGAGTCAGTTGTTCGCACGGAGCGCAATACCCGGTGTAACGCGCTACTTGACTCAGGCAGATCGCACAGCTTGCAGACTGATTAAGTCTGCTAGTGATCATCAGCCAAAAGAAAAAATCAGTTGAATTTCTATCGCTTCCGATTACACGGCTGCTGCGGACAGAACGGTACATGCTGCTCCAGCCGATGCTGCAGATCGCTGACCACGTTGCGGACAAATTCGACGTGTTCATTGGCGTGCAGTCGGGCTTTGTAGCCGGCGATATCAACCATTTCGAGATTGACCCGGATCTTCTTGAACACCCGTGGCAACCATTGTCCCGGCGTCTGCACGTGGTGCAGTCCGCCGCTGTAGACGAACAGCATCTTGCCGTCATTGAAGCGGGTCAGAATGTCGGCAATGCCGCCTTTGACGGTCATCGGGTTGCCGTGCTTGTCGAGACCGTTGGCGCGCTTCATGCGCCCTTCGGGCAGGATGGCGACCAGCGATTCCGGCGAGATGTGATTGAGGAAGTGCTGCCAGGAGTCGTCACGCTTGCGCGAGATCGGCACCATGCCCGGCACCAGCGTGGTCAGCACCCGACCGACAATTGGACGTGCAGCGGTATTGTCGGCAACGGGGATCACCAGCTTCTTTGAGATATGGCGCAGCAGCGGTTGCGGTGCGATCCGCACAAACAGCGGCTCGAACAGGCTGGTGTGGTTGAGCAACACCAGCAACCGAACCTGATCCGACACTTCAAACTGCTCGTTGCTGAGCCAGTCGACTTGATATCGGTAGAACAGGCTGGAGACCCCTTTGGTCAGGGTCAGCAGGGAATAGCTGAACATCGTTACACCGGGTTAGTGGGTACAAGCGTTCCGTGCGATGTCTCTGGCCAGACCTCCGAGGCGGCCGGCAAATTACTGGATCGGTGCCGGTTTGCCAAGCCGGGCCGCGCTATCGGTCCCGGTTAACAGACCGGCGGTAGCGGTTGGCGGCTCAAAAAGTGGCCGCTACCAGTACGCTCATACCCGCTCCATGGCCAGCACCACGCCCTGGCCAACTCCAACACACAGGGCAGACAGTGCGCGCTGTTGCCGGCGTGCCTGCAGGCTCAACATCGCATGCTGGACCAGGCGCAGGCCGGACAAGCCGAGCGGGTGCCCCAGTGCAATGGCGCCGCCATCCGGGTTCACGTTGTGGCTGTCATCTGCAAGGCCGAGCGCTCGTGTGCAAGCGAGCACCTGTGCAGCGAAGGCTTCATTGATTTCAATGTGATCGAAGGCTTCGAGTGGTAACTGCAAACGCTGCAGCAGTTTCTGGATTGCAGGCACCGGACCAATGCCCATCGTGCGGGGTGCCACCCCGGCGCTGGCGCTGGCCAGCAGGCGTGCCCGCGGCACCAGACCGAATTGCGTCAGTGCCCGTTCGGACGCCAGCAGCATGGCGCCGGCACCATCATTGAGGCCGGATGCATTGCCGGCCGTGACGCTGCCGTTGCGCAGCAATGGCTTGAGCGCGGCAAGCTTTTCCAGCGTGGTGTCGCGCGGGTGTTCGTCCTGATCGACGATGCCGTTATCGGTTTCAACAGCACACAACTCGCTGGCAAGTAGCGTTCGCGCTGCTGCCGTACGTTGTTGTGAGCGCAGCGCATAGGCGTCCTGATCGGCGCGGCTGATACCGCGTTCACGGGCCAGGTTTTCGGCAGTTTCGGTCATCGTGTCGACGCCGTACAGCGCGGCCATTTTGGGATTGATGAAGCGCCAGCCGAGCGTGCTGTCTTCCAGTTTCTGTTCGCGGCCGAACGCAGCAGTCGGCTTTGCCATCACGAAGGGCGCCCGCGACATCGACTCAACGCCACCGGCGATCACCAGATCGGCATCGCCGCAGGCAATGCTGCGGGCCGCCTGAATGATGGCATCGAGTCCGGAGGCGCACAGCCGGTTGACGGTCAGGGCCGGAACGCTCACCGGCAGTCCGGCCAGCAGGCCGGCCATGCGGGCGATATTGCGATTGTCTTCGCCGGATTGATTGGCGCAGCCGAACACCAGTTCATCGATCTGCGCTGGGTCAAGCTGCGCTTGCCGGGCCAGCAGGGCCTGCAGTGGCAGCGCGGCCAAATCATCGGTGCGCACGGTCGCGAGCGCACCGCCGTAGCGGCCGATCGGCGTCCGGATGGCATCGATGAGATAGACCGGTGCGACCATCAGCGCACCCCTCGTTGGCGGAGTACCTCAGGTGGCATGGCGCGTTCGATTTGCTGGGCCGTGGCACGCAGCACCGGCAACAACTCTTGGATGGCGCGTTCGCGGGCGCCAGCGCGGTAGGGCATGCCGATATTGAGCGCGGCGATCACGCGGTCATTGCGATCATGTATCGGCACCGACAATGAACACAGGCCCATCTCCAGCTCCTGCTCGACGTACGCGAAACCGTGTTGCCGCACGTTATCGAGCTCGGTGCGCAGCGCCTCGTGTGTGGTGATGGTAAAGGGCGTGCGGGCCGGCAATTCGGCGGGCAGTCGTTTGCCCAGTTCGCTTGCATCGAGTGCTGCCAGCAGCACCCGCCCCATCGAGGCGCAATAGGCCGGCAGCCGGGCGCCAATGCCAAGACTGATGGTCATGACCTTGCGCACCGGCACCCGCTGTACGTAGACGATCTCGTCGCCATCGAGCACCGACAGCGAACAGGATTCATGGACCTGCTGGGTCAGCTCTTCCATGAACGGCAGCGCGAGGTCGGTAAACGGCAGCGTCGACAGGTAACTGAAACCGAGCTCGAGAATGCGCGGGCTCAAGAAGAACTGCCGGCCCTGCTGGCCGACAAAGCCGAGAAACTGCAGGGTCAGCAGCACCCGCCGCACCACCGCCCGCGACAGGCCGGTGATTTCCGCGATCTCGGACAGGGTCATGCTGGGATTTTCGCGGCTGAACGCCCGGATCACGTCGAGGCCGCGATGTAGCGACTGGATGTAATCGGGGCTATTTTCAAAGCCGCCGGGGTTGCCGGTGCGGCTTTCACCGTCTGCCGGAAGGTGGGTCGAGTCCATAACAGTTGCTGTGCAGGGGGCCATTGACAGGCAAAGGTAAGGGCTTTTACAGTTGTTCGCAATATGAATTACTGTGCGAATAACGCACTTTTTGGCCATTTAATGGCTCTGCTCGTCGGCCGATCACCCCGACCGGCAGCAGTTCGGACAGGAGCAGGGCGCCGTGCAGTCAGAACAGCAAACCGTCCTGCACAGCTGGTGCCGGCAAACCGATTGGCAGGCGCCAACCGTGGTTGGCGGCAGTGGCGCCCGATTTCACACGGCCGATGGCCGCGCCATCCTCGACATGAGCAGCCTGGCCGAGTGCAACAACCTTGGCCATCAACACCCGCACATCATCGCCGCTATCAAGCGGCAGGCCGACCAGCTTTGCTTTGTCACCAATGCCTGGGGGGCCGAGCCACGTGCCCGGCTGGCCGACCTGTTGCTGGAGAAAAGCGGATTCACCGGTGGCCGGGTGTTCTTCACGCTCGGTGGTGCCGATGCCAACGAACACGCGGTCAAATTTGCCCGTCAGGCCAAAGCCTTGCCGAGCGGCTGGGTCATTACGCGTGACCGCTCCTATCACGGTGCCAGCTACGCCGCGATGGCGCTGTCCGGCGACAGCCGCACCCGTCATCAGATTGATCCGGAGACGTTCCGCGTCTTGCAGGTCCCGCCGCCGTACCGTTATCGCTGTCCGTTTGGCAGCCAAAGCGACAGCCAGTGCGGGGAGCTGGCGGCTGATCACATCGGAGCGGTGATCGATGAGTATCGCGATGATCCGGTAGCAGCGGTGTTGATGGAAGCCAATGCCGGCACCAACGGCATTGTTGCGCCGGATGCGTTCTGGCCACGGCTACGCGCGCAAACCCGGCAGCGCGGGGTCTATCTGATTGCCGATGAAGTGATGAGCGGTTTTGGTCGTTGCGGTGAATGGTTTGCCTGGCAACGCCACGGCGAAGCCGGCCGGCCCGATCTGATGACGCTCGCCAAAGGCTTGACCGGCGCGCATTTGCCACTCGGCGCCGTGCTGTTGTCGGCCGACGTCGCCCGCATTCTCGAACCCCAGATGCTGTACACCGGGCTGACCTATTGTGGTCATCCGTTGTCGTGTGCTGCCGGGGTCGCGGCGGTGGAAACCTATCAGCAGGAAAATCTGATCGAACGATCACGTTCACTGGGTCAGCAGCTCTTTCAGCAACTGCTGCAGTTGCAGCAGCGGCACGCGCTGATTGGTGACGTCCGCGGCGGCCATGGCCTGTTTGCCGTCGTTGAGCTGGTGCGAGATCGCACCAGTCGTGAGCCGCTGTCGCCCTGGCCGGAAACACCACCGTTACTGAAAACGCTGGTACGCGATGCGCTGGCTGCCGATGTCTCGTTTGCCACCCGTGGCAACCTGATCATTCTGGCGCCGCCACTGAATATCAGCGAGTCCGATCTGGCAGCGGCCATTGCCTTGCTCGATCGCCTGCTGGGCGAGCTTGCGCCTTAGCAAACGGCACTTTTGATAATGGATGGCGGCAATCTGCCGCCATCACCAGACAGGAATGGCAATGAGCTTTCAGCTGACATATTCGACCATGTTCAACCCGCCGACCGAGCTGCATCAGCGTTTTGATGCCGCGGTGGCGCGAGTGAGCGCGGGTCTGGGGCGCCGCTATGGTTGTTTTGTCGATGGTGCGGATCGGCCTGCGACCAACGTGCGGCCACTGGCCAGTCCGATTGACCGCGAGATGGTGCTCGGTGAATTCACCGACGCCACGGCAGCGGATGCCGATCTGGCCATGCAGGCGGCGCACCGGGCCTTTCCGCTTTGGCGCAAGACGTCGATGACCGAGCGCATGCGGCTGCTGCGCAAGGCGGCCGTGCTGATGGAAGCGCGGGTCTATGAAATTGCCGCCGCATTGACGCTGGAGGTTGGCAAGAACCGGATGGAAGCGCTCGGTGAAGCGCAGGAAACGGTCGACTTTTTCCGTGACTACTGCGACGACTACGAGCGCAATGGTGGCTACTTTCATCCGTTGCCAAATGATCCGATCAACGGCTATGTCTCGCGCAATCGCAGCGTGATGAAGCCGCACGGTGCCTGGGTGGTGATCACCCCCTTCAATTTTCCATTTGCCCTGGCCGGTGGGCCGGTGGCGGCGGCACTGGTCACCGGCAACACCGTGGTGCTGAAAGGCGCGACCACGACGCCGTGGGCTGGTCGACTGCTGGCAGATTGTTTGCGCGATGCCGGGTTGCCCGCCGGAGTCTTCAACTATTTGAGCGGCAGCGGTCGGGTAGTCGGTGAAGCACTGATTTCTCATCCGCTGACGGCCGGTGTGACCTTCACCGGCTCCTACGAAACGGGCATGGCGATCGCGCGCAAGATGCTTGGGGGCGCCTATCCGCGACCGTGCATTGCCGAAATGGGTGGCAAGAATGCCTGCATCGTGACTGCCGACGCCGATCTGGAGCGTGCATCGCTGGGCATCACCCGTTCGGCGTTCGGTATGGGGGGCCAGAAATGCTCGGCGCTGTCACGCTTGTATGTGCATCAGTCAGTCGCCGGCAAGTTGACTGACATGCTGCAGCAACACATCGCTGATCTGCGCATTGGTAATCCGCTGGATCAGAAAAACTGGCTTGGTCCGGTTGCCACCGAAGCAGGTTATCGCGCCTACGGCGACTATGCGCTGCAGCTGCGAACGCAAGGCAGCAAGTTGCTGGTGCCCGGTGGCTTCCTGCGCAATGGCGACGAAGCACGCGGCTATTTTGTCAAACCGGTGCTGGCGGAAGCCGAGCCTGACCATCCGCTCTGGCAGCAGGAAATGTTCCTGCCGATCCTGATGATGAACCGCTGCGCCAGCAACGACGAAATGATGGCAAAGGCCAATGCCAGTCCGCTCGGGCTGACCGCCGGCTTCTATGGCAGTTACGAAGAAGTGAGCTGGTTCCAGGACAATATCGAGGCTGGTGTGACCTATGCCAACCGGCCGCAAGGCGCGACCACCGGTGCCTGGCCCGGTTACCAACCGTTTGGTGGCTGGAAGGGTTCCGGCAATACCGGCAAGGCAATCGCGTCGTTCTATTACCTCGCGCAGTACCTCCGTGAACAATCGCAAACCGTGGTGGATTGAGCGATGAGCTTCATGACGCTTCGCGATGCGATTGCACGTTTTGTTCATGACGGCCAAAGCGTGGCCTTGGAGGGATTTACCCACTTGATCCCATTTGCTGCCGGTCACGAGATCATTCGCCAGCAAAAGAAAAATCTGCATCTGATCCGGATGACGCCGGATCTGATTTACGACCAAATGATTGGTATGGGTTGTGCCAGTGCGCTGACGTTTTCCTGGGGTGGCAATCCAGGGGTCGGCTCGCTGCATCGACTGCGCGATGCGGTTGAAAATCAATGGCCACAAGCACTGCAACTGCATGAACACAGTCATGCCGAAATGGCGGTGGCGTATCAGGCCGGTGCCGCCGGTATGCCTTGCGGTTTCATGAAAGGTCAACCCACAACCGATTTGATTGGTCAGCAGGCAACGCGGGTCAAAGCCACCAGCTGCCCGCTGACTGGTGCACCCTTGACGGCCATTGCAGCGCTCAATCCGGATGTCACCATTCTGCACGCCCAGCAAGCCGATGCCGCTGGCAACGTACTGATCCGCGGCATCGTCGGCGCTGCCCGTGAAGCTGCGCTGGCAGCGAAAACCGTCATCGTGACGGTGGAGGAACAGGTCGACAGCTTGCAGGCCGACATGAATGCCATCGTGTTGCCACGCTGGCTCATTTCCGCCATTGCCGTGGTGCCCGGTGGTGCCTATCCGTCCTACGCGCAAGATCATTACCCGCGTGACAATGCTTTCTATCTGGCATGGGACGATATCAGCCGTGACCGCGAGCAGTTTCAGCGCTGGATGCAACAGCATGTGTTCGGCTGTGCCGATCACAACGAACTGCTGAAACGTCTGCAGGTGGCCGCATGAACCAGAGTAGAACGGCCAGCTACAGCCGCGACGAGATCATGACGGTCACGGCCGCCCGGCAATTGCAAAACGGTGCGGTCTGTTTCGTCGGCATCGGCTTGCCGAGTGCCGCCTGCAATCTCGCCCGGCAGACCCATGCTCCGGATCTGGTGCTGATCTACGAGTCGGGCACCGTTGGTACCAAGCCCACGGTACTGCCGCTGTCGATCGGTGATGGCGAACTGGCGCAAACCGCGGATTGCGTCATCCCGTTGCCGGATATTTTCAATTACTACCTGCAGGGTGGTCGCGTCGATGTCGGCTTTTTGGGGGCCGCCCAGATTGACCGATTCGGCAATCTGAACAGCACGGTCATCGGCCGCTACGACCAGCCCACGGTGCGCCTGCCCGGTGCCGGCGGTGCGCCAGAAATTGCCGCCCATGCCCGGGAAGTGCTGATTGTCATGAAGCAATCGGCGCGCAGTTTCGTCGCGCAACTCGGCTTTCGCACGTCGAGTGGTTTCCTGAACGGCCACGGCGAACGCAAGCAAGCGGGTTTGCCAGGTGCGGGCCCGCAAGTGGTGATCACCGATTACGGCATGATGCGGCCTGATCCGGACAGCAACGAATTGACGCTGGTCGCGGTCTATCCCGGCATCAATATTGATGATGTCAAGGCAGCAACCGGTTGGCCGCTGAAAGTGGCCAGCGTCGTGCAGACATTGCCGGAACCGACCGAACAGGAACTGGCCGTGCTGCGTGCCCTGCATGCGCGCACCGAACATGCCCACTCGGCACCGGTTCGCATTCGCTTGCCCTAACGCTCATTCGCCTTCATTACGAGATCGAACATGATCAACCCGCATATTAAAACCGAATTGCCCGGCCCGAAAGCAAAAGCCTTGATTGCCCGCGATCAGGCCGTGATCTCGCCGTCGTATCCGCGTGATTATCCGTTTGCCATGTCGCATGGCAGGGGCGTGGAAGTGTGGGACGTTGATGGCAACCGGTTCCTCGATTTCGCAGCCGGTATCGCCGTTTGCTCGACCGGCCACAGCCATCCGAAAGTGGTCGAGGCGATCAAAGCAGCTGCCGACAATTTCCTGCACATCTCCAGCGACTACTGGCATGAACATCAGGTCAAGCTTGGCGAGCGCATCAGCGAACTGAATCCGATGGGTGAGCCGGTTCTGAGTTTCATGTGCCAGTCGGGCACCGAAGCGGTGGAAGGCGCGTTGAAACTGGCGCGCTATGTCACCGGTCGATCGCGCTTCATCGGTTTCCTTGGTGGCTTCCATGGTCGCACCATGGGTTCGCTCAGCTTCACCTCGAGCAAATACACCCAGCAGAAAGGTTTTTTCCCCAGCATGCCGGGCGTTACCCACGTGCCGTACCCGAACAACTATCGGCCGATGCTGCACGGTGACGAGCAGGGCGCAGCAGTGCTCAATTACATCGAGAATGTGTTGTTCCAGAGCAACGTACCGGCCAATGAAGTGGCGGCGATTGTGCTGGAACCAATGCAGGGCGAGGGCGGCTATCTGGTGCCACCGGATGGATTCCTGCAAGGTTTACGTGAGCTGTGTGATCGGCACGGCATCCTGCTTATTTTCGATGAAGTGCAATCGGGTGTGGGCCGCACCGGCAAGATGTTCGCCTTCCAGCACTGGGGCGTCGCACCCGACATCATGACGCTGGCCAAGGGGCTCGGTTCCGGCATGCCGATTGGTCTGGTCGTTGCCAAGAAAAAGCACATGGAGAAATGGCAACGCGGCGCTCACGGCAATACCTATGGTGGCAACCCGCTGTGCTGCGCAGCCGCCACCGCGACGCTCGATCTGGTGCAGGAAACGTATTGCGCCAACGCCGCTGACGTCGGCGCGTATTTCATCAGCAAACTACGCGAGCTGCAAAACCGGTTCGACTGCATTGGCGAGGTTCGCGGCAAAGGCCTGTTCATCGGCATGGAGCTGGTGGTCGACCGCGTTGGCAAACAACCAGCAAAAGACCTGTGCGACAAGCTGATTACCCGCGCCTATCACAACGGCTTGCTGCTGCTGTCCTGTGGCAGCAGTACCGTGCGGTTCATGCCCCCCTTGCTGGTCAGCCGTGAACAGATAGATGAAGCGATGGTGATGATTGAAGCGAGTTTACGGGAAGTATTGGCCTGAACCAATTGGTTGTTCTGCGAGTGCCAAGCGACAGTCACTCCGTCCTGACTTCGACCCGGACGATCTCGGTTGATGGCCAATTTCCTGTTGATTGAAGACACCGCTTGTTGCTTGGTGGATCGTTATCAACATCGCCTTGTGGCTGCGCTGAAGGAGGGTTGCAATCTCCAGCGCTCATTCAGGCCCCGGGGCGAGATGGTTCTGGCAGGTATGCCGAACAGAAAATCAACTGCTTGCATTGTCGGCATGCGTGGCAGCAATACCGGTCTTCGTCTGCTTTACGGCATTTTTTGTTCTTTAGGACATGCAAACCAAGCCACCACGCCTATTCTCATCAGAAGCTTCTACGGTAATGACATCGGTGCGATTCGGCAGGCATAAAAACGGCCAACGGACAACCACACGTTGGCGTGGTATGGCCGGACTATGAGAGCCCAGTGATGAACGCGAAGCCATTTTCCCTTGCGGCTACATCTATCGCGTCACTTGCTGACTGGCAACAACCGACCATATTGCTTCATCACTTTCTTCAGCGCGGCATGATCAATCGCCACTGCTTTGTGGCCGTCGATGCCGGTCATTGTTTTGGCCGCGACCAGCGCATTGATGATCGCCTCTTCGGTTGCCTGCACGGTGGCAAGAAAGACCGGGTCGAGATCATTGTTGCTGAGCGCTTCGACGTTGCTGGTGGTGTTGTGGTTGGCGGCCTTGTTGCCGGTGCTGAATGCCAGAAACACATCGCCGGAACCGTTTCCGGCATAGCTGCCGTTGCGAGCCAGACCGAGCGCAGCCCGTTTGGCGAGCCGTTTCAATTGGTGCGGCAACAACGGCGCATCGGTGCCGACCACGATGATGATCGAACCGGTGTCGCCTGCGGGCTTGTTTGGCATCGCGCCAGCGCCACTCTCGCCAGCATTCGGTTCGTCGTATGCCTTGTCAGCCGTCAAGTGTTTGCCGACTGGCACCCCGGCAATGCGCAACTCTTCCCGGACGCCGTAGTTGGCCTGCACCAGCACCCCGACGGTGTACGGTTGCTGCGCGACGGTGATAATGCGCGACGCCGTCCCGGTACCGCATTTGAATTGATGGCAGATCATGCCGGTGCCGCCGCCGACATTGCCTTCTGCAATCGGCCCGCTCTGGGCGCTGTCGAGCGCGGCAAAGGTGTGTTCCGGCTTGATGTGAAAGCCGTTGATATCGTTCAGCCAGCCATCCCAGGTTTCACCCACCACCGGCAACGACCACCAGTAGCCGCTGTCATCGGCACTCCCTTGTTTGACGCGCCAGGCAATCACGGCATCGTGAACCACGCCAACGCTGTGGGTGTTGGTGATCATGACCGGACCTTCCAGCAGTCCGCTTTCGTCGAGCCAGTGACTGCCGGTGAACTCGCCATTACCGTTGAGCGAGAACATGGCGCCGTAAACCGGTGCCTGCGCACTGGCTTTGCCACGCGGCAGGATGGCAGTCACGCCGGTGCGAATGCTGGCACCACTTGCGGTTTCGGCCAGCAACGTGTGATAACCGACGCTGACCCCGGTGACGTCGGTCAGGGCATTCCAAGGCCCGGGCGTACCGTCAAACGGAATGCCCAGATCGCGTGCCCGCGGCGATGCCGGCTCGGCGGCCATTACCTGACCGGTCAGCAGGCCAAGCAGCAGCGTGGCAACAAGCCGGTTCTGGCCAAAAAAGGTGTGCCACAATCCATGCAAGCTGCGCATGCAAGACACAAGCGTGTATATGACGTTTGCCATGGCAAGTATTCCCAGATGATCGTGCCGGACAGTTCAGCACGGTCGCAAAAAAATCACAAATGGAGTCAGGTATGAATCATCTGCCGCATTGCCAGAAACAGGGGCTCGAGTCCGCGACGGCCTTGCATGCATCCTTCTACACCGAGCCGATGTGGCTGCAGCATGAACAACAACAGGTGTTTGCCCGGAGCTGGCAACTGGTTGCCCATTGCGGCGATTTGCAACAACCCGGTGATCATGTCGTTACCGAAGTGACCGACAAGCCAGTGCTGATTGTTCGCCAGCCGGACAACAGCCTGAAAGCGTTCTACAACGTCTGTCGGCACCGCGCCGGACCGATCGCTACCTGCAATGGTCGGGCCGCCAAGTCATTGCATTGTGCCTATCACGGCTGGACCTATACCCTGGCCGGGCAATTGCGTTCAGCGCCGGAGATGCAGGGCGCCTGCGAGTTCAATGTCGAGGATATCCGGCTGCCAGAAATTGCAGTGCGCGAGTGGCAGGGGTTGGTGTTTGTCGCGCTGTCGGCGGATACGCCGGCATTTGACGAAATGTTTGCTGGCATTGTCGAGCGCATCAAACCGATTGATATTGCTGCCCTGCGCTTTCACAACCGCGTTGCCTATGACATTGACTGCAACTGGAAGGTCTATATCGACAATTTTCTCGAAGGCTATCACTTGCCGCACGTTCATCCGGGCCTGTCCAAAGTGCTGGACTATCGTGCCTACGATACCGAGTTGCACCACTGGTATTCCCTGCAGCATTCGCCCATCCGCAACAATGACGGCATCTACGGCGATGGCAATGCCTGGTACTACTTCATTTACCCGAACATCATGCTGAACATCACCCCGGGCCGGCTGCAGACCAATCGCATCCTGCCACTCGGCCCGAATCGCTGCCGCATCGAGTTCGACTACTACTACAGCAGTGAGCCCGACGTGCAGGCGCGCATTGCCAACGAACAAGCGTTCAGTGACGAAATCCAGCAGGAAGATATCGACATTTGTCTGGCGGTGCAGAAAGGCTTGCGCTCGGGTAGCTATGAGGCCGGGCGGCTGTGTCCGAAACGGGAAGGCGGGGTCTGGCATTTCCAGAACCTGCTGCGCGATGCCTACCAGCGGGTGATCCCGGTGCTGAGTTGAACTGAACACTCCAGTGCCATCCGGTTTCAATGCAACACCAGCATCACCACAACAACAGCATCATCACAACAACATCACTGCAACACCACGTTGCAGAAAAACATGAGAGCAGAGCATGAGCCAGCACGAGAGCAATGCGCCTAAACGGGAACTCGGCTTCTGGATGTGTACGGCGCTGGTCGTCGGCAATACCATCGGCATTGGCATTTTCATGATGCCGGCATCGCTGGCGCCTTACGGTTTGAATGCCATGACCGGTTGGGCCATTACGCTGATTGGCTGCATCTTTCTGGCAAAAGTGTTTGCCGGCCTGGCCCAGCACCTGTCACAGGAAGATGGACCGTACGGTTATACAAGGCGCGCGCTCGGCGGCGGTGTCGCTTTCACCGTGCTCTGGTGCTACTGGGTGTCGGTTTGGGTGACCAACGCAACGCTGGCTGTCGGTGTGGTCAGCTACCTGTCGTTCTTTGTCCCGGTGCTCAATTCGTCGCCGTGGTTGCCACCCGTTATGGCCCTGGCGCTGCTCTGGGGGTTTGTGCTGGTCAATTTGCGTGGTGTCCGCACCGCCGGTTGGGTCCAGATCGGTACCACCGTATTGAAGTTGTTGCCGATGATCGCCGTGATGATGCTGGGAGGCTGGTTGCTGCTGACCGACCCCGCCCGCTATGGTCAGCAAGTGCCGACCACACCGCTCACGTTGTCCGACACGGTAACAGCTTCCACCATCGCGTTGTTTGCGATGCTGGGCCTCGAAAGTGCCACGATCCCGGCTGGCAAGGTCCGTGATCCGGCTCGCACCATCCCGCGCGCGACCCTGTTCGGCACCATACTGACCGCAGCCATCTATATTGCGGTGTCGGCGGTACCCATGTTGTTGATCCCGCAGCCGGAGCTGGCGCAAAGCAACGCCCCGTTTGCTGTGCTGTTCAGTCAGTTCATTGGCGTCGGTTCCGGTCAATTGCTCGCCGCGTTTGTGGTGATCAGTGGTCTCGGCGCGCTGAACGGCTGGACCCTGCTGGTAGGTGAGTTGACGCAGTCGTTCGCTCGCCACGGCGGCTTTCCGGCGGCGCTCGGTGCCACCAACGCGCGCGGTGTGCCGGTGCGAGCATTCGTGCTGACTGCCGGTCTAGCCAGCGCAATGATCCTGATGAACTACAGCAAGTCGATGGCGCAGGGCTTCACCTTTTTCAGCGTCGTGGTGACGGCAGCCAACCTGCCGTTGTACTTCTTCTGTTCGCTGTCGGTGCTGTTGCTCTGGCGACGCGGCGAAATTGCCCGGCTCGGTGGCAAGGAGTGGAGCTTGCTGATCGCATCGGTATTTGCCATTGGCTATTGCATCTGGGCGTTTATCGGGGTTGGCCATGAGTCTTTCCTGTGGGCGCTGGCGCTGGCCCTGCTTGGCTTGCCGCTGTATTTGTGGCGGCGGTGGCAGCGTCGGACGGAGCAGGCTGTCGCAGGCGCGGCAATTCGCTAAAGTAAATGTTAATCCACACCACCCCCAGCCCCTCCTCATGAGTTGAGGGGAGCAAAGACGATCCTCCTCCTTTTCAGTGAGGGGCTAGGGGTGGTTGAGCTCAGATGCGATCAAGCATTGTGAGTGAAAAATCCCACGAAAAGAGTCTTCTCATGTCCCGCGATCCCCGTTACGACATCCTGTTTG
Source organism: Permianibacter sp. (assembly GCA_041914645.1). GTDB lineage: Bacteria > Pseudomonadota > Gammaproteobacteria > Enterobacterales > Permianibacteraceae > Permianibacter. The sequence goes on from JAYSCY010000003.1 coordinate 225,216, forward strand.
AACCGGTCCGGATTGGACCGGTGACCAGCAAGAACCGTTTCTTTCAGGTGCCACATTGCAATGGCATGGGCCACGCCATGCCGGAAGCGCACGCTGCGATGCGCGAAATCAAGGCGGAAGGTGGCTGGGGCGTGATCTCGACCGAAGAATGCGAGATCCATCCAAGTGGTGATGTCACGCCCTATGTCGAAGCGCGGCTGTGGGACGATGCCGACATTCCGGCGCTCGCCCTGATGTGCGAGAAAGTCCACCGGCACGGCGCGCTTGCGGCGGTTGAACTGACCCACAACGGGCCAACGGCATCCAATCTCTATTCGCGCGATATCCTGATCGCGCCGTCGCATCAGCCGAGCAAATACGGCTACCCGCATCAGGCCAAGGCGATGAGCAAGCGCGATATCGCTGATTACCGGCGCTGGCATCGCGACGCCGCGCTGCGGGCCAAGCGCGCCGGCTTTGACGTGATTTACGTCTACGCCGCCCATGACCTTTCGCTTGCCATGCACTTTCTGCAGAAGCGGCGCAATCATCGCAGTGACGAATACGGTGGCAGTCTGGAAAACCGGACCCGCTTGCTGCGCGAACTTATCGAAGACACCAAAGACGCCGTCGGCGATAGCTGTGCAGTGGCGGTGCGCTTTGCCACCGAAGAACTGATCGGCGACGGTGGCGTAACCCTGACCGAAGCAAAAGAAGTGGTGCACATGTTGGCCGACTTGCCCGATCTCTGGGATGTCAATCTTGCCGCCTGGTACAACGACTCGATTCCGTCACGGTTTGCCCGCGAAGGCGCGCAGGAACCGTTTATTGATTGGGTCAAGAAAGTCACCAGCAAGCCGGTGGTTGGCGTCGGCCGCTTTACGTCGCCGGATACCATGGTTTCGCAGATCAAACGCGGCGTGCTGGATCTGATCGGTGCCGCCCGGCCATCGATTGCCGATCCCTTTCTGCCAAAGAAAATCGAAGAAGGGCGCATCGACGACATCCGCGAATGCATCGGCTGCAATATCTGCGTCAGTGGCGACATGACCATTACGCCGATCCGCTGCACCCAGAATCCAACCATGGGCGAAGAGTGGCGCAAGGGCTGGCATCCGGAAAAAATCGCCAGCAAAAAATCGGATCAGAAAGTGCTGATTGTCGGCGCCGGACCAGCAGGGTTGGAAGCGGCGCGCGCATTGGGCGAACGTGGCTACGAGGTGCACCTTGCCGAAGCGGGCAAGGAACTCGGTGGCCGAGTCAGCAAGGAGGCACGCCTGCCGGGCCTTGCTGAATGGGCGCGCGTGCGCGACTGGCGTGTTGGCCAGATCAACAAACTGACCCATGTCAGTGTCTATCGCGATTCGGCGTTAAGCGCGCAGGATGTGCTGGATTTCGGTGCCGAGCATGTGGTGCTGGCAACCGGCTGCCACTGGCGCCGCGATGGCTATGGCCGCAGCAACGGCAGCGGTATCGCTGGCTTTGCCGAACACCGCGTGCTGACACCAGACGACATCATGGCCGGACTTGAGTTGTCGACGCTTCCTGCCGGGCCAATTGCCGTATTCGACGATGATTATTTCTATTACGGCAGCGTAATGGCCGAGGCACTGCGCAAAGCGGGCCGCGATGTTCTGTTCATCACCCCGGACGACACCATTGCCTCGTGGAGCAGCAACACACTGGACTATCGCCATATCCAGTGGCGCATGCATGAACTGGCTGTGCAGCAAGTGGTGGCGCAGAACATCACCCATTGGGATGGCAGGCAGCTGACGTTGGAACATAGCTGGTCCGGCAAAACCACGACGCTCGCATGCGCGGCTGTGCTCGCTGTCACGGCACGGCTGCCGAACGATGCGCTGTATCAGGCCTTGCTGGCGCGGGAAGCAGAATGGCAAGCCGCCGGCATCCGGAGCGTACGCTGCATTGGCGATGCCGAAGCGCCGGGCCTGATTGCCCACGCCGTTTATGCCGGCCATCGTTATGCCCGTGAGCTTGATGAAACGCCACGTGGTGAGGTGGCGTTCCGCCGACATTTCCATGTCGGACAAGCAGAGTGATGTAGGATGGATAGAGGCGTGCAGCGCCGAAACACATCAGTGGCCGTCAAGTTGAGGAAGACGATGGGTTTCGCTTACGCTCTACCCATCCTACGAGCTAGCGCCGGCATTTCTGTATGGCCACCACGCGTAAATCGATCGGTAAAATGCTGTCCGGCTGGGCTCCCCCGTGGGTCTGGCTATTTTATGGTTTGCTGGCTCTATCCTTGCTATTCGCTTTACCCCCGACTCCCATTGAAAATCAACTACGTCTTGTCGAAGGAGACGTAATTGGCTTACGGGCTATCCCTGGCTTTCGTAGAGGAAAAATCGGGTATGAAGTGTACTTGCGAGGCCATCCGATCCCCTACCACACGAGACACGACCCCTGCAAAACGCGATTGGGGTGTCCCCAAGGCCTGGAGTTGCATCTGAAGTTTTTTGCAGCGTTCGATGGCGACCAGCCAGTGATAGTTCGAGACGGACGCATCCTGACTTACGGCCTTGACGCGAATGGGATAGAGATAACGTCGCTTGAAAAAGATTTAAAAAAGCGGACATTCGAGGTGTTCCTATTGGCAGCTCCTTGCCTGATACTCCTTGCGTGCGGTGTTGCCGTCATCCGCTATCGGCGTAGCCTCCGAACCGCTGCTTAACGCCCAGCGATCGCAGGTACGAATCTGCGTAACGCTTAGGACGCATGAGTGCTCCAAGACCGCTATCAGAACACCATGACCCCGACCACCAGGCTTCGCCTTATCAAAGCCATTCACACGCTGGTGTGGGCGATTTTTGCTGTCTCGATATGCCTGATTCCTGTTGTCGCCAAAGAAGGCCGATTTGTGGCTGCATGGGCCTTGATTGGTTTCGTTTTCGTCGAGGTGCTGGTGTTGGTGGCCAACCGGATGCGTTGCCCATTGACCGATGTGGCCGGGCGCTACACCCCTGACCGTCAGGCCAACTTTGATATCTATTTGCCGCTCTGGCTAGCACGGCATAACAAAGCCTTGTTTGGCACGCTGTATGTCGTTGGCATTGCGTACACGCTGCTGGTGGGTTTGACCACCTAGTCCGCTGGGTGCTTTGCCTGGCACCGGCGGTTCAGCGCAATGGGCCACTGGTGTGCGTGCCTTCCCGTTAGCAAAACGTCCGGGGTGCAGGACTTCCTGTCTGCAAAATCGTCAGTGGGACGGACCTCACCTGTAAGACGTACGGTGTCTCTGGAATGTGAAGCAAGGCCCGCCATCACCCCCCGCTGATCGGGATAAATCCACTGTGCCGACCGTCACGGTCGCGCACCCTAGCGATGCGCTATACCTGCTCCGGCAGATCCGGCGAGACGGCTGGATTGACGCCAGCTTATAATTGACGCATTGCATCATGGCGGCACCATCATTTTGGCCAGAGCGCTGGCTGTCCAGCGGAGGAGAAAGGGCATGACGCCCGCAGAAATGCGCCATTTTCCGGAAATGCCCGGAACCCCGGCACTGCTGCTGCGCAGTGCGCTGACCTTTCGCCGCCAGGGCTGCTGGCCCGGCACCATGCCGTCTGCGCGATTCGCCCAGCTGGCCTGCGATGCCGATTACCTGCGTGATTACCACGCACTGTTTGCAGCCGACCCGGCGCAGCCGCTGCTGACTGCGTTGTATCCGCTGGCCCAGCGAGCCCAGCTGGCGCTGATGCTGGAGGATGAATTTCCATTTCCCATCCCGGGCGTGGTGCATCTGGGCAACAACCTGGAGATGACCGCGGCGCTCGACTGGCAGCAAGCATTCGATCTGTCCGTACAAGCCACGCTGCTGCCTGCCACGGCGCATGGTGCGACTTGTCTGGATTTGACCGTGCTGTTTCACCAGCAACAACAGAATGTGGCGCGTTGCGAAAGCCGTTATCTGGTGCGGCGCGGCAGGGTGCCGATGCGTCGCGACCAGGGCTCGGGGTTGACGCAGGCAAGCGGCAACGCGGAGTGGTCCATTTCACTGGCCGACATTCGCCGTTACGCGCAGGTCTCCGGCGATTACAACCCGATTCACCTGCACGACTGGTCAGCGCGCCTGCTTGGCGCACCCGGTGCAATGGCCCACGGCATGTATCTGGCGGGCCGCGCTTGCGCGGAACTGTCGCGCCAACACGGCGTACCGGTGCAGACCTTGAACGTCGAATTCCTGCGGCCGGTGCGGGTGCCGGTGGCACAGCTGGCCTTTCAAGCTGACGCCGAACAGTTCTGCCTGCGTCAGAGTGGCCGCAATCTGTTGCACGGCTGCTACACCGTCATGGCGTGATCAGCACGCCCACTGTCATCACCGCCGGAGTGCCGCGCTGACTTGCTCGCGCGGTCACACTACCGCCATGCGGTCCGCGTGCAGCAACGTAAGCTGATGGTTGATTGCGCGCGCCGGTATGACTTCAGGCGAAGCGCCGACCCGGACTATCGTCACGACCACCATCGTTCTTCCTCGCTCGCAGATTGAGTCAAGTGTCAGTCCCTGCCAGTCAACTCGCAGCGAAGCCATTTCATGCCGAACCGATGAGCCGGGTGTCATTGACTTGTCGGGCACCATTGAGCACCCCTGTTGCGCTAGTTTGATTGCCAGCCACGTCGCTTGCCGTGTCGTGGCAAGCCATGGCCATCGGATTGTGTCGGTGCAACGGCGATGATCCAGAACGGCCGGCCCTGTTGCCGGAGCAGGCATTGCCCTGTGCACGTTGCCGGTGAAAGCCACCCTGTCGATGGCATCTGGCGACTCTGCCGAACCGGCGCCTGATTGGCTTGCCGTCGGCCGACTATACTTGCGCGGCTGGTATCGTCGGCGTTGCCGACCGGGAGCTGCCATGCAACTCATCAATGATTACACCATTCTGATTCTCACCGGCATCCTGCAGCTGGTGCTCGTTGTGGTTGCGTGGCTCGGTCGAGTGGGTGCGCACAACCCTGCCACCATGAAGCTGTGGGCGCTGGCCAACGTGCTCTGTGGTCTAGGTCAATTGTTGCGGCTGGCGCGCAGTGATGACTGGTTGTTTCTGACCAGTACCGTGCCTAACAGCAGCCTTTCGCTCGGCCTCGGTTTGATGGCAGTGGCGCTTTCGCAGCTTTTCAACATGCCCGATCGGCGATTGCTCTGGCTGGCGGTGCTGGCAACGGTCTGTCAGTTGTTGTTGCGCAGTCTGGGCCTGATGGAAGCCAATCGGCTGGCAATGGTGAGCCTGATTATCGCAGGTCAGTTCGCGGTGCTGGTGCTCGTTGCAATACGCATCAGTCGTCGTGTCAATGTCCGACTGTTGCACGGCCTGCAGTTGGCCAATCTGGCGGCGGTGGTTGCCTGCCTGATTCGGGTGCAGGAATCGGCCGGTGCAGGTCCGTCCTATCAATTTCTTTCTGCTGGCCCCGGTCAGCATGTTGCCCTGCTGATCATGTACATGGTGATTATCACCAACAGCATGGTGTTTTTGTTGCTGGCGGACAAACCGCTCCGTACGCCGGACGCGAATTGACGCGACAGTGGTTGGTTGGAGCTCAGGTGTCGCACGTCAGTTGCCACTGTTGCCTGGCAGCTTGTGCAAGTGCGTCACGAAAATCCGGGTGGGCAATCTTAATCAAGGAACTCGCCCGTTCGCGCAAACTTTTGCCACGCAGATCAGCAATGCCGTATTCGGTGACGATGTAGTGGGCGTGCGCCCGGGTGGTCACCACGCCGGCGCCCGGATCCAGCACCGAAGCAATGCGGGAAATGCGCCCTTTGGCCGCGGTGCTCGGTAACGCGATAATGGCCTTGCCACCTTCCGACAGCGCCGCGCCGCGCATGAAGTCCATCTGGCCGCCGACCCCAGAATAGATTTTGCTGCCAATCGAGTCGGCGCAGATTTGGCCGGTCAAATCCACCTGCAGGGCGCTGTTGATCGCCACCACATTGCGGTTGCGACGAATATTGCGGGTGTCGTTGACATAATCCGCTTCCAGCAACACCACTTCCGGATTGTCATCGACAAAATCATAAAGCTGGCGACTGCCGGTGACAAAGGTGGCGACCAGCTTGCCCGGGTGAACCTGCTTGCGTCGGTTGTTGATGACGCCATTGGCCACCAGCGCGAGCACGCCATCAGAAAACATTTCGCTGTGCACGCCGAGGTCGCGATGGTTGCCGAGGCAGCCCAGCACCGCATTCGGAATGGCACCGATCCCCATCTGCAGGCAGGCACCGTCGTCAATCAGGCTGGCGACATGCCGGCCAATGGCGTCGGTAACGGCATCGCTCGGCGTCCGCTCATGGTCGGGCAGTTCATCTTGGCCTTCGTAGTACGCCGTGAGCTGATCAAACCGGATAAAGCTGTCGCCATGGGTGCGCGGCATGCGCGGATTGATATGGGCAATGATGGTGCTGGCCTTTTCACAGGCGGCCTTGCTGGCCTCCACCGAAATGCCGAGCGTGCACAGCCCGTGCCTGTCCGGCGGTGATACCTGGATCAGGGCGACATCCACCGGTTGTTCGCCACGGCGAAACAGCAGCGGCAATTCCGACAGGAACATCGGCACATAGTCCGCTTCACCGGTTTGCACCAGCTTGCGGGTGTGGTTACCCAGGAAAAAACAGTGATGGCGCAGGTGATCGGCCTGCCCCGCATGCGTCAGCGCTTCGATGCGTTCGGTATGCAATTGCATCAGGCGCAGACCACGCCGCTCGTGCAGCCGCTCAGCCAGGCCGTTGAGCAGCACGCGCGGCGTGGCTGCCATTGACTGGGTCCAGAGCCACTGGTTATCGGTAAGATGGTCGACAAGACCGGCGGCGGTTTGAAGGCGGATTGGAGCCATGGCCAGTGCTCGGTGGCGGAGATGGGTTGATTAAAGCATGCGTCGCATTGCCAACCGATTACCTGGATCAAATTTCCGCCATTTGGCGTAAGCTCGCCGGCCTGAGGAGAATCAGTTGAAAGGATTGCTGTATGTCTATTGAAGCCCGAACCACCCCAATGTCGGCAGATGTTCTGCATCAGGAATGGCTGTTGCTGCAACAGCAGGCGGAACGGCAGGAGCATCACGCGTTGCAGATCAAGCTGCTGGCAGTGGTCCTGGCCGCGATAGGCTGGATTGTCGACGAGCCGGTGCTGATCGCGGCATTGGTGTCGCTGCTGTGGTTGCAGGAAGCGATTGGTCGTACCCAGCAGGCGCGCCTGGTTGACTACCTGCTGCAGCTTGAAACGGCGATCGGATCCGGGCAGGTGATGGCACCGATGCAGCTCAATCGTCGCTGGTTGGCGGCCCGCGGTGGCGTGAGCCAGTTGTTGCGGGAATACGCCCGCCATGGCCTGCGCCCGACGGTGTTGTTCCCCTATGCGCCGCTGCTCGGGTTGCCAGTTCTGATGTGGTGGCCGTCACTCGGTCTGGGCTAAATCGAGAAATCGTGTAGCCCGCACTCGCGCTTCAAACCAAAAAAGCGGGTCTCTTCTTCGCTCATGCCTTCGCTGAGTGGCCGGGTGGTATGCCAGTCGCCGATCGAGACATAGCCTTTTTCCCAGAGCGGGTGATACGGCAGGTTGTGTTGCTTGAGGTAGACACCGACATCGCGATCGGTCCAGTCGACTATCGGATGCACTTTGTAACGGCCGCCCTGCTGTTGCAGCCACGGCGCATTGGCGCGGGAGGCGGACTGGCTGCGCCGGACACCGGAAAACCAGCTACCGACATTCAGTTCGCGCAGCGCACGCTGCATCGGTTCCACTTTGCGCAGCGTGTTGTATTGCTCGATGCCGGCAACGCCCTGTTCCCACAACTTGCCGTAACGGGCTTCCTGCCAGGCAATGGAGATTGTCGAGCGGTAAACTTTCAGATTGAGCAGCATCCGTTCGGCCAGCTGATCAATGAAGCGATAGGTCTCCGGGAACATGTAGCCGGTGTCGATCACAATGACCGGAATATCCGGTTTGATCGTGGTGACCATGTGCAACAACACGGCGGCCTGGGCACCAAAACTGGAGCTCAGCGCGAAGGCGCCCGGCAGGTGATCAAATGCCCATTGCACGCGCGCCGGCGCCGACAAATTGGCCAGTGTCTGATTGGTCTCAATCAGGTTTTCGCTCAGGCCGTTGGCCGACTCGGCAACAACGACCGGGCTCGCCGGCTCGTCGGCCGCCTTTCGATTCAGTGCAGTAGTCATCGTGTGAGTAAATCCCTAGTTGCCGCAGCAAGCATGCTTGCTGCGGCGGTCATGCTCAGGCCGCTGCCGTCAACACACCGGCGCGATGCAGCCAATCGCCAAATCGCTCGGTCGGCTTGCGCTCTTCGGCAAACCGGCCAATCAGCGGCGCCAGCGTCGCCAGAATGGTCGGTTCGTCGATATTCTCGCGATGCAGCTGATTGAAGCGGGTGCCGGCGGCGTCGCCACCGAGATAAAGGTTGTAGCGACCGGGGGCCTTGCCGATCATGCCGACCTCGGCAAGCCAGGGCCGCGCGCAGCCATTCGGGCAACCGGTGATGCGCAGGTTGAGCGGAAAACTGAGCAGACCGTGCGCTTGCAACAGGCCTTCGACCTTGCTGACAAACTCCGGCAGGTAGCGTTCGGCTTCCGCCATCGCCAGCGAGCAAGTTGGCAAGGACACGCAGGCCAGTGCATCGCGGCGCAGTGGCGAAACGTGAGCGTATTGGCCAATACCGTATTCGGCGACCAGCGCATCGATACGGGCACGCTGACGCGCTGGCACGTTGGCAATCACCAGATTCTGGTTCGGGGTCAAGCGGAAATCGCCGCCATGAATTTTGGCGATCTCACGCAAGCCAGTCAGCAGCCGCACCTCACCGCGATCAATCACCCGGCCACCATCGATATGCAAGGTCAGGTGCGAACGGCCATCGGTGCCATCGACCCAGCCAAACCGATCGCCGTTGTGCTCAAACGCAAATTCGCGCGCCGGTGCGAGCGGAAACCCGGTGCGTGCTTCCAGTTCACGCTTGAACCATTCCACACCATGCTTGGCAATGGTGTATTTCAGTCGGGCGTGTTTGCGCACGCTGCGTTCGCCATGGTCACGCTGGGTGGTCAGAATATGTTCCGACACTGACAGCAGTTGTTCCGGCGTCACAAAACCAATGACATCGGCCAGACGCGGATAGGTGGTTTTGTCGCCATGGGTGGAGCCGAGCCCACCACCAACGGTGACATTGAAGCCGACCAGTTTTCCGTGTTCGAAAATGGCGATGAAGCCCATGTCGTGGGCGAACACATCGACATCGTTGACCGGCGGCACCGCAAACGCGGTTTTGAATTTGCGGGGCAGGTAAGTCGGACCGTAAATGGGCTCTTCTTCCGGTTCGCCACCATCGACCAGTTCCCCATCAAGCCAGATCTCGTGGTAGGCGCGGGTTTTCGGCAGCAGGTGCGTTGCCACCGCCTGCACGTGCGGGTACACCTGCTGCCAGGCGTCGGATTGTTCCGGATTGGCGGACAGAATCACGTTGCGGTTGATGTCGCCGCAGGCGGCAATGGTGTCAAGCGCCACACTGCTGATGCCCTGAATGGTGGCTTTCAGATTGCGCTTCAGCACGCCGTGCAGCTGGAACGCCTGCCGGGTGGTCAACTTCAAGGTGTTGTTGCCGTAAGTGCGCGCCAGCTCATCCATTTTCAGCCATTGCGCGGGCGTGGCCACACCCGCCGGCATCCGGACCCGCAGCATGAAGCTATACAGGGGCTCCAACTTTTGTTCGGCCCGTTCGGCGCGCAGATCGCGGTCGTCTTGTTGGTAGCTGCCGTGAAATTTGATGATCATGGTGTCATCGGCACGAATGGCGCCGGTGTGATCATCGCTGAGGCTTTCTTTCAGGCTGCCGCGCAACAGGCGGCTGCGCGCCTTGATGCCTTCCACTTCACTGGGGTTGCTCATCTCATTCTCGTATCGTAGGGCGGTTCACGACCCGCCACGCTTAATTTGTTTCGGTTTCGTTTCGTTTCGGTTTCGCTGGTCGGTGCGTCTTGACGCAACCTGCCCAGACCCGACTCGCAACATTCAATACACGTCGCGCCGGTAGCGGCCTTCTTCGCGCAGCCGGTCGAGGTAGTCATCGGCATGTTGTTCGCCTTTGCCGCTCTGGTTGGCAATGACCTCGCGTAGCGCTGCGTGCACATCCGGCGCCATGTTCTTGGCATCACCACAGACATAGATCGCGGCACCGCGCTCCAGCCAGGCATAAATATCCTGTGCCTGTTCGCGAAGGCGCTGCTGAACATAAATGCGTTCTTTTTGGTCACGCGAGAACGCCAGCGACAGTCGGCTCAGCGCGCCGGATTTCAACGCCGCCTGCCATTCGGTCTGGTACAGGAACTGCGAAGTGAAATGCTGGTTGCCAAAGAACAGCCAAGTCCTGCCAATGGAGCCGCCGACGTCGCTGCCACTGGCGGCTCGCTCCGTCCGTTCCTGAACAAACGCGCGGAACGGCGCAATGCCGGTGCCGGGCCCGATCAGGATCAGATCGCGGCTGTCATCGTCCGGCAGGTGGAACGACGGATTGTGTTCGACAAACACATCAACCGTTTCGTCCGCACCGAGATCGGCCAGAAAACGCGAGGCGGCGCCTACCCGGCGGCCGGCCTCGGTTTGTTCGTCGATGATGCCAACCGTCAGATGCACTTCGTCGCCCACCGATTTCTGCGACGAGGCAATCGAATACAAGCGCGGGGTCAGCGCTCGCAAGGTGGTGACCAGTTGTTCGGCGGTCAGCGTCGCCGGAAACTGTTGCACGACGTCGATGAACTGGTGCGTGGTCAAAAAGCTTTGCAGTGCCGCCTGCTGATCCGGTTGCAGCAATGCGGCCAGTCGTTTGTTGCTGGCGATTTGTTGATAGCGTTCCAGCACCGGTTTGGCGAGCTGAGTCAATTCGCGCTTTTCCCGCAGCCAGCACCGCAGCGGTAGCGACTCACCCGCCACCGTGACGCTTGTGTCGCCGTCCAGTTTCAGCGCTGCAAGCAGCTCGTCGACGACAAAGGCCGGATTGCGAGGCCAGACGCCGAGTGTGTCACCGGGTTGGTAATCGAGCCCGGAATTGGCCAGTGACAGCTCCAGATGGCGAACATCCTTGCTGCTGTCCCGTGCGGTAATTCGCTGCACGGCCAGCACCGGTGCCGGGAACGGTTTGTCACGGTGGTATTGGCTGGCAGCAGTGGGCCGCAGCGGCAAAACTTGGGCACTTTGCGGCGTGCTTGCCGGCTGCAATTTTTTCGCCTGCTCGACAATGTTTGCCCGCCAGGCTTTTGCTTCAACGTCATATTCGACATCGGCATCGACCCGCGGCTGCCACTCGCTGGCGCCAAGCTTGCCGAGCAGTTCGCCAAGGTTCTTTCCGCTTGCGCAAAACTGGTTGTAGCTGCGATCACCCAGAGCAAAGATGGCGTATTTCAACTGCGGCAGTTTCGGTGCCCGGTTGCCGCTCAGGAATTTGAACAAGGCGACGCTGTCTTCCGGCGGTTCGCCCTCGCCCTGGGTGCTGATGGCGACCAGCAGCAGCTTTTCGGTGGCCAGTTCGCGGGTCGGGTAGTCACTGGCACGCAACAAGCGGCTGGCGATGCCTTGTGCCTGCAGATCGTGGTGCAGCTGTTCGGCCAGACGCTTGGCATTGCCGGTTTGCGAGCCAAACAGCACGGTCGCGGTCAGCGCTGGCTTGCTGTCGACCGCTGGCGCCGCGGCAAGGGCGGCACCACCGCGCTGGGCAAGGCCGTAGGCGTAGCCGGACAGCCAGAGCAGCTGCTCGCCGGACAGCGCAGCCAGTTCGCGCGCCAGCGGGTGTTGCCGGAAGTCGCCGAGCGGTGTCGGCAGGGAGGAAGAAGCGGTCATCATCATGGCCCTACATTTGGATGGCCAAATGCTGGGCGAGATGGACGGGGATCGGAAAGGACGTCCGGTTACACGCTTACAACCGGGCGGCATGAGGAACCCGAAAGAGCGGGTGCCTGCCGCACGCACGAGCTTTAGACTGATGCAAATGTCCTAGTTTTTTGGAGGCCAAGAGATGAACAAGACGACAGCTCCTGTGTTGTTGGGGCTATCTATTCCCGCTTTTTTCTTTGGGATGCTTGCTGGTAGCCAGCTGGTCGCTCAAAGGTCTGAAGATCAGCTGCGACTCCAATATCTTTTGGCAAAGGATGCTCGAATCACCGAGGCCTATCTGCTGCTCGACATTTTGTTGGTGCAGGGAGGCGAGCAAGTCGCCCGAAATGTCCTGATAGAACTGCTCAGCCGCGAAATACCGGAACTGGAAGCTGAAAAGTACCCTGCGGACTTTCCAGCAACCAGAATGTCCACTATTGAGAATGCGAAGGAAGTACTGGCAAAAGCAGTCTCCGGCTCATCAGTCCGGTAAGGCCTCTCTCAGCGCCGCGGCTGCCAGAGCGCCAGCGTCAGCAGGCTGATGATCAGCAGCACGCTGAACTCCATGCCGTTTCGGCCGCTGCCAACCACGAACCAGCCGTGCTGCCAGTGCACCAGCCAGATGCCGGTGGCGTACTGAATGGCGGAAACGACGGCGATGGGCGCGACAAAGCGGCGGGCCAGCAGCAAGACCGGGCCAATCAATTCATAAACGGTGATGCCCCAGGCCAGCGCCAGCCCGAACGGAAAGCCCTGCGCGTCCAGAAAACCGCCAAAGCCGGTGACGCCGCCATCGTAGAGCCGGTGCGCGCCGTGGATGAAGATCAGCAGCGCCAAGCCGCTGCGCAGCAGCAGTTCGGCCAATTGCTCGCGTTTCATATTGCCCCCTGTTCTGTTTTTGCAGACCACAAGTCCTGCCAACGGTCCGGTTGGTCCGGGTCGATGCTGCCGGTGCCAGTGCGGGGCGACAAGGGCAGTATTCACCAGCGCCGCACACCGGGCGGGCATGGCGCTTCCGGTTATATCGCCATGCGTCCGGCTTATTTCCGGGCCTCTTGTCCCACCCCGATACTGCCGGCCACTTTGACGAGACGGGGCGGAGCTGCGTGGAGCTGGCGCCGGATTTCACCACATTCGTGCTGATAGGCCTGGTGGCGCAACTGATCGATGGCGCGCTCGGCATGGCCTATGGCGTGACCTCGTCCAGTCTGCTGATTGGGTTTGGCCACAGTCCGGCCATGGCGAGCGCCTCGATTCACGTGGCCGAAGTGTTCACCACCGGCGCCTCGTGGGCGTCGCATGTTTACAACGGCAACGTCAAAAAGAGTTTGCTCTGGCGGCTGGCGGTACCGGGCGTGGTCGGTGCCGTGGTTGGCGCGAGTGTGCTCAGCCTGGTGCCCGGTGACGCCATCAAGCCGTGGGTCAGCGGCTATCTGCTGTTGATGGGGCTGTGGATTCTGGCGCGGGTCTGGCGCAAACAGGCGGTGCGGCCGAGAGTGCGCGGTACCACGCCACTGGGTCTGTTCGGCGGCTTTCTCGATGCGATTGGCGGCGGTGGCTGGGGTTCACTGACCACCACGCAATTGATCGCGCAAGGCGTGCCGCCGCGCTATGCCATTGGCACCGTCCACGCAGCCGAATTCTTCGTTTCGCTGGCAGCCAGTCTGATCTTTATTATCGCCATCGGCATTCAGCACTGGCAGATCGTGTTGGGTCTGTTGGTGGGCGGATTGATCGCGGCGCCATTCGCCGCCTATCTGGTCAAGTTGCTGCCGGCAAAAGTGCTGATGGTGATGGTGGGCGTACTGGTGGTTGGTTTGAGCGTCTGGAATTTGTTGCGCTGATAAAAGCTGCGGCAGTGTTTGCCGTAAGCTTGCACCGCCGCCACGTCAGCTCGATATTTCTCTGCTGAGCCGCCAATTCTGACGTCGAGGCATCGCAATCACGATGTTTCAACGCCGAGACCGTCGACTATTCGACGTAGGCAAACGTTTGACCCACTCGTTTTCGGGGTGAGAACGGATCTGAAGGGCTCTGACACTTTAAACCATCTGAATGAATTGTTAGCCAGAAACCGGGTCAACTCTCCATTGAGATCTCTTCAATCTCTCCGGTTTCGTCAAAGCGGACGGAGAGCATGTAGTCCGTCACGTCTCCAGGAAGCGAAAAGTCAAAGTTCTCCATGTCGCTTTCGCCCCAGTTGGACTTGAGTTCGAGTAGCCCAAGTACCGCCGCGGGGTCCGGGTTGTCGGTTCCGGCATGCTCTTGCCAGTAGTCCGTGGAAAGTTCTTCCAGATGGTGCGAAACGAACAGGGTGGTACTGAACTCTCCAGCCTCTGTCCCGTACACCTTGCGAATGGCATCAAGCGCTAGCTTTGCGCGCTTATCAACTTCACTTGCCATGGCTGCTCCTTGCCTGCCTGATGCCGAAATAATCTGTGGTTTCTAAATTTCACTTTTGCCATCAAGTGCAGCGAAGTGGGTTGGCAAAAAAATGCAACTTAAAAATTAATCCGTTTGATCACTTTGCGAGGTGGCCTTTTCCTTATAGATAATATTCCCGTCAGTATCATAGACCTCTTCATACTCCAAGAGGCTCGATAAAAACTCATTAAAACTATTGGCTACGACTAGGCTGTTCCCCGCATCTGTTTCTATAACTACAACCTTCGGCTCAACTGGAGAGCAGCTAAAGTCAAGAGCTAACCATGTATGACCATCCCCTTCGATAGGCACATAGGTATTTGGTAAGCCCCATTCAATTCCGGAACTGACGCAATGATATATGGATTTTTCAGAATTCGGATCCAGGCTTGCGACAGTTCCAATTTCATAAAATCCTTCGCCAAAATAGTACTCCAGCAATTTGTTATTGCATGGAGGAAGTTTGACTACCATAGTCTTATTTGAATTAGAAAAACTTACATATTCATTCGGAAGAACAAACCCATATTTTTCTTGAAAAAAACTAAAGCACTCATCTGTTGAATACGTTTTGTAGTTCTCTTTCTCGCGAACCATGCCGCATTCCGGGCAAACGAAATAGGCTGTACCTTCAATAATTTCTGGGCTAGGAAGTTCTTTATTGCAGCATCTCATGCTTTGATTCTCGAGCACTTACCGCCGAGCTAGAGAGCTGGCCGCAGCGTGGTGAAGGTCCGCCCGAGCAACCAAAAGGAGCGGGTTCAGCGCCGCGCTAGTGCAATTACTCTCTATTGCCAAGTGCATAAAAATGTTCAACGCAAAACACAACGCCTTTTAAAGCTACATTGCTGCAGCCCGCTTGCAAACACAACTCTGAACCAGTGCCTCCCCGAGACCGCAAAAGATACTGCTTTCTCTGAAGCTCTGAAGCGCCAGACCAGTTAACTGCGCTAGATATCTTGGCCGCTAACCGGAGTTGATACTTGTCCCATTCATCGACTGCCCACAGCTGGCCGCAGCATTTACAACAATATAGCTTGGCCCACTCTCCGACTTCTTTCACCTCAAGAGGGTCGAAGAATTTGCTAATGCCTTCGACTTTTTCAATAACTTGAAGAACATTGCAGATGCAGCGCAGCATGTTTCCTCTAACGTTTGAAATGAGCGGCGTCGCGTAGCGACGTCCGATGCTTGCCATAGGCAAGCATGAACTCGATTGAATTGTTAGGCACGATAACATTCTCCGCTTTTGTACTTTTCCGGTATTTCTTGTTCAGATGGATCGTCATACCCCAGCTTTTCTAGTTCTTCGAACCATTTGTCACGCTTAGATTCAGGCAGCTGCGCGCCACACCAAGGGCAAAACTCAATCAAAATTGAGGATGTGCCTCCATCGTGAATGATGATTCCGTACTCACAAAATCTATCTGAGTACTTGATTAGATGATCTGGACAATCAAATGCTTCAGTGTGTTGCTCGCACTTGTGATTTGCCTGATATGTCATTGTCTCGCAGCAGTGATTCATTCAGTGCCTAACGTGAATTAGCCCCCATAAATGGGGCGTTTTTTTTGCACCAAAAAAGGTGCATAACACCTTTTTGCCTTGCCTAACCCATTGAATAATCTGGAGGTTAGACCTGATTATCACCCCAAAACCCAACGTCGGATTATGGGTTGAGCGGTACCTCAAACCTACTTGAAAGAGAGGGGGATGTCATCTGGAAACAACGCGGACAGCAGGGGCGGGCATAGCGCACTTGATTGGCGCGTGACGTGCCCCGGTGTGGAGCGAGCTGACTAAAAGGAGGGCTTCAACCGGGGGCATGGCGGCTTGGAGCGTTGGCTCTTCCCAGCCATGCCTGCTGAGCTATTTCAGCGGATTGATCTGGCAATTCTGCTGCAATGTTGCCGCCAATTCCGTGTTCATCAGCGCACCCAACATCAGCAAACCTTTTGCCAGCACCAGCGACTTGTGGCCATTGCCTTTGACAAAGGAAAACCGCCAGTACACCGCACCCGGTGTTTTTGCCATAGCCCAGCGGCCCCAGTGCAGCAGATCATTGGCTTCCCAGTAAATCACCCGGCGATTGTTCTGAATGGTCTGTGGTTGCCGCACCAGCGGTGACGGGTTGAACGCATAGGCACTGACGCCAGCAAAACGCATCGACACATGCAGGGCCAAGCCACCACCGAGTGAATGACCGGTCGCGACCAGCGGGGTAGTCGGGTAGCGTGCCTGCGCACTGCGAATGATCTGGCTGGCTTGTTCGTACTGTTCGCCGGTCAGGTTGCCGGTCCACCAGTCACGTTCGCTGTCGGTGCCGCGAAAGGCCACCACCACTTTCTGCAGCGCGCCGTCACGTTGCAACTCATACAGGCTGTATTGCAGATCGCCTTGGGCGTCGCGGGCGACTTCCTGCCAGCCGGTCGGCAATGCGAACTGCGGCTGTTCATTGCCATCGTAGGCATTGCTGGCGAGCAAGGCATACACCGCGCCCTCGACCGCCGCCAGCCGATGCGACTCGCTGTAAGCCGGTTCAAGATAGCTGGGATCACAACCACGAATCGAGGCGGCTGCCGGCAGGGCAGTAACGGCGGCAGACAGGGCAACAAGGGCAACAGCAAAAGGCCGGAACACGGACAACACTCAGCAAAACGACAACGGGAATCAGGGGCGGAAAGACCCGCCGGCACCGGACCGGTTCCCGACGGGGCGCGCATTCTGGCGAAAAAATGACCACAGGGCAAGCGCGGGTTGCAGCTATTGCTGAGAAGAATGCTTGCCGCTGCTTTAGCGGTATTGCCGTGCTACCAGAGCTCGGTTTCCGCTTCCTGTTCGGCGAGCAGCGCGTCGGCCTTTTCGTCGCTGTCTGCGTCCATCAGCAGTTTGGCCATGGCCGGGGCGTAACGCTTGTCGGTAACCAGAATGTGCTCGGCCAGCCAGTAGCGCAGAAACAGCAGCAATTCGGCAAACGGTGGGATCTTGCCGCGGTCAATGTTTTGCTGCAGTTGTTGAACCTGAGCCAGCAAGGCGGCGTGCTTTTCGCGGTGGGCTGCCAGGTTGTCGGCTTGTGCGCGTGCCATCAGCAGCTCTTCCGCTTTGAAATGCCGCTCGGCATAACGGCCAAGCTTCGGCAGCGTCTCGACAATGGCCTGGCGTTGGGCGACAGCATCCGCCTGTTGCAGGGCGATCAGATCGTTGATCAGGGCAAACAGCTTGCGATGCTGGGCATCCAGGGCCGGGTGACCGACCGAGTAAAGACGGGTCCAACGTAACAACGGCAGTGGTTGGTTGATCATGATGAGTCCGAACAGATCGAAAGGCCGGCAGTATCCTTGAAGTTCGTAGGGTCAAATTTGTGCTGGGTCAAAAGCGTTGGCCAACGCGGTTCGTCCTGTGTGATAAGCGGGCAGACCTATGTGGTTCGAGCTCACAAAAAAAACAGGCTCAGGTCCACGCTTCCGGGTCGCGCTGCCGGCGTGGACAGTGCCTGCCTTCACGGTAGCTGGCGCGGCGGGCCAGCCAGTCAAAGCCAAGAAAGACCACTGCATTACCGAGCGCGATCAGGATCAACAGGCTGTCGACGTGGGTTTCCTGCAGCCAGAGCCAGCCCGTGAACGCCAGCGCCATCAAGGCATGTAACAGCATCAGCAGCCAACCGATGTGACCAAGCGGGCGCCAGAACCAGCGGGTGCGAACAAACCAGATTGCTTTCATGGTGAACTCCGGCAGGGCAGACGGCCGATCCGGTCATCTGCCCTGCGTGCAGGTCATTGCCGCGCGGTCAGCACCCGCTGCTGCAGGTGATACCAGTCGATATGGCGGGTCAGCAACATCGCCAGACTGAGCAGGGCAAACAGTAGACCACTGCCAATCAGCAAGGCAAAATCTTCCGAACCGAGGATCAGGTAGAGCGCACCGTAGAGCGCTGCCAGAGCGACACCGAAACCGAGTGAGCGGCGCCAGCTGCCGAGCACGGCGTTGAGATAAGCGACAATGACGGCGATGCAGGCCGCCGCCGCGGTGCTGTAAGCCCAGGCAAAGGCAATATGTTCGGCCAGCGACAACAGCAGCAGGAAGAACAGCGCGAGCGACAGGCCCACCATGCCGTATTGCACCGGATGGATCGGCAGCTGCTTCAGGATCTCAAACAGCAGGAACGCACCGAACGTAATGGCAACAAACAGGAATGCGTACTTGGTGGCGCGGTCGCTCTGAACATAGACATCAATCGGATCGAGAAAATCAACGGCAAACGCCTGCGCCAGCAGGCCGTCGCACTGGTTTTCATCGACACAGGCCTGCCAGCGGCTCGGCATGTTGGTGGCCAGTACCGAAGTCTGCCAGCTGGCACTGACGGCATCTTCACGCAGTTGCTTTTGATCCGGTAGTGCGTTGCCGCCGAAATGCGCGTGCGGCCAGTTCGCTGACAACGACCAGCTGCTGTTGGCACCGAGCGGCACCACCGCCAGATTTTTCAGGCCCTGAATATCCAGCTGTACGGCAAAATCAAAGAGGCCGCCATGGTGCAGCGCCGGCAGCGCGGCGTGCACGCCTTGTTCAGCGTTGATTGGTAGCCGACTGCCCGGCACAAACGGCAGTGCTTCGCCGCGCCAGTGCAGCGGTTGCAATTGCTTGATGC
The DNA here is from genome assembly GCA_041914645.1 of Permianibacter sp. Classification (GTDB taxonomy): domain Bacteria; phylum Pseudomonadota; class Gammaproteobacteria; order Enterobacterales; family Permianibacteraceae; genus Permianibacter. The sequence goes on from JAYSCY010000003.1 coordinate 244,152, forward strand.
CGCGCTGTTCGCTCAGCGATACCGCCAGATAGGGCAGCTCGAATTGATACTGTTCCAGCTCCGGCATGGCAATGCCGTAATTTACCGGCAGCTCGAAATCACCGGTAAGCTGCCAGTGACTGCGGTAAACCGGCACCTGAAAGATGCCGATTGGCTTTTGCTCAACAGCAACGTCGCTGCTCATCTGCAACTGCCTGGGCAGAAAACTCAGTTGCCCACTACGGCTGCGGGCAATGCGGACCAGCTGCCCGTCCTTGTTCTGCTCTTCTACCCAGTAATGCTGGACAAACGGCACCACCAGCACCGGGCCGACCAGTGTCTGTGGCCCGGCATTGCTTTGTGCCACCAGCGCGCTGGCCTGCTCGCGATACTGGCTGCGTTCGTGCACCAGATCGCGGGTCATGGACAAGGGCACCTGCAGCATCAGAAACAGCACCAGCAACACTGCGGCTTTCAGCAGCCATTGTTTTTGCATGAGCGACTCCACCTCGTTGAAAGATGGCGGCAGCGTAAGGTGGCAAGGTGAGGCGGGTATGTGGCTTTGGTGAGGATTGGGTGAGGATGCGAAACTTGTGTTGAGCTTGACGTTGCCTGCACGGGCGACAAGCGCTACCGGGTCGACAGCGTTGGATTGATCGGCAGCTCCACCCTGACCCGAACGCCAGCGTCCGTGTTTTCAATGGTCAGGGTACCGCCATGCAGCGCCAGCACTTCCCGGACAAAACTGAGCCCCAGTCCGGTGCCCTTGCGGCCATCCGGACGCGGCAGCGAATAGAACCGTTCACCCAATCGCGGCAACGCGTACGCGGGAATCGGCGGGCCTTGGTTTTCCAACTGTAGTTGCACTGTGCCAGCTTGCACTGTGCCCGCTTGTACCGTGTCTGCTTGCTGCTTGTCCGCGTGGATCGTGCCTGCTTGTGCTACGGCCGCTGCGGGTCGGGTCAAGGTCAACCGAATGGTGCTGCCGACCGTGGCAAAGGCGATGGCGTTGTCGAGCAAATTGCGCAGCGCCTGCTGCAACAGAAAGCGCTCGGCGCGCACCGGCAAAGCGGCTTCCGTGGCGATGGTCAGCTGCAACTGCCGCGCCGATAACGGTGCCTGCAAATCCGCAGCCAGTGTTTGCACCAGCGTTGCCAGATCGACCGTTTCAATTTGTTCGAGTCCGCGCCGCTGTTCCAGCTTGGCCAGCTCCAGCAGCCGTTGGATAAGCTGGTTCAGTCGCTCACTCTGATCCTGAATGCTGTGCAGGAACTGCGCCCGGGTCGACTCCGGCATTTGCGGGTCGGTCAGCAGTTCCGTGCTGGCCTGAATGGCCGCGAGCGGGCTTTTCAGTTCATGGGTCAGGGTATGGATGTATTGTTCGACATAGGCTTTGCCGTCCAGCCGCTGTCGCATCGTTTCCAGCGCTTCGGTCAGTTTTTCCAGTTCGGTACCGCGGGCAAATTGTGGCGGTTGCCGCTTGTCATTCTCGCTGATGGCCAGCGCATACCGGCTGACCTGTCGCAGGCTCCAGATCAGCCAGCTGGTAAAGCCAATACCGATCAACAGCGAGAAACCGAGCAGCGCCAGACCGTAACGCAGCAGGGTATTGCGGGCGGCATCAATATACGGTTGGGTGCTCTGGTTCGGCATCGCCACGGTGAGCGAGCCGATGATGCGGTCTGCCTCGCGGATCGGCGCAGCCACGTACATCACCGTGCTTTGTTCGTTGTCCGGGTTGAGCCGGGTCGAGCGGACGCCATACTGGCCGCGCAAGGTCAGGTAGACATCATTCCAGCGCGAATAATCGGCACCGACCGCCGCGCCGCTGCTGTCGAACCGAACGATGCCATTGGCATCGGTGATGTAAACGCGCAGCAGCAGGCGATTTTTTTGTTGCCGCCAAATGTTTGCCTTCAGCTTGACCTGATCGAGCTGCTGCAGCTGTTGCTGAAAATGCTGCGGCGCCGGTGCTTCGGCATTGTGAGGATCAGACTTGAGCACCGGTTGCGCCAGCAGCGCCAGGGCATGGGCGAGCTCCACCAGATTTTCCTCGCTGACCTGCCGCACCACCGGTTTGAGTTCATCCAGCACCAGCTTCAGGCTCAGCCAGGCAGTGAGGCCGACAATCAGGAAGTAACCGAGAAAGACCCGCAGTCCCAGCTTCATCGGTGCGCGCTCATGCCGACCGCTGCAGGCTGTAACCAAAGCCGCGATGGGTGCTGATCGGGTCGCTAGCCGGGTCGATGGCGCGCAGTTTGGCGCGCAGCTGTTTGATCAGCGTGTCGATCACCCGATCGGTGCTGTCTTCCGATTGCGGCCCCAGCGCCGTCAGCAATTGCTCACGGCTGAAAACGCGTTCCGGTTGGCTCAGCAGCGTTGCCAGCAGCAGGTATTCCGAGCGGGTCAGCGCCAGCTTCTGTTGCCGGTAATGAATCTGGGCGGCTGCAGCTTCGTGCCGAAATGCCGCTGCGGAATCGCTACCGTTGTCGGCGGCGCCGGCGTGCCGACGCAAGATTACATTGATACGCAGCAGCAGCTCGCGCGGGCTGAATGGCTTGCCGACATAATCCTCGGCGCCGAGCTCAAGCCCGACAATCCGGTCGGTTTCGTCATTGCGCGCGGTCAGGAACAGAACCGGTGTCGGTCGGATTGCCTGCAATGCGCGGCACAAGGTAAACCCGGTCTGATCCGGCAACCCAACATCCAGGATGAACAGATCAAAATGGCGCTCGCCGGCCTGCTGCAATGCCTGCTGGCCATTCAGACAATGCACCACCGCAAACTGCTCGCGCTGCAGGGCGTAGATCAGCGGTTCAGCAATCGCAGGTTCGTCTTCAACCAGCAACAGGGTGGCAGGCATGATGCGGCGGGTAGCGTGTGAGGGGCGGCTCAGCATAGCGAAAGCGGCAGCGGGCGGACAGTGGCCATCTGCTATTCACGTTGGCTCATGGTTTGCCGTTCTTCGATTTGGCACCCGAGCGCGGCCGATTTCCCGTGTCAGCGTCAGCCTTTTGTACCCTGTTGGTGAACTTCAACTGTTGCTAGCGCGGCCCAAAAGAAAGCGCGCCTTGCCAGTCCGGCAAGGAGCGCTATTCAACACACATCAAGCAGACTCAATTACAGCGAGGTGCCGTAGTACGAGTGAATGCTTTTAGCCCAAGTGGGGTCGGACATGTTCGGCCACTTGTCCTTGTCAAAGCCGGGGGCTGTTTCAAGGCGTTCTTTCTCGACGTCAAGAATGAAGTGCTTGTGCTCCGGATCAAGCTTCAAGGCTTGCCACGGCACCGCAAACAACTTTTCACCCATGCCCAGAAAGCCGCCGAACGACAGCACGGCATAGCTGATTTTGCCGGTGGCCACGTCAAGCATGATTTCCTTGATGTCGCCCAGATCTTCGGCTTTGTGGTTGTAGACATCATTGCCAACCAGGGTTTCAGCGCCCATCAACCGCGGGCCAGGCCCTTGGCCGTTACCCTCGACGATGTTGCCGCCACGCTTGTACATGCCATACGTATCGCGGTCTTCATAGTTCATAATCGTTCTCCTTCCTGAAATCACGAAAGCGATAGAAACGCCGGACGGCTTGGTCGGCGCAACATGAAGAGGCTAGTGGTTAGCGAATGTCTGGTCTGTTCGGCAACGTACGGTGCCGGTGGCTGTTGCGCGGGGCCGCCTTGTCAACGTTCGGGTTCGGGCGGCACGAAGCAAACATGTAAGGAGCAAAACCAAAGCGAAATCAGCGCACCGCAACTGGTTGCGCTCGTGGGTTGCCTAACGCTCCCTTGATGGCTTGGCTAGCACCAAGAATGCTGAAGGCGCTGACGGAGGTGCTGTCTGCGTGCCCAAGTCGTCAACTGCTCATGTCCCTGAACGAAACCAAGATTCAGGGACCCAGGATCCCCGCGGCCCCCAAAACACAAGCGTCAAAACCGTTTGGCCATTTGCCCCGTCTCATGTGCTCAAGTTGCTGACGGCAGACGATCTGCTGCCAGCAACCCAATACAGTCTTGTAATCGACGGCGAGCACTGCCGTACAACAAAGTTTTCGGGGAAATCATGTCGTACCCAAGTCACAGCCTGCCACGCCCGTGGTTCAATCGACTGCGCGATTCGGCCGTCAGTCAGTTCTTCTTTGCCCTGCTCTGCATCGGCGTGCCATTTGTGCTGAGCAATCTGTTGGTGCGGTTGCTGCTGCCGGAAGGTGCTGACCTTTCACATGTGCGCAACGGAATCAAAGTTGCCGTTTTGCTCGTTGCTTATCTTGCCTATGTCCGCTGGGTGGAGAAGCGGCCGGCGTCCGAACTGAGCTTGCACGGCGCCGCAAAGGAAGTGGGTTCTGGCTTCTTGCTGGGTGCTGCAATCATCAGCCTCTCGGTGGCATTGCTGGCAGCAAGTGGTAGCTATCAGGTTGTGGGCTTCAATGGCGATGTTCGCTGGCTTCACTACCTTGCCGGGTTTCTGGCCGTAGCGATGCTGGAGGAGCTGCTGTTTCGTGCGGTGCTGTTCCGGTTGCTTGAAAAGTCGCTGGGCAGCGTGATTGCCATTGTGATTTCAACCGGATTGTTTGGCCTGGTTCATTTGCTCAACCCGAACGCGGGCTGGCTCAGCACCGCCAGCCTGACACTCATCAGTCTGATTTTTGTCGGCAGCTTTCTGCTGACCCGCCGGCTGTGGTTGTGCATGGGGCTGCACTGGAGCTGGAACCTGTTTCAGGCCCTGTATTCGGTGTCAGTATCCGGCATTGATACCAATGGCCTGTTGATCAGCAAACTGACCGGGCCGAGCTGGCTGACCGGTGGCGGCTTTGGCGTTGAGGCGTCACTGCTGACGTTGCTGCTCAGCGTTATCGCGGCAAGCTATCTGCTGCTTCAGGCCTATCGGAAAGGGCAGTTTGTAGCGCCGTATTGGCGAGCACGCCAGAGCAACTGAACCGGCTCCTGGAACGAGCTGCGCGGCGGTGCACGTCGGGCAGCATCGTTGACCGCACAGCATCAGCGGTACTGACGCAGGTAATTCCATTCAAAGGCGCGTTTGAGCCAATGAAACAGCCTCAGAGGTGGCAGCAGCACGTTGCGCGTCTCGGTGCGCACCACGAGGGTGCCGGTGCGTAGCGCATCGATGATGCACATCAGCTCAACCTTGAAGGTGGCAGTGGCGGTTTCACCGGCCAGTTCGCGCAGCAGGTTCTGCGCGGCGGCGGCAGCTTGCAGATCCGCCATATGGGCCTGCTTCGGCAGCCAGTCCGGGCCGGGAAAGCTGCCGGAATCGCCCACCACATACACCTTGTCCCAACCGGCTACCCGGCATTGTGCATCGGCCTTGATCAGGCCGCCGGGCGAGCGCGGCAGCGTGCTGTTGTCGAACCATTGATTGCCGGTCATGCCAGGCATGAACAAGATGAGGTCGGCAGCAAACTCGCTGCCTTCCGTGACGACCTTGTCGGCTTCGAAGCGCACCAGTTTGTGACCGAGCTCGGTGCAGATATTGCGCCGGGCCATTTCGGCCAACAGAAATTGCACGGTCTTGCTGCCGAGCCGGTTGCCGGGCTCCTTGGTCGGGTTGAAGAACACCAGTTCGAACTGGTCGCGGCGACCTTCACGGCGCAGTTGCTCGTCAATGCCAAACAGGAATTCAAACATCGGGCCGCCGCGCACCGCAGTCGGTTCATTCGGATTGGCGCTGAAACCGATGGCAATGGTGCCGCCCTTCATCTGCTGTAACCGGTCGCGGATTTTCTCGGCGGCGGCGATGCCTTCGCACGGCGTAATGGCATGTTCGATACCGGGCAGTTTCTTCAGGAAGCGGCCGCCGCTGGCAATCACCACCGCATCGTTGTTCACCTCGCCAGCAGTGGTGGTCACGGTACGGCCACCGTCGGCAAGGCCGGTCACTTCGGCGGCAAAGTGGGTGACGCGCATGCGCTGGAAAAATGATGCCAGCGGAACGACCAGCTGCTCGCGCGTGCGCAGGCCGCTCGGAATCCAGATGATGCCGGGCAGGTAATGCAACTCTGCCTTCGGCGAAATGACGGTGATCTCAACCGATTGGTTGCGGGCCCGCAACTCTCGAATCGTGGACAGGGCGCCAAAACCGCACCCGATGATGGTGATACGTGTTGCTGCATTCATGGTGGCACTCGACGTCGGATAGGCTGACGGGACAGCGCGCATGGTGGGGCGTTGCCGGCGAAGGTGCAAGCGTCTGTAGCGAGTGATGTTGAGCGGTGAAGGAAAGGCTATCGGGATCTGAAGGACGTCGTTTTGATCGCTCTCTTTGCCAAAGCGGGATGTACACAAGTGCTAACTGAACTCTGGCGCATGCTGCAGTTATCCGGACCGCGAATGCAACAGCCGGTGCTGCCCATATAACCGGTTCAGGTCAGTGTCACCGTGCCCGAGGTCATGCCCGGCACATCAACGGCGATCGCGAACAGGCCGCCTGCCAGCGGTTGTTCGGCGAGCGCGGCAGCACTGAGCCCCTTGCGCGCCGAGGTGACGTAAAGCGTACGCAGATCAGGGCCACCAAACGCGGCTTTGGTCACCTGCGCAACCGGCAATTTGATTTGTTCCAGGCGCTCACCGGTTGGCGACAGACGCAGCAAGCCCCAGCCGCCCCAGAATGCGACCCACAGGCAGCCCTCCGCATCGACGCAGCTGCCATCAGGGTAACCGTCGGCCGCCGTGAATTGCGCGAACACGCGTCGCTCGCCGAGCGCTCCATCCGGTCCGACCCGACACTGAAAAATCGTCCGGGCCAGGGTATCGGTGAAATAGAAGTGGTTACCGTCCGGACTCAGCACCGGGCCATTGGTGATCGCGATGCCGTCTGCCCAGCAGCGCAGGCCATGCTGTTTGTCCCAGCCAAAAATCCGGCCACTGCTTTGGCGCTCGCCATCGTCCATTGAACCGAACCAGAGTCGGCCAAACTGATCGGCGATGCCGTCGTTCAAGCGATTCTGCGGCCGGTCCGGTTCGACTGCCAGAAACGGTGTGAAGACACCGGTTGTCGGCTCGAACCGGGTCAGCCCGGTTTTCAGGCCGACGACGAAACCACCACCCGCAGCCGGCGCCAGAAAACCCGGTTGTGCCGGCGCGGTCCAGCTCCGGGTTTCGTCGCTGGCCGGGTCATAGCGGTGCAGCTTGCAGCGCTTGATATCGACGAACCAGAGCGCCTGTTCCGCGGCCGACCAGACCGGGCCTTCACCCAGTTCGGCGGCCAGTGGCCACAGGCACGCGGCATCGTTGTGTGAATTCATTTTCAACTCCCCGTCCTGGTGCCATGGTTGCGAAGCAGGGTGGCCATGGCCCAATCCGCCAGCGCCACGTCGGCTTGTCAGCATTCAATAAATCATATAATTATGTCAACCCGACTCAACCCGCGAGTGTTCCCATGGATCTGTCCCGTCGTGATCTGCTCAAAGGCGTCGCCATTGCCGCGACCGCCAGTTCGGCAGAGCTGCTGGCTGCGCCCGCGCCGAGCACGGCCAGTTCCAGGCTGGCAGCCAGCGCTGCTGCAGTCAGTGTGGCGGGCCGGGCGCCAGTGCGGCAGCGGCTGCTGCTCGATTTCGACTGGAAGTTTAAGCTCGGCCATGCCCAGGACCCCGAGCGGGATTTTGGCTTTGGCCGCTATCAGATGACCTACGCCAAGGCCGGCAGCCAGACCGCTGATGCGGCGCGAGCCGATTTTGACGACGGTTCATGGCAGCCCGTGCAGTTGCCGCATGACTGGGCAGTGGGCTTGCCGTTCCAGCCGAGTAACTGGCAACCGGAAAAGCCGGATGCCGACGATCCGCACGCTGCGCACGGTTACAAACCGATTGGCCGCGACTATCCGGCCTCCAGTGTCGGTTGGTACCGGCGCAAGTTTCGTCTGACGGAAGCAGACCGTAGCCGTCGCCTGCTGCTGGAATTCGACGGCGTGTTTCGCGACTGCACCGTGTTCGTCAACGGCTACATTGTCGCCCGCCATGACAGCGGCTATCTGCCGCTGCAGATCGATATCAGCGATTTCGCCCAGTACGACGGCGACAACGTCATTGCTGTGCGGGTCGATGCCAGCCTTGGTGAAGGCTGGTTCTACGAGGGGGCCGGTATCTACCGTCACGTCTGGCTCAGCAAAACCGATCCGCTGCATATCGGTCACGATGGCGTTGTGGTGCGCAGCCGCGTCAAAAAGAAAACCGCCGACGTATCGGTGCTGACCGAGGTGTGCCTTGCCGGCACCGAAGCGAGCGCACCAATACGGTCGTGTCGATTGCTGTCCACTGTGGTGGCGCCGGATGGTCGGGTGCTGGCGCAGCTGCGCAGCAGCGCGATCACGCTGGCTGCGGGTGAATGCAAGACCATCGCTCAGGAACTGCGCTTCGACAATCCGCAACTGTGGTCGCCGGATACGCCGCTGCTGTATCAGCTAATCACCGAACTCGAAGTCGAAGGTCGCGTAGTGGACGACTGCCAGACCGCATTCGGCATTCGCACCGTGGTGTTTGACCCGGGCAAGGGTCTGCTGCTCAACGGCGAGCGATTGGAGATCAAGGGCACCTGCAACCATCAGGATCATGCCGGCGTCGGCACTGCCATTCCTGATCGTCTGCACGCGTATCGCATCGAACGGCTGAAGGAAATGGGCAGCAATGCCTTCCGCTGTTCGCACAATCCGCCCAGTGTCGAGTTGCTCGACATCTGCGATCGGCTCGGCATGCTGGTGATCGATGAAACCCGCCGGATGTCGAGCGACGACCAAGCCATGCAGCAACTGGCTTCGATGATCAGGCGCGACCGAAATCACCCCTGCGTGGTGCTGTGGTCGCTCGGCAACGAAGAGCCACAGCAGGGCACGGAGCGTGGTGCCCGCATCGTCCGACGCATGCGCAAACTGGCGCGCGAGCTGGACCCGACCCGCGCCTGTACGGTGGCGATGGACAAGGCCTTTGGCGAGGGCATCAGCAAGGAAGTGGAAGTGCTCGGGTTCAACTACCGCGCGGAAAAAATGGGTCCGTTCCACGACCAGTTTCCGGACGTACCGATCCTTGGCTCGGAAACCGGCAGCACGGTCTGCACACGCGGCGAATACCGTCGTGACGATCAGCGCGGCTACTTGCCCGCCTATGATACCGAAGCGCCGTGGTGGGCCTCGACTGCGCGTGCCTGGTACAGCTATTTCGATGAGCGGCCGTTCATTGCCGGCGGCTTCGTCTGGACCGGTTTTGATTACCGCGGTGAGCCGACCCCGTTCAATCGCTGGCCGAATGTTGCCTCGCAGTTCGGCATCATGGACAGCTGTGGTTTTGCCAAGGATAACTTCTACTACTACCAATCGCGCTGGCGCCGTGAACCGGTACTGCATCTGTTTCCGCACTGGAACTGGTCAGGTCAGGAGGGAAAAACCATCGACGTGTGGTGCCACAGCAATCTGGACCAGGTCGAGTTATTGGTGAATGGCAAGAGTGTCGGCAGGCAGGAGCTGCCGCGAAATGGCTATGGCCAGTGGCAAGTGCCCTATGTGCCGGGGGTGATCGAGGCGCGTGGCTATCGCAATGGCGAGCTGGTGCTGAATAGCAAACGAGAAACGACCGGTCCGGCGAAATCCATCCGCTTGTTGCCGGATCGCGCAATGCTGCAAGGTGACGGTGAAGATGTCGGCGTGATTCAAGTTGAAGTGGTCGACGAAATGGGGCGATCTGTTCCGACCGCAAATCACCTGATTCGGTTTGAGATTCGGGGCGCGGGCCATTTGCTCGGTGTTGGCAACGGCGACCCGACTAGCCATGAGTCCGATAAACAACCGCAACGGCACCTGTTCAATGGCCTGTGTCAGTTGATTGTGCAGAGTCAGCGCAACGCCGGCGCGATTGAGATTGTGGCCAGTTCAGAAGGGCTTGCACCAACGACACTCGTGTTGACGACCAACGCTGCTACGCCGCGTCCATCGGCTTGATTTTCCCCGAGCGCCTGCACAACCGGACCGCCAGTTGGCGGTCCGGTTGGCGTTACGCCTTACCGCGCGGGTGCGGCGGTTTCCGCCGGCGCCACATACGGGTGCTTCATGAAGTCGATACCGGGCAACACTTCATTGTTGCGATTGAAATCAAAGAACGTGGCGTTTTCCCATGCCGAGCCACGGCCCCAGCGCGTTTCACACTGGGTTGAAACCCAGGCCGGTTCCCAGTACACAGTGCCGGCGCCGCCGTTGCTGATCACGAGTTGGGTCAGATCGATGAGATAACGTCGCTGGCCATCGGGCGTCGCCGGGTAGCCCTCGATCAGCGAATCCTCGCCCAGCAGATTGCCATGGGTGTCGCCTTTCACCCAACCCAGCGTCCATGGATAGGCGGTTTCCACCAGCAGCACATCGGTATTGTAGGTTTTGTGCAAATTGGCAATGGTGTTGCCGAGCTCCGGCATCGATTTGCTCGACCACTTGCGGTAGTAGCTGAGGCCAATCAGGTCGAAATCGGTGACGCCTGCCTGCCTGGCCGCCGCAAACCACGGCTCGGCATTTTCCGGCTGGGCTATGTGCAGCATCACGCGTGGTTTGATCGCCGATTTTGCCCCGGCATCGCGCACGGCTCTGATACCGGCGTTGAACAGTTTGGCATTGCGCTGCCAATTGATCGAACGAGTCTTGCCCCAGTTGGCTTCGCCCATGATTTCGGTGTTGGTTTCGTTGCCGACCTGCACCAGTTCCGGCATAAGGTCTTGTCGGTCGAGCTGGATCAACGTGTCATAAGTGTACTGGTACAAACGCTCGGCCAGTTTGTCGACGTTATGCAAATCGCTCGCCCAAGCTTTCGGGATGATCTGCTTCTCACCATCGGCCCAGTCATCGGAGTAATGAAAATCGAGCAACGTTTCCAGCCCGGCAGCTTTGCTGCGCCGTATGGTTTTTTCGACGTCGGCCAGATTGCTGTAACGGGTCCAGTCCGGGGTGTGCCACAGCCGCACCCGCACCAGATTGGCACCATGTTCGCGGAACAGTTGAAAAGCCTCTTTTGGCTTGCCTTGTTCGCGGTATTGCGCACCGCAATCTTCCATCTCGTTGACGTAAGACAGGTCGGCGCCGAAATACCATTTGCCAGCGTAGGCAGGCGACATCAGCAGGGCAGTGGCGAGCAGCGGAAACAGGTGCAGTTTCATGGGACCTCTTGTTTTGGCTGTATTACAGGACTGTCTAATTGGATCCCAGCTGAGGCAGTGCCGCGCGTGTCCAGCTTTCGCCGTGGGATGCGGCGCATTGCTGCACCTGAACCGGCGGCAAGTCTTGAATAATCATATAAATGCTGGTGCAATGGCGTCAAGCGACTTGCGCCCAGCAGCGGAGCCATGGTTGCCGGACTCGCTGCCTTCGCGCACACTCGCGCCGGCATTTCGGGGCCGGCTTGCCGAGCGTTTCAGCGGACAAGCTTGCCAGGCGACAGAGACGTTCAGGACACCATGACGACCGCACGCAACAAGGGCCAGAACCTGACTTCCCGCATCGTTCAGCAGCTCGGCATCGCTATCGTGACCGGGGTGTACAGCGAGCAGAACCCGTTCCCGGTCGAGGCCGATCTGTGCCACCAGTTTGGCGCCAGCCGCAGTGTGCTGCGCGAGGCGGTAAAAATGCTGACCGCCAAAGGCTTGCTCGGTGCCCGGCCGCGGCTCGGCACCTGGGTGCAGCCGGAAGCGAAATGGAATTTGCTCGACCCGGATGTGCTGCGCTGGTTGCTGGAGCGCAAGTACTCGCCCGATTTGCTGATTGAATTCACCCAGATCCGCTTGGCGGTCGAGCCCGAAGCAGCAGCGCTGGCCGCCAAGCGCGCGACCACTGCCGACAAGGCCGCCATCCTGACTGCCATCGCCCGGATGGAAGCCGCCGACAAAGGCGAAGACGATCCGCTCGAGTCCGACATTGCCTTTCACGTTGCCGTGCTGCTGGCCAGCGGCAACCGCTTCTATGCCCAATTGCGCGAACTGATCGCCACCGCCCTGCAAATCAGCATCCAGATGAGCAACCGCGCCAAAGGCGTCCGGCTCGCGAGCGTGGCTGACCACGCCAAAGTCTGTGATGCGATTCTGGCCGGCGATGCCGAACAGGCAGCGGCCGCGATGCGCAATCTGGTTGAGGAAGTGTTGAATCTGATTGCGAAGGACAGCGCGCAGAAGGGTTAGGTGATTGGTGCGTCGTCGGGCGCGAAGGCAATGCTGTTCAGTCAAGATCCATTCTGCAATTGAGCAGGGCGCTAACCGGAGTATTTTTCCCGACAACTACGCCACCCCGGCCCTCCCCTTCACAGGGGAGGGAGTGAGCGGTTTCTCCCCCTGTGAAAGGGGAGTCTAGGCGGGGTTAGTTACAGTCCCGCAAAATCCCATGCCACCTGAGCCAGAACGCGACCGCTTACATCAGCGCATCGCCGTCAACTCATCGCCCTACCACCATCCACAATAATCGACTGCCCGGTCAGCATCCGCGCGCTGTCTGACGCAAGAAACAGCGCGGTCGCGGCGATATCTTCGCCTTCAATCGTTTCTTTCAGGCACTGTTCTGCGAGGCATTGCGCCAGCGCTTCCTTGGTCACCCAGGTTTCCTGCTGGCGCTTGGTCATCACCCAGCCCGGGATCAACGTGTTCACTCGAATGCCATCGGTGCCGAGCTCACGCGCCAGCGCCCGGCTCATGCCGACAATTGCCGCTTTGGCGGTGACGTAGGCGGTGTAGCCGGCCAGCCCCAGATTGGCGCTGTTCGAACCGAGATTGATGATGCTGCCATGGCCGGCTTGGCGCATGGCTGGCACCACCGCCTGGGCGGTGAAAAAGTATGGTCGCAGATTGGTGTTCAGTGACGTGTCCCAATCGGTGCCGGACAGTTCGGTGACCGTGTGGCGGTTGTCGCGGGCGGCGTTGTTGATCAGCACCGTGATCGGGCCGAGCTGCTCCTGGGCGGTGCGCATGGCGGCTTGCAACTGGTCCAGATCGCGAATATCGCAGCGCAGGAACAGGGGCCGGATGCCGGTGCGGACGGCCGTTTCGGCGCACAGCGCTTCGGCCGGGCCGGGCTCCAGCGAGACAAATGCCACCTTGGCGCCCTGCGCGGCAAAGGCATGGACCAGATAGGCGCCGATGCCGGAGCCTCCGCCGGTGACGAAGACGACCGTGTCTTTCAGCTCCGGGTAGTGCGGGTAGGGCCGGCGGGCGATGCCTTCGACCAGCGAGGACGGGGCGGTGTCGGGCATGACGAATCTCCGGTAAAGACGCTTGTGCCAGCGGCGCCGATTCAGTCCGGGCTGTCCGGTCTGGGCTGGCGCTGACTTCAATTATCATATTATTATGAATTCATCGGACTGACTACCCGGCGCTGGTGCCGGTGCCCCTTTGCAAACAGCCAACGCTGACGGCGAATTCCCATGAGCAACGACAAACCCCGCTTCCGTAGCCAGAAGAGTTACGGCCGACTCGACAAGGATGGCTTCATCCATCGTAGCTGGATGAAGAACCAAGGTCTGCCGGACGATGCCTTCGATGGCCGGCCAGTGATCGGTATCTGCAACACCTGGTCGGAATTGACGCCCTGTAACACCGGTCTGCGCGATCTGGCCGAGTACGTCAAACGCGGGGTTTGGGAGGCGGGCGGCCTGCCGGTCGAGTTTCCGGCCATGTCGCTCGGTGAAACCCAGATGCGGCCGACCGCGATGTTGTTCCGCAACTTGCTGGCGATGGACGTCGAAGAATCGATTCGTGGCAATCCGATCGATGCGGTGGTGTTGCTTGGTGGTTGCGACAAAACCACGCCGGGCCAGCTGATGGGCGCCGCCAGTGTTGATTTGCCGACGCTGGTGCTGTCGACCGGGCCAATGCTGAACGGCAAGTTTCAGGGGCGTGATATTGGCTCCGGCACTGATGTCTGGAAATTCAGCGAAGCGGTGCGCGCTGGTGAAATGTCGATGCAGGATTTCTGCTCGGCCGAAACTGGCATGTCGCGCTCGCCCGGTACCTGCATGACCATGGGCAGCGCCTCGACCATGGCCTGTCTGGTTGAAGCGATGGGCATTGCGCTGCCGTTCAATGCTACCGCACCGGCCGTCGATGCTCAGCGCCGTCGAATCGCGCACGAGAGCGGCCGTTTGATCGTTGAGATGACCCATCAGGATCGGCGCATGTCGAGCATTCTGGATCGGCGCGCGTTTGAAAATGCCATCCGGGTATTGGCGGCGATCGGCGGCTCCACCAATGCGGTGCTGCATCTGCTGGCGCTGGCCGGCCGACTCGGAGTGAAACTTGAACTCGACGATTTCGATCGGCTGTCGACCGATGTGCCGCTGCTGGTGGATCTGCAACCATCCGGCCGCTACTTGATGGAAGACTTCCATTACGCCGGTGGCCTGCCGGCAGTGCTCAACGAATTGAAGCCGCTGCTCCATCTCGATGCCGCCACCGCCAGCGGGCAGCCGTTGTTGCAACAGTTTGATGGCGCCCGCGTGTTCAATCGTGAAGTGATTCACTCGCTCGCGGCGCCAGCCAAACCGGTGTCCGGGATCTGGGTGCTGCACGGCAATCTGGCGCCGGGTGGCGCGGTGATGAAACCAAGCGCGGCAACACCTGCATTGTGCCAGCATCGCGGCCGGGCGGTGGTGTTCGACAATATCGAGGATCTGCACGCTCGCATCGACGACCCGAATCTGGAGGTCGACGAAAACTCGGTGCTGGTGCTGAAGGGCTGCGGCCCGAAGGGCTATCCGGGCATGCCCGAAGTGGGCAACATGCCGTTGCCGAAAAAGCTGCTCGAGCGTGGCGTCCGCGACATGATCCGGCTGTCCGATGCCAGGATGAGTGGCACCGCGTTTGGCACGGTCATTTTGCATGTGTCACCGGAGGCATTGGCTGGCGGCCCGATTGCCGTGATCGAAAATGGTGACGAGATTCTGCTCGACAGCGCCAATCGCAAACTGGAACTGCTGATCAGCGCCGACGAGCTGGCGCAGCGACTCGCCCGCTGGCATGCCGCGCCACCGGCACCGGTCTACACCCGCGGCTATGCCTGGCTCTATACCAGCCATGTGTTGCAGGCCGAGCACGGTTGCGATTTTGATTTTCTGGTCGGTGCCAGTGGCGCCGTGGTCGATCGCGAGTCGCATTGATGAGTGTTTCCTCAACACAGATCACCCCGGCTGCTGGCAAACCGGCGTTCATTGCCGGTGACTGGGGCACCAGTCATCTACGCCTGTCATTGTGTAACGCAACGGGTGACGTACTGGCGCAGCAAAGCGGCCCCGGCGCCGCTGCCATCAATGGCGCCTTTGCGGAGACATTGAGCGCATTGCTGGCGCCGTGGCAGCCAGTGCACGGGGCTTTGCCGGTGCTGCTCTGCGGCATGGTTGGCTCGCGACTTGGCTGGCGGGAGGTACCGTATGTGCCGTGTCCGGCGGCGCCATCGCGCATTGCCGACGCAATGGTTGAGGTAACGGCTGGCGTTCACATCATTCCCGGACTCAGTTGCAGCAACCCACTCGGCGCGTTTGATGTCATGCGCGGCGAGGAAACCCAGATTCTGGGCGCCCTGCAATTGGCGCCGCAGTTGCAGCAGGGTCAGCACCTGCTGTGTCTGCCCGGAACACACAGCAAATGGGTGTTGCTGGTCGATGGGAATGTGCATGAATTCCTGACCACGCCAACTGGCGAGTTGTTTGCGGTGTTGCGTCAACATAGCGTGCTGGTTCGCGACAGTGGACCGTTGCCGGATGTCATCGGCAATGGCTTTGGTCTGGCGCTGACCCGGGTCAGTCACGATACCGGCCATCATTTGCAACAACACCTGTTCGAATGCCGCAGCCGGCAACTGAGCGGTGAACTGTCCGCTGCCGACGCCAGCGATTTTCTGTCCGGCCTGTTGATTGGGGATGACGTCGCGGGGGCGCTGGCGCTGTATCAGCCAAGTGACGAAACCATCGATTCAATCACCTTGATTGGTGCGCCGGCGATCAGCGGCCGTTATGCACACGCGCTGGAAGCCTTCGATATTCCTTCGCAGCAATTGCACGGTGACCGGGCTGCGCTGGCAGGACTAACTGCGTTGTTTCAGCGTAACGCGACGGGAGCGTAGTAATGGCCTTACCTGTATCAGAGAGCGTTGTCGACAGCACCATGAAAACCATGCTGGACCGCATGCCGCTGGTTGGCATTCTGCGTGGTCTACAGTCGGATCGGGCGCTGTCCATTGGCGCCATTTTTCTTGATGCCGGCTTCACCGTGCTGGAAGTGCCGCTCAATTCACCGAATCCGTTGCACAGCATCGGCCTGCTCGCCGAGCACTACGAAAACCGGGGGCTGTTCGGTGCCGGCACTGTACTTAGTGTCACTCAGGTACGCGAGGTGTATGCCGCTGGCGGCCGGCTGATTGTGACCCCCAATACCGACCCGCAGGTAATTGGCTGTGCTGTCGAACTTGGCATGACGGTCTTGCCCGGTTTTGCCACGGCAACCGAAGCGTTTGCCGCCATCAATGCCGGTGCCTCTGCGCTGAAACTGTTTCCGGCCAGCAGCTATGGCCCGGCCCATCTGAAAGCGCTGAAGGCGGTGCTGCCGACCAGCGTACACGTCTATCCCGTTGGTGGTGTTGGCCCGGCCCAGATGGGCGAGTGGCTGGCGGCCGGTGCCAATGGTTTCGGTCTTGGTACCGATGTGTTCCGACCAGATTTCACCTTGCTTGATATCCGTGACCGCGCCAATCGGGCGGTTGCCGCCTGGCGCCACGCCATCGCGCTACGAAACTCTTGACCTGACGCCGTGCTCATGCGAAAAGCGGAGCTCGCCAGCTAGCCTGCTACACCAGCGGTGCGTACGACACCGCAGTAACGGGGCAAAAAAACCAGACCCCGGCAGCCAGCAGCGGGATGACTCCTGCTGTCAGAACACAACACCAATGCGCACAGCGCTTGTGGAGATCATGCATGACCCTTTCCAGTCTGGATCTGGCGATCCTTGTTATCTATGCCATTGGCATTTTTGCCCTGGCGCAGTGGGTGTCGCGGGAGAAGTCCGAGCACCAGAAAAATGCCCAGGACTATTTTCTGGCCAGTCGTTCACTGCCGTGGTGGGCGATCGGCACTTCCCTGATTGCCGCCAACATTTCGGCGGAACAAATCATCGGCATGTCCGGTTCCGGTTACCTGATCGGCCTGGCCATCGCGTCCTATGAATGGATGGCGGCGCTGACGCTGCTGATCGTCGGCAAATACTTCCTGCCCATATTCCTGAAGAACGGCATCTACACCATGCCGGAATTCCTGGAAAAGCGTTACAGCCCGGCCGTGCGCAATGTCATGGCGGTGTTCTGGCTCGGCGTCTATGTGTTCGTCAACCTGACCGCCATCCTCTGGCTCGGTGCCACTGCTGTGCATTCGGTGACGGGCATGGAGCTGACCACGGCGCTGATCCTGATCGGTGCCTTTGCTGGCGCTTATGCGCTCTATGGCGGCCTGAAAGCGGTCGCGCTGACCGACATCGTGCAAGTGTCGCTGCTGGTGCTTGGCGGTTTGCTGATCAGTTCGATTGCGCTGAGCCAGATCGGTGACGGCTCGATCGTTGCCGGTTTCGCCCGCTTGACCACCGAGCTGCCGGAAAAGTTCGACATGGTGCTGTCGCCGGACAATCCGTACTACCGTGACCTGCCGGGTCTGTCGGTATTGCTGGGCGGTATGTGGGTGATGAACGTGTCGTACTGGGGTTTCAATCAGTACATCATCCAGCGTGGCCTCGCCGCCAAGGATATTCGGGAGGCACAGAAGGGCATCGTGCTGGCGGCATTTCTGAAACTGCTGATGCCGATCATTATCGTGCTGCCCGGCATTGCTGCCGTCATTCTGGTGCCAAATCTCGCACGCGCCGATGAGGCCTACGGCCATCTGATGCGTTTGCTGCCGTCCGGCATCCTCGGTCTGGTGTTTGCCGCGCTGGTGGCTGCCGTGATCGCCTCGCTCGGTTCCAAGATCAATTCGGTGGCCACCATCTTCACCATGGATCTGTATCGTTCGTTCAAGCCGCAGGCAAGCCAGACCGAACTGGTCCGTACCGGTCGCATCGCGGCGGTGGTAGCCCTGGTGATTGCGGTTGCCAGTGCCAAACCGCTGCTCGGCAGTTTCGATCAGGCCTTCCAGTATATTCAGGAATTCACCGGGTTCTTTACCCCCGGTATCTGCGTGATCTTCCTGCTCGGCATGTTCTGGCAACGCACAACGGCCACTGCCGCGCTGGTTGCCGCGGTCGCCTCGGCGGCGCTGTCGCTGGCGCTCAAGTTCGGTTGGCCGTCACTGCCGTTCATGGACCGGGTCGGTCTGGTGTTCCTGCTGTGCTTTGGTATCGCGATCGTGCTGTCACTGCTGAAGCCGGCCAGCACCGACGCACTGAAAGTGGAGTTGAAGAACATCGACTACTCGACCAGCCGCAGCTTCAATATCGCTTCGGTGTTGATCATTGCGATCCTGACCGGTTTGTACGGCTACTGGTGGTAAGCGCAATACCCGATGCAATGACGAAGAAAAGGCTGGCGTTTGCCAGCCTTTTTTCTTGGTGCAGTCAGGCCCAGCGTCGGGACGGTGAGCGCTTGTTCGCTCCAATACGGCTCTGAAAAAAAGGGCCGAGCCCAAAAGCGGGTCGGCCCGGTGGAACCTCTATCGGTTCGTTCATCGAGTCATCATTTCACGGCCAGTTTTTCCGCAATAATTACTTCAACCCGGCGATTTTCCTTGCGGCCCGCATCGGTGTCATTGGTGGCGACCGGCGACCCTTCGCCCTTGCCAATTGCCGAGATGCGAACCGAACCGACGCCCTGACCAATCAGATAGGCCTTGACCGATTCTGCGCGCCGCTCCGACAAACCCTGATTTGAGCTTTCGCTGCCAACATTGTCGGTATGCCCTTCGATGAGCACGGTGCGATCGCCGTATTTGGTGAGAAAGCCGGCCAGCTTGCTCAGGTTGTTGGCCGAGCCGCTCTTCACAGTTGCCTTGCCAGTATCGAACAGGACGTCACCGAGGGTGATCACCAGGCCACGTTCCGTTTCCTTGGCGTTGAGTGCCAGTATTTGCCGCTGCAGATCATCGCTCTGTTGCTTGGCCACTGCGCTGTCGACGGCGGCGGCATCTGCTTCGTTGCGAGCGACATTGGCGTCAGAACGTGCTGTGTTGGCATCAGAACGGGCGTTGCTGGCTTCAGTTTGGGCCAGCACGGTAGCCGAGCGTGCGCTGTCGGCAGCGGTGCGCGCCGTATTGGCATCCGTTCGAGCCAGATCGGCTTCGCGTGTACGCGCTTCCAGTCGCACCGATTCCCGCTGCTCGGTCAGCATCTTGCGCTGGTCTTCCAGTTGCCGTGCTTGTGCCAAGGCCCGCGCCGTTTCAATCTTGCGATCGGCAATCAAAACCAAATGCGCGGCTTTGCGTTGATCCTTGGTGGGCACCTCGGCAGCGCGCACGGCGGTTTCTGCATCCTTGATGGCAACCGGTGCGAGACTGGCCAGTTGTGGGTCGGCCTGCAGCTGCGACAGCTTGGTTCGAGCGCTGTCAGCGCCGGCCGGTTTGGTCATCGGTGTTGTGCACGCGGCCAGCAGCACAGCGGCCACGGCAATGGCAATCAGTTTGCGACCCTGACCACGCCCGATATTCATGCCTGAGAGAGTATTCATTGTTTGGCTCCTGCGCTGCGTTGCAATTCCAGCTTCAATGCATCGATGCTCTTTTGCATGTCGTCATTGATGGCCTTGGCCTTGATGGCTTCGGACTTGGCTGATGCCAGATCGGCAGTGGCGCGCGATTCATCGGCAAGGTAGCGTGCCAACTCCATCTGCTCCTGCCGAACAGCCGTGCGGGCACTGTTCAACTTGGCGCGCGCGTCGGTGAGTTCTGCGGCGGCATTTTCCGCCACCCGGTCGCCGTCAGCGGCCGCAATCGCTTGCTCGGCAGCTTGCAAAGCCGCCGTTGGTGCAGGGGGTGTTGATGCGCAGCTGGCAAGCATCAACAGTGCCGCGCCGGCAGCAGTTGCCTGCAGCAGGCCCGGGTGCAATCGCGTACGACTGCCATTCATTATCTGAATCATGGGGAAGTGTCCTTTTCAGTGTGAACCAGTGCGTCGGCACTGGCGCTGGGCCGGTTCGGTGGCGCCAAGGGAAAAAAAATGGGTCAACCCTTCGGTCTGGCGATCAGCAGCACACCACCGACAAAAATGGCGCCAACGGCAAGCCAGACCGGCACGTTGACTTGCTGCTTTTCATCCACCGACATGTGCAACGGGCCAATGTCAGTTTCGTGGCGTTCCTTGGTGTAGCTGAAACTGCTGTAGGCAAGCCCCAGCACGCCAGCAATGATCAGGAGAATGGCCAACAGTCGTTGCGTATTCATGGTGTGTGCTCCGGAAGGTAGCGTGGTGCTGGCCAGAACCCAGCGCTTGTACCGAGTCAGGCTAAATCTTTCGACCTAGATCTTTCGACCCTGAATGATGCGCGCCAGAAAGATCACGACGGCAACGACCAGCAGAATGTGAATGAAGCCACCGATGGTGTAGGACGAGACCAGTCCCAGCACCCACAGTAGAAGCAAGACAATGGCAAGGGTTTCGAGCATGTTCCTGACTCCAGTCGGTTCGAAATGACAAGTACAAGACTTGTCGGGAGGTGGTCAGATTGCATCGACAGGCGTCACGGCATCTGTACGGCAAAGCACACACCGTCTTATTCGGGTGAAAATTCATGCCGGAAGCAGCCATTGCGTCCAAACGTTGCAAGAGTGAACACATTGACTGCCTTATGTTCGATAACACACATATAAGAGAGTGGTTTTGGGTGTAGTGTGTGTGATACCACACACAGCGACTCTGGATTTTGTCAGCTCCCCTCCGGATATCGGCAAAAGCCGGGGAGATGGTCCATCGCCCTCACAACAGGTGAACATGATGGCAACAGTTGTCGAATCCCACGCGTTACCCTCCCAAAACCACTTACTGGCTGCGCTGTCTGCAGATGTACAGGAGCGACTGTTTCCCCATCTGGAACTGGTGCCGTTGCCTCTTGGCAAGGTTTTGTACGAATCCGGCGATGCCATGCGCCATGTCTACTTTCCGACCGACGCTATTGTGTCGCTGCTGTATGTAATGGAGGACGGTGCTTCTGCAGAAATATCGGTGGTCGGCAATGAGGGCCTGGTGGGCATTGCGCTGTTCATGGGCGGCGAAAGCACGCCCAGTCGTGCCATTGTGCAAAGCGCGGGTTCGGCTTATCGGTTACTTGGGCAACGGCTCAAGGACGAATTCAATCGTCATGGTGAGCTGTTGGTCTTGATGCTGCGCTATACCCAATCGCTGATGACCCAGATGGCGCAGACGGCGGTGTGCAACCGCCATCACTCGATTGACCAGCAGCTCTGTCGCTGGTTGTTGCTGTCGCTGGACCGGCTGCCCAGTAATCACCTGACCATGACCCAGGAGTTGATCGCCAATATGCTGGGGGTGCGTCGCGAAGGTGTCACCGATGCCGCCGGCAAGTTACAACGCAAGGGAGTGATTGAATACAGCCGTGGTCAGATAACGGTGCTGGATCGGGCCAAACTCGAACTGCTGGCCTGCGAATGTTACGCGGTGGTCAAGGCCGAAACCGAACGGTTGCTGCCCTATGTGCCGGTCAAGTCACAGGATTTGCAGCACGATGAAAGGGTATTGGCGCATCGTGCCGCCATGCTGGCCAAGCATTCAGACGTGTTCAAAACCACGGCAAAATTGCTGAACTCACCGCCACAAAATACGGGCGCATCACAGTAAATGGCTACACTAGCCAGTGAATCGTCGGCACCGTAACGGGGTGCCGGGTCACGTTTGCGGCTGTGACAACGACTGTGTACGGGTCACTGCATTCAGGAGCTGGTCTGCGCTCGCCAAATGCCGTTGCAGACGCGGTAGCATTCTTGCGGCGAAATGCCGGATATCGGCGTCTCGGGAGTGCTTGGCCGTGGCGGCGAAAATTGCGATCGACAGTTTATGGCTTTTGATGGTCTCCAGCGCATAGCTTACATCCAGTTGCTTGCTGTCGACTTGTTGCAGGGCGTTTTGCAAACGCTGATGAGCAATGTCCAACTGCATGGGTAGCACCACACCTTTCGCGCGGGCCAGTGCAGCCAATCGTTCGTTGCTGTCAAGATTCTCCATCGACATCTTGTTGGCGAAAGCCTTGGTCTTTGCATCCCAGGCTCGGCTGGAAGCAATGGTAGCGGCCTGGGCTTCGGCCATGCCCGCCTGCGCTGCATCAAGAAGAAAATCGAGGTCTTCCTCGGCCAGTCTCGATGCTGTCTGAAAACGGGTGGATGCTTGAGCGGTTGACCCGCTGCCGGCCTTGAATCCTGCATGGAGTGGAGCGGTCAGTCGTTTGACGAACATCATGACATTGCCGATCGAACCAGACACATTCATTACCCCACTCCTTGTCAACAGCTGCGTGACCCTCTGGTGGCAGTTGTGAAGTAGCTCTACCGCAGAGGGTCATAAATTGTGGTTCGACTGTGTCGGTGGCGAAGCAGACCATGCAGAGGCAGCTCCGTTGCCGGCATCAATGTGATCTGTATGAGCCACCGAACCCATTGGCCAAATCTGATGGCAACCCTCCGTTCATTCAGCACCGTCATGACATTGGGTACGACAAGCACCATCAGGAGGCTACAGTCGATAGGCCTGAGAATGGGCGTTGAGCTGGCGCCTCTCTGTGCGACGTGACACACAATGGCAACATTTGCTGGCCAAACCCGTAAGCGAGTCACCGTACAGAGCACGCCGACAGATACCCCTCACACTGGTAGCTCGGGGCGGGTGCAGCAACCTTTTCCGTGCCCGCTTGCTGGCTAACCCTGCTGCAGGAAATTGCCGTGGCTGTTGCTGTCCATTCTCTCGGTACAAATCGATTGCTCGAGTCGCTACCTCGGCTGGAACGAAAGCGATTGCTGGACCAGTGTGAAATCACCGAACTGACCTTTGGTGCCATTCTGTGTGAGCCTGGCCAATTGTTCAGTCATGCCTATTTTCCGATCAGCGGCTTTGTTTCGCTGGTTACAACGCTTGGCAAGCATCAGCCACTGGAGATGGGCTTGATCGGCAATGAAGGCATGCTGGGTGCCACGTTGGCACTCGGTGTAGAGGCCGCACCGCTGCGTGGTGTTGTTCAGGGGCCGGGAACGGCATTGCGGATTGACGCGGCGGCGTTGCGCCGGGCCCTCGGTGACAGCCCTGGCTTGCGGCGAACGCTACACCACTATATCTACATCCTTATCTGCCAACTCTCGCAATCCGCTGCGTGCATTCACTTTCATGCGGTCGCGCCACGCCTGGCTCGCTGGTTGTTGATGACACACGACCGTGCCCATGCCGATCACTTTCACCTTACCCATCAGTTTCTTGCCGACATGCTGGGTGTTCAACGCAGTGCCGTGAGTATTGCAGCGGGCGTCCTGCAAAAGAACGAATTGCTGATCTACACGCGCGGAGAAATCCAGATCCTGAATCGAAAGGGCCTCGAGGCAGTGTCATGTGAGTGTTATGGCGAGGTTCTTGCGGATTATGACCATCTGCTCAACTAGACCATCTGCCACCGTGCTGATCCCGGACATCGTACTGACGGCGCGACCGCAAGAGCCAGGAGCACGCACAAATTCGCTCAAGGCAAGACCGAGCGGTAGCGTACCGGGCTTGTTTGTCGGGGAGGGCTGCCATCGCGGGGCCTCTTTGACATTCGTTGAGTTGTCTTGCCTTGCCGGCCGCTGATTGGATGTGGATTTCCGCACAACGGCTACAGCGGAGACCCGCGCTATGATTGTCGTCCGAGTGCGCGCCGCCACTTTTTGGTTGTGAGCGACCTAACCCGATTCAGTTCGCCCGGCCGCTGAGTGGACCTGACGTACCGTCAGCCCGTATAGCCAGGCCGGCTCCATTGGGTTTGCGCGCTATTGGCGCAGCCACGCCGCTGGCAGCAGTTTGCTCTGCCAGCAGCTTCTTTTTGTGCTGCGCGAGTTTGGCCCCCAGCGCCATCAGATCAAGGCGGCTGGCTTTGACCTGTTTGAATAATGCGCCTTGCTCTTCCTTGGCATGATGCAGCGCATACTCGGCAAGAACACTGATTTTTGCCTCAAACAGCTCTCCGGTTGGCGTGACCCCATTTACCTGGGCCATCAGTTCGTTGATGTTGGCTTGTTCGACACGGGCCTTCGCAATCAACTTGCCATCCTGAATTACCTGCTGGATGGCAGGGTAGAAAACATCAGCCTCCAGTTGCGCATGAAAGGACAGCTCCATGCAGATCATGGTCACCAGGCGCTTCTTCTCATTGGCAGTTTTGGCGCAAGCATAGGTGGAAAACAACGCCGCAACTCGCTGGTTGCCAGCGCGCAAAAAGGCCATGGCGTCAACGGTCTTTGGCAAAGCGGCCACCGGCAGTTCTTTTTTTTTGCGCGCCACCATCGCTCTCGGTGAGGCGGGCTGAGTCCGATTTTCGGCTTCTGTTGTAGATTTGGCGGCATCGCGTATTTCATCCGGCTTTCTTGCCGAAGCATTCTTGGCTCGCACCTTCATTCGAGTTCCCCCTATTTGTGGTGATAGCAGTGACGGTATCGGGTTGCCAGGTGGTAACGAACAGTCGACCGCGCTGCCGGCGAATTCGCCAGCAGCGGCGCGCGTTTAGGCTGGCAAACACGGCAAATGCATAATTGCAATTGCCGTGTCATGGTAGGTATGTGGTGTATCTGTCTGCCGATAGGAGCTGGCAAATAGCGCCAGTCAAGCCGTCGATGTGGTGGCTACTGGCAGGTCACAAGTGTCCGGTCAGAATCAACACAAGCAGGACAAAGGCCAATATCCCCAAGCCACTGCTGGGCCAGTAGCCCCAATCTCTGCTGTGTGCCCAGGTCGGCATGGCGCCAACAACCATTAGAACCAGAACGATCAATAAGATGGCAGTAATATTCATGATAGGAGTCCTCGCGACGTGGCAACGAATAGGTGAATTTGTGACGGCCTGAATTGGCAGGTTGTAATTCGCTGGCATGAAATGCACCCCCAACCCGGTGCATGGTCGGTCCGGAAATCGCACATCTTCACTGGCTGAGCTAGGGAGCTTTTCATGGCAATGAAGAACGTCGTGCCCGGAGTGTCGGTCGCTGTTCGAGAACAGTTCGACACAAACAGATAAACCGCCGACAGCTACCAACCAAGCTGCGCTGAACGGCATGACACGTCTGTGCGACCGCGCACGTAGCAGTCAGAGTGCTGGCGAGTCGACCTGTACTACAAAAATAGCGGCCGCAAAGACTGTAGAGTCGGGCGCGCTTCAGCGGTTCGAAGTCGCGTCCAACAGGTCGGCCAATTCATCAGCATGCTGCTCTTCTACTGCCAGAATTGAACGCAGCAATTGGCTGGTGGTTGGATCGTGTGTGCCGAGGTAACGGATCATCTCGCCATAGCTGTCAATGCCAATGCGCTCCGCGACCAGGTTTTCCTTGATCATTTCCACCAGCGAGCTGGCCGGAACGTACTCTGCATGACTGCGCTCGGCGAGCCCGGTTGGTGCGAAGTCCGGCTCACCGCCCAGCTGCACAATGCGCGCGGCCAGCTGGTCGGCATGCCCAAGCTCTTCGTTGGAGTGAATCAGAAATTCGTTGGCCGTTGATTTGGCATTGAGACCACGGGCCATGTAGTGATGTCGCCGATAGCGCAAAACACAGACGAGCTCAGTAGCCAACGCCTCATTCAGCAATTTGATCACCGTTGGCAAGTCAGCGCGATAGCCAGCGGTGACGGCACCTTGGTAAATATTTTCCCGCGCCTGGCGGCGCAAGGTTGGCACGTCGGTTAGCTCCGGGATGGTGGTCATGTGGTTCTCCCTGACAATGGTTAAGGTGAGATGGCGCGCGACCACCACCTTTCAGCTGGCGGGAGGGTCAGACGGTTTCCGTTTGGGGTATCCGCTGCGCAGTTCGCTATCCGACGACCTTGCGCTGTCGAGTGACTGTGCTTTGGCTTAACAGCCATACCATCAGCAGAATGAACGAATGGAGCATCACCCAGGCGTGGTGCAGATCCAGCAAGATACTGGCAAGAATCACAGCCATCATGATGAGCAGGAATCCGGTCGCATCAATGACCAGTGACCTAGGAGCTAAGCGGTCATTGGCAATGGATGCGGCCGACAAATTGTCGGCCGTGCTGGCTGCCAAATCAGGACATGAGTGGCTCATGGCTATTCTGTTACCGAAGCAGCTATTCAGCCATCAATTGGATTTTCGAACCAGCTCGTTCTTGACGTGCTTGACGCCATTGACCCCGGCAGCCACCTTGCCGGCTTTATCGATCTGCCACTGCGAATCAACAAAGCCGGAGAGCTGCACAGTGCTATTGTAGGTTTCGACGCTGATATCAAGCGAGTTGACATCCTTTTCCGCCAACAAGGCCGTTTTCACCCCGGTCGTAATGGAGGAGTCTGTGGCTACCTCCCCCATGCTCTGGTTCTTGCTGCCCTTTTCATTGCCGTAGTGGGCGCAGCCGACCGTGGCCAGTGCGACGCCAATCATGAGGGACGCCGCCATCAATTTCTTCATGTTCATAACAATCTCCTGTCGATACAAGTGAATCAAATCAGATCCGGTTTTGTGCAGGTATCAGTTTGGCGGTCTGGTGTTTTAATGTCTGTGCGACATCACACCTTGGTCAAACTGCCTGTGTCAGCCGCTGCTTCAGTCCAGGCGAACGTTTGCATCCGATTGGTTTCCTTCAGCAGTACTGATTAACAAACGGGAGATCGGAATACTTGGCTCGGTTACCACCCGGCTACCATGCTTCATGCATTCCTGCGAAGCGATTAGTTCGATGTTGTCCGGGAGTTGGAACAGCGGACCTGTTATGCTGCTTCACGCCGTTGGCTGCGGTACTCAGCATGCGTGCGATGGCAAGTGCCATTGGTAACGTACGGCCGAACGTGGTGCCAAAGACCAAGGTTGCCAGTACTGCCACAAGACCTGCAGTCGCAACAGGTTGCTGAGTCAAGAATCGCATGGTCCTGCTACGAGGTTGATTACGGTGCGGGGTAAGTGAGGGCGCCAGCAAAACGACAAGGTGCTGGCGCTGACTTTGTAGGCGCTGACGTAAGCGCCGTCTTTGCTCGATCAGCGAAGGAACCTCCGCTGGGTGGTTGCCATTACTCATGATTTGCTCTTGGTCAACGCTTCTTTCAGTAATGCAAGGTCGTCGGCCAACTCCTGACGAATGGCAATGAACGCTTGTTGGCCTTGCAGCTGCAACATCATGAAATGACGCCAGACGATTGCCAGTGCGCTGGTCGTAGCCAGTACCAGCGCAATCACGGCTGGAATACGGTAGGGAGTGTCCCAGCTCAGTGCGAGCACCAGCACCACGACCAGTGACAGCAAGCACAGCAGTAAGGCAAATGCCAACATGCCAGTCACAACGGTACGGAAAAGACGCCTCTTCTCCAATGCCCATTCGACATTGAACAACTGCCCATAAAGCGCCAACTGCGCCAGTAACCCACCACCCGCTGAGCGCAGCAGATGCAGTACCATCAACGGATTGATGAAAGTAGCTGAATCGGTATGCGCTTCCGGAGCCGTTGGGTCACTTTGTGGCACTACTGTCGCTGTCATGGTCAGCTGCTCCTTGTCAAACGCCAAGTCTCGTTAGCGTCAATTCACAACAATCGCGATTAACGACGAGTAACCAGATAGCCGATCACAACGCCGAGTGCCGCACCAATGCCGACGGCTTTCCACGGATTTTCCTGAACATAGCCATCGGTCGCTTTGGCAGTTTGTTTGGCACGGTCAGCAAACGCCACACTCATACTCTCGACCGATTCCTTGGCTGCGGAAATGCGAGCGCTCAGTTTGGCCTTGGCACGGGCAAGGTCGTCGCCAGTCAATGACGTGGTCGCTTTGATCATGTCCTCGATGTCGGTAATGAAGTTGCGAAACTCTCCGGCTGAGCTGGTCGGCGCACCATCATTGCCAAAATAACGAGTTGAGCCTGCATTCGGACGGGCGCCAGTTTCGGTGGTATTGGTCTGAGTATTCATGTTGATTCCATGTTTTAAAAAAGGGAGCGTCAAGAATGCGTGGTATGGCTAATCGCGTCAGTTCGCCATACCACACACAGGTCGTAACGTAGAAAAAGTACGGTATTCACAGCCTATTTTTTTGAAATAAAGTGACGCAGCTGGCGAGAAGGTGGAGGTGTGTGAAGACATCTTTTCTATTGTGAAAGAGCATTCTCAATTCACTGTGGCGACTATTTTTATATGTAAGCGGGTCAGCGAAAGAGCTTGGTTCATTGGCGGCGCAGTACTCAGGCTCGATTGTTGTTGAGGGTTCGTCCAGCAGACTAAGGCCTGAGGCAAAAATATTGGTTGCCACTACATGCCAACGTCGCTCCGCGAACACTTTGCTCAGAATGATGAGCCTGGGTTACGCGGCGTTCTTGCCGCCCATGCAATGCGACCACGACCATCCGCTGGGTGCTAACGAGGGTGCGGTGAGTTGCCAATGTCCAGTTCCTGATGTTTTCCCCGTTTTTTCTTCGGTTTGGCCAGGCCACTTTCGGGATCGAGCGCGACCACTTCGATGACGATAGGCAACCCCCCGGCCTTGTCCAGATACATGTCTTGGTCAGCTTTGTGTAACAGTTCATCGAAACTTTCACCGTCAAGGGGATACAGTGCGATGCCGATGCTGACGTTCAGATGCAGTTGCACTTGCTCGATATGGTAGGGCAGCGCCAAGGTCTGGTTGATTTTGCGTCGAACACCCGTTGCGCTGGTGGTAGTACCAATATCCGGCAGCAACACCACGAACTCGTCGCCGCCGTAACGGCAGGCGGTATCGATGGCCCGCAGCGATCCGGTCAGGCGCTTGGCCACTCGCTTGAGCAGCTTGTCACCAATGACATGACCGTGCTGGTCATTGACCTTCTTGAAGTCATTCAGGTCCAGAAACAGCACCGCGAGTTGTTGACGGTGGCGTACTGCATTGGCGATGGCCAGTTGAAATCGATCTTGCAACAGGGCGCGGGTTGGCAGCCCCGTCAACAGGTCGTAATGGGCCAGTTGCTGGACTTCGGCCAGTTTGCGTTCCTGCTCCGACAACTCCTCACACAGGCAGTGATTGATCTTGGCCAAGGTATCAACCTTGGCCTGGTTCTCGCGCGCCAATCGCTGGCTTGCCAGCAATGCGCGTCGCAACAGACTCGCGTCAGCGGTGTCGGGGTACTCGCTACCCGAATACGGTTCATCCATCGGTAACATGAATGCTCTCCTGAGCGCTGCGTTGCCACTGGGTTTGCGTGAGTGCCACAGTAGTCTGATGCCTGAATTCATTGCCAGCCAACCGCGCCAACGGCTGTCGAGGCCGGTGTACGCCGGTTACCGCGCCAATCGCAGCCAATCGTTCGACAGCGGTAGCGATGAACGCGGCGAAAAAGATGCAGCAGTATGTCAACTGTCCGCCGCCGGACGCGGCAGGCCGCACCACCACAACGAGGGCAGGTACACTCCTCGACGGGTCGCCACACGTCTTTGGGCTGGACGGATGGCGGTCTCTCCGAAGTGAACGACTGGGTGGTGGCTTTGGCAAACATGTTCGAACTTCCTTAAAGGGCAGCCAGCGGTATTTACAGATGCCGAGGATGGCCACGCTCATTGTGATTCCGGTCAGAGTGATAGCGCGGCATGGTCGTTACCTGGTCCAGAAACTGGGCAATCTGCTGTTCGGCCTCCTCGTGACTGATGCCATAATTTTCCTGCAGGTACCGGGAAAGCAGCGGGCGTTTGCCGTCAATGCTTGCCCATCCGTCGTTGGTTAGCCGGTTCCAATGTTCCTGCAATTCATTGCGGTACAACCGCCAATTACCTTCAATCATGTTCCAGTTCATGGTGAGCCTCGCTGCGTGTACATGAAAACGGCTTACCGAGTATGGCGCCATCACTGTTTCGGGGCAGGCATGGCTCTCTCATGGTCAACATGAGCCCTTATCAGCTCGGCTTCGGTGCGGTGGCGAACCGATGGCAGAAAAACGCCGCTGGCTTGTCAGACGCCAGCGGCGCATTACCGAGCTCGGCTGCAATCGGCTTGGCAGTTGCCTCACCAAATGCAGGGCTATCAGATGGTCAGAGCCTTGGACTGGACACTTTTGACACCACGAACATTCTTTGCCAGTTCGATAGCGAGCGCCCGTTCGACGCCGCTGTCCATTTTTCCGGTTAGCGTCACAACGCCGGCGGTAGTGCTGACGGAGATGTCGGACCCGTCCACGTTGCTGGAGTACATGAAGGTTGACTTCACTTTGGTGGTAATCCAGCTGTCGGAGATCTCATCGCCCGAGTTGTCGGCCGTTTTTTTCTTCTTGCTGTCAACCATCAACTTGTTGTCAACGGCAGTGACACCGCGCGTGCTCAACGCCAGATCGCCTGCCTGTTTCTTGGCATCGGCGCTGTGGGTGGTACCGCTCAAGGTGACTTTACCGGCCCGCGTTTCGACTTTGGTCGTTGTGCTGTCGGTGTACTTGCTCCAGGCGAGCTTGGATTTGACTGCTGCGGTAATCGTGGCGTCATCTATCACTTCACCATATCGGCGATCGGTTTCGCTGGTGGTCGGCTTGTAGTCCGCCTGCACGACAATTTGGTTATCAACGTCCTTGATGCCGTTTACGCCCAGCGCAATTTCCTCGGCCAACTCCTTGTTGACATCTTCATCGGCTTTGCCGGTCAGGGTGGCCTTGCCATTGACGACTGCAACCTTGATATCACTCGCGCGCAGATACGGGCTGAGTGCATAGGTCGTCCAGATCTGGGTTTCCATGCGGGCGTTCGATACATCTTGTGACGGCGTCTCGGCGACGACGGTGCCGCTGAGCGTGGTCATTGCCAGTGCGACACTGGTAGCGAGCAGTAATTTTCGGGTTTGCGTATACATGGTGTTGCTCCAATCGAAAGGAAAATTCAAGGGGCCGGTGTGGCATAGCACCGGTAAATCAGCAGGGAAGTGGGGTGCGGCAGCAGGGTGGAACGTGGCAAGCCGAAGTCGCTAGCTGGTGAGCAAAAACCAACTTGCGACCCTGCCAGGGCAAGGTCGCAAGCCAATCGTGGCCGGCAAACCGGCCGCGATCAGGACTTGTGCTTGGCAAAGAAGCTCTTGACCTGCTTTTCGGCCTCGTCACGCTGAATTGCGTAACGCGCCTGCACCAAGCCGGCCAGCTGCATCTCCTGACCTTCCGTGGTCAACAGTTCATCTTCCGTCAGCTTGCCCCAGGTGGCTTTGGCAGCGCCGACCTGTTGTTTCCAATTGCCCTTCACTTCATCGGCACTTGGCGTGGACGGCATGAACTTCTCGAAGAAACTGCGCACCTGCTTGTCGGATTCTTCGCGCGTGATCACATAGCGGGCCTGAACCAGATCAATCAGTTTGTGGGTGCGACCTTCAATGTTTTGCAGCTCATCCTCGGTCAGCTTGCTCCAGGTCTTCATGGCGGCACTGACCTGCTGCTTCCATAACGACTTGAGTTCATCCATGGTCGACTTCTTTGGCTGAGGTTGGCTCATGGCATCGTCATCGCCCTTGGCGGCACCGGCAGCCGGCATCGCGGCGTCTTTTGCAGTTACTTGGCTAAAGGCCTCTTTGGTCGGCTCTTTGCTGGTGTGTTTGGTTTCGCCATCATCAGTTGGCTGCTTTCCATCCGGATTCGGTGCATCCTTGTTAAATGGCGACGTGCTGTTTGAACCGGTCTTCTGGACTGAATCGGCGTTTTTGACGAAACCGCCGGTGGTGTTGCGATCATGGGATTTGTTCATGCTGACCTCTGCTTTGCTGAATTCCACGATCCGCGATATTGCGAGATCTGGAATGGTGGTTGGCCGCAAGAGTAGAGAGGCAGAGGACATGCGTCCGTGCGCTGGCAAGCTTATGCAGCGGGGGTAAACACCACGATGTCTGGAGGTTGGCCGTTACCACCAGCAACGAGCCCATGTGCTGCAGTGCTTGTGTCGGACCTTAATCAGGAGCAAAGAGATATGCTGTTGTGGAATGCTTGACGCATGATTTGGCCTTGTATTTCGCGCAAACGAAATGCCGCCGAAACGACGAAATACAAAAGGTAGCTGAAGTTGTGGGCCCAACCGGGCGAGCTGGAGAAAGGAAACACAAACCGTTTTGTGTTTCCCCGGCGCAGCGCCTGTGTGTTTCACACAGGCTGGATTAGTCCATGTCGGCTCAGCACGAGCCGCAGGTGAAGTGGTGGGCCCTACTGGACTTGAACCAGTGACCCAGCGATTATGAGTCGCTTGCTCTAACCAACTGAGCTAAGGGCCCGTGAAGCGGAACAGCTTGTGTGGTGCGTGCTGATGATTCAGCGCTGCGAAGGGTAATCAACAGACCAAGGTTAATCAACAAAAAGGGGCGCTGGCAAGCGCCCCTTTTTATTCTCGTCATGCCCGCGAAGGCGGGCATCCAGTGTCTTGTAACAGTCTCTGGGTTCCCGCCTTCGACCCACAAGGATGTGGGAAGTGTCGAGTGGTGTAGGGAACGCCACCGACCGCGGGAACGACGGATTATGGGGTTATTGCTCGTCGAGGAAGCTGCGCAGCCGCTCCGAACGCGACGGGTGGCGCAGTTTGCGCAGGGCTTTGGCTTCGATCTGACGGATCCGCTCGCGGGTGACGTCGAATTGCTTGCCGACTTCTTCCAGCGTGTGGTCGGTCGGCATGTCGATGCCGAAGCGCATGCGCAGCACTTTCGCCTCGCGTGCGGTCAGGCCGCCGAGCACTTCGCGGGTGGCTTCACGCAAGCTTTCGGCCATCGCGACATCAACCGGTGATTCGGTGGCGGTGTCTTCGATGAAGTCGCCCAAATGCGAATCTTCGTCATCACCGATCGGCGTTTCCATCGAGATCGGTTCTTTGGCGATTTTCAGCACTTTGCGGATCTTGTCTTCCGGCATTTCCATCCGGGTGGCCAGTTCATCCGGAGTCGGCTCGCGGCCCATCTCCTGCAGCATCTGCCGCGAAATGCGGTTCAGCTTGTTGATGGTTTCGATCATGTGCACCGGAATGCGGATGGTGCGCGCCTGATCGGCGATCGAGCGGGTGATGGCCTGACGGATCCACCAGGTCGCATAGGTCGAGAACTTGTAACCACGGCGGTATTCGAACTTGTCCACGGCCTTCATCAGGCCGATGTTGCCTTCCTGAATCAAATCGAGGAACTGCAGACCGCGGTTGGTGTATTTCTTGGCGATCGAGATAACCAGACGCAGGTTGGCCTCGACCATTTCTTTCTTGGCACGACGGGCCTTGGCTTCACCGATCGACATCCGGCGGTTCAGCTCCTTGATGTCGAGCACGGCCAGATGGGTTTCTTCTTCGATCTGCGCCAGTTTCTTCTGGGCGCGGATGATGTCTTCGGCGTTGCTTTCCAGCTTGTCGCGGAATTCGCTCTTGGCTTTCAGGTGTGCATCGAGCCACTTGGTGTTGGTCTCGTTGCTCGGGAAGCTGGCGATGAACGTCTTGCGTGGCATGCCGGACTTGTCGCAGGCCAGGCGCATGATCAAGCGCTCCTGGGTGCGGACGTGGTCCATCAGCTTGCGGGTCTTGTGCACAAGACGGTCGAACTGTTTCGGCACCAGCTTGAGCTGCATGAACAGGTCGCCAAGCTCGGTCATCGCCGCCTTGGTGCTCTTGTGGTTCTTGCCGTATTTCTTCAGCGCGACGACGGCCTTTTCGTGCTGTTCGCGCAGCGCGACGAAGCGGGCTTTGGCTTCTTCCGGATCCGGGCCGGTGTCGACTTCTTCTTCTTCCTCGGCGGCTTCGGCGTCTTCGTCTTCCAGTTCTTCGGTCGGCAGTTCCGAACCGATATGGCTGGCGGCCTGCGGCAGCTCTTCGTTGACCGCGTTCGGGTCAATGAAGCCGCTCAGAATGTCGGCCAGACGGATTTCGCCAGCGAGGTAGCGATCGAATTCATCGAGCAGGTAGGTGGTGGTGCCCGGGTATTCGGTGATCGCGGTCAGAACTTCGCGCAAACCTTCTTCGATCCGCTTGGCGATTTCGATTTCGCCTTCGCGGGTCAGCAGTTCCACGGTGCCCATTTCGCGCATGTACATGCGGACCGGGTCGGTGGTGCGACCGACTTCGACATCGAGGCTGGCAAGTGCAGCGGCAGCTTCTTCGGCGACGTCTTCGTCGGCGACCGGTGTGGTGTCACTCATGATCAACTGGTCGGCGTCCGGTGCGACTTCAAACACCTGGATGCCCATGTCGTTGATGATGCGAATGATCTCGTCGATCTGTTCCGGCTCGATGATGTCCGGTGGCAGATAATCGTTTACTTCGGCGTAGGTGAGATAACCCTGCTCCTTGCCCTTGGCGATCAGCAGCTTGAGCTGTGATTGCTGCGTGTTGTCGGAATCGAAGTTGTCAGTGGATGCCATGCCGATGCGACCTGCTGCTGAAGGAAAACGGAGCGAAACGCCGACCCCCCAAGCTGCCGTCCGACAGTCGGTTCCGCGCCGCAGCGCGGGGGAGGGTGTTCCGAGAAAAGCCGGTAATTATACAGAGTAGTAGCCGCTTTAGGGGATTAGCCAGCTGTGGTTTGTTCACAAACGGAGCAAAACCGGGACGCCTGTCCTGCTGGAACGGTTACCGGGATGTAATGGGGCCGGGCGGTCGCCATTCAAGCCAAAACGGCCCGCGTGGTCAGGTTTTGCCCGCCCGCAGCCCGGCCATGAACCGGGCCCGTTCTTCGGCGGTGGCGAGTCCGGAGCGGACCCGGGCTTCCAGGTGGGCCGGGTCGGCGGTGGCCTGAGCGGCTTCATGGCGCAGCCGGGTCAGCGCATCGGCAAAGACTTTTGGCCGCGCGGCTTCAAAGGCCTCCAGCATGGCCGGGTCGGTGTCGGCACCATCGGGGGCCCAACCGGCCAGGTGCCGCAGGGTTTCTTCATGCGGGTGGTCAGCGAACAGGCCAAGCAACATGCCGGTGCTGATGCCGGGCTGCTCACGCAAGGTGCTGGCCATCAGCTGCAGCAGATCGCCGCCCTTGAGACCGGCCAGTTCCCGCTCGGTGGCGACCGGTAGCTCGTCAATTAGTGTTGGTTGCTGCAGTAGCAGGGCGAGCACGGTCCGCATCGGCGTCATGACCAGCGCTTTCGGTCGAACCGGTGCCCTGGTCGGTCGCGGGCTGGCGCTGGGCGCGGCGACCGGTGCAGTCAGGCCGATACGCTGGTTCAGTTCCAATTCCAGCAATTGCTTGAATATCGGGTCGGTGGCCTTGCCGATGAGTGGCTTGGCCAGCGCAGCCAAGCGGGCCCTGCCGTCCAGGCTGCTGATATCGGTCTGGCGACTCAGTTCTTCAAACAGATAAGTCGACAATGGTAGTGATTGCTCACTCATTCGGCGCTTGAACGCTTCCGGGCCTTCCTTGCGTACCATCGAGTCCGGATCTTCAGTTTCCGGCAGGAACAGAAAGCGCACTTGACGGCCTTCCCGCTGCAGGCTGATGGCATGGCCGAGCGCGCGCCAGGCAGCGCCGCGGCCGGCGTTGTCGCCGTCGAAGCAGCAGATCACTTCCGGGCAGTAACGGAACAGGGTTTCGAAATGGGCGGCGGTGGCGGCGGTGCCCAATGACGCCACCGCGTTCGGGATGCCGAACTGGGCCAGCGCGACCACGTCCATATAGCCTTCGACCAGCAGCATCCGGCTCTGGCTGTCCTTGTGCTGCTTGGCCTCGAACAGGCCATACAACTCGCTGCCCTTGTGGAACACCGGTGTTTCCGGTGAGTTCAGGTATTTGGGCTCGCCCTTGTCGAGCACCCGGCCGCCAAAACCGATCACCCGGCCGCGGGCATCGCGAATGGGGAACATCACCCGTTCGCGGAAACGATCGTAGTGGCCGTTGCCGCCGTCTTTTGGAATCAGCATGCCGGCCTGTTCCAGCAGCTCGCGCTGCCGTGGCCCGGTGCCGACCGCTTTCAACAAACCATCCCAACCGGCCGGTGAATAACCCATGCCGTATTGTTTGGCGACTTCGCCCGACACGCCGCGCCGTTTCAGATACTCGACCGCCGGAGCGCCGTCGGGCTCGCGTAGCTTGCGCTGATAGTAGCCACTGGCTTCCGCCAATATGGTGTAGAGCTCTTGCCGCAGCCCGGCCTGCGGGTCGCTGCCTTCCTCGCGCGGCACCTCGATGCCGACGCGCTCGGCCAGCGTTTCCACCGCCGCCGGGAACTCGATGCGATCGTAGGCCATGACAAAACCGAGCGCATTGCCAGACACGCCACAGCCAAAACATTTGTAGAACTGCTTGCTTTGCGAGACCGAAAATGACGGGCTTTTTTCGCCGTGAAACGGGCAACAGGCCCAGTAATCCTTGCCTTTCTTTTTCAGCGGCACGCGGCTTTGCACCACCTCGACAATGTCGACGCGGGACAGCAAATCCTGGACAAACTGCTGGGGAATGCGACCGGCCACGGACTTCGGTGACAACACTGCGGAGGACGGGGGCTGATCATGACTGGCGGCCGGGCTTCCGACAAGCTGCGTCGACCGGATCGGTGCCAACAGCCATCTATACTGATCCCGGCTACCTAGGGAATGACCGCCATGTCGCATCGCTGGCTGCTGCCGGCCGTTTTCGCCGTACCGTCACTGACAAGCGCCAGCGAGGACCGACTGGAGGATTTGTTCAACCTCGATTTGGAGTCCCTGCGTCAAGTGCGGGTGACCACCAGCCTGAAGCGGGAAACCAGCCAGGATGCCAGCCCCGGTACCCTGTCGGTGTTTACCCGCCGGGAATTGCAAAACCTCGGTGTCCGCACGCTGGACGCAGTGTTGAATCTGGTCCCGGGGATGCGCAGCTACCATTTTGTCGGGCCCGATACCGGCGGCAAGACGGTGGTTGAAACACGCGGCATCTACGACCCGTATGGCTATTTTGTCCTGCTGCTGCACAACGGCCAGCGTCTGACCATGGAAGTGGGTGGCAACGCCACGATGTTCAATCGCTGGCTGAGTCTGCGCAATGTCGAACGAATCGAAATTATCCGGGGGCCGGGCTCTGCGCTGTATGGCAGCAATGCCATGCAAGCCGTGATCAACATCATTACTGGCAGCGAAACGGGCGATCATCTGTTTGCCGATATTGGCTCGTTTGGTAGCTACGATGTCGGCGTCCACGGCGCACACGACAGCGCTGACTGGCACTGGCATTACCTGATGTCAGCGCAGGGCGATGACGGCGACAGCTATCCGACCGCGTTCAATCGTTTCGCTGATGGCAGCGAAATCACCGACCCGCGCGCCGGCTGGAATGTTGAGGCGTCGCTCGTTACCCGTGATTTCGGTCTCGATTTGCGCATGCAGCAGCGAAGCAGCGATCAGTTCTACCAGGCACAACGGCCCGGTGATGCGGCCACCTACTCCGATACGGAACAGCACCATGTCCGCGCCTACTGGCAATTTCAAGCGGCAGATTGGCAGCAGCAGCTCTCGCTTGCCTATGTCCTGGGCCGCTGGGATGTGCTCGCCCGTTTGTCGCCACAAAACGCCTTTTTTTCTGCAGCGCCCTATTACTTCGGCAGCACGCTGGAAACCGACGAGTGGCACGGGAATTGGGATGGCAAATGGCAGCTGGCACCGGATCACTGGCTGAGCGGCGGGTTGAGTTTGCTGCAAGCCGAGGTCCTCGACAGCCCGCTTGTCACCAACTATTCGCCGGATTCATTGGTTTATCTTGGCGGATTGCAAACACTCGATGCCATACAGCTGATAGACAACACCGAGCGCAACGTGGCCGGTGCCTATCTGCAATACGAAGGGAAGTGGGATTCGCGCTGGTCACTGGTAGCCGGTGCGCGTTACGACCGTTACAACGACAAATGGCAGGAGATCAGTCCGCGCCTTGCCGTGAGCTATCAACTGACGCCAGCTCAGCAAGTGAAAGCACAAATTGCCAGCGCCTATCGGGCACCATCGGTGTCCGACTTGTCGGCTGGCGGCAATCCGATATTTGTGGCCAACAGCGACGTCAAGCCGATGACGGAACAAACGGTGGAGGCGGCGTGGCAACTTCAGCAAGGCTGGTTCTCCAGCACACTGACCTGGTATGCGCTCGAGATCAACGATTTTATCGGTGCCGTGCTGTTGCCCGATGGTCGTACAACCACGCGCAATCTCGGCACGACGCGCAGCAATGGAGTTGAATGGGATGCCGGTTGGCAGGTGCACGAACATTTGTTGGTAAAAGCCGGATTGGCGCATGTGCTCGACCGGGACATTGATGATTTGCCCGACTCGATCTGGCCCTCCACTCAATTTGCGGCAGAAGACACCGCCAATGTCGCGGTGAATTGGTCTGGCAATCAATGGAATGCCAATGTCAGTGCATGGTGGTATGGCGGTGTTGAGGCGTTGCCGGCCGACAATGGCGATGAGGTCATCAATTTTTCGTTGCGCTATCGCGCCAATGACAAACTCATCTGGCAGCTTTCCGCGCACAATCTGACCGATAGTCAGGTGCTGGCTGCCGAGCCCGGTGCTGGTTTGGGCACGCAGCCAGACGGCAGCACCGAGCGGCGTTTACCGCAGCGGGGGCGTTGGCTCTGGCTGGGGCTGGAATGGCGCTGGTAACGCGCTTGCCTGCTACCTGCGGCAGCCAAGGTCAGCCGCCGAGCTTGGCCTTGATGAGGCCCGACAGTGCGCCCATGTCGCAGCGACCCTGCACTTTCGGTTTCAGCGCGTTCATGACCTTGCCCATGTCCTTGATGCTGGCAGCACCGGTTTCGGCAATGGTCGCGGTGATCAGCGCGGCGAGGTCGGCTTCGCTCAATTGTTCCGGCAAGTAAGCCTGCAGCACATCCAGTTCGGCTTGTTCGGCAGCGACCAGATCGGCGCGACCACCCGCTTCGTATTGCTTGATCGATTCACGCCGCTGTTTGATGGCCTTTTCGACCAGCGCCAGGATGGCGGTGTCGTCGAGCGTGATCCGGTTGTCGACTTCCTGCTGCTTGATTGCCGATTGCAGCAAACGGATGGTGCCGAGCCGCGCTTTGTCCTGCGCCTTCATCGCGGTCTTCATGTCTTCGGTGATGCGTTCACGCAAGGTGGTCATGAGTTAATCCTCTCTGAGCATGCATTTTGACCGGCAGGTTACCGTTCATCCGGTGCGGCGCACCACGCTAATTCAGATCATTCCTGACAACCACCCGGCGGAAAGCACATCAGCCAAAGAGGCAGCAGGCGACCGGGCCGATTCGCTGGGCAAAATATCCACAACGCAAAATGCCAGGCACGAGGCCTGGCACTTGGATCGACTGCACGGTGTACCCGGTGGGCGGATTCCGGAGAACCCGCCAGATCAGCTGATCTGGCGATCAGCCAACGAAGCTCGTCTTAGTACAGACGCTCTTTGCGGATCGATTCGCGCGACAGCTTCTTGGCGTAACGCTTCACGGCAGCGGCCTTCTTGCGCTTACGCTCGGTGGTCGGCTTTTCGTACGCTTCACGCGAACGGACTTCAGCCAGGGTGCCGGCCTTTTCGCAGGAACGCTTGAAGCGACGCAGGGCGACGTCAAACGGCTCGTTTTCTTTGACTTTCACGTTCGGCATTGCAAAACCTTAAGTTCTAACTCGGGCAAACCCGGGTACACGGGTGGAACCGGCCTTGCGGCTGGTCCCGGAAAGGGGCGACATTCTAGCCAATGGCCCGGATCGATCGCAAACAGATCTTTGGTTAAAGCCTGATCAACCGGCTTTCTGGTCGCTAGAATGGCCAGCCCCGGCCAAACTGGCCGGATGGTGGGGCCCGTAGCAGGGGCGACGCGGCGATTGGATCAGGTGGCAATTGCGGCGCGCCAGCCCCGCCCCATGCTGTCAGTACGTGTAAAACATATTGTTAATCAATAATTTAGCTGGATTCCGATGATCGTTCTTGGCATTGAATCGTCCTGTGATGAAACCGGTGTCGCCGTCTACGACAGCGAGCGTGGTCTGTTGGCCGACGCACTCTATTCACAGGTGGCCATGCATGCCGAGTTCGGCGGCGTGGTGCCGGAGCTGGCGTCCCGCGACCATGTTCGCAAAACCCTGCCGATGATCCGGGAGGTACTGGCCAAGGCCGGCATCAGCAAACCGGACGCCGTCGCCTACACCGAAGGCCCGGGTCTGATCGGCGCTCTGCTGGTTGGCGCCTCGATAGGCCGCAGCCTCGCCTATGGCTGGGGGGTGCCGGCCATTGGCGTCCACCATATGGAAGGTCATCTGCTGGCGCCGATGTTGGAAGCCGACCGGCCGACCTTCCCGTTTCTGGCGCTGCTGGTGTCCGGTGGCCATACCCAGATCGTGGAAGTGAAGGGCCTGGGCGACTACCACCTGCTCGGCGAATCGCTCGACGACGCGGCCGGCGAAGCGTTCGACAAGACGGCCAAGATCATGGGCCTCGGTTACCCCGGTGGTGCCCGGCTCGCCAAGCTGGCCGAGCAGGGCCGGCCCGGCATTTACAAGTTTCCGCGGCCCATGCTGGATCGGCCGCATTGCGATTTCAGTTTCTCCGGCTTGAAAACCGCCGCGCTGCTGGCCTGGCAGGACTCTGATCAGGGCGAACAAGCCAAGGCCGATATCGCCCATGCCTTTCAAGAAGCCGTGGTCGATACGCTGGTCGGCAAATGCGACCGCGCCCTGAAACAAACGCAATACAAGGCGCTGGTGATCGCCGGCGGTGTTTCCGCCAATCTGCAATTGCGCGCCAAAATGCAGGCTCTGCTGCAAAAGCGCGGTGGCAAAGCCTATTACCCGCAACTGAAATACTGCGGCGACAACGGTGCGATGATCGCTTATGCCGGCTGCCAACGTTTGCTCGCCGGCGAGCGGCGTGATCTGGCAATCGGCGCCCGGCCGCGCTGGCCGATGGTGGAACTGCGGGCACCGACCGACGCGAGTTGAGCTGCTGCTCGGCAGTGCGGGCCGCTCTGCGCGAACCCGTTCATTGCGGGTTCGTACCAGCACGCACGCCGCTTCGTTGCACAATGGCTGACAAGGCCGGTGATTTGGTCAATACTGCCGGT
Source organism: Permianibacter sp. (assembly GCA_041914645.1). GTDB lineage: Bacteria > Pseudomonadota > Gammaproteobacteria > Enterobacterales > Permianibacteraceae > Permianibacter. The sequence goes on from JAYSCY010000003.1 coordinate 285,227, forward strand.
CACCTGCGGCAGTGGACGGCCGGTTTGGCTGTTCCGGCAAAGGAGGCGCCATGTTTCTGGATTATTTTGCGCTGGGTCTGATGATCTTTGCGTTTCTTGTTGTGTTCTATCTCATCATCGCCATTCACGATATTCCCTACGAAATCGCCAAGCATCGCAACCACCCGCATCTGGACGCCATTCATGTCGCTGGCTGGGTCAGCTTGCTGACGTTGCATGTGATCTGGCCGTTCCTGTGGATCTGGGCAACGATCTACCGGGAAGATCGGGGCTATGGTTTCGGCGGTACTGGTGGTGCTGGCGCCAACGAACAGCTCGAGAAGCGCATCGCCGAGCTCGAAGCGCAAGTCAAACAGCTGGCTGGCGGCTCCGCCAAACCGGAGGCATAAGCGATGGAAATTTTGCTAATCGCGATTTACACGTCTTTCTGCTGGGCGATCTTCAAGATTTTCAAACTGCCGCTGAACAAGTGGACCATTCCAACGGCCATTCTCGGTGGTGGTGTGATGATTGGCGCCATGCTGCTGGTCATGAACTACAACCATCCTTACTCGACGCTGGTGCGCGAATACTACGCCACCACGCCAATGGTGCCGGAAGTCAGTGGCCAAGTGATTTCCGTTGAGGTGGAAGCCGACAAACCGCTGAAGGCCGGTGACGTGATTTTTCGTATCGACCCGGGACCGTATCAGGCCGAGGTGTTGCAGCGCGAGGCTGAATTGCTGAGCGCGATGCAAAAGGTTGGCTCCACCACCGCCTCGCTGGAAACCGCTCAGGCGCAGGTTCGCCAGGCAATTGCCGATCGAGACCGTATTGGTGCCAATTACCGGCGCATGGTCGAAGCAATGCAGAAAGCGGGACCGAATTCGGCACCGTTCTCCGCCGCACAAGTGGAAACCGGCAAAGAACAATTGGCAGCGGCCGAAGCCGCCCTGCAAGCGGCGCAATCCAAGCGGACCGAAGTGGAGGAGCAACTGAAAGGGGCAGCGGGCGTTGAGCATCCCCTGGTTGCCCAAGCCCGTGCCGCACTGCAGCTGTCGCAGTGGAAACTCGATAGCACCGTGGTTCGGGCGCCCACCGATGGTTACGTGACTCAGCTGATTTTGCGACCCGGTATGATGGCGGTGCAGATGCCGTTGCGGCCGGTTGCCATTTTTGTGCATGCCAATTCAACGGCGGTGGTGGCGGCGTTCTGGCAAAACTCGTTGCAGCGCATCAAGCCGGGCGATGAAGCCGAAATTATTTATCGCGCTGTACCAGGCAAGATCTTCAAGGCCAGGGTCAAGAAGGTGCTGCCGACTTTGGCACAAGGTCAGTTGCAGGCCAGCGGTACCGTGTTGTCGGTGGAAAGTGTGCCAAATGCCGGCAAGGTGCCAGTGGTGCTCGAGATCGAGGAAGATCTGTCGGCATACAATCTGCCGTCCGGCGTCATCGGCAACGCGGCTATCTATACCGAGCATGCGCACCATGTGGCATTGCTGCGAAAAATCTTGCTGCGGATGGTCAGCTGGCAAAACTACATCTTTGGCGAACTGCACTAGGTCACCGGACCGTTGGCAACAGCCATCGATAACGCAAAAAGAATCCCGGCTCGTGCCGGGATTTTTTTTCCAGCCGCATCGAGCCGAGTGGTCCGCTGACAATACCGCCTGCTTGCCCTTGCCAAGGTTCGGCACTACGCTACGGACCAACTGCGTGACAACCTCGCCGGCAAGCGTCCTGCCGTATCGGGGTTGTGACCCTGCAGGGGCATGTGCCTGGCGTGTTTGTCTTTCGTTTCATTCTCCCGTCGTGATTTGCCCGGCAGTCGAAGCAAACGCGGTGTCGTCGTGAGGTTCCGCGCGGGTGTGTTGATGTTCCTTGGCCGGTTGCCCGGCTGTGTCGTGATTGGTGGCCGTCAACGATACGTCGTGTCGGAAGTGTGATCGTGACCGTGGTTGCCGGCCAGTCCCGGCAACAAGGACAGCACCATGATTAAATGGGATCAGGATCAGGATCAGGATCGGGAAGAGGGAGTTTCACCGTGAATCTCAGCAGCAATCGCGACAACCACCATCCGGAGCCGATTCGTGACAGCGAACAGGCGTTGCTGGCTGCCCGTCGCGCGGCTGCAGGTGTTGCGCCGGATCAGTTGCCGTTCGGTGTTGCCGTTTCTGGTGGGGGTATTCGTTCAGCCATCTTTGCGTTGGGTTTTTTTCAGGGCATCACTGGAGGTGATGGTCGTACCCAGAATCTGCTACCGCGCATCGACTGGTTATCGACCGTTTCAGGCGGTGGCTATTTCGGCAGCTTTCTCGGTCGCCTGTTTCAGGCCTGTGGTAGCCATACCGAGGTCAGGAAAGAACTGCTCGATCCGCATAGCGGTCCGATAGAGCATCTGCGCCGCAATGGTCGTTATCTCGCGCCCGGTGGTCGTGATGATGGCTGGTTGGCGTTTGCCTACGCCCTTCGCAGTTTGCTGGCGATGCAACTGCTGTTTGTGCTGCTGGCCTACACGGTCGGCTTGCTGGTGCTGTTGCTGTCACCGGCACTGCATCCGCTAGCGGATACGTTCTCGCTGCCGACCCTACCGGTCAACTGGCTTGCCATCATTGAACGTCATGCCGGCCCCTGGTGGTCACTGACCGTCATTCCGATCGCGGCCTTTCTGCTACTTGCCGTCGCCTATTACATTTATGGATTGATTGCTGCCGGTGGGGAGGAGGCGCGGATCGCCCAACCCTGGCGCGCCATGATAATCGCCGACGATGAAGTGCTGCGGCGTCGACGCTACTGCATGACGCTGTGGCAGGCCCGGGCGCTGACCGTGCTGGTGCTGTTGCTTGGCATCGGCTTGTTGCAAGGTCTCGCCGACATTCTGCTGCGCCCGTCCGTGCGCAAAATGTTCCTTGATGAATTCATGCTCTGGTTCGGCGCGGCGGTGGTGGTCGCTGAAGGCATGCTGCTGTTCGGCAAGCGCTTGATGGCCATGATGATCGGCGACGGCTCATCGGGGAAGGGCGGTTCCGCATTCAAACTGCCGTTGACCGTTGCCGGAGCCGCTGCCGGTGCGGTGGTGCTGTTTGCCTTGGCCTTGCTCGGTTTCACGCTGGCTACCGCGATGTTGCTGCAGTTGGATGCGCGCTGGCCGTCCTACGCCAACTTGCAATGGCCCGATATCTTTTGTCTGCTGGCGCAATTCGCGCTGTTGTTCTTGCTGGGCTGTTGGGTGAGCCTCGTCAACTCCACTTCCCTGCACCCGTTTTATTACGCCCGGCTGGCGCGCACCTTTCTCAGTGCAGTCAATTACAACAGCCGCGATGCCATTCGTGCCGCCAGTTGCGGCGCCGGCGGCGCCATCCCCGGCGACACACCACTGAAAGACTACCAACCGGATCTCGCCGGCGGCCCGCTGCATGTCATCAATTGCACCATCAATGAAACCGTTGAACCTGACTCCAAGCTCTGGCGCAGTGACCGCAAAGGCGTCAATCTGGCGGTGTCGCATTGGCTGTTCAGCGTTGGCGCCCGTCACCACCTGCTCCGGCAGAACAACGACTGGACGCCCTACGGTCCGATACTGCCGACGGAAAAGCCGACACATCCCGGCGAGACAATCGAAGGCCGGAAACTGTTTACCGATTGCGGCGGCCATGAAGAACTGACGGTTGGGCGCTGGGTCGGCATTTCCGGAGCCGCATTTTCCACTGGCCTGGGTTCACTGACCAACTGGTGGAGCAGCGTCGTTTGCGCGGTCGCCAATGTTCGGCTCGGCTACTGGTGGCGTACCCGCAAACTGCCGTTTTGGAGTTACTACTGCCCACGTTTGTACCGCTACATGGTGCAGGAATTGTTTGGCTTTTTTCGTGGCACCAGTGCGCCGTACTGGTACCTCAGCGACGGTGGCCATTTTGAAAACATGGGGGCATATGAGTTGATCCGCCGGCGGGTGCCCGCCATCGTGATTCTCGATGCCGAATGTGATCCGGACTACCAGTATCAGGGGTTCGGCAATCTGGTGCACAAGGCAAGAATGGATTTTGGTTGCGAGATCCGCGCCTTTGATGACTTTGAACGCAAGGCCCGTTTCAGCGAAAGCCCGCAACTCGTTTCGCTTGCCGGCCTGCGCGGTGAATGGAAAGACGGCTTACGAAAAAACGGTGGTCGTGCAGTGCTTGCAGGTGGCTGGTTCAGCGACAACGGCGAACACTTGCGCGACCCGGATATCTGGATTCTCTACGTCAAGCCGGCGATGTGCGGCGACGAGGCGGTCGATGTCCAGCACTACCGCAGCGAGAACCCGGAATTTCCGCAACAAACCACGATGGATCAGTTTTTCGACGAAGTGCAGTGGGAATGCTATCGCAAACTGGGTGAGCAAACCGGCATTCAGTTGTGCGGTGTTATTGAAGAGTTGATTGCCTCGCCAAATTAATTCACCTCGTCATTCCGCCTGTGCGGGCATGACAATACGCAAAAGGAGCAACACCATGGAACGGAAACAAGGCAAGTTCATCCTGTTTGACGAAGCGGGTTTTATCGACTGGCTTGCCAAGCAAACGGTCAGTCGCCAAATCACCATCGTCCAGAATCACCATACGTTTATGCCCAACTACGGCACTTTCAAAGGCGATAATCACTTCGCCATGCAGGCCGGTATGGAGGCTTCACACCGTGAACGCGGTTTCGATGCGATCGCCCAGACCTTCACCACGTTTCCCGATGGCACCATCATGACCGGCCGGTCGCTGGAAACCATCCCGGCGGGCATCAAGGGCGCCAACTCCACTGGTATCTGCCTCGAACACGTCGGCAATTTCGACAAGGGTGGCGACACAATGAACGACGTGCATCGTCGCTTCATTGTGTCGGTCAATGCGCTGCTGTGCCGCAAGTTCAACCTGCCAGCCGATACCGATCACATCGTCTATCACCATTGGTACGATCTGGATTCCGGCAAACGCCAGAACGGCGCCGGCAGCACCAAGAGCTGTCCCGGTACCGCTTTTTTTGGTGGCAACAAAGTGGCGGATGCCGAGCAGAATTTCATTCCGCTGGTGCGGGCGGCAATGAACGCCGTTGCGCCGACGCCTGCAACCGCGAAAGCGCCAATCTGGCGGGGCCGTGTCGCCAACACCGAATCGCTGAATGTGCGCGACAAACCGGCCGCGGCCGGCAAGAAGATCAAATCACTGGCACCGGCAGTTATCGTCGGTGTTTATGCCGAGCAGGATGGCTGGGTCAAAATCGACCCGAGTGATGCGCTGTGGGTAAACAAGAAATACCTGGAGCAGATTGCGGCGTGATGACTTTGTAGGAAGGGCAGAGGTGAGTTGCGCCGAAACCCATCGACATTGCTGTTTAATCTTGAAGGGATGGGTTTCGCTTTCGCGCTACCCATCCGACGGATCCTAAATGGCAGTAATCCTATTAACGAAGTGACAAGCGTGGAGCATTCTATGAACAGAGAAAATCTGTTGGCAGCTGCCAAACTTTGTTTTATACCTTCTATGATGGTTCTTGTCTCATGCGTGGTGCAACAAAATCAAATGCATATTTCGAGTGATCTTCCAGCTGACACTGTTAAATTGACAGAAGGAAATGGCTCAGCGACGATTGGGGCGGAGTCAACCGAAATCAATGCGCAGTGGGTAAGTACGAGGGGAAAATGGTGTTGGCAAGTTTGTAACGAGAAGGATCTGAAGCCTGTAGCGTCCGGAACTTACAAGGACGGAAATACATTTCTTGTTTGTAGGTCTAATACGAGAGGCGAAGGGAATCGCGCTGGGTTCAATCTTGCCGCAAGATGGGCGCATGTATGCTCGGTTGGTTACGGCCAAGAAGAGCGCTTTGAAGAAATTTACGATTGTTTATGTTCCAACAAATAGGCTGATTACTGCACTGTTAATGCAGTAGACAAAAAAGGGGCGAGCTAAATCTCGCCCACTATATTATTTACCCTTGGGTCGCTTTCTTCGCCCCAATCCTACTTTCCTGCCCACTCCGCAGCTTCTTGATATTTTCCTGATGCCGCCAGATCAGCAGTGCGCCGAGTATCGCGAGCGGCCAGGTGTAGGCGGGCCACAGGAACCAGGCGATGACGGGTGCGGCGGCAAACGCAGTCAGTGCAGCGAGTGACGAGTAGCGGAACAGCGCGGCCATCAGCACCCAGATGGCAATCAAGCACAAGCCGAGCCGCCATTCGAGCGCGAATACCACGCCAAACCCGGTAGCGACGCCTTTGCCACCTTCAAAGCCGAAGAAGATAGGGAACAGGTGACCGAGGAACGCGGCCAGTGCAACGGCGGCGAGCCAGAGCCCTTCAACGCCGAACAGCTGCGCCAGCAAAACCGGGATCACGCCCTTGATGGAATCGCCGGCCAGGGTGATCAAAGCCGCCTTTTTGCCGCCGATGCGCAGCACATTGGTGGCGCCGGGGTTGCGCGAACCCTGTGAGCGTGGGTCGGGCAGGCCAAGCAGGCGGCAGGTGATGATGGCGGCGGAAACGGAGCCGGCAAGGTAGGCGAGCAGGACGAAGGTAAGGTTGATCAGCAGCGTGGTGGTCATGGCGTGTTGGGCTGTCTTCAGTGCAGAGTGAGCGCGCTGCAGGTTCCCCCTCATCCCTGCCCTTCACCCGCGAGGGGTGAAGGGTTCAGCAGTCCCCTCTCCCTTGACGGGAGAGGGCTGGGGAGAGGGTGAATCGGCCGGGTGAATCGAAAATCTGATTCCCTCGAACGGGCACGCGAAACAAGCTCGGCAGTATACCGGCGCTTGTCGTCGGGGCCAGTGCGACCAGTTACCAATGCCGCTACCAATGCCGCTCACCCGAGACCGCTCCCCAGTGATAACTCGGTTGCCATCGCTCGGCCGTGACAGCGCCTCGCCGAAGCCCGACAATGTTGGTATCTGCCGTGTCTGCAAACCAAACAGGAAGCCGATGGACACCATCTATCTGCGCGACATCGAACTTGCCGTGACCATCGGCGCTTATGCCTGGGAACAGAAAATCAGCCAGAAATTGCTGCTGAGCCTGACGCTCAAGGTGGACACCAAACCGGCTGCTGCGAGTGACCGGCTGGCCGATGCGCTCGACTACGGCGCGGTGCTGGCCAGGGTGCAAGCCCTGGCGGCTGAGTGTGGGCCGGGTCGTCCCGTGCAGCTCATCGAGACCTTGGCCGAGCGGTTTGCCCAGACGATTCTGGCCGAATTCAGCAAGGTGCAGACCGTCACGGTGGATCTGGCCAAGGTGTTCATCTTCCCGCAGGTGCCCCGCATTGGGGTGGTGATCGAGCGGAGCCGGTAAGTGCCAAGTGGCTACCTTCTGGGCATCGGCAGCAATGTCGCGCCGGAGCGAAACGTGCCGGCGGTGCTGAAAGCACTGCTGGCGATTTCACCGCAACTGTATTTGAGCCGGGTGGTCCGAACCGCACCCGAGGGCATGCATTCGGAGCACGATTTTCTGAATCTGGTGGTGCTGGTGACCACCGGCTTGTCGCCCGAGGCATTGAAGGCCGCGACCAATGGTATCGAAGAAGCCTTGGGCCGCGACCGCAGTGCGCCGGATCGCAAAACCCGTGATCGGCCGGCCGATATCGATCTGCTGACGCCAATCAGCGAAGCCCGTCGCACCCAGCTACCGATGATCAAGGAGAACTACCTGCGGCCGTTGGCCGAGGAGCTGCTGGACGCTTTGCAGCAGCGGCCATTGCGCACACCAAACGGTGTGGTCACCCCGATCCAACTGGATGATCTGGAGCTCGGCAGGGCGCCAACTGCGGTGTATCGCGATGCCGCGACCGGAATCATTTGTCTTGGTGAGCGCGCCGGTTCGGCTTAGCGAGTGGCAGTTCCGCGTTGCATTAACTGCCCTCCGAAACATCAGTTTCCATCGGCCGCGTCTAACGGCGGTTACCACTAGCCCAGTCGCCGACCACCATCCACGGCAATCACGGCACCGGTCTGATACGGGTTGGCAAGCAGCGCCGACACGGCCAGACAAATCGGTTCAACACCGCCTTCGACGCCCAGCAGAGTCTCGCTGAGCACCTGTGCCTTCATGGCGTCACTATGCCAGTCCTTGAACAGAATCGGACCCGGCTGAATCACGTTGACCTTCAGCTTTGGCGCCAGCGATTGGGCCATGCTCAATGCCAGATTCTGGGCGGCAGCCTTGCTGGCGCAATACAGGTCGAAGCGCGGATTTGGCTTGTCGGCGTAGATATCGGTGATGTGGACGATGTCGGTGTGGGGCGCTGTGCCGGCTTGCAGCAGCGCAGTCAGTTCGCGGGTGATCAGATAGGGGCTGCGCACATGCAGCTGATAGAACAGATCGGCTTGGGCCAGCGCATCATCGAGACCGGTTGCGGTCAAGGCAAACGCGGAGGCGTTGTGGATGATGGCGCGCAGCGAGCGGGTTTGCACTTTCACTTGGGCAACCAGTTCACGCACGCTGGTTTCATCGGCAAAGTCGGCCGGGACCAGCACGATGCCAGCCTGACGCAGCTCGGCCAGTGCCGGATTGTCATGGTGATAATGGCCGATAACCGTGTGGCCCTGCGCGCGCAAGTGGAGTGCCAGTGCGTGGCCAACCCGGCGACCGGCACCGGTGATCAGAATGGCGTCTTGCATGATGCGTCCTCGGTTTTGTTCCCTTCAGGTCAATCGCCAGCGGGTCAGGTTTGGTGGTGATCACCGTTCACGACAGGCGGCATTGCAACGTGGCTCAACAGCTGCCGCAGGAGCGAGTTTGACCGCGAATTTCTCAGCCAGAAAAGCCTCGCGAGCGACTGAGTTTCAGCAAAATTCAGCGGTTTTTTCCTGCTGGCCGCGCGTTCAATCTCACCATTTTCTCGGCAGTGTACGCATTAACTATTGCATCAGTCCGCCGGAGATTTTACTGATCACAACGCTGTCCGGATCAGCTCAGCCAGTTGCCGTTAGGTGTTCCGGCGGCAAATGCCGAGACGTTTTCCATGGTGGTATTGGCAATGTTCTGCAGTGCCTCGCGGGTGAAGAATCCCTGATGACCGGTAATGAAAACATTGGGAAATGTCATCAATCGCGCCAGCACGTCATCGGTCAGGATATCGCCGGAATGGTCGGCAAAAAACAGCCCGGCCTCTTCCTCATAGACATCCAGCCCAAGTGCGCCAAGCTGGCCGGATTTGATGGCGCGGATCACCGCTTTGCTGGCAATCAGGGCGCCGCGACTGGTGTTGATCAGCATCGCGCCGGGCCGCATCTGCGCCAATGTCTGGTCATTGATCAGGTGCTGGGTGTCGTTGGTCAACGGGCAATGCAGGCTGACAATATCGCTCTCGCGCAGCAGCTCGGACAGCGTCACATAGCGCACGCCGATGGCAAGGCAGTCGGCATTCTGAACCGGATCGCAGGCAAGAATCCGGCAGCCAAAGCCGGTCATGATCCGGGCGAACACACTGCCGATCTGGCCGGTACCGATGATGCCGATGGTCTTGCCATGCAGGTCGAAACCGAGCAGGCCATTGAGCGAAAAATTCTGCTCGCGGACCCGGGAATAGGCCCGGTGCAGTTTGCGATTGAGCGTCAGGATGAGGCCTACTGTGTGCTCGGCAACTGCGTATGGCGAGTACGCCGGGACCCGTGCAACCGCGAGTTTCAGGGCCTTTGCTGCCACCAGATCAACATGGTTGAAACCGGCACAGCGCAGCGCCAACAAGCGGGTGCCCCCTGCCACCAACTGCTGTAGTACCGGTGCAGATGCCGTGTCGTTGACGAACACACTGACTACCGGCATACCGTGTGCCATTGCAGCTGTGGCGGGAGATAAACTGACCGTGAGATGCCGGCACTGATGCCCATGTGCAGATGCGGCGGCATCCAGAAATGGCTGTTCGAAGGCTTCGCTGCTGTAGATCAGAACGTCCATGATCGGCTCCAATTCTCTTCCTTTATATATATAGGAAGAGCGCGCGGGGCGGGAAGTGCGGCTTTCTCTTCCTATATATAGGTATTGCACCGCCAATCACACGCCCGCTGGCGAGTCGATCACGGCATCGATTTCAGGTATTCCGTGCCGCCGAGTCCGCGCATCTGATCCAGGATCCAAGCTTGCCGGCGGTAAACATAGGCCGATGGCTTGTCGACTTTGAATCGGTGCGGATTGGGCAACACCGCGGCCAGCAGTGCTGCCTGCGACCAACTGAGCTTTGCTGCCGAGCGACCGAAATAGACGCGGCTGGCGGCTTCAATGCCATACAGTCCTTTGCCGTACTCGACGATATTCAAATGCACTTCAAGAATGCGCTGCTTTGACCAGAGCGTCTCGATCAGCAGCGTGAACCAGACTTCGAGTCCCTTGCGGACGTAGCTGCGCCCCGACCACAGGAACAGATTTTTGGCGACTTGCTGGCTGATGGTGCTGGCACCGCGCAGGCGTTTGCCACGCTGATGTGCCGACCAGGCCTTTTCCATTTGCTCGATATCAAAGCCGTAGTGATCGGGGAATTTCTGATCTTCACCGGCGATGGTAGCCAGCGGCGCGACCGCGGCGATCTGCTCGTAGGACACCCACTTCTTGCGTGCCCGATAGTTGGCATCGTCCTGCCACCAGACCGACAGTTGCCGTTCCAGCATGACGCCCGAATAGGGCACCGGCACAAAGCGGAACAACAGCACCAACAAGATCGAGAAGACAATAAAACCGGAGACGAACCAGAGCAGGCCGCGCCAAAGCCGGCGCAGCAATGAAGGGCGTGTGGACACGGTAATGCGGGTGGCTTGTTCTGGCATGGCGCGCCATTGTCCGGGTTCGATTGCCGACCAGCAAGCGCGATGCGCGCGCCGTCGACTTGCGGTAATGCGTGCCGCCGACAACTATGTGTGCAGGCAACAGCGTGGAAACGTAAAATGCCGCGTCCCGCCACCACTCTCACCATGACGCAGCGACCACCAACCAGATGTCACATACCGAACGCCTGCAACACCAGCTGCATCGACTGAACCCGCGCTTGCCAGTGCCACCGGCCGAGGCAATTGCCCACAGCGAGCGGCTGCAGGCACATCTCGCCAGCCAGATGAAAACCGCACCGCTGCCGTTCTCGGCGTTCATGGCTGATCTGCTTTATGCCCCCGGCCTGGGTTACTACAGCGCCGGCGCCACCAAGCTCGGCGCCGGCGGTGATTTTGTGACAGCGCCGGAAATTTCGCCGCTGTTCAGCCACTGCCTGGCCCGCCAATGTGCCGACGTGCTGCAGAGCATCAGCGGTGGTGAACTGCTGGAATTTGGCGCCGGCCGCGGGGTCATGGCGCGTGACATCCTGCTTGAACTGGCCAGATTGGGCCTGCTGCCGAACCGGTATTTGATCGTGGAAGTCTCTGCCGACCTACGTCAGCGCCAGCAAGAAACCTTGGCGGATTTGCCGGCCGATCTGGCAAGCCGGGTGGTTTGGCTTGAGGCGCTGCCGGCACAGTTCAGCGGAGTCGTGCTGGCCAACGAAGTGCTCGATGCCATGCCCGTCACGCTCTGGCGAAAGCACGCCAATGCACTCAGCGAGATGGCAGTGGCCGTGACGGAAAACGGTGATTTCACCTGGGCCGAGCTGCCAGCCAATGCGGCGCTGCAAGACTGGTTTGCGGCGTTGCCGCCAGCGCTCAAAACCGATTGGCCGGACGACTATCTGTCGGAATTCCATCCCTTGCAGGCGGGCTGGCTGCAAAGCATCGGCCGCATGCTGCAGCGCGGTGTCGTGCTGCTGGTCGATTACGGTTTTCCGCGCCACGAGTTCTACCACCCCGACCGTAGTCGCGGCACCCTGATGTGTCATTACCGGCATCACTCCCATCCGGATCCGCTGGTGCTGCCCGGCCTGCAGGATGTTACCGCCCATGTCGATTTCACCGCCGTCGCCGAGCAGGCCCAGGCGGCTGGAATGGACGTGCTCGGCTACTGCCATCAAGCCGGTTTTCTGCAGTCACTCGGGATCCTGGAATTGGCCATGCAAGACACGGATGAACAGGCCCAGTTGATTGCCGCGCAGGAACTGAAACGGCTGCTGATGCCGCATGAAATGGGCGAACTGTTCAAAGTGATCGCGCTTGGCAAAGGCATGCATGATCCGCTTTCGGGATTTGCCCTGTACGACATGAGGGAGCGACTCTGATGCCGGCGGTATTGCTCGTTCTGTTGCTGCTGGTGACGCCATCGGATGCCTGGGCCAACGCGGCCCGGGTGGACTGGGTGCCATGGCTGATTGGCGTCACCATCACCAGTACGGTATTTGGCTGGTATTGGGCCAAGCGGACCAAGATGCTCGACAACATTCACCTGCGCATTGTCGGTTTCAGCGTCTATTTCTGGATTCTGGCGTTTGCCCAGTTAGGTGTGCTGATGGTCATTTATGCGCTGCTGAAGTAGAAGCCAGTTCAAAGATGTCCGGAGCTCGGCAAGCGGCGCGCATGCGGTACTCAGACAAATTCGCAGGAGCGAATTTGAGCGCAAGCCCCGGTGGGGTGAGCCACAGGGATGTGGCGAACAATCCTCATTTACTACGTGTAAACTCCGGTTCTTGCGCTCCTCCGCGCGCCCCTCGCGATCGCCCGACTCATTTTTGAGATGGCTTCCAGACCGGCAGGCTGGCGTCGTGCCGCAATCCGCGATCGGCTCCATCAACCGGGTGCTGGTCGCATGAGAGCGCTTCCCGCTCTAACAAATTCACTCCCAAAAGGAATGCAAGAAAATGGAATGGTGGTTGTTGGTACAGGCCCTGATTCAGGGCATCGTCGAAGGGCTGACCGAATTTCTGCCGGTGTCGAGCACCGGCCATCTGATCGTGTCCGGTGCCCTGATTGGCTTCAATGGGGAGAAAGCCAAGGTCTTCAATATCGTCATCCAATCGGGCGCCATACTGGCCGTCTGCTTTGAATACCGGCGCCGGATTGGCACGGTTGTCACCGGGTTGTTCAGTGAGCCATCGGCGCAGCGTTTCACCGTCAATCTGCTGGTCGCTTTCCTGCCGGCCGTGATCCTGGCACTGATCTTCGCCAGCTACATCAAGGCCTACTTGTTCAATCCACTGACTGTCGCCGCGGCCTTCATCGTCGGCGGCATCCTGATCTTGTGGGCGGAAAAACGTGAACACGTGGTCCGGGTGCAGGAGGTAGATGACATGAGCCTGATGGATGCGTTCAAGGTGGGTTGTGCCCAGTGCCTTGCACTGATTCCCGGCACCTCGCGTTCGGGGGCCACCATCATCGGTGGGTTGTTGTTCGGTTTCTCGCGCAAGGCGGCTACCGAGTTCTCGTTCTTTCTGGCCATGCCAACCATCTTCGGTGCCACCGTTTATGACAGCTGGAAGAGCCGGGCATTGTTCGATGCCAGCGACATTCCGATGCTTGCGGTGGGGTTCATCGCGGCATTCCTCAGCGCCATTGTCGCCGTTCGGGCGCTGATACGGTTTGTCTCCAGCCATACCTTCGTCGGTTTCGCTTGGTACCGGATTGGGTTCGGCGTGCTGATCCTGGCGACGGCATGGTTCGGCTGGGTGGATTGGTCCACTGCCGTTTGAATGGGCATTTCCACCGCACAGCAAACGGGGCCAATCGGCCCCGTTTTGTTTTGTGGTGCGGTGAGTCGGCTTTCTAGCAGTCGGCCGAAGCGGTTCCGCCAACCGACCATTACTCCAGCAACGCCCGCAGCATCCAGGCATTTTTTTGTCAGGGCACATCCCTGTGCCCTGACCCCTCCGGGGCTAAAGCGAAAGAACGCCATGCGACTATCCAATCAAGTTCCGGCTGCCGATTACTCCAGCAGGGCGCGCAGCATCCAGGCGTTCTTTTCATGCAGGTTCATGCGCTGGGTCAGGAGATCGGCGGTCGGTTCATCGCTGGCTGCATCGACCACCGGAAAGATCTCCCGTGCCGTGCGGACCACCTGTTCTTGCCCCAACACCAGTCGCCGGATCATTTCCTTGGCATCTGGCTTGTCGGTGTCTTCGGGAATGCGGGTCAATGCGGCGAATTCGCGGTAGGTGCCCGGCGCCGGGAAGCCCAGTGCCCGAATGCGTTCGGCGATCAGGTCGACCGCCAATGCCAGCTCGTTGTACTGGCCCTCGAACATCAGATGCAGCGTGTTGAACATCGGCCCGGTGACGTTCCAATGGTAGTTATGGGTCTTCAGATAGAGCGTGTAGCTGTCAGCGAGCAATCGTGACAAGCCGCTGGCAATGGCCTCGCGCTGGTTGCTGCTGATCCCGATATTGATTTCCATGGCGTGGTTCCTTTCGCAGTCGGACGACAGGCAGTCCGGCGCCAAGTATGGCGCGCTGGCCGACGAGTGGGGAGCCAGCCAGATCAATCACAGCCATCGTCACGCGCAATGGCAGTGCGCAACCGTCATTGGAACTGACCAAATTTGTCACTTCTGACACCCTTGCGACTGCCTTTCGTTGGCGTGGTTGACCGCAATGTGCGGTCTCATGACCAACCATCTGCTGGTGTGATGCGGGTGCGCGAAACCGGTTCGCAGGATCGTCGTCGGGGGCAGGATTGGATCTCGGAATGGATCGGAAACCGGATCAGAATCCGGATCCGGGGGCGCACAGGCGGGCAAAATCCGTGCGTCGATCGATCGCAACACGCGGCAAATCGGATCAACAACGCGGATTTGATCCAAAAAGGTCGTTCAAAGGACAAAAAAGTTGCGATTTTTTGCCATTTTGGTTGCCCAAAATTTCACCATTCAAAAAAACTTGTATATACTCAGCGCCGTAGCGTTAACCGCTACCTGACTGGAGAAAGCAAAAATGGCAAAAGCTACCAAAGCAAAGGCAAAGAAACCGGCTCGTGCCGTCAAGGCAAAAGCCCCGCGTAAAGCGAAAGTTGTGAAGGCAAAAGTCGCCAAGGCCAAGGCTCCGCGTAAAGCGAAAGCTGTCAAGGCCAAGAAAGCAGCCCCGAAAGTGAGCGCCGAAGAGCGTGCAGCAAAGCGTGAAGCTGCTGCCCGTGCCCGTCGCTTGGCTGCTGCCAAGAAGAAAATCGCTAAGATGAAAGAGCGTCAGGCCAAGCAACTGGCTCGCGTCAAGGCCCGTCTCGAGAAGGCATTTGCCAAGTTCGAGACCAAGACCATGGCTGCCGTTGACAAGCCGAAGAAGCGTCGTCGTCGTAAAAAGGCCGCTGCTGCTGCCTAAGCCGACAGGCGTTTTTGGCGAGCCGTATCGAGTTCTGCTCTGCGGCTCGCCACTCTCCACCCCGCTGCAGAAGTTGTTGTTCTGGTATCCCCGCCCTGTGCATCATTGCGCAGCAGGCCAGTTTCCCCGCCAAAAAACGTCCTGTACCAAAAGCTCCTGTACCAAAGCCTCCTCCGCGCAAAGCCCCCCGACCATAAGTCTCGCTGGCACAAAATCCGCTTGGATCAATGTTTCCCTTGCCCGACCTGTCCGCAATATCGCGTTGGGTTTCGTGGTTGGGTCCCTTGCGCTAGCTTCTCGATAACGCCGCTTGGCCACACCTCATCCATGCTTGCTGTCCGTTTGCCATTTCGGTCCAACCACCGTTCGTCCCGGGCTTGGTCAGCGCTTTGCCTTGCCGAACCCCTGCTGACGTGCAGCGCCGCGCAGCGAGCGTGTTCCGTGGCGTGAGTTTGCCTGTGGATCAGAACATTGGCGTGTTGCCGAAAGTCACGCGCGCGGGCAGTGCCTTTGCGGCCGATTACGGTGAATCATCGAGCCAGCACGGAAGGGGCGGGCAACCATTTGCGGCGAATTCGGCGACGCTGACAGGCCATGCGATGACGGTCGGCTTTCGATGACCGGTGCTTTCGCTTTGTGTTGAATCGCCAGACGAGAGGACGTGTCGAGGGCGGGGCGAGAGTATGTCGCGGTTGCGCGACGCTGCTTCGCGTCGAGCATCCGTGCGGGAAGGTGTATAGGCAGGAAGGTATATGGGCGGGGCGCGCAAACCGCAAGCGGCAGAAGAACCTGCCGGTCACTGCAACCAATGAGGGGAGCGCGTGCGCGCCCCACTCAGCTTGGCTTGGACAGGCAAATCTCGTCCAGGGTCAGTTCAAATGCCGGCGCAAACTCCCGCATGAAGTAATCCACTTCGGGCAGCTTGAGTGCGGCCAGTCGCGCTTCGATATCGGCGGCGGCGACCTTGAACTCGCCATTGCCGGCCAGCAACTCAGTGCGGCACTTGAGGCAGGCGGCAATGGTGTCGGCCGCCTTGATGATCTCGTGATGAGCGGCCGGCACGGCGGCGTCCACCAACAGTGATCGGTAGCGTTGCTGCAAACCAGCCGGCAGCATGCTGACCAGATCCGCCTGCGCCTGGGCTTCGATGGCTTTGTAAGCATCGCGAATGGCCGGCGAGTGATACTTGACTGGCGATGGCAAATCGCCGGTGAACACCTCGCTGGCGTCATGAAACAGTGCCGCCACTGCAATCTGGTCCGCGTTCAGCGTGCCGCCGAACTGTTCATTGCGGATGCTGGCCAGCGCATGCGCAATGATGGCCACCTCATACGAATGCTCCATGACGTTTTCCCGCACGGCATTGCGCTTGAGGCCCCAGCGTTCGATAAAACGCAGGCGGGCAAGGTAGGCAAAGAACGGACTGCTCATCATGTACTCCGGAATCGGCGCGGTTTATGCACCAGACAATGCTGGCAACGTTATAGCGAATAGTGCGTGGGCAACACCACTGCCGGCAATTTTTGCCGCTTGGTGTCGATGTGCTGCCGGATCGGTGGCAGTGATGCGGTCAGCCGGCGACAAATCTGGGTTGCCGTGGCGCGATGCGAAGTCAGTTTGCCACCTATGAGGCTGAGCAGCCGCGGAGCGTCAGCGCGATCAGTCAGCAACACCGATTCGCGCGGTCGCTTGAATGCCGAGCCTTCGCCCTGTGGCAATACCCGCAACCCGGACCAGCTGTCGAGCACCTGTTCACGCTGGAATGCCGGCTTGAAGAATCGATTGTGGGTGCGCAACAGGTAGGCGATCTCGGGTTCGGTCGGCGCTGCAGCGGCCGGGTCGCCGGTATAGGCCGCCTCAGTGGTACCGACCAAGCGTCGGCCGCGCCAGGGCATCACAAAGACCGCCCGGCCATCCTCGGCTTCGAGGTAGTAGCAGCCCTGGCGGGGGGCGTCGGGCAGCACGATATGGCTACCGCGAACCAGCTCGACCGCCGGCAACGGCAGTGCCGGGTTGACCGTGGCCAGCACGTCCCGGACCCATGGCCCGCTCAAATTGGCGACCGCCCGTGTCCTGAGGGTCAGCCCCTGGCCGTCTGTCATGCGCACGTTTACCGTGGCGCCAGCGGCCTCCAACTGCATGCCGCTGACGGAGGCGCCATAGCGCACCGTGGCTCCCATCAGTTCGGCACTCGCCAGCACCGCAGCGGTCAATGGTGCGTCGTCGGTCTGGGCATCCTGATAGCCGAGCACGGCCGTGATCTCCTGCCGGCGCAGGCCGTCAACCTCGCCGAACGCCGCCGCCAGCCGCTTTGGCCATTGTCCGCCAAGCAGCCAGTAAAGCAGCAGACCAGCGTGAATGGCCCAGCCCGGTCGCCGCATGCCGGGTCGCAGTGGAATGAAAAAGGGCCGCTTGTGCACCAGCTGGGGGGCCGTGTTGAGCAAGATCCGTTGTTCCCGCAGGCATTCGTAGACCAGCCGGAACTGCCCGGTTTCGAGGTAACGGAGGCCACCATGAATGAGCTTGCTGGACCGTGAGGACGTGGCCGCTGCCGGTTTGTCGTATTGCTCCACCACCTGAACGCGCCATCCGCGCGCCGCCGCTTCCCGGGCGACCGCGGCGCCATGAATGCCGGCACCGATGACCAGCAAATCGCAATCGAATTCGGTTGATAGGGTAGTGGGCATTCGGTAGCAGTGTGAGGGTGATGAGCCCTGATTATGGCAGGTGCAATCGACTTTTGAGCATCGCGATTGGGTTGGCCATTAGGTGGCAACAGGATGCGGTGATTCAGCCTGAACCTGTGTGGATCTCTACAACAATGTCGGAGAAGGCGGTCATTCCGGCGAAAGCCGGAATGACCGGATCGGTTCAAGGAACGGTAACACTCAATGCTTGCGTTGCAGGCGCTGGCCAAAGAAGCCATCGGTGTGGTGCTTGTGCGGCAACAACACCAGCTCGCCGCGTTCACGCAATTGCTGCGCGAGCTGCGGGTCGAGCGTTTCGAACGCCGCCATGATTTTACTGTCCTGATGGTCGGAGCCATCAATGCCGGAGCGGACAAAATCCGGATTTGCGGCCAGGAATTCGTCAACCACTGCCTGATTTTCCTGTGCGAGCAACGAGCAGGTCGCGTACACCAGACGGCCGCCCGGCTTAACCAACCGAGCCGCCGAGGTCAGGATCGCCAGTTGCTGTTCATGCAATGAAGCAATGTTCATCTCGCGCCATTTCATGTCCGGGTTGCGGCGCAGGGTGCCGGCACCGGAGCACGGCGCGTCGACCAGCACGGCATCGGCTTCACCCAAAAGCGGGCGCAGGGCATCGTCGTTCTCCGTGCTGATCGGCAACAGGCGAACGTTATCGAGCTTGGCACGAATCAGCCGCGGCTTCATTTTTTCAAGCCGGTGTGCAGCGACATCACAAGCGATGATGCTGCCCTTGTTGTTCATCAGATCGGCAAGATGCAGCGACTTGCCGCCAGCGCCGGCGCAGAAATCCACCACGGTTTGGCGCGGCCGTGGGCTGACCAGCCAGCCGACCAGCTGACTGGCTTCGTCCTGCATCTCGAACAGGCCTTCCTTGAATTGCGTGGTATTGAACAGGGGCCCGCGCTGAGCGCGACGCAGCCCCCAAGGCGACAACGGCATCGGTTGGCAATCAAAGCCATGCTCGGTGAGCTGTTGTTGCAGCTCGTCAATGCCGATGCGGCGAGTGCTGACCCGCAGATCCACTGGCGCCGGTTCATTCAGGGCACGGGCCAGCTTCTCGGTTTCGGCATCGCCCAGTTGTTGGCGCAAGGGTTCGCACAGCCAGTCCGGCAAATTGAATTTCTCGGCAAACGTAAGCGTGCTTTTGTCGAAACTGCGTACCGCCTTGATCAGCGCTTCCGCGCGATCCTTGAAGTCGGTTTCTTCCAGTCCGCGCATGCTCCAGCCGCCCACCGTAATGAGGTAAGTGGCGACCAGTGCTTCGGCCTCAAAGCGCAGCCCCTCGAACGGCCCGGCACCCCGGCAAAGGGCGCGCAGCTCGCGCAGCCGGCGCAGACAGGCATAGACCGTTTCGGCGGCAAAACCACGGTCTTGCGAGCCCATTTCGCGGTGTGCCTTGAAGTAGCGATCCATCTGGCTGTCGGCCGGATCGGTGAGCGGTAAAATGCTCGCGAGCAATTCGCTGGCTTGACGAAAACGGGTGCGGGCGAAGCGGGTTTGCTGCGAATCAGCAGATTTTTTGGAGCTGGACATCAGGACGGATTCCCGTTGCAAGTGATGTGAAAAAAAGGCGGTTGCAGGGCCACTTTCAACGTGGAAATGGCGCTGCAGCCTGGCTGCTTCGCTGCGCGTGAGCCGCCCTACATGAGATAAAAAACGTAGTGCAGATCACGCAGCGTAAGCTGCGTGATCTGCCTGTCATATCGGTGCTCAGGACTTGCTGCTGGTGCGCAGCCATTCCGCCAAAACCACCGCCACGGCACAGCTGACATTCAGGCTTTCGACCGCGCCGCTGCCGGGAATTTTCAGCGCCATATTGGCGTGTTCCAGAACAAATTCGGACAGGCCGCTGTGCTCTTCGCCAAACCAGATGACGGCGCGCTTCGGCAGCTTCTGATCAAATAAACCGGTCTCTGCTTCGCCGCTGGTGGCGATCAGGGTAAAGCCGGCTTCGGTGAGCTTTTCGAAGCTTGCCTGCAGATCGCGATACTCGACCAGCGTCAGTGCTTCGAAGCCGCCTTCGGCGGTGCGGGCAACGGCACCGCTGTGAATCGGCGCGCCGGCGCTGACCAGCACAGCATCAACGCCAAAGTGCGCAGCCGTGCGCAAAATGGCGCCAAGATTGTGCGGGTTGCCGACGTTTTCCAGCGCCAAAACCCGCCGCGAACCTTTCGCTGGCACGGTGGCCAGCCACTCATCCAGCGTCAGGGTGGTGCGCTTGCGCACCAGAAAGCAGACGCCTTCGTGGTGGTCGGTTTCGGCGGCACGGGCGAGCTCGTCGTCAGGAATAATGTGATAGGCCAGCCGCTCGTTGACGCAGTGCTTCATCACGTCGGCAAACTGCGGCGCCCTTGCCTGGGTCAGGTAAACGCGGATCAGATCTTGTGGCCGTACCGCAAAGAAGGCTTTGCAGGCATTGACGCCGTGAATGCGGGTTTCGTCGCGGCGCTGGGCATTGTCCGGTTTGACCGGGGCCGCTGTGTCGAGCGCTTCGTCCTGCACCGCTTCATCGGCATCAAAGCGCGGCCGGCGTGGTGCATCACGGTCGGCGAATTCGCGCCGTGGCCGATCAAACGTGTTGGCTGATTCGTTGCGGGGCCGATCGAAATCACGACGCGGGCGATCGGTTCTCGGCCGATCATCTCTTGGCCGATCCTCTCTCGGCCGATCATCACGCGGCCGATCACTGCGTGGCCGGTCATCGCGGGGGCGATCACTGCGCGGGCGGTCGCCACCATCACGGCCGCGGGTGCCGCGATCGTTGCCAGCACCCGGGTCGCGATTGCCGACATTGTCATCTTCCGGGCGCCAGACCTGTATCGACGGGTCTTTGCCGGGCCCGCGTGGCCGCAAGCTGCGTTCGCCACGGTCCGCGCCGTAGCCGCCGTCGCGACCGCGATCACCACCCCGATCCGGGCCACGACCCGGACCGCGCTCATTGCGATCACGAAAGCTGCGCTCGCCACCGGTACCGGTGCCGCCACGGTTGCGATCGCGATCGCCATAACCACGGCTAGGGCCGCGTTCATTCTGATCGCGGCCACCGGGAACCGTCAGGCTTTCATCGCGGCGTGGCCGATCGGACGGGTTGCGGTCGGCATAGGGCCGGTCCGAGCGCGGTCGATCACTGCGCGGGCCATCACCCCGTGGCCGATCGCTGCGCGGTGCATCAGCTTGCGCTTTGCGCTGGGCGGCACGCTCTTCGTCAAAACGGGTGCGCGGCCGATCATCATGTTCAAAACGACGCGGGCGATCAGAGTCACCGGTCCGACGCGGACCCGATGAGCGGGGTTTGCTTGGTTTCATGCCAGCTCCATGCTGTGTTTCAGTGTCGGTATTGCCAGTTCAGAACGACAAATTCATCACTTCGAATTCATCACTTCACATTCGTAAACACAAATCCGAGACGACAGAGTCGTAACAACAGATTCAGAACAACAGATTCAGAACAACAGATTCAGAACAACAGATTCAGAACCGTGTGGGTTGCGAACAACGGCGTCGCCGGCCAGCCACATGCATGGCAAAACACCTGCGATCAGGTGCCGGGGCAAGTGCTTGCGTGGTGACCGCCATGCGGAATGTGTCGTCAAGTCATCTCGGTGCAGCGGCCGGTTGCGCGGAGGGCAAGAGGCGGCTCGGTTACAGATTCAGGTGCAACGTGTGTGTCTGGCACAGGTTCCGTTGCAGCACGTCCAGGTGTTGCTGATTCCCGCTGTTGCTGAATCAAGGTGTTTCTGGTTAAACGTGAAGCGGGCCTCTGCTGAGGCGGCTTCACGGTGTAACGGCATCAGGCCAGCTCGCTACTGTCATGCGCCAATCTGGCGCGTAAATCGGCTACCGCTTGGGCGCGGTGTTCACTGAGGTGGTCGGCCAGTCGCTGGCCTTGCAGTCCCTGATCGAGCAGGGGTTGTACGGGCACTGCGCGGACGGCATCCAGCGCATGTTGCCAATAAGCCCGTTGCGGGTAGGCTCGTTCGAGCCAGCCTTCACGGCCGCGGTAATCGGCTTCGCAGGCGTAAAGCAATTCCTGAAAGCGTTCCGGTCGGCGCAGGGCATCGCTTTGCATCAGTACCTTCAGCACGGTGCCGGGGCGCAACTGAAAGCCGCGGTGGAAGTGTAGATGAAAACGGGAGGTCAACACCGCCAATTCACGAAAATCATTCGGCAGTTTCAGCCGATCCGCCAAGGCGTTGATGAGCGGTACACCCGCTTCTTCATGGCCGCGGTGACTCGGCCAGAACTGGGAAGGCGTCACGCCCTTGCCAAGATCATGTACCAGTGCGGCAAACCGGACTCGCACACTCGTACTGATCCGGCAGGCGACATCGAGCACCATCAAGGTATGCACACCGGTATCGATCTCCGGGTGCCACTGGGCCGGATTGGGTACGCCCCAGAGCTGATCGAGCTCGGGAAAAATCACTTTCAGGGCGCCACAGGCGCGCAGTGTTTCAATGTAAACGCCGGGTCGTTCTTCACTCAGCGCTTTGGCCGTTTCCTGCCAGACCCGTTCCGGGGTCAGGTGATCAAGCTCGCCACTGGCCACCATTTGCTGCATCAGTGTCAGCGTTTCTGCTGCCACGGTAAAGCCATATGGCGCGTAGCGGGCGGCAAAACGGGCTACCCGCAACACCCGCAACGGATCGTCGGCAAAGGCCGGGGAAATGTGCCGCAGCAGTTTGTGTTCGAGATCGGCGCGACCGCCGTAGGGATCGTAGAGATTGCCATCGTCATCCTGCGCCATCGCGTTGATGGTCAGGTCACGGCGCTGCAGATCGGCTTCCAGCGTGACATCAGGCGCGGCATGCACGGCAAAGCCGCGATAACCATGCCCGGCCTTGCGCTCGGTTCGGGCCAGGGCGTATTCGGCCCGGGTCTGCGGATGCAGAAAGACCGGAAAATCACGGCCAACGGGCTGATAGCCCTGACTCAGCAGGTCTGCTGGGGTCGCCCCGACCACGACATAGTCGCGCTCGGTGACCGGACGGCCGAGCAGCTGGTCGCGGACCGCGCCGCCGACGAGATAAATCTTCATGCCGTCATTCTACTCGTTGCCGACGGCCGACGGGTATCATGAACCCCCAAAGTCAGCACTTGAATGATCCCAGCGATGTACCAAGGCCACTACGGACTCACCGAAAGCCCGTTTTCGATTGCGCCGGACCCGCGCTTTTTGTATTTGAGCGGCCGCCATCGGGAGGCGCTTGCGCATCTGTTGTATGGCGTTGGCGTGGGCGGCGGCTTCATCCTGCTGACCGGTGAGGTCGGCACCGGCAAGACCACGCTCTGCCGGTGTCTGCTGGAACAGTTGCCGGAAAATGTCCGGCTGGCCTATGTGCTGAACCCGCGCTTGTCGCCGGTCGAATTGCTGCAGACCATTCTGGATGAGCTGCGCATTGCGCCGCCGGATGCCAAAACCAGCCTGAAAGCGCTGACCGATGTGATTGCCGAGCGGCTGCTGGAAAACCACCGCCGCGGTCTCAATACCGTGTTGATGATTGATGAAGCCCAGCACCTGTCGCTGGAAGCGATGGAACAGGTCCGGCTGCTGACCAATCTCGAAACCAACGAAAAGAAACTGCTGCAGATCATTCTGATCGGCCAGCCGGAATTGCTGGAGCGGCTGGCACAGCCCGAGTTGCGTCAGCTGGCCCAGCGCATCACGGCCCGCTACCACCTGCTGCCGCTGTCGCTCAATGAAACGGGTGCTTATGTGTTGCACCGATTGCAGGTGGCCGGTGTTGCCCATTCGCCTTTCACCGGCAATGCCTTGCGTGCGCTGCATTATTTTTCCGGCGGCATTCCACGCCTCATCAACACCATTTCCGAACGGGCGTTGCTCGGTGGCTATGCTCGGGAAAAAGATCGCATCGACGAAGCCATGCTCAAGCAGGCCGCACGGGAAGTGCTTGGTGATCTGGCCTATGCAAGGCTCGCCAGCCGGCGTCAACCCATCTGGCCCTGGCTCGCCGCAGGCAGTCTGCTGCTGGGCTCTGCGGTGGCGACGGCGTTGTTCTGGCCAAACGCGGAAGTGGCCAATACCGCTGCGGTGGCAACATCTGCGGTGAATCAGCCAGCGACTGAGCCGGCCGCAAGCCCCACAACCGCCGAACCGGCCAGACCCAATGCGAGCACTGCCAGCACTGCCAGCATCGAAGCGCTGGCGACTGCTTTGCTCGGCGAGAGTGAGCCGGACCGACGTGGCGACGCCGCCCAACGCGCGTTGTTTCAGCAATGGCAGGGTGACTATCAGGCGCTACGCGATGGCGCTTTCTGCAGCCATGTCGAGCAAGCCGGCTTGCGCTGTGAAAGCGGTTTTGCCGATTGGCCAACATTGATGCAGTACAACCAGCCGGCGGCACTGAAGTTGTTGGCAGGTGAGCGCGGACCGTTCTGGGTCACTCTGATTGCCGTCACCGAACAGCGCGCGCTGATTCAGTTCGGCAGTCGCGAAGCCGAGTTGCCGCTCGATACGTTGCAGCAATTATGGTCCGGTGAATATCAGCTGTTGTGGCGGCCACCGAGCGGTTACAGCCGACCGCTGGCCGAAGGCGCCAGTGGTCCGGCGGTGATCCAGTTGTCTACCGCGCTGGCCGCGGCAATGAACCAGTCGGTCGGTGCTGCCAGCGCGCGTTACGATGCCCTGCTGGCCGAGCAAGTGCGGGAATTCCAGCGCCAGAAAGGCCTGCTGCCCGACGGTGTTGCTGGCGTGCAAACCCTGATCGCGTTGTCAGCCACGGACCCGACCATTCCTCATTTGCAAACGCTCGGCATGGCTGCCGCGGAGATGCCCTGAATGTCCTATCTGCTCGATGCCTTGCGAAAATCCGAACAGGAACGGCAGCAGAAAACCCCGGTGCCGGGCCTGCAATCCAGCGCGGTCGAATGGGAAAACAGCGACGATGGTCGCAGTCGATCGCCGTGGCTGTTGGTGGCCGTTGTCGCCATTGTGCTGAACACCGTGCTGCTGGCGGTATTGGTCTGGCGTTTTGGTTTTGCTGATCGCAGTGCGGCGGATCGCGCGGGAGATGTCGCCGCGACCGCCGTGCCGGCACCCGCCGCAAGCAACGCGCCAACCATGCCGGCGGTAATCGTGGTGCAACAGCCCGCGGCGCAGGCCGTGGTACAGGAATCGATAGTGGTGCGCGAGCGGCGCGATCCGGCGTCACTGCAAACCGGCACGTCGCGCCAGTCGGGTGTGTCGCAACCTTACTCCGGGCAAACCCAGTATTCCGGGCAACCCCAGTATTCCGGTCAAACCCAGCAGCAGCGCAGCGGTACCAGCAGTCCCTACAGTGGAAATCCCGGTGCCGGCAACGCTGATGCTGGCAATGTCAACTCGTACGCAAATCAATCGAACCAACTTCAGTCAAACCCAAACCAATCGGCTCAGGGCAGCTTGACGACACAATCAACGGAGTCTTCGTCGGCGGCAGCGGGGGCGAGTGCTGCCAACACGGGCGAAAGTTTCGAACGCAGTTCGGTGCCGAGCGTGCACTCCCTGTCGGCCGATGTTCGTCGGCAACTGCCCTATCTGGCGATGAATTCCCATATCTATGCCAACAATGCTAAGGACAGTTTCGTGATGATCAATGGCACCAGCTTCAGCCCGGGACAACTGGTGGCGGAGGGTTTGAAACTGGTGGCGGTGGTGCCGGAAGGGGCGGTGCTGGAAATCAACGGCACTCGGTTCATGCTGCCGGCGCTTGCGACCTTTTCCCCCTGAATGTGCCCGCCCTGATTGCCGCGCATGATGGCCTCCGATTTGTCGCCCGTCGCCGTCGGAACGGCAAATCCTGCCTTGCCCGATGCCGGCATTGCCCTGCTCGACATCCGGGACCGAGCGGCATATGTGGCCGGCCATGTCACCTCCGCAACCCATATCCCGTTTGCTGATCTGATCCTGCGCCGGCAAGAATTGCCGGCACCCGGTACGGCACTGCAGTTGCTCGCCGACGACCGCGACATGCTGCACGCCGCGGCGTTGCAACTGACCGGTTGGCAATATCCGATCGCGGCGAGCTTTCTGCTCGACAATCTCTTGCAGGCACAAGCGAAAGCCGATCGCCGCTGGCAAACGGGTTATTGCTCCCAACAGCTCTGGCAACCCAGCCCGACATTGGCGCTGGCGCTGCAACTGCCTGCAGTGCAGCAGGCGTGGGCAACTGCTGGCAAGCTGGCGCTCGATCTCGCCTGTGGCAGTGGCCGTGATGCGTTGTTTCTGGCGCAACAGGGTTATGCGGTAACGGCAGTGGATTACAAACCCGATGCGCTGGAACGGCTGGCTGCCAGTGCAGCGGCCGCCGATCTGTCGGTGCAAGCCATTTGTCTCGATCTGGAATTGTCGCCACCGGAGTGGCCAGCCAACGGTTTTGCCTTGATTCATGTCGCCCGCTATCTGCACCGGCCGTTGCTGCCCATGCTGGCGCATTGGTTGCGGCCGGGCGGCGTGCTTGTCTACGAAACTTTTCTGCGTGGCGCTGAACGGTTCGGAGGCCCACGGCGGCCGCAATTTCTGCTCGAACGTGGTGAACTGGCCAGTTACTTTGTTGACTGGACCACCCTGCACGCGGTCGAGCAGACGCTTTCTGACGGACGGCCTGTTCAGCAACTCGTTGTACAGAAACCGCTCTGACAGCACACGCATAAGCGTGGTCTCGATTCGTTATTGCCTCTGTTGGGGTCGAGTGGAAAAGCGATCCCGGGGGGCCTGCCACCAACGTCTCTGCTTGCCCTCATAGCCTACCGCGACACTTTGCCGCAGGGGCTTGCGCAACCAATTCCGTAAAATTCGCGACCTTGCTCATGTTTACAAGGTGCCTGTTGTGTCGACTCAAAAAAGGACTTCATTTTTCCGATTGTCAGCCGCGCTCGTTTGCATTGCCGGGTTTGCAAGTGGCGGGGGTCACGCCGATGACGATGCGGATACGCAGCGTCTGCTGGTGACCGGCACCCGCTCTGGCAGCAACTGGCATGACAATGCGGCCTCGCTGGGATGGGTCGACAGCACTGACTTGACGGAGCTTCGGCCGCGCAGCATGGGCGAGGTGTTGAATACCATCCCCGGCGTGTTCTGGGTCGATTTGGGCAACGAGCAACATGCAATGAGCATTCGCCAGCCGTTGTCCTACAGTGCGGTCTATCTCTACATGGAGGACGGCATTCCGATTCGGCCGCTGGGATTGTTCAACCACAATGCCCTCAACGAAGTGAACCTGGCTGGTGCGGGCCAGATTGAAGTACTCAAGGGACCGGCTTCTTCACTGTATGGCAGCAATGCCGTTGGCGGCGCTATCAACTTCCTGACCGCTACAGCCGAAAACAACAATCTGATGGTTGGGCTGCGCGCAGATGATCAGGGCTATTTGCGCGAAGACGTGCAAGGAAGCGTAGCGTGGCAACAAGGAGGTGCTTCGCTGCGCCATTACGCCAGTGATCGAGACGGTGGCTGGCAGGAACATGCCGACGGCCAAAAGAGCAGCACATCGTTTCGTGTTGACCAGCAGCTGACGGAGCGTACCAAACTCTGGTTCACCGGCACCTACAGCGATCTTTATAGCGAAATGCCGGGTGCGCTGAATCAGCAGGATTACGATCAGAGTCCAGGCAAGAGCTACAACAGCTTTACCTGGCGCTCCGATGTCGCG
The DNA here is from genome assembly GCA_041914645.1 of Permianibacter sp. Classification (GTDB taxonomy): domain Bacteria; phylum Pseudomonadota; class Gammaproteobacteria; order Enterobacterales; family Permianibacteraceae; genus Permianibacter. The sequence goes on from JAYSCY010000003.1 coordinate 312,728, forward strand.
AGCCGGGCCACGGCGTTCCTGCAACACGACTTCAGCTCAACAGACAGCATGCGGGCAGCGCTGTTCTGGCGCGACAATTCGCACGCCCAGCTGCCCAGCTATTTGATTTTCAATAGCCCGATAAATCCGGCCGCAGCCAGCGGTCGCCAGAATGACAACCGGTTTGCGTCACTGGGCACAGATATCTATTGGCTGCACGCCTTCACAGACGGATGGCTGACCGATCTGGTAGCTGGCGTTTATGCCGATCGCAGTCCGAACGAATACGAAGAATGGAACCTGGCCATTGTTCGTGACCCCGCCAATGGTCGTTACCTCAGTTACACCGTGACCACCCAGCGCCGTGATTACCAAGTCGATATCGACAATGACGCGTTCTATGCCCAGTTGCGCGGTCGCTTTGGCCAAGACTGGCTGTGGACGCTGGGTGCTCGGGAAGATCAGATTCACTACGCGTTCGACAATCATCTGACGCCGAGCAGCAGCACCGGTCCGGCTGACGAGCAACGCGAATTTTCTCACCTGAGCCCACGTGCCGGCCTCGTCTACCAGTTCACCGCGAAACAGAGCCTGTTTCTCCAGTACTCCCAAGGTTTTGTCCCGCCGGAAGTCGGCAGTCAGTACGCCAGCTTGAGCGTACCCAATTTGCGTGAGGCTGTGTTCAACAATTATGAACTGGGCTGGCGCGGTCAGTTTGATCGGCTGCGCACCGATTTCACGATCTATCAATTGGACGGAAAGGATGAAATTGTCAGCTACAGCATTGCGCCGGGCCTGTCCGAGCCGCGTAACGCTGGCGCTACGCATCATGCCGGTATCGAGGCGGGAATCGAATACCAGATCGCAGCGCCATGGTCGGTGCAGTTTGCCGGTGCCTGGTCAGAACACGAATATGATCAATATGCCGTGTCAGCTGCCATCGATTACAGCGGCAAAGTGATCAAGCAGGCACCGGAACAATTGCTGCAAATGTCGCTCAATTGGCGCCCGCTGGATGACCTGCTGCTGCGACTGGCTGCGGTACATGTCAGTGAGTACTGGATGGATGATGCCAATACCGTTCGATACGGTGGCCATGATCTGCTGCAGTTATATGGTCATTGGCAAATCGGTGCGCTGGAGTGCTTTGGCGGCGTGCAAAACCTGACCGATGAACACTACGCCGATACCGCGTCATATGCAGGTGGCAGCGCCAGCTACTCGCCGGGCGCGCCGCGGACGATTCATGGTGGCATCGCTTGGAGCTGGTGAACATGGCATTCCTGTTTCGGTGGCATCGCCGACTAGCGTTAATCGTTGCGCTGTTTCTGCTGGGCTGGACGCTGTCCGGCCTGCTGCATCCAGTCATGTCACGGCTCAGCGTGCCGCCGCAACGGCCAATGCCGGAGCTGACATCTGTCGGTGTGCAAAACGTCGTTCCCGCCAAAGCTGTCTTGGTAGCGGCTGGCATTGAAGCCTATCACCAGCTGCACCTGCTTGGTGTCGACCAGCAGTCGGTGTATTTGGTGCAGGTGAATGCCGGCTCGTTACCGCGTTTCTTTGACGCTGTCAGTGGCGACGAGCAGCCGGCTTTCGGCGCGCAATGGGCTGAACGACTGGCGCGCCGGTATCTGGGACGCAGCGATGCCGTCGTCGAGTCGGTGACGCCGATCGAGGCGTTTTCAGATAGCTATCCGGCCATCAACCGTTATCTGCCGGTTTGGCAGGTACGATTTGCCGGCACCGAAGGTTTTGTGGTCTCGGTAGATGCCGTCTCCGGCCGACCGGCAGCCATCGAGCACACGTTGCAGCAACGTGTTCGCAAGCTATTCCAGCTCCTGCACACGTTTTCGTTCCTGCCCGATGGCGCAGCAACGCTATGGTTGCAGTTGTTGTTGATCAGCATGACATTTTTGCTGGCCATCGCTGGCATTGTCCTGTGGTGGCGGCTGCGACAGCGCCCGGCCATGACGGCACTGCGTGCCTGGCACAGGCGTGGCGGGCTGGTGTTGAGCGGTGTGCTGCTGATGTTTACCTTCAGTGGCGCCTTGCACCTCATCGAAAAACTCATGGCGGTGCCGATGCCGCCTGCCCAGCTGCAGCAGGCCAATACAAGCGAGATCCCGACCCATTGGCCGCATACGATGGCGAATCTGCCGGCGCCGAAATGGCTGCGGCTGCAGGCCGGCAATATTCTGCAGTGGCGCGGCGCGCTGGCTCCCCCAACGGCGTCTCCGCCAAATTCCGGCGGACATGCCGGTCATGATCACGAAGCGGCGCGTACGCCGGTGCTTGCCAGTGGTGGCTGGCTCGCCGCCGATGGCAGCGAGCTTTCTGCGGCGGCGGCGCTTTCCGATCTGGCGCGTGCAGCAAGTTGCGAGCCGGTCACCAATTCCGAGCCTGCGCAAATCAGCCGATTTGGCGGGGATTACGGCTTTCTGAACAAGCGGCTACCCGTGTGGCAAGTCGAATGCCAGGACGGAGCCCGCCTGTTTTTCGACAGTAGCAATGATGTGCTGGCGGCACGGGTTCTGCCCTCTGAGCGTTTTGAGGCATGGAGCTTTCACATGCTGCACAAATGGCATTTTCTGGATGGCTTGGGCCGCGATGCACGGGACGGGATACAGGCGCTTTTCGTGTTCCTGCTTGCCGGATTGACAGGTGTTGGCGTTAGCATATACCTCATTCGTTTGCGTCGACGCTCCACTACGTGACTAGCCATTCTGCTTCGCCTGCTCATACATCTGCACCGCTGATGACGCTGCGCAGCTTGTTCTGGCTGCGCCATTGTTCAGTGCTGGCACAGCTGGTGACAATGGTTGTTGCCGATCGATTGCTCGGCTATCCGGTGCCGTGGCCGACGGTCACCGTGGTGTTGCTGGCGACCGCGGCGTTCAACTTCTACACCGGCTGGTGGCTCCGTCGGGCAACCCCGCTGCGCGGCTGGCGGCTGTATCTGCAATTCGGGTTCGACGTGCTGCAACTGGCGACCGTGTTGTATTTCACCGGCGCCGGCCAGAATCCGTTTGTTTCGCTGCTGTTGTTGCCGGTGGCGTTGGCATTGCTGACCGGTGAAGCGCGGCTCACCGTCTCAGTCCTGCTGCTGGCGGTGCTGGCCTATCTGGCCTTGTTGGTCTGGCCGCCGGCCTTTCACTGGCATGTCGGCCATGACGAAATGATGAGCCTGCATCTGTATGGCATGTGGATCAATTTCGTCGTCACCGCGCTGGCCATGGCCGGCTTTGGTTTGCAGTTGCTGCGCCGCCAGCGCGAACACGAACATGCGATTGCCGAAGCTCGCGAGCGGGCCTTGCGCGACGAGCGGCTAATTGCGCTTGGCACCCAGGCTGCGCAGATCGCCCATCAATTCGGCACGCCGCTGAACACAGCGCTGCTGCTCAGCGACGAGCTGCGTCGGGCCAGCAAAGCTGACATGCCGGCACTGCTCGATGAACTCGACCGGGCAATGCAGCAATGCCGCGATTGGCTCGACAGCTTGCGCACCTTGAGCGAATCCGACACCGAACAGCCGCTGGCGATGCTGGTGGCCGATACCCTCGAACAATGGCGCTGGTTCCGACCCCAAGCCAATCTGCAGGTCGATATTTCAGCGCTCGCCGGCCTAAAGCAAACGGTCCCACAATCGCTGGCACCGGCGCTGCTGAATCTCGTCAACAATGCTTGGGAAGCTTCGCAGCGCAATGGCAGCGACTATGTCGGGTTGCGGGCCAGCGCCGAGCTCAGCGTGGTCAGTTTGTATATCGAAGATGCCGGTACCGGTTTTGCGAAACACAATGAATTGATGCAAGTAAGCGACGGGGCAACGCACAACCCGGCACATCCCGCCGCTGAGCCCGGGCCAACTGTTGCCGGCCGTCGTTCACCCCAGGCGACGGGTCTTGGCATAGGCATTCAACTGGCCAACGCGAGCATCGAGCGGCTGGGCGGCGAGGTGTCATGGCAGCAAACCAAAAGCGGCGGCACGTTGACAACAGTGCGCCTGCCTTTGCACGCCCCGATCTGACCTCGGAAGACCCGACCGGAAACGATACGGTCCGAACCGATACGAACCCACAGGAAGCAAGCCAGAACACGATGACCAAGCCCAGTCGCAAAACCCTTCTGCTGATTGATGATGACGTGGCATTCACCAGCACGCTGGTACGGGCGCTCGGCCGGCACCATTTTCTGGTCCATTCCGCTACCGATGCGCAGGCTGCAATGGCTCTGCTGGAAAGTTGCAAGCCAGACGGTGTGCTGGTGGATTTGCGGCTGGGCAGTGATAACGGCCTGCAGCTTCTTTTCAGCTTGCGTCAGCGACTTCCAGCTGCGCGCATCATCATGCTGACCGGGTTTGGCAGCATCGCCACCGCCGTTGAGGCGATCAAGCGCGGTGCCGATGATTACCGGGTCAAGCCGGTGACCGTTGCAGAATTGTTGGCAGCTCTGGCTTTTGAGGTCGAGTCGGAGCCTGCATGCAGCACGGAAGCCGCAGCCGTGGCGACGGAAGACGAACCGCTGAATCTGCGGCAACTGTCCTGGGAACACATTCAGCGAATGTTGCTCGAGAACGACGGCAATATCAGCGCCGCCGCCCGCGCGCTGGGCATGCATCGGCGCACCCTGCAGCGCAAATTGGCGAAGGCGCCGCGACCGCGCTAGAGCGGGATCGCGCCGCGCAGGGTTCACGACCAATGCATTCGATCACGGCTTGCGGTTATGGTGTGAGACCGCTGCTTACGGCATCAGCTTGCTTGATTGCGCTTGCGTCATAAATAAATAAAGGATGCATTTCCCGGACGGCTTTGCAGTCGTATTTGCTGCGCCGCAATATAAATTTGTTTGTTTGCATGTCTACGGCCGGTACATTGCCAGTGCTTGTGATTGGTCAGCCTGGTCAGCAGCGCGTGTCACGGTGACGGCGTGATGGGGTGAAAAATTCCTGCCGTAATGTCCGTTTGCTGCATCACAGCAAAATCGAAATACGCGCTGAAAATCCATGCTGCATCGCGTCAATTTTGCCAAAAGCAACACTTTCCGGTCTGTCTTCCTGCCATGACAAAAGTTGAACGCCGCATTCGGCGCGGGTTTGCGCGGTATTGCCCGTTCAAGTTCCGGTTCAACGCAAGCTTGAACGATGATTGACGGAACGCCCTGATATAAATCAGCTGCCACCAAGGTCTGGGTCCGGTGTCGGGTTGATGCTGGCGAGCCAACTGGTGTGCGTTCTGTTGCTGTGGCGTTTGGGGCATGTCAGCAGTGGGAAGGCAGTCGTTGACCACCTGATGAAAGGTGGCATGCGGCAGTGAGGACAGGGGGCAGGAGGAAAAATGAACAGGACCGGCAAGACATCCAATAGGGTCAGATTCAAGAAAAAACTCGTGGTAAGCGCCGTGGCGTCAGTGTTGGCGTCTGCGTTCGCACCGCTGGGCTATGCAGAAGACAGCCCGGCCGTGGAAGATGAAGAGGCCACCATTGTCGAGGTGGTGGGTATCAAGGGCAGTCTGCAGTCGTCCCGCGACAAAAAACGCGAAGAAGTCGGCGTGGTCGACGCCATTTCGGCCGAGGATATCGGCAAGTTCCCGGACTCCAACCTCGCCGAGTCGCTGCAGCGCATCACCGGTGTGTCGATCAACCGGCGCAATGGCGAAGGCAATCAGGTGACCGTGCGCGGTTTTGGCCCGGACTTCAACCTGATCACGCTGAACGGTCGTCTGATGCCGGCGACCTCGCTGAATCAGAACGGCGGCGGCGTTTCGCAGGGCCGTGCCTTTGACATGGACAACCTGGCAGCCGAAAGCGTCAGTGGTCTTGCGGTCTACAAAACCGGCCGCGCCGACATCGCCTCGGGCGGCATGGGCGCCACCATCGATATCGAAACCTTGCGGCCGTTGCAGAACCCCGGCCTGCATGCTTCGCTCGGCGGCAAGTTGCTGAATGACACCACCAATGAGACAGGTGATGACTACACGCCGGAAGTCTCGGGTCTGTTCAGCTGGACCAACGCCGAAGAGACCTTTGGCTTCAGCGCGACCGGCTCGTATCAAGAGCGCGACAGCGGCGCCAGCGGTGCCTATGTCAACGGCTGGAACTATGCCCGCTTCGACGGCACCATTCCGCAATCGCCGGGTGCCGGCTCGGGCGCCCCGATCAACCTGACCAACGCGCCACCGACCGATGGCCTGTATGGCATGCCGACCGATCTGCGCTACACCCATTCGGATCGCGAGCGGACCCGCACCAACGCCCAGCTGACGCTGCAGCTCAAGCCGACCGACAACCTGACCGCCACGGTCGATTACACCTATGCCGAGCAGGAGCTGTACGAGAACCGCTCGGAATTGTCGATCTGGATGGACACTTACAAGAGTGATCTGGCCTTCGACAACGGCGCTGCCCGGACCCCGGTGTTGTACTGGGAAGAACGCCGCGAGCAGAATCCGCGCGACGTCGGTCTGGCCCTGCAGCAGCAGAACCAGATCAACGAACTGGAATCGCTTGGTTTCAACGTCGAATGGAAAGTCAACGAAGCGCTGAGCTTCGCTTTCGACGTGCACGATTCGCAGGCATCAAGTTTGCCGAATGCCGGTTTTGGCAACTGGATCAACATTGGTCTTGGCGCCAACGTGTCTGCCGCGCAAGGTGTCGACTGGACTCGTTCCATGCCGGTCATCATGATCGGTTTCGATGACTCGCTCGGTAACGGCAACGGTGTTCTGGATATCTCGGAAGTCGGCTCGGCGGTACGCCAGATCAACAACGATCGCTCGTATGCGGATTACCAGCAACTCAAACTCGACGGCCAATTCGATTTCGAAGAGTTCCATTCAATCGACTTCGGCATCGAGTCGCGGACGATGGAGCATCGCCTGCAGCAATCGTTCTATCAGGAATTGCTGGAAGGCGGCTGGGGCGTTGCCAATCCGGGCGACGTGCCGGCGGAATACCTGTCGCCGATCAACTACGCTGGCCTGTTCGACGGTTATGGCATGGCGCCGGCTGGCGATGCCGCCGCGTTCTTCAACTCGGTCAGCGGCGGTGCCGCCACACCGTTGCTGATGGGCTATACCGGCAATGCTGCCGTTGTTGGTCAGCATCTGTCGGCGGCTGTTGGCCTGCCGTGGGCCGTGAACCCGATCGACAACCTGAACCGGACCATCGAAGAGCAAGTGGATGCTGCTTACGTGCAATATCGCTTCAACGGCGATTTCGGCAATCTGCCGGTGCGCGCTGCTGTTGGTGTGCGGTATGAAACCACCGACATCACCTCGACCGATCTGGCCAACATCCCGACCGAAGTGGTCTGGCAGAGCAACAACGACTTCCAGGTACCGGCCGGTGCCACGGCCGTGATGTATTCGCAGACCGCCAGCTACGATCACGTCTTGCCGAACCTCGATATCGATGTCGGCCTGACGGATGACATGAAGGCGCGGTTCTCGTACAGCAAGACCATTGCCCGTTCGCGCTTCGACAACATGGGCGCTGCGGCTACCGGCTTGGGTGGTCCGTCACTGCCGACCGTGTTGCCAGGTTCGATTCTCGGCGGCGCTCAGTCGGGCAACCCGGGCATCCTGCCGCTGGAATCCGACAACATCGATCTGTCGCTGGAATGGTATTTCGGCGACGCCGGTTATGCGTCGATTGGCTACTTCCGCAAGGACGTCAAAAACTTCATCGGCACCGAAGCGGTCAACCAGACACTGTACGATCTGCGTGATCCGACCAACGGTCCGCGTGTTGAAGCGGCCATTGCCGAGCTGACCCTGCGCGGTATTCCGGTCAACGACACCACGTTGTTCTCGATGGTGGCGGCCGAGATTCTGGGCGTTGACTACGACGACTACACGTCAGACGAATTTGAGAACCTCGTCGATGTCGTGGGTGAACCGGGTGACGAACTGATGGTGTTCCGGGTCAGCCGTCCGGCCAACACCGAAGATGCCACCATTGACGGTTGGGAAATCGCTGGCCAGCAATTCTTTGGTGACAGCGGCTTCGGCGTCCAAGCCAACTACACCGATGTCGAAGGTGACATCAGCTACGACAACAGTAACGATGCCGCCCAGTTTGCGCTGACCGGCTTGTCCGATACCGCCAACCTGTCGCTCATTTACGAAAACTACGGCCTGTCGGCCCGGATTTCGTTCAACTGGCGTGACGAGTTCCTGGTCGGTATCGAGAACGGTGGTCTGCGCCCGCGCTACATCGAAAACTACGAGCAGATCGATCTGAACCTCGTTTATGCCTTGACCGATAACCTGAGCTTCTCGTTTGAAGGCATCAATATCGACGGTGAAGACGAGCGTCAGCATGCCCGTACCAGTGCACAGTTCCTGCGCCTGGAAGTGCTTGGTCCGCGTTACGCAGTGGGGGTGCGGTACAACTTCTGATGACGATCACCGGTGCTGGCAAAACAGCGCCAGCGCCGGTGCTGCATTTCTCCCCTTTTCGGGACGTTCTGCTATCGTGGCGAACGTCCCGACTTTTATCAGAATGAGAGCCATCCGATGGCCAATGTCACTGTTCTGGACGGTAACCAGCACCGTCTGCTGCGGGTACGCACCGGCATGCGGTTGCAACCGTATGACGGACTGGGCCTGCTGACCGTTGTTCCGGCCGAACTTGATGCGGCCCACAAGGAATTTCCTCTGTTTGCCCGCAAAGATCCGGATACCGGCCGGTTTTTTCTTTGCGCCGTGCTCGGCGTGCAGGCAGACCAAAACCAGTTTCTCGATGCAAGCGGTGGCTGGCGCACGCGTTACGTTCCGGTGTTCGCCCGGCGCGGACCCTTTCTTATGCACGCAGGCAGCGACGGCGTTCGACTCTGTGTCGATCTCGACGATCCGCGTGTCGGCGGCGACGGTGAACGTCTCTATGACGATGCCGGCCAGCCGTCGGCATTTGCCCGTCAGGTGGCATCCACCATGCGCATGATCCACGACGGCGAACAGCAGACGGCGAGCCTGACTCAGGCACTGACCCAGTACCAGCTATTGGAGCCCATCCAGATCGCCCATCCGGGTGAACTGTTGCGCGGTCTGTATGCCATCAATCCGGATCGGTTGAAGGCACTCGATGCGGCGGCGCTGGCCACGCTGAATCAGGCGGGTCATTTGCAGTCGGCCTATTTTCTGGCGAGCGCGGTGGCCAATCTGGCGGTGTTGCTCGCTGCCACGCCGCGCGTGACCGCGTCGGCCTGAGCGCGCCAAGCAAGATGAGGAAAGGCGAATGACAGAACGCATCCAGAAGCTGGTCATTGCCGGTGGCGGAACCGCAGGCTGGCTTGCCGCGGCCGCCTTTGCCAAGCTGCTTGGCAAGCAGTTGCAGGTGACGCTGGTGGAATCGGCCGAGATCGGCCGCATCGGGGTTGGCGAGGCGACCATTCCGCCCCTGCGCAATTTCCATCGCCTGATTGGTGTCAACGAAGCCGAGTTCATGAGTGCCTGTCAGGCCACGTTCAAACTCGGTATCGAATTCCAGAACTGGGGCCAAATTGGCGACCAGTACATTCACTCCTTTGGCGTCACCGGCAAGGATTGTTGGGCCTGTGACTTTCATCATTTCTGGCATTACGGCCAGCAGCGTGGCCTCAGCGCCGACTTCGGCGACTACAGCATCGAGTTGCAGGCAGCGCGCCAAGGCAAGCTGCTGCCGGGTGATGCCGGGCGGCTCAACTACGCCTTTCATTTCGATGCCGGCCTGTATGCCGAGTTCATGCGCAAACATGCCTTGAAGCATGGCGCGGTCCATGTCGAAGGCAGGATCGGCGAGGTACTGCTGAATGAACAAACCGGCCATATCGCCGCACTGCAACTGACTGACGGCCGCCGCATCGACGGTGATTTCTTTATCGATTGTACCGGTTTTCCGGCCGTGCTCATCAGCAAGGCACTGAACGTCAGCTATGAGCACTGGAGCCACTGGCTGCCTTGCGATGCGGCCATCGCCGTGCAAAGCGCGCGCACCGGTGAGCCGCGCCCTTACACTCAAGCAATTGCCCATGAATTCGGTTGGCAGTGGCGGATTCCCCTGCAGCACCGGACGGGCAATGGTCTGGTCTATTGCAGCCGGTTTGCCTCGGAACAAACGGTGCGTGAACGCTTGCTGGCCAGCCTCGATGGTGAACCGCTGATCGAGCCGCGCGGATTCACATTCCAGACCGGTCGCCGGCGCGAGAGCTGGCACAAGAACTGTGTTGCGCTCGGGCTTGCCAGCGGCTTTCTGGAGCCGGTCGAGTCGACCTCGATTCATTTGGCCATGTCAGCGCTGCTGCGCTTGCTGAAATTTTTCCCGCGAGCCGACATCGAGCCGGTGCGCGTGCGCGAGTTCAACCGGCTTTGCGTTGACGAGATCGAGGCCATCCGCGATTTCCTGATCCTGCATTACCACGCTACCGCGCGCCGCGACAGTCCGTTCTGGCGCTACTGCAACAGCATGTCGATACCGGATTCGCTGGCCACCCGGCTGGATCTGTTCCGTCGCACCGGTGTCGTCAATTTGCACAATCGCGAATTGTTCCAGCTTGATTCCTGGACGCAGGTGATGATCGGTCAGCACATCCTGCCTGAAGATCACCACCCGATCGTCGAGCTGATGCCGGATGAAGAACTCGGCCGCTTCCTGAATGGCTATCGCCAACACGTGCAGCAATTGGTCGGTGCCATGCCGAGCCATCAACAGGCCATCGACAGCTATTGCAAGGCCAAGCCTGCGTCGGAGTCGATGGCATGAGCAAACCGATTCGTCGCGTTGTCGTGCTCGGCGGCGGCACCGCTGGTTGGTTGACTGCTGGCGTCATCGCGGCCGAACACCGCACCGGTGAGGCCGACGGGCTCGACGTGCTGCTGGTGGAATCGCCGGATGTGCCGACCATCGGTGTCGGCGAGGGCACTTGGCCGTCGATGCGCAATACCTTGCGCAAAATCGGCCTCAGTGAAACGGAACTGTTCCGCGATTGTGACGCCGCCTTCAAGCAGGGCGGCCGTTTCGTCGGTTGGAGCACCGGTGCCGACGGTGATTTCTACTACCACCCGCTGGTGGTGCCAGAAGGTTACGGCGATGTCGATCTGGCGTCGTTGTGGCTGGCGATGGAAAGCGGCGAATCGTTCGCCGATGCAGTCAATTTCCAGAGCCATGTTTGCGAACGCGGACTGGCACCCAAGCAGATCACCACGCCCGAATATGCGGCCGTGGCCAACTATGCCTATCACCTGAACGCCGGCAAGCTCGGTGTGCTGCTGCAAAAACACTGCACCGAAAAATTGCACGTGCGGCACGTTCTGGCCAATGTCACCGAAATCAAGAATGATGACAGCGGCGACATTGCCTCGCTGGCGCTCGATCGCGACGTGCCGGGCCATGGCCAAACAATCGAGGGCGATCTGTTTGTCGATTGCTCCGGGCTGGCTTCGTTATTGCTGGGCAAGCATTACGGCGTCGAGTTCATCGATTGCCGCTGGCAGTTGTTCAACGACCGGGCCCTGGCGGCGCAAGTTCCTTACGCCAATGAGCAGGACCCAATCGCGTCGCAGACTATTGCGACTGCGCAAAGCAACGGCTGGATCTGGGATATCGGCCTGCCGACCCGCAAGGGCATCGGCCATGTCTATGCGAGTGATTTCACCAGTGAGGACGCGGCCGCGGCCGAACTGACCGCCTACATCGCGCAAAGCCTGCCGGCCGACCGGCTCAAGGATGTTGCGTTCCGGCGCATCGATTTCCGCCCCGGCCATCGCGCGGCGTTCTGGCATCGCAATTGTGTCGCCATCGGCATGGCGGCCGGCTTTCTTGAGCCACTGGAAGCCTCGGCGCTGGTGCTGGTTGAACTCGGCGCGGCGATGATTAGCGATGATCTGCCGGCAACGCGCAGTGCAATGGATGTGGTCGCCAAACGCTACAACGAACGGTTCCGCTATCGCTGGGACAGCATCATCGATTTTCTCAAGTTGCATTACGCGGTGTCACAGCGTCGCGACACCGCCTACTGGCGTGAACATGTCCGGCCGGAAACGCGTTCGCCGCGATTGTCTGACTGGCTGGAATTGTGGCGCTACCAGCCGCCATGCCGGCATGACTTTCCGCAAATGGAAGAAGTGTTCGGCTCGGCCAGCTGGCAGTACGTGTTGTACGGCATGGGCTTTCGTACCGAGCCGCGCCACACCCGTCGGCGCAATCAGGATGTCGCGCGCTTCGACGCGCTGTGCCGGCAGAACCGCCAGTTTGTCGAGCGCTGCCTGCAGGCGCTGCCGGACAACCGCAGCCTGATTGAAAAAATCCGGCAATACGGTTTGCAGCCGGTCTGAGACCGGGCCGTGACGCCCGGCAGTGTTGGCGTCAACGCTTTCCTTATTAGGTAGATGTCTCAGCTGAACAAGTGTTGGGCGATTAATCGGCATCACTCTCATCCAACCTCGCTCCGCGCCCCGGCCATTCGCCGCTGGCTCATGGCGCAGCGGTGGAACGAAGCGATGCTTCGTTAATTCCCACCTCGCCCCGTCAAGGGAGAAGGCTTTCAAGTCCTCTCCCTCGACGGGAGAGGATTTAGGTGAGGGTGAAGCGAACTGAAACAGATGCCTAGTCAGGAACTCTTTTAGCGGGCCTGATCGGTTTGTCCCAAATGCTTCTGGCGAAAATCACTTGGGGTCAGGCCCGCTTTTTTCTTGAAGAAGGTATTGAATGTGGCCTTCGAGTTGAAGCCGGCAGACTCCATGATTTCCAGCATGGTCTGATGGCGGTGGGCCGGATCGGACAGCAATCGCTTGCACTCTTCGACCCGGTAAGTGTTGATGAAGTCGAAGAAATTCTGTTCATAGTGCCGGTTGATGAGTTGCGACAAGTGGCGCGGCGTCCAGTGTAACTGGCCGGCCAGGTTGTCGAGGTTCAGCAGGCAGTTCAGATGGGGCTTGTGCTCGCGCATGTAGCTTTCGAGTCGGCTGACTTCGACCGGATCGATCACCAGCTTGTCGACCGGTTTTTCGTCCGGTTCCGGTTTCGGTTCCGGCAGGCCGGTGAACACCGTACTGAAGCGCAGGCTGAAGAAAATCAGCGCGCTGATCAGCAGCATCACTGTGTAGTTGGCTGCCAGTCCGATGAATTCGAAGTCGATGTAGTATTGCCAGCCAACCGGTACCACCAGGCTGAACATTTCGACCACCTTGTCGGCATGGATGGCAAGAAAGCCGAGTACCAGGATGCGCAACCAGGTCAGGTCGATTTTTTCGATGTTGGCATACACGTCGAGAATGCGCTTCTGGTAGCGCCAGAGTTCGATGTACGCCAGCACACTGCAGGCGAACCGGAACAATTCGCGCACCAGATTGACGTAGCGGGTATAGGCTTGCTGGTCAAACGTGTCGTAGCCGTACAGGATGGCGACTTTGGTGGCGTAGTCGAGCCGGTAGTAATGCAGCAACATGAAAACCGTGTAGACCAGGAACGGCAGAAACAGCCAGCCATCGCGCCAGCGCGGATGGTAGTCACGGTAGACCATGGTCCGCACATACAGCAGAAGCAAGGGTGCCTCCAGCCAGAGTGCATGGCCAAAGACAAAGAACAGATTGGGCGAGGCCTCAATGGCCCATTGCTGGAAGGCGGCGCCGTACAGGATCAGGGTGTCGGCCGGAATGGCGGCATGGCAGAGCAGAAACAGTGCGAGCAGGGTGGTGCCACGCTTGCGGATGCGGAACAACCACAGGAACAGCGCGAACAGCACACATTGATAAAACGTGATGAACAGCACCACGTCATGGACATTGAACAGGGTTTGCTGCACGAAGCGTGCTCAGCCAGCAGAAGATGGCTGAGCTTACCGAGTGCCTTGCCGACACCGCAAGCAGGCATTCGGCTGACGTGCCATGACGGTGGGCCAGTGACGTAATGGGAGTCGTGTAGAGGTGAGGGTTGCGATCGAATTGGCCGTTGTCAGGTGTGGCTTGCTGCAGTGCAAGGCAATGGCGTGCAACCGGTTCAACTTTCCGACCGGCGCAAGGTTGAACGCCGGCAGACAAGAAGTTGAACGACGTTGGCCATGCAGCCTCGCTACCGTACAGGCTCGGACAGACCGGATCGGGTGGTCTGCCGTGGGTTCCGGTCAGTGCGGCGCCGCCATGCGCAACACCACCAACCGACCCGCTGTCACCCGATACGCAAGCAACCGAATCGCAGCCGCTTGAATGGCAGCCGCCCGAATGGCCGCTGCTCGAATGGCAGCCACAACAACCGCCAATGAATGAGGCAACCATGATCAATGCCAGCTCCAGATCGGCACCTGCCGCAGCCCTGCTCAGCATTTTGCTGTTGCAGCTGCCGGCCTGTACCGAACGCAACCCCAATGCACCGGTTGCCGTTACGGGTGAACCTGCAGGCACCGTTCATCCAGAGCGCTGGCCACAGCAGCCGTCACCGTTTCCGCAGGATCCGGAATTGGAAGCCAAGGTTGCCGCGCTGCTGGCGCGCATGACACTGGAAGAAAAAGTCGGCCAAGTCATTCAGGCCGATATCGATTCGGTGACGCCGGAACAGGCGCGCCGCTATCACCTCGGCAGTGTGTTGAATGGTGGCAACTCGGCGCCGAACAAGGACAACCGTGGTTCACCAACCGAATGGCTCAAGCTGGCCGATGCCTTCTGGCAAGCCTCGACTGACACGTCAGACGGTGGCGTTGGCATTCCGTTGATGTGGGGCACCGATGCCGTGCACGGCCAGAGCAAGATCGTCGGTGCGACCTTGTTCCCGCACAACATCGGCCTTGGCGCCGCCAATGACCCCGATTTGATCCGGCGCATCGGCGCGATCACGGCCAAGGAGATCCGCGTCACCGGTCAGGACTGGACCTTTGCCCCGACCGTGGCAGTGGCGCGCAATGATCGCTGGGGCCGTACTTACGAATCGTATTCCGAGCATCCGGATATCGTGCGCGTGTATGCCAGCGCCATGATCGAAGGCGTGCAGGGCAAGCTTGGTACGCCGCAATTTCTCGACGGAGATCACCTCGCCGCAACCATCAAGCACTACGTCGGCGATGGCGGCACCGACAACGGTATCGACACCGGCAATACCCTGGTGAGTGAAGACGAATTGCGCGATGTGCACGCCGCCGGCTACCTCTCCGGTATTGCCGCCGGTGCGCAAATTGCCATGGCGTCGTACAGCAGTTGGCAGGGCCAGAAAATGCACGGCAACAAGGCGCTGCTGACCGACGTATTGGTCGGTCGGCTCGGCTTCAACGGCTTTGTGGTCGGGGACTGGAACGGTCACGCACACGTGCCGGGCTGCTCGGAAACCGGCTGTGCCACCTCATTCAATGCCGGCCTCGACATGTTCATGGCACCCAGCAGCTGGCAAGGACTATACGAAACCACCTTGAAAGACGTTCGCAGCGGCGTGATCAGTGAAGCGCGTTTGAACGAAGCGGTCAGCCGCATTCTGCGGGTGAAATACCGCATGGGCTTGATGACGGCGCCGAAACCGTCGGCGCGGCCGAACGCCGGCCAGTGGCAGCTGCTCGCCGCCCCGGAACACCGCGCCGTCGCCCGCGAAGCGGTGCGCAAATCGCTGGTGCTGCTGAAGAACAACAACAGTGTCCTGCCGCTGAAGGCCACCAGCAAAGTGCTGATCACCGGCGACGGTGCCCACAACATTGGCAAGCAGTGCGGTGGCTGGACCTTGAACTGGCAGGGCACTGGCAACCTGAATGAGCACTTCCCGAATGGCGAGTCATTCTATCAAGGGTTGCAAAAAGCACTGACCGCTGGCGGCGGCAAAATCGAACTGTCGGAGTCTGGCGAGTTTGTCGATCGTCCGGATGTGGCGGTGGTGATTTTCGGTGAAGATCCGTACGCCGAATTCCAGGGCGACCGGCCGCATCTCGATTTCGCCGATGACACCGCACTGTTGCAGTTGGCGCGGTTCAAGCAGGCGGGCATTCCGACCGTGGCGGTGTTCCTGTCCGGCCGACCGATGTGGGTCAATCCGGAATTGAATCAAAGCGACGCCTTCATTGCGGCCTGGCTGCCGGGCACCGAAGGTGGCGCGCTGGCGGATCTGATCGTGCGTCAGGGTGATGGCAGCATGCCGTTCGATTTCACCGGCAAGCTGTCGTTCTCGTGGCCGAACGATGCCACTGGCGCCCCGCTCAATATTGGTGACAAGGATTACCAACCGTTGTTCGCCTACGGCTATGGGCTCAGCTATCGCGCACCGGCAACGGTGCCGGTGCTGAGCGAAAGTTCTGGCCTGAGCCCGGGCACCGTGGTTAACACGGATCGCTTCTTTACAGCCGGCAAGGCCACGGCGCCGTGGCAGCTGCAACTCACTGATCAAGGTGATGTCACGGTGGTGGAAAACCCGGTGCAGGTGTCGCGCCACAGTGCCGTAACCGTACAGGCCGCCGACCGCAAGCAACAGGAAGACACCCTGATCATCGACATCAAGGCCAAGTCGTTCGTCTCGCTGGTGCATGAAAATGGCGAGCGGATTAACTGGGTCCGGCAAAGCAATGGCGACATGGCGTTGGAAATTGATTACCAGGTCATTGCCTCGGCCGGCAAACCGGTGCGGCTTGGCATGGCCTGCGGCGTCGATTGCAGCAGCTATCTCGATGTCAGCAAAGAATTCGCCGCCAGTGCCGGTAAAGGCTGGCGCACCGCCGAAGTGCTGCTGCGCTGCTTCAATGATCCGGCCCGCATCAGCGGGGAGTTCCGGCTCGACCGGATCAGCGCACCGTTTGTGCTGGCATCCGACGGCGGACTTACCGTTCAGATCGCCCGCATCCGGCTCAAGCCCAACGAAGGCAAGGCCGGCTGTACGGTGAACTGAACGTGAAAATTGGGGACGGTGCGCGAGCACCGCCCCGCACAATGACGATCAGTGCAAGACCGGTTCGCACGGCGCGGCGATGACAGAGCGGCACTGCGCCATTCGGTTAGGGCCGCAGCGCGCGAATCCAAAAGATGCGTCAGATAAAAAGCAAAAAGGCGGGAATTCCCCGCCTTTTTTGTTTTTCGCTTGCCGTACTTACAGTGCCGGTGTTTTGGCCTCGTCGACAAACTCCACCAGATAGGTCAGCACGGCGCCGGCGAAAAACGCCACCGGTGCCAGCCAGATCAGATCACTGGTGTACGGCGCTGCCAATGACACCATGGCGCAGCCGGCGCCAACCAACCCGGCGAATAACAGCCGGAACGTCCGCTGCATCGGCCTGGGTTCGGCTTGTGGCGCAACAATCGCCGCGTGATAGGCGCGTCGATACAGTGACGTTGGCACCTCCACGGCAATTTCGGCGCGCAATCGGGCGTCGAAACGGCGGGCCAGTTGCCATTCCTGCCGGCAATTGTCGCAGGCCGCAAGATGGGCGCTGACATCCTCCGGCGTTGGTTTGCCCGGCGCACAGTCGCTGTCGAACTGGCGCAGCAGACAGGTTTCGCAATCGAGCGGCATCATGATGTTGCCTCCAGTCGTTGCCGCAACAATTGGCGGCCACGGAACAAATGCGTTTTGATCGTGCCTTCCGGCAAGGTCAAGGCTTCGGCGATTTCGCCGACGGTTTCATCAGCGAGGTAGAACCGCAGCATCACGCTGCGTACCGGCTCACCCAGCTCGCCAATCCATTGCGTCATCCGATCGGCATCGTGCTGATCGTCATTCTTGCTGGCATTGGCCAGCGGATCATAAATGCGGGTGTCGTTGTCCGGATCCGACCAATCGACAGTCTGCTCGCGACGAACGCTGGCGCGGTAATAATCGGCCACGGCGCGCTTGCACAGCGTATAGATCCAGGTCGACAACTTCGCTTCACCGCGGTACTGCGGCAAAAACCGCAGCAGCTTGATGACGCATTCCTGGCTGACATCTTCGGCATCGGTGCGGTTCAGGCCACTGCGGACACAGACGCTGTAAATCAGCGGCAGGTAGCGGTCCAGCAGGGCGCGGCGCGCCAGCGTCTCGCCGGCGGCCGCGCGCTCGGCCAGATGCAAATCATCGGCTTCGCGATAGTGTTGCAGGGTTTGCCACACCTGGCCTTCACTTCCCATGGGCAGTTCCGCTTCGTTGCCTGCGTCCTGTTCGGGTGGTCAGGTTCAGCTGTTGCGGATCTTGGCAGTCAGCTCATGAAGATACGTCAGATAGGCTTCGCTGACGACCTTGTCCTGCTGCAAATGCTGCTGCCATTCCGCCTTGCCGGCCATTTGCCAGTAAACGAGCTTGGCGATACCGGCCAGTGCCACAGTCAGGCCGATGGCCCAGGTTTGGTCATTGCCGCTTTCCCACAGCAACACGCCAAGGCCGATGCCGACAGCCAGCATGGTCAGGCCGGTGTTGAGCGCCGGGCGGATCCGGCTCGGGCGCGGGGCTTCCAGCAGCGGCACGTTGATACCGCGTTCCATGGCGCCGATGCGCTCTTTGTTGAGCAGCTCACGCTCCTGCATCCGGACTTCCGAAAAGCGGCGGACGATATGGGTCGCGATATAGGCAATCGTAAAAAACACGATCGGCACAACGACAATCGGGACAAGGACTTCTTCGTTAAACATGGTGGACTCCAATCAGGCCGTTCTGGCCACTCACAGGGGATTCGAAAGATGAGTCGGGCCGGCGGGCAGACCGGTTTCAGGAAAAGTGGAAAAAAGTTTCAGCGGCGTGGCAGGGGTGGGGTTGGAGCCGGCAATCAGGGACACCCGCAGCGTGAACAGGCGTTGGAAGGCGCAGGGCCGGCCCAACCCGGACCTCAACCCCGCACCGCAGTGCCAGTCCACCCCCCATCCTTCGGTATACTCGACCACAATCAGGACCTCGCAAACTGACATGCCAACGCCACCCGCCAGCCCACCTGCCATCGCTTCGCCGGAAAACCTGCCGTTGACCCGGCTGACCGGTGTTGGCCCGGCATTGGCGGAAAAGCTGGACCGGCTTGGCCTGCGCACGGTTGCCGATCTGCTGTTCCACCTGCCGCTACGCTATGAGGACCGGACCCGGGTGACGCCGATCGCCCGTTTGCAGTCGCGTGAGCCGGCCCAGATCGAAGGCGAGATCACCGGCGCCGAAATCGCCTTTGGCCGGCGCCGGTCACTGCTGGCCCGGCTGGTCGATGACAGCGGCGAGATGGAGCTGCGCTTCTTTCACTTCAACAAGGCCCAGCAGGAGCGCTTGCAAGTCGGTGGCCGTGCCCGTGTCTATGGCGAGGCGCGTTTTGGCCGGCGCGGCATGGAGATTGTCCACCCGGAAATCCGCTGGCTGAAAGACGGCGAAGTGATGCCGCTTGGTGAACGGCTGACGCCGGTCTATCCGGTCACCGAAGGGCTGAGCCAGCTGACCTTGCGCAAACTGGCGCAGCAGGCACTGCAGTTGATGAGTCAGCACGGTGTGCGCGATCTGCTGCCACCGGCACTACTCGCGGCGCATGATCTGCAGCACACCCAACTGCCGTCGCTGATGCAGGCGCTGCGCATCGTGCACCAGCCACCAGCCGACGCCGATACCGAGCAGCTGATGAATGGCGAGCACCCGGCCATCGTCCGGCTGGTGCTGGAAGAGCTCATCGCCAACCAGCTGACCTTCTTGCGGCTGCGCGAGAAAGCCCGCGCGCAACAAGCGCCGGCACTGCCCGCCGAGCAGACCTTGACCCGCCAGCTGTTGAAAGCCCTGCCGTTCTCACTGACCAACGCCCAGACCCGTGTGCTGAAAGACATCCGCACCGACCTGCAACAACCACGGCCGATGCTGCGTCTGGTGCAGGGCGATGTCGGCTCCGGCAAAACCCTGGTTGCGGCCTTTGCCGCGCTCAATGCGATCGGCGCCGGCAATCAGGTCGCGCTGATGGCGCCCACCGAACTGCTGGCCGAACAACACCTGCAAAATTTTTCCCGCTGGTTTGGCCCGCTGGGTATTCGCTGCGAATTTCTCGCCGGCCGCATCAAGGGCAAGGCGCGCACGCAAACGCTCGATGCCATCGCCAGTGGCGAGGCCGGCTTTGTGGTCGGCACGCACGCGCTGTTTCAGGAGGGCGTTGCGTTTCATGATCTGGCGCTGGTCATCATCGATGAGCAACACCGGTTCGGTGTGCACCAGCGCCTGCAGCTGTGGGAAAAAGGCCGCGACGATGTTCGCTCCGGCAAACACAACGGCCCGCCAACATTGCCGCACCAACTGGTGATGACGGCAACGCCGATCCCGCGCACGCTGGCCATGACCGCCTACGCCGATCTCGACAACTCCATCATCGACGAACTGCCACCGGGCCGGACGCCGGTCACCACCGTGGTGCTGCCGGACAATCGGCGCGACGAGGTGATCGATCGCGTTCGCCGCGCCTGCGCAGAGGGCCGGCAAGTGTACTGGGTCTGCACGCTCATCGAAGAAAGCGAGCAGCTGCAGGCGCAAGCGGCCGAAGCCACTTTTGATCTGCTGCGCGAGCAACTGGCGCCGCTGCGCATTGCACTGGTGCACGGCCGGCTGAAGCCGGCGGAAAAACAAGCCGTGATGCAAGCATTCAAGCAACACGAAACCGATCTGCTGGTCGCCACCACCGTGATCGAGGTCGGTGTTGATGTACCAAATGCCAGCCTGATGATTATTGAAAATGCCGAGCGGCTCGGCCTGTCGCAATTGCACCAGTTGCGCGGCCGGGTTGGCCGTGGCAGTGCCCAGAGCCACTGCGTGCTGCTTTATCACGGCCAACTTTCGCTGATGGCTAAAGAACGGCTGGCAGTGATGCGCGACAGCAACGATGGCTTTGTCATTGCCGAAAAAGACATGGAGCTGCGTGGTCCCGGCGAACTGCTTGGCACCCGCCAGACTGGCATCATGGCGTTCAAGATTGCTGACATCGCCCGCGACCAGAAACGGGTGGCGCTGGCACAGTTGATCGCGCGTGATGTGCTGGCCCAGCATCCACAGCAAGTAGCGCCGTTGATCTCGCGTTGGCTGGCCGGGCGGGAAGGTTATGGTCAGGTCTGAGCCGGCATCTGACGGTGGCACCAATGCCGACTGGTATTGCCTGTCACTGGGTGACGCCGTGTTGGCATATGTCGTCAAGGAAGCGATCAAGGACGCGTTTAACCGGCAATGGCAGTCAGCCGGAACGCCCTGTACCTGGTCGCTGTGGTTGCGTACCGAGAGCGGCGATTTGCACTGTCAGCAAACGCTTTTTTTCCCACCGGCCTGCTTGGCATTGGCTCAGCATTATCAGGCACAGCGCACCGGGAGGCCGAGCCGCTCGACTCTCGAATGGTTTGCGGGTTGTCACGAACTGCCGTGAACCAGTTGGCCGGTTCGCTGCTCCTGCGTATTCCTGCGCTCGAAATATCCGCCACTCCTTGTGAAGGGAAAAAGCGCAGCAGACCGGCCAATTCCCGCAGCCACACTGAGCACCTGTGCTACTGATGTGTTTGATCAGTTGTGTACCAAGCGCATACAAAGCCATCGCTCAACGCTACAAAACTTCCACAAAACTGCCATGCACTGTAACCAAACTTATCGGTAGCATGGTTTTGCATTCCCGACATCGCGCTGGTCCCGGCGACAGGAACAAACGTCCGGCCGCGTTCGCCTCATCGTTAGTGGAACCTGTTAAAGCGAGGGACCGACGCGCGTACAGTGCGAAGTCTGTTGTGCCTGCCGTGTCGGTTGATGATGAATCAACCTGACAAGGAAATGCTCCATGAATCCTCTGCCGTTGACGGCAAGCTTGCTTGCCGCTGCCCTGTTTTTGCCTATGGAAAGTCACGCCGCGCAAACGCAGCCGGCGCTCATTGATCCGTGCCCGATCGAGATGGTGGGGGCGCAATTGCCGGAGTGCGAGCCATCACCCCCTCCGCCGCCACCGCCACCGCCGCCACCGGCAGCGCCAAAAGCCGTCTGGTACACACCGTTCAGTGAATCGGCAACGGTGAAAGTCCGGTGGTCACCCGTTTCCGGCGCAAGCTATTACCGGCTCAATCGCATTGCCAGCGGTGTGACAACACAAGTCTATTCGGGCTCGGCCACCACGCGTGATGTCTATGTTGGTGGTGAAGGACGGTTCCAGTTTTCTGTCAGTGCCTGCAACAGCAGTGGCTGTTCGGGCACGGTGAGCCATGCACCCATGCAGGTCAGCTTCGGACCACGTGGGGAAGGCGCCGCACCGCAGTCGGCAAAGGGAGATGGTGCCCTCACCATGAACCCGCCGCTCGTACCGGTGATCGGCCGAGGTTACGACCGCCTGCGACAGGATCTGGTGCCGGAAATCTGTCTCGACATGACCAGTGCCAGCGTTCAGACCCTTGCCAATCGGGCGAAGGCGTTCAACCTGTCGCTGAGCAAAACCCGGGAAGAGTATTTCCGCTCACTCAACATGGAAGAGAACTTGAGTGTCGGTGCGAAGTACTCCAGCTTCAGTGGTTCCTTCTCCGGCAAAAAATCGCTGGCGAGCACCGCGAGGCGGGTGGAAGACACCCACATCCTGACGGCGTCCTTCATCGACCGCTACAGCACCACCACGATCACCAATGGCGCAACCTTGCCGTTTGGTTCGACCTACAAGGGCTGGTTGCTTGGCGGCTTGAAAGCGCACTTCCGCAACACCTGTGGTGATTCGTATGTGTCGAGTTACGACACCGGCAGGGAGGTGACGCTGACCTTCCAGATGACCAACGAGGACTACACCACCTCGGAAACCCGCACCAAAACCGCCGAGATGAAAATCGCGCTCGGCAACTATGTTTCGGGCGGCTACAGCAGCACCACCAAAACCCAGATCGAAACCAGCTACAGCAAGTACGGCGTTCAGGTCTATGTCTATAGCGAAGGCTCGGGCGCATCCGTTGCCTCGGTGCTGACCTTGACCCAGGCGCTGGATTATCTGCGCCGGTTCGAACAGGAACCCAGTGTCGATCTGATCAGCTTCAACTTCAGCGCCAGCGATTACCTGCGGCCGGCCGATGTGGCACTGAGCCTCTGGCCCGATTACAAGTCTGTCCGGACTGCGCTGTCGCGCTGGTACAAGTTCGACAATCAGGTTGGTTTCCGCTGCGTGCCGTTTGATCTGCCGGACGGTACAGACCCGGCAGATGTCCCGCTCATCAACAATGCCCTGAACATGAATGGCTATGCGAGAACGGTGTCCAGTGCGGAGCCACGGTTAGCCTGCGCGTACATGAAAACCGCGCTGCAGGAAAACATTCAGTACTGCGAGGATACCAACAAGTGGGGCCAGTGCGTGCAACCGGATAGCACCACTTGCCCGGTTGCAGGTTCAAGTCTGTCCTGTCTGGAACACGCTAAAACCATCCCGCTCTGGGTCGACAACGATTCGACGTTGACGCTGAGCAGGGAATTGGGCTCCGGCTTGTTTCGGGATTGCGCGGATGCCAGCGGTACGGCATGTCTGGCCAGTCCGTCGATCAGCATTGTCGATCTGCGGCCGAAGTTTGTGGACTGCACGGGTGATGGCTGCCCGACGGAAAAAGACGGCGTCACCGTTGAAACCGTGGAGCGGCACCGGGCTGAGAATGCCAGCAACAGCGTCAATGCCAGCACCAAATGTCTGAGCGCATCGGTGCGTGTCTGCCGACCGGGCGCCTGGACTTCCGGCGCGCGCATCAGGCAATACCAGACACTGCATGGCTTGCAGATGTTGCCAACGCGTGACTACAGCTTCTAACGGCGTTGGCATAAGGAAAAGGGTGGCATGGGCCTAATGCCGATCAGTCAACGACAATTTCGTCGCTCCCGCAAACGCGGGAGCCCAGTGTCTTGTTTCAAAGTCGCTGGATTCCCGCCATCGCGGGAATGACGGATTCTCTAAACTGTTCGGCATTACGGCTTGAGCCGCCCTTTCTTTAAACATGGCCGGCTTGTTGCTCAGCAGCAACAGCGAGTTCGGCAGCACCGGCTCGCTCGGCCGGTATCAGACTCTGCGGGGTGCAATATATGTACGCCGCCAGCGCTATCGTTTGATCAACAAATACAACCCCACCGCCAGGCTCACAGCGCCGCAAATATAAAGCGTCATCACGTTATCCGGCGCTGCACCGGTGAATGCTTCGGTCATCTGTGAGCCGACCGAGCCGGACTTCTGGTAGCCCCAGAACGCCAGACCGGCGCCGACGACAACCAATGCAATGCCTACGACTTTTGTGACGGGAAGGTTGCTGCTGGCCATGGTGAACTCCTGCATGCTTGGGAAGGGTTGGCGACTCGAAACCGCCTGCAGAATGCACCCGTTTGCCAGCGCCGGCAACATTTCGGACTACCGGCTCGGGTGAAAGACTCAAACGGGAGGGTTAGACCGCTACGCCGTCTTCAACGCGACGGTGGGGATGGCATCGACATCGATGCTGACGGGGCGCTGTGGCAGGTAATTCAGCAGCAGCTCGGTTTCCTTCTTGACCACGCTATAGCATTCACAGCTGCGTGCTTCGAGTTTTGCCCGGTCCAGCACCTTGATCAAACCGCGTGAATACGAAATTACGCCCGCCAGCTGCAATTTCAACGCGGCCTGGGTGACGCCTTCGCGGCGAACGCCGAGCATATTGCCAATGAACTCCTGCGTCATCGTCAAATGGTTATGTGACAGCCGATCCATGGAAAGCAGCAGCCACCGGCAGAGTTGTTGATCGATGGAATGGTGCCGGTTGCAAACGGCAGTCTGGGAGATCTGGGTAATCAGGGCCTGGGTGTAACGGAGCATCAGCATGAGCAACTGACCGTGACGATTGAATTCTTCTTTAACTCGTAGCCTGGGCAGCCGATAGGCATAGCCGGCACTCTGAACGAGCGACCGGCTCGGTGTGCTCTCACCACCCATGAACAAGGTAATGCCGAGCAAGCCCTCGTTACCTACCACTGAGATCGCGGTTGATGCGCCGTTTTCCATCAGGTACTGCAGCGAGACGATGGAATCGGTCGGGAAGTAGACATGACGCATCGGGCGCCGGGATTCATACAAGAGCGAGCGCAGTGGCAGTGGCACCAGTTCCAGATACGGAAACAGCCGACCCTGCACATCAGGTGCAAGCGCGGCCAGCAGGTGGTTCTGCATCGGCTCGGGTTTGGGCTGAAGTTTGGTTCTGGAGTTGGCGGACATTGTTGTGCTCGTCTAACGAAATAGTCGGAGACCACCCGTTCGAGGGTACCGACTCTCCCGAGCCGACTCGGTGCGGCGCCGCACAGATGGCTCGGCTCACGATAGCGGGCAAGCGATGTTCGTCTTGTTGAATGGAGGCCAACGCCGTCACCGGGCCGCACCGCAAGGCGATGCCGGCAAGACCGGGCGGTTTGTTGCGTCAAATGCGGGTGTTCGATGAATCGCCTTCACCTATCCACGCAGCGCCGCTTCAATGGCCTGGATGTCGATCTTTGTCATGGTCATCATCGCCTCAAACGCGCGCATGGCAGCCACCGGATCGGGATTGGCAATGGCTTGCGTCAGGGCAATCGGCGTAATCTGCCATGACACGCCCCACTTGTCCTTGCACCAGCCGCACGCACTTTCCTGACCGCCATTGGCAATGATGGCGTTCCAGTATCGGTCGGTTTCCGCCTGGTCAACCGTTGCCACCTGAAACGAAAACGCCTCGCTCTGGGTAAAAGCCGGGCCGCCATTGAGGCCAAGACAGGGAATGCCCATGACCGTGAACTCCACGGTCAGTATGTCGCCCTTTTTTCCGGACGGAAAATCCGCAGGTGCCCGGTACACGTTGCCAACCGACGAGTCAGGAAACGTTGCGGCATAGAACCGTGCCGCAGCTTCCGCACCACCGTTGTACCAAAGGCAAATCGTATTCTTGGCGGGTGTTGTCATGGTAGATCTCCTTATGCAGTAACTCGGTTTCCGGCGACTGGCCATGCGAGTGCATGGTCAATGAAGCACGGTGTCACAACCATTCCGGTTTCGTCGACCTCGAGCCGCTCCGAAAGACGATGCTCGGACACCGCCACGATTTTCTTGCCCGTGATCCCGACGTTTCGCACGGCATCGAACCTAGACAACGGGTCCATCACCTGTCTGGCGCTGATCACCACGTCGAAGAACGGGTCCATTTTTGCTTCGACATGGGAGAGGGGAACAGGACAGCGGTGCCGCCAATCAGCCCAGCCAGAACACACAAGCCGAAGCATTTGGCGGTTAACCGTGATGCCTGAGCGTTTATGAAGCGCGTGTCTTGCAAAAGAAGCATGCCCAGCCATTCAATTGAACCCGCCAACACTGGAATGTCGTCGCACCACGAAGCGGTATCGGCTCGAACGCATTGTCAGGTCACGAATCGGAACCTGAAGCGGATTGCCGACACCGTAACGCGCAAATCAACTGTCGGTGATCGCTATTTGAGCTCAACTTCGACCAATTCGATGGTCTCGGTGCCGCTATTCTTGAGTGCGCGTGTTGCACCGGCTGGCTCCACTGCAAAATCGCCCGGTCGCAAAGCCAAATGCTGATCCTGCAACCCAGGCGTACTCGTTGTCAGCAAGCCGCCGCGCACGACAACGCGAACGCCCTTGTTCGCTTGGGTGATCGCGGGTACCGATTGGCCCGGCTCCAGAACGAGCCGCCAAGCCTGCATCCGCGAATTGTCCGCGACCTGAACATATTGAGGGGCGGCATCGCGCGAAGAGACCGCATTGCCCAAGGGTTTCGGCCGGCGCAGCTCAATGACGATGATGTGAAATACGCTTTCGTCACCATTAACCACCCTGTGCGTGCGCGGCTCGGCCCCAACGGGGCTATAGGTGACCGCTCCTGCCGTATACAACGGCGACGCAGTCAACGGCTTGCCCAAGCCCTGCCCGCTGGATTTCGATGGTTTGATGATGACAGCGAACAGATCACGGTAATGCGTGTGGAACCCCGAGTCGCCGTTTGGCGGATAGAGATTGTTCAGGACCGCAACATCTTCATCGGCGAAGACCAATTGATGAAAAGAGGCACGTTCGACCGGCACAAAGGCCTCGCTCGATGACGGCTCAGCAAAGGCAAAAGAGTGGCCGGTCAAAAACAGGCAGAACCCAAGTGCTCCCGTGACCGTGATACCCCTTGTCATCTTCATATGCGCGCTCCGTATTGGCTCATTGCGCCATACGTTCTAACAAACGGGCGCCGTAAAGCGCTCCGTTGAATGCGAGGCTAGAACGCTTCCTTGTCAGGACATTCAATGAGCGCGGACATCAGATGTGCTTGCTCTGAGCCGGTAGCGCGCAAGCCTGCAGCGGCACTGACTTTGTTGGATTCTGGTTGGTTCTGGCTGACTTTCCATTTGCCAATCAGTCGGGTGATAGAAATTTCAATGCCAACGATTGCGCCCAAAAGACGTTCGATGTACTCGGCTGGCGCATCACTAATTTGCCATGGACTTGGCATGGCCTGCTCATTCATGAAGGTGAGCTCTTCAAGCTGGGCCTTGACCCAATTTGGTTCGTCGATGATTCGCAAATTCCCATAGGCGTGAACGACGGTGTAGTTCCAGGTCGGAACGACCCTGCCGCCCTCACGTTTGGTGGCGTACAAACTCGGTGAGATGTAGCTTTGCGGGCCATGGAAGACAGCCAGAACTCCTGTGGATGAACTGGCTAACTGGCTCAACGGATTGGCGCGGGCGATATGCCCGACCAGCTTGCCGTACTCGGAGCCGTCGTATCTGACCAAAAGGGGAATGTGATCAGCACTCAAGCCTTGGTTCGAACTGACAACCAAGGTGGCGAGCGGATTGGCCGCTATGAGTGCGTGCATCAAACCAACGTCTGTTTGATTGAAGTGCTTCGGGATAAACATGATGCGCTACCGTTGGAAAAAATGTGCTGCCGGAGCCGTTAAACTGCGGAGGCAGCCCAAAGCCTCGCTTTTGGCTGTCACGCTGACCGAACAACTATAGATCAAGCGAACAATTTGATGGCGGTTTCTGACCATTCGTGACCTCCTGGAGACCAAACCCCTTCAGTGTTCGGTGGCGGGAATCCTGTTCGGCAGTAGCCCTGCTTTTCCACAAAATCAAAAATCGCGTGAGGATAGTCGTTAATCAACAGAACCACCTTCTGGTGATCCAGCGACCACCCAATAGTGATCTTGGAGGGCTTTTCTCGGTCCGCGACATTGGCAACGTTATAAATGTGCACCGCGTCTTGAATCGCATTCCCTTCAACACTGTTGTCCAGCGCGTAGAAATACCCAGAATCCCCATCATCCTCGAAAACAGCCGTCAGATGCCCTTCCGGCGCATCGCCCATTACCACGGTTTCCGTTCCAACCAAGAACTCTTCTTCGGCGACCACGTTGATTGGCATGTGAACCCCAAACGTTTGAGCTCAGGCCGCGGCCCGTCAGGGCCGTCGCGCCTGCAGCGAATGGTTAGGTTTCGTCGTTCGTTGGGTAACACGAGACCGTAACCGCGATACCAAGAGCCGACAACTCTGACATGAGCTCGACGGGAAAGGATAGCGACGGCGCAAACGACTTTTCTGACCCAACGAAGACACCGAGCCTAAATTCCTTCTGTGCGCCTGCGGAAGCCAACTGACTAAGCAGACCTTCGTGCGATTTCCAAAAGCCCTTCATAAGAGACACGGCTTCCGACCATGAGTCGGCATCTGGAAGGCAAGCGCTGAAACCATTCGTTTCATGCGATTTTCCGTTACGGCGCTTCTCGCCAAACTTCCAATGACTAGTCTCATAAGCAAAAGGGCGCTCAAGCATCGTGCTCACGTCGATGGTTCGGCTCTCTGCATCGAAGTTAATCATGAACACTGCACACACCTCTGGAACGAAACTTAACGAGAAGTAGACCCCATAAAAGGGGCATTTTCCTACACCAAAAAAGGTGCATAACACCTTTCGCCATTGCCTAACCCATTGAATGTTTTGGAGGTTAGACCTGTTTATTCGCCCAAAACCCAGGGAGGGATTAGGGGGTGAGCACATCGCCCAAATTACTGGATCAAATGCGGGATGTCATCCGAGCTAAGCACTACAGCATTTGGACCGAGCAGGCGTATCTGCAGTGGGCGCGCTGTTACTCCTGTTTCACGGCAAGCGGCATCCACGGGAGATGGGGCAGACCATCTGGAGTTTTACCTGACGCAACTGGCGGTCAGCCGTAGGGTATCGGCCGGGACGCAGAATCAGGCCCTGTCCGCCTTGCTGTTCTTGTACAAGGATGTATTGAAGATTGAATTGCCATGGCTGGACGGCATTGTGCGGGCCAGACGGCCGCAACGGTTGCCGGTGGTCATGTCGGCGCCGGCGGTCGCCCAGCTGCTGGCGGCGTTGCCGTCCGTAGCCCGTTGGATTGATCGGTCGCGTTTGTGGCAATGACCGCAATTACAAAGTAAAACGGCGGGGTGTTCCCGCCGTTTCGCTTTTCATTTGCGTCAACCACTCAGGCCGTTTCGCGCAGCGCCTGTGCCAGAATCGCCAGCCCTTCGTCGAACACTTTGTCTTCGGCGGTGATCGGCACCAGTACCCGGATGGTGTTGTAGTAGACGCCGCAGCTGAGCAGGATGAGGCCAAGCTCGGCGGCGCGGGCGGTGAGTTTTTTGGTGCGGTCGGCGTCCGGCTCGTGCGTGCCGGGCTTGACCACTTCGAACGCCACCATGGCGCCGAGGCCACGGATTTCGCCGACACCGAGTTTGCTGTCGGCGGACAGCTCGCGCATGAATTGTTTGAATTTGTCACCGAGCGTCTGGGCTCGCGCCAGCACGCCTTCTTCCTTGATCACGTCAATGATGGCGCTGGCGGCGGCGCAGGCGAGCGGGTTGCCGGCGTAGGTACCGCCAAGACCGCCGGGGGCTGGCGCGTCCATCACTTCACTGCGGCCAACGACGCCGGAAAGTGGCAAGCCGCCGGCCAGTGATTTGGCGGTGGTGATGAGGTCGGCGTGGACGTCGAAGTGTTCCATTGCAAAGTATTTGCCGGTGCGGGCAAAGCCGGATTGCACTTCGTCGGCAATGAGCAGAATGCCGTGTTCGTCACAAAGAGCGCGCAAGCTGCGCATCAGGTCCGGCGGTGCAACGGTGAAACCACCTTCGCCCTGCACCGGCTCGATGATGACGGCGGCAACGCGGCTCGGTTCGATGTCGGATTTGAAAATGTTCTGGATGTCGGCCAGCGTGTCGGCAACGGTCACGCCGTGGTACGCGTGCGGGAAGCGGGCGTGGTAGATCTCGGCCGGGAACGGCCCGAAACCAATTTTGTACGGTGCCACTTTGCCGGTCAGTGCCATGCCCATCATGGTGCGGCCATGAAAGCCGCCGCTGAAGGCGATGACGCCGCTGCGCTTGGTGTAGGCGCGGGCGATCTTGATGGCGTTCTCCACCGCTTCGGCACCGGTGGACAAAAACAGGGATTTGGCCGGGCCCTTGATGGGCGCAATCGCATTCAGTTTTTCCGCCGTCTCGACGTAGATCTCATACGGCATCACCTGAAAGCAGGTGTGCATGAATCGGCTCAGTTGCTTCTCGACCGCGGCGAGCACTTTCGGGTGCCGGTGGCCGGTGTTGAGCACGCCGATGCCGCCGGCGAAATCGATATAGCGCTTGCCTTCAACGTCCCAGACTTCGGCATTGCTGGCGCGCTCGGCAAAGCGCTGGGTGGCCTGACCGACGCCACGGGCGATGGCGGCTTCACGGCGTTTCTGGAGATCGGCATTGCGGGGCATGGCGGGACCTGCGGGTGGTGAGGGAAGCATTAGCGCGTGTTTAATAAGTTAAACACATTGTCGCCAATCGGGGCAAGGCTTCCGGGACGCGGTGCACAGGGTGGCGGACAGGCGTTTCCGGCCATGCCTGCAGCTTGGCCGGGATGGGAAGGGTGTCAGCCGAGCCGGCCACTTGAAGCGCAGCTTGCCCGAATACCCCCAAGCACGCGGTATCGCCACTTTTCAGGCACAAATGAACCAATTTGTCGGGTCAACGGCCCGGACTATGCTGATTGGGCGACGCCAGATGCGAGCGACTGGGCGGCGCATAAACCAGGCAGCTCATGGGCGCGGCATTGCAGGGGCCAGCCAATACAGGTTCCGGCCGGTAGAAGTTCCGGTCAGTACGGGCTCCGACATTTACAGGAGCGGCGCAGTGCATGAACAAACCGGCGCCGACTGGTTACCAGCCTTCGGCTGATACAGCAGCGACAGGAGTGGCAATGACTGACACCGGCAACAGTCTGCCAGCTGAGCACTTGGCCGAGCTTGCGCAGCTGATCCTTCGGCACGAGGGCTTCGTCAACCTGCAGGCGGCGGCGGGAACACTGCTGGCCTGTGACGGCCGGGTCTGGCGCTATCAGGAGGACGAGTTGGTGCCGGCCACGATTGCGGACTATGAGCGGGCGTTTGATCGCCAATATCAGGCTGACTGGCCATCAAACACCATTTCGTTCAGCTGTTCCGAATGGTCACCCGAGCAGACACTGCGGCTTGATATCGAGTTGTTCTATTCCTGCGGCATCGACCCCGACAGCAGGGGCGGCAGCAGTTCCATCTGGCGGGTGCAGCGGCAGCCCAGTGGTTGGCGCGTGTTGGCCATCGAGGCCTGGATGGATTCAGATTGATCGGCCTGCGGTGGTGGCGATTGTCCGGCTGCTGAGCGAAAGCGCGCAGCAAGACAAAGGCCGGCGCGCCAAAGCAGGCTCACTACGACAAACAGAAAAAAATGACATCAAAAAGGCAACTACAAAAGCAACTACAAAAGGCAAATAAAACCGGCGAATCAACCCAGGAGCCACCGGCAATGAAAACACTCGATGTGAACGCCGCCAGCAAGTTTTACAAACACTTCCAGTTTTTTGGTTTTTCTGACGGTACCTTGGTTGGCGCTGCCAGCCTGAATGGCGTGGTCATGCACAGCTTGAACGGCGAATCGGCCAGCATTGCCAACAATGCTGCTCAGGCTGCGCTCAAATATGGTGAGAACCAGTTGCAGATCCACATCCATGCCGGTGCCGGTGAGATTGAGTATGCGGTTCTGGCGGTCACCGGTGACGAAGAGGATTTTGACGCCGACCATCTGGTGGATATTGCCGAAGCGGTTGCCGTCGACAACCTGCCTGCAACGCTGAACTATCGATTCGTGCTCGATGGGCCTGCCTTTGCGTTATTGAAACGATAACGGTGCTCGAGGAGTGGCTTGTCATGACCGTGCGCAGGTTCTGGCGATGCGCAAAGACGTATTGGCGAACCGTACTGCTTGCATTGCTGCTGGTGGCGGCGGTAGCGCCGCGCGAGCACGGACCGTTACTCGCTGTGTTGCTGCCGGTCATGCTGATCTATTTTGCCGTTGCGGGCGTGCGTCTTTGGCGTGCATCCGAGCAGCGCCGCCTGCGCAGCATTCGTCTGCTGATGTGGCTGGTTGCACTGGTGGTGTCTGGGCTGCTGCACTGGCGCTGGAGTGTCGGCAGCCAACAAGCGGCCGCCGACGTCGTGCGCGCCGTGCAGCAATATCAGGCACGCACCGGCAGCTACCCCGACACGCTGGTGGCAGTCGACCGCGATGAGGTGGCGCTCGGCAAAAACTGGGGCATTCGTTATGTCATGCAAAACGGCACGCCGCGATTGAGCTACCCGGCGCAGATCCTGCCGCTCAGCCGCCATGAATATGATTTTCAGCAGCAGCGTTGGCAACTTGATGCGCACTAGCATGCTGTCGGTCAATCATTCACCGTAGGTGACCGGTGGTTATTCAGTCGCCGACAAGACCTGCCTGTGTCCGAATCCGCGGCAGCGTGCCATCAGCTTCCAGTTCGCGCAGCGCCTGCTGCACCTGCGCCACCAGCGTTGGATCAGTGTTGAGGCTGGCGGCAAGCTGAAAGGATGTTTTCGGCAGCAGGGTGTAGACCGGTTCAAATTGGTCGGTCGGTACTCCGAGGTGGCGGGCATGCCAGTCGAGCACCGCAGGTTGCAGCGTGATCAAATCCAGTCGGCCAGCTTGTAGCTTGCGCAGGTTTTGCAGCGGATCATCGACCACATGGATTTGCCCTTCGGGTATGCCAATTTTCAGCAGTTGGCGATAACCGGCGCTGTCCCGGCGGGTGCCGATGCGCAGGGTGCTGAGCTGCTGTACTGCAGCCGCACTGTCGATCCGCAGGTGGCGCGATTGCAGTGCGTACAGCGAAATGGATTCCCGAAACAGCGGACCGAGCCAGAGGTACTGCGCTTTGCGCTCCGGTAGCTGCATCACACTGGCCATCAACAGGTTGGGGGTCGTGCTGGCCAATACAGCTGTGCGACGCCATGGCATGGATTCTATGGTCGTCGACTGGTTCATCCGGGTCAGCAGTGCGGTAAGCATCTGCACGGTAATGCCCTGTGCGTCACCGTTTTCATCGCTGTAACTGAACGGCGGATGGCTGTCATCCACCAGCACCCGGAACGGCGGCAATTCTGCCGCCAGCGCGCTCAGCCAACCGCAGGTTGCCAGTACCATGACCAGCCAGCGCGGGTATCGGTTAACATGTGGTTGCGCTGGCATCATGTTTTGGCACTGGCTTGGCAAACCTGGTTTCTGCCCTGATGTTTTGCGGTGTAAAGCGCCCGGTCGGCGGCGTTGATCAAGTCGGCCGCGCTCTGGCCGTGATCGGGGTAGCTGGCCACGCCAGCCGACAACGATGTTTGCAACTGCAAGCCGGCAAAGGGCACTTGCAAGCCGGCAAACGCCTGTCGCCATTGCTCGGCGCGCTCCATGGCAATGGCGGTATTCGTGTGCGGCAAGACCAGCAGGAATTCTTCACCGCCGTAACGACAGGGAATGTCGCTGAGCCGCGCCTGATCTTGCAGCAGCTTTGCCAGTTGTCGCAGCACTTCATCACCGGCGGGGTGGCCGTAGCTGTCATTCAATTTCTTGAAATGGTCGATGTCGAGCATGACCACGCTGACCGGGTAATGCTCGCGTTCGGCCCGGATCAACTCGCGATTCAGCGACTCTTCCAGATAGCGGCGGTTGTACAGATTGGTGAGCGGGTCCCGCATGGCTTGTTCACGTAACAGCGTGTGCAGATTTTCGACTTTCTGAAGTTGTTCCTGCAGGTGGTCGTTGGTCAGCCGCAGTGCGCGTTCCATTTGCTTGCGGTCGCTGATCAGCCGGGAGATGCCGCAGATGTACTGGCAGTTGCCCTGATCATCGAGCAGCGGCGACAGCATGGTGTCGAATTCTTGCAACACGTTGTCGCGGTCGGGGGCTGACTCTTCGTAGTGAGCCGGTTGCTTGCTGTTGACCACGGCCTCATAGCGCTGCTGGATGCTCGCGCGCAGCGCCGGGTCACTGAGCAGCTCGGCCAGAGTGTGCTGCACCAACTGTTCCTTGCGCTGGCCGAAAAAACTGGCCATGGCATTGTTGCAGGCGACCAAACGGAAAACGTTGCTTGGCTCGACCCGCAGCAGGAACACATGGTCGGTCATGGCGTCGTAAAACTGCTGCAGCACCCGCCGCTGTTCTTGCAGTTCAAGTTCGATGCGGTGCCGACGGCTGACATCGACGGCGGCAATGAAGGCCGCCGGCTGGCCTTCGAATTCGATGACCCGGCCGGTGACGGTCATCCAGACCGGTTCGCCGCTCGGGGTCTGCAGCGACAGCTCGACATCGTCGATGCGACCGGATCGTTTCAGCTCGGCGATGAAGTGATCCCGGTCCAGCGGGTTCTGATAGTAGAACGCCGCCGGGGTGCCAATGATGGCGTCGGCCATCGGGACATCGAACTGGCTGACCGCACGCTGGTTCAGGTAGAGCACCTTGCCGGAGGTGAGCGAGCTGATGACGATGGCACATGGCGCCGACTCAAGCAGCAGCCGGTATTTGGCTTCGCTGGTGGACAGGGCGTGCTCGCGGGCAAGCCGGCGCTGGCGCTTTCGCCAGCCCAGCACGCCGGCTACCGCCACCAGCACGGCAATGACCAGATACCCTGCCAACATCCGTTTCCCCTTGGTCAAGCAGGTACAACAATACTTTAGTCTGGCAGCTTGGTTCGGGAATGCCAGCAGGCGCCCGCCAGCCGCGCGGTTATGCTACCCTTTGGCCCCGTTTTTCCGCAGTACCGCGCCACGGGGCGCGGCTGTTTCCGTCCAGTCCTGTCGCAAGGGTCGAGTCCATGAAAGCTCCTGTTCGTGTTGCTGTTACCGGTGCCGCCGGTCAAATCTGTTACTCCCTGCTGTTTCGCGTCGCCAATGGCGAAATGTTCGGCAAAGACCAGCCGGTTATCCTGCAACTGCTGGAAATCACCCCGGCCCTGAAAGTGCTGGAAGCGGTGGCGATGGAGCTCAATGACTGCGCCTTCCCGCTGCTGCATGGCATTGTCCCGACCGACAGCCCGGAAGTGGCGTTCAAGGACGCCGATTACGCACTGCTGGTCGGTGCCAAGCCGCGTGGTCCGGGCATGGAGCGCAGCGATCTGCTGAAAGACAATGGCAAGATTTTCAGCGCGCTGGGCAAGATTGTCGACAAGGTCGCCAGCAAGAACATCAAGATCGTGGTGGTCGGCAACCCGGCCAACACCAACGCCTACATTCTTTCCAAAAACGCGCCGTCCATTAACCCGCGCAACATCACCGCGCTGACCCGTCTGGACCACAACCGAGGCCTGCACCAGCTGGCCGCGAAAGTCGGCGGCAAGGTCAGCGACATCAAGAAGATGCTGATCTGGGGCAACCACTCGACCACCCAAGTGCCGGATATCACCTACGCCACCATCAATGGCAAGGCCGCGCCAACCGTGGTCAATGATGATGCCTGGACCCGCGATACCTTCATCCCGACCGTTGCCAAGCGTGGCGCCGCCGTCATCGCTGCCCGTGGCGCCTCGTCGGCCGCCTCAGCTGCCAATGCCGTGGTCGATCACATGCGTGACTGGGTGCTCGGCACCGGCGAAGGTGACTGGACCTCGATGGCGGTCTCGTCGGATGGCAGCTACGGCATCGAGAAAGGCCTGATCTATTCCTACCCGGTCACCTGCAAGAATGGCGAGTGGACCATCATCCCGAACCTGCCGGTCAACGATTTCATCAAGGGCAAGATGAAAGAGTCCGAGAAAGAGCTGCAGGAAGAGCGCGATACCTGCAAAGACCTGATGTAAGCCGTCCGTCAGCAGCAAGAAAAAGGGGCCGTTTGGCCCCTTTTTTGCTGTATCGGTTTGCGGTAGCGGTCGACCAGCGACCGCTTGGCGGCGCGAAGGTGCTTGTTGCACCGCAATGGTGCCTTGGCCAGGGCCAAGGCTTCGCCAGAACGACGATTTCGGTGGCCAATGACCGTTTTCGCCGTGCCAGGGCAATTCCGCAGGGGATAATCCGTCTGATTTTTGACGCAACGGCGTTTTGTCAGGTAAGACCACTTCCAAGTATGCGGCAGAGATGGATTTCCGTCGGCTGAATTGGCGGCACAGCCGTCTGTACTGGACTAACGCCCCAGAATTTCGTTAACTTCTTCACATATTTGGGTGGGGGTTTGGGTGCATACGATGAAAAAAATCAAGCAACTACTGATTTCTGGGGGGCTGATGCTGGCGCTGGCTGCCGTCGGCACCGGTCCGGCCCTGGCCGCCGATGCGCGAGTCGCCAATACCGAGCTACAGGTCATGGGCATCGGCATGGCGCAGGAACTGCGCACCGACATCTATCTGGGCGCCATTTTTGCCCCAGCCGACGTCAAGACCATCGACGCCGCCATGGCCGACAATGTGCCGAAGCGGATGAGCATCAAGATCGTCGCGGAAAAATGGTCGGCGCGCGAACTCGGCCGCACCATCAAGGAACGGATTGCGCTGAACAACCCACGGCCAATCTGGCAGGCGCAGGGCGCCAACATTGTTGCGCTCGGCAACACCTTCAAAGACAACCTGGTGCGTGGCGATACGGTCAATTTTGATCACGTGCCCGGCGTCGGCACCGAGATCTCGATCAACGGCAGCAAGCTCAACACTATCCGGTCGACGTCATTCTTTGTCTTGCTGATGAATGCCTGGGTGGGTGATCTGCCGCCGAGTCAGGCCTTCAAGGCGGCAGTTGCCGGCACCGACAATAAAAAACGCAACGACTACATCAATCAGTACGACTCGCTGCAGCCAATGCCGGGTCGCACGTTCACGGCAGTTGCGGCAGCGGAGCCAGAAGCAAAACCAGCCGACAAGAAAGCCGACGGCAAAACTGTCGCAGCTGCAGCGGCGGGTGCTGCCGTTGTTGCCAGCAAGCCGGAATCGAAACCGGCCGAGGTGAAACCGGAACCCAAGCCAGAAACCAAAGTGGCCGAAACCAAGCCGGAGCCGAAGCCGGAACCCAAGCCCGCCAAGGTCGAACAAAAGCCGGTTGAAGTCGCACCGGTGGCATTGGCCGCACTCGACATTCCGGCGGTGGAAGCGGTGGTGGACCCGGACTTGCTGCTGGGCGACTACAAGCGCGAAGCGATGAAATCGTTCCGCAAGAACCAGTTCTATCCGCCGAAAGCGTTCAAGGACAAACTGACCGGTGAAGGCATGGTACGGGTGGCCGTCGACAAGAACGGCAATCTGGTATCGGTCGACGTGGTCGAATCCACCGGCGAACGCCTGCTCGACAAGGCCATGCTCGACATGGTCAACAAATCGATGCCGCTGGCGCCGTTGCCGCCTGAGCTGACCGAAGACAGCTACAATATCGACATTCCGGTGCGCTTCGTTTTGTAAGTGCGATCGCGATAGACAAAACGGGGGCGAATGCCCCCGTTTTGTTTGGCAACACCAGGACAGGAGACAGACGATGAGCAGCAATGAAACGGTGGTCGTGCTCGGTGCCAGCAACAAGCCGGATCGCTATGCCTACAAGGCACAGAAACTGTTGCTGCAGCACGGGCACCGGGTGATTCCGGTGCACCCGCTGTTGCCAGAAATCGATGGTGTCCCGGTGCAACCGTCACTGACTCATATCCGCGAGCCGGTTGACACCGTCACGATGTATGTCGGGCCCGATCGCAGTGCCGGTCTGGCCGATGCGCTGGTGGCATTGCAGCCAAAGCGGGTGATCTTCAATCCGGGCAGCGAGTCGGCATTGCTGGAGCAGCGGCTGCGCGCGGCCGGCATCGCTTACGAACAGGCCTGCACATTGGTGCTGCTCAACACGGGCCAATTCTGATCGTGCCGGGTTGGTCTGCGTTGTGCTGGTGGCTGGCGCTGCCGTTGGCGCTGCTGGCGACGCTGGCCGGTTACTCCGCATCGCGTAACGTAAAAAACGCCTACTACTGCTATGCGGCACTGAAACCATTGCCGCTGGTTTCGCTGCTGCTTGCCGTCGCTCTGGCGCCATCGTCGCCGGGTCAGTCTGGTTTACTGATTGCGCTGGGATTCAGTCTGGTCGGCGATATTGCCTTGTTGTTTCCGCGCCGGGGTTTTTTGCCGGGGCTGCTGGCGTTCCTGATCGCGCACGTTGCAATGTGGCTGACCTTGCTGGAACTCGGTGCTGTGTTCTCGGCATCGCTGCAGGTCGTGTTGCTGGTGCTTGCTCTGCTGGTGGCCATTGGCATGAGCATGCTGCTGCGGCCGCCATCGAGGCTGTTGCGGGTGGCGGTGTTTGCCTATGTGCTGATGCTGGCCTTGCTGCTGGTAACCGCGCTGGCATTTGCCAGTCACCGCCCATCATGGTGGTTGCTGGCGCTGGCGGCGCCGCTGTTTGGGTTTAGTGACGGCGTGCTTGGCTGGAATCGGTTTCGCAGGCCGGTGCCAGCATCGCCGCTGTGGATCCTGTCCTCGTACTATCTGGCGCAGATGCTGTATGTCGCGGCATTGCTGTTTTGAGCGGCGACTGCCGATTCTGCGTTCGCTGATTTCACCATTGGTTGGTCAAGTTCACCGGTGTGGGTGACGCTGCCCATTCGCTTGCTGCCCGCCGAGCCGCGCCAATCGTGGCTTGTCAGGGCTGGCCTTCTGCTTGCATAACACCGTGTATCGTTACAGCCATCCGGGCTGGCGAGGAGAAATCGATGAGCCTGTTGTTCAATGTGCTGTGGTTGCTGTTCGGTGGCTGGCTGGTGTTTCTGTGCTACCTCGCGGGCGGTCTGGCGCTCTGTCTGACCATCATTGGGCTGCCCTGGGGTTTCCAGAATCTGAAGCTGGCGCTGTTTGCGCTGTTTCCGTTCGGCACCACCTCGGTAGGCCGCAATACCGCAGCGCCGAGCGGCATTCTGTACATTTTTCTGAACATCATCTGGTTGCTGTTCGGTGGCTTGTGGGCGGTACTGTTTCATGCCGTTTTCGGGGTGTTGCTCTGCCTGACCATCATCGGCATTCCGTTTGGTTTTCAGCACCTGAAACTGATGCGGTTGGCGGCAACCCCGTTTGGTCGCGATCTGGCTGATGCGCGCTGACTGCAGTGAACCGCGACGAGAGTGTTGGCCGTGATGAAAAGCAAAAGGGGCGCAGCGCGCCCCTTTTGCATTGCCTGCAGTGAAACTTAGAAGGTCAGTTCGGCGCGCAGGTAGTATTGCCGGCCAGCCAGACTGAACGGAATGGTGTTCCAGCCATAGGTGAAACCGATCAAGTCGCTGAACGGTGAACCGTCCGCACCCCACTCATCCGGGTATTCGTCCATCAGGTTCAGAATGCCAGCGGAAATGCGCACACTGTCGGTCAGGTCGACATAGCCGGTTGCATCGAACAGGGTCTTGGCACCAAAAGTATGCTTCGGCAAGCCGTACACTGCCGGATAGTCCGAGTACTCGCCGTAGTAAGTGGCGCGCAGCGTCGAGGAGAATGAACCGATCAGCCAGTTTGCCGCCACCGTGGCTCGCTCACCCGGTTGCGCATCTTCGATCAGGTTTTCAATGCCCGGGTCGACGACGTTTTCATTCGGCACAATGGTCGACGAGGTGTTGACTGCCGTAACCGTGGTGTCGTTCAGGTGCAGCGTGGCTTCCAGCACGACTGTGGATTCGCCATCCAATGCCAGACGCCACTGGTTCACCCAGTCGAGACCTTTGGTTTCGGTATCGGCGGCATTGGTGAACACTTCCACTTTGGTTACGCCATCAAGAGCGCAGGCGGTGTCGGCCGGGTCGCTGCAACCAGAGCTGTTGTGCGCGTCGAAGAAGGCGCTGATGGCAGCGTTGGTACCGTCGGAGATTGCCTGCGAGTAGACAATTCGATCAGCGATATCGATCTGATAGATATCAAGGGTGCTGGTCCAGACGTCACCTTGATAGACCAGGCCAAAGCTGATGCTCTCCGAGGTTTCTTCTTTCAGATCATAGAAGCCAAGTTCACTTGCCAGATCCGAACCTGGTCGCAGTGTGACCAGATCTTCCAGTTCGCCGCTTGAGCCCAGTGAAATCGAGCGTTGGGTGAAAAACTGCTGCTGGATACCCGGTGCCCGCAAACCGGTCGACCAGGTACCGCGCAATGCAAACGACGGTGACAAATCCAGTCGCGCCGACAGCTTGCCGGTGGTGGCTTCGCCAAAGTCGGAATAGTCTTCGAACCGCACTGCAGCGCCGACCGAGAAGTTGTCAGTCAGATAAGCTTCGGTGTCGATGTAGAACGAGGTGCTGTCGCGGCTATTTTCGCCGCCAAATTCCGGCCGGTATCCCTGAAAGCCCTGCATGCCCGGCGTGGTGTAATTGGTCGGCGCGCAGATGGCGGTCGGGTCGCCGGTCGGGTTGACCGACTGCTCGCACAGGGTGTCGCCACGTGCGTACGAAACGACATCGCCTGCTTCGATTTCATAGCTGTCTTCACGTTGCTCGATGCCGAACGCAAACGACAGTTCATCCTTGCCGATGCCCCAATCGATCAGGCCACGAAAATCCAGATTGGCGACGGCAAGGCCGTTGATCAGGGCGCCGTCATACGCCGAGGTCGGGCTGTCCGGGCCATAGGAGGCGTTCAGCGA
Organism: Permianibacter sp.; assembly: GCA_041914645.1. Taxonomy (GTDB): domain Bacteria; phylum Pseudomonadota; class Gammaproteobacteria; order Enterobacterales; family Permianibacteraceae; genus Permianibacter. The sequence continues at coordinate 353,497 of JAYSCY010000003.1, forward strand.
GCGGATGTTGCGAAACTCCATCCGGTTCTCGCCAATGCCGTAACTCAAATCCATTTCCCAGCGATCACCGAGCTCGCGCCGATAGCCGATGGTCCAGGCAGTATCCTCGGTTTGGGTGCCGAGCTCCGGGGTGATGCCATTCGGATAAATCTGATCCCAGACTCGCGCCGAACCGGGAGCCCGGAAAAAGCCTTTTGACTCGGCCTGACGCTCGCCCATGCCGCCGAACAAATACAGCGCGCCCGCATCGCCGACTGGCAGTTCGCTGTTGACCCACAGTTGCTGTGCTTCCAGACCAGCTTCGCCCACCAGCAGCAGCTGGGTGGTGACGGGGCTGCTGCCGAACCAGTTCGATTCACCCGCGCGATTGATCTCGTCCTTGTCCTGCCATTCCACGCTGACGTTGAAGAAGCCGGTTTCGCCCAGCGCAAAGCCAGCGTTGATGCCGGCCTGCTTGCTGCCCTCTCCCTGTTGGGTTTCGCCGACCTGGGCCCAGGCACGCACGCCGGTGTCGTCCTTCAGGACAATGTTGATGACGCCAGCGATGGCGTCCGAGCCGTATTGCGCCGCAGCGCCATCACGCAGGATTTCTACGTGGTCAATGGCGGTGACCGGAATCGCATTCATGTCGGTGCCGGCGTTGCCGCGACCGACGTTCTGCTGCACAGCGACGACCGCCTGTTGATGGCGTCGCTTGCCGTTGACCAGTACCAGCACCTGATCCGGCCCCATGCTGCGCAAGCTGGCCGGTCGCATCAGATCCTGACCATCTGACGTCGTGGTGTTGTTCATGTTGAAAGACGGAGCCAGTGCCCGCAGCAGTTCTGCAGTGTCGACAATACCGGCGTTGCGGATTGATTCGGAGGAAATGATATCGACGGGGGCTGCGGTTTCGGTGGTGGTGCGACCGCTGAGCCGGGTGCCGATAGTGACGACGCGATCGTCCGGTACTTCAGAGCCTTCCTCGGCGGCGTAACTGGTGCCGGCAAGTACGGTGACAATGGCTGCGCTGAGCAGCGAACTGCGATACAGGTATCCTGGGCGTTTCATGGCGGTCTCCGAGTTCTGCATTGTTTTTGCTTATAGGCAATGAGACGGAGCCGACTGAGCGTTGACGGGTGCAGCTCCGCTGCACTGGCAGATCAGACAGCGAACTTGTCCGCAAGTGTTGGCACCGACTATATCAGTCGGTGCCGTTCATGCAAGCGAAGCTGATCGCAAACCGGCGCAACGCGGGACCATGTGTCGAACTGTAGCGTCTGGCGCACCGCAACAACATGATGTGCATCCGAGTCGCGCGCTCGCCATTTGCGCAGAAAGGTCCGCAACAGCGCCGCTCTTCTGCGCGCGGTCTCCGTTCAGTAGCCGCCTGCCTGACCGTCCTTGCGGCCCTCCGATGCGCCGTAGTAAACGCCTTGTTCGTGGTTGCGCATGATGGCCTGGTAACCACCGTAGCCACCGTTGTTGAACTGCACACTGTGACGCTTGCGCATCAATTCGCGAATGGTTTCGTACGGGTAGCCGGTTTCGAGATAGGTGATGCCGCCATCCGTCATCGGGGCACCGTTTGGCTCGTCAACGCTGGCTTCGTGATAGATCCGCGGCGCATCACCGGCTTCCTGCAGGCCCATGCCGAAATCGATCAGATTCATGACAATCTGGACATGGCCCTGCGGTTGCATGGCGCCACCCATCACGCCGAAGCTGACCCAGGGCTTGCCGTCCTTGGTGATGAATGCCGGGATGATGGTCTGAAACGGGCGCTTGCCGGGTTCGAAGCGATTGGCATGGGTTTCGTCCAGGACAAACATTTCGCCGCGATCCTGCAACACAAAGCCGAGCCCGTCCGGCGTCATGCCGGAGCCCATGCCACGGTAATTGCTCTGAATGAGGCTCACCATGTTGCCGTCCTTGTCGGCAGTGGTGAGGTAAATGGTGTCGCCGTCATTGAGCGGCGCATGGCCGGCATCGACTGCTTGCATCGCGCGCTCGCGGCTGATGAGCGTGCGACGCTCGTCGGCATAACTGTCGCTGAGCAAATGTGTCACCGGCGTTTTGACGAAGTGCGGATCGGCATAGAATTTTGCCCGGTCGGCGAATGCCAGCTTCTTCGCTTCGACAAACAAATGCACGTGTTCCGCCGAACCAAACGGGATCTTGGTGAAGTCAAAGCCTTCCAGCACGGTCAGCATCTGCAGCGCGGCAATGCCCTGCGAATTCGGTGGCAACTCCCAGATATCGTAACCACGGTAATTGACTGACACCGGCTCGATCCATTCGCTCTGATGGCTGGCCAGATCGTCGTAGGACAGAAAGCCACCGTGCTTCTTCATGTAAGCGTCGATGGTTTTGGCAATCTCGCCTTTGTAGAACGCATCGCGGCCGCCCTTGGCGATTTTTTCCAGCGTATTGGCGAGATTCGGGTTCTTCCACAATTCACCTTTGGCCGGTGCCCGCCCGTTGATGGTCATCTGTTCCGTGAAGCCCGGCCATTTCGACAGCGTCGCCGTGCTGCGCTGCCAATACCAGGCAATCAGCTCGGCCACCGGGTGGCCGTCACGGGCGTATTTGATGGTGGGGGCCAGCACCGTTTTCATTGGCAGCTTGCCGAATTTCTGGTGCAACGCGAACCAGCCGTCGACTGCACCCGGCACCGATACCGGTAACGGACCGTGCGCCGGGATGGCTTTCAGGCCGAGCTGTTGAAAATGTTTCAGGGTCAGGCTTTTCGGGCTGCGACCGGAACCGTTCAGGCCATGCAGCTTCTGTGTCTTGGCGTCCCAGACGATGGCAAACAGATCGCCGCCGATGCCGTTTCCGGTCGGCTCCATCAGGCCGAGCGCGGCATTGGCGGCAATCGCCGCGTCCACTGCGCTGCCGCCCTGTTTCAGGATGTCGAGCGCAATCTGGGTGGCCAGTGGATGACTGGTCGCGGCCATGCCGTGCGGTGCAATGACTTCGGAACGGGTGGCAAACGGTGCGCCGGTGACGCGATCCGCGGCAACTGCCGGCGTGTTGAACAAGGCCATGCTGGTCATCAGGCAGGCGAGGGCAAGTGGTTTGAACTTCATCGAGGCACGCATTGGCGGGGCAACCCTCTGGGAAAGCGGAGAGGCTAGAACTTAGCTCCGGCTGGTCAGGCCGGCAAGCTGCCGTACAAGGATGTACCAATGTTGCGGGCGCATGGATGCGCAGGAGCAACGACCAACAGCTACAATAGGGCACCTGAAATGGCCCGGTCTCTCATGGGCCATTGCCATTTGGGGACGGCAATCAGCCGGCCCCGTTACTACAAGACGGCAGCTCCACCATGCGCGACGCCTTTCTGCAGCACCTTCGTAACCAAATCCAGGAACTCAAAGACACCGGTCTCTACAAAGACGAACGGGTGATCGACAGCCAGCAAACCGCCGACATTCACGTCACCACCGGCGAAAACGTCATCAACTTCTGCGCCAACAACTATCTGGGCCTGGCCAACAACAGGCAGTTGATCGAAGCCGGCAAACAGGCGCTCGATAAATACGGCTATGGCATGGCCTCGGTACGCTTTATCTGTGGCACCCAAAGCATTCACAAGGATCTGGAAGCGCGGCTGTCAAAATTCCTCGGCACCGAAGACACCATTCTGTATTCCTCCTGCTTTGACGCCAACGGTGGCCTGTTCGAAACCCTTCTCGGCGAAGAAGACGCGGTCATTTCCGATGCACTCAATCATGCCTCGATCATCGATGGCGTCCGGCTTTGCAAGGCCAAGCGCTTCCGCTACAACAACAACGACATGGCCGACCTCGAAGCGCGCCTGAAAGAGGCCGATGCCGCCGGTGCCCGCTTCAAACTGATCGCCACCGACGGGGTGTTCTCGATGGATGGCATCATCGCCAACCTGAAGGGCATCTGCGATTTGGCCGACAAGTACAACGCCATGGTTATGGTCGATGACTCGCACGCAGTGGGTTTCATCGGCGACAAAGGCCGTGGCACTCATGAATTTTGCGGCGTGATGGATCGGATCGATATCATCACCGGCACGCTGGGCAAAGCACTGGGTGGCGCCAGCGGCGGTTACACCTCCGGCAAGAAAGAGGTCATCGACTGGCTGCGCAACCGTTCGCGACCATACCTGTTCTCCAACACCTTGATGCCAGCGATTGCTGCTGCCACCGTTCGCTGCCTCGAATTGCTCGAGGGCGGCGACGCGCTGCGCAACAAGCTGCGCCGCAATGCCCAGTACTTCCGCGACAAGATGAGCGCGCTCGGTTTTACGCTGGCCGGCGCCGATCATCCGATCGTGCCGGTCATGCTCGGCGATGCAGCGCTGGCCAAGGAATTCGCCAACCGGATGTTGAAAGAAGGCATCTACGTCATTGGCTTTTCTTTCCCGGTTGTCCCGAAAGGGCAGGCGCGTATCCGTACCCAGATGTCGGCCGCGCATGAGCTGCACCACATCGACAAGGCCGTCACGGCGTTTGCCAAGGTGGGGCGTGAGTTGGGTGTGATCAAGTAACAGGAATTCAAACTGGGGCAATCACACTCTTACGGTCTCCCCTTCTGCAGCGGGAGGAGCGAACCGTTCCCTCCCCTGCCAAGGGGAGGGCTAGGGAGGGGTGATTGCCGAGCAAAAATCTGAAGTCAGTGCGCACCATGCAATTTCGAGGTAACGCAAAATGAAAACACTCGCCAAAGTCAAATCTGAACCGGGTATCTGGATGGTCGATGCTGCCAAACCGGATGTCGGTCCGAATGATGTGCTCATCAAGATCAAGAAAACCGCGATTTGCGGTACCGACATGCACATCTACAAATGGGATGAGTGGTCGCAGAAAACCATTCCGGTGCCGATGACGGTCGGGCACGAATATGTTGGCACCGTCGCCGGCATGGGCAGCGAAGTCAAAGGCCTGAAAATCGGCCAACGCGTGTCGGGTGAAGGCCACCTCGTTTGCGGCCATTGCCGCAACTGCCGCGCAGGTCGTCGTCACCTGTGCCGTAACACGACTGGCGTCGGTGTCAATCGGCCGGGCGCGTTTGCCGAGTATTTGGTGATCCCGGCCGAAAATGCCTTCCCGATCCCGGATGACATTCCGGATGACATCGCCGCCATATTCGATCCGTTCGGTAACGCCACTCACACGGCGCTATCGTTTGATCTGGTCGGTGAAGACGTGCTGATTACCGGCGCTGGCCCGATTGGCATCATGGCCGTCGCCATCTGCCGTCACGTTGGCGCACGCCATATCGTCATCACCGACGTCAACGAGTACCGCCTTGATCTTGCCAAAAAAATGGGCGCCACTCGCGCTGTCAACGTCAGCAAGGAAAAAATCACCGATGTCATGCACGAACTCGGCATGACCGAAGGCTTTGACGTGGGTCTGGAAATGTCCGGCGTGCCGGCCGCCTTCCGCAGCATGCTTGAAGCAATGAACCACGGCGGCAAAATCGCCATGCTTGGCATTCCGCCATCGGAAGCGGCAGTGGACTGGAATCAGGTGATCTTCAAGGGCCTGATCATCAAGGGCATTTACGGCCGCGAGATGTACGAGACCTGGTACAAGATGGTCGCCATGATTCAGTCAGGCCTGGACCTGACCCCCATCATCACTCACCGCTTCAATGTCAGTGATTTCCAGCAAGGCTTCGAGACCATGGGCTCGGGCAATTCCGGCAAGGTGATTCTGAGCTGGGAATAGCACGAATTAGGAAGGGTTCAGCTTCGGCAGTATGGTTCGCTTAAAACAAAAGGCCCGCATCGCGGGCCTTTTGTTTTGTTCCCCATCATTGACAAGGAGGAGCGCATCCTGTGCATTTTCTACATGGAGCATATGGCACTTTTGCGCAAAATCAGTCGCCACTATCCCAACGCTCGATAAAGGCATCGAGTTCAGCTTCACTTTTCACTGCAAAGGCAAAATCGTGCTCGGCCGGCCAGCTGACTGTTGGCGTGTGATCGTGATTATCATGCGGCATTCCTTCGCTGCATTGTTTGCATAGCGTGCGGATGCTTTGTGTCCAGTTCTCGAAAATCATGCCGCTTTCATTCAGCGTCTCGGTGACGTCGGCAAGCTCTTGTTCATCAGCGAGTTCGATGCTGAGTACGTGGGTTTCCAGCCCCGATGCCTCAAACAATCCCAAAGCATTGAACACCGGGACTTGTCGTTCGCCGAGCATGCGATAGCCGACCGGTGCGCCGTCGTTCAGCACAATGTCGCCGTAATGGAACTCGTCCGACTGCGGAATGTTTTCTATGCGAATGCGGGCAGGGCAGATCCGAGTACCCCAGACCACCTCGGCGTCATCATCCGGGTGCAGCCGCACCGGTGAACGGCCGAACTCGCCATCGGTGGGTTCGTTGCCCTCCTCGAATGACATGCCATACGCTCGCCACGCCCGCCGCGCAATATCCCAACGCCGCAGCGCGGTGGCAGCAATACCGGTATTCCATATAGCCGCTTCGTCATCCGGCGCCAGCTCCATTGCCCGCAGATTGTGTCGCAGTGATTGTTCCCATTCGCCTCGGTACTTGAATTCCAGCCCGAGATTGTAGTGGGTTGAGCTGCGTGCTTCATCAAGTGCCAACGCTTGCCGATAGAGCGCGATCGCCTCGTCAAACCGGCCGTCATCGCTTGCGTCCATGGCCTGCTCATGCAGTGCTTCGGCCTGTTGCTCTTGCTCAGTCATGTCGATGCTCCATCGAGCACATCGCTCCCGCCTGCTCGATTTCGATGGTGGTATGAACAAAGCCGTGCCGGTGCGCCAGCGCATGCACGGCCTGCTTCACCAAGCCTACATCTTCCGCCAAAATGTTGTCGTGAACGATAAGATGCGTGGTCAACACATGCCGTTCGCCATCCAGTGACCACAGGTGGGTGTGGTGGCAAGACAGTACGTTTGGAATGGCACACAGTTCCTGCTCGATCGCCGGCAAGCTGATCTCTTCCGGCACCGCCTGCAGAAACAGCGCGACAGTGCGGCGCAGGTTCTTGACCACGTTCCAGCTGATGTACAGCGTGATCAGCACCGACAGGATCGGATCCAGAATCGGCATCGGTTTGATGAGCATCACCACGCTGACAATCAGCACCGCCAGCCAGCCCAGCAAATCTTCATAGAGGTGCCACGCCATGACCTTGGCGTTCATCGAGCCTTCATTGCGCAGCCGATAGGCAGCAAAACCGTTGACTGCAACGCCAAGCACGGCCAGCGCCAGCATGCCGGGCGCGTGCACTGGTTCCGGATGCAACAAGCGTGGTACCGCTTCGGACAGGATGAACACGCCACCAACCAGCAAAATCACGGTATTGATTAGTGCACCGAGCAGTGAGAAGCGGCGGTGGCCGTACGAGTAGCGTTCGTTGGCCTGTCTGCCGGCATACCGCTCCAGCTGCCAGGCCATGCCCAGCGCAATGCTGTCGCCGAGATCGTGCAGGGCGTCCGACATGATGGCGAGGCTATTGGTCAGCGCGCCGCCGATAAACTCGATGATGCAGAACCCGAGGTTCAACCAGAACGCCAGCGCAATATTGCTGCCGGCATGGTGGTGGTGATGGTGATCGTGGCCATGAGCGGGCCGGTGATCATGCCCGTGCAGGTCGTGCCCGGTGGGTCGGTGCGCGTGTTCGGCGGCCATGGTGGCGGAAACTGCCTTGCAGGAGGTCAAATCGCCGTTGCATTATGCGACACAGTTTCTGTTGGCAACAATGTCCCACGAATTGGAACCTATCATGGCAACTCCCTATCAGATCGCGCTGATCACCGGCGCTTCCAGTGGTTTCGGTGAAGCGATTGCCGAGCGGCTCGCGGCGCGTGGCATGAAGCTGGTCCTGCTGGCGCGTCGGGCCGACCGCTTGCAGGCGCTGGCGCAGCGCCTGAAGGTGCCCTGTCATGTCATCGCGGTCGATGTGCGCGATCACAGCGCGTTGCGTGCTGCCATTGCCGCCATTCCGGCCGAATTCGCCGCTGTCGATGTGCTGGTGAACAATGCCGGTCTTGCGCTGGGTCTGGAGCCCGCCCACAAGGCCGACTGGAACGATTGGCAGCAGATGATCGACACCAACTGCACCGCGCTGGCGCTGCTCAGCCGTTTGCTGTTGCCAGGGATGGTCGAGCGTGGTCGTGGCCATGTGCTGATGATGGGCTCGATTGCCGGCACTTACGCTTATCCGGGTGGCAACGCCTACGGCGCCAGCAAAGCCTTTGTCGATCAGTTTGCCCGTAACTTACGCGCGGATCTGCTCGGTACCGGCGTGCGGGTGACCAATATCGAACCAGGGCTGGTGGGCGGCAGCGAGTTCTCGCTGGTGCGCTTCAAGGGCGACGCCGAAAAGGCCGCAAAAGTTTATGCCGGTGCCGAGGCGCTGACCCCGGCCGATGTAGCCGAGTGTGTCGACTGGGCCATCGCCCAGCCGGCACACGTCAATATCACCAGCATCGAAGTGATGCCGGTCGGTCAGGCGAACGGGCCATTGGCCGTACACCGGAAAGGTTGAGTCCCATGCGAGCGGACAAGCGGTTGTCGGTGTTGGCGCTGTTGTCGGTATTGTTGATGGCCTGCGCCGGGTCCATGGCAACGCTGACACCGAAAGATCGCGTCACGGCCGAACCCGTGCAGGAAACCCCGGTTGCGACGGCAGCGGAGCCGGACCGCAACAGCCCGCTGCCACGGTATTCCCATTTTGAATACCGCAGTACCTGCGGCAAGCCCTGTCAGCCGATCATTATTCGCTGGCAACTCGATGGCGCCTACACCGCGCAGTACGGTGATGCCCCGATCGTGTCCGGGCAATTCAGTGCCAGCAAAGTCAATCAACTCGACGCCCTGTACCGTGAGCTGCAGACCATGACATTGGGTTGGCCGCGTGACCTGACGCGTTCCTCGCTGTGCGCGAGTTTCGCCACCGACCATGCGCAAAAAGTGTTTGCGACACCGGCGACGGTCAGCGGCTGGTCATTCAAGGACAACCATGGTTGCACCGGCTTTGCCAATGCCGAAGCGTTGCGTGCACTCGAACGACAGATCGAAGCATTGCTGCCAACGGTATCAAGCCAATAGGGTGTAAGTATCCCTTGGCGTCGGTTTCGTGGTCGTGACGAAGCGCAGTTGCTGCAAAAAAAGTCCTCCAGGAGGCCGGTTGATTGTCCTCGGTTACAACCTTGTCTCGGTCGCAATCAAGCTGCCTAACCTGCAAAACGCGCCATCGGCATCATGAATCCATGCCAGCACAGTTGGCACCGGATGTCTCCGTCAATTCAGGTTTTTGACACGTCGTTGCTGATCCGGCGGCAATCGGTTTCTCGGTCCAGCCGTGTCTCGCAGCAGATTGCCAGAACTGACTTGTGGTCAACTTTGCGCAAGTGCTTTCGGGAAAGTGATGCGTGTGCCAACGGATCTGCATGGGACATCAAGCGGTGCAATGCCGGGACGTGGTCAACGAGTCCTTTATTTGGCTTGCTGTAAATCAAATGTCAGTCGTTGTACGTACAGTTGGCTTGGGTCTTGTTCTCTGGCAAATGACCGAACAAGAACTTCAGGGTCGGCTACCACCAGTTGGTTGTAAACGTCGCGCTCATTGATATAGACATGAACAGGCAAGCCAAGATTGACCTGATCGGGGCTGATGTAAAGAGACAGGCGATTGATTCCGTGTGCCGTCACCCGAAACTCATTTTCCGCATAAGTTGCCTCCACAAGGCCACTAGGTTGGCGTGAACGCATCAAGCCCTGCAACATGTGGCCGGAGTAGTCTGTGGAAACCGAATCGACTTCGAGCCAGTATGCCCGTTGAAACGCCGACGTGGAATTGGTCTGGAATCTGACCGATGCGGGGTATGGGTTACGTGAATGTAATTTGGTGAAGCGGCGCTGGAATTCGAGCGATCGATCGAAGCTCTCCACGCTGTGTGAGCCGGCAACGGTTTCAAACTGCACCGACGCTCCGAGCACCGTAAAGTACTCCAGAAATGGTCGAACCTGCTCAGGCGGATAGAGCGGATCATTCGCTGCGTTTATCACCAGCCAGCGAACCAGCCCCATATTGAGCGGGTAAGTTTCGTCGCGCGCGCCATTTGCCGGGCCGGCAATGACGCTCGGGCTGCCAATGATTGCCATGCTGCCGGCCAGTTTTGTGGCAAGCCGGGGGGCAAGGAAAAACGCACCGCTCGCACCGTCCGATATGCCTGCGATGAAGACTCGATTGGGGTCGACTGGATACAACATCTTGACGTAGTCAAGAATGTTCAAAAGGTTTCTGCCTTGCTTTTCTGACCACCAACGTGCCTCGGCCCACCCGGCCGGAAAAACTGCGATGGTTCCCGGTTCAATCAGTTGGTCTGCACCGCGCCACCACGCCCCATTGCGCTTCCATCGCTGGCTATTGACGCCTCCATGTAAATAGAAAACCACAGCATGCGGGCTGTGCTGGCTTACACTGTCGGGTGCCTGCACCATGAAGTAAAACGGCTGACCGTCCTGCATTACCGTGTACAACTGCCGACCCGGCGCAGCGTTGTTTTGACCAACGCCACCGCGTGCCACCGACAACAGTCCGTCTATCCCTTGTTGTTGCACGATCTCGCGGTAGACCGCTTCACGTTGCTGCACTCGCTTCTGGAAATCAGCTTCCAATGACTGGCAGGGTGATGCGAGCCAGGCCGTCAACATGACGAGCAATCTGGGTACAGATACTGCGCGCAAGAACCGAAAAGTCACTGGCACATTACCCACCCAATTTCGCCATTACGTCCGTTATAAGCATAAGCTGATCCGTTAAAACCGAGAAGCCTGAATCGGTGCCGTCTCGCCAATGCAGGTAAGGCAGACCGCCTGCACTTGTAAGTATGCTGAACGACCATACAATCACCATCGCGTCAGGCAGAACGGTTCGGCAGCAGAACTGATGCGGCACCAGACTTCCCGAAACGACACGATGCCAGTGGTGTGGTGCTTGGCGCTATGCATTATTCACTCTGGTGAGGGTGGCACTGACAGTCGGTGCCGGCGCTTCCGGTCGTTTTTCAAATTGTAGGCCGCAAGCTGCGCGCCCCCGGGTTGGGGTGCGAAAAAAAGAGCCGAAAACTGCTCCGGAACTTTGGTGTACTTGGCCTATGTTCGGCTGCTGACGTTGTGGAAGTCACCAGTTTAGCCGTGTTTGCGAATGACCACTTCCAGGTATTCCGCCGGCACTACCAGCGATGACTCGCCGGCGACGTTCAACCGTTGCAGCAAGGCCACAATGTCCCGCTCCAGCGCGGCTTGGCCATTTGCATCGAGCGCGGCAAAAGCCTTGTGCGTGGGGCCGTAGTAATCCCGGAATATCTGCAGCCAATGTGCGGGCGAGCGATAACGGAAATTGAACAGTCTGCGGGTGCAGTGAATGTTGGCAGCCTGCGGACCGAGCAGTTCCACCAGATGGGTTTCCGTGCCCCACAATGCCGGCGACTTCAATCCGGCCGGCGGCGGCAAGTGCGAGCCGATGACTTTGAACAGCTGGCCGATAAAGCCTTCCGGGGTCCAGTTGGCCATGCCGATCCGGCCGCCGGGTCGCAGTACGCGCATCATCTCGTGGGCGGTGCGGTCGTGCTGAGGCGTGAACATCGCACCAAAGGTAGACAGCACCACATCGAAGCTAGCGTCAGCAAACGGTAAGGCTTCGGCATCAGCCACTTGAAACGTTACCGACAGGCCTTCAGCGTGCGCACGCGCTGCGCCCTTTTCCAGCAACAGCGGCACGTAATCAGTTGACGTCACGTCGGCAAAGCGGCGGGCCGCGGCAAGCGTGGCATTGCCGTTGCCGGCGGCGACGTCCAGGACTTGTTCGCCGGACCGCACATCCACCGCTTCTGCCAGTTGTTCGCCGACGATCTGCAGGGTGGTGCCAATCACGGCAAAATCACCGCTGGCCCAGGTGGCCTGCTGGCGCTGTTTGATGGCGGCGAAGTCAGGTGCCGCGGTCGTGGTATTAACTGCCTGATTCATGAAATGCTCCTTGTAAGCGGGGCCGCGGCTGGCCAACCAGCACCGGCCGCAGGCGCGCGTCGCAACCTTGCGACCGAGGAATTGTCCGGTGGCGGCTCGGTTGACGATTCCCCCGGCTTCCTGCAACTTTGCTCTGGCGTCCGGCGTTGTGGCTTGCCAAAGCCAAGACACGGGTTCGGCTGTCCTGTGTCCCGGCGCTTGCTGGACCCCCTCTTGGTCATGCCAAGTCAGCCAACCCGAGCCCGAACCTCATGACCCACGATCCGCTCTCCGATGTCGTGCGCAGCATCCGGCTGCGCGGCGCGGTGTTCTATCACGTCAGTCTGGGTGACGAATGGGCGGCCGAGACACCGGCCGCCGACGTGCTCAGTCGCGGCATCATGCCCGGTGCCGAGCATGTGCTGGCCTACCATCTGGTGGTGCGGGGCAGTGGCTGGGCTGCTGCAGATGGCCTGGCACCGGTGCGACTGAGTGCCGGCGATATCGTGATGTTTCCACGCGGCGATGCTCATGTGCTGTCGAGTGCACCGGGTTTGCATGCGGCGCCTGACAACAGTGATTGGCACTACACCACCCGCAACGATCCCAAACCGATCGCGTTGGCCTATCACCGGGGCGTATTGCGACCCGGTGAATTGCAACCGGCTGTCGACGCGAAAACCGTCATGGTCTGCGGTTTCATTGGCTGTGATTTGCGTCCGTTCAATCCGTTGATTGCGGCGTTGCCGCGCCTGTTGCACCTGCCGGCCAGTGAAGTCGGCAGCTGGATTGGCCCCATTCTCAATCAGGCGGTGAACGAATCACGGCAACACAAGCGGGCAGTGCCGCGGTGCTGGAGCGGGTCAGTGAAATGGTATTTGTCGATGCCGTGCGCCGACACCTTGAAGGATTGCCTCAGGGCGATGGCGTGAGCCACGAACAAGGTTGGCTCGCCGCACTGGGGGATCCGCATGTTGGCCGTGCGATCATGTTGTTGCACGCGAAGCCGGCCGCAGACTGGACGCTGGAGGAGCTCGGCAAGCAGGTGGGCCTGTCACGCTCGGCGCTGCACGAACGCTTTGTTGGTCTGGTCGGGCAGGCGCCCATCCAATATCTGACCAACTGGCGAATACAGCGCAGCGCCAACCTGCTGCGTGACAGCACCGCGACTGTTGCCACAATTGCGCAGGACGTGGGCTATGACTCGGAGGCGGCATTTTCGCGTGCCTTCAAACGGCTGGTGGGGCAGCCACCGGCAACCTGGCGACGCCAGCAGACCAAGGCGTCTCGCTGAAAACGCGCGCTATTCAAGGAGCGACGCCGGTTCCATCTGTTCTCATCAGCGCTGCTGCGCACAATCACGATCCGGCATGGATGGCGCGGGCATATTTCGCAGAATACTCGGGATCTCGACGGCGCCAGTGCGGTGGCAGCAAGCTGTCGCCCTTTGCGAGTTCAAGCCAGATAGAACCGTACAAGCATTGCCACAACCCAATGCCGCATTTCAGTTGCGCGCATGCGAAATTTGAAATCGGTCGATGCCATCAAAGCGCTGCAACTCAGTCGCAAGATCCATCAGGCTGGCGCTGTTGCGGCCGGCAATGGCGACGGCGACAAACTGCCACTGGGTTTGCAGGTTTTCGTAAACCACGGAAAACGATCCGTTGGCGATCATGTAACCTCGCTCTGCTGCCACTCGACGCAGCGATTCTTCCTTGGCTTCAAAGTTGGGGCGAAAGCGCATGCTGATGGTCACGGCCGGCCGGGTGGGTAACCGGCCTTCAATTTTTGAGCCCCACATCATCAGCGATGCCGACAGCAGTGCCAACAAAATGCCGGCAGCGTAGAAGCCAATTCCCACCAGCACGCCGATTGCGGACGAGGCCCAGATCGACGCCGCCGTGGTGAGGCCACTGATGTTCATGCCTTCCTTCATGATCACGCCGGCACCGAGAAAACCGATGCCAGTGACAATGCCCTGAATGACGCGAGTCGGATCGGCCGCCATGCCCATGAAGGCATGCGCACCAAACCATTGTTCGGGGTAGCCCGACAATGCCGTCAGTGCGGCTGATGCCATGCAGACCATGCCATACGTGCGCATGCCGGCCGCTCGGCCGTGGTAGCTGCGCTCATAGCCGACCAGCAAGCCAAGCAGCAGGGCACCGGCCAGGGTCAGGAACACAACGAGATTGACCTGCAGCGCCGGTGATGACCAATAGCTGGCGAACAAGCTGTAGGCGTGAGATGGCATGGTGCACCTCGAAGAATCCGTCCGCTGCGCAGCGCAGCCTGATTTCTGCCAGCAAGCGTAGTTCAAAGCCGCGTGTTCGGGCCAAGCCGAACCAGTGTCACTCATGGATGGCTGCCTGTTTTACCTTGGTTTTACCTTCGGTCAGGCACCCTGTTCGCCGTGAACAGTAAGCCGACAGGAGCGGGCAAATGAAACGACGTATGGGGCGATGGCTGGTGGGTGGGGTTGGGCTGGTCTTTGGTCTGGCGCTGGTGGTGCTGGCAGTGGGCGGTTTCACCGCAGTTCAGCCACAGCCGATACCGGATGCAAGGCAGCAACAGCACGCTTTGGCTTTTGTCGAACAAGGTGTAAAAGCGTCGCGTGGCCGCATTCTGGCCGTGCTGACCAGCACCGCAACATTTGGCCCAAAGCCGTGGCGGGCCGGGTACGAATTGACGGAGTTGTCACGCGCCTATTACGTCTTTCGTGCCAATGGTTATGACGTCGATTTCGCCAGCCCGAAAGGTGGCAAGCCACCAGTGAATATCGACAAGGACGATCTGCAAGCGGTCGATCATGCCTTCATGAACGATGCCGCCATTGCCCAGCGCATCGATCACAGTCTGGCGCTGGCCGAGGTTGATCCGCAGCAGTATGCCGCGGTCTATTTTGTTGGCGGCAAAGGCGCCATGTTTGATTTTCCTGACAATACCGATGTCCAGCGTATCGTCAAACATCTGGTGGCCAACGGTGTGGTCGGTGCCGTCTGTCATGGTCCGGCTGCCTTGCTCAATGTGACACTCGATAACGGCGAGCACCTGATCAACCAACGGCGAATGACCGGATTCACCAATGATGAAGAATTGTTCTTGATCGAGAATGCGCGCGACGTGTTTCCGTATCTGCTGCAGGACAAGGCCGAAGCGCACGGCGCCCGGTTCTCGGCGGCGGCCCGCTACCTTAACAACGTGGTAGTCGATGGTCGGCTGGTGACGGGTCAGAACCCGTGGTCCACCTGGACCGTGGCCGAGGAAATGGTGCGGGCGTTGGGTCATACGCCGGTAGCGCGACCAATAACAGCAGAGGAACGGAGCGTGGATATTCTGACGCGCTACCATCAGCTCGGACTCGACGCAGCGCTTGCCCTGCGCACGGAACATACGGGCTTCGATCCGGCATTGATTCGACTGCACGCCCTGATTGCAGCCATGGATTGGCAGCTCATCGAGGCGACGAAACTGCTACGCTTGGCCGGCGTCTGAGTAGACGCGGTTCTGACCGGAAAGCATGAAAAACTCACCAACGGCGCTGCGCATCCTGCTGGTAGAAGATGATCTGGACATCGCCGCCAGTCTCGGCGATTTTCTGGAAGCCGCTAGGGTGCAGGTGGACTTTGCCTACAATGCGGCGCAGGCACTCGCCCGGGTCGATGCCGCGCCGTTTGATGTGCTGGTGCTGGATGTGAATCTGCCCGGTGAAGATGGCTTCACCCTCAGTCAACGCATCCGGGACCAGCACGGCATTCAAACCCCGGTGCTCTTTCTCACCGCGCGTGCGGGGCTTGCTGACAAGTTGCGTGGTTTCGAGGTTGGCGCCATTGATTACATGGTCAAACCGTTTGCGCCGCAGGAGTTGCTGGCACGCCTCCATGCTGTCCATCGGCACCTTGCGCAAGCCAATACCGACACACGAAGCGTGATCACCATTGCTGACTATGTTCTGGATCTGGCAGGCCGCACATTGCGCTGCGGCGATCAGCTGCTGCCACTGTCGGCAACCGGTTTTGCCTTGCTGAAAACCCTGATGCGTGCTCACCCCGGCACGGTGTCAGCTGAGGAGCTGAGCCGTGGGGTCTGGGGCGATGCGCTACCCGACAGTGACCCGCTGCGGGCACATATTCATCAATTGCGTCGCCATCTGGAGCAGCGATTTTCCACCTCTTTGATTAGCACCGTACGCGGTGTTGGCTATCGGTTTGGCAATGACTAACAGAACGCACGCCATGCAAAAAGTTGCACTCGCACAAACCCTGGCCCGGCAGTGGATGGGGTTCGCCATCGTGCTGTCGCTGTTGTTTTCCGTCATGACCGTGTTGGCGCTCTACATGCTGGAAGACCATTTTCTGGATACAAAACTGCGCAGCGTGGCGCAAACCATTGACACGGTCAGTGCTGCGCCGTCGTTGCCGCAAGGATTTTCGCTGTATCCGGACCATGCCCTGCCAGCGGACTTGCAGGCCCGCTTTGCCGGCCGCAGCGATGGTGCGCACAGTGAATTTCGCCGGGCTGACGGTCAGTACGTGCATGCCTTGCGCGCACGCAGCCACCGCGGCGAAAGCTTTTTGCTGATCTATGACGTCACTCACGAGATGACCGTCAATCGGGTGCTGGCCAATTTCTGGCTGCTTGGTTTGCTGCTTATCTTGCTGTTTGCTTTGCTGGCGCGGCTCTTGGCGCGCTGGTTCATGATGCGGTGGTCAGATAGCGCTACGCGGTTGATCGAGCAGATCCGCCACAGCGATTCGCCATCTGCGTTGAGCCGCTATGCCGAACTGGAACCGGTGCAAGAATTCGCCGAACTGGCACAGCGTAATGCGGCAGCCTGGCAGGAAAAAATCGACGCATTGGCGCGAGAGCAGGAGCTGCTGGCGTTCCTGAATCATGAATTGCGCACACCTCTGCAGTCGGCACGTACCAATCTGGAAGGGCTGCAGCAATCGATTCCGGGGTTGGTATCGGGCACCGACGCCTGGTCGCGGCTAACGCGTGCCATCACGCGTCTGGAACGGGTCAGCCGTAGCATTCGCTGGTTGTCGGATGAGCCTGTCGAGGCAACAGAGGTCAAGTCAACGGCGGCGATCGGGCCATTGCTTGATGAATTGCTGAATGAGCTGCAACCGCTGGCCGCACGCAAAGGCGTATCAGTGCGCGTCGAGCGCCACGCTGAGCTGACCTGGCCTGTTCCGGTTGACGTGGCAGACACATTGCTGGCCAATCTGTTGTTGAATGCCCTGCAGCACGGCGACGGTACAGAAATTGTGGTGGAGGCGGATTCGACCGGTGTCGTGATCAGCAATGACATGTCGGCCGGTACAGAAAATACGGGGAGCGGGCTGGGCTTGGTGATCGTACAGCGCTGGTCGCAGCGCTTTGGCATGCAGGTAACCGTCGACCGTACTGTGCCATCGCACTTTACCGTGCGTGTATGCCCAGCTCAGTAGTGATGCTTTGCGCGTTGCAAAGGCTGGTATCGCTATGGTTCAAACAAAAGAATCGTATTCTTTTAAAAATCAGGAATAAAAAAACGGCCCCTGGGGGCCGTTTTTCATCTGCCGGATAAATCAGGCATTGACGACGCGAATGTTCGACGCCTGCAGGCCTTTCTGGCCTTGCTTGGTGACGAATTCGACTTTGTCGTTTTCATTCAGCGATTTGAAACCGCTGCTTTGAATTTCGGAGAAGTGCGCGAACAGGTCGGCGCTGCCGTCGCTCGGGGTGATGAAGCCAAAACCTTTGGCTTCGTTGAACCACTTGACGGTACCGGTTTGAATCGACATGAAGATGTTCCTTTAAAACATGAAATTGAGGCACGTAGCCTGGATAAGCAAGCGCTCAAGACAAGGAAAGGATGATCGATTTGATACCGGTGAACCGAGATGAAGCGGGACAAAACACGGGATGACACGCGAGCAAACTATGATGCTTGAAACGACTGCGAGGGCCACGATACAGGCAATCCCACCCGCTGTCGAACGATATCGGTCCGCTCGGACAGCAATTTGCCGTGACAAGCGCCGGCATCGAGCCACACCAATCTGCTGCAGGCAGCGTGGTTGCTGCGTTTGGGGCCCAACGCAGCAACTATTTCCAGCGGCGTGCCATGTCAGCGAATTGTCGTCGAACAATCAACGTCACGCTGGCACATCGCTCAGCGCTTGCCCGTCGCATCCCACTGGAACACTTGCTCCAGTGGTACGCCAAACACCTGGGCAATGCGAAATGCGGCCTCGAGCGACGGCGAATACTTGCCTGCTTCGATGGCGGCGATAGTCTGCCGGGTCACGCCGATGCGCTGACCAAGCTCCGCTTGCGACATTTCACCGTGATGAAAGCGCAGCGTGCGGATCTGGTTGCTGATCACGCCGTCCATCAGGCTTGCCTGCGATAACAATGCACAATCACGCCGTAGCTCACCGCTTCCGCCAAAGCGAGCATGAACAGCGCGGCATTGACGATGGCCCAACCGCTATAAACAAACGGCATGATGCCGCCAACCAGAATCATTCCAGCCATCAGCACATAGTAAGCAATGCTGGTAGCCCGATGCTGGATGGCAGTGTCGCGCTCGTCGGCCGGCATGCGAGCGTCTTCTGGCGCACTGCGCCGCAGCAGCCAATAACCGACGCCCAGCAGTAAAACCCGGGTCAACGCCGCCACGGCATAGAGGCTGAGCTGACGCAGGTTTGGTAGCGCTTCAACCGGTGGGTATAGCGCCGACCAGACAAAATAAGGGCTAAAGGTAACGATAATCGCTACCAGCGATAGCCAGGCAATTTTCTCCCGGTACGGCATGCTGCTCTCCTCGGTTCCATGTGGGGGATGTCACTGCTACTAGACTCAATGTTAATTAAACATAACATAAAGGCAAGTAAAATTTACTCCACACCCCAGCACAGACTGCACTGCCGACAAATATCTGATTCAGCGCTAGCCGATAATCGATAAATGAATTATCGTTAATCGATAAGCAGCGCTTTGCATGGAACTCTCACCATGGCTATAAACCCATCTGCAACGCCTTCCGCCACCGAATCCGCCGCCCTGCCGGCCGCGCAGGCGGCGTTGCGCATTCTCGTCGTGCTGAACTGGCTGTCCGGCGCGGCAATCTTCGGGTTGCTGCTCGCCACCCTCATTGCCGCGGAGTGGACAATGATGGCGCTCGGCATCGCGCCGGGCTCCGACATTCCGCGCCTGTTGACCCCGTTGCGGCTGATCGCCGCGCTCGGTGTGGTGGCGGTGCCGTTTTACCACCACATTCTCCAGCGGTTGATGGCCATCGTTGCCACGGTGCGTGAGGGCGACCCTTTCGTCGCTGCCAACGCCCAGCGCTTGCAAGGCATTGCCTGGGCGTTGCTGTCGCTCCAGCTGATCAGCATGGTTATTGGTGGCATCGCCAAAGTGGTATCGACACCTGCCTATCCCTTGCACCTTGATGCCGGCTTTTCGGTCAGCGGCTGGCTCGCCGTGTTGCTGACGTTCATTCTCGCGCGCGTGTTTGCCGAAGGCGCCCAGATGCGTGCCGATCTCGACGGGACCGTTTGACATGGCGATTCAAGTCAAGCTCGACGACATGCTTTACGCACGCCGGATGACGCTCACCGAACTCGCCGAGCGCGTCGGCATCACTGTGGTGAACCTTTCGATTCTGAAAACCGGCAAGGCCCGCGCCATTCGCTTTTCCACACTCGATGCCATCTGCACGGCGCTGTCTTGCCAGCCCGGCGACATTCTGGTGTTTCTGCCCGATACCCCGCAGGCCAAAGACGCGTCAGAAGAAGACGCGTCAGAAAATGAAACGTAGAAGACCGGACCCGGAAAACCGACTCTGGAAAACCGATACCGGATCGGAAAGTGAAATTGCCCCTGTTTGTATGGTCACCAAAGGACTGCCCACAATGAATGATGTCTCGCTGTTCCGTCTCTACGTGCTGCGTGCGCTGTACGCGCTCATCACCATCGGTCTTGGCTTTGTCGTCTGGCCTGACGTTTTCCACCATGCGCAACCGTGGAACCCGGCGAGCAGCGTTATTGTCTGCATGCTGGCCGCGTTCTCGATTATGTGCGCGCTGGGCATTCGCTATCCGCTGCAGATGCTGCCGGTGCTGCTGTGGGAGTTGCTCTGGAAAACACTCTGGCTGGTGCTGGTCCCGCTACCGCAGTGGTGGTCCGGCTCACTCGATGAAGCGACTTCAGCGCGAGTGTTTGAAATTGCGATGGTCGTGCTCGTGTACGTCGCCATTCCCTGGCGCTATGTGTATGTGGCCTACATCAGAACACCAGGGGCCCGGTGGAGATAACGCCACCACGGTGCCCAGGGATAAAAATGTCAGCAATTTATACACAAAACGACAACTAACTTTACAATCTCAAACTGCAGCATCTCTATCTCATTGATTATTCAGAAAAAAAGGAGGTGGCCCGATGCTTGCTGGCAATTTGCGACCGGTCGGACAAGCCCGAACGGCCGTTTAATACCCTCCATGGAAGATTTGAAGGAAACCGTATGCGTAAGCTGTCTCAACTTCTGCTCGCAGCCGCCACCTGTTTGGCTGCCACCTCGGCCCGTGCCGATGTCATCAATTTCATCAGCATGACCGAATCCGCTGGCGGTTATGGTGAAGGTGCCTGGGCCCCGCTGACGCTGGCCGTCGGTGGCGTCAACATGACCATTACCGGCCACGCCACCGATGATGACGACAGCCAGCAATACGCCTACCTCGATTGGGGCAATGCCGGTCTTGGTTCCTGCAAGGATGCGGTCAACCTCGCTGCGGTCAACGCCACTCACTCCGGCAGTGGCAGCAACAACTGCCGTCCGAGCAGTGACGACAACATCACCACCAACGAATACCTGCGCTTCGTCTTTGATCACGACGTGATCATCAACAATCTGTGGTTCAACAACAACCACGACGGCGGTTTTGGCGCCGGCGACCAGGTTCGCATTGACGGTGATCTGTTCAACGTCGCAACCGGTTATGCCGGTGGTGCCAATGGCATCGGTTCGTTCTTTGTCGCAGCCGGCAGCTATTTCCATGTCGCGTTTGCCAACGAACAGTTCTACCTGAGCGGCATGGAAGTGACCGCCGCGGTGCCGGAGCCGGAAGCACTGTTGTTGCTCGGCATTGGCGGTTTGATGATGCTGCAACGCCGTCGCCGCGCGGTGTAAGTCGCCGGTTTACCCCGGGCGCTCAGTTCGGCCCAGCGGTAAGTTGAGGGTGAAATGCCAATCGGCATTTCACCCTTTTTCTTTTTCTGACGGGCGCTTCTGCGTGGTAGCTGATTGACGAAGGTTGTTGCCCCAAGCCATAACGCAGGCGTGAGGCAAACATTGCCACCCGCTTTCCGTTAAAGAGAATGGATGGGAGTCAGGAAAAACAGCGGAAAGACATTGCGCGGCAACGGCAGCGAATTGCCAACTGAGTATTTTTTCGCCGGCCTATACGTCCCGGCGCTGACGCATACCCGGCTCAAAAAAACGGATCTGACTACGCCCCGCGGCTTTTGCGGCATACATCGCCATGTCTGCAAAGCGGAGCAAGTCGTCAAATGATGTCGCGTCGCGCGGACACATGGCAATTCCGATCGAACAGCTGACACCGGCATCTTTGTTGAAAGTAAGCCCGACACGTTCAACCGCTTCCATTATCTTGTTGGCAATCTGGGTCGCGGTTGCCTCATCGTTCAGCTGATCGAGCAATACCAGAAATTCGTCGCCGCCCTGTCTGCTCACCGTGTCTGTGCTACGCACGGTCCGGGTGATGCTGTCAGCAATGGCGCGCAGCAGATTGTCGCCGGCAAGATGACCGCCGCTGTCGTTGATGGATTTGAAGTTGTCGAGGTCTATGAACAGCAGGGCAATTTGATTGGGCAATCGTTGAGCTCTTGCTGCTGCCTGCGTGAAGCGGTCCCGAACGAGCATGCGATTGGGCAACCCGGTCAATGCATCGTGGTGGGCGAGATGGGAAATTTCCTCCTGTGATATCAGCAGGCGCTGATGCTCGCGTCGCAATGTGAGCATGGCCTTGCGCAGATCACTGGCAAGCCAGGCGACACTTGCGGCAGTCACCAGCAAAATGGTGATGACATCGATGTAGGCGCCTGGGCCAGGCGCGGGAACCGGGTCCGAATACCAGCCGCGGGAACTGAGCATCGCCATGATGCCAATGACCGCCAACATTGAGCCGGCGATGCCCCACATGAGCCTGCGGCTGCCAATCAGGGCAGCAAAAACCATCAGTGCGGGAAAGGCCAGCAAAGCTTCGTCGCGAATACCCTGATTGCGAATGGCAAGAATGCTCAGCATCAGTGACAAACAGCACAACATGAGCGACGCGGCAAGCATGGTGTTGCCGCGTCGGGCAATGACATAGCCAAATCCGTTCACGACCAACGCCGCACCGAGCGTCACACCGGTAATGGTCAGTCCGTAGGTGAGGCTTTTGACCAGCGAAATGGCGAGCGCCAGCAGCACGATCAGCATGATGCGGACCACGCGTCGTGACTGCATTTGCTGGAAATCCGGTACGCCGGAATCGGTTGAACTCGGTAAGGGGGCCATGTCCACTATCTGGCAACGGTCAACCGCAATGATGACCCAATTTCAGGCTAGTCCAAACCTGAACCGCGCGCCAGCTTGTCCGGGCCGCATAGCGCCACAGGCAGGGCAACACCACGGCATGGTCAATTCACCAAAGCAAGGCTTGGTGACCGGGCGATGTTCCGGGTCAAAAGCACTTGCGATCCCCGAGCACATCCCAACCTCAAAAAAGCTGAGGCCCCACCTCCGGATCTGCAATTGGACGTAAATGGCCTCGGCCGGAATACTGTGCGCAACCGCTCCGGTCTGTATTCGGATGCAGCGCCGGCAGACCGCCGCGCGGCATGGTCTGGCCGGGATATTCGCCATCCACTGATTCTGGAGACTCCCATGATCCCGCGCAAACACACGCCGCTGGTCTTTTCATTCTTCATGGCCTTGCTCATGTCGAGCATCATGTCCTTCATCATTTCCGTTTTTAACGTCGGCCTGGTGCAGGGTATTGTCCTCATCTGGCTTAAGGCCTGGGCGCTGGCATTTGTCATTGCCTTTCCGACCATTACCGTGGTCACCCCGCTGGTGCGCAAGCTGGTGACACTGGTGGTGGATGCCGACGCGCAGCGCGCCTGATGCCCACGGTGCGGTAGGCGCACGCATTGCCGCACCGACTGTCTGACACGAGGACTGCATATGACCATTGAACTGGCTGATGTGCTTGGCGCCACCGCTGTCGGTATCGGCGCGACGGTCGTCATGGATGGCTGGGCCGTTTTCCTGCGCCGCGCATTCAATATCCCGTCGTTCGACTTTTGTCTGGTCGGGCGTTGGCTGCTTCACATGCGATCCGGCGTCTTTACTCACGCCAGTATTGCCGCAGCAGAAAAACGGCCACTGGAATGCCTTACCGGTTGGACGGTGCACTACCTGATCGGCATCGTGTATGCGTATGCGCTGGTTGCGCTGACTGCAGGTCGCTGGCTGCAGCAACCATCGTTGTGGCAGGCGGTGTTGTTCGGCGTGATCACGGTGGTGATGCCATTCTTTGTCATGCAACCGGGCCTTGGCTTCGGTATCGCCGCCGCCAAAACGCCCAAGCCGGCCCAGGCGCGGCTCAAGAGCCTGCTGACCCATACCGTTTTTGGTGTAGGGCTTTACCTGTCTGCACTACTATTGCGTTACGTGATGCGTTAAGCCGGCTCGGAGTGAACTTGTCGTTGTGATCGCGCATGCGGGCGATGGCTTGTCTGACTCGCCCCATCGCCAGACTTAACAGCACCGTTTTCACCATTCGGGTAGTAACCATGGAAATCTACCAGTTACGCACCTTTGTGACCGTCGCCCGCGAAGGCAGCATCACCCGCGCATCCGAGCTGCTGTTCACCAGTCAGCCGGCGGTCAGCGCTCACATCAAGGCGTTGGAAGAAGAGTTGGATCTGGTGCTGTTCGAGCGCACGCCGCGCGGCATGAGCTTGACCCGAAACGGTTTGAGACTGCTCGGCAAAGCCGAGCAGCTGCTCAATCTGCAACGCGATTTTATCGCCGAAGCCAAACGGATCAAAAACCAGTTGGGCGGCAGCTTGCGGCTCGGCTCCAATCGCGAACCGAGTGCCCAGGTGCTCGGCAAGGCGCTGGCCAGACTTTCCGAAACCTGTCCGGCATTGGAAATCACGCTGAGTTACGGTAACTCCATCGAGATTGCCCAGGCGGTTCGCAAGGGCACGCTCGATGCAGGCCTTTACATCGACGGCGGCGAAGCGGATGCGGCACTGGAGAAATTTGCGGTTGGTGGATTTGATATCCATCTTGCCGCGCCGCCGGGTTGGGTTGCCGATACTGCAAACCCGGATTGGCCGTCACTGGCGCGCCTGCCGTGGCTCTGTCCGGCGACCAGCAGTTGCTGTGGGCGCGCCGCCGAATTGTTGTTTGCCCAGCATGGTTTTCGGCCGGAGAAACCAATCAGCGTAGATCAGGAGAACGTCACCCGTACCCTGATTGCCGGCGGTGTCGGCATTGGTTTGCTGCATGCCGATACCGCTCATGAAGCGGCTGCAAAAGGTGAGGTCGAGCTTCTGAATGTGGCATTGCAACGAGCGCGGCTGGTGTTTGCCTATCAGAAAGAACGCGCGCAAGACCCGATGCTAGCGGCCGTGGCCGCTGCCGTAACCGATGTGACGGGAACAACAAGCGGCTGACGCCAGCCAGCGTGCATTCTGCAATGCACCATCGCTTGTCGATCGTTCTCCGATCTGTCCACGTTTCAGTCCTCGTCTGATTCCGCTTTTGGTTTTTTAGCCTTGCGCTTGGTGGGTGGCTTCAACACTGGTGTTGCAGTCAACCACTCCGGCGGGCAGGGCTGCAACTGTGCTTGCAGTTCGGCTTCGCTGCTGTCCGGATCACACCAGACTTTGATGCCGTGCTCATCCAGAATGACCGGCATCCGGTCGTGGATCGGTGCCACCACCGCATTGGGTTCGGTGGTGAGTATGCAGCTCTCTTTTGCCTCATCGCTCAGCGAGGCGTTCCAGATCGCGGCAATGGCAAACACATCGGCTTGCTGAGGGGTAAACAAATAGCGGGCATGCTCGGCTTGCGAGCCTTCGACGCGTGGCTCAAAAAAGCCGCCGCACGGCACCACGCAGCGGCGTTCCCGCACGGCGTTCTTGAAAGTGCGGGCCGTGAATACGGTTTCGCTGCGGGCATTGATCACCGGCATGGTGTCGCCGGCTTCCTGTTTCCATTTGGGTAGCATGCCCCAGCGCATCAACTCGGCGGTCGGCAAGCCACCGGTCATGTGATACGCCACCATCATGGCGTTGCGGATCAGGTTCTTGCGCGGCGCCGGCTGGTACTTGTCGTCGTCCGGCAATTCGGGGCCCAGCAACATCGCGATAATCTCGGCCGGAATGCCGTGATCGACCATCCATTTGCGCAGTGCCTTGGCTGCCGCTTTTTGCATGGAACCGCACATGGACCGGTCTGCGCCTCTCCGCCAGGGTCAGAGTCGAAAGATAGCAGCACCTGACCTCGGTGCGGGGCCGTGTGCTGAACGCCGGCGGCCGCTGTGGCAGCCATCGGGCGAAGTCGCACTATACTTCGCTGGCATTGTTTCGCCGAACGCCCCACGCCGGAGTGTCAGCATGTCAACCGAGTTTCCGCAGCCATTTCACGCCATTGGTTGTGCAGAATGCCGTCGTGCCGATGCGCTGGACTTCAGTTTCACCATGGCATTCCAACCCATTGTCGATATCGACACGGGCCGGCCGTGGGCCTACGAGGCACTGGTGCGCGGTCTCAATGGTGAAGGCGCGATGCAGGTGCTGGCCAACGTCACCGATCAAAACCGGTATCGCTTCGATCAGGCCTGCCGGGTCAAGGCCATTGAACTGGCCGCCCGGCTCAAGCTGCACACGCTGAACAACTGCCGGCTCAGTATCAACTTTTTACCCAATGCCGTGTACCGGCCGGAGACCTGCATTCGCTCAACGCTGGAAGCCTGCGCCGAGTATCAGTTTCCGTCCGACCGCCTGATGTTTGAAGTAACGGAAGGCGAGCCGGTGCGGGATGCCCGCCACCTCATCGTTATCTTCAACGACTACCGCAAGCGGGGCTTTGTCACGGCCATAGACGATTTCGGCGCCGGCTACGCGGGCCTGAATCTGCTCACCATGTTCCAACCGCAGGTGATCAAACTCGACATGGAACTGATCCGCGACATCAACACCCATCCGCCGCGCGAAGCCATTGTTGCCGGCATCATTCTGACAGCCGAGCGGCTCGGCATCACCCTGATCGCCGAAGGCGTGGAGACCGCTGCCGAGCGGGATCAACTGCGCGCCATGGGTATTCATCTGCAGCAAGGCTATCTGTTTGCAAGGCCCCAGGTGGAAGCGCTGCCGCTCAGTGGCTGAGGCAGCGCCACACCGGTAGCCCTGCCAGCGCAACACGCCGCTACAACACGCCACTACAACTCGCCACTACAACTCGCCACTACAACTCGCCACTACAGCGCGTGCGCGTGCGTTCTTTCCATCAGCGCATTTCGAAGCCGGCCAGCACCGTGCTGATACGCGGCCACCACATCATCAGCGCGGCAGCCACTACACCGAGCAGCGTGACCAGTGCGCCAACGCTCTGCACAGCCGCCACCCACCACTTCGGTTGGGCGCTGCGTTGTCGCTGCGCCCAGAACCACAACTCGGCAACGGCCATCGGCAGCGCATAGCAGGCAACGGAAAAGAACAAATCCATGGGGCCATCAAGCGTGTTGGTGTTGCCATTCTGCCCCTGGTTGACCAGATACCAGCCCATCAAATACAGCCGAAACGTCCAGACGCCGTTGATCAGCAGAAACGCATGCACCGCCCAGCGCCGGTGCTGAACAAACTCACGGGCGCGCGCGGCCCGCCAGGCCAGCAGCACCGCCACCGGAATCAGCAAACCATTCACGGTGATGCCAATGGCGCCCAGATCACTCAGCCGGGAGCCACGCACCCAGGTCAGGTACAAGCCGCTCAGTGCACCGAGCAGGCCCATGGTCAGAAACACCCGCCCGTTCCAGCGGTGCAGCGCGGGCCAGCGCCGGCGCAGCACCGGCAGCAATTGCAGCACGCCACAGACACTGAGCAGCGCCGCCGGCAGCACGTGCGCAAACAGCATCGCATTGCCCAGCGTATCGCCGGCCACATAACCGGTGATGGGGCGCGCCTTGTTGGCGGCGGCAAAGTCGCCAGTGGCAAGCGGCAGTGCATACATCACCGCAATATAGAGCGCGAACAACCATTGCCCGACCAGGGCCACCACCACCCAGCTGGTCACGCCGAGCAGCAGGGCGCGGTCGGCGCTGGCGGGGGAAACTGAAAACGCTTTGACGCCGGCAGTACCGGCCAGTGATGGCTGCATGAACGTCTCTCGGATGGCAGTGACAACTGCCCGGCAGCGTGGCGGGAGGCGCCTGCCGCCGTCGTGCCGAATTTGAAATTCGGCGCAAGGTTTTGCCTTTTCCCGGGCAAAGAACTCGCCAAAAGCGCTCCGTAAAGAAACCGAAACATCTTGTCGGTTGACGGTCACCGGGTTCCGGCGCGAGCATCCCGATCACGCATACGGCAGGGCAGCCAGAACATGGACATTCAACTACTGCAGGGCGTCGTAGTGCTGACCGCGCTCGCTCTGTTGCTGCTGCAGGTCACGGTGCGGCAGAAGCAAATCGTGCATCTGGTGTTTGCGGTGTTTTGCGGCTCCATGGCCATGATGATGGCCAAGCGGCTGGGCGCCGACTCGCTCGGCCCGTATCAATACCTGCTGGGGCTTGGTGCCTGCGCCACCTGCAACGGCTATTGGCTGGTGGCCCGGGCGCTCTTTCGCGATGGTGACAGTCATGGAGAGCCGTCGGTCGCGGGCCGCCATCTGCTGATCGCCGGCAGCGTGGCACTGCTGCTGATGAGCGACCAAGGCTTCATGCTGCTCGCCAGCGTGCCCGATGCTCCCACCGCGTTGCTGCTGCCCACCCAAACCGCGCTCAACGCCGTGATGGGGCTGCTCTCATCCTGTCTGCTCGTGCTGGCCTGTTGGGAAGGCTGCCGTGGCTGGTCCACCGCCAACCGTACCGACCGCCAGCAACGGCTGCTGTTTCTGGTCAGCTATGGCGTCGCGGTACTCGGCACCACCATGGTGAAAGCCGTCAGCGCCGAGGTGGCTGATCCGCTCACCCGCACCACGCTCACCGAAGCTGTTATCGCTATCGCCTCGCTGCTCATGCTGCTGGTCACGCAAGCGTTGATTTACTGGCGCCATCCCGCGCCGGCTGCTTCACGGAAGTTGGCGGCAACTGCGGCGGTCAGACCGTTTTACGCCACCACCGAAACGCTTAACACTGAGCCCGCCGTCCGCGCACCGGTGGCAACCGAATCCACAACAGAGAATTCAGAATCGGTATCGAGCGACGCAGACCTGCCGCTCGCCCAGAATATTCACGCGGCGTTGCATGAGCAAAAGCTCTACCTGCAAGCGGATTTGAAAGTCGCCGATCTGGCGCGGCTATTTGAGGTGTCGGAATACCGGGTCAGCCGCGCCATTCACGCGCACTTGAATGCGCGCAACTTCAACCAGCTGATCAACGCACTGCGTGTGGCCCATGCCAAGACCCTGCTCGCCGATCCGCACAAACAGCATTGGCCGGTGTTGGTGGTGGGGCTGGAGAGCGGCTTTGCCTCGGTCGGCCCTTTCAGCCGTGCGTTCAAGGCCATGGTGGGCTGCACGCCGGGGGAGTACCGGCAAACGGCGCTGCAACTGTCGGCAGCTGACTGCACCGTCGCGAGCGCATCGCGCGGCTAGCGGAAGGGTGAATTTCACGAGCTGCGCGCAACGGCTGCTATCGAAAATCGACTCTGACGCTACATGCCCTGCATACCCTCTGAAGATCTCACTTTGTTTACGATCTGCCACAACGAAAGGATTCCTGTGAAGACATTTGCCCAACACACACATGTCCGACAAATCCTTGTCCGGCAAATCCTTGCCCGGCAAACCCTGATGAAAGGATTGGCAATTGGCCTGCTCACCGCCAGCCTCCTGTGTCGAACGACACAGGCCAACGAAACAGCCACCTTGCCAAAGCCCGTCGTGCACGGGGAAATGCAGACGCTGATTCAGCGCTATGTCCAGGACGACACGTTCCAGGGAGTGGTATTGGTCAGTCAGCGTGGCCAGATCTTGCACCATGCCGCTTACGGCATGGCCGATGTGGCGCAGGCACAGCCAAACCAGCTCGACACCCGGTTTCTGATCGGTTCACTGACCAAATCGTTCACCGCCATCGCGGTGTTGCAGCTGGCCGAGGCAGGCAAGCTCGACCTGCACGCGCCCATCAGCCGTTACCTGCCGAAACTGCGCAAGGATCTGGCCGAGCGCCTGACGCTGCATCAATTGCTGAAGCATCAATCCGGTTTGCCGGTGCATCTGGAGCGCCTGAGTGACCGTATCGATACCGAGCACCCGGCAACTGCTGCGGACATTCTGGCCATCATCAATACCGCCACACTGGCCTTTGCACCGGGCAGTCGCTACGAATACGGCAATCTTGGTTATCACTTGGCGGCGCTGGTGGTCGAACAGGTAACCGGCAAACCGTATGCCGATGTTTTGCGCGAACAGATTTTTCTGCCCGCCGGCATGTCTGCCACCGGCATTGAGCGCCAAGGGCAACGGCCGCCCCATCGTGCCAATGGTTACGCCAAAGAGCTGCTCGGGCTGGAACACGATGAAAACAATGTCTCGTGGGCATTCGGCACTGGCGACATTTACAGCACCACCGCCGATCTGCAGCGCTGGGACAGCGCACTGTTCGGCAATGGCCTGCTCAGCGCCAACAGCAAAGCCCAATTGTTTGCCGGCGAGAATGCCGAACGCGGCAATTACGGTTACGGCTTTCGCATCCAGCCCTACCAGCGCGCCGCCAACCAACCCGATGGCCGCCTGATCCGTCACGGCGGCTCGATGGACGGCTTCCTTTCCAACTACCATCGCTACGCCGAAGATGAACTGACCGTGATCGTGCTCGGCAATATTCGGCCGTTCGACATTCGGCAGCTCACGTTCGAGTTGAAGGAAGTCGCGCTCGGTACTGCGTCTTTGCAGCGCAAACGGGGTGCCGAGTGAGACGAAGCAAACGCAAGCGATGAAGGTGACGCAGCGGAGAAGGGCGTTGAACCCGGTGCGATGCGCTTCAGCTATTGCGCCCGATTCGCAATGTAGAGCCCCTCCCGCTTGAGGGGGGAGGGGTTGGGGAGAGGGTGAAGGCTTGCTAGCGCGAATCTCGCCAGCCCACTCAAGACTTTCTGCCCAATAGGAAACCGCCTCGCGCTGTGTTCCCCCTCCTTGTCAAGGAGGGGTAGGGGTGGTTCAAATCAGCACGCCTCGCTTTCCACTACTCAATAGGGACTTTCATGCAAACACGGTAATTGCCGCACGCATTTCAATCGAGCCTTATACCGTTCGGAGTGAAACCACCCCCAACCCCTCCTTGACAAGGAGGGGAGTAAAACAGACCACACAAAACATTCAACTCACTATCTGCCTGAACGCGCTAACCCAGTCCTGACTTAGCTCAAACCCAGTTCAAACCTTCCAAGCCCTCACCGCGTCCAACCCCCAGCCCATCCTTCCGAAATGGAGTTTCAGCATGTCTATCCGCTTTCCGGCCTTCAGCCGCCCTGTCATGGGATTGTCTTTCTCCGTACTCGCTTTCTCACTACTGGCATTTTTGCCACTCGGCGTGATGGCGAGCCAACCGGCTCAGGCCAAGTCGCCGCTAGCCGCACCAGCAAAAGCCGACAACACCAACGCCAAAATCCTGATGCTCGGAACCTTTCACTTTGACAACCCCGGCCTCGATGCCGTCAAGCACGATGTCATCGACGTGATGAAGCAGCCCTCGCAGGCGTATCTGGAAGCGCTGGCGGATAGGTTGGCGGCATTCAAGCCGACGGTGGTGTTGCTGGAATACAACCCGGACAACGAAAGCAAGATGAATGAGCGTTACCGCAACTACCTGGCCGGTACTTACGCGCTCGAACGCAACGAGATTTACCAGGTCGGCTTCCGGGTGGCGAAGCGCGCCGGTTTGGCGTCAGTGACCAGCTTCGATGAGCGCAACACACCCAACGACGGCGACCTGTGGAACTACATGCCGCAGCATGCCCCGGATGTGATGAAGCAATTCGAGCAAATGATTGCCGACCTGTCAGCAGAATTTCAGCGCGATCACACCACCCTGACGCTGCAAGCCCTGCTGCAAAAACACAACGCGCCCGAAGAAGACCGCCGCAACAAGGATCTGTACCTGATGTTCAATGCCGTCGGCGCCAAGGCCAAGAGCTTCAACGGTGCCGACAGCAATGCCAGCTGGTGGCGCCGCAACTTCCGCATGTATGCCAACATCCAGCTGCACGCCACGCCCGGCGCCCGCATTCTGGTCATCGGCGGCCAGGGTCACACCGCAATACTGCGCGACTTTGTTGCCATCGACAGCAAAGCCGACGAAGAGCCTATCGCACCCTATCTGCAGTAAGCCGCAGGCAGCCCGGAACAAGCACCGCGAGTTTCGGGAGATTCAGGTTCAACTCGACATCAATACGGTCAAAAGAAAACCCGGGTTATCGCCTTGCGACGACCCGGCGACGTTTGCTGGGCATCTAAGCCACCCGTGACTGCTGCCGAAACAGCAATTTTGTACTACGCTGAGCAAACCAGACAGCCTTCAGACTGTTGCACTAGTCGAGCTCACCACGCAATGCGCCAATTGCAGTTCATTCTCGTTTTGATTGTACAGTTGCTGGTGTCAGTCAGCGCTGCCGAAGAACCCAGCCAACGCCATTTCACGGTATGCAGTCATGAGCTGCCGCCACATACCTTCCCGACCGCGGAGGGGAAAGCCGGTGGCTATGCCAGTGCGGTATTGCTAGCAGTCGCCGACAAGCTTGGCTGGTCGTTGCAAATTCAATATGCCCCGTGGATGCGGGCGCGGATGGATAGCCAGGAAGGCGTCTGTGACCTGATTTACACCATCCTGAAAACGCCAGAATATGAGCGGTTCTTTGTTTTCCCGGAAGAAGCACTGGCCGACCGCTACAACGTCTTGATCGTTCGCAAAGACAGCGGCATTCAATATGATGGCAATCTTGAAAGCTTCATGCGCCAACACAGCGTTGGGCTGTACAAAGACAAGGTTGTCAGCCCTGAGTTTGACCGGCTGCGCTCAACCGATTGGGCCAGAGTAGAAGAAAAGCCGAGGGCCACCAACATCATGAAAATGCTGTTGGCTGGTCGCTTTGATGCCGCCATCGAGAACCGTGCCACCGCACTGTACGAGCTTGCAGCAATGGGGCATTCAGCGGATATCACCATTCTTTCGCCGCCTCTGTCAGTACTGCCTTCCTACATTGCCTTTTCCAAGAAAGGTCGCGCCGTGCCCTATCTGGCCGACTTCAACCGCGAATTGAAAGCCTTCAAGACTTCGCCGGCCTACACTGCACTGCAACTCGAGCACGAGGAAATGAGGGGCCCCTGAGTGGCGGCCACTGTCCAAAAAAATGAAATGGAAACAGGCGAATGCGTCTGTAGGTTGGGCTGAGTATCGTCAAGCCGAACCGCTTCTGCATCAATCCAACAAATTGTGAAAGAAAAATAAACCTGTCCCCATTACTTCTACAAAAAGAGAGGCGTTCGGGCGTCAATCTGCCCGAGCGCCTCTCAGCAGTTCCGACACGCGGCTATTCGGCTTCGCCAATCGGCTCCGCGGCGGTGCCAAAGAACGCGCGACCCGCTGCGAAATAGATGTGCAGCGGTTTCTCATTACGCAGCAAGTCCACCATGGTGGCCAGCATCGTCGATGGCAAATGCATGCGGATGATGTTGCTATCGACATAATCTTCTTCGAAGAACTGACCAGGGTCATTGAAGCGCAGCCACGCGACAACGGCGCCATTGGTTCCGCGCAACTGAATCTGGGCGCGATTGGTTTGATAGCCCGACGGGCTGCCATAAACCAGCAAGCTGTAATCCTCAACAGTAGCCATGTTTGAACTCCTTTTCAGAACAGGTTCGCCTTACAAGGGGCGAACAGATGAGGTTGCTCCCTGCGCCGAGACGACAGAAGAGCCCCCGGTGGTTCCCCAACTGCATGGTGGGGTGCTAGCGATGATGGTTGGCACCGACTGCGAGTGACCTGCTTCCCGCGCTCCACCACCACCACCCCCTCCTTGCCGAGGAGGGGGGTAAAGGCATGACACCTATCGATTTGGCTGCCACTACCAAGCCGACCTCATCAGCCAATCAACCACGTTTCCGATAGCAGCAGTACCAGAGCCCCAGCAGCAGGAACAGGCCGAACAAAATCAGGAAACGCAGCAGCAAGCAGGGGATGCAACGGTCATCGCGGTCAGGCGGGTTGCCTTCCGGTTGTTGCAGTGTCAGGTAACGGCTGGCTTCACGTGGCGCCAGTTCTCCGCGCTCGTTCTGGCCTATCGACTGGAACAGGAATTTGTACACGCCGGCGACAGCAGTTTGCTGAAAGTGATTGGTCCAGGTGCCGTCGTTCGCTTGACTGTCACCATGCGTGCCATCGTCGTACAGCTTGGTGTGATAGACGGTGTTGTTTGGCGACGTAATCGTCACGTCGATCTTGCCTTGCACCGCTGGCCAGCCACGATCACTCAAACTGCCGGTCATGCGGACATCTGCACCCGGCAAATACCCGGATGGAGTCAGCGCTACCTCCAGATGGTAATTGGACGCCACTGCGGCGGCAAAACCAATCGGCACCAGACCGGAGAAAGGACTGATGTAACCGGAATGATGAATGCTGGATTCCGCCATGGCCTGTTTGACTGCCTCACGACTCCATTTGCCGTTCGGCGTCAGCCGCAGGATCCAGTCGCCAACATAGGCCGTTTCCAGTGACAGATCCGGGAACACGATGCGGTACACCTTGTAGGTATGCCGGCTCATTTCCTGTATGGGAATGCCACCGATGTCGACCCCGGGCTTGATGATAACGCCGGTCGGGCTGACAAACTCCAGGTCATAAAACGCCCGCAGCACCGGGTCATCCAGCACGAGAAAGTTCGCGTGCCGGTCGGACGAAATGATCGTCGCTACGTCAACGATGATCGGGTCCGGAGTCAGCAAACTGATCGCATGGGTCGGATCGACCACCAAATCCATGCCGGTGGCATTGGCGAAGATCTTGAAGTAGAAGGTTTCCAGATCGAACAGGTTCGCCTCGGTCAGTTCACCGGACACCTGGTGATAGCCGCCGGTGCCCATGTTGGTGATGCCCTGCAATTTGGTCGGCTCGATGTCAAAGCCGAGCCCCAGACTGTACAGCTGCAGGTTGGAATTGCCGGCTTCGATGTCGCCCAGCACCTCGTCGATGTATGGCTCTTCGTTTTCCTTGCCATCGGTCAGCACAATCATGACCTGCTTGCGATCGGGCAGCGCACCGCCAATCTGCCCAGCCGCGGTTTCCATCCCACCGCCGATGCCGGTCGTGCCTTCCGGCTTCAGCCTGCCGCTGTCGGTCAACGCGGCGTTGCTGAGTTCGGATGATTCGATGGCGTTTTTCTTGGCATTGGTGATCAGGTCCAAGCTCAGGTACACACTGTTGCCGTCGTTGTATTTGACAAAGCCGAGTTTGTCGCCAGTGCCGGTCCCACCAATGTCCTCGCGCAGCAGATCGGTGTAGAGCATTGCCGCATCGCGCATTGCATCGATTTTTTTCCGGTCGCCGGCCGGGTCAGCCATGCTGCCGCTGCGGTCGAGCACCAACACGGTATCAAGCGGGATCGGCGTCACACCGGTACCGGTCAAGGTGATGTTCTGCGTTGGTGTGCTCGGGTCATCACTGCTGACCTGCATCTGTATGGTATGGGTGCCGAGGGCTTGCGGCTCATACACCTGCGGCAGAATCACCGGTGCACCACCCGGTTGAATAATCACCGGCGTGATCTCGTTCAGCTCGCTCCACTGATCGCGGTTCGGATCACTTGTCGGCGTAGTCACCGTAGCAGACACCGTCAGCGCGGCGTCACCATCGTTGTGAATGACCAGTGCTTTCTTGAACGCAAAGCCGAGTTCCACCTCGCGGAAATCCAGCACGGTATCGACCCGCAGCAGCGGGCTCGGTGAGGCACTGCACTGATCCTGCAATGCGGTGGCGTGCGGCGCAAAAGCCGGGTCGCCGGGGTTGCCGGGTGGCATCGTCCGGGCGATGGCATTGTCGAGCACGGCGCCGCAATAGGCACCGCCGCCGGCCAGCAACGACGAGATCTTCGGGAACCGCCCGGCATTGCCCTGCACGTGACAACTGGTGCACTGACCGGTGCTTGGCACGGTATCCAGCAAATTGGTCGGGCCGGCATTTTGCGGCCACTGCGGATGCACCAGCGGGTCGTACCAAACATCGGCCATGACCTGCAGCGTGCCAAGTGCCGGCATGCCGAGCGGCGTGTTCGGGTGCAGCACATACGGGTTTTCGCCGGCATGGCAGCCCGTGCAGACCCCGCCCATGCCGTCGAACAGTTCGGCGCCGCCGGCAAAATCAAGGATCGGCACAGAATCGCCAACGGGGATATCGTAACTGAGATCATTTTCCTGATTGTCCCAGAAGCAGGCTTTGCCAGTCTGCTTGCCCAGACAAATGACGCCGAGCAAGCCAATGGTGCTGCCGCTGACGCGAGGCAGCGCAATGCAAGCGCCTTCGGTGCTGCTGCTGGAAAATTTGTAAACCTGCGCTTCGCTGCCAACGCTGATGAACTCCTGCGCATCAGTCAAATTGCCAACATGCTGCCATTGCGAACTGCCCCACGTCGGCGGTGTTGGCACGCCATTGGCGGCGCATTCATTGATGTAGTCCTGTCCGCTCAGCATGGTTGAAAAGCCGCGCGCTTCGCGTCGCTGCGCTTGTTTTTCCTTGCGCTGCTGTTGCAAGGGTTGCAGCAGGTCCTGCAGCGCTTTTGGCGGTTGATAGCGCTGGCCCTTGTTGGCGCCGGCAAGCTGCTTCTTCAGCAGCCACTGCAGCAGGTTGATCTTGCCTTTGGCGTAATGGGCATGGCGCGGGTTCACTTCCTCCAGCAAGAGTTGGATCAGTTCGTTTCTGGCGAGCAGCTCGTCCTGGCCGCTCCATTTCTTGCCATCGAGAACGCGGGCCTTCGCGCTATCAAAGCGCTTCCTGGTTTCGTCGCCGGCACGCTGATAAAGCGCATCGAGGTAGTATTGCTGCAGCTCGCGGATGCGTTCCGGTGTGGCTGCAATGGCCTGACCTTTCTCGTCAAACATCTGGCCGTGCCCGATATAGGCAATCGGCTCTTTTTCCAAGGCGGGAGCGGGCATCTCGACGCCAGACGCTGACAGCGAAACCATCGTCAGTGACGCGATCATCAGAGAAGCGATCAACAACTGTCCGGCTAGTCCCATACGCCTTCCATGGCGAGTGCATAACATGGCAACCTCCTTTCCGATGGTCGGCGTACCGATCTGACGCACAGCGGCGCAACCGAACAATCGGACAAGCGTGCAGTCGGATTAACTGACAGTGAATCAGCGAGAAGGCGGCGTACAGCGGGCAACAGCGTGGCTGTTGCGTGTTGATCGTCCCATCAGAGCAGCATTCCCTGCGCGTTCCGAATGAGCGTGTGGCTAGTGCGAACCCTGTCCGAACCCTAGCCGTTTTACTGAGCAACGTTCTTCAACGCCACTCCTGAGCATCAGTCCATCTGGATGCACAGCAGCAAGACATCATGTCATACCACTGTGCTTTTTACGGTATCGAAGCGAAAGAGAAAATGCCAGCGCTGGTCAAGACAGCTTGGTACTAAGGGAGTGGGGGAACAGCGTGAATGCGAATAACCGAGCGGCGTTTTCACGCTTTACCCAAGAGAGGTACTTTCGTTCCTGACAACACAAACGCTGCTGTTCGGTCACCGACGTGGAGCTACGTCATTTTCCGGCGTAAAAACGCGGACGATATTTCCCTTGCAATAGAGGGGGTAACAAAAAGAAGGGCAGATTGCCTCTGAATTTCGCGGCAAGTTCAGGGTTTCGCCCGTGAAATACAAATACCTTACGCGCGTACATCAAGGTCGATCTCTCACAAGGTGATCAGCGTCCGGCCGTCAGGAACTCGGTAACGGGTCGACTACTGGTTGCAACCACAGCGCGCTCTAATGCCGCTGCCTCGTACGCGACGGACCGCAGTGCAACGGGGCATGTCACACG
Source organism: Permianibacter sp. (assembly GCA_041914645.1). Classification (GTDB taxonomy): domain Bacteria; phylum Pseudomonadota; class Gammaproteobacteria; order Enterobacterales; family Permianibacteraceae; genus Permianibacter. The sequence goes on from JAYSCY010000003.1 coordinate 390,771, forward strand.
CATTGGAATCAGGCTTACTGAAAAGGACTTCATCATGACCAAGCACCACTGGATGGCAAGCCTTGCGCTTGCTGTTGGCTCGCAACTGGTTGTCGCCGCAGACACCCTCGCACCCACCACCGGCATCATGCCGGAAACCACCGTCTTCTCGCCGTCGCTGCGCTTTGAAGGCAAAGTGATTGACCGCACCGCCGATGGCAAAACCCTGCGCGAAGTCGCGTTCATGCGAGGGCGCAAGTTTGTCTGGGAAGGGCGCATCGATGGCCGCGTCGCCACGCCGGAAGCCACCAACCGCATCAGCAATGCCGCGCTTGCCGACGAGCACCTGACGCGTGAGCAACTGGCCGAAAATCTGCGCGGCATTGCACTGTTCAATGGCCACCAATACCGCGAAGCCACCCCGGCCTTTGAACTCGCCGACGAAGCCATTCGCCTGCGCGAACTGGAGCACAGCGGTGCGTTGCTCAAACAACCGCTCGGCCGCAGCCCGGCACAGGGCAACGCGCCCTATAACCTGTTGCAAGAAGACAAGCTCGCCAGCAACAGCGGCCCGATTGGCATCAACATCGTCCACGGCACGGTCGATGACCGCACCGTGATGGCGAACACCACCTACCCGTATCGCACCAACATCGTGTTCGACAATGCCGGCTCCACGGGCGTGATCAACTCCGCGCAAGGCTCGGGCACGCTGATCGGCCCGTCCACCGCCATGTCAGTGGCGCACGTGTTCTGGAACGAAGATGGCGACACCTGGGAAGCCGACCACCGCTGGTCACCCGGTTTTGACAGCGCCGACGCTGACCCGAGTCCGTACGGTGAATGGTATCGCTGCTACTGGGTCACCATTCCAACCGCGTACACCAACGGCAATGCCGCCAGCAACGATTACGCGGTGTTGGATTTCGACGTCGGCTGCAACAGCATCAGCAACGGCGTGAACTCCGATGAACCGGGCGCCACCGTCGGTTGGCTCGGCCACTACACCGCCTCGGAAAGTGCCATCGAAGGCACCATGGGTTATGTCCGCGGCTATCCGGGCACCGGCACCTGCGGCAACCCCGGCGTCAGCTGTGCCACCCGCATCTGGGGCGACACCTCAACCGCCAGTGAAAACAACGCCACGTCAACCACCATCGAGCACATGGCTGACACCAGCGGTGGCCAAAGCGGCTCAGCGTTCTACCACTACGCCGATCCAAGCTGCACCGGCTGCGGTTATGGCGCCTATCTGGTCGGCATGCACCGCGCCGGCGACACCGACTACAACCTCGCGCGCCGGTTTGACTCTACCGTGTATTCCTTCATGAAGGCGTATAGCAGCGACTATTAAGCCGAGTGAATAGCCTGTTGGATTGCTGAAACGAAACAACCCCGAACCTGGCAGCAGGTTCGGGGTTGTTCTTTTACGCATTCGAAGTGCCAAGCTTAGTAAAGAGCACGTAGGTTGGGCTGAGCACAGCAAAGCCCAACAGCTCCACCATTCCCACATGAATCGTTGGGCTAATCAGCCCAACCTGCCGCGCTACCGCGCAAACGTGGCGCGGCCACCGCACACGCATGGTGCATGGTTGCGATCCAGACTGCGAGCCTGACTGCCTGCCAGCGCCATTTATCGGTTCGTCGTAGAATGCGGCTCCCCTGCCGGCGAGATAGCGTTGTTCCCGGCCTTGTGTTGCCTCTTTTAAAAGGAGTTTCCATGCTGCGCCGCACTCATCGCGTTCTTGCCCTTGCTGCATTGCTGACTGGCTCGTGGCTCACCTCGGCTCAGGCGGCAACCAGCCTGACACAGGGAACACCACCCGCTGCCCAGCAGACCGGCTATTACCGGATGACGCTTGGTGATTTTGCCGTCACCGCCCTGTCGGACGGCACCGTGCCGTTGCCGGTGGACAAAATCCTGCTCAACACCAGCCCGGAACACGTCAACAAGGTGTTGGCGCATCACTACCTGTCGTCACCGCTGATGACCTCGGTCAACACCTATCTGATCGACACCGGTGAGAAGCTGGTCATGATCGATGCCGGCGCCGGTTCACTGTTTGGCCCCACGCTGGGCAAACTGGTGAACAGCATCAAGGCCGCGGGTTATAGCCCCGAGCAAATCGATGAAATCTACATCACCCACATGCACGGCGATCATGTCGGTGGCTTGAGCGCCAACGGTCAAATGCTGTTTCCCAACGCCGTTGTCCGCGCCGACCAAAAAGATGCCGACCATTGGCTCAGCCAAGCCAACCTCGACGCCGCACCGGCCGAAGGCAAAGGCAGTTTCCAGGGCGCACAGCTATCACTGAAGCCGTACATTGCAGCGGGCAAGTTCAAACCGTTCAGTGGCGACACGCAACTCACCACCGGCGTACGCGCACAGGTCACTGGCGCCCACACCCCGGGCCACTCCATCTACGTGGTGGAAAGCAAAGGCGAGAAGCTGGTGTTGTGGGGCGACCTCATCCACGTAGGCGTAGTTCAAATGCCCAACCCGGACATCGCCATCCAGTACGATAGCGATGCCAAGAACGCCGTGGTGCAACGCCGAAAAGCGTTTGATGCCGCCGTCAAAGAAGGCCATTGGGGCGCTGCCACGCACCTGTCCTTCCCCGGCATTGGTCACCTGCGCAAAGACGGCAACGGCTATCAATGGATTCCGGTGAATTATCTCAACGACAAATGATGGCCAATAGATGATGTGTTGGTAAAAGACGCACACGGTGCACGCGCCAGCGAGAGTTACTTTCTGTAGTCTCGCTGGTGCGATGGGGTTCATGGCCGAACTCAAGGGTTCGAGGAATTTAAGGGCAATGCCCCTCAAATCACCGCTTCTAAATCAAGTGAAAATTAAGGCCCTGAACGATTAGATTTATCCGCGCACTTCTATTGAAACGTAATGCGCCTGATTTCACTCACTTTTCGACCACTCAATTTCGCTTCAATCAGTTCATCGCCAGTGAGGCCAAAGATTCTGTCTCCAACAAAAAATGGCCGGCTGTTTCCATACCAGTCCACACAAGAGACCTGACACTTTGACTTCATTGAATCTGGAGTAGAGCTACTGACCAGCTTTCCAGAATCAAATGTAAATCCAGTTTGATCGTATCCAACAAACGATATATCTGCGGGTATTTCGGCAGTCCCATAATAATCTGCCTCAATATCCGCCTTCTCCAAAGAGGTTGTGGTGAACCCTAACAGTCTGACTCCGCGCTTGAACTGATGAAAGTTGAAAGCATGACTTCTCGATTCGTCTTCTACAGCCCCATGCATCGTCCGAGAGGCGAGCTTGCTCCAAAAGCCGTCCTTCTCCAATATCGAATAGGCAAGATTGCGATTTCCATTCAACCCAGACACAAATACATGTTCATCAATCAACTCAAGCCTATCGACAGAGTGGGTGAGCTGGATTGCGCTGGACTGGCCATCCTCCAGAGAGGTGGCGAAAACTGTCGTGACCGGAGCAATCGGCTCGTTGTAATAGGACTGACTGCCAGAGAATAAGTAGCGATTCTGAAACCTGATATTTATGGGGTCTGGGAGGTCCGGCAATCTCGCAAAAGGCATATGAATAATGTTGCTCGCCTGACCAAAGGCCGAAACGGGAATTTTGTATAACCCCATATAGTGGCGATCGTCGTGCCCCAATTCATAGTCAAGTGCGGCATAAAGATAGTCTGTGTCTACATGGAAAGAAAACTGATTCCTTGGCACGCCGTTAACGCCAATACAGCCGATACTTACTTTAGATAGATCTACCTGACAAATCGAAGCGTCAATAGTCCTTTGATTTGCAGCGCCTCGAATTGGCAACTCATCAGTTCGGCCATAGGACGAGAACTTGTAGTCAAGTAGATCACGCTCCTGCCAATTGCGTGACCACAGGTAAATATGGTCGTTCGAAACAAAGTATTCGGCTCGTGTTTCGCTGATAAATGAAACCCCATTACACGAAAGCTCTGGACTGGTTACAGAGCAAGAAACAAATGTATGCAAAGTCGGGTCAAGCGCCGGACGAACTGGCTTGAATACCTCGCTTGGCTTAACAACGTCAATCCAGTCGCGCCAGTTCATCGACCTATCAGATATCTTTATTGTCTTCGGCCAACCAATCGACTCGTTATCAGTACCATTCCAGCTCCACTGGAGCAGCGGCGTTGGCATATAGAAGACCAATTTGCCACTCTTTATCCGCGCAGCGTAGTTTTCTGAGTCATAATAATCGCCTGACTTGAATAGATGTCCATCCAGATATACTAACTTGCCAGTTGGTTCCAATTTAAGTCGATGAATCTCGCTTGCCCCCAAATCATAATTGTAACCAAGAACAAGCACAGTATTCTCTACAACAAGCATCTCGTCATACCATGTGTCATAGCGCCAGAAGTCAGGAAATGCATTGACGGTGTCGACGTGAACTAAGGTATCTACTCCGCCATTCTGTATTGCAATGCTGGATAGTTTTCCTCGACGCAGCATCAGCAAGTAATCGCCAGACAGCTTGACAATGTCACCTTCGTCAACTCCGGTGATTTGATTATTAGTTATGCCAACATCACTCGCTGCAATCCGCGAACCGGTGACTTCGATTCGCTCCTCATCGTCGTCGGATGGTTTCGGTGCGTTCGCCTTACGATATGCGTAAATCTCCCTCACACTCTCAATGTAATGGTCGAGATCCGCCTGGTTTCTGAATTGCGTAGTTGTCAAAGCGCCGGAAACTGACAGAGTGGGTGGTTTAACGGCCGTGCAGGAAATGAGCAAGAAAGACAATAGGGCAGTTGCATATCTTGTGGTCATAGGAACAGACATCTTTTGATAGATCGTGGCCTTGCTTTCGAGCGTACTATGGGGGCAACTAGCCATGCTAGCCCCTTCAGGCGAAAGGGAGGCGACCATCCAGAGCTCTTTATCAACCACAGTTCCCCGCATCACCGCTTACCCCAAAAATCCCTAAGGGGTCTGCCCCCTTAAATCCCGTGGTGGAAAGCAAAGGCGAGAAGCTGGTGTTGTGGGGCGACCTCATCCACGTAGGCGTAGTGCAAATGCCCAACCCGGACATCGCCATCCAGTACGACAGCGATGCCAAGAACGCCGTGGTGCAACGCCGAAAAGCGTTTGATGCCGCCGTGAAAGAAGGCCATTGGGGCGCTGCCACGCACCTGTCGTTCCCCGGCATTGGCCACCTGCGCAAAGACGGCAACGGCTATCAGTGGATTCCGGTGAATTACCAAAAAGACAAATGATAGCCAACAGCTGATCTGTTGGTTAAAGACGCACACCGTACACGCGCCAGCGAGATTTAGCTTCTGTGATCTCGTTGGCGCGATGGCGCACCTGGACGAATTTAAGGGCTCTGGCCTGTTAAACTGGGGCATCATTTCACGACGACGCAGGCTATGCTTGCTCTCTTTTCTCACCACATAGTTCGATGGCAAGGCCGCGAGGCAACTTCAACGACTCAAACGCCATTCTGTAGCAAGTCAAGGTTGTCTTGGCGTCCTTTGTGCCAGAACAAAGCTGAACGGCAAGACCAACAGGCATTTCCCTATCGCCTGTAATATCGCCTAAAAAACTAATGCACTTGATGGGTTCAGGAATGTGCTTTATCGCCTTGTCATCTATGCTGATACTACCCTCCGCTTCAGCGCAGAGCGCAGTCCCGCTTGTCAAAACCAGTCCGCTCAATACTAATGACAAGAACTTAATCATGGCGTGATGACTCCCTAATTAGCCTAACGAATGAGAAACGTAGCACGGAACACGCGCAGCGGGTTCCGGGAGCTTAAGTTCAGAGCGGCACCACCACTGCCAAAAGAAAACCCGGGTCATCGTTTCACGACGACCCGGGCTACGCGTGCTGCGCCACCTTCTATAGCGACAGACCCATACCCAATTAAATAGTTCTGTCCCAATTTTCACGTGCCGCGCTCTGGCGCCAATAAGTACAAAAATCTATCGCTTAGAAGCCATGATCTTCGGTTTCTTATCTGATTGAAGTTGCTGGAGAGATGTCATTGGTATTTTTAGTTTATCGGACACCCACTGCTTATCATCTAACTCAACATAATGCAGATATAGGTAGTTTATGACAATTTGCTTCAGGACTCTGCTTGTCACAATATTTCCTGAAAACTCCTTATCCAACTCGATTAGTAGATCTCTTGGCATCTTTTTATTGGCATGCAGCTCAACGTAAACAAGAACCAGCTTTTTGAAGGGGGACGTGTCCGACTCATTCAACGCCAACTGCCTGACAAGAAGCAAGGTGTCTTTTGATCCGATAGATGTTGAAACCTTAGCTACAACGGAAAAAATAATACTATGGCAAAGGTAATAAACCGCTTTCTTTGCGCCTGCTTCAAGATCTACCTCTTTTATTCTTTGCTTTCTTTCAGCTTCAGCCTTTATCCACTCAACCAATTCATCCATAAAAATACTGGACGAGTTCAGAAAATAACGTAGAAACCGTTCAGCAACCGATACCGCTTCTCCACCAAGATCCATCAACTGAGGCTTTAACATTGAGGCCCCACGTCCCTTAATAATCTGACCAAGGAGCTCCACGGCCTTCGCCGATTGATTTATGTGCTTAATTGCAACATCCTTTGCAGAATCATCATCATGCGTCGCATCATCAGTACCAGAACCGTCTCCTGACGACTCGCCCTTATCCTTCTCTTTCAGCCTTCTCCGACGCTCCTCATTCGCGTCTCTCTGCTGACAAATTAGATCTGGAATTTGCTTCGCTATATCTTCCAAAAATCTGACGTCGTCTCTAGATAGATTGGCTTCTGGCATGTCTCCAAATATTTCCCTAACATACCCAACTATCTCAGCCACAACCTTTCTGTTTTTTGTGTGATGGACCAAGAAAGCCAAAACATTTGCGTCATGCTCAAGATCAATTCTTGAAGACAGCCTTTTGACAGCGGCTAGAATGTGCTCATCATCCAGGTTTTCAGCGAAATACTTTCCTAGAAAGAAATAGTAGAAGTACTTGTACTTAAATGAGCAGTCATCAACTCTGCTGGAGACAATTTTTGCAGACTGAAGTGTGTTCTTGCAAAACTCTAGGACATTGTCATCTGATACGAAATACTTTTGCGCATACAGCTTATTGAACTCCAAAAGATCGTTTGACGAAAGCCTCTTTGACTTTCTGTCAAACATGAAGTAAGCAATCTCGGTCAGGTAGTTAAACAGTAAATCGTAGTTCTTTTGATGGACGCCTTTTCTCTCAAGGTTTGAGTAAATCAGTGATTGGTAACAATGCCCGCTTGTTGTCAACTCATGCGGCTGCTTCGACTCAATAAGCTGAAGAATCGTAAGAACGTTCGCGGCTGTTGGCGGAATCACGCCTCGGCGCAATACCATTTCGATGTCAGCCTCAGCCGAGTCTACCAATGCATGAATTTCTGACTCCTTAACACTCTCTTCTCTTCCGATTGAGTACCATTTATTAATCAATTCGTTTTTTAGCAGGTGCCCGAATGGCAGCAGTTCAAATTCAGAATAGCGATGTCGTGTGGCGACGAATGAGTCGTGAATCCGAAACCCCTTGTCGGATGACATAAAGATTTTCTCGAACCCAGCGCACAAATCCACAATAAATTTCTCTAGGTACTTAATGTTCAATTTTGTCTTATCAATATTATCGACAAGGACGACGATACCGCCGTCATTTGCTACGCCTTCCGCGCTTGCCTCGTTAATTTCGTATTGCTGTCTGATGTTCTCGACAACTAATTTTCTTGCATTCGCCTGAGAAAGCCCATCCGCGTCAACGTAGACTGGCAACAGCCCATTTTCGATTGCGGCGAAATACATCATGCGAAAAAGCGCGGTCTTCCCATACTGTTCATCAGCGAACACCATTGCCTTTTTTGTGCGGCTGGAGAGCAGCAGACTCTGTCCAGAAAGGAGTTGTTCGACATCATCAAAGTCTTCACTAAGCACCTTCAAATCTGGCCAAATATAGATATCTCTCAACGAAACACTATCTAGCCTCGGATGAGTCAGAATGGCGCTGCATTCATCCAAAAGGTCGAATATCTGACTTGTGGGTTTTGTCGAGTTTTCTGCGTAGACCCCTTCCGAATCCCTGTCATCTTCCTCGATCTTACTTAGGTTTTCCTTCACCAGATCCAACACCTGCTGCCATGCATCATCCTCATCATTAAATTTCGACGCCGGATAACCATCGCTTGGTGCCGCTAGAAAATTCTGAATTCTTGTCTCTTTCCAGTTGCATGGTCGAAGAATAATCGGAACTATTCGAACAGAACCTTCGTCATATCTCTTGAATGCCTCACCAAGCTCAATTTTGTAGCAATAGTTTGACCCAAGATAATCCGGACTAAGGCAGGCGACAAATATATCGCACGAAATCAATTGCTCTTTGACGACGGAATCTAGTACATCTCCAGCCGGCATTTTTCTATCGTGCCAAAGCGATACGTCGCCATTCAGCTCATACATTTTCAGCGCTGTAACCAGTCTATTTTTATACGCTTCATCAGCATGGCAATAACTAATGAAGACTTTCTTTTTTCTACTCATTCTTAACACCCTCTATTCGTGTTGCCGCCTGTCGGGCGAGGTTGGCAAAACTGTTCGGCCAAACAAAAACATATTTAGCCGCCACCTAACTCAACTAACTTGATAGCCAGTCTTATTTTGGAATTTCTGCCACCAAACCCCGCACAACCGGCAACCCCGCATTCATCCAGCCAAATATCCCTTCATACAAAACCGCCGTTCGGCTGTAGCCGCGCTCACGCAATTCATCAATCACGTAATCCGCTGCGGCGCGTGGGCAGGAGCAGTACGCGACGATCATCACATCTTTGGGCAAGGCAGCCGTAACTTCATCAAAGTTGCTGTAGTACGGCAGCGGGAATGAGCCGGCGATGTGGGCGGTTTGCCAGACGGAAGTCACGCGGGTATCGAGCAGCACGATGCGTTGTTTGGCGCTCAGCGCTTCAGCAAGTTGCGGTGACGAGACGTAGCGGCCTTCTTGCAACGAAAATTCCGGGTCTTTGCCTTTCGGGTTCAGCACGAATTGTGCGGGCGTGGGCAGCGGTTGCAGCGTGACGTTTTCGGCTTGCCAGCCTTCGGCGCGGCTGCGCAGGAAGGCGGTGAGGTTGTTGATGTCGCTTTCTGAGAGTTTGTCTTTGAACGCGACCATGGGCGTGCCGTAGCGGCCATTCTGGATGGCGTAGCGGATGAATTCATCGCTGTTGTGGGCGAGCGCAGAGGCGTTGCCGAGCGCCGGTGCATTCACCCCTTCGCCATTGGCGCCGTGGCAGCTGGCGCAGTCTTTTTGGTACAGCGCTTTGCCGGCGGCGATATCGCCTTGCACGGGGTTGGTGGTGAGCGGTGCGCGCTCGACGCCGGTTTGCTCGAACAGCCAGTAGGTGAGGTCCCAAGTTTCATCGAGCGTCATCGGGCCGCCGGCTTCATCGAGGTAACCGCCCATGGCAGTGCCTTGCCGGCCGTATTGGATGGGCCGCAGCACCGCATGCGGAATGCCGGATTCAAACAGTGATTTGCTGCGCAGCGATGGCGCATGGTCGTTGACATAGCCCTGCCGGTCTTCGCCGTGGCAGAGCACGCAGTATTTTTTGTAGTTGGCAGCCGCGCGCTCGCTTTGCTCGGCGGTGAGTTTGCGGATGGGCGGCAGGCCGGAGCTGTCGGCGGCGTGGGCGGTGAGCGGCGCGAGCGCGAGCAGGCTGATTGTTGATAAAACCAGTGTGTGCAGTGCAGCAAAAAAAGTGCGGGTCACAGAGAGTTCCTTTCTGGATTCGGGGTCCGGGTTTTGGCTGACAGCATACAACGGCTTTGGTGGGGTTTTCTTGTGTTGGTGGGGGAGTGGGGGGCGGTAGCTGGCAATTGTGCGTGCTGTGAGGTCACCCTCTCCCCAGCCCTCCCCCGTCGAGGGGGAGGGAGCCAAGGGGCAGTCAGTGTCCCCTAAAGGGCGAGGGGCTTTTAATTGCTCTACTTCGTGATGCCGGCAAGGTTCAGCAGGAACGCGAAGTCTTGGGCGCGTTCGTACTTGGCTTGGTAGCGGCCGGATTTGCCGCCGTGGCCGGCTTCCATGTTGGTGCGCAATAGCAGCGGGTTGTTGCCGGTACCGGTGGCGCGCAACTTGGCGACCCATTTTGCTGGCTCGAAGTACTGCACTTGCGAGTCGTGCAGACCGGTGGTCACCAGCATGGCGGGGTAGGCCTGGGCGCTGACGTTGTCGTACGGTGAATAGCTCAGCATGTAGTCGTAATAGGCTTTCTCTTTCGGGTTGCCCCATTCGTCGAATTCGTTGGTGGTCAGCGGGATGCTTTCGTCCAGCATGGTGGTCACCACGTCGACAAACGGCACCGCCACCAGCACGCCTTTGTACAGCTCCGGCCGCAGGTTGACGATGGCGCCCATCAGCAAACCGCCGGCGCTACCGCCGTAGGCGAACAGCTTGTCCTTGGCGGCGTATTTTTTCTTGATGAGCGCATCGCTGACATCGATGAAATCGGTGAAGGTGTTTTTCTTGTTCAGCAGTTTGCCTTGGTCGTACCAATGCCGGCCCATGTCCTGGCCGCCACGGATATGCGCCAGCGCGAACACCACGCCGCGATCGAGCAGGCTCAGCCGGTCACTGTTGAAGCTTGGGTTCTGCGACGAACCATATGACCCGTAAGCGTACTGCAGTAGCGGTGCCGTGCCATCCCGCTTGACCGACTTGTGATAGACCAGCGACACCGGGATCTTGGCACCGTCGCGGGCGGTGACCCAGAGCCGTTCCGTTTTGTAGTTGGCCTTGTCAAAGCCGCCGGGTACTTCTTGTTGCTTCAGCAGCTTGCGCTCGCCGGTGCGCATGTTCATGTCGTAGACGGTAGTCGGCGTGGTCAATGAGGTGTAGCTGTAACGCAGCCAGTCGGTGTCGGTTTCGGCGTTGACATCGAAATAGGTGGTGTAGGCGGCTTCATCGGCGCCAACGGTTTTGCCTTTGCCGGTTTTCCAATCGACTACACGCAGCCGCTGCAGGCCATCGGCGCGCTCGCTGAGTGCCAGATAGTCTTTGAACAGGTCAAAATCGGCGATGAACACGGATTTGCTGTGTGGCACCACATCGCGCCATTTGCTGCGGTCGGCGAGGGTGTCATCGGTGGCGACCGCGACGCGGTAGTTCGGTGCCTGCCAGTTGTGCCGGATCACCCAGTTATCGTTGACGTGATCGAGCTGGGCCAGCCAGTCGCGTTCGCGTTTCAGCAGCGGTTTGAAACTGCCTTCCGGTTGATCGGCCGGCAGGCCGTGATACTCGTTGCTGACGGTGCTGCTCAGCGTGACCAGCACATAACGCTTGTCTTCCGACGCGGTCACATAGAGATAGAACGAGGTGTCCGTTTCCTTGTACACGGTGGCATCGGTGCGCGGGTCGCTGCCGACCTTGTGACGCTTCACCTCGGTGGACAGCAGCGTGACCGGGTCATTCTCGACATAGAAAAAGGTCTGATTGTCTGCCGCCCACGCTACCGAACCATTGGTGCTGATGATGACATCGGCAAAGTCCTTGCCGGTGTCCAGATCGCGAATGCGCAGCGTGCACTGGTAACGGCCTTGGGTGTCGGTGCCGTAGACGATGTAGCGGCCGTTCGGGCTGACCTGCCGGGCACAGAACGAGAAATAATTGGCGCGGCGCGCTTCTTCATTGCCATCAACCACGATTTCTTCGGCGGCATCCAGCGCCTTCTTGCGCGCGAGTATCGGGTAATCCTTGCCGGCTTCAACGCGGCTGTAATAGTAGTAATTGCCTTCTTTGAAGGGCACGGAGTCATCGTCCGGCTTCATGTGGCTGATCATTTCCTGCGCCAGCGTTTGTTCCAGTGCACGGAAACGATCCCGGTAGGCTTCGTAATAGCCGTTCTCCGCATTGAGGTAAGCCAGCACTTCCGGATCGGTACGGCTGTCATCGCGCAGCCAGTAGTAGGGGTCATCGCGGGTGCCATGCGGCGACACAACAGGGTGCGCCTTGCGGGCCGCAACCGGTGCTGCAGGTAGCGAACCCTCAGCGGCAGCGACCGGTGCGGCTGCAACGGTAGCGGCGAGCGAAAGCAGCAAAAACGACAACGGCTTGTACATCAGTCTTCTCCTTGGCCAGCGGCCATTGGTAAAACGTCCACAATATGTTTCAGGTGCCATCGATCAAATACCTTGACCCCGCAGGGTCTGTCGAGCTGAAGAGTGTACCGAATGGTGAGCCTTGGCTGCGTGCCTTTGGAGTAGTGAATGAATGCCGGCATGGCCCCTGACAAGCTGCTGTGCGTTCACGCGCTTGGAACAGCTTGCCAGGTCTCGCTGAACACTCGCTGCAAATTGCCGCCCAGAATCTTTTTGACCACCGTTTCCTTGTGGCCGCGCGCCAGCAGCTTTTCGGCCAGGGTTTCAAAGCGGCGCGGGGTGTTGAGGTCTTTGGCGAACAGGTAGCCTTCTTCGGTTTCAAACGGCGCGGCAATGCCGAGCCGTTTCCGTTCGCTGGTGATCTGGCGGAACCGTTCCTTGAATTCGTCGGTCAGCTGGGTGGGGGAGATGTTGCCATCGGTGCCGATGGAGACATGATCTTCGCCGGCAATCTTCAGTGCGTGTTCGATATGGGCGATCACGTCGGCGGCGGTGGGTTGCGCACCTTTGGCGAGATAGGGCATGACAAAGATGCCGAACACGCCGCCGGATTTGGCAATGGCGCGGATCTCGTCATCGGTGCGGTGGCGCGGGTGCTCGGCCAGCGCAAAACAGCCGCTGTGGGTGACACTGACCGGTTTGCTGGCCGCTGCCATGGCATCGGCAAAGGTGCGGCGGCCGCAATGGCTCAAATCCACACTGATGCCGGTATCGCAGAGCCGCTTGATCGCCTCCACGCCGGTGAGGCTCAGGCCAGCATCGCTCGGCTCCATGCAGCCATCGCCGAGCAGGTTGCGCCGGTTGTAAGTGGGTTGGATCACCCGCACGCCAGCGCGATGCAGCGCGGGCAACCGGTCCAGATCATCTTCAAACGACACGCCATCTTGCAGGCCGTAAACAATACCGGTGCGGCCGGCTTTCTTGGCGGCCTTGAGGTCGGCAACCGTGCGAATGCGCTGCAGAATGTCGGGTGAGCGCTCGATCTCGCGGTCCCAGCGGTCGGCATCTCGAATGATCTTCTCGAATGCTTCCAGCGGCGCCATCGAGCCGACTGCGCCAATGGTCAGGTGCACCGCCGTCAGGCCGGAGCTTTTGACATCCTGCAATTCTTCCGCACTCAGCGGCTCACCGCTATCGCCGGTGATGCCACCGGGGCCACCGAGGCCGTCGATGACGATACTGTCTCGGTATAACGCTTCGGTGCCGGAAGCCGCGAACAGTGATGAGGACGTCATGGCCATGGCGCCCGACAAGGCACTCAGTTGCAAGAAGGCGCGGCGATTCATGTAGTGTCCTTTGGCGGAGTGAAGGAAAAAGCCGAGTCGAGTCTTAATACTTAGCAAATAGGTGAGGTTGTCATCCCCGCGAAGGCGGGGACCCAGTGTCTTTGCATTAAAGGCCCTGGATCCTCGCCTGCGCGGGGATGACGAAAAAACTAACTGACTGGAATTGGGCGGCATTGCTGCCCCGTTCTTGTCACTGACCCGCCGCGGCAACAAACGGCTTGATGCTCAGGCCGGTGTAGATCCGGCTTGGGTCATACAGCGCGTCGCCTTTCATCACTTGCAGCACGTGCCGCTGCATGTGGATGTCTTCCAGCGGATTGCCTTCCAGCAGAATCCAGTCGGCGTCGAAGCCGGGTTTGATCTGGCCTTTGCGGTCACCTGCCCCAACCAGCTTGGCGGAGTCAACGGTGGCAATGCGCAGCACATCGGCGACCGGAATGCCGGCTTCCACGTACAACTCCAGTTCGCGGTGCAGGGCGAAGCCGGCGATGTCGTCGGTGCCGGCCACCAGCGGAATGCCGTTGTCATACAACAGCTTGGTCATCCGCTTGAGTGCGTCGGATGTGCGCTTGTAGGCGTCGCGGTTCTGATCGTTGATTTCCATTTCCGGCTGCAGCTGGTTGCGCTGGATAGTGATCGGAAAGTGGTCGGCAATGGTGGCGATGCTCGGGTTCGGTTTGCCTTTTTCGTGCGAGAACATGGCCACGAAAATGCCGAGCGTTGGGTCGACCACCGTCTTCTTTTCTTTCAGCAGCTTCAGAAAGTCGGTGACCGGCTGGCTTTGCAGATCCAGATCGCCGGCCTTGTTGCCAACCAGCGTGAACCGGACCGGTGTGCGGGTGTCGTCGGTTTTGCTGGCGAGAAAGTTCAGAAACAGCATGTTGACGTGCTGGATTTCATCGTAACCGGCGCGCACGGCCGCTTCGGCGGTCATGAAGGCCGGGATGTGGCCACTGACCCGCAGGCCGCGCTCGTGCGCGCGCTGCGCCAGCGCCGGCACCCACTCCGGCGGAATGGAGCTGTACAGCTTCACCTGCAAAAAGCCCTGCTTGGCGATGTCGTCGATCATCGCCAGCGCTTCTTCTTGGGTTTTGGCAATGTCGCCGGTCGGCGCGCGGAACGGGCTTTCGGCATCGACCAGCGCGGCGCGGTAAACATGCGGGCCGGCGATGTCGCCCTTGCCGATACGCGCCATCAAATCGTTGAGCTGGTCTTTCGAGTTGCCAAGGTCGCGAACACTGGTGACGCCACCGGCAATGTTCATGATGGCGGAGCTGTCGAACAGGTGCGAATGCATGTCAAAGAGGCCGGGCATCATCACGGCGCCTTTGGCATCCAGGCTTTCAAACGCTTTCTTGTCCTTGCGGCTCGGCTCGGCGACAAATTTGCCGTCCTGAATCCAGACCTCTTGCGCCTTGCCAAGTTTGCCGGCCACCACATCGAGCACACGCACATTGTGCACGCGCAGTTTGGTCGGGGCTTTGCGGGTCGCCTGCTTGGACAGCTCGGTGTAGAAGTTGCGCTCCACCGCTTGAGCTTCGGTTTTCAGCGTCGGCAACGCCGCATCCCAGCCGGTGAGAATGATGCTGCTCCAGTCAGACGCAAAGCCGATATAGCGCAGCTCGTCGGTCAGCCAGAGGGTGTCCGGGGTCATGCCAAGACCGTGAATGGTGTACAGATTGGCGTGTTCTTTTTTGTCACCAACCGGGACGTCAACCGTTTTGACTTTCTTGACGGTCAGCTCGCCGCTCGGTAGCAGCGCCAGCTTCTGGCCGGGCTGCTTCAGCGCCGCCCGCACCATGGCCACATACGCTTCTGGTGTGCCATTCATCGACACATACCAGGCACCGCCACGATTGGGCCGGCGGTCATCGTCAACACCGTTTTGCCAGCGCACGCCATCGGCATCGGCGACATAGCTCTCGCTGATTGTGGCGCCCATGTAGCTGTTGCCGCTGATGGTGGTGGCGGTCAGCAAACCTTGCTGATCAAGCTGGTAAATCTCGCGGATTTTTGGCCCGCGACCGCGATCATTGAAATGGAAGTCCACTTCCACCCGGCCATTGTCGCGATAGACAACAGTCTGGCCCCCCTCGATCTTGCCCTGGTTGATGAACTGATATTGCACCGTTTCATCGGCATGTGCGGGCAGGGTGAGGCAAAGCAGCGGCGCGAACAGGGCAGTGAGCAACAAACGGTTCATGCGGTGACTCCTGATGTTGTGAGTGTTTCCATACAGAGTGTGATGTTGCATTGCTCTCTCCAATGCCGCTCAAGACGTGAGGGTGGCTTTCTTCGTTCCCTCTCCCTTGGCGGGAGAGGGGCAGGGTGAGGGTGAAGTCAACCAAATGAAGCGATGCTAAATACTTTCGTGGTCTGCATCGGAGCAGGCAAGATGTCCACTGAATTTCGGCGCGCCGTAAGCGATGCCAAGCATCACCCTCACCCCAGCCCCGCTCCGCGCCCCAGCCACTCGCTGACTCGTGGCGCTGCAGCGGAACGGAGCAATGCTCCGTTAATTCCCGCCTCGCCCCGTCAAGGGAGATGACTGGCTAACATTGCAATCAATTCGCCAAGATCTGTTTACTGGTCAGTGTCACCGGGATATTGCCGTAATCGTTGAAGGCCTTGAAGAACTCCTTCATGACAAACGGCTTGTTCTGGCTTTCCAGTTGTTTGGCGCGCTGGGCCATCAACCGCTCGATCAGGTATTTGCCGACCACATAGCTGGTGCCGTAGCCCGGCTGGCGCAAATACAGATGCTGTTCGAACTTGAGCAGGTGCGGCTCGCGCCGCATCCAGTTGCGTGGCGTCCATTGCAAGTGCACTTGGCTTGCCTCTTCCATGGTCATCATATTGGCGTGCGCATAGAGCGAGCCGAGGCCGCGGGCGGCGCGCTGGGCCAGCATAATCCAGACAATCTCGCGCGAACGCGGGCTGTCGTCGAACAGGCCCATGTGCATGAACATTTCTTCTGCGCCGGTAGCGATGCCCTCGTTGCGGCTGTCCCAGATGTTGTAGAGCAGCGGGCCACGGCGGATCGGGTTTGCATGCGGCTCATCGCGCACCTGCGCCAGATCGAACCAGTGATACCAGTGGCAGAACAGCGGCAGCGGGTCGTAGTGACGGCCAATGTCGAAGAAGTTGCGCTTGTCTTCTGCCACAAACGCCAGCAAATGTTCGCGCGCCGCCGGTTCCATGTTGGCCTTGATCGGCATCACCTGCTTGGCTTCGAGGAACCGCATCAGCCGGGTCACGGCCTTGTCGGCCATGGCATCGTATTCAGCCGGCGTGCTCGCTGCATTCATGGGCGGCAAGTGCGCATTGCGCTGCTCTTCCAGTTTCAGGTTGGCCCAGGCACGGTCGAGTTCGCGTTGCAGCAGATCCACTTCTTGTTCCCAGGTGAGCGGCACCAGATGCACGTTCTGCTGGTACCACGTGTAGTGCTCTTTGCCGACACCGGACGGGCCGGTTTTCTTGGGGGCTTCGGCGTGCAGCCAGGCGGTGAATTCTTTGGTGGCTGATTGGCCGTTGGCGATGGCGGCTTTCAGTTCGGCGCTGGCATAGCTTTGGGTCTGCTCGTGCAGCCATTTCAGGTCGACTTGCTGTTGTTCGAGATTGTTGATGCCGGCCAGCCACAAGTCTTTGGCATTGCCGGTCAGGTTGCCGCGAGCCTGCTTAAGCAGCGGTGGAATGACCGCCAGCTCTTTGGCCATCTTGGCTTGATCGGCGCTCGAAAGCGGAAACGTGTAGGTCCAGACCTCACAGGTGGCGTGGTTGGTTGGGCCTTCGTGCGCTGGTGTGTCGCTTTGCTCCATCCAGACAGTCTGGTACCAGGCCGGGTCACGCACCCAGGGCTGCAACACCCGGTGGTTGAAATCAAAGCCGTTCATTTCGGCCTGGATGATTTGCCAATCCACTTGCTTGTCGGCCGGCCATTGCGTGCTGTCGATGGCTGTCAGACGCGCCTGATATTTCTTCAGCTCGGCATGGGCCGCCGCAAAACGGGCGGCGGTGTAATCCGGCGCACCGTCCTTGACTGGTGGCTGTTCAAACGCGCGCCAGTCATGAAACAGTTTGACCAGTTCGGCATGGCCCTTGTTGGCTGCCGCATTGTCGATGGCTTTGGTTTCGGCGGCGTGAATGCCGTGCATGAGCGAGCTGAGCATGATGATTCCTGCGAACGCGGTGGAAGTGAGTCGATGGTTTGGCATGGTGATCCTTGCCTCTGCAGTTGCGGTTGATGGCGTCAGTGGGTTGCATCTCGCCGAAACTGCTGCCGGATGTCAGGCATCAGGATAGCTGATGGTGCTGCCGGTCAATGACAGCATGCCAGCTGCTTTCCATTCGTCGAAAATGCTTTCCGGGCTGGGTTCCGGGCTCATGTGCAGACTTTTGACGTGGCTCTTCAGCCAGGCCAGGACCCGTGTCTTGGTTTTTGGCCGATTGCTGCCGGTGATCTGCAGCTGGGCAAACAATTTGCTGGCCGCGTCCGACAGCGCAGCGGCGCGGTTGGCCTTTATCTTGATTTTGGTGACCGTCTTGGTAGGCGTTGCCACCTTAATGTTGCCGGCCGATTTGGTTCGGCTGCTGGCCTTGCCGGCGGCTTCCTTGCCAGTGCCTGCGCCCGTGCCTGTTCCTGCGTCTTCGCGTTTGCGACCGGAGCTGGTCTTGTTGCCAGCATCATCGCGGGTCGTGGTGGGGGTTTTTTCGCTGGCGGCCTTTTTGCTCGCCACCTTTCGGGGCGCAGCCTTCTTGGCGGCATTCGGTTCCACCAGTTTGGCGCTGCGACCAAGCAATTCGAGGTGGTTGAGCAAGCCCTGATAGCCCTTGTCATTAGAGATGACATGAAAGCTCACGGCGGGGTCGGCGTGGCCGTGCTCCACGCCCAGATGGAAGGCCAAATGAAAATCGACGTTGTTCTTGCTGGACGTTGGCACCGAGATAAGCTCGATGCGGCTGATGCCGGAAGCCGGCAATTCATCAAACTTCAGGCTTTTGTTCTGCGGCCCGCAGAAAATGAACACCCGCTGATAGTTCGCCAGATTGACTGACTCCAGCGACCGGACATTCTCATAGTCAACAAAAGCCCAGTTCATGGCGACCTCCTTGGTCTATGGCCATGCCATCTGATGCCGGCGGGATTGCTGCACTGCGGTGGAGTCAGTGCTGCGGCACAGGCTCAGCCCGGCTCAACCCCGCAGAGCGTACCTATTTGAACCGTGCGCCTCAAACCTTTTCCTGATTAGGTAGAAGTCTCAGTTGGATTTCTACCAAGCGATCAATTGGCGTCACCCTCACCTAAATCCTCTCCCGTCAAGGGAGAGGACTTGAAAGCCTTCTCCCTTGACGGGAGAAGGTTGGATGAGGGTGAAGCTCGCTGAGACAGCTACCTAATCAGGAACCTTTTTACCGGATAGATTAGGCGGAGAGGCTATGAGGCTTGCCGCTTGCATTGTCTGAATCTCGTTGTGTGGGCGCAACTTCAATCGTCATTCCCGTGCAGGCGGGAATGACAACTTGGCAGTATGCGTTGAGCTGCGCCAGCATCGCAGGTCTTGGCTTGCTGCAACAAACTGGACCGATTGGCATGTGCGATGCGGTGTGTTGCAGCGCGAAACGCACAGCCAAAAATCGGCTCAGGATTTCAGCCATATATAAAGGGTGAAAACCCACATCGCGAGACCTATCAGTATCCAGACAACGTTTGCTGCCGTGATCTGGCTATTATTGCCGCCCTCAGCGTCACCGGCGGCATGATTGATCGCACGTTGGGCCATGGCTTCCATATAGGTGTTGACCAGCAGCAGGCCAGTACTCAGCACTTGCAGTAGCGCCTGCTTATTAAGGGAATCGGGTAAATATCCCAGAACGTAGCCAAGTACATTGCTGATAACCAGCAATGTCGCCAGCCCTTCAAACGACCAGTAAAAATCACTGCCTGAGGCACGCAGCCGGGTTTCGATACGACGGAACAGCGAATGGAAAAAGAATATCTGAAAGATGGCGCGCGCGACCGGCCAGATGTTTTCGTTGTCCTGGTCACGAATCCGAACCCAGTTGCTGTAATGCCAGTAGACCGAGAATAGCCCCAGTGTACCGATGGCTAGCAACCAGAATTTGGTAATCGAAACGACGTACAGCCGGTTGCTGCTTTCCTGTGGTGTTGGACTGGTCAGTGATGCCTGCGGCGGTGCGTAGATGTTTGCTTCCATGATTTCCCCACCAAATTGGACAGTTTTATCCGGGTTCAGGTTTTTGTTGTCCGGGACGTAGCCGGGCTGATTATCGCAGCCCGGCCATTGTGGGGAGAGCCGTCGCGCTTGCAAAGTGCTATTTGACGAGGTGGCTGGTCAATGCAGCCACGTCTTGATGAACGGCGCCAGATTCGGCAGCAAATCGGTCCAACCGTGTAGCAGCACCAGCAGCCAGAAGTTGCGGGTGCGCGCCCACAGCACGCCAAACATCAGCCCGATCGGCGATACCACCACCACGGTGTAGGCGATGGCTGTGAGTACATCGGGTGCACCGTTCATGCCTTCCATTGCATGCGCATCGCGCAGCACATAACCGGGGGCATGCACCAACCCGAACACGATGGCCATCAGCACGATGGCAGCGGCTTCAGAACGAAGCCAGGTGGCGAGCCGGGTTTGTAGCAGCACCCGGAACAAGAACTCTTCAGTCACCCCCGCTTCCAGTGTCATCCACAGCAAGGCCAGTGGCGCCATTGCGACAATGACGGCGGTGGAGTCGGGCAATGCAGACAGCTGTGCCGGCCCGCGGCCGATGGTGAGCTGCAATGCCAACAACAGGGCCGCCATGATCAACAGCACGCGCCAGTGTCCGTTGGCGAGCACGATGTTGCCAACCAGATCGCGCCAGCGATAGCCGAGGCGGTAAAAAAGCCACGCAGGCAAAACCACCATGGTCAGCAACTTTGCCAACAGCACCAGCAGCTCTTGCGCTTGTTGATCGGGAACGGCGGTCTTTAACGCCGTCAAACCCCATCCCAGAAACAACAGGGCAAAGCCGGCAAGATACAAAAGCACCGTCGCAAGCTCCCGCTGCGGTTGCCGCACTGCCAGTACCGGTGCTTTCACGCCGATACTGGCCAGCCACGCAGCGGCGGAGAACCCGAGCCCGAAAATCAGCAGCACGGCGAGATACTCACCGGCGTCGATAGCGTCAGATTTGCCGAGGTGCAACACCGCCAACAGGTAAAGACCGGCGTACAGCAGCACGGCTACAACAGCAGGCAACAGACGATTCATGACAGTCATCCGATTCTCGGCGCGACGCCGCAAGGCCGGATTGGCATCCTGCCTTGCCGAACGGTGTCGTTCATTCCCGAGGTTGTTACCGGGTATGAAACATCCGGAGCCGGCAGTACGTTGCCTGAGCTAAAGCATGTGCCGGCCACCATTTAGCGAATCATGCGGTGTAACGCCGGCGCGGCTGACGTGTACCATAGCGGATCGCCGAAATCTGTACCGACTCCGTAACCGAGGAAGACCGCTCCATGACCCGCCGTGCCGACCGATTGTTTTCCGTGGTGCAGCAGCTGCGCCGCGGCAAGCTGGTGACCGCCAAGCAACTGGCGGAGCGGCTGGAAGTGTCGGAGCGGACCATCTACCGCGACATTGCCGATTTGCAGGGTAGCGGTGTGCCAATCGACGGGGAGGCGGGGGTCGGCTATCTGTTGCGTGCCGGTTTTGATTTGCCGCCGTTGATGTTCAGCCGCGAGGAAATCGAGGCGCTGGTGGTGGGCGCACGTCTGGTCAAAACCCTGGTCGGTGCCGGGCTGGGTCGCGGTGCGGAAGATGCGCTGGCGAAAATCGAACATGTGTTGCCAGACAGCTTGCGCCGCGAACTGGAAAAGTCACGCCTGTTTGCCGCCCACGGCATCGCCGATGTGGCGGTGCAGGCCCGGCTGGATCTGCTGCGTCAGGCACTGAATCAAAAGCGCGTGGTCCAATTTGGCTATCAGCGTGAAGACGGCGAAACCAGCGAGCGGGCCGTGCAACCACTCGGGCTGTTCTGCTGGGGCCGCACCTGGACGCTGGCCGGCTGGTGCGAATGGCGTGACGACTTCCGCCATTTCCGGGTCGACCGGATGGGGGCGCTAAGCCAGACTGACCGGACGTTTGCCGAGCAGCCGGGCCGCGGATTGAGCGATTTTCTGCGTGCCATGGACGCCGAGGAATCTGTTCGACAGGGAGCCTGACTGCGCCTGCCCGACAAATGGGCGCTGCCTAAGCATGTGGGGGGCACTACAATAGGCATACCTGAACAGCTGCCGATCACCTTCTGTCCTGTTGTCTCTGGTCCGGATGGATGGTGCCATGCAAGCGTTGCCACGGCCCGGATCGGGCAATGGCACGAGAAATGATTTGCTACACGCTGCCTGCAATTCAACCTCAGATAAAGTTGAAACCACACCATGGATCAAAATGCCCTGAAACGCCGCGCTGCCGAAGCCGCGCTTGCTTACGTTGAAGAGAACACCATCATCGGCGTTGGTACTGGCAGCACCACCAACTGCTTTATTGATCTGCTCGGTGAACGCCGCATTCCGCTCAAGGGCGCTGTGTCGAGCTCGAAAGCCACCGAAGCACGGTTGCGGGCGATCGGCATCGATGTGCTGGAATTGAACAACGCCGGCCCGATCCCGCTGTACGTTGATGGCGCCGATGAAACCGATGCCAAGCGCCAGCTGATCAAAGGCGGTGGCGCGGCGCTGACGCGGGAAAAAATCTGTGCGGCCGCAGCCGACAAATTTGTCTGCATTGTCGACCGCAGCAAGCTGGTGCCACAGCTCGGCAAATTTCCGCTGCCGGTCGAAGTGATTCCGATGGCACGCTCGCTGGTGGCGCGCGCCATTGTCAAACTGGGTGGCGATCCGGTCTGGCGGGAAGGTGTCATCACCGACAATGGCAATGTCATTCTCGATGTCTGGCATCTGAACATCACCGATGCAGTTGCCCTCGAGCAGGCGCTGAACAACATTCCCGGTGTGGTCTGCAACGGCCTGTTTGCGATGCGTCCGGCTGATGTCGTGCTCATTGCCCGCGATGACCGGATCGAGTCACTCTGAGGCTTGCTGTGCAGCACCCACGCCAAACCGTGGCGGCCAACCCGGGGCCGCCATGGTTCGAATTGGCAGGTCCGGTGAAACCACGGCGCGCAGCAGACGTGCGTGGGTCGGTCCGAGGACTGTCATTCAGCCGGTACCGTTAACCGCTATACTCCAACGCTATACTTCAAGACGCCGCCAGCAGGCGGTCAAGGCGTTGTCAGGTGCAGCCATCAGCTGCTCCTAGGCCAGGATAGGTCGCGCTCGATTGAGCGAATACGCAAAGCAAGGATGTCGCCATGGTCTCACTCCATCAATTCCGTTCCGTCGGTCTGCTGGCCGTTGCCCTCACCACCCTGCCGGTGTTCGCCGATGACGCCGGCAATGCGCTGGCACAGCAGGTACGGGATCGGCCGACCGGCAAGGACAGTGTCACCAGCGGCAGCATGGTGCTGCTGGAAGCGGGACACGCGCCGCGGCTGCGCCGCATGCGAACCTACCAGCTTGAATCTTCCCCGGACGAACAGTGGACGCTGATCCGTTTCAGTGAGCCGGCCGATATCGCCGACACCGGCTTGCTGACACTGGATCACGCCAGTGGTGAAACCGATCAGTGGGTGTATCTGCCGGCGGTGAAGAAGGCCCGGCGGATTCCGTCAGAGCGGCGCGGCGGCAATTTTGTCGGCTCCGATCTGATTTACGAAGATCTGCGTGATCGTAAAATCAATCAGGACGTGCACACGATCCTGCGCGAAGAAAAAATTGAGGGCCAACTTTGCAAGGTGTTGCAGAGCATTCCGGTGTCCGCCAGCAATTCCGAGTACAGCAAGCGAATCAGCTGGATTCACCCAACTACGCTGGTTGCATTGCGGGTGGACATGTACACCGGTGGTGAACAGCCGAGCAAACGCATGGAAGTGCGCAAGCTGCAGAAAGTGCAGGGCTACTGGACTGTACTCGAACTGGTCGTGACCGATCTGAAGAGCCAGCACAGCACCCGCATGCTGGCTGACAGCGTGGTTTACGACCAGGGTTTGCCATCGACGCTGTTCACTCAGGCCGTGCTGGAAGATCCGGTGCAGGAACGCAGCCTCGTCAAGTGAGGCGGACCGCTCCATGCGCACACTCGCTGCCCAGAACGCCGCCCGGTTGCGTTTTCCGCGTTCTCTGCCGTCGTCCGAACCGGAAGCGACAGTCACGCGGCGTTGCCGCAGTCGGTTCAATGGCCTTGCCTTGAATGCCATCCAGACCATCACGCTGGTTGCTCTTTTCATCATCCCGATTGTTGACGTGTTTGCTGCCGAAGCGGAACCGGTGCCGGCCGAGCAACCACTGAGCGCCCCAGCGGCGCTTGCGTCGCAAACCATTGTGCGCGGCGAGTTTGATAATTTTCCGCGTGCGCAACAGCTATTGACATCGTTACGCGAGCAGGGACGTTCAGTCAGCCTGCTGCGTGAACCGGTACAGCATCGCGGCGATGCGGTCCAGCTGACGTTCTATCAGCTTTATGACGCGGCGGAATGGGTTGCACGGCGCTTGCAGCGTGAAGGTTTCATTGCCTGGGTCAATCCGAGCCGGGAGACCTACGGCTACATCGTGCAGGTCGGCATTTATCGCAGCAAAGCCGAGACGGATGCTGCCATGGCCCGCTTGCGTCAGCTTGGCCACGCCAACATTCGGGTGCGCGCGTTGTCGTGGACGGGCTATCGCTATCTGGTGCAGGAAACGGTCGATCCTGATCGCGCGCTGGCTGATGAGCAAATTGTCGACACGGCAGTGTCGGCAAGCCAGCCAGGCACCGGTGCAACGGCCACGGCAGTCACGGAAAACGCGAACGGCGAAGAGCCCGACAGTTTCACGTTCGGCGGTGACGACAGTGGCACGGAATCGGGTGCCGAAGACGGTTCGGTGCTTGCCTTTGGCACGCAGACCGATTACGACGCGCTGCTGGTGCAAAGTCAGCACAAGCCGCCGAGCTCACGCCACACCGGTTTTCGGTTCGATGAGTTGCGGGTGGAGCTCGGCTCGCTCGATGCGAGTGAAGGCGGCGAGATAACGAGCAGCCATGCGCTGCGGGCGCGGTTCGGTTACGGCTTTCAGATGGGCGATGCAATCGATGGCCGGCTGGCGGTGCGTTATGACGGTGCCCAGCAAGGACCAGCGCGGCAAATCAGCGGCGGTGAATGGGAGCCGGACGAAGCGTTTCTGCGCTATCGCCATGGCGAACACAAATGGACGGTTGGTGCGGTTGTCATCAACTGGGGCACGCTCGATGAGCTGGCGCCCGGCAATGTTATCGCGCGCCAGGATCTGACCCGCTATGTGCTGGATGATCTGAGCCAGCGCTATCGCGCGCAAGCGGTGCTGCGTTATGAAGGCTGGTTTGAACGCTACAAACTTGATGTGGTGCTGATACCGCTGTTCGAACCGGCCGCCTTGCCGGAACCGCAGAGTATTTGGTCGCCGTATGACCAATCGCGCGGATTGCTGCTTGGTGTCGAGCCCAACCCCATACTCGGCGCATTGCTGCAATTCGGCACCGTTGATCCCGACCCGATCGACACCGGTCCGCTTGCCGAAGACGGACACGGCGGTGGTGGTGTTCGGCTGTCGCATCAAGGCCAGGGTTTCGATTGGGGCTTGTCGTTACAGCATGTCCGGCATAGCACGCCGTATTTTGTCCTGGATGAAGATGTCCGCACCACATTGTTGCTGACCGGCGATCCGATGGCGGCACTGGCGGCTACCACGGCGGCCACCTTCAGCGCCTGGCATCCGTTCACCGATGTGCTATCGGCCGATGTCACCTTCAACTGGGCAGAATCCACCTGGCGCGGCGAGCTCGCCTGTCTCAGCGACTACCCGGCCACCACACCGGATTTGCGCGCCATTACCGTGCCGGCTTGCCAGTATGGCGTCGGTGTCGAATTCTATCCGGGTGATGGCAACACAAGGCTGAGTCTGCAAGCCGGTGCGTTGCAATTGCAGCCGGATGAAACCATCACCGATCGCGAGCAGGTACTGTTCCTGTCTGGCGAGCTGGAGATGTTGCTGTTTGCCGAAAGCTGGCGGTTGCGCTTGCGCTTTCTCGCAAGCGACGCCGACGGCAAGGCCGACAGCTATGGCAATCCGGAGCTCGCCTACGTGCGCGCGGAACCGGATGAATTTTACCTCGGCGTGCATGTGTTCGATGGCGATGTCGGAACCGCCGGCGCCTATCACGAGGAGCACGACATGCTGGTGCTCGGTTGGCGAGGACAATTCTGATGACCATGCATGCGCAACCGCCGTCAACACCGCAAGCACCGCGAACCGGGCATACCCGCATGCTGCCATGGCCACTGGCAGCGCTATTGCTGGCGCTGGTGCTGGTGTTACCGGCCGGCTTGCTGCCGCTGCTACAGATCAATAACTCGCCGGAAATTTACCTGAGCAAGGAAGAGCCGTCGGTTCAGTTGCAAAATCAGTTGCGGGAAAAGTTTCCGGACTATCAGGTGATCGTGCTGCTGTTTCAGCCGGCCGATGTGTTCGCGGCGGATTTTCTTGGCCGACTGGAAACGCTGGCGCAGGCGATCGCGGCCCGTCCGGATATTGATCGCGTTCATCGGGTAACCGATTTCGAACAGATTGCCCGTGCCGACGATGGCTTCGAAGTCCGGCCGCTGATCAATGTCGAGAAAATGGCGAGCCGGCCGCCGGACCGGCAGGCCGTGCTTGCCGATCCGTTTGCTCCGGGCTTTGTCATCGCTCGTGATGGCAGCGCGGCCGCGCTGGTGATCCGGCCGAATCATCTGCCGGATTCGCCGGCGCGCCAGGCCTTGCTGGCCGATGTGCAGCAACTGGTGCATGCCAATGGTTTGTCTGCCGAGCTCAGTGCCACTGCCGGCCAAGTCAGTGTCGATGTCGCGCAATTTGAATCCATGCTGCATGACAATCTGATTTTTGTGCCGGCGACCATGGCAATTGGCCTGGCCCTTATTGCCTGGTTGTTCCGGCGTCCGTTGGCTGTGGTGCTGGTGGCTGTGGTGATGAGTGCAGCGGCGCAGACAGCGATCAGTGTGCTGGTGATTGCCCGTGAACCGTTCACTCTGGTTGCTGCCATTCTGCCGCCCTTCATGTCGGCAATCAGTCTCGCCTTCATGGTGCATTTGCTGGGACAGCTGCAGGCGGTGGCCGGTCGCAACATCAGCCGGGAGGCACGCATCCGGGTGGCCGTAGCGCACGTCTTTCGGCCCAGCCTGTATGCAGCGCTGACCACTGCTGTTGGGTTGGGCTCACTGGCGGTGAGTCCCATTCGGCCGGTCGCGTGGTTTGGTATTGCCGGCGGCATTGCGGCGCTGGTGTTGTTTGCAACCATCAATTTTCTGTTGCCACCGCTGCTGCTGCGTTTTGATCGCGGTGAGTGGCCGCGCGAACCGAAAAACACCCGACTGCTGACCCGCTTCACGCTTGCCATCACAACGTTTTCCATGCGCCGTGCCGGTTGGATTGTCGGCGTATTTGCGTTGTTCATTGTGCTCGGTGTGCCAGTGTTGGGACGGCTTTACACCGAAACCGATATCTACCGGTTCTTCCAGCCCGATCATCCGATCAATACCGCCACCCATGCGGTGGAAGAAAAGCTGTCCGGTGCCATGCCGCTCGACGTGGTGTTCACCGGCGCCGGCCGTGATGCGCTGACCGACCCGGAACGGCTCCGTTACATCGAAGCGTTTCAAGCGCATGCGGACCGCATGCCGGAAGTCACCTACAGCATTTCAATGCCGGATCTCGTCAAGGAAATGCACTGGGCCTTTCAGCCGGAAGAAGCCAAACAGCGGCTGTTGCCGAGCGATAGCGCACTGATAAGCCAGTATCTGTTTGTCTATGATGGCAAGGATTTGTACGACCTGACTGATCGGGAACTGCAAACCACCCGCATATCACTGGCGCTGACAACCCATAGCACCCGTGAGTTGAAGCGGGTGATGGCGGAGTTGCGCAATTGGCTCGATGCCCATCCAGCGCCCGGATTGACCGTGCAATTCGCGTCGGAAGCGCGCATCTTTACCGACCAGGAAGATTTGCTGGTACAGGGACAGGTGTCTGGTCTTTATGCCTCATTTGGCATGATTCTGCTGTTCTTCTTTCTGATGTGGCGGTCGGTGCCGGTGTCAATCATGGCGTTGCTGCCCAATGCGGCGCCGATATTTTTTGTCTTTGTGGTGATGGCACTGGCCGGAGTGCCGCTCGACATGGCCACCGCCCTGATTGCCGGCGTCGCCGTCGGTGTCGCCGTCGATGACACCATTCACTTCATGGAAAGTTATTGCTTGCTGGTGCAGCACGGCCGTCGTCATCAATATGCCTTGTTGCACACCATCAAGGCATCCGGCAAGGCCTGTACCATCAACACCATTGTGCTGTCGTCGCAGTTTGGCTTGTTGCTCAGTTCCACATTTGTTCCGACGATGAATTTCGGTTTGATGACGGCACTTGGGCTCGTCACCGCCGCCGTGTTTGAGCTATTGCTGCTCCCGGCATTGTTGACCCTGCTGGCACGTTCCGCATGGTGGCAACGGCATGTCCAGCAAGCCCGGACACCTCCAGAGGAGGCACTGGCATGACGCGACAATGGAAAATGGTTTGCACAGGTTTGGTATCGCTGTTGGGATCTGCCGTGGTAGCAGCGGCTGATCGCAACGACTGGGCCGAAGGGATCAGTCGCGATGCTGATGGCGCCACCCGCGAGTACTACAACGCGCCGGTGCAGCTGCGCTGGCAACACCGCAATGGTGATTGGTTCGACCGCAACGGGACAGCGCAGGGCAATCAGCCGTTTGCCAGTGTCATGGTCAGCCCGGGTGCGGCGGCGACAACCTTTGAGCTGGACGTGACGACGCTGGTCCAGCAGTGGCAGCGTAGTCAGGTACCACAGCGCGGTTTCCTGCTACGAGTCAAGACCGGGCAAGGCGCCATCTTGCGTCTGGCCAGTCGTGAACATGAGAACGGCGCTTGGCATCCGCAGTTGCGAATCGAAAGCGGTCAGGCCAGCACGCAGTGGACGCTCGAGGCCGATGCCTTCCTAGAACCGACTACCTACAAATCCACCGGTGCTGCGACCGGCATGCGGATCAGTTCCAGTGGTCAGCATGGTTTGCTGCGGTTCTCGATTGCACAGAGCCTGCCGGTGCAACGGGCGATACTGCGGGTGACGGCCATTGAACGAAGCGGAACCGCTGGCGAATTGCAGGTCTATGGCATCAATATTCCGGTGGTGCCACCGCGGCCGCTGCTGACCGGGCTTGCCCAGAACTATCCGCAGGATATCGGTATCGCCAACGATCAGGACGTGGTGTTTGCGGCCAATTTCGAACAGGCGAACTGGCGTGATCCGTGGCGCGACTTCGTGGGCAACGTCACTGTGCTCGACAGCGATACCGGTTTTGAACCGGTGAACCGGAAAGCGCTGCGGGTTCGGCTCAAGAAGGGCGACAACTACGGCACCAGTCTTGGCTACTATTTCGACCGCGACAACGAACCGGAAAAAATGTACGCGCGTTATTACCTGCGTCTGGGCAGCAACTGGCGGCCGGTAGTTGACGGCGGCAAGCTGCCGGGTTTCGCCGGCACCTATGGTCGTGCCGGTTGGGGTGGTCGCGGCAACGACGGTACCAACGGCTGGTCTGCCCGCGGCGCCTTTCTGCGGCAGATCGGCGAGAACAACCCGCTGGAAGGGCTGACGGCGATCGGGTCTTACGTGTACGAAGTGAACCCAAGCAATAATTTCGGCGCGCAATGGGTCTGGAACGAAGGTGAGGGTGCCTATCTCACGCCCAATCGCTGGTACTGTGTCGAGCAGCTGCTGCAAATGAATACGCCGGGTCAGAGCGACGGAATTGTGCAGGCTTGGATTGATGGCCGCGAGGTGTATAACCGGCGTAATGTATTGCTGCGAACCGTCCCGACCCTGAAGATTGAAAAATTCTGGCTGGATGTCTATCACGGCGGCACCGCCAAGTCGCCTTATGATCAAGACATCTACATTGACCAGTTGGTGATTGCTCGTCGCTATATCGGTCCGATGCTGCCCTAGATGCTGGCGGGCCCCTGATGCGATCAGATGAAGTGGCCAGATAAAGTGGCCAGATGAAGTGACCGGACGAGGTGACCCGTTGTCACCATGCTTCGGCTTCATGATCAGGACGCTGGTCGCGCGGTCATCCTGAAGCAACGCAGCAAGCACAACAGTTGACCGGCAGGATGCCGGTTGCCCTGTCCCTGCTGACAGGCGAACGCCCGGAGCCGTCGCGACAGATCCCGCTGTTGCGGTTGCGGTGACGGCGCTATACGGAGTGCAGTATGGAACCTGTGGCCCGGCATTTTTTCCGGTACTTCGATCTGCGACTGGCGCAAGCGCCGGCGGATATCGATCTGGCGCTGCAACTGCGTTATGCCGTCTATTGTCAGGAACTCGGCTATGAAGATCCGCGCGCGTTTCCTGATGGTCGCGAACAGGACCGGTTTGATAGCCAATCTGCCCATTGCTATCTCTGGCATTTGCAAAGCCAGCGCACCGCTGGTTGCTTCCGTCTGATCCGCAGCGTTGGTGATCAAGGACCGTTACCATTCGAGCAGGTTTGCGCCGGTCAGTTGCATGACGGGCCGCTGGCTCCCAATACGGTGCCGCGTGAGCAGATTGGTGAAATTTCGCGATTGGCCGTGCACAGCGATTTCCGGCGCCGCAGCGGTGAACGCGAATCGCCAATTGGTGTCGGTGCCGACAGTGATGCCGAGCCGGACAGCCGGCACTATCCCATGGTTGCCATGGGTCTGTTCCTCGGGGCGTCGGCGCTGGCACTCAATCTCGGCCTGGCCCGCGTCTACGTGATGATGGAACCGCGTCTGGCGCGCCTGCTGCGCAGCTGCGGCATCGTGTTCACCGCCGTCGGCGATGTCATCGACTATCACGGTCGGCGTGGCCCGTTCGTGATCACCGGTGACGCGCTGCATCGGTTCCTGCCGACCGAGCCTCGTGCCCTGCTGGACGAACTGCGCGAACGTTTGCGCTGACGGCGCCCCCCGGGCACGGGACGATTTGCTTCTACACTTTGGGTTCCGGCCGGTTGCGCGGTGTTGAGCCAAAGCGCCGCCTGCTCACCCGCCGAAAGCCGGGCCCGCACCGGATCGCAGCAGACAGGAGTCAGCATGGACGGCTTTGACTATGCACGGGCATTTTCCCGCAACATCGGTTGGGTAACGCTGGCCGAGCAGGCGCGCTTGCAAAAGGCGCGCATCGCCATTGCCGGGCTTGGTGGGGTCGGGGGAGGGCACCTGTTGACGCTGACCCGGCTTGGTATCGGTGGATTTCATATTGCCGATTTTGACGAATTCGAACTGCACAATTTCAATCGCCAGGCCGGCGCAACCCTGTCCCATCTGCAGCAAGCAAAGTGCTCGACGCTGGCGCGCATGGCTGCCGACATCAACCCCGATCTGCATCTGAAAACCTTTCCGCAAGGTATCGATGAACAGTCGCTGGACGCGTTCTTGTCCGGCATCGATATCTATGTCGACAGTCTTGATTTCTTCGCCGTCGACATTCGCCGGAAGGTGTTTGCGGCGTGCGCCGAGCGCGGGATTCCCGCGCTGACTGCCGCACCGCTCGGCATGGGCACCGCTTTTCTGGCGTTTTTGCCCGGCCAGATGAGCTTTGAACAATACTTTCGACTCGAAGGCCAGCCGCGCTCAGAGCAGCTGGCCCGCTTTATCGCCGGCCTGAGTCCGCGCATGCTGCAGCGCGGCTATCTGCAGGTGCCGGAGGCGGTGAATTTTGCCAAGCAAGCCGGGCCATCGACAATGATGGCCTGTGATCTCTGCGCCGGGGTGATGGGAACCGAGGTGCTGAAATTGCTGCTCAAGCGCGGCCGGATAACGGCCGCGCCGTGGGGACTGCACTTTGATGCGTATCAGCAGCGCTACGCCAAAACCTGGCGGCCATTTGGCAATGCCAACCCGCTGCAACGTTTGTTGATCCATTTGATCCGCAGCAAGCTGAACTTGTCGGCCTGAGTTGACTATAGTTGGTCAAGACCCCTGTCTGCGCCGCCCGCGCCCTTTGGGACAGCTACTCATGCAAGCAAACGAGCATACGGCTTCACAAAAACTGTTTGATGATGTCCAGAACTTTTCGCTGGTACTGGGCGGGCCGTTGTACCAGCTGATGCGCAAGACGCGTCTGTCCGATGATGCGCTAATGATGGTGCGGCGCCGCATGTTGGCCATCGTGCTGTTGACCTGGTTGCCCTTGCTGGTGTTCACCCTGCTCGACGGCAGTGCCCTGACCGACGGATTGGTGGTGCCGTTCCTGCTCGACTGGGAACTGCACATCCGCTTTCTGGTGGCGATGCCGTTGCTGATCGTCGCGGAACTGTTGGTCCACCAGCGCGTGCGCGCCGTCGTGCAACAGTTTCTGGAACGCGATCTGGTTGCCGATGCCAATGCCGAACGGTTTGACCAGGCGATCGAATCGGCATTTCGTCTGCGCAACTCACTCTGGGCCGAGTTGGTGATCGTCGCCATCGTCTACGGACTGGGTGTCACCGTGTTGTGGCGGCAGTTCTTCTCGCTGGAAACAGCCACCTGGTATGCGACACCCGGTGTGGAAGGATCCGAGTTGACCTTGCCCGGCTACTGGCTTGCCTACGTTGCGCTGCCGATCTTTCAGTTCCTGTTGCTGCGCTGGTACTTCCGCATTTTCATCTGGGCGCGGTTTCTGTGGCAGGTGTCCCGCATCCCGCTGCAGCTTTCCGCTGCACATCCGGACCGGTCTGGCGGGCTTGGCTTTTTGGGCGGCGCCGCCTTTGCCTTTACCCCGCTGGCGGCGGCCCATGGCGCCATTTTGGCCGGTCAAATCGCGAGCCGGATATTTTATGACAATGCCGTGCTGCTGGATTTCAAGGTGGAGATTGGTTTGACGGTGGCGTTGATGTTGTTGCTGGTGTTGGGCCCATTGTCGGTGTTTTCTCCCCAGCTTGCCGAGTTGAAGCGGTCCGGCAAACGCAAGTTTGGCGCGCTGGCGCAGCGCTATGTGGCCGGATTCGAGCAGAAATGGCTGCGCGAAGGCAGCAAACCCGACGAGCCGCTGGTCGGAACCGCCGATCTGCAATCACTGGCCGATCTCGATGGCAGTTTGGCGGTGGTGAGCAGCATGCGAATGATCCCGTTCAGCCGCGATACCATCATTCAAACCGCCGTCGTCACGCTGGCCCCGCTGGTGCCATTGATGCTGACCATGATGCCGCTGGAAGAGTTGCTGAGAAAACTGGCGAGCATCTTGCTGTGAAATCATTGGCTTGGCACTGTACCCGTGATGACCGGAAGCAATGCACCGGTGCGCATCGCCGTCGACACAGGGGTGACCTCGTCGGTTGAAGCGCACTCTATCTGTTCTGCACCTGCCTGCCTCGTGAGCCGATTTCCATGCCGCATCCGTGCCGTTTGCTGTTGACGTTTGCCTGTCTTTACCTCGCAAACCCAGCCCTGCTCAAGGCGGCTGAGGCTGTTATGCTTGCTGAAGCAAATGCAGCACCGGCTACGACCAGCGAGGCAGAGCCGTCCCTTTTTTCTTCCGAAGATGGTTGGCTGGATCTTGGTGAGTTCATTGATCAAGCCTACGGTTTCATTCCGCTGATTATTCCCATTACCGAACCGGCAGTTGGCTATGGCGCCGCAGTCGGTCTGATGTTTGTCGATCGTGATACGGAGCATGCCAAAGCGGGCTTTGGTCGACCCAACCTGACGTTTGTCGGGGGCATGCAAACCGAGAATGACACCAAGGGAAGCTTCGCCGCTGATTCGCGTTATTGGTTGAACGATCAGATGCAGTCGCTGGTGGGTGGCTTTGATATGTCGGTTAATCTGGATTATTACGGCACCGGTTCTGAGCCTGCGCTGCAGAATGACCCACAGCGCTACAACGTCAGCGCCGTTGGCGCATTTGTTCTCGGACGCTACCGGCTTGGCGACTCGCGGTCATGGCTCGGTCTGGGTTACCTGCAGGCCGACACGCAAATGCAATTCAAGCGACGGCCTGATCAACCGGAGTTGCCTGGCATTGACATCGACAACGAACTTACTGGGTTGCTGCCCGAATACACCTACGATTCTCGCGATTCCATCTTCACACCAAATGACGGTTTCTATTTCGGCGCATCGATGGGGCTGTTCTCACCACGGCTGGGTGGCGAAGAGGAGTTCCAGCGACTGTCGCTGTTCACCATGGGCTTCTGGCCAGTGAGCGAGCAGGTGACGCTCGGTGCTGCAGCCGGCACCGTGCTCAGCTCCGGTGACACCCCGATCTATCTGCGACCGTTCATTCAATTGCGCGGCGCGCCGGCGGTGCGCTATCAGGGGGAATATGCCGGCCAAATTGAGGCCGAGGTTCGTTGGCAATGCTGGCGCCGGTTCAGTGTCGTGGCCTTTGCCGGTACCGGTACTGCCTGGAATGAATTTGCTGACCGCGAGCGCAGTCAGCAGATCAGCACGGGTGGGCTGGGCTTTCGCTATGAAATGGCGCGCAAATATCAATTGCATATGGGCCTTGATGCCGCGCATGGGCCGGATGGCATGGCCTATTACCTCGTATTCGGCGGCGCCTGGATGCGACCCTGACGCGGCGCACTGGCCTGATTACGACGCCGTCGGTTCCGGCAAACCGGATTCAGGCGGAGGGCGGCAAAAAAAGGCATCGACTCGGCCCCGCTCCATCAGCGTCTGATCGATAAGCGGTACGGCGTACTTCGCCGTTGACGCCAATCGGCATATGCTCGGTGCTGCGGGCTGGCGCTTCAATGTTCCGCGCTGGCCACCGTTGACGCGACAGCGCGGCAACGGGGTTTGACGCAAGCTACCGTTCGGTAGTCAACCGTGACATGGCGGAGGGATCATGAAGCAATATGGTGCGGAGTTTTTGGGTACGTTCTGGTTGGTGCTCGGTGGCTGCGGCAGCGCCGTGCTGGCCGCCGCTTTTCCGGCCGTGGGTATTGGGTTGCACGGCGTCTCGCTGGCGTTCGGCTTGACGGTGCTCACGATGGCATACGCTATTGGCCCAATTTCCGGCTGCCACCTGAACCCGGCGGTGTCGATCGGTCTGTGGGTTGGCGGACGCTTTCCGGCCAATCAACTGGCGCCCTATATCGTTGCGCAGGTGTTGGGTGGCATTGCGGCTGGCGGCGTGCTGTATGTCATTGCCAGCGGTGCAGCGGGCTTTGATGTCGCCAACGGCTTTGCGTCAAATGGCTACGGTGAGCATTCGCCCGGTGGCTATTCGCTGACGGCAGCGCTGGTGACCGAAGTGGTCATGACGTTGTTCTTTCTGTTGATCATTCTCGGTGCCACCGACAAGCGCGCACCCGCGGGTTTTGCCCCGATTGCAATCGGCCTTGCCCTGACCCTGATTCACTTGATCAGTATTCCGGTGACGAACACATCAGTGAACCCGGCGCGCAGTACCGGGGTGGCGGTGTTTGTTGGTGACTGGGCAGTCGCACAACTCTGGGCATTCTGGCTGGCACCGATTGTTGGTGCCGTGCTGGGCGCCATTGCCTATCGCGGTCTGGCTGGGGCGAAATCGGACTAGCCGAGCAGCGGTTGGCGAATAGCGCAACAAGACGTGGGCAGATGATGAACAAAGAAAAAGGCGCATCGTGATGCGCCTTTTTCTTTGCTGCTGGTTGCCGGTTCAGCCCGGCTGCCAGTGATCGATGATGTTGACCGGCATCTTTATTTTAAAAAAAGATGCCGCACATCGAACTGCACCCCGTGTTCACTCACCGCGTCATCAAGGCAGCCGTTTCAACATGGCTTCCGCTTCGGCACGCTCGGAGAACGGTGTTTTGCTGGCCAGCGCTGCTTTCAGCAGGGCTTTGGCTTCGTCTTTCTTGCCGAGTTTTTCTTTGGCCATGGCTGCGTGGTAGCGGAACTCGCTGCTTTCCGGCACAGCCTTCAGTGCAGCTTCAAACAGTTGCAGCGCCTTGTTGGCGTCGCCCAGCTTCAGGTAGGCGTAACCCTGGGTGTCGAGCACACTGGGCTGGGTGAGTTTGAGCGCTTCCAGTTTGGTCAGATAGGCCTTGATATTGGCCATATCGTTACGCTCACAGTGCAGGTAAGTCATGTTGTTCAGGATGATGGGATCTTTCGGCAGCTTGGCTTCCAGCAGCTTGTATTGCTCCAGTGCCTTGTCGAGCTGCCCGCTGCCCTGATAGATGATGGCCAGATTGGCGCGCGCATTGTTGTCGTCGGCGTGCTGCTTGAGCCAGTCAAGCAGGGGCAGTTCCGGGTTTGGCTTGCCGGCACGCTGCAGCGCCAGCGATTGCTTATGCGCCAGACCGCCACTCGGGATCTGCTTGTAGGCTTTCTCGAACACCTTGGCAGCCTCAGCCGGCTTGCCTTCTGCGATCAGTGTTTCGCCATCGAGTTCCAGGCCAACGGTCAGCTGCGGCACTTTCTTGCTGACTTCCGCGGCCCGCTTGTGGGCTTCGTCAAAGCGCTTTTCGCCCAGCGCGATACGGCCAATGGCCAGATGCGCCTGCCAGTTGTCCGGTTGCAGCCGCAGCAAATTCTCCAGTGTTGTCACGGCGCCTTTGCTGTCACCGCTATCAGCCAGCGTATCGCCCAGCGCGAAATAGTATTCGGCGTTCTTGTTGTTGAGTGCGATGGCCTTGCGGAAGGCGGCTACCGCCGAGCTGACGTTCTTGTTGGCGCGCTGGGCGAGACCGAGAGCGTAATGGGCTTCCGCACCATCCGGATTGCTGGCCACCATTTGCTGGGCGACCGACAGGGCATCCATGGGTTTGCCAGCTTGCAACAGGCGGCGCAGATACGCGGTACCGGCCGAGATTGAGCGGGTATCCAGTTCCCACGCTTTCTTCTGCCAGACCATGCCCTGCTCACGATCGCCTTTCAGATCGTAGACCTGGGCGATCTGCAATGCGACCACGTTCAACGTTGAATTCTGTTTGTGCAGCGCCTGCAGTTTCTTCAGCGCGGCGTCGTAATTTTTCTGCGCTACATCAACCCGGGCCTGATTGAGCTGGGCAGTCAGGAAGCCTGGTTTGAGTTCTACTGCCTTGGTAAACAATTCGCCCGCTTTGGCATAGTCATTCAGGCTCAGTTTGACCACCCCGAGCACGTTGGCGGCGAGGGCGTTGTCCGGATGCTTCTTGAACAGCGACTCGGCCAATTGCACCGCCTTGTCGGTTTGCCGCTGTGACATGTAGGTGGAAACCAGCATCAGATCGCTGATCTGCAGTTCGGCGTTATCCTTGGAGGCCAGTTCCAGCGATGTCACCGCCGCGCCGCTTTCACCACTTTGCAACTGCAGCAGGGCCAGGCCGGTGCGCAGATTGTCGGCATCCGGTGCCAAAGCAACGGCGCGTTCCATCACTTCGCTGGCTTTGTCGAATTCCTGCATCTGGATCAGGGCGGTGGCCTGATAAGCCAGCAGTTGAATGTCATCTGGGTGCTTGCGCTGGGCGGTGCTGATGATGGCAAGTGCGCCCTTCGGATCGCGCAGGCCAAGTTTGGTTTGCGCCATCAACTTGGTGGCGCCGAGGTTATCCGGTCGCACCGCCAGAGCGCGTCCGAGTTTTTCTTCCGCCTGCCGCCATTGCCGCTGTTGCACATGCAGATAGCCGGCCAACAGGTGCGCTTCGACATAGTTCGGCATCACTGCCAGCGATTCTTCCAGCGAGGCGAGTGCTTCGATTGGCTTTTTCTCCAGCACCTGTGCTTTGGCTTTCAGATACAGGCCAACCGGATGTTTCGGCGCTGCCGTCAGCACCAGATTGATATCGGGCCAGGCTTCTTTCACCTGATTGAGGCCAATCAGCGTCTCGGCCCGTGCCAACCGGATACGGGCATCGTTTGGCGACAGTTCGACCGCTTTGTTGATGGTCTTGATCGCTTCTTCGCGTTGGCCGCGCAGTACCTGCAGTTCGGTTTCCAGCAGGAAATTGTTGACCAGCGTTGGATCCGATTTGATGCCCTGTTGAACCAGCGTTTCGGCTTTGTCCAAATCATTGCGCAGCCGGGCGATTTGGGCGAGACCGTAACTGGCATCGGCCTGGGTTGCCTGCAAGCTGGTGGCTTGCAACAGAACTTTTTCGGCGTCTTCGATCGAGCCTTGTTGCAAAACTGCGAGCCCGCGCAGGGCCAGCGCTTCGGCCCGCATCGGCGTCGGATCGCTGCTGACTTCGGTAATGTGTTCCAGTACTTTCTGTGGCTGGTAGGTAGACAACCAGGTGCGGCCGAGCAGTTTTTGCCAGCGCGCTTTCGGCGCCTTCAGCTCGCGGGCTTTGTTCAGCTCTTTCTCGGCGGCCGGCAGGTTGCCGTCCTGGTAATAGAGCTCGCCCAGCAACAAACGGGCATCGATGCTGTTTGGTTGTTCCTGCAGGGCGTTGCGCAATTCGATGATGGCGGCGCGGCGATCATTTTCCTTGATCAGTTGCTGAGCCTTTTTCCAGGCGTCCTGATAGTCATCTGCATACAGCGTCGGGCTGAACATGGCAGTGAGGCAGAGCGACAACAGGGCCGGACGGAGCAACGGCAACGGGCGTTGGCGAGACATGAGACAACTCCTTTCCTTGTTAGCAGTGTTCGGTCGTGGTTGACCGTTCAGTCATGGCGATTTGATTTTTACCGGAATACAGAGGTTGAGGCCGGCAGCCGCAAGAGCCACTCAGTGGCTCTTGGCTGGCATGCTGTCATTGCTGTGCAGATCGTATTTGTCGACCAGCGCATACAGTGTCGGCCGGGTAATGCCAAGCAGCTCAGCCGCGCGCGACATATTGCCTTCGGCATGGGCCAGCGCCCGCAGTACCGCTTCGGTTTCGGCGTGTTCGCGGACCTGGCGCAGGTTGAGCGGCAGGTCGCGCTGGACGTTGGCCTTGAGCTGCAAGTCGTCGGCGGTGATGTGCTGATCTTCGGCCATGATCACGGCGCGCTTGATCCGGTTTTCCAGTTCACGGACGTTGCCGGGCCAGCCGTGGCCTTCGAGCGCGCGAATGGCGTCATCACGAAAGCCTTTGACATGCCGGTGCAGCTGTTCGTTGAATTTTTGCAGGAAGGTACGCGCCAGCAGAATCACGTCGCCACTGCGGGCCGCAAGCGGCGGAATGTCGATGGTGATTTCGCTGAGCCGGTAGTACAGATCTTCGCGGAAAGATTCGGCCTTGACCATGTCGGTCAGGGTGCGGTGGGTGGCGCAGATGACCCGGACATCGACCGCGATCTCTTCCCGGCCGCCGATGCGCTCGATCACCCGTTCCTGCAGAAAGCGCAGCAGCTTGGCTTGCAGAGCCATCGGCAGATCGCCGATTTCATCGAGGAACAGGGTGCCGCCATCGGCATATTCGATCTTGCCTTTGGTCTGGCGCGCGGCGCCGGTGAAGGCGCCCTTTTCGTAACCAAACAGTTCGCTTTCGAGCAGGTTTTCCGGGATCGCCGCGCAGTTGATGGCAACCAGCCGGTTGTTGCTGCGCGGCGACAGGTCATGCAATGCCCGGGCGATAATCTCTTTGCCGGTGCCCGAGTCGCCAAGCAGCAGAATGGTCAAATCGGTCGGTGCCACTTTCTCGACCATTCGACAGACCTTGGCCATTTCCGGCGAGCCGGCGATGACGCCGGCCAGCGGCGTACTGTTGGCTTTTTTCTGCAGCTGGCGGTTTTCGTCTTCCAGCGCATGCAAATGGAACGCACGCTGGACGATGAGGCCAAGCGTATTGGCATCAATCGGTTTCTGGTAATAGTCGTAGGCGCCGAGCCCCACGGCTTTCAGGGCGTTTTCCCGGTCATCGTTGCCGGTGACCACGATGACCTTGGTGTGCGGGGCGAGGCGTTGGATCGCCTGCAAGGTGGCGAGGCCTTCGGAGGCGTTGGCCGGGTCGGGCGGCAGCCCGAGATCCAGTGTGACAACTTGTGGTTCAAACCGGCGCAGTGCAGCAATCGCTTCTTCGCGGTTGCTGGCGATGGTGACGTCACAGTCTTCGAAACACCAGCGCAGCTGGCTTTGCAGGCCCGGGTCGTCCTCAACTACCAAAAGCCGCTTGAGACTCTTGTCCTGAATTGCCATCACGTTCTTCCCTGTGTGCGATGCGAACGAGTCGCAACGTAAATTCAGCGCCTTGTCCGAGGCTGCTGGTGGCAGTGAGTTCACCGCCAAAACTACGAACGGTCTCGCGCGCCTGATAGACGCCGATGCCCATGCCGGCATTACCCTTGGTGGTATCGAAAGGACGGAACAACCGCTCGCGGATGAACTCGGGGCTCATCCCGCAGCCATTGTCTCTGATTTTTACAGTGACGTCATTAGGCTCTGACACCACTGTCAAATATACCTCACCTTCTGGCGAACAGGCCTCCTGGGCATTCTGGATCAGATGCTGCAGCACAGCACCCAGGCGTTCCCGCTCGGCCCGGACCCACTCGCCACTGGTCGGACCGATGGTGGGGGCCGGTTGCCGGTCGCTGCAGAGGCGGACCGCTTCGGCAATGACGTCGTCGATAGCCACCGCCGTGGTCGCGGCCGCCTCGACCGAGCCTTTGCGCAGGGCCGCCAGCATCCGCTGCATCTTGCCGGCGGCATTGCCGACCGTCTGGATGGCATCGTCAATAAAGGCTGGGTTGTGCCGGTGCCGGTCGGCGTTGCTGACCACCAGCTGCAGCTGGGCTGCGACGTTTTTCAGGTCATGCACGACAAAGGCGCTGATTCGGTTGAACGCTTCGAACTGCCGGGCATCGACCAGCGCCAACGTGGTCTGGTACAGCGCCAGATAGGACGCCACCTGATTGGCGGCGGTTTTCAGCAGATCACGCACTTCCCAGTTGACGGTGCGGGCGACGCGCGGCGCTGCCAGCAGCATGACGCCGGTCAGCCGTTCGCCGTGCAGCAGCGGCAGGATCAGCCAGTTTTTGGCGGATTGGACCCACCAGCTCGGCAGCAGCAAGCCGTCATAGCGGTCCGGATGGTCGCGGTATTCCGGCAGTTCAATCACCCAGCCGGTGCTCTGCAGATAGTGCTGTAAGGCCGCGTCCGGGCGGGCATCGAATTCCTTGCCGGGTGCCATGCACCAGTGCTCGACAAATTCGCAGCGATTATTGTCTTCGCACAGCCAAAGCATGCCGCCGGGCGAGTCGACGATATCGGCCAGTGAGCGGATCGCCCGTTCATGCAACCGGCCGCCGCCTTCCCCCCCGGCCAGCGTACGGTTCAACCGCAGCCATTCCTCCCGGTAGTCGTATTGATAATTGAAGAAGTGCTTGTTGATCAGCACTTTCAACTTGGCCCGAACCTGGCCGGAAATGGCCACCACCA
The DNA here is from genome assembly GCA_041914645.1 of Permianibacter sp. Classification (GTDB taxonomy): domain Bacteria; phylum Pseudomonadota; class Gammaproteobacteria; order Enterobacterales; family Permianibacteraceae; genus Permianibacter. The sequence continues at coordinate 431,647 of JAYSCY010000003.1, forward strand.
GCAGGGCGATCAGCGCCAGCGCAAAAAACACCATGCGCAGTGCGGCGCCAAAGTCGGCATTGGTGCTGCGAATATAAAAACCGACCGCCGCCATCAGCAGCAGGTAGCCGCCGGCGGCAAGCACCGAGACCGAGCGCAGGATGATGCCGCGCGAGATGAACAGATCAACCGACCAGCGCGGGTTGCGCGCTACCGCAATCGCCAGCAGTGGCGCGGCGGCGGCATGGACAAAACCGCGCGCCGCTTCGATATCGACATCGATGCTGCGGAACAGCAGCGCGTCGGCGTACAGATAAAAGTCGTATACAAACACCACGGCGAGGCCGAGGCAGAGAAACTTGATCGCCCAGCGCTGATCAGGGCGCGTGCGTCGGTACAGCTGCTCAGTCAACACGCCGCAACCCAGCACCACCACCAACATGACCAATTGATGCAAGGGCAATGGCACGCCGGCATCAAGCAGCGTGGTGCCAAGCGGCGTGACGGTCACCACCAGCAACGACACAGTCAAGCCAAGCAGAGCGTTCAGCAGATGCCGATACCAGTTGACGGCCGCACCTTCGGCCTGCAGCAGCGGTTGCCAGAGTTCGCGCAGCAACAGCAACCAGCCAAGGTAGCGGCCCGCCTCAAACATGCCATACAGCCAGCCGCTCGCGACGGCCTGTTGCCAATGAAAGGCCGCCGCCGCCAGCGCCCACACCACCTGCAAACCCAGCGCCAGCAGCAGCCAATGGCCGGTCAGTCGGCCACGCCAGCGCGATGCCAGCAAAACCGCCAGAGCGCCGAAGCCGAGTGCAGCAGTGAAGTAACCGGTGAACGCAAAACCATCGACGGTCGACATCATGGCGTGATGGCCTCCAGCAGCGGCAACGCATGTTTGGCCGGAATGGCATAGGTGATAGCGGTTGGCCGATCGAGCGCTGCTTCCTTGCTCTCTTTGACCAGCACCGAATTGATCACGCCGACCACCTGACCGTCGCTGACCCGGTACAGCGGGCTGCCACTGTTGCCGGGGTAGGCAATGGCATCGAGTTGGTAAATCAGATACGGATCCTTGAGCCGGCGAATGCTGGCGCTGTTCAGTTCAGCGGCATTGCTGGCCGGGATTGCCACCGGCGAGATGTTCGACACCATGGCTCGGGTCGAGGTCGGATACAGCCCGAGCACATGGCCGAGTGGGTAGCCGGTGAACAGCAGGTCGTCGCCCTCCCGCACCGGGCTGCTGGCATCGATCACCAGGGCCGGCAGCGGCGGGCCGTCCATTTTCAGCAGCGCCAGATCGTGTTCGGCGTCGGTGCGCAGCACGGTGGCGGTGCGGGTTTCGCTCTCTGCACCATGGCCGACAAACACCGCCAGTGTTTCATGCCGCTCGCCCGCCAATACCCCCGGCAGAACGTGGTGATTGGTCAGCACATGGCGGCCATCGGCCACCACAAAGCCGGTGCCGCGAATTGCCGCCGGGGGCCGTCGGGTCGGCATCAGGGTGCCAACGCCCACCACCGCCCGTTTGGCGCTGGCAATGCGGTCGGGCAGGGGATTTATCGCGGTACTGGTGTCACTTGCCGGTTCACCTGCCAGTGCCACTGCACCCAGCAGCAGAATCAGGGAGACGGCATAACGGGATTGGCTGGTCAGTGTCGGTACGGTTCGCGGTCCGTCTGAGTTCTGCATGGTCGCTTCCTGCGGTCCTGTTTGCGTGGCGCGGGCTAGGCTGCCATCATCGCATTATTGCCGGACGGAGCCAGTATCCGGCAATAGCATACAATCTGGCCAATCAGGCGGCGCTCAGGGACTGTGAGTGGCCGTTACCTACTACCGCTGCGGATGACGGAGTCATCAGGGATGAGTCAGCTTTTTCGGTTAGCCTACCGGTTGCATTTGCTGCCGCGCCGGCACCACACGTTCATTTTTCATCGGGTGCTGGAACAGCGCGACCCGATTGAACCGCAATTGCCAACACTGGCGGAATTTACCCATCAGCTTGATTGCATCCGCCGTACCTTCAGCATCATCCCGCTGGCCGATAGCCTTCACCAGCCGCCCTCGGCCCGGCCCACCGCCAGCATCACGTTCGATGACGGCTACCGCGACAACCACGATCTGGTGGCGCCCGTGCTGTGCCAGCGTGGCGTACACGCCACATTTTTCATTGCCACCGCATTCACCGACGGTGACTGCATGTGGAATGACTGGCTGATGGAGGCGCTGCGCGCGCACCCGGCCGGCCGCTTCGATCTGCAGGCTTTCGGCCTCGGTGCACATGTGTTGCCGGACCAACTTGCCGACCGCAATGCCGTGCTCACCAGCCTGCGTCAGCAACTGAAATATGCCAGTCCAGAACAGCGCAACGCCGTGGTCGGCCACCTGCGCACGCTGGTAACGCCGCCGCGGCTGATGATGAACGCCGACGAGCTGCGCGCGCTTGCCAACGCCGGCTTCGATATTGGCGGCCACACCCATGATCACTATCTGCTGTCGACCCTGAGCGACGACGCGGCGCGCTGGCAAATCCAGCACAACCGCAACCGGCTCACCGATATCACCGGCCAGACGCCGACGCTCTTTGCCTACCCGAACGGCAAACCCGGCAAGGACTATCAGGCGCGTCATATTGCCTTGGTGCGCGACGCCGGTTACCGCGCCGCCTGGACCACCGAGTTCGGTGCCTGGGATGGTGAAGCTGACTGCTACCAGATCCCGCGCTTCACCCCCTGGCGCTGGGATGCGCTGCACTATTTTCAGCAATTGGCCAGTATTGGCTTCAGAAGGCCGCAGCTGTTGGCAGCGTGAGTGCGATATTTGTTGGGTAATTTGCTGAGCAATAATCGCGGCGACTATTCAAGTCGAAAGTGGATCGGCAACACATAGCGCCCTGATTTCAGCCCGGTATCGGCGTGCTCGCCGATCACAGTAAGGCAACGTTCGAAATGGGCCATCGCCGCCGCATCCAATCGAGCTGAGCCACTTGACTGCTGAATGGCCCGATCGCGGACCGAACCATCCTCGAGTACAACAAATCCGATCATTGATTTGCCCTCCTCGCCAGCACGAAGCGCTGCAGAAGGATAGGGTGGCGCCTGCCGCAGGCAGGGTAACAATGCCGAGCCTCCGAGTTCAGTCGCTGTGCTTGTCTTTTGCGGAACTTGCTCGCCGCTGGTGGTCGCAACGGCGATGCCTTCATTCGCTGCGGCATTGGCGAAGTGCGAAGCAGAAGCGGCTAAACTGATCGCAATAATCGCAAGGTTGGGGCGGGCGTCAAGTGGCATGAAAGGACTAATTCCATTTCGGTTTACAAGAAAATAGGTCTGTCACCTTTTCAGTCCTCTGTCACCTTTTCAGTCCTCACTGATCCTTCTGACCGTTATTACTCTCAATGCCGAGAGCACGCTGTTACTGAAACTTTGTTAGGTCTGAGCATGTCAACGTAGGGAAGTGGCATGTGGCGCAATTTATTGCGTTCTACCGCGCTGTTTCGGAATCAGCGAGACGTCGCATTCCAAGTCTGACTGGTACATCTTTGAAAGAATTGTAGCTAAAGCCAAGCATCGACTTCTTTCCGCTTACTATTATGGTGTCTCCGTCTGAAACGGATTCATAAATGTCACGTGGAATGCGACAAACTCTATTTTTAATTAGCAATTTACTTTCAAAAGCCAGTCCGCCCTTACAGCTGCCAGATGTGTTGATGTATGCGTGTCTAGGTGCATAGACTTTATATGACTCTTCGGCATCCTCTGCTAGCAAACCATGAAGAATTGAGGGGAGGCCCCAAACAAGGCTAAATAGTAAAAGCACAAATGGCCCTGCTGGCACTAGCAAAAATGTGTAACTCCTTGACTTGTTTCCGGAGTTGCCTCTTGCCTTTTTTTTCTTTTTAAAATGAATGGGATAAAAGTAAATAGAAAATAACACCGTGATGGCGGTGGTCAGGCATTGCATAAATAAGGCATACGTATCATTTGGGATGAAATTGGTTGCCATCCCATAGGCGGCAATCACGGCAAAAAATATTAGTATTTTTGCAAATGTTAGCTGCGAGCGTTCTGAAACAGCCGATTTGAGCATAGTCAACCAGTCAGTTCAAATTATGCAAGTTGCCTGCTACATCTATTCATGTCCGTGAGCCAGGCTAGGTTTATTCTGTCCGCGCAGATGCAAATAGCGAAGCGCAATCGTACGCATGTAACCTTCGTTCGTACTATGCCAATCACGGCGGATTCGTGCCTATGGAGGTTCTGCCTCAGCCGTGCTCTTCCAGCCACAATTCCAGCACCATCAAGATCCAGTTCAGTTCGCCGTAGAAGCTGGCGTGGCCGGTGGCATGTTGGGTGCGGGCGTGGTCGATGAACTCGGGCTGGAAAATATCGCGCTGCTTGAGCGCTTCCAGTTTGCTTTCGACCAGTTCGCGCAGGCCGGCGTGATCGCGTAGCCAGACGCCGAAGGGCAAACCAAAGCCGTGTTTGCTTTTGTTGAGGGTGTCGTCGGCAAGAAAGCCCTGGCAGGCGCGCTTGTAATAGTCGCGCAGCTTCTGGCCGGGCAGTTTCTGCTCGGCGGGCAGGGTCAGCGACAGATCGATCAGATCATCATCGAGCATGGGGTAGCGTACGTCGATGCCGGCCAGTTCGCACATGCTGTTGACCTTGACCAGATCGTTGTCGGCGAGGGTGAACTTCCAGTCGAGGTAGAGGTTGGCATCGAGCGTTTCGTCGGCGTCGCATTGCTGGTAGCGCGCGCGCCAGAGCTGCATCGGGTAGCTGGTGTCGCAGTCACGCAGCAGCGCTGAGGTAAACACGCTGTCCGGCGCGTGCAGGTGCAGGAAGTTGTAGCTCTGCAGGCGATCCGGCATCGGCACGGCGGCTTGCCGGATGTAGCTCTGGATTTTGCCGAGCGGGCCGGGCCAGCGGGCACTGTCCGTACCGGCCAGCGCTTCGGTTTTCTGCCGCAAGCCGGCTGGCAGCCGGTACCAGTATTCGAACAGTTTGTTCTTGGCGTAGCGGGAGTTGCCGGCGAACAATTCGTCGCCGCCGTCACCGGCCAACAGTACGTTGACGCCACGCTCGCGGGCGAACTTGCCGCAGAAATAGGTCGGCAGTGCGCTGGAGTTGCCGAACGGTTCGTCGGTGAAAGCGGCGATGCGCGGCAAGGCTTCGAGCGCGTCGTCGGGTTCCAGCCGTAACTCATGATGCCTGGTGTCGAAGTGGACGGCGGACAACCGCGCATAGGCGCTTTCGTCGTAGCGGGCTTCGTTGAAAGCAATGTTGAAGGTCGGTGGCTGCGGCTGCAGTTTGGCCAGCATGCCGGTGACGCTGGAGCTGTCCAGACCACCGCTCAGGAACGCGCCGCAGCGGTCGCTGCCGATGGCGCGTTTGACTGCGGCTTCCAGCGTCGGGAGCAATGCCGTTTCGGCGTTTTGCCGGCGTGGCTCATCGTGGTGATGGAAGCGGGCTGGAAAATAGTTTTCTGAGCGCAATTGGCCGTTCTGCCAGTGCAGCACATGCCCCGGTTCGATTTTGTAGCAATCCTGAAAAATGGTGTCCGGGCTCGGCACCATGTGAAAGTACAGGTAGTTGTACAGCGACTGTTTGTTCACAGTCGGCCGGCCACCATCCAGCGCGGCAAGCGGGCGCAGCTTGCTGGCAAAGTACAGCGAGCCGTGTTGCTGGCGATAGAACAGCCGGCGAATGCCGGTTCGGTCGATGGCGAGCCATAACCGGCCACTGGCCGGATGCGCGATGACCAGCAGGAACTGGCCAAGTGCATCGGCAAGACAGGCGCTGCCGCGTTGATCAAAACGATCGGCAAGGTGCGCGAGCGGCTCGCTGCTCTCGGGCTGGCCACGCCAGCGCAAGTCACCACCAAGCCAGATCTGCCAGCCGTTGTGTTGATAGTGGCGCAATCCGGTGCTGATCAGATTGAGTCCGGGCAACTGCACCGGGGTCGGCGTGGTAGTGGCAGTCAGTGACGGTAGCGACGTCTCGCCGGCACGCGGGCCGGCCACTCCCCACAACTGCATCATTGCGGACCATCCGATTGTTTGGTTACGGCAGCCGCAGTGGGCACGGGTGTCGGCGGACTGATGGCCGGCGGATTGGTGGTCGTGTTTTCTATCACCGGAATGTCGCTCGCGGGATGGTCGGCTGCGGTGGGCGAGCCGACCGGTTGATCGGCAGCCGGCGGTTCGTTGATTGGTTTCTCACCGATCGGTTTGTCGCCGACCGGTGCGGTGGCCGGCGCGGTCGGCGCTGGCGCCGGTGGATCCTGCCAGGCGGCTGCGGCCAGCAACCGGTTGCGCAGACCGGGCAACGGATACTGCAGCGCATACGCACGGTGTGCTTCAGCCAGGGCTTCCGGCCAGCGTTTCTGGTCGGCGTAGAGCAGTCCAAGGTTGTAATGCGCTTCGGCATAGTCCGGTAACAGCTGGACCGCCAGCGTGTATTGCTGTTCGGCCTCCTTGAGGCGCTGGTTCTGGTGCAGGTAGAGGCCGTAAATCATTCGGCTGACCGGGTCGCGCGGACGCCAGGCAACTGCCCGCAGGTAGTAGCATTCCGGCCGGAAGTCCCACGCTTTGTTTGGGTGCAAGCGCAAGGTGCGGGTCAATGCCATCAGGGCACGGTGATGGTTGGGGAAGGCCCGCAAGGTGTAATCCAGATCAACCCGACGTTTGGAGTCGGCCTGATAAGTCGAGAGCTCTTGTTCCTTGGTGAAGTGCCACTTTTCGACCACGGGCAGTTTGTTCTTGAAATGATCCGGATTGGTGTAATCAAACGGACCATAGCGGTTGCTGAGGTCGCCGCAGTCGGTCGGCAGTTCTTCGGCGGTGCTGCTGAAGGCAGCCAAACCCAGCAGCAGGCCTGCCAGCAGTTGCAGGCAACGGGGGAAAAATGAGTATGGCGCCGGGGGGACCGGGTGAGTCAGTGCATCCATTGCAGCAGGTTCCATGGCGGCTTTTCGGCTTGGCTTACCGGTAATCGGCTGGCACCCGGCAGACAGGCGCCAGAGCGGGCCTGCCCGAGTCGGGGCATTGCTTTGCCAAGGTTCGCCTTTTTAAGGTAACAAGGCGGGCATTGCAGCGGCAAGCCCGCAGTTCGAGCCAGCAACATCCGGCCATTCTCCTGTATCCTGTGCGCCCTGTCGCCGGGCGCATCCGGAGTGGGCAGCGTTTGCCATGAATTGGAATGCAGGAGTTGGAATGGACACGGCAGTCTCCCGTGCAGTGATACAGGTTCTGGCCGAGGCGCTCGCGCTCGGCGATCGCGGCAATAGCCTGACCGCCCAGTCGCCATTGCTGGGCGCCGTGCCGGAATTCGATTCGATGGCGGTGTTGACCGTCATCACCCGTCTGGAAGAGGCTTTCGACATTCGCATTGCCGATGACGAAATCTCGGCCGACACCTTTGAAACCGTGGCCAGCGTGATCGCCTATGTCGAAAGCAAGCGCGGTTAAGCGACCCTACTTCAATCCGGTGCGCCAGTCGCGCTGATCTGACGGCAAGGATGCCATGCCTCATGCGTTTTTCCTGATCGGCGCAACTGCGCCCCTGTTCACCCTGTACTGGCCGGGTGCGCCCACTCGCGCCCCGGTTTTGCTGCTGCCGCCACTGCTGGAAGAGATGAACCGGACCCGGCGCCAGCTGCACGACCTGGCCGAGGCGTTGTCGGCGCGTGGTCTGCCGGTATTGCTGCTGGATCTGACCGCTACCGGCGACAGTGGGGGGGAGTTGTCGGGAGTGAGCTGGTCGGTCTGGCAAGACGATATCGACCGGGCCCGGCGCTGGCTGGCAGAGCGTCACGCGCGGCCACCACTGCTGTGTGCGTTTCGCGGCGGCGCCTTGCTGTTGTCCGGTCACCAGGATTGCCCGCAACTGGCGGTGGCGCCGATCACCACCGGTGCCCAGCAGTTGCAGCAGTGGTTGCGGCTGAAAAAAATGGCGGCGCGCATGGCCGGTGAAACGCTGACCGATGCCACGTTGCAAGCCGAGCTAGAGCGCACTGGCGTCGAAGTGGCTGGCTATTGGCTGGCGCCGGCATTCGCGACGTCGTTGCTGCCAATTGCGCTGCCGATGGCCATGCCAGCGACAGCGGACAGCCAGACCGCGCCAGCGCCGCGCGGTCTGGTCGAACTGACCGGCGGCACGGGGCCGTCGCTGCCGTTTCAGGAGGCAGTCAGCTCGGGTTGGCAGTGGCAGGGCGTCGCCGGCGAACGCTGTTGGGAAAGCGCCGAAACAGTCAGCAATGCGGCGTTGACGGAGGCACTGGTTACAACGCTGGCCGGCTGGGAGGCGCAGCCGTGATACAGACCGAGACTGCAACAGTAGCGGCAGAGCAGCCTGTCTGGTTCGACTGTCAGGGCAGTGCGCTGCTTGGCATCCTGCACCGTGGTGCACCGGCAGCACGGTGCGGGCTGATGGTGGTGGTCGGTGGCCCGCAATACCGGGTCGGTAGTCACCGCCAGTTTGTTTTGCTGGCGCGCACGCTTGCCGCCGAAGGCATTCCGGTATTCCGGTTTGATTGCCGTGGCATGGGCGACAGTGCCGGCCAGTTTTCCGGTTTCGAGCAACTCGATGAGGATATTCGCGCCGCGGCGGATACCTTTGTCCAGGCAACCGGTATCCGCGAGTTGGTGCTGTGGGGGCTCTGTGATGGCGCCAGTGCAAGCCTGCTCTATGCGCTGACCGATGCCCGCGTTCGCGGCTTGGTGCTGCTGAATCCGTGGTTGCCGGCGGCGCAGGCCGATGCCCAGGTCATGATTCGCCATTACTATGCCAAGCGCATTCTGTCGGGCGACTTCTGGCGCAAGGTTGTCACAGGCCAGTTTGCTGCCGGCAAGAGCCTGCGCAGTTTGCTGGGCTTTGTCAGCCGCGCCAGTGGCCGGGCAGCGGTGACCGGTGCGCCGGTTGCACGTACCCGCTCGCTGTCGGAGCGAATGGCCGCAAGCTGGCGCCAGTTTACCGGCCGGGTGCTGCTGGTGTTGTCCGGTGATGACACGGTCGCCCGCAGCTTTGCCCTCAGCACCAGTTCGGCCGCCGAGTGGCAGGGCCTGCTTGATCGCGCCGCCGTGACTACGGTGAAGCTGGCGACGGCCAATCACACGTTTTCACGCCAGGAATGGCGTGATGCGGTGGCTGCCCACAGTGCGCGATTTGTCACCGAGACCGTGCAAACGCCGACATAATGTCCGATGCAATCAGGGCCTCGCCGCAGGCCGGACGTGCACCACACAGGATTTCATCAAACACGATTTGCTTGAACCCCGCGCTCGCTGGGCTCAGGCGGGATGGGGCTGGGGACTCGCCAGACTGGCGAGCGACACAGGGAGGAGTTTCATGTCAGCAATGAAAGCGCTACGCAGTGTGTTGGCGCAAAGTCAGGAAGCAGCCCGCACCGGCGGATTGCCAGTGTTCCAGCAACTGCTGGAAATGCTGGCGCTGAAACTGTTTCGCAATCTCGGCCCGAATTACTACCTCATGGCGCGTTTCTGGCGCCGGGACATTCCGTTCCGTGACAAATGGCGGCACGCCAACGATCGCGAATTCATTGCCCTCATCTACGCGATGAATCCGCCCAACTATCAGAAAATTTCCCAGCACAAGGTCATCGAGAAAGCGACGCTGTCGCTGTTCAACATTCCGACCCCGCGGTTCATTGCTTTCTGGCATCCGTTTCGCGGTCGCGACCGCAACAATCAGCCATTGCAAACGGCGGCCGATCTGCAGCGGGTACTGCTGCCGTATGCCGGACAGCGGGTCTGCTTCAAGGCGGTGGAAGGGTTTGGCGGGGTCAGTTTCGCGGCCCTGGATGTGCTTGCCGACGGCAGCACCTTGCAGCACCCGATCAGCGATCAGCGCTGGACCATCGCCGAGTGGCTGGACACATTGCGGCAATCGCCGGAAGGCTGGCTGCTCGAAGAGTATTTGCCACAGCATCCCGAGCTCGCCGCTATCAACGCCAGCTCATTGAACACGCTTCGGTTGTGGGTGATTGAACAAAATGGCGTGTTTCAAGCCACGCATGCCTTGCTGCGCATCGGTCGGGCCGGCAGTCAGGTAGACAACATCATCAGCGGCGGCTTTGGTTGCGCCGTTGACATGCAGACCGGCCGTTTGCAGGCGGGCCTCGACATTCGGCAACCGCATCGGCAAATCACCCATCATCCGGATTCCGGCGTGGAACTGACTGGCCGACAACTGCCGTACTGGCAAGAAGCGCTGGCGCTGGGGGCGACCGCTCTGTCCGCCTTTCCGGAAATGCGCTTTGCCGGGCTCGATGTGGCAATTACCCCGACCGGACCGGCCATGATCGAATTGAACGTATACCCGGCTCGCCGCAGCGTGGTCTGGTGGGATCTGCCCCACAAGGATTTCTTTGAACCGGCCCTGCATACAGGGGCCGATCGCCGTGGCTGAATCGATACTGGTATTCGAAGCCCAGGCGATGGGCATGATCGCCGTGATCCGTTCGCTCGGTCGTGCCGATTTTGTCGTGCACGCCGCCAGTGCCCGCGCCGATGCCCTCGGTCTTGCGTCGCGCTATGCCCGCGTCTCGGTGCAGCACCCGGGCTATGATTCGGCGGATTTCATCCGCTGGCTTGATGGCTATCTGGCGCAACATTCGATCAGCGCCATCGTGCCGTCGGAAGCCTTTCTGCTGGCAATCGAAGCGCATTACGAACGCTACCGGCCGTTGTTGCCGGATGCGCCGGAACGGGCATCGTTGTATCGCAGTTTTGCCAAGACCGATGTCCAGCGCTGTTTCTCCACTGCGGTTGACGCGGACTTGCGCGCACACCTGCCCCGCGCGCTGGTGGCAGAACGTGGTGGTGCACCGGTCGGTGATCTGTCCGACTGGAACTGGCCGCTGTATGTCAAAACCGATGCGCTGTATGCGGATCAGGACCGCGCCGCCGGCGTCAAAGCGGCGCACAACAGCGCTGCACTGGCACCGTTGCTGGAGCGTGCCCTGCAAACGCATCGTTGCGCGTTGGTGCAGGAGTCGGTGCCCGGCGTCAAAGCTACCGTGAACCTGTGGCGTCATCGTGGCGAATTCCGGGCGGCCAGCATGTGCGTGGCAATGCACGAGAATCCGCACACCGGTGGCCTGACGGCCTACCGGCGGATCTGGTGGCATGATGCCATGCTGGCCGATGCCAAACGTCGGCTTGAAGCGCTCGACTGGCATGGTGTTGCCATGGTGGAGTACAAGTGGGATGCCCGCAGCGGTCAATTCTGGTTTCTGGAGTTGAACGCCCGCTACTGGAATGCCCTGAATCTGGATTTGCTGGCTGGCAAGGACTTTCCGCGCTGGCAGCTCGATGCATTTTTCGGCCACGCCACGGTGTTCGACATGACGCCCGGGCCGGTCGGTTTTCGGGCCCGCAATACCGTGCCGGCCGACATCGGTTATCTGATGTCGCGTTGTCGCGACAGGCAGGTGTCCTTTTGGCGCAAGCTTGCGACCGTGATGGAGTTCGTTTGGCTTGGCCTGCATCCGGCCGTGCACAGCGATCTGTGGTTTCCGGGTGATCGCCGGCTTTACTGGCGGGCCTGGTGGCAGTTTCTGAGTCGGCTTGGCCGTTCGGCATGAACGGCATTCTGTGTGAGTAGATGTTTGGAATGAGAATGCGAGCATCCATCAGGCAGGGAATTCTGCGCGTGGCCAAGTTGCTGGGCCTGTTCGCACTCGCCCGCCGCATGACCCGTCGGCAGGCGCGCATTCTCTGTTACCACGGTTTTTCCTTTGCCGATGAACACCAGTTTTCGCCGACACTGTTCATGCAGCCGGCAACCTTTCGCGCGCGCGTGCAGCAGATTGTCGACGCCGGTTTCGAGGTGGTGTCGCTGGAGCACCTGATTGCGCGGCTGGAGCGCAAACAACCGATCGACAATTTGCTGGTGATTACGGTTGACGATGGCTGGACCGGTTTCGCCCAGTTTGCCTGGCCCGTTCTGCACGCGGCCCGATTGCCCTGCACTTTGTATTTGACGACCTGGTATGCCGAGAAGGAACGACCGGTTGCCAATGTGCTGCGCCGCTATCTGCAGTGGCGCGGAATCGCACTGCCCACCGAAACCGATAACAACGAACAGGAGTGTGAAGCGCTGCTTGCAGCGGCGCGGGCACACGGCATTGTGGTGGATGGTGACAGTGCCGTATTTCGCTTGAGCGAATTCCGTTCGCTGCAGGCGCTGGCAACGCAGGGGCTCGATATCCAGTTGCATACGCACCGGCATCGCCTGCCGCTCGATGCCGACGCGCTGGCTCAGGAACTTGACGAGAATCGCCGACGCATCACCGAGCTGACCGCAAGACCTGCAGACCACCTTTGCTACCCGAGCGGTGAATACCATCTGCAGCAATTGCCTTTGCTGAACGCCAATGGTGTGCGCAGTGCCACCACGACCCGAATGGGGCTAGTCACGCAGCAAGCCGATCGGTTGCAGTTGCCGCGCATTCTGGACGGTGAAAGTGTCAGCGCATTGGAGTTCGAGGCGGAGCTGTCCGGTTTCAAGACCGTGGTGCGTCGCCTGCTGACCGGCTCTTCGCTATCCGTACCGCAGCAGGAAACTCCATGACCGGACGCAAGGTTGCTGTCGGCTCATTGGTACTGGTTGCGAAGCGTTGGCTGGTTCGGTTGCTGAGTCTGGTCAGCACCATGGTGCTGGCCCGGTTGTTGGTACCGGCAGAGTTCGGGTTGCTGGCGTTGGCACTCAGTTTCAGCATGCTGTTTGAAGTGTTGGCCGAGTTCAATTTTGATTTGGCAATCATTCGCAAGGAATCGGTTGAGGACAGCCATTACCATACGGCGTGGACGCTCAACGCACTCGGCACTTTTGTGATTGCCTCGGCGTTGGCGTTGGCGGCACCGTTCTTCGCCGATTTTGCCAATGCCCCGGCAGCCAGTCTGGTGCTGCAAATCGTCGCGCTGTGTTTCATTCTGGACGGCTTGCACAACACCGGCATGGTGGCCTGGCGTCGGCAGCTGATTTTCAGCAAAGAGTTTCATCTCGAGTTCTGGCGAAAAATCATTGAAGTCGGCGTAGCCATTGGCTGGGCACTGATCGATCCCAGTGTCTGGGCGTTGATCGCCGGCATGCTGGCCGGGCGCATTGCCGGCCTGTTGCTGAGTTATGTGTTGCATCCGTTCCGACCACGGCCATCACTGCAACACTGGCGCGAGCTGATGGGCTTTTCCGGCTGGGCCATGGCCTTCAATTTCACCGTCAAGCTGGCGCAGCGCACCGACCATTTCCTGATCAGCCGAATGGGCGGCCTGACCCAGGTGGGTTACTACAGCAATGCTCAGGTCCTCGCGGCATTGCCAACCGTCGAGCTGGTCATGCCGGTGAGCCGGGCGCTGTTTCCGGGTTTCAGCAGCATGCTGGGCGAACCTGAACGCCTACGCGATGCCTATCTGCAAGCTCTGGCAGGTCTGCTTGCGCTCGCTTTGCCGTTGGCGGTGGGCTTGGCCTTTGTGGCGGATGCGGCTGTTGTGTTGCTGCTGGGCCCGCAATGGTTGCCGGTAACCGAGCTGGTGGTTGCGCTGTCGCTGGTACAAGTGGTCACGCTGTCTGCCGCCAGCAGCGTCCCGCTGTTGATGGCGCTGGGCAATATGCGGGGAGTGTTCCTGCGGGCGTTGATCATGCTGATCGTCCGTCCGCTGCTGATGTATGTCGGCCTGCAATACATGGGGCTCACTGGTGCGCCGCTGGCATTGCTCGCGGCCATTTCACTGCAGGTTGGAATCGACAGTTGGCTGATTCGGCGTGCCTTGCGATTTTCGGTGTTGACCTGGCTTGGCCGGACCTGGCGTCCGTACCTGGCAGTCGCCGGTATGTCGACGGTGTTATGGCTCTGGTTGCCACAGACCCCGATTGATTCGATAACCGATGCGTTGTGGCGCATGCTGCTGGCCGGCGCGTTGGGCGCACCGGTTTATTTGTTGCTGCTGGCGGGCAGCTGGTGGTTGACCGGACGACCCGCAGGCTTGGAGCAAATGGTCTGGAACGAACTTTCCAAACAGCTGAAGCGCTGGCGCACGGCGGCGTAACGAACGCGTTTTTACCGCTGCAGCGAGCGCTGTCCGCCGGCTTGCTGGCTCAAAGGTAATTGCGGGCCGCTCGAATGCGAACCCGGTATTGCTGCCAAGGTTCCGGCCAGAGCCAATGCGATAGCTTACGGGCCCGTCGTCCGAACAGGGCTTTGGCCAGCTCGGCCACATGGTATTTGAGCAGGAATCGGCGCCGGTAGGAGCGCAAGGTTTTTCCAATCAATGTCGCGTCACATCGCCGACAAAAGCCGATCAAGTCTTCGGTAAATGCCAGCGAAGACGTCGAGCCGGGCTTTAACCAGCGCAACTGCGCTGGCGACGTGTAGGCCGGCAGACTGGCCGACTGTTTTCCGAGTATATGCAGCACCAGCGAGGTACGAACGCATTTGGGGCAATTGCCGCAATTGCGATCGGTCCCGCGCCAGCAAACCTGCAAGTGGTCAAGACCGTGCTGGAAGGTGCTGAGCCACTCCGTCTTGCCGCTGCGGGACTTTTCTAAACCATCATGGATGACCTGGCTGATCGTGCTGCTCCAGCAGGGGTCAAGCAGCGGGTGCGAGCCCCATGGGAACAGGTTGTCATAGGTGAATGATGACGGAATGATCAGCTGACGGGGGCCGAACATGCAGCCCAGTGCGCCAAGAATACCGCCGTGGGCCAGTGTCCATGACAACTTCCGCCGATCAAAAAATCCGCGCAGATTGCTGGCGATCGAAACCAGCTCTTTGTTTTCCGGTTTGGCAAACGCTTGTCTGGCAGCCACATTGCGCTGCCATTCGTCCGCGCTGCTGTCCTGATCGAAACCCTGGATTACCAGCAGATGGCTGATGGCATCCCGATGCCGAAAATAGCTGTACTGACTGTCGATGCCGCCGGAGAAACAGCAGAGGGTGGCTGCCGCTGAGGGTTCGTTGACCTCATGGCCGCCGACAATGTTCACGGGGTGCAGATCTTCATCATTCCAATTAGTCAGAATGGTTTGATAGCGGGCCAGATTGTCGCGCAGACCAAGCGGCAGTTTGGCATCACCTTCAATGACGGCATCTTCGCCACGCGCCATCGCTTCCTGCAGCAGTGCCGGTAAAAACGCCAGCACCGGATACCGTACCGGCAGCGTGCTGGTCACGGTAAAAACAATTTCTTCGCCATCTACCAGTGCGCTCAGCCGGGCATGATCGGCATGTTGCTCATGACGTAGTTGGCTAAGCCGAACTGGACCATTGGTCATGCGTACGACGCTCCCTCGGTTCCGATTACATCGAGCTGGCTTTTCTGCCAAGACTGCTGGCAAACCTCGGTTTGGTAACGGCTTCACCGGCAACGGTTGCCTCGCGCCGTACCAGCAGGCCCAAGATTACAACAATGGCGATCAAGTGGTAGAGCAGGTCGAAGTAACACAGGCCGAGAAAGAGCCCGCCGGTACAAAACGCCAACAACGACACTTGCAGCATGTCGGCAAGGTGCAGGGACCAGGCTTGATCACTGCGTTGGCTGAGCCGGCGAATCCGCTGGGTTTCAACCCATGCCATGGCCAGCAACAGCAGGAACAGGAACAGGCCTATGAAGCCATGATCACCGAGGATTTTGAAGTAGATGCTGTGGGCATCATGGAAGTCGGACGGATCCGGCGCGTAGCGCGGGAAGCTTTCGGGTTTGAACGCCGAGAATCCGCCGCCGAACAGATTGTCACTGGCGAGATTGATGGCAAAACACCAGGCATTGACCCGGCCGCCGAATGAGCTGTCTGCCGTTTGCATTTTTGCGGTCAGTTCGCCGCACAGTGACGAGGTGTCGACGTTACGGGTGACTTCGACGGCCTTCAGATCCACCTTCATCGTGCCCATCCGTTCATGCCAACTGTCAGGCAGGAAAACGTACAGCAGCGGAACAATGATAACGATGGCGATCGAAATCGGTAATTTCTGCGGACTCTTCCACCAGAAGTAGGCCCCCATCACCATCGCTGCAATCAGCGCGCCGCGGGAATGGGTGCCGATGGCGGCAACAAAACACAGGAACATCGCGGCACCGAGGCCCCACCGTTGCCAGTTCTTGCTCGCCTGCAATTGCAGAAACCGCAGCAACGGCAGGATGGTCAGCAGAGTCAATCCAAGCTCGTTGTTACCTTCAAAGAAACCGCCGGGAGGTCCCCAGACACGAGAGCCGCCACCCGTCAACAGTGTGAACAATCCGCCCTTGACGCCGAAAAAAGCAATCGACAGCGAAATCACCGCAATCAATTGAATCAGTCTTTGCTTGCTGTTGACCAGCATCAGCGTGATGAAGGTGAACAGCTGAATTTTCATCACCTTGTCGAACTGCGTCCAGGCTTGCGGATTGCGCTCGTTGACGAGAAAGGTCAGCACCCACCAGAACACCAGCAGCAGGTGCACGGTGACGATGGGAGTGATCGGCAGTCTTTTCGGTTCTTTGCTGAACAGATAGCCGATCAGGAATAGGCCGCCAGCAGCGGCTGCAACCGGCCAGTGCGACGTCAGGCCCCAGCCGAGTTTGTGCGGCACCATGTAAGCGATCCAGCACCAGATCAGCAGGCCGATAAAAGGGCGGAACAGGGCAAACGGCAGCGCACCGAGGATCGCCGCTGCAATGATCAGGTCACGCATTGGAGTGCTCCGGCATGGCTGTTGGCGAGCATGCCACCCGCAAGCAATGAACGTGCGCGGCCGCGGTATGCTGCCAGTCACAGGCACTGACTGCGGCGCGCGCGGCGACGCGTGCGGTCCCGGCAAGAGCAAGCTGCTCACGCACGGCAGTGGCAAACTGCTGTGGATCGCGATGAGCGAGACAGCGGCCGAACGGTGGCGACAGCCACTCCGGTATGCCACCTACAGCGGTGGCAACAACAGGCAAACCGCAAGCAAGGGCTTCCAGCACCACGTTTGGCATGCCTTCACTGTGCGAAGTCAACAGCAGCACATCGGCGTGTGCATACGCGGCAGCAAGTTCGGCTTGTGGCCGGCGGCCGAGCCAGTGCACCCGGTCACTTATCTGCAGTTGTTCGGCCTGTTGCTGCAGGTCCCGTTTCTCCGGACCATCTCCGATCATGATCAGTTGCATGCCCGGTAACCGTGCCAGGGTGTCCAGTACCAACGCGAAACCTTTTTCCGGGACCAGATTGCCGACCGCCAGCAATACCGGCTGGTCGGCCGGCAACGCTTGGCGCCATTCCGGCATCGCTTGCACCGGCTGGAACTGCGAGGTGTCAACACCGTTGCGGACCAGCGCATGTGCGGGCAGGGCAAAGTTCAACTCGCGCAGGCGATCATGCAATGCCTGTGACACAGTGATGAGTTGCTGCAGTTTCGGCAATGCCCACTGCAACCACTGCCGTGGTCCGCGATGGGGTGCAATGCGATTGACATCGGAGCCGCGGGCCGTGCCGACGACCGGAATGTCGAGCCAGCGGCCGAGCAACACGGCGGCAACGGCATCGGGATAGAGGTAGTGTGCATCGATCACATCGAACCGGTGCGCCCGATGCAATCGACGCACGACTGGCAACAGGCTCAGTGCCATCAGCAGTGGCGCCAGCGACATGCCGATTTTCGGTAGCGACATAAAGCGTGGGTGGTGGACTACCAGCGCGTGGCGATTTTCCTGGGCGGGCACGCGAGCAAAACGCGCCCATTGGCCGAATCGCGCTGAGCGCAGCGGAAACCACGGCACCGGCGCCAATACCGTCACCTGCACGTCCGGTTCGCGACTGATGTGGCGGATCCGATGCTCGACGAACAGGCAATGGTTCGGCATTTCCGCATTCGGATACAACGTGGTGAACGTCAGCACCTGCATCAGCGCTGACTCCGGGTTTTCAGTCGCGCTCTGGCGCGTTCATACGCCGCCTCGTAGCGGCCAACACTGTTCAACCAGGTCCGCTCCTGTTCGACGAAGCGACGACCGTTCCGCAGCAATTGTGGCCAGTCGGCGCGGGCATCCAGTGCCCGGGCAATTGCACCGGCAAGTGCCGCCGGATCATCCGCTGCAAACAGGAAGCCGGTTTCGCCATCGCGAATCAGTTCACGGTGACCGCCGACATCGGAAGCGAGCACCAGTTTCCCCTGAGCCATGGCCTCCAGCGGTTTCAGCGGCGTGACCAGATCGGTCAGGCGCATGCGATGCCGGGCATAGACCAGCAGATCAACCAGACTGTAGTAGCGGTTGACCTCGGCGTGCGGCACCCGGCCGGTGAAGATCACCCGATCGGCGATACCAAGCTCCGCCGCCTGCGCTTTCAGATTGGCTTCCTGCGGGCCGCCGCCCACCAGCAGCAGGCGCAAATCCGGGCGCTGCGTTTTCAGACGCGCCAGCGCATCGAGCACCAGATCGATGCCTTCATAGCCGTAGAACGAGCCGAGAAAACCGAGCACGGTTTTGCCTTGCAGATTCAACTGCTGTTCCAGCACCGGGTCGCGCTGATCGAGCCAATCGAACTGGCTGATGTCGACGGCATTTGGAATGACGGTGATGCGATCCGGCGCAATACCGCGGCTGATGATGTCCTGACGCAGGCCCTCACAAATGCAGGTGATGGCATCGGCCCGTTTCAGGGTCCAGCTCTCCAGCGCGCGCGCGGCGCGGTAACGCAACGAACCTTCCTTTGTGGTGCCGTGATCGACGGCGGCATCTTCCCACAGCGCCCGCATTTCATAGACCCACGGCAGGCCGAATTCGCGCGCGACACCAGCGGCTGCCAGACCATTCAGACACGGCGAATGAACATGCAGCAGATCCACTGTCTGCTGTTTCAGCAACTGCCGCAGCCGCTGTTTCAGGGTGCGGACAACATCCCACTGATTCAGTACTGGCAGCGATGCCAGCATGCCGGCATCGGTGCGGTAGAAGGTCAGGCCATCGAACTGTTCGATCGCTGCCGTTGCACCGTAATGCTTGCTGCTGGTCAGGTGCAGCGTTTCCCAGCCGAGCGCGTGTTGCTCGCGCAGGATCGCGCGGCTGCGAAAGGTGTAGCCACTTTGTAGCGGCAACGAATGATCAAAAACGTGCAGAATGCGCATCAATACTTAGCCGTGGGCAGCAGGAGAAGAATGACGCCGGCGGCGTTGTTGCCACCATTGCCGGAGTTGGTGCAACACCAGCAGACCGAGCACGGCTTCCAGCACGGCCGCGATCCACAAGGTGTATTTCAACTGAAACAGGGCCTCGACGGCAGCGGTGTTGTCATCGGTCAGCAGGATGCGAAACGGCGGCAACGCCCCGGTCAGCCAACCCACGCCCTGTTCCGGCAGCCGGCCAAACTGCGCCGCACTGGCAACCAGTGGGTTGCTGTCATAACTGAGTGGGTCATTGCCCCACCACAAATACCATTCGTCGGCACCGTGGCGGAAATAGCGCTGCGCTTCGGCATCCGATTTGAAACCGAACCGACCCGGCTCCAGCCGTTCCCAGATCAGTCGCTCTGGTTGCTGCAGCAGAAGTTGTCGAAAAGCCAGTGCCGCCAGTGGTTCTCCGGTCAGTTGATCACGCGGATAGAAGCCGTTGAAGACATCGATCATCCGCCAGGCACCAGCCGATTCATCCCAGATCTCGTTGAAGGTGTGGCCCCAGCCGCCGAATCCGTCAAACGAGAACGACCATTGCCGGGCGGGAATGCCGGCGGTATGGGTCAAGGCCAGAAATACCTTGGTGTAATCGGCACAGTAACCGGCGCCAGTGGTTTCGATCAGACGCAGTGTGGCCAGTGTCGGTTTCGCGATGGCGTTGCCGCGGCGCGGTTGTCCGGTCAGTGCCTGGGCAAGTTGAATACTGCGCAGCCACGGCGTGTCGGCCGTTGCCTGCTGCAAGCCGTGCCAGCCGGCCAAGGCCAGCGGCGGCGCCAGCCGTTCGCGGCGGAAGTCGGCCGGCCAGTTGGCCGGCGTCCAGACAAAGTCCTGCACGGCGCCGCGTTCGGCCAGCAAAGCGTTGCGCATCCGGGTGATTTCGGTGCCGCGCGCGTCATTCAGCACGGGCCACACGACATACAGCGCCACCAGCAGCATGAGCGCCAGCGTCAATGCCAGTCGGCTGAGTGGTCCGAAGCGCGGCTTCGCCATGATCGCCCGTGCCTACCAGGCCAGACCGAGATAACGGCAGGGTAAATCGGCCAATGATTTCAGTGGCGCCAAATCGATCAGGGTGTGCTGCGGCTTCAGCAGCGCGCGCAGCTCGCCATGCACGCGTTGATCACCGCTGCCAAGCACCAGAATGTCGGCGTGGTTAACCACTTCTTCCAAAGTCGGTCGCAGCAATTCGCCGATGTGCGGAATGTGCTCCTCGATGTAGCGCTTGTTGGCGCCGAGCAAGCGCGACAAATGCACTTCGCCGTCGTACACCGCCAGGCTCACGCCTTTGCCGAGCAAGCGCTCGGCCAGTGTGACCAACGGGCTTTCGCGCAAGTCGTCGGTGCCCGGTTTGAATGCCAAACCAATCAGGGCGATCTTGCGGCTGCCGAGCGAGAGAATCTTGTTGATGGCGTGATCGATATGGACCCGGTTGGACGGCAGCAGGCTACCGGTCAGGGGCAAATCGATATCGTGGTTCTTGGCCATGTACATTGTGGCGCGCAGATCCTTGGGCAGACAGGAACCACCAAAGGCAAAACCGGGCTTCAGGTAGGCGGTGGAGATGTTGAGCTGCTTGTCCTGACATACCAGGTCCATCACTTCAAACGGATTCACCTTCAGCGCTTCGCAGAGTCTGGCCACTTCATTGGCGAAAGTGATCTTCAAAGCATGAAAGTTGTTGCAGCAATATTTGACCATTTCAGCAGTGCGAATGCTGGTGCGCATGAACTGGCAGGGCAGGTTGCCGAACAGATCCTTCAGCACTTCGGCGGCCCGGTCGGAGTCGGTGCCGACAATGGTGAAAGGCGGCTTGTCGTAGTCCTTGATCGAGCTGCCTTCGCGCAAAAACTCCGGCTGGAAGCCAACCGAGAAGTCGACGTTGCGCTTCTTGCCCGAGTGCTGTTCGATGAGTGGTACCAGCTGGTCTTCGACGGTACCGGGGACGACCGTCGAGCGGAAGATAAAGACATGGTGGCGATCCTTCAGCTTCATCGCCTCGCCGAACTGACGGGCGATGGCCAGCAGGGCGCCCTGATCCTGACTGCCGTTGTAGGACGACGGCGTGCCAACGCAAATGAACGACAGATCGGTATCACGCAAGGCCTCGCTGACCTTGTCGGTGACAGTGGCTCGGCTGCTGGCCACTACCTGCGCCATCAATTCCTGTATGCCTTCTTCGACAATCGGCGACTTGCCGCTGCGGATCAACGCCAGCTTGTGCGGATCGATATCCACCCCGACAACGCGATGGCCGTCGCGGGCGAGACAGGCCAGTGACACCGCGCCGACATAGCCGAGACCAAAAATACTGATGTTCATGACTGACATTCCTTTGCTGAGGGGCAGCCGTGGGCCGACTGACCGGAACCTATTGTGATGAAAGCGGGTACGGACCCGGAATCATGATGACGTCGTTGTGGCTGCACGCCGCTTGCTGGCTTGTGCCTGCGCCGCCAACAAGATGGCATCGAGCCGTTGCATCGAATTGGGCCAGTGATGATGCGACAGCATCCGCGCCCGGCCAGCGCTTGCCAACTGTTGCCGCTTCTGGCGGTCCTGCATCAAGCTGAGCACACTCGTGGCGATCTCTGCCGGGCTGTCTGCCACCAGTAGATGCTCACCAGCGAGGCAATCCACGCCATCGGCCGCCAGCGAACTGGTGACCACCGGCACGCCCATCGCCAGGGCTTCCAGGATCTTGTTCTGGGTGCCGCGGGCAATCGCCAATGGTGCCACCATGACGGCCGAACGCCGGACGTAGGGCTGCACTTCCGGCACGCTGCCGGTGACGGTGACGCCGGGCAGCTTGCCGAGCGCCAGAATCTCCTGACTCGGCTCGGCGCCAACAATGACCAGTTTGGCGGTTGGCCGTTCAGCCTGGATTCTTGGCAGTACCTCTTTGCTGAAGCGCAGCATGCATTCCTGATTCGGGTAGTAATCCATCCGGCCGATGAAGCTGATGGTGTCCGGATCGTAATCGCTGCCATCCGGCGCAAACACGTTGTGGTCAACGCCATTCGGAAACCAGTCGCTGGCGACGCCCGGCGCCAGTTCGCGCAGCGTGCCGAGCTCCATCCGGGTGGTGGCGGTGCAGTAATTGAATTTGCGTGCCAACCGGCGTTCGGCCCGCTCCATTTTCTTGCCTTCCCACCAATAACCGAGATTGAGTGGAAACGGCTTGTAGTGGGCGTACTCCAACCATTTCTGTGAATCCATGTCACCGTAGTCGAGCACTTTGACGGCATCGGTGATGTCTTCAACGTATTGGGCAACCGAAGAGCAGTGGACGAAGATTAAGTCGTAGTGATGTTCGGCATGCAAAGCGCGAATCCGCGCTTTCAGTTGTGGTGAGTAGAAGTAGCCCATCGACGAAGGCGTCGGCAGTGGCAGCCGTACAATCATCCGCAACGTTTGCCAAGGCTCACTGACCACCGCACATTCGGTGTGGGCGCAATGCGCGCGCAACCCTTTGCCTTCCTCGGCTTCCTGTGCCGACCGGGCCAGCGAGCAGACATGCACTTCGTGCTGCGCCGCCAGATGCTTGATCATGTTGAACGGACGAATCTTGCCACCGCGTTTGGGCGGATACGGAAAACGGTGACAGACATACAGAATTTTCATGGGTTCATCCACATTTCCGCCGGGTCAGGCCGCGGCTTGCAGCAATTCGTTCTTGACCTGCTCGACGCTGTGACCATCGAGGTACAGCCGGCACCACAATTCCAGATTCAGCAAGGCCTGCAAATGGTCGGTGTGGTCCGCCTGCTGGCTCAGATGCTCCTGCATGACCCGCTGGACGGCCGCCGGATCAAACAGGCCTCGGGCGGCGACGGTTTCCGGCGCCAATACCTGCTGCATCAGCGGCAATAGTTGACCACGCAGCCAGGCACCCATGGGCGCACCAAAGCCGCGTTTCTTGCGATACAGGATGTCATCCGGCAGCAACCCGCGCAGCGATTTCTTCAGCAGCGACTTCAGCTCGCCGCCCTTGACCTTGATCGAGGCCGGCATCTTTGCCGCCAACTCGACCAGCTCGTGATCAAGAAACGGCACCCGGCATTCCAGTGAGACTGCCATGCTCATCTTGTCGGTCAGCAACAGCAAATCGTCCGGCAGTTGGGTCAGGGCATCAACTTCAAACAGTCGATTCAACTGATCGGGGTTGCTGGCGCGAGCAAACGCGTCGTGGATCGGGTCACGGCCACTGCTGACCGGACCAAGCAGTGCTTGAATGGCGTCGGGCGCAAACACCTGAACGTAGCTGCGATAGCGATCTTCAAACGGCATATCGGCCGACAGAATGAAACCACGCGCCAGCCGTGCCAGATCGAGCCAGCGACTATGGCGGTCGGCCGGCAGCCTGCTGGCAATGGCGCGCAGGCCGCTGCGGGCAAGCGCTGGCAGGCGCAAGTAACGGGCAGCGTAATGTTCGCCGAGGTAGCGGCGATAACCGCCAAACAACTCGTCGCCGCCAACGCCACTCAAAATCACCGTGACATCGCGCCGGGCGAACTCTGAAACCAGATAGGTGGTCAGGAAAGCGGAGTCTGCCATTGGCTCATCGAGCTGCCAGAGCAGCTTTGGCAAAAGCTGGGCAACATCCGGCTTGACCAGGATCTCATGATGTTCGGTGCCAAAAAGCTCGGCCACTTTGCGCGCATACGGCAGTTCGTTGTAATAACGGCTGGCGGCATCGCCATCAAAGCCGATGGCGTAAGTTTTGACCGGACCGCTGGCGTGCTTGGCCATGTAGGCCACCACGGCACTGGAGTCGATGCCACCGGACAGAAAAGCACCGAGCGGGACATCGGCCACCATCTGCATGCGGGTGGCACGATCCAGTTCGGCCCGCACTTTTTCCTGCCATTGCGCTTCGCTGTAGCTGGCGAGCGAGTTGCCCATCTGCCAGTAACTTTTCAGCTTGAGCTGTCCCGCCTTGATCACCGCGACATTGGCAACCGGCAATTTTTGAATGCCGGCAAACAGCGTTTGTGGCGCCGGCACATAACCCAGCGACAGGTAAGCCGGCAGCGCTTCCTTGTTCAGTGCCGGGGCAATGCCGGCCGGAAACAGGCTTTTTGCTTCCGAGGCAAAACTGAACGCCTTGCCGTCAAAGTGGTAGTAGAGCGGTTTGATGCCGAGCCGATCGCGGGCGACGATCAACTGCTCGCTGCGGCCATCCCAGAGCGCGAAGGCATACATGCCGTTCAGTTTCTGCAACAGCAGTTCAAGCCCCCAGTGCAGATAGCCCCACAAAATGCATTCGCAATCGGAGTGGGAACGGAACACCTGGCCGGCGGCTTCAAGTTCCTGACGCAGCTCGCGATAGTTGTAGACCTCGCCGTTGGCGACCAGTGCCAGCTGGCCATCGAGCGCGGTAAACGGTTGATGGCCACCGCTCAAATCAATGATCGACAAACGCCGCATGCCGATACCAATCGGTCCGGCGGTAAAGGCGCCTTCGTCGTCGGGGCCGCGATGAATCATCGCCTTGCCCATCGCGCTCAGGCGTTCAGGTGGCACCGTCTGGCCGTCGAAACGCAGTTGTCCATAAATACCGCACATGTCAGCC